>NZ_JBFTSI010000001.1:0-1450518 GCF_056399945.1 Dyella sp. 01L423 | reverse complement strand
CTTCAGGAACCACGTTACGGACACCGGAAAGGAGCGCTAAACCTCACCTTCATCTATCACCTGAGCTAACCTGACGCACAAACGGGTGGCTCACTTTTCGATGAAAAGCCCGGCTCAGTTTTCGGCGGAAATCAACAATGCTTCTACCGAATGTAGCTGGATAGCCCGCTAGGGACATCGACTGTCCTTTTGTTGGGTCTGCTCTGGGTCGAAAGCGGACCTCCGCAGAATATAGTCGCCAGCGCTCGCCGGCATCCCCCTGCCCTTCGGGCCAGCTTCGCCGTTCGCGCGCGCTCTTGCGCGTGCGTGGGCAAGCAAAGAAAAGTAGCCCGGCCTCCGGCGGAAGATCGGAAGCACGCGGCGGTGAGCAAGCTGGCGATCACGCGACAACCAGGTGCCGAGGCTCTGGCTGATCAGCCTTCAGCTGGTGAAGAGCGCCTCCGCCCTACGCCGGCATGACGAGTGAAAAGCTGCCTTCGCACGGATGCCGGCCGCCATGCGAACGCCTCAAAGCTCGCACACGCCACTCATGCGAACGACCAAGCACCATTACCCCAAGCGCATTGCCTCCCAGACCATAGTTCCGTATCTTCGAACTTTGGAACAGTCATCCCTCTCCCCCACTACCAAGCACAAAAGAGGTCCCTCCCATGGAATATCGGCACTTGGGCGCATCCGGTTTCAGGGTGCCCGTACTGAGCTTCGGCACCGGCACCTTCGGCGGCAAAGGCGAATTCTTCGGCGCCTGGGGCAACACCGACGTGGCGGAAGCCAAGCGCCTCGTCGACGTCTGCCTCGATGCCGGCCTCACCATGTTCGACAGCGCGGACATCTATTCCGAAGGCGCCGCCGAGTCGGTGCTTGGCGAAGCCATCAAGGGTCGTCGTGACCGCGTGCTTATTTCGACCAAGGCGACCTTCCGCTCCGGCGAAGATCCCAACGATGTGGGTTCCTCGCGCTTCCATCTGCTCAAGGCCTGCGATGCCGCGCTCAAGCGCCTGGGCACCGATTACATCGACCTGTTCCAGCTGCACGGGTTCGACGCCATGACGCCAGTGGAAGAAACGCTGTCGACGCTGGACGATCTCGTACGCGCGGGCAAAATCCGCTACATCGGCGTCTCCAATTTCTCCGGTTGGCACCTGATGAAATCGCTCGCGGTGGCCGACCGCTACGGCTATTCGCGCTACATCGCCAACCAGGCGTACTACTCGCTGATCGGTCGCGATTATGAGTGGGAGCAGATGCCGCTCGGCATCGACCAAGGCGTGGGCGCGGTGGTGTGGAGCCCGCTGGGCTGGGGTCGTCTCACCGGCAAGCTGCGCCGCGGCGAGCCGCTGCCTGCGACCAGCCGCCTGCACAAGACCGGCGACATGGGTCCGCAGATGTCGGACGACTACCTTTATCGCGTGATCGATGCGCTTGACGAGGTCGTCGCGGAAACCGGCAAGAGCGTGCCGCAGGTCGCGCTGAACTGGCTGCTGCAGCGTCCCACGGTGTCGACCGTGGTAATTGGTGCGCGCAACGAGGAGCAGCTGAAGCAGAACCTCGGTTCGGTGGGCTGGAATCTCAGCAAGGAACAGGTGGCCAAGCTCGATGCAGCCAGCGCCGTGACGCCAGCCTATCCGTACTGGCACCAGGCGGGCTTCCAGGAACGCAATCCTTCGCCGGTGTAACGCTTAATGCAAACAGGCGCGCCACGGTGGGCGCGCCTGTTTGCGCGCGTCGATGCAGATGAATCAGTTTGCGTGCAGCGCCGCGTCCACCATCGCCTGCGCTTCCTCCAACAGACGCTGAAGGTGTGCTTCGTCCTTGAAGCTTTCCGCGTAGATCTTGTAGATGTCTTCGGTACCCGACGGCCGCGCTGCGAACCAGCCATTGGCCGACGCCACCTTGATGCCGCCAATCGATGCGCCATTGCCTGGCGCGCGATCCAGCACGGCTTCGATCTTCTCGCCAGCCAGCTGCGTGCTCTTGACCTGATCGGGCGAAAGCTTGGAAAGCCTCGCCTTCTGCTCGGTATTGGCCGGCGCATCGACGCGCTCGGACACCGGCGTACCCAAGGCACGCGTCATCTCGCGATACAGCTCCCCCGGATCCTTGCCCGTACGCGCCGCGATTTCCGCTGACATCAGCGCGGCCGCGATGCCGTCCTTGTCGGTGCTCCATACGCTGCCATCGCGGCGCAGAAAGGATGCGCCCGCGCTTTCCTCGCCGCCAAAACCCAGCGAGCCATCGAACAGTCCATCGACAAACCATTTGAAGCCAACCGGCACTTCGTAGAGCCGGCGACCCAGGCGCTTCGCCACGCGATCGATCAAGCCGGTGCTCACCAGCGTCTTGCCGACGGCGGCATCGCTGCGCCAGTGCGGACGATGGCGGAACAGATAGTCGATCAGCACGGACAGATAATGATTCGGCAACAGCAGGCCGGTGCTGCGCGTCACGATGCCGTGGCGGTCGTGGTCGGTATCGCAGGCAAAGGCGACGTCGTAGCTGTCCTTGAGGCCGATCAGGCGTTGCATGGCGTGCGAGGAGGAAGGATCCATGCGGATCTTGCCGTCCCAGTCCACGCTCATGAAGCGGAAGGTGTGATCGACCGCGTCACTCACTACCGTCAGGTCGATACCATAACGTTCGGCAATCGGCGCCCAGTAGTGCACGCCCGAGCCGCCCAGCGGATCGACGCCCAGATGCACGCCACTGCCGCGTATCGCATCAAAGTCGATGACATTGGCGAGGTCGGTGACATAGGCATCGAGGAAGTCGTGCTGGTGCGTCGTCGACGCGCGCATGGCTTCGGCGAAAGGCACGCGGCGCACATCGCGCAAGCCGCCCTCGATCAGCGCATTCGCACGCTTCTGCACCCAACCGGTGATATCCGTGTCGGCCGGACCGCCGTTGGGCGGGTTGTACTTGAAGCCGCCACCGTCGGGTGGATTATGCGAAGGCGTAACCACGATGCCGTCGGCGAAGCCATGACTGCGTCCGCGGTTATAGGTGAGGATGGCGTGCGAAATGGCCGGCGTCGGCGTGTATTCGCCCCCCTTGGAGATCATGGTCTCCACGCCGTTCGCGGCTAGCACTTCCAGCGCGCTTTCCAAAGCCGGCTGCGACAAGGCGTGCGTATCGATGCCGATGAACAGCGGACCGTCGATGCCCTTGCCCGCACGGTATTCGCAGATGGCCTGGGTGATGGCCAGCACATGCCATTCGTTGAAGCTGCGCTCGAACGAACTGCCGCGATGGCCGGATGTGCCAAAGGCCACGCGCTGGCTGGGCACGCCCACGTCTGGCCGCAGATCGGCGTACGCATCGCGCAAGCGGTTCACGTCCACCAGTTGATTCTCAGGGACCAGCTTGCCGGCCAGCGGGCTGAGGCGGCTCATCGGCGCGTCCCAGCAGTGACGGAACGGGCGAACGGGCACAGGCGGTAGGACATGGTCATGCGAGGGCGCATCCTGGTTCGACAGAAACGAACCATTGACCCTCGCCGCAGCGTCGCGTGTCAAGAGCAAAACTGCCGCAAATGCGGCTGCAGACGTGCATAACGGGTGAAACGATGCGGCGCTGTCGGATGCCGTTCAGCGCAGCTGGCTGTCCTTGCTGCCGCGACGGTTGTAGCCGCTGAAGGCGGCCTCTTCCTGGTCATGCGCCGTCTGACAGTTCACGCACAAGCGTACGCCCGGCACGGCTTTGCGTCGCGCCTCGGGAATGCTTGCATCGCATTCTTCGCAGTGGGTGAGACCAGGGCCGCTCTGCATGCGGCTGCGCGCACGCTTGACCGCGTCGTCCACGGTCGCGTCGATCTGGTCCTGTACGGCGCCATCGCCGGCCCAACCTGTCGCCATTGCTCTTGCCTCCCGGGCCCATCGCGCGCCATCGGCGCCGGCCCTCTACAACGCTACGCAGGCCACAAAGATGGGGTTGTGGGCCACGATCCCAAGCATACGCCGGGCCGGCGTTGTAAGGTCAGTCAGCTATCGTCGAGGAGCGGGTATGCACGCTTACGATCTTGCTGGCTGGAGTTCTCTGCTGTCGGCCGAGGTGGGCGCCGCGGCGGCGCTGACTGGCCTGTTGTTTGTGGCGATCTCGATCAACTTGTCCAGTATCGTGGCCAATCCCATCCTGCCCAGCCGCGCCATCGACGCGCTGTGCAAGCTGTCCAACGTGCTGCTGATTGCTTCGCTGGGTCTGGTGCCGGGTATCTCGGCGCGGCTGTTCGGCTGGGGAGCGTTGGCGATCGGCCTGGTGGCGTGGTTCATTCCCACCTGGAACCAGTTCACGCAACTGCGCGAGGCCACTGCCAACTGGAACTGGCGCGAACACAAGGACTGGATCCTGACCCGCGCACTGATCACGCAGATCGCCACACTACCCTTCCTGGTGATGGCGATCTCGATCGAGCTTGGTACGGGCGGCGGCCTTTACTGGCTGGTGCCAGGCGTCCTGTTTTCTTTCATCGGCGGCATGTTTGGCGCGTGGATTTTGCTGGTGGAGATCCTGCGCTGAGTCAGAACCGCTTGCGCAGGAAATACCGGGCGCCACCCACCGGATGATCGGGAATCTCGCCGAACACGCTATAGCCGAGTTTCTCGTAGAAGCCGCGGGCCTGGAACGCGAACGTATCCAGCCACGCGCCGACGCAGCCGCGCTCGCGGGCGATGTCTTCGGCGCGACGCAGAATCGCCGTGCCAACATCCTGTCCGCGCATGGACTCGGGAATGCCAAGCAGGTCGATGTGCAGCCAGTCGAGCGCTGTCTCGCCCCAAAGCCCACCGACGGTGCGGCCCTGCGCGTCACGCAAGGCGATCACCAGCGGCTGGATATCGAGCGTCGGCACCTTGCTCAGGTTATAGGCACGCAGCGGCGCAGCGATGGCTTCACGATCCGCGGCGTCGGGCGCGTCGATGGAGTGAAGTTCGTAACTCATCGGCGCGTGGCGTCCGGTGCCGCCGACGCCTGCGGGGGTGCGCTCGCTTCATTCATCTCGGCGACGTCATTGACGCCGTCGAAACCACCGCCCAGCGCCTCGATCAAGCGAATCGAAATATCCGCCTGCTGGCTTTCCAGCAAGGCCAGACGCTGTTGCGCGGTGAGCAATTGTTGGCGACTCGTGAGCGGCGTGAGCGGGCCGCGCAGCCCACCCTCATAAGCCTTGATGGCGTCATCCCAGCTCTTCTGCGCATCGTCCGCCGAGCGCCGCTCCAGGACGATCTGCTGGCGCACCGAGGTGAGCGCGGAAACCTGGTCGGATACCTCGTTCAAGGCACTGACCAGCAGGCCGTTGTAACGCGCCACCATGGCGTCGTACTCGGCATCGGCACCGGCCAGATGGGCGCGGCGACGGCCACCATCGAACAGCGGCAGGGTCAGTGCGGGACCGAACACATACTGGCGTGCCTGCAGCGACAGCACATTGGTGCTGCCGCCCACGGCAATCAGGCCGGCCATGGCGCTGACGCTGATGTTGGGCAGGAACTCTTTCTTCGCCGCGGTGACGTCGCGGTTGGCCGCTTCGATTTCCCAGCGCGCCGCAACGAGATCGGCGCGACGTCCGAGTAGATCCACCGGCAATTTGTCCGGCAGCACGGCCGGGCCGCGATCGACCAGATGCGGTCGCTCGATGCTGAGCCCACGATCCGGCCCCTGCCCCAGCAACACCGAGAGAGAGCTGCGCGCCGCATCGATGGCGCGGTCGGCGGCCACCTTCTGCTGCTCGGCGCCGGCGGCCTCCGAGTCGGCCAAGTGCTCCTGCTGCGGTGTGCCCAGGCCGCCGCGCACCAGCTTGCGCGTGATGTCGAGCGAGCGACCGGTGCGATCGCCCTCCGCATCGGCGACATCCTTCTGCGCAAACGCATAGCCGAGCTGGACATAGGCGCGCGCCACATTCACCGACAACTCGATGCGGGCCGCATGCGCTTCGATCTGCGCGGCACGACTGCGACCCAGCGAGGCTTCCCATGCGGCGCGCTTGCCACCCCACAGGTCCAGATCCCACGAGAAATCGGCGGTGAGCGACTTGCTCCAGGCGAAGGTGCCAATCGCGTATTCGGGATAGATCGGGTTCTTCTTCGACAGGTAGGCGCCGATGATCGATGCGTCGAAATTCGACTGTGGCTTGCGCGCCGAGTTGATGCTGTCCGCCACGGCCTGCGCCTGGCGTGCACGCGCCTGCGCCTGCTCGAGGCTGGGATTGTTCTGCAGGGCTTCCTCGATCAAGGCGGTGAGTTGCGGATCGCCATAGGCCACCCACCAATCCTGCGCCGGCCATGCCGTGGGACTGAGCTGCACATCAGCCAGACTGCGCTCGGATTTCAAGCTACCCGGATCGGTCATGTTGCCCGTGGTGTGCAAGCCGCGACTGGTGGTGCAGCCGGCAAGAACCAGACTGAATGCAATGGCGACAGGAAGGGCGAGGGAACGCATGGCGAGGTCATCCGGAAAGTGGAGCGCGGAGCTGTTGGCCATCCGTGAGTCGGTGACCGGCGCGTACGCAACGTGCAAGCGCTTGCACGTACATGCCGATTATATCGCCCCGTCTCAAGCACGCGCAGCGCTACCAGGCAACGATAAGCGCCCAGCCAGGGGCGACTTTTGTCCAATTGCCAGATCGATGGCGCACAGCACGGTGCTTGGCGCCAGGCGCATCGACGCTTACGCTGCACTCCTGTGCTCGACGTTCACGGTCATCGCGAAAGACACGCCCTCCTGCTCGTCATCCCTGCAAAAGCAGGGATCCAGTGACTTTTGCGCCTTGAACGGCAAGGCGCTGGATCCCTGCTTTTGCAGGGATGACGAAGGATGGCGAGTGGTCCGGCGTGATCCCATGCAAGCAACTTGTTCCATCACCCAAGGATCAACACCCATGTCCCACGTGTCCTCCGCCAGCATCGTTTCAACCGATAGCCACTACCTTCATCACATCGACACCGCGCACTTCAAGCTGGATACCGATGAGCCGGTCAAGCTCGGCGGACAAGGCGCTGCCCCAGCGCCGTTCGATTACTACCTGGCCGCCCTCGCCGCCTGCACCGCGATCACCTTGCGCATGTACGCCGAACGCAAGGGCTGGGAGCTGGGCGAATTCCGCGCTGAGCTGCAACTGGATCGCGACGACGAGGGACGCCTGCAGGTGATGCGCACCTTGCACGCTTCCGGCGCGCTCACCGATGAGCAATGGGCTCGCCTGCTGGAAATCGTCGCCAATACCCCGGTGACCAAGGCCATGCGCGAAGGCGTGACCATCGCCAGTCGTCGTGGCGAGGCCGCCTAAGCCCCTGATTCGTCGATCTGATCGTGAAATTGCGTGAACAACATCGCAAGTATTTGCACTGCGTCACAATGCGACACCCTTCACCAGAACATCACCGGCTTTTATGAGAGAGTCCGCGCTGGTGTCACACGGCCGCGCCTGATTGCAGAGTGAAAACGTGGCGCAGCCCAACAGGTGATTCAGGGCGGCAGGACGACCGATACCCGACCTGGATGATGGGGGTGCCGGTGCACGACGATATCGCACCGAGCACATAAACCCTGGCCCACGAGAGCCAGGGGAGTCACGGCAGCCAAGGGGAAGAACAGCATGGGGGAAGCTATCGCGCCACGCGCCTGGGGCCGTCATGTGGCTGTTTGCATGGCGTACGCCGTCAGCTATGCGTTGCTACGCGACGTATCCGTCTCGCACTGGAATCTGCCGGCGGGCCTGCGGGTGGTCTGCCTCCTGCTGTTTCCCTATCGCTATTGGCCCGCGCTGCTCCTCGGCGAAATGATCCCGGTGGATTATCACGCCTGGCATTGCATGAACGATTTTGGCTGGCATTGGTCGGCGCTGGCCGCGGTGCCACCGATCCTCCCCTTGATGGGCGCCGTGGCCTGGGCGCGCCGCCATGCGCGTTTGTTGCTGGGCGCACACCAGATCAACATGCCCATGCTGCTGGGCGTGATCCTTGCCGGCGCCGTGCTGACCGCGATCGGTGATGCGTTGGTGCTGATGGCGGCGGAAGTGCCAGCCGGCGTCCCGCTGCCGCCGCTGGACGTGCAAATCATCTTTGGCTATTTCCTCGGCAACTACCTGGGTGCACTGGCCATCGCGCCCACGGTGATTGCGATCTATCTATGGCAGACGCGCAAGCCGGCCAATCTGCGCGATGCCGAGTTGTGGCGCAGCCGCCTGGTCAAGGACACCTTGATCGGCGTGGTGACGCCGCTGCTGGTGCTGATGGGTCTGGTGTTCAGCAGCCAGGGCGACAGCATGCAGGTATTCCGCATCGCCATGTTCCTGCCAGTGGTCTGGCTCACCTCGCGCCACGGCTGGCAAGGCGCGGCACTGGGCGGCACGCTGGCGAGCTTGACGGTGACCATGACCTCGTCGATCGTGCGCGACCCGGGCGTGATCCAGGCCCAGGCGCTGATCGCGTTCGCCATCACCACGCTGCTTATGCTGGGTTCGCGCATCGCCCATCAGACGCATGCGGAGCAGGCCACGCAGATGGATACCTTGCGCGGCTTTCAGCTTGCGCAGCAAGGCCTTTACCTCGAAGAGCTGCGGCTACGCCAGGCGGCCGACACGCTGGAACATATCGGCGTGACCATCCGCGACAACCACAACCGCCTGCTGGACCGCCTTCGACATGTGCTGCCCACCAGCGAAGAACGCAGCTATGCCAAGCAGGTAGCGCTTGCGCAACACGAAATGCATCGCCTGGCCAATGCGCTTTATCCGCGCGGCTGGCGCGAGCGCGGGGTGCCGGCCACGCTGCGCGAAGGGCCGTTTGCACAGGCCATCCAGATGGCGGGCGCCACTTATCAGTGCGAACTCTCTGGACGCGGACTAAGCCAGCTCGCTCCCGACGTGCATATGGCACTGTATCGGCTGGCCTGCGAAGTGCTGGTCCACGTGCTGTCGCGCGGTCCCATGCAGGATGTGCAGCTGCAGCTGCGCGGCGGACACACGCGCGGCCGACGCTGGGTGGTGATGCGCCTGGTCGGCAGGCGTGGCATGGGCTACGCGACACCTCAAGCGGAGCTCGATGAGGAACCCTGGAAGCAGGCGATGACCCTGCTGGGCGCCAGCGGGCTGGGCATCTCCTCGATTCGCGATCGCACGCATATCTATGGCGGCGATGTGCATCTGCGCGACATCGGATCGAACGTCAGCGTGACCCTGCTCCTGCACGACTCGCTGCGCAGTAGCGCGATCCACCGGAGCGCTTCACGCTAGAAGCGCTCCGGCAGGGTTACCGCAACATCAATTGGCGCGCGAGCTGCATTCCACCGGATCGTGGCAATCGCCGGACGAGGTGGTCGCATTCTTGGTGGAGGCGGGAGCCTGCGGTGCCACCACCGCGTTGCTCGATGGCCCCTGAAGACGCGAGCTGCATTCGACCGGGTCGTGGCAGTCGCCAGCGGCCACAAACGTCGCCGTCGAACCATCAGCCTGCGGCGCGACCAGCACCCTCACGGTGCTGTCCTGATAGACGATGTCGCCCTTGGTGTTGCCGGATGCCGGCAGCGGCTCGTCAGGCGTGGCCACGCGCGCAGCATCGGAGCCCACCGGCAAGGTCAGGAAGCTACCCGACGCCGTGGCGAATGCGGCGCGCACCTTGCCATTGAGATCGTTGATCTGCACATAGCGCACACCATTGCGCTGGAACACATAGACATGCCAATGCGGACTGGCGCTGACGTCGGTGGCGTTCGGCCACGACTGGCCCAGTCCACTGGACGGCACGCTGTTGGCGGCCATCGCGCCCATCGATGTCAACGACATCGCCAAGGCGCCCAAAGCCAACCAACGAAACCGACGGTTCGATGCATGATGCATATGGTTTTCCTCCATGTTGATCCCCTATTCCGAGATGCCGCTGGCATCACTCAAGACCGATCATCACTGGCGCACACCGCTCCGGCGTATCGCCAGCCGGGAGACTCTGCACTAGTCCTCGCACGGGCGGTAAGTGCCGGCAGCGCGCCCAACAGCACGTTTTGGCGCGGTTGGTTGCCGTGCATTCATCGCTTTCACGGATCCGTCACAATCTCCCGCTAGCTTCGCCCGGACACCCTGGCTCATCAGCCGACGACCGCGTCGACGGCGCTGCGAGTGCATGTGACCGCCGATTCCACCACCGGGCTGGCGCAGTTGTTCGAAGAACAACACGACACGCTCAACCGCTACTTCCTCAAGCGCACCGCGCATGCGTGGGATGCGCAGGATCTGGTGCAGGAACTTTACCTGCGCCTGTTGCGCACCGACCGCAGCGGCGGCGAGCTGATCGAGAAGCCCGAGGCGTATCTGTTCACCGTCGCGGCGAACCTGGTCAAGGAACACGCCGCGCGCAAGCAACGCAGCCCCAAAACCGGCGATGAAGTGAACGACGTACTCGAGCGACTGTTCACGCCGTGCAACGCCGCAGCCGACGTGGATCGCGACCTTCGTCGCCAGCGCCTGGCCGCGGTGATCATGCGACTCACGCCCAAGTGTCGCGCCGCACTCGTGATGCATTACCGCGATGAACTGGGCTATCGCGACATTGGTGAACGACTGAACATTTCCACCCACATGGTGAAGAAATACATCGTCAAGGCGCTGGCCGTATGCCGCGTCGGGATGGCGCGCTATGACTGAATTTGCCCGCCACCGCGAAGCGGCCGAGCGTCAGCGCCGCGCCACCGAGGAAGCCGCCAGCTGGTATCTGGATCAGCAGGATGGCTTTGACGAGGCGCAGCAGCAGGCCTTCATGGCGTGGCTGCGCGAGTCGCCGCTGCACGTCACCGAATATCTTGCGATGGCGCACCTGCACGGCGATCTAGGCGCCGCCAGCGCGCTCGACCCCTTGAACGAAGCCCAGCTCTGCGAACTGGCCGCGGATGACGCGGCCGTGGTGTCGCTGCCCGTGCCGCGCCCAACCAGGGCCATGCCTACCGCCCGGCCTCGTCCGCGCTGGACCGCATGGCTCGCTCAGGCAGCAGCCCTGGTCATGCTGGTGGCCACCGGCGCCGCAGCCTGGCGGCAGTCCACGCCACAGGCCTGGGACAGCTACGCCTCGGCCAAGGACGCAGTGCGCAGCACCACCCTGGCCGACGGCACCGACATGCAGCTCGATCGCGACAGCGTGGTGATCGTGAGCATGGATGCCGGCTCTCGTCGCATCAACGTGCTGCGCGGCGGCGCCTTGTTCGACGTGGCGCACGATCCAGCGCGCCCGCTGCGCGTGCGCCTGGGTGCGAACGAGCTGCAGGACATCGGCACGGTGTTCGACGCGCATCACTCCGCCGATGGCGGCCGGGTGACCGTGATCAGCGGCAAGGTCAAGCTGTGGCAGCGCGGTGAGAAGTCGTGGGCGCCGGAAGGTTTTGCGGATCTCCAGTCGCCCCTGGCAGAACTCACCGGAGGCCAGGAAGCGACCATGCATATGGACGGCTCGCTCGACGTGGTCGATCACCACGCCGACCTCGCGCGCAGCACGCGCTGGCTGCCGGCGGACATCCACTTCGAAAGCGCCAGCGTCGCCGAGGTGGCCCGCCGCTTCAATGCGTATAGCAGCCGGCCACTGGTGATCGAAGATGCACGCATCGGCGCGACGCTGATTTCAGGACGGTTCCACGCGCGCGATATGGATTCGTTCGTGGCTTACCTGCAGACCTTGCCCAATGTGCAAGTGATCCGCAGCGTGGACGATGTGCGCGTCGTGCATGCGGTCGCTACTTTGTCGCACGTTCGCGCTGTAAGAAAAAATTCATGAAGAAAACGGTACCCAATGGCTCTGCTCGACACTCGTAGTGAGTCATGCCGCGGCGAGGAGTAACTCCTACCGCTCACATGTCACTCCATCGAAGGTCAGACGCACCATGCGGAAACTGCTTGCTCTCCAGATCGCGCTGCTGCTCGGCAGCACCCTGCCCGTTCACGCCTTCGCACAGGCGCCCACTTCTTCTGTGGCACCGGCGATTGCGCCGATGCCGCTCAACCAGGCGCTCGACCAGTTCTCGCGCAGCACCGGCCTGCAGGTGGTGTACGACCCCGCGGTTGCCGACAGCCTGCGCAGCAGCGGTGCGGCCGCCGGTGCCGATGCGAAACAGCAACTGACGCAACTGCTCAAGGGCACGGGCCTGAGCTATCGCTACGTGACGCCGACCACAGTCACCATCGTGCGGGACCCCAACGCGGGAAAGGCCCTGGCCGCGGACGCTGACGCGTCGCGCGGCCTGCCGCCGATCAACACCAACGATGGCACGCGCGACCTGGCGCCGATCAGCGTGCACGCCAACGCGGTGGATACGCT
Organism: Dyella sp. 01L423; assembly: GCF_056399945.1. Taxonomy (NCBI): domain Bacteria; kingdom Pseudomonadati; phylum Pseudomonadota; class Gammaproteobacteria; order Lysobacterales; family Rhodanobacteraceae; genus Dyella; species Dyella sp. 01L423. The sequence goes on along the minus strand of NZ_JBFTSI010000001.1, from coordinate 1,438,234 downwards.
CGCGCCCAGCGCCGCGCCACTGGATGCGACGCAGCCCACCTCGGTGATCGATGAGCGCTTCATCCGCGACGGTTTGCGCTTCAACGCCAACTTCGACGACATCATCAAGTACGCGCCCAGCGTGACGGTGACGTCGCCGGAAGGCCCGGGCCTGGGCAAGAACGAAGGCATCAGCATCCGCGGCTTCCAGGATGGCCAGTTCAATATCACCTTCGATGGCATCCCCTTTGGCGACGCCAGCGATCTGCATCACACCACCTCGGCCTATTTCAATAACCACGTGCTCGGCCAGGCGGAGATCGATCGCGGCCCGGGCGGTGGTTCCACCATCGGCAACGCCACCTTCGGCGGCACCGTGGGCTTGCGTTCGCGCGATCCCAGCGATGTTCCCGGCATCACGCCCTATCTCACGCTCGGTAGCTGGAATACGCGCGCCGGCGGCGTGAGCGCGGACGAACAACTGGGCGACCACACCAAGCTGTTCGCGGATATATCCAAAGAGTCGAGCGATACCTATCTCAAGGGCACTGACGACAAGCGCGAGCACATCTTCCTCAAGACCATCACCGAGCTCGGCGCGAACACGCTGCTGACCTTCGTGACCAGCTACAACCGCGAGCACCAGAACACCGTGCAGGGCGCGACGAAGCAGGAGATCGATGAGTTCGGCTGGCGCTATGGCCTGACGAACGACCCGACCCTGCAGTCGTACCAGGGCTATAACAACGCGGCCTATTACTCGAGCTTCACCTATGTCGGCATCACCAGCCGCCTCGGCGACTGGGACGTGGACAACAAGGTCTACCTCAACACCTTCGATCACTGGGCGCGCAAGACCAGCGACGCCAGCGACAATGATCCCGCCGACAACGGCGTGACCTTTTACGACGCCAACGGCAAGAAGCTGAAAAAGGTCAACGCCGATGTACCGGGCAAGCTGTCGGACTCGGGCTTTCATGCGTTCGGCGATGTGCTGCGCCTCGCTCGCGACCTTGGTCCCGGCTCGCTGCAGACGGGCGTATGGCTCGAACGCAGCCTGGACGCGCGCTACCAGTACCCAATTGACGAAACGACCGGCCAGCTGACCGGCACCAAGTACGGCCCGACCTACAACTATCTGCTGGACGACCGCACCGACACGGTGCAGCCCTATCTGCAATACGACTGGAACGTCACCGATCGCTTCACGCTGAGCCCCGGCGTGCGTTATTCGGAAGTGACCCGCCAACTCGATGCGCCGCTCAACAAGGTGTCGCCGCCGGTGCCGTCGTATGCCGAAGCCACTTATCACTCCACGCTGCCCTCGCTCAGCGCGCACGAAAAGCTCAGTGACGAATGGAGCGCGTATGCACAGGTGGCGAAGGGCTTTCTCGCCCCGCCCATCGACGTGATCGAAGTGAATGGCTCGCGCAGCCTCAAGCCCGAGCAGACCACCAACTACCAGCTTGGCACCGCCTATGCCACGCGCGAATTCACCTTCGGCGCCGACGTCTACTACATCGACTTCTCCAACTTCCTCGCCACCACCGAAGTGGCCACCTCGAACGGCAACGAGAGTACCTACATCAATGCCGGCGGCGCCATCTACAAGGGTGCGGAAGCGGAAGCGACCTACGCGCTCACGCAGACGCTGAGCCTGTACGGCAATGCCAGCTACAACAAGGCAACCTACAAGAACTCCGATGTGCAGGTCGCAGCCACACCCAAAGTCACCGCCGCACTCGGCCTGCTCTACAGCAGCCCGCTCGGTTACTTTGGTTCGCTGATGGGCAAATTCGCCGGCGAGCAGTACGGCGTCGACAACGTGACCGACAGCAACGGCAATACGGTGTTCCAGAACGACCAGCGCATCGCCGGCTACTTCACCACCGACGCCGCCTTGGGCTATCGCGCTGCGTCCGGTCCGTGGGGCGCCAAGGGTTATTCGGTGAGCGTGGATATCAACAACCTGTTCAACGTGCACAAGATCACCGGCTATGCGGGCACGCAGGCGGTCAGCGGCAATCCGCTGTTCTTCGGGCTGCCGGGCCGCGGCGTGTTCCTCGATCTGTCGGTGAAGCTGTGATGGGCGCGACGCGTACGCTGCTGTTGCGTGCCTGCCTGCTGGGTGCGGCGCTGGCAGGTTTGCCTGCGCTCGCGCAGAGCGAGGAAGTAGCCGCCCGCATCATCGTATTGCGCCACGGCGTGCGTTCGCCCACCAGCTCGCCCGATGAACTGGCGCCTTATGCCAGTCGCCCGTGGACGGCCTGGCCGGTCGCTCCCGGGGTGCTGACCGAGCACGGTGCAAAGGGCATCAGCGCACTCGGCCAACGCATGGCGCGCATGCTGGCCGCCGATGGACTCGGCCACGGCAGCTGCGACGATCCGTGGCTGGTGATCGCCGACAGCACGCCGCGCAACCGCGCCAGCGGCGCCGCGTTGGTGCGGGGACTGCAGCCCGCATGCCAGGCAGGCTATCTCGCACTGGCGCCGGAGCAGAACAACGCGCTGTTCCACTTCGACAAGTCCGGCACGAAGGACGATGACGCGCCAGTCGCGCCATCGCAATGGCCACCGTCCGCACTGGTCGAGCTGCAGTCCGTGTTACTGGGCTGTCGCGGCGATGCCTGCATGCAGGAGGCGAGCAAGCAAGGCCGCAAGCTGCTGCTCGATCCCGCGCACGACGACGACGCGGCACACGCCAAGTCGCTCAAGACTGCAGGCAGCCTCAGCGAAAACCTGATGCTGGAATACGTCCAGGGCTTTGCGCCGTCGCAGGTGGCCTGGGGCAAAGGCGACGCGAACACGATTGGCCACATCATCACGCTGCACAACCTGCAGTTTGCGCTGGCCAAGAAGAGCATGCCCGCCGCGGCGAAGGCTGGCTCCAACCTGCTCGCGCACATCGTGGCGACGCTGCAGCAAGCGGCAGGCGTCAGCAGCAGCGTGGCACCGCTGGCGCCGGCCAAGACGCGCACCATCCTGCTGGTGGGACACGACACCAACCTGGCCAATCTGGCCGGCGTGCTCGGTGTCGACTGGCATGACGCACGCCACCCCGACGACTACCCGCCCGGCGGCGCCCTGGTCTTCGACCTGCTGAAGCAGAAAGATGGCTACGCGCTGCGCGTGTCCAGCTGGATGCCCACGCTGGCAGCGCTGCGCCAGGCGGATTTCCGCAATGAGAACGCCCTCGTCAAGCACACCCTGCCCCTGACGCCCTGCCAGGGACAGGACAGCTGCCCGCTGGTCACCGTCAGCACCTGGCTGAACAGCCGGCTGGATCCGGCATCGATCGATCCGGCGATACCTGCCATGCCGGTCAACCAACCCTGAACGGAAGGCCGCTGCCCAACGGCAGCGGCCTAAACCTTCCCACCTTCGCCGGCATCGGATACTTCCGTATGCGCGCCGCACCGGTCGCGCCGATCTGTCGAGGCAAGGATGAGAATCGCATTGATCGTGCTGTGCTACGTGGCCGTCCTATGGGGCGCGCCTGCGGTCGCCCAACCGGTACCGGGCGACCTGAAGGTCCATTGGGACGCTGGCGCGGCCGATTGCCAGGCCCATCCTCCCCGCCCGCTGCAGGTCCACCGGTACGACGAGCGCACCTACATCCTGCGCGAGAGTCTGTGCCAGACCTATGAAGGCCCCTTCATCTACCTGCTGATCGGCTCATCCCGCGCCCTGCTCATCGATACCGGCGATGTCGCCGATGCCAAGCAGATGCCACTGGCATCGACCGTGCTGGGATTGCTTCCTGTGGTGAACGGCCAGCGGCTACCGCTGCTGATTGTTCATACGCATGGACATTTGGATCACCGCTCCGGCGATGCGCAATTTGCTTCCGCACCTCAGGTGACGATCGTCGGCACGGATCTGCCGCAGGTGACCGCGGGCCTCGGCTTCCACCAGTGGCCCGACGATGTGGCGCACATCGATCTTGGCGGGCGCGTGGTCGACGCCATCCCCACGCCAGGTCACTATCCCTCGCATGTGTCCTACTACGACGCAACGACGGGCCTGGCGTTCACCGGCGACTTCTTCCTGCCCGGGCGGCTGATCATCGACGATCCGGCGGCGGACCGCGCCAGTGCCACGCGCATCAACGACTACCTGCGCGATCGACCGGTGAGCTATGTCCTCGGCGGCCACGTCGAACTGGACTCGCACGGCCAGGTCGAGCCGATGGGATCGACCTGGCATCCGGATGAAGCACCGCTTCCGTTGAGCAAGCAGGAGCTTGCCGGCCTGCCGCAGATATTGGCGTCGTTCAACGGCTTCTACGGGCAGTCCGGCCGCTTCGTGATGTATAGCCAGGCGCGCATGCTGCAGGTGATCAGCGTGGCCGGCATTCTTCTCTTAATCGTCATCGCGCTGTCCTTACGCTGGTGGTTCAAACGTCGACGTCACGCCCGCGCCGGCCACCCCTGAACGCCTTTGCCAGGAGCGCTCCATGCGTCCATCGCTCCCGGCCGTCATGACGGCCATCCAGATCAGTGCGCCCGGCTCGGCGGACGTGCTGAAGCCGCAACAGCTACCGGTGCCTGCGCCCAAGCCCGGTGAAGTGTTGATCCACGTGCGAGCCGCGGGAGTGAATCGCCCCGATGTGCTGCAACGCCAAGGCAATTATCCGATTCCGATCGGCGCCAACCCCCTGCCTGGGCTGGAAGTGGCCGGCATAGTGGCGGCCATGGGCGAAGGCGTCACCACGCATGCCGTGGGCGACGAGGTCTGCGCATTGACCAATGGCGGCGGCTACGCCGAATACTGCGTCGCGCCCGAAGGACAGGTGCTGCCGATACCCCAAGGCGTGTCGATGCTGCAGGCTGCAGCAATTCCGGAAACCTTTTTCACGGTGTGGGCCAATCTCTTTCTGATGGGTCACGCACGGCGCGGCGAGGTGGCGCTGATTCATGGCGGCACCAGCGGCATCGGCACCACCGCACTGATGCTGTGCCGCGAATTCGGCCTGCGCACCTTTGCCACCGCAGGCGGCATCGAGAAATGCGAAGCCATTCGCGAGCTCGGCGGCGAACCGATCAACTACCGGCAGGAATCATTCGTGGAGGTGGTGCTCGCGCGCACCGAGGGACGCGGCGCCGATGTGATTCTGGACATCATGGGCGCCGCCTATTTCGCCGACAACCTGGCCACGCTGGCGCGCGATGGACGATTGTTGCTGATCGGCTTTCTCGGCGGCGGCACCGCCGAGCACGTAAACCTCCATACCATCATGACCAAGCGCGCGGTGGTCACCGGTTCGGCCATGCGTCCTCGATCGGCACAAGAAAAAGCGGCCATCGCCGCCTCGCTGAAGGAACATGTGTGGCCGCTGCTGGCGCAGGGCCGCTGTCTGCCGATGATTCACGCCAGCTACCCGCTCGCGCGTGCGGCCGATGCGCACCGCGAAATGGAAAGCAGCCAGCACATCGGCAAGATCGTGCTGGTGATGTAGGCCTTAGTACGCCGCTATCTCTTGCTGTCCGAGCGGAAGCGGCGTGTGTCCATGGGTCGCTTCCTGCCATTCATCCATCTGGCGACGCGCCTCGCGAATCTGCAGCTCGCCCGTCGGATGCCGGCGCAACTGGGCGCGCAGCAGCTCGATCTCCTGCTGGAGCAACGCATTCTGCTCGATCAGCTCGTCGCAGGCGCGCGATAGCAAGTCGTTGTCGCGATCCCATTCCATAAAGCACCGCATCGTCATGGGGGTGGGATACAGACGTTGCCTCCGAGCCCGTTAATGCGCCGTGAGACTTTGGCTAAGTCCTTTGCGTGGCTTTGACGGGCCTTGGGCGTAGGCTCGCCGCATGACCCACACGCACGCTCAACTTGAGCAAATGTTAGACGCATTGGACGAGTCCGTCCCGCGTCTGGTACGGACCACGCCCGCGCCAGGCGACTTCTGGAACAGCTTCACCAGCCTGGCCCAGGCCATCCAGGACCGTGCCCAGCCTGCCGACCGCGCCTGGGTGTGCGACCGGCTTGACGCCATCCAGGTCAAGCACCACCTGGTTCCGCCTGCCGATCAGATTTAGCCGGTCGCGCGACTCACTGGCAGATCAGCACTGGAGTGTTACAGCAAAGCATCACTTTGTGCGGCACGCTGCCCAGCAGCACGCGCTCCAGGCCTTCGGACCCGCGCGACCTCATCACGATCAGGTCGCAATGGTGTCTGGCCGCGGCCGACACGATGGCCACGTCGGGGCGCAGGTCGAACATGTACTCCGTTTCGCAGGGCACGTTCAGCGCGCTGGCGCGCTTGGCCACTTCATCGAGATAGGTCTGCGCGCGCGTCTTGGCGACTTCGCTATAGCAGCCGCTGTGCTGCAGCAGCTCGGACATGAAGGACACCGTCGACAACGGCGGCATCACATGCACGGCAAATACCTTCGCCTCCAGCTTGGCCGCCAGCTCGATACCCGTTTCCACCGCCTTCAACGCACGCTCGGAACCGTCCACCGGCAGAAGAATGTTCTTGAACATCACCTGGCCTCCCTTGGATTCCGGGTGCCAGTTTAATCCTGTTGCGTTGGCGAGATGTGCAGGCCCAGGCGGGTCACCCGGCTGGCCCGGAACCCACCCTTGTAGGAGCGCACTTGTGCGCGACCAGGACCCGCCTCACCCCTCAAAGACTCATCTTCACATCCGCCACAAACGTCCTCTGCGGAAACGGGTGATACAGGAAGTACTTCTCGTTGGTGAAATTATCGATGCCAAACGACGCCGCCAGATGCTCGTTGATCTGATAGTGGGCGCGCACATCAAATACCGTGAACTTGTCGAACGCGCCAAACACATGCGGCGTGTTGTCGGTGTTGTCCAGCGTGGAGTACTGCTTGCCGCTGTAACGCCCGGCCAGCGTGAACGCCCACTGCGCATCGGGTCGGTACGTCGCCACCGCCGTGGCACGCCAGCGCGGCACATATGGCGCGTGCTTGCCCTCGGACGTAGTGCCCGCCGTGCTGGCAAAACTGTCGTTGGAGAGGACGGTGGAATCGACAAAGGTCACGCTGCCGGAGAGCTCCAGCCCGCGCACCAGCACGTTGTCCTTTTGCGCCACGAACTCGATGCCGCGATTGCGCAACTCGCCAACATTCATCACGTAGCTCACCGGCACGGGCACGTTGGGCAATGTAGAGGTTTGCGAGATCAACGCGTTCTTCGTGTTCTCCTGGAACAGCGACACGCGCAACATGCCCTGCTCGATCGAGTGCTCCACAGCCAGCTCGCCGCTGCGCGCGGTTTCCGGCTTCAAATCGGGGTTGGGCACGCTGAAGGTGGAACCGGTGGACACCAGCTGATACAGCTCGCCCACCGTAGGGAAGCGGATCGCCTTGGCCAGCGAACCGGTGATACGCCAGTTGTCTGCCACATTCCATTGCAGTGTGGCCTTGGGCGAGAAACCGTCCGCTTTTTCCACCGGCTGCTGCACCGCCGTCTTGCCGCTGAAGTTGTAGCCGTCGCTCGCTTTCCACCATTCGTAGCGACCGCCCAGCGTGAGCATCCAGTCCGACGCAAAGCACCATTGATCCTGTAGCCACAGCGCCTGCGCCTGCGTCTTGCCGCGGCCCGTCGAGTACAGCGTGGTCAGGCTGCCCGGGTCCTGCCAGTTGCTCAGGTTGGTGGTGGGATTGTTCAATTCGTACTGATCGGCATGCGCGCCGATCGACACTTCGTGCGCGCCGCCATAGCCCTGCGGACGCCAGATGCCTGTGGCATCGGCCGTCGACCACTGCGTGCCACCATAACTCGCCAGCCGCCCGTTGGTGGTCACGCCGGTGCCGCTGGTGACGCCTGCCGGCTGCCACTGGTTGTCCTTGAGGAAGGCGTAATGCGTGGCAACGAACGAGGCGTCGTAGTCGCCCTTGGTATCGGACTTCAGCGACAGGCCCTGCATCAGATGATGCGCGCTGAGCTGATAGATATTGCTGGCAAATCCCGCGACCTTGCCATAGGTCGGATCGCCCGCGCCGTCCGTCAAATAGGTGTCCGTGTTCGACTGGCCGTGATTGCTCCAGTAGCCCACCAGATAGCTCAGCTTCCACTGCGGCGTGAGGTCGTAGGTCAGCTCGCCGTTGAGATCGAGCATGCGCGTATGCAGCAGGCCACCCGCACCGTAGACGTTCGCCACCTGCCCCATCTTGTTCAGGGCGGGAATGGTGCCGCTGGTGCCGGCCGGGGTATTGCCGCCGGTGATGATAGACAGCGGCTGGCTGAAGCTGTTGGTCGCGCTCGCGCCAAAGAACCAGCCGAGCTTGCCGCTATGCCCGCCCGCCGTGAGGCTGGTCTGGCTGGTGCTGAAGTTGTCGTGCGTGCCATACAGGTCGAACGACTGCACCGCCTCGGTCTGCTTGATGGTGACTTCGGTCTTCTCCGGCATGCGCGTGACGATATGCATCACGCCGCCCATCGAATTGCCCGCGTACGCCGCCGAGTACGGCCCGTACATCATGTCGATGTGATCGATCGCCTCCGGCGAGGTCATGCCCCAGCGCGGCGCGCCAATCGTATTGTTGTTGGCGATCAGCGCCGAGATCGGAATATCGTCGATATAGACCAGGGTGCGTGCACTGGAATTGAGGCCCCAGGTACGCGTGGCCAACACCGGCTGGGTATCGCCGTAATTGCGCTTGCGGATAAAAATGCTCGGCAGATATTTCGCGGCATCCTCCACATCCACCGCATTGATGGTGGCTTCCACGCGCTCGGCCGGCACCGAGGCCAGCGTGGCGGGAAAGCCCGGCGCGGCGAGCTTCTGCGTAGCGGCGGTGACCTTCACCGGCCCAAGGCTGGTGACGTCAGATTCCGGAATCGGCGCATCCGGCTGATTGCTGGGGCCGCTTTGCGCCCAGGCGATGGATGAAGCAAGCAGCGTGAGCGGCAATCCAAGAGCCGCTTCGCGCAGGAAAGAAAAGCGCATGACAAGACATCCGTTATGGCCAGCGCCGCGAGGCGACGCATGGCTGGGGCGCGGGCAAGCACGAGGACGCAGGCACGTGCACGCGATCCCGCGCGCCTACGCACCATCCCCTGTGTTTGCCGTCGATAGCGGTGGGCGCGCCAGACCGGCGCCCACCATCAAGCCGTCATCCCAGCTGGATGGACGGCGGTCCCCGCGGATGTGCGCTGAGCACGGGCTGCGCATGCCAGGTGACGCTGGAACGCGCGACAGGCGCAACCGCCGGCAGCGGTGCGGCAAGCAGGAGTGCAACCACCGCGCCCGATAGCAGCGGCGTATGGGCCAGCATCGTGCAGTAGGCGCAGTGGTCCAGATGCTGGGCCGGGTCGCCCGGCATCTCCGGCATGCCAGGCATGCTGGCCATATGAACCATGCCAGGCATGTCTGCCATGCCGGACATATCGTCCATGCCCGGCATCGACGCGTGGTCCATGCCGGCGACGTGCCCCGCATGGGCAGCCATATCCTGCGACACCAGTGCGGGAAGCACACGGGATACCGTGGGCGCAGCCGCCAGCAGCCACATGGCGGCGACTGCCAACCATGCCACTAACCGCCGTGATGTCCTGCGCCGAATCAAACTGCTTCCCAACCCTTGAGTAGGCTCCAGAGATGATCGCATTTCGCGACGCCCATGGCACGCGAAACATGCTGCGGCGTGGCGTCACGCCACGCCGCGCTTTCGATCCATACCCGTACCCGGGTGCGTTTTATTCCCGGCCGCGTGGGGCCTACATGCCAACAGACTCCCCCGACCTCGCGCCCTGCCGTCGCAATCCCGCGCCGCGTCATTTCCCCCGGCGCGCGCCTCGGCAGCGAACTTCGCCATGTATCACCCATATCAAGCACGCGTGTGCGATGAAGGCCGACAGCCTGCCGTAAACCGCTTTGTTATGTTGCTATACGCCGCTACGCGTGGTGCCTGATGGGTAGGCGCGAGCGGCCACGGCAGACCTGCCGCGAGTAACGCGGGCCGCATGGGCTGCCACCCATGACGACCCGCTCACCATCAACAACTAACGCAGGAAGTTGATCATGGCTGCGCCGGATCATACGGCACTCATCCGCCGGTTCTTTGCCATGGATGGCACCCTTACCGCCCCTTCCTCAAGCCCGCGCAGCGCGGGCCTGTGGGAGTTCACCGAGCGCCCGCTTACCTCGCGAGACGGCGTCGCGAAGGTGGCGGACACCCTCGCCAACTTCCTTGCCGATAGTGATGCCTGCCTGCACGCGCAACACCTGGGATGGCCTACGGAGCCCAGCCGATGGCCTTTTACCGCGGTCTACGCCGATGGCATCGGTGCGGCGGTCCACGATCTGCGCCCATGCACCGAGTTGCTCGAGCGCTTGCCGAAGTGAACGCATCACACGTCCACTGAGCTTCCCCGCGGCGCACCGGACGCATCGGTCAACCGATCGCCACCGGATTGTCGCTGACAGTAACCCCCGATATTCACCGACACGCATGGCTGTAGTCGCCTAGCCAACCTGCCGTCGTGTCCGACAGGAAAACTCTTATGTGCCTTACCCAACTAGACCCACGCCTGGATGTAGATCCCGACACGCCGCTACGCCGTCCCGGCGACGTACTGCTGCACGACTACATGCTGCCACGCGACCTCAGTGCCGCCCAACTCGGCCGCCGCACCGGCGTGCGGGCCAGCCATCTCAAGGGCATCACCCTCGGCACGCGACGCATCACGCCAGAAATCGCCCTGCGACTGGCCTGCGCCCTCGAACCCACTGCGTTCTACTGGATGGCCTTGCAGTGGCGTTTCGATCTGGAAAAAACCCAGCAACTGCTGACCTCGCGGCGTGCCAGCCCCAGGCACACTAGCGATTAAGCTTCACGCCTTGGTTTTGGCGGCTTTCTTCACGGCCTTCTTGGCCGCTGTCCTGGCTACCTTCTTGCTCGTGGTCTTGCCAGCTTTGGCGGCCGATTTTGCAGCCGCCTTGCGCGGTGCCGGCGCAGGCTTTTTCGCCTTGGCCTGGTTATAGGCAATGGCCGCTTTCACCAGCTTCTTCAGGGCCGTCTTGTTGACCTTGTCGCCCTCGAGCAGATCGATGGCCCGCCAGGTGCTTCCGCCCAGGCCGTTGTTGAACAGTTGATCGGGGTCGTCAAGTTTCGCGCCGTGCGAGAAGGTGACTTTCACCTTCTCCTTGTGCGCATTGGCCACCGCGATGACGCCGTCGCGATACCAGGTGGGGCTGCCCATCCACTTCCACTCCTCCACGATCTCCTTGTCGGCATCGAGAAAGGCCTTGCGCACGTCGGCCAGTGTTTTGCCACGCCAATCCGTGATGCCTTCGATCAATGCGTCGATGCGTTCCGATGGATTCATGGGGGCCTCCCGCTCATGCTTGGATGGGCTGCGCTTCAGACAAGCTGCTGGATACGAATCATATTGCCGGCAGGATCGCGCACCGCGCAGTCGCGCACGCCATACGGCTGATCGGTTGGTTCCTGCACGATATCCGCATCGCTTGCCTGCAGTTTCTCGAACGTGCTGGCCAGATCCTTGGTGGCCAGCAGGATGATGCCGAAGGTGCCCTTGGCCATCATCTCGGCAATGGTACGGCGCTCGTCGTCCGTGATGCCGGGACTGGCCTCCGGCGGGTACAGCACCACGTTGATGCCCGGTTGCCCTGCCGGCCCGACCGTGATCCAGCGCTTGCCGCCGTAGCCCACGTCGTTGCGCACCTCAAAACCCAGCGTGTCGCGATAAAAAGCCAGGGCGGCATCCGGATCGTTCTGCGGCAGAAAGCTCGAGTGTATGGAGATATCCATGGCGTTCCTCTCAGTGGTGGTGAAGTCCATGGCCTCAGTCTAGATCGGGCTCACCCGCCGATACTTCTCGATTCCTGATCGGCCGCGTCACCTGCCTGGCCACGCACGACGGCATACCTGCGGTGGCCTGTGATTGCTGCCTCTTATAGACACCGGGCGACATGCCCACCAATTCGGTGAATCGCGTGGTGAACGTACCCAGCGACGCGCAACCCACTGTGAAGCAAATGTCAGTAACGCTCAGATCCCCACGCCGTAACAAGGCCATCGCGCGCTCGATGCGCCGCGTCATCAGATACGCATAAGGCGACTCGCCATAGGCCGCGCGAAACTGGCGGCTCAGATGGCCGGCAGACATCTGCACGCCACGAGCCAACGCCTCGACGTCCAACGGCTCCGCGTATTCCCGATCGATGCGATCGCGGACGCGGCGCAGGCGGGCCAGGTCATTGAGGTTGGTGGGAGCGGTGGTCACTCTGGAATCGTGGCACGGCGGGATGGGAGGCTCAAGCCGGGCCATTTTTCCGAGAACATGGACGAAGACCCCGCTACGACGGGACGCCGCGCGGGCACCGCGTTCACAGGGCAACATCAGCGCCCAAAAAAACGCGGGGCGAGCCCATAGGCTCAACCCCGCGCAGGTCTGACCAGTGCTTGTCCTAAGCTATCAGGGCAGCGTCAAGTGAATCGGATTCGCCTTCATCGATGCGGACAGCGAGGGAAACGGATCGACGCCTGACATGGTCTTCACGTCGTCCAACGAAACCACGGCGCAGGTGTAGTTGGTGACGTTGGTGCACAGAAATGCAGCCGCACCCACACCCGGCTCGTACACCGCCTTCCACGTATAGGCCGGCACCGCCACCGCGTCTTTGCCGATGGTCGGGATCGAATCCGTGTCGAACGCCGGACCCGTCACCACGTACACCTCACCCAACTGGGTGGCGAGATTGCGCACGGAGTCCTCGATCTTCTCCCACTCACCTGCATTCAACACGTGCAGCTGCGGGACCACGTTTGCCATCGAGAACGTTTCGTCTTCCGACGGGATCGTCGACGGATCACCCGCCGGCGACATATGCCCGCGGTCGTAACCGCTGTTCGTATAGTCCGACGACTGCGAGCGATCCGCCACGGGAATGCCCGTTTCCTGATGCCAGGAACCATCACGGCTGATCGAGTCGGCACCGGCGATCTGTGCTGCCGTCAAATGTTCCGCCGAATACAACGGACCCTTGGTCACGCCCGACGCAAACAACACGTACTCCGTATGACAGACCTCCGTCGTACGGCTCAACAGCGACGCATCCAGCGCAGGCGCCTTGCCGGCGACAAAGAAATTCGGACAAGCCGTACCGGCGAGCGAAGCGCCGGAAACGAAGAAGCAGGCTGCAAACAGCCAAGAGCCAACGCGTGTCATGTTGTTCCCCGTAGATGAGTGACCCGGGGAACCTAGACATGGCTTATGTCAGGCGCGTGACCTTACCGCTCGTGAAGCAGGTCTTAGCTGATTCTTGTGAACCGGGTCATGTTCAACGAAGCAGCTGCTCCGCTGCTGATGCCGGCGCCGAAGCTGACTCCGTTCTTGGTCGCTATCGCCATAGCGCCATCGCCACCACCGATCCTGCATTCACCATGTTGTGCACTATTAGTGCAGGCCAAAGGCTCCGAGTCGATAAACGAATGCACATCAAAATGCATCCACCCATTCCCGCAAGACCGAACGCTTGCCAACTAAAAGCAAACTGCTGGTCCACGTAACGCAGTCCGTGCATCAACATGAAGCTCATCGTTGGAATGGAGAATACCAAGGCGGTGTTGAGGGCTTTCTGCCACTTTTCGGTCGCGTCTGCCCGGCGCAGCAGCGCTGGCATGGCACCACGAAAAAGAAGCTCTTCATCGGTACCTGACAGCAGCAACATGAATGCAAACGCGCCTAGAGAGAAATCTTGTCTCGGCGCGTAACAATGCGCCAGGAACCAGGTGATACCCGCCATCGCGAAAAAAAGGCCCACCGTCAGGCCGATGCTGTTCGGTTGCGAAGACCTGAAGCCCATATCACGCCACGGCGCGTAGCCTTGGCATAGCCAAATGAACAATAAAGTTCCAACCAGGGATGCCAGCTTCCCGGCCCAAAGGCCCATCGGACTCTGAAAATGTCCTCCGATAAATATCCCCAGAAACAGACTTCCGGTTTGCGCGGCCATGCCTAGAAAGACGAGTGCGAGCGAACCGTAGCTCGGCATCACACCGCCAACGAGGCGCCGCAACACGGCGAGGATCAGAAAACCGGCGATGGCAACCACTAGCGATGGGAGAACAAAGGGCGGCACGGAGTTGATGCTCAAACGCCCCGACAACCGAACAATGCGCCAATGGAGTAAACGACCGCAGCCAGACCGACGGCGGTTGATGCAACCACGGAAGTCCAATACGTTCGCGGTTCCTTCGAGCGCCTCACCGGGCGATAGAAGCTCAGTGCCCATCCGGTCTTGACGTCCATGGCCGTAAAACCCAACACGGCACTCCCGATCAGCAAATATCCCCACTCTCGGGAATACACTCCCGCGCCATGGCGACTCAGATAGAGAGCCGCGATAGCAATCGCGCCGAACAGGAGCGTGCGCCCAGTTGGATAGCCCTGCCAATCATCATCGTGTGACTGGTCAACCATCGCACTCTCCCTTATCTGTCAGGCCGAGACGTGGAACTGCTTATGGGCGTGAACGGTCCGCTCGGATTGCGGATCCTTGCGTCGGGAGCGGACATGGCGGCGTTTTGATTTGTCAAAAAAAATCGACTGACCCAATTCCCGCGGAAGATCTCGCCAAGAAAAACCCTATTTCGCAAACCCGCCATCATGGAACTTGATCCCCGTGGCGGACAGGTTGTAGATGCGCGTCTCCAGGTAGCTGGAGTTCTTCTCTTCAATGTCGATCACACCATCGGCGCCGGACAGGCAGGCCTGCTTACGGAGTTCGCCTTTTGCCGATGCAAAGTCGGAAGGTGCGAAGAAGGTCTTCTCGAGATGCACATTCAGTTGCGAGATTGCCACGTACGGCCTGGCTGGATGCCGGTCCTTGAACACTGCGATGTCGCAATCAGGCGGCCGCGCGGGACTGCTTTGGTTCAACGATCGATAGTTTCCCGTCGTCGCCATGCAGCCGCATAGACCGGATGCGAGGAAGACCACCCACACAGTTCTCTTCATGATCTTCCCCGCACCGCTTGGTCAATGGCGACTACTGATGCGAGCCGATGCTCTTGTCCATCTCGGCAATGATTTCCTTGTCCCAGCTCTTCTGGCCCGCCATGCCTGCAAACGATTTGGCCGTGCTGACCTTCACCGCGGTTTTATCGCTGCCTAGCGACGACAGCCAGACGCCCGCGGACTCACCGCCAGATCCGACCACGAGGCCCACCTTGTGCGGCCGCGCGCCTTCGATGTACTCCGCATCGGAACGGCTGACCACGAAACCGTTGGCCACCAAAGCATCAACAGCGGCCTTCTGGACCGCCGTTTCCGGCTTGTTGTAGACGATGCTCGGTGCGGTATCTGCAGGCTTGGTCGGCGTAGCCGAACAACCAACGAGACCAAGCATGCAAGCTGCGGTCACAAACGTCCCCATTACCCTCTTCATCACGATCGACTCCCCTGTTGAGTTGACGAAACGATTCCTGGCATTCCACCAGTAGCGCACGCAAACGAACCGCCACACGCGTGTGCGGCGGAATGCGTAGCTGGTGTTTTCCCCTTCAGCAGGTCGTCCCTGAGGCGCCTGCTCTTCCGCATATTATCGAAGTTCGATGCTGCGCAAATAGGCCGCACACGGGCGTGCCTTCGCAAATTATTGCGCCCGGCCAAAGCCCGGCAGGAATGAGCAGACATGATTGCTTCTGGTCGCAAGCAGAGCTCCGAGCGGCGGTCTCTTTATGCCGCCCACGGGACACCCTATGGATGCGCAAGATAGACGAGCCACTGAAGAAAATAACCCGCGTAAAACAACATCAAGAAACCAATCAGCCAAAGCAGCCCGAACGCCCGCCTGGTACGCAGCAAGTAATACGGCAGATAGGGAAGCCAGAACACGAATACCAGGAATCCGTACTCAAACGACCGATAGATGTCCTTGCGGTGCCGGCAATCCAGATCTACCCAGATGATTAGCAGCAGCAGAAAAACGAGCGACCAGATTGCCTGAAAAGGCGCTCCTGCCGCCCGCCCAAAACCAAACAACAGCGCTTCGTAGCCGCCAACCACGGCGGACAGCCCAATCAGGGCAGCGAGCACCTTTCCGCTGGTCAATGTCATGGTGCGCCCCCGATCGCCCCCGCCCATGCAGTGCGGCTGGATATTCGAGCCATCTAACCTACCCGTCAACAAAACTTGGGCCAGACTGCGCGCTCTGCGGAGCGAGCAGGTCTAATCAACCTTGCCAAGCGCCATACCCAACAAAATATCGACAACTGGTATTCCCAATCCATCGAGGCCAATATTGGATTCATCGCAATCACCAAGATCGGTGCCTATATGCACCCCTGGATCTCTTCGCTGATTGGCGGCGTCATGATCGGGCTTGCCGCGGTCCTGCTGATGGCGTCGATGGGCCGCATTGCCGGCATCAGCGGCATCGCCAGCAGCCTGCTGACCGGTGCGCGGGATCGAGCCTGGCGCATCGTTTTTCTGATTGGCCTCATTGCGGGGCCATGGCTGCTATTTCTCTTGCTTGGCGAGAGCGCCATCGGCGCCCCCGTGGTCTCGTGGCCGTGGATGGCCGCAGCGGGCTTGCTGGTTGGCTTTGGCACGCGACTCGGTGGCGGCTGCACCAGCGGTCATGGCGTGTGCGGCGTCGCCCGTCTGTCACGACGTTCCTTGCTGGCCACGGCCCTGTTCGTGGCCGCCGGCATGGCAACCGTCTTCGTCATTCGACATCTGCTGGGAGGCCTGGGCGCATGAAGCTGGGCACTGCGTTGCTGGCCGGCCTGCTGTTCGGATTGGGGCTCAGCCTGTCAGGCATGACCTCGCCTGCCGTTGTGCTTGGATTCCTGGATATCGCCGGCGCCTGGAATCCTCGCCTTCTGTTTGTGATGCTAGGCGCCGTGCTGACAACGGCCATTGGTTACCGCTGGGTATGGAGCGGTCCGAGGCCCTGGTTCGACGACGCATTCCACGTGCCTGATGCAACACGCTTCGACAAACGCCTGGTGATTGGTGCGCTGCTGTTTGGCATGGGCTGGGGCATCGCTGGTTATTGCCCGGGGCCGGCGTTGGCGTCGTTGAGTGGCGGCTATGCGTCGGTGATTGTGCTTGTGGGTTGCATGGCGCTGGGCTGGTGGCTTGGGGCGCGAGTGCCTGCACCTAAGAGCTGATTACAAATTGTCCCTGGCATCATTCTTCCTGCCCCCTACTCCCGGATCGCACAACGTACGCGATCAAGCCCTTCACTTGAGTTCAAACGAAGTGCGAAGCGGCACACTGACCTTTCGAACGTTGTCTTTGAGCAACACGCGCAATACCCATTTACCTGAGGAATCGCCGGAATCACCGGTCCACCCGATAACCATCGGCGATAGGAAAGTGTGGGTAACGGGTTCGTTGATGACACCCTTGAAACAAAGGATGTCGAGTTGATGGAATGATGCTTTTCCATCGGGGCGAAGCACATCAACGTCGCACGTGATGTCTGCGGTTCCACCCTCCTTGAGCAGAGGGTTGGCAAAGAAGATCAGAAAAAAGATCTGTTGCCCTCTAGGAACTACCTCTGCCACCGAAAAATAGGGAATCGTATCGGATGGCGTTTGCCATTTGGCCTGCCAATCCGCGTCCGGAGTGACCAGCAGCGAACCACCAAATCCATTGACGGACCGCCGTGAGTCGGTGTCCGGCGCCGCTTGCCCGTGTTCGTCCCTCCACCCCTCCTGGCAAAACGCGGGCATGGACAGCAAGGCCAGCAGTAGCAAGCTCAGTCGCTTTGGCATGGATCCCCCAATCCAGTTGGCAAGCCGTGCCAGTGTTCCGGTGTTTCCGTGCAGCGTCAACACGCAGGGGCCTGGCCACTTCTGGTCAGCGCCAGACATCGGCTTCAGCAGCCCAAAACGAGGTGAGGTCAACTACCAAGCGGGTCTTCGAGTTCGCGTGCAAAAGGCGCAGGAAACAATTTCATTACCTACACAGATCGATCGCACCGCCTACGCAGAAAATCGAAGGTTGCAATTGACCACGAGTCCAACAGCGAGTGATTTTCCGATAGCTCGAGGCGCCCCGTCCTCTCCTTTCAAAGTTCGCCATCAAGTCCCCCGAGCATCGCGATGAATTCGCGGGCCCCATACCGTTTCGTTTCTGGTTGTTCGAACACAGCTGGCGATATCACGGCAATACCTCGGGCCTGCTCTCAACCATTGGACAAGGAGAACGTTTGATGAAGATCAGGAAGGTAATACTTATAGGTTTAGCCTGCCTTGGAACGATCACTGCAACGAACGCCTGGGTCACGCCTGCAAGCTCCAACACCGTCTCATATGGAAAGGTCGTCAACACGTTCGATATTCCGCGTGGATCGCCCGAATACGACCAGATTCGCGCATGGCTTACTGAGGCAATAACTCGCACCGGCGATCGCGTTGGCTCTCCGGCAAATCTCTCGAGCGACAGCCTCGGCGCCAGCATCCACGTCCAGGTCGTGCACCAGGTCACCACCAAAGGCAGCGTCGCCGCCATGGGGGCCCCGATCACGCCATCCCCTCCCTGGACACCGGAGACGAGTGGCTACAGGGCTGGTGACTCGGCCACCGTCAGCATCACGAACGGAGGCTGGACCCAGACGTGGTCCTTGTCGCTGCAAAACACCAGCATGGGTTTGATGTGGCTGACGACTGAATACCACGCAACGAGAGACCTTGTGGATCAACCTCCGCTACCGCACTGAGGTTGGGTGCCTGGGCGCCAAAAGCTCACCAGGAAACGGGACGAGGTAGTTAAGCTTCTGAGCGAAAGAGAACGGCGGGACGGTTTGACTGCCTCCGTCTCGCCAGCGGTTAGTTATTCAGCGCTGCAAGAAAGGATGGAGAGTCGAGTTAACTACTCCGTCCCGCTTTCGCTTCTGCCCATAAAATGTGCTGCCAATCACAGTGTGGATGGTGATGTTCCCATCATCGATCCAGGTTGACGAAAGCTTCACCCATTCTTGAGCTACTTAGCTAGTCGCGGCGGACCCGTCGCGCACACACAGCCAAAGGAAAAGGCATGAAAGCTAAGCGTGGAATTTTGGCACTCTCGGTGGTTTTGGCGGCTTGCCTATTTGGTCAGGCCTATGCGAGCCATCCTCCTGCGTCGAATCAAACGACCGGTGTCTTCCTGCAATGCTCCACCTGCGTGGTGTCCGGAGAGACGCCTGAGCAGCTCAGTTACGTGCAGTCAGCTATTGCGCTTTATAACGGCTCAACGCTTGCCGCAAGCAACGGCCACCAGGTCAGTGTCGGCGACGAGATCCAGATTGAGCGACGCACCACTAAGCCCAATGGCGCTTGGTCCATTACGGATCACTACTTTGTGGTTGCCCATCTTCCCGTGGCTTCGTTCAACGACCTGATAGACCAAGGCGTGGAAACCGATAGCGACGGTGGCAATCAATTCCCTCCGCCCACGGGACCCAGCGTTTCGGACTACGTTGCGACGTTCGCAGCCAACGGTGGCACCGTTTTGGTTTATTACGGGTATTACCCGACGATCTAACCTGCAATAAAGGTGCCTGGGACAATTTGGGCTAGCGAAATTTGTCCCTGGCACCATTCTTCGGAGAAAAAGCGCTCCACCCTCGCTTTGTTGCCTTCACAGATAGCGTCCAATCGGCATAACGCATGATGTGCGCGGAGCCCGACGCTGCTGCAGCTGTTGGCGCAACTTGATCGTGGGCGGCGGTAAGCATCGAACTGAGAAGGTTAAAGCAGATCAGTGAAGCCCTTCTCACGATCACTTTTCCCCCAGACTTCCTAACAGCAAGCTCCAAGTCGTTGATTCTGCGCAGTCCCCGCGCGGCGCTGAAAGAATGTGGCGCAGCGCCACCCGATCTCTTACGCGCGGACCACGCACTTATGCTGATCGTGCCGGCTCTTTCTGGGCCAGGCATTCCGCACTCAGCACATGGAAGCCATGGATGTCGTGTTATGCGTAGAGCTCTGCGAAATATCCTGCTTTTCCTCGCTGTTTCCCCACTGACTGCCGCTGTCTTCGCGCAGTCTGTGCAACATGAGCAAACCATGCCGTCGCAGCTCATGCTGCAGGCATCCCCTGGCGCCAAGCAGGGCGCTTATCAGGACGCATCTGGGAAGCTCTACAACGTCACACCGACGGAGACGGGTGGGACACAATGCGATCCTCAGGGGTGCATGGGTCAAGTTTGTAATGGGGGTGCTTGTGATTACTACTATTGCCGCACGGGTGGTGGCAGCAAGAGGGTTGAGATTCCTTCGGCGATGACTAGGGAAAAGGAACCTAGGCTTCAACAGTTGGGGTAAATGCGCCGGATGTGGCGCAAGTCTCTCATCGATGTTTGACGGTCAGAGCGTGCTGGTTGAGAGCCTGGAAAGCGGAGCTGAGGAATCGCGCGGGGTGGGATTGTTTGGTGCATCCATGCACCCAACCCTTCCGCGCTTTGCGCTCCAGGGCCAGCCTGCGGCTGTCCAAATTTGTTCCGGACAAATTTGTCGAACCAGTGGGTTCTCACCCCGTCTCTCCGCCAGATACGCAAACGCCCCCATGCGGGGGCGTTTGCGTATCTGGCGGAGAGAGTGGGATTCGAACCCACGGTAGGCTTACACCTACGGCAGTTTTCAAGACTGCTGCCTTAAACCGCTCGGCCATCTCTCCGTGTTTTGTGGGCTCGCGTTGCGCCCTAAGGCGCTGGATTCCTGCTTGACCAGCCTTCGGCTGTTGAAAATCGCCTCGCAGGAATGACGAGCTTTGAGGGGCGTCATCCTATCAGGAATGCGGTGCCGCTCCCTGCCCTTTTTTCGACAAGGCAATCATCGCCCACAGCATGATCGCCACCGGAACAGCCGCCCCCAGCAGCGGGAGCAGCAGGATCGGTTGGCGGATCACCATCGGCACCAGCTGCGTCGCAGAGGCGAAGGCGATGATGGCGAAGCGGAGGTTGCGGCTGTGGCGGGCGAACCAGAAGGAGCCCAACACCAGCACGGTGGCGATGGCGCTGAGCACCAGGTCCACCGTGGCCATGGGGAACATGGTGACCAGGCCGAGACGGGTGAGCAGCTCGGTCGCCAGGATCACCAGCAAGGTGTAGCTGGCGGCGAGTTCCACTTTGTCCCAGCGCTGGATGCTCATGTTCGATGCCTTAGGCGATCTGCGTGAGGTTGCGCAGGTACGGGCGCAGCACCTCGGGCACGGTGATGGAGCCGTCGGCGTTCTGGTAGTTCTCCATCACGGCGACCAGGGTGCGGCCCACGGCGAGGCCGGAACCGTTGAGCGTGTGCACCAGCTCGGGCTTGCCGGTGGCCGGGTTGCGCCAGCGGGCCTGCATGCGGCGGGCCTGGAAGTCGCCGCAGTTGGAGCACGAGGAGATCTCGCGGTAGGTGTTCTGGCTGGGCAGCCACACTTCCATGTCGTAGGTCTTGATGGCGGAGAAGCCCATGTCGCCGGTGCATAGCAGCACCTTGCGATACGGCAGGTTCAGCAGCTGCAGCACTTTCTCCGCGTGGCCGACCATTTCTTCGAGCTGGGCGTGCGAGTGTTCGGGAGCGGCGATCTGCACCATTTCGACTTTCTCGAACTGGTGCTGACGGATCATGCCGCGCGTGTCGCGGCCGTAGCTGCCCGCTTCGGCGCGGAAGCACATGGAGTGCGCGGTGAGGCGCATCGGCAGTGCGTCCGCTTCGACGATGCTGTCGGCAACGAGATTGGTGAGCGCCACTTCCGCGGTCGGGATCAGGTAGCGCTTGCTCTCGTTGACCTCGGTGGAGAACAGGTCTTCCTCGAACTTCGGCAGCTGGCCGGTGCCTTTCATGGTGTCGGCGTTGACGATCAGCGGCACGTTGCATTCGAGGTAGCCGTGCTCGCCGGTCTGCAGGTCGAGCATGAACTGGGCGAGCGCGCGATGCAGGTGCGCGAGCTGGCCGCGCAGCACGGTGAAGCGCGCGCCGGACAGCTTGGCGCCGGCGTCGGCATCGAGCCAGCCGTGGCGGGCGCCGAGGTCGACGTGATCCTTCACCGGGAAATCGAACGTGCGCGGCGTGCCCCAGCGCAGCTGCTCGGCGTTCTGGGTTTCGTCGTTGCCCAGCGGCACGGACTCGTGCGGGATATTGGGGATGCCGAGCGCGATGTCGGCGAGCTTGGCCTGCACGTCCGTCAGGGCGTGCTCGTTGGCCTTGAGCTTGTCGCCGATGCCGGCGACTTCGGCCATCAGCGGGGCGACGTCTTCACCCTTGGCCTTGGCCTGGCCGATCGCCTTGGACCGCGTATTGCGCAGGTTCTGCAGCTCCTGCGTCTCGGTGGACAACTGCTTGCGCTGGCTCTCCAGCGCCTCGATGGCGGCCACGTCGAGTTCGTAGCCACGGGTGTCCTTGAGGCGCGCGGCGGTTTCGGCCAGGCGCGAACGCAGCAGTGCGGGGTCCAGCATGATCAATCCAGATGTATGACTTGGAACCTTGGATTATCGCTGCGGGGCTGGCTGGGGGGCAATGTTGGGGTTTTGGGGTGTGTCGGGGGCCTGGAAGGCGGGATTGGGGCGTGTCGGTAGGCCAGCGTGGCGTTGGCGATGGGTGCCCAGTCGCGCACAGGGTGCGCTCCCACAAGGGTAGCGAGCCCCTCTCTGGCAGAACGTTCCGTGGAAGCGCCCCCCCTTGTGGGAGCGCACCCTGTGCGCGACTGGGTGTGCCGATCACGCCCAGTTGTAGGCGCCGATCAATGCACCCGTCGCCCATTCCTCCCCAGCCACCACGCCATCACCGCGCCGGCAAGCAGCCAGCCGACGACTTGTTCGATCAGGGCGGCCAGGGTGAAGTTGGTGGGGAAGCGGTACCAGTTCCAGTACGGGACCAGGGCGCTCAGCCAGGCGAACACGGCGGCCGCCAGGGCGATGCTCAGGCGAGTCATGAAGCTGAAGGCGGCCAAGCCCATCACGAAGGCCAGTGCGAGTGCGGACAAGGTGTCCGAGGCCCATTGCCGGGGCAGTTGGCCGCTCATGTCGGAGAGGTCTTCGCCCTGGGGCATGTAGACGATAAAGGCATACGGCGAAGTCTTGGTCTTGGCCGAATAGGCTTCCATCACCGCCTTGTCGTGCATCTTGGCCGGGTCGACCGAGGGAACGATGTAGACGCCGGTCTGATCACCCAGGCCGGGCCGCAGGCTGGCTAGCACGGTGTCTTCAGCCACCGGCTGTCGCATGCCGACGTTGCCCAGCCCCAGCGCCATATGTGCCACGGCGCCCCAGATAAACATCACGATCCCGCCCATCAGTGCTGCTACCAGTACTCGCATGGCTCGCTCTCCCTCGATACCTACGGTGCGGCGAATCTATGCCTGCGGTGCGGGGCGCCGCAAGGTCGGTCGCAGCAGCGGCGAAGACGGGATCAGCCGGTGCGTGACACCCCGACGGGCAGCGCGCCAAGACGATGCATCTCCGGCTCGTCCCATAGCGAGGGATCATCCAGGCAGGCCAAGGCGAACGCATGCGCGTCGTCGCCCCAGAACAGACGGCCATCCAGCGAAAGCGTGGGCACGCCGAATACGCCCTGGGCCATGGCCTCGTCGAAATTGGTGCGCAGCTGCGCTTTCACCGCAGGATCGGCGATGGCAGTGGCCGGGTCGGCAATGCCTAGGCGGGCGGCCACCGGCGCCAGCGCGGCGATGCTGTCGCCCGCATTTCCCTGGGCCCAGATCCAGTCGAAGATCGCATCCGTCGCCTCCACCGTGTTGCCGGCCGCAATGCACAGCCGCAGCGCTGCCAAGGGATTGAACGGATGCGCTGGCGGGAAGCGCAGCGACTGGCCGTTCTGGCGTGCGCGCCACAGGGCGTGGCGATAGGTGAATTCACGTTTGCCCGGGATCTCCGCCGGACCTTTCTGGCCGTGCCGCTCAAGCACGCCCGCGAACACGATGGGGCGCAGCGTCACCAGCCTCGACGCCGCCAACTGCTTCACCTTGGGCCACTGCAACCAGGCAAACGGCGAGATGAAGTCGAAATACCAGGTGACGGACATGATTCAACTCCACGTGCCGAAGGTTGGGTTTATTCGCCGCGCGCCTTGCGTCGTGCTTCGCGCAGGCCGAGCAACTTCTCGCGCAGCTTCACTTCCAGGCCGCGATCGACCGGCTCGTAGAACACGGTGCCATCCAGCGCATCGGGCAGGCATTGCTGATCGAGCGCGACGCCGCCTTCGCTGTCGTGGTCGTACTGATAGCCCTGCCCATAACCCAAGCCTTTCATGAGTTTCGTGGGTGCATTGCGCAGATGCATTGGCACATCGAGCGTGCCAGTCTGCTGCACCACGGCGCGTGCGGCGTTGTAGGCCTTGTACGCAGCATTGCTCTTGGGCGCGATGGCCAGCCAAATCGCCAGCTGCGCGAGGCCCAGTTCGCCTTCGGGACTGCCGAGGCGCTCATAGGTATCCCACGCATCCAGCGCCATGCGCCAGGCGCGCGGCTCGGCGAGGCCGACGTCTTCCACCGCCATGCGCGTCATGCGGCGGGCGAGATAAAGCGGATCGACGCCACCATCGAGCATGCGCGTCAGCCAGTACACGGCGGCATCTGGATCGGATGAGCGCACCGATTTGTGCAGCGCCGAGATCTGGTCGTAGAACTGCTCGCCGCCCTTGTCGAAGCGGCGCGTGCGATCGGCCAGCACCTGGGTGAGCGTGGTGTCGTCGATGCGGTGGTCTTCGGCCAGCTCAGAAGCAATTTCCAACAGCGTGAGTGCGCGGCGCACGTCGCCATCGGCTGCCTGGGCGATCAGCTTGAGCGACTCGTCGGAGACCTCCAGCTGCATGACGCCCAGGCCGCGCTCGCTGTCTTCCAGTGCGCGCTTGAGCGCCATCACGATGTCGTCCACCGTGACAGACTCCAGCACATGCACGCGGCAGCGCGACAGCAAGGCGGAGTTGAGTTCGAACGAGGGGTTTTCGGTGGTGGCGCCGACGAAGATGATCACGCCGCGCTCGATATGCGGCAGGAAGGCATCCTGCTGGGCCTTGTTGAAGCGGTGCACCTCGTCCACGAACAACACCGTGCGACGACCCTGCGCGAACTTCACCTCGGCCTCGGCCAGCGCCTTGCGTACATCGGGCAGGCCCGACATCACGGCGGAGATGGCGCGGAAATCCGCATCGGCGTAGCGCGCCACCAGCAAGGCCAGCGTGGTCTTGCCGCAACCGGGCGGCCCCCACAGGATCATGGAATGGACGCGGCCGGCTTCCAGCGCGCGGCGCAGCGCCTTGCCGGGAGCCAGCACGCGTTGCTGGCCCACGATTTCATCCAGGGTGCGCGGCCGCATGCGTTCGGCCAGGGGTTTGAGATCGTCGGGCTCGGCAAACAGGCCCGGCGCATCGAACATATCGCTGCGTGACATGCCGGGCATTCTAGGACATCGGGCCACGGGGGCGGCATGCCCCCGGCCTCATCAGGATTTCGGCTCGCTCTCGCGCCCCTGGCGCAGCAGGCTGAAGGCCATGCCTGCCACGACCAGCGCGCCCAGCGTCAGCACTACCCAGAGCAAGGGTTTGGTCCAGTCGTAGGGCACCTTGGGTGCCTCCAGTGCCGAGGGACCTGCCTCGTCCGCACGCGGACCCAGCTGCGCCACGGGCGGCTGCCATTCCGCACCGTGCTGGCTGCGCAAGCGGCTCAAGGCTTCGTCCACCGGATAGTCGCCACGCCGCGCCGCATGGCTGCCGGCCAGCAATCGATACGGAGCGCTGCCCTCGGGAAGGAATACGTATTGCGCCGGCAACCAGCCCACGCGCACGGCGGGCGCGCCAGCGAGCGGCGTGTCGGTGCGGACGCGCAGATGCTTGACGTTGCGCTCGCCGATGGTGGCCGTGGCCTCGCCGCTCTTGCCACCCGTGCGAACCAGATCGAGTGCCGCCACCTCCATCCACGACGATGCGCCTGCGCCCTGCACCAGCACATGCACGCGAGCGGCGTTATTGGCTGCGGGCAACGCAACGACTACCGACTCCACTGGGAGTGCCGCGGGCAACTCGTAGTCGTAGTCGGCCGCGCCCTGCCCGCTTGCCTTGGCCACCAACCACTGCAGTTTCGACGCGCGCTCGGCAGCGGCGTCGGCGATGCTGCCGGACAGCTTGGCGACGGGCGCGTGACCGGCACTCCAATCGACTTCGCCGTCGGCAAGGCGCACGCGGAAATAGCGATAGGCATCGCTGCTCGCCACTTCCGCCGCCAACTGCTCGACCTCGTCCTGCTCGCCGTGCACGCGGGTCAGGCTCAGGTCCGAGGCGAGCAGGTTCCACTGTCGCAGATCGTTGCTGCCCTCCACCGTCAGATGAAGCTGGAAATCCTGGCTCAGCGAGGCCGGATCGAGCGCGAGCTGGTCAAGGCTGATCGTGCGGCCCACGTCGATCAACCACGCATCCGGATGCTGCACGGGCGCGGCGCGATCGGTCTGACTGATGACGATGCCGCCATCGGTATTGCGCTCGACTTTGACGCTATCGGCCATCGCGGCCGACACGGGCAACGGGAGCAGCCGCGCCATCGTCTCGAAGGGATGGCTGATGGGTGGCGATGGCGGCAGCGGCGCGAACGGCACCGGCCTGCCGAGTGCATTGACCACGATCAGATCGTGCAGATCGGCATTCGGATTGACCGAGGCGTACACCTCTGGCGTGAGCGCCACACGATAGGCCTCGCCCGGGGCATTCGTATCCAATGCAAACGCATAGGCGTAATCCACATTGCTGTCTGCCCGGGCCGCCGCCACGGGCAACATCAAAGCGAGCGCGATCCAACGCATATCAAGGCGCATGCCCGGTCTCCTCCATCGACGATGAGCGGCGCGGCGGAGCCGGCGCCAGGTATCCAATCACACTGCACAACAGGCCGAAGGCGATAAACGAACCGATGCCGAACAGATTGCCCAGCTGGCGACGGTCGACCAGGATCAACTTGGCCAGCACCACGCCCATGAGCACCGCGCCCGCCAGCCAGAACAGGCGATGGCCATGGCGCGATCCCCACACCCAGGCAAACAGGCCCAGCACACTCCACACCAGCGTCAGCGACATCTGCGCGAGGCTGGAATCGGCCAGATCCCAACTCCATGGCACACCGCCTAGCTGATGTACGGCACGCAAGGTGAAGCTGGTAGCGAGTGCCAGCACGATGCCGCCCAGCACCGGGCCGCGACTGCGCTGCAACGCTGCAGGCAGCGATGGCCCAGCCAGCCACGCTGCATAAGCGAGAGCGATCAACAACAGCAACAGTTCCAAGGGATTGACCAGCGGCACGTAATGCAAAGGCGCTGCATCGCCTGCTTGGAACAAGGCAATGCAACCGATCAATCCAAGTACCGCAAGCAGCGAATATTTCAACGGCGCCAGCCACAAGGACATGACCGGCTCCATCGGCGCGGCGAACAGGCGGGGATGCGCATGGGCCACTGCAAATGCGCTCAGCAATGGCGCAAAGCTGAGCAATACAACCCAGCTATCGGACAACCAACGCAGCCGATCCACCGACACCGCCACGCCCACCGCTGCCAGCAGAATCCATCGCCACAACCACAACCCATGCGCGGCGGCGCCTGCCCACGAGGTGTCGCGCAAATTGAGCAAGCTGCGCCAGCCAAGAATGGCTGCGAACAGCACGGACAGCAGGTTCCAGCTGCGCCACGGCTGCTGGTGATAGCCGCCGGCAAGCAGGATCAGCACCAGCATGGCCGCCATAAAGGCTACCGGGGTCCACACCAGCGCCGCGCCGAGTTCCGCGGAGGAGCGATAACGCGCTGCCTCGGCAAGACCCCATGCGGTAAAGGCGAGCCACGCCATCCAGGCTGCAAACAGGCTCGTATCCGGCACGAAATGCGCGATCTCCTGCGCGCTGGCGCCCAACCACCAAAGCAGCGCCCAGGCGAACAGCACCACCGAGAACACGCGGTATAGCACGCGCCCTTCACTCCATCGCGAAAGCAAGCCGCTACTGGCGAAGCCCGCGAGCACGATCATCAGCGCACTGATGAATTCGCGATTGAGCACCGGCCATGCGCCGAAGCCACCATGAACGGACTTGTCGATCAGCAACGCAAAGCCGGCAAACAGTTGCAGCGCTACGCCGCTCCAAGTGGCCAACCAGCGCTGCTGACGCAAGCCCAGCCAGATCAAGCCGGCGCCTTCCAGCGCAAAAATGCTGCCGGTCACATCCGCGCGCAGCGCCAGCGGCACGGTAAGCGTTGCCAGCGCCACCGCCAGCACCGCCCATGTATCGCGCAGCAGGCGCATGGCTGGCTGGCGACGTGAGACGTAGGCCACGACTAGATAAACCACCGCGGCAACCAAGGTGGAAATCGCCAGCGCCTTGCCATCCCAGTGCAACAGCGCACCCTGCAACAGCAGGCTGATCAGCGGATTGCCGAACATCAGGCAGCCGTCGATCACCAGGCGCCGATCCACCGGCGCGCGCACCACGTGCAGCCAGGGAATGATCAGATAGAACAGGAAATTCAGGACCAGGAACGGCTCGGTGCTGGCAAACAACGCGGGCTCGTAGCGAAGCACACCCCATGCGGTGCCCACGCCGAAGGTTGCGATAAAGCCCAGCAGGTTCAGCACGCGCCACGAGCGCTTCCACGCAATGCCAAGGATGGCGAGGTTGAGCACGGCGTAGTAACTGAACAAGGCCACGTGGCTGCCGTTGCCGGTGGACACCAGGATCGGCGCTGCGAATCCGGCAACCAGACCAAGCACCGCCAGCGCCAGCGCATCCTGGACCACAGCAAGCACCCCGATGCCCGCCACCAGCACGATCAGCAAGGCGAACGCAGCGCCCGCAGGCAGCAGGTCGTAAAGACGGAAGGCGGCAAACACCGTCATCACCAATACGCCGATCGCGCCGCCTTGCACCGATAGCGCGAATACCCGCTGGCTCTCGCGCTTTCTCCAGCCCAGGACGAGTCCTGCCAAAGCCGCCAACGCGACCATCGCCACGCGCAAACCGATCGGCACACGCAGCATGCCTGCGTCCGCGGCGTACTTGAGCAATGCGGCCACGCCGGCGAACAACACCAGCATGCCGATCTTCACCGGCACATTGCCCTCGGTGAACCAGTGCCATACGCGGCTGGTCAGGCGGTCCAACGCCGAGGGCGCCGATGGGGCGCGAGGCATTGCGTCTGCGGCAGGCCATGCCGCGGGACCCTCTGGCGGAGTGACCGTTTCTCTTGGCACGGGAGGGGACGCAACGACAGCGGGCGCCACTGGCGAGGGCTCGTGCATCGACCCGCGTGTCTCCTCGGCGGTCGTCCACGAGCGTTCCGTAGCGACCGGTTCCGGTGGCCGGGCTTCGCCGAGTTGCGCTCGCAGGTTCTTCAGCTCGCGGGACAACTGCAGCTGCCTGCCCCAGATCAATCCCAGCGCCGCACCACCGGCGATGCCGGCTAGGCCGCCTTCCGAGGCCAGCCCGCCCAGCACTGCACCTATCACTATCCATAGGAAGATCATGACCATCCATCTCCAGCCGCGCCGGGTTGTCATGGCGCCAGTGTGACACGGACGACCCTGGCGCCGCCGTGTCACCTATGGAGGCAGGAACAGACCTAGTGATGGCTGCGGCGAGCCTCCGGCCGTTGTTCCATCCAGTCGTAAAGCACGGGCAACAGCAGCAAGGTCAGCAGGGTCGAGGTGATCAGCCCGCCCACTACGACCGTCGCCAATGGCCGCTGCGTTTCCGCGCCCACGCCACTGGAAAGCAGCATGGGCACCAGGCCGAGGATCGCCACGCTGGCTGTCATCAGCACGGGCCGTAGACGCAAGGCTGTGCCGCGCAGCACAGCCTCACGCACACCCATGCCCTTGGCGCGCTGCTCGTTGAGAAAACTCACCAGCACGATGCCGTTCAACATCGCCACGCCGAACACGGCGATAAAGCCGATCGCCGATGGCACCGACAGGTATTGCCCGGTGATCGCCAGCGCCACGATGCCGCCGATGGTGGCAAACGGCACGTTGGCAAGGATAAGCGCCGCGTACTTCATCGAGTTGAAGGCCGTGTAGAGCAGGATGAAGATGAAGAAGATCGTGGCTGGCACGATCAGCGACAGCCGCTTCAAGGCGCGCTGCTGATTCTCGAAGGCACCGCCCCATTCCGTGTAATAGCCGGTCGGCAGCCTCACCTTCTGTGCGAGCGCGGCGTTCGCCTCCTGTACGAAGCCGTCGATATCGCGGCCGCGCACATCCATCTGGATCACGGCATAACGTTGCAGCTGTTCGCGCCGGATAAAGGAGTAGCCCTCCGCCTCGGTGACCTCGGCCACCTGCGACAATTGCACGATGGCGCCGCCGGTTGCCTGGATCGGAATGCGCTGGATCGCCTGCAGGGAACGTTTGTCGCTGTCGTTCAGGCGGACGGCGATGTCGAACCGTTTCACGCCGTCGATCAACGTACTCACCGGCTCGCCGCCGATGCCGTTGCGAACCACGGCAAGCACGTCGTCGGCGTTGAGGCCGTAGCGTGCGAGCGCATCGCGATCCACGCTGACGCGGATCTGCGGCTTGCCCATGTTGGGCTCCAGGGCAAGGTCCGCCACGCCCGGCACTGCGCCCAGCACATCCTTGATGCGTGCGCTCAGGCTATCCAGTTCGCCCAGATCCTCGCCGTAGAGTTTCAACGCAAGCGTGGCGCGCACGCCAGAGATCAACTCCTCGATGCGCATCTGGATGGGCTGGGTGTAACTCACCACGGCCGTCGGCAATGCTGCCGACAGTTCGCGCTGCATATCCGCTTCGATGCTTTCCAGCGTCTGGCCCGTGCGCCACTGATCGCGTGGCTTGAGCGGCGTATAGACCTCCATGTAGTTCACGTCCGCCGTCTCGCCCTTCTCAGCCCGTCCGATCATCGCGAGCGTCGTTTCGACCTCGGGAAACGATGCCTTGATGCGTTCGGCCACCTGGCGTGAGATGTCGATGGATTCATCCAGCGACGCGGAAGGAATGGAGGTGATACGCCACATGATCGCTCCCTCTTTCAGGTTCGGCATGAACTCTTTGCCGAGGAAGGGAAACAACGCGAGGCTTCCCAATAGCGCCCCACCGGCCATGCCCAGCACCCACCGACGTCGACGCAACGCCCATGCCAGCACGACGCCGTAGTGCTTCTTCAGGAAGGCCACGAGGCGCGTGTCGCGTTCGTCCTTGGGTTTGAGTGCCAGCGCCGCGAGAACGGGAACCAGGGTGAGAGCAAGCACCAACGAGCCGGCCATGGCAAAGCTGATATTGAAGGCCATCGGCTTGAACATCTTGCCTTCCAACCCTTGCAGACTGAACAGCGGCAGGAACACGACGATGATGATGACGATGGCGAACGTGATCGGACTTGCCACTTCCCTGGCTGCGGCAAGCACGGCCGCGCTGCGATCCACTGGCAATCCATGCGCCTTGCGCTCGGCCATGATGCGGAACGCGTTTTCCACCATCACTACGGCACCGTCGACCATCATGCCAATGCCGATGGCCAGCCCCGCCAGCGACATCAGGTTGGCCGACAAACCGGCCTGCTCCATGCAGATGAAGGCGATCAACATGGCCAGCGGCAAGGTGACGACCACCACCAGCGCGCTGCGCAATTCGCCGAGAAAGAGGAACAGCACGATTGCCACGAGGACCGATCCTTC
Source organism: Dyella sp. 01L423 (assembly GCF_056399945.1). Lineage (NCBI taxonomy): Bacteria > Pseudomonadati > Pseudomonadota > Gammaproteobacteria > Lysobacterales > Rhodanobacteraceae > Dyella > Dyella sp. 01L423. The sequence goes on along the minus strand of NZ_JBFTSI010000001.1, from coordinate 1,406,655 downwards.
CACCAGTGCACGCACCGCCGTGCCCACGGCCTTGTTCACCAGATCGGTGCGCTCGTAGACCGGCTTGACCACCACGCCGGCAGGCAAGGCTTGCTGCACAGTGGCGAGCTTGTCCTTCACGGCATCCACCACGCTCTTGGCGTTCTCGCCAATGCGTGACAGCGCCTGCCCCATCACGACCTCCTTGCCGTCGCGCGTCACGGCGCCAGTGCGTGGTGCGCCGGCTTCTTCCACGGTGGCCACGTCGCGCACGAAGACCGGCGTACCGTCTTCCGTCTTGAGTACGACCTGTTCGATGTCGCGTACGCTGTGCACCAGACCCAGGCCGCGAACGAGATACTGCTCGCGACCGACATCGACGAAGTTGCCGCCGACCTGCGCGTTGTTCGACTGCAGGGCCTCGATCACATGCTTGAAGCCTAGGCCGTGCGCGATCAGTTTCATCGGATCGATGCGCACCTGAAATTGCTTCTGCTGTCCGCCCCACGACGTCACGTCGTCAACGCCAGGCGCGGTGCGCAGCATCAGGCGAATGCTCCAGTCCTGCAGCGTGCGCAGGTCGCTGTCGCTGGGCGATCCCTTCAAGGCGTCGTCGGCACGCTCCACGGTGTACCAGAACACCTGGCCAAGGCCGGAGGTATTGGGGCCCATTTCCGGCTTGCCATAGCCCGCGGGCAAGCGGTCGCCGACCTGCTGCAAGCGCTCGTTGACCAATTGGCGGGCGAAGTAGATGTCCATGTCGTCCTTGAAATACACGGAGACATAGGACAGCCCGAACAGGCTGACCGAGCGCACTTCGTCCACTTTCGGCAGGCCGGCGAGCGCGGATTCCACGGGCGTGGTGAGCAATGACTCCACGTCTTCGGCCGCAAGCCCCGGCGCCTCGGTATACACATTGACCTGCACGGGCGTGACATCGGGAAAGGCATCGATGGTCAGCTTGCGCAGTGCCTGATAGCCCAGCGCGGCAATCACCGCAAAGGCGATCAGCACCAGCAGCTTGTATCGCAACGAGAGTTCGACGAGACGCGCGAGCATCAGTCTTCTCCCAGCTGCGAGCGCAACAGCCGCGCCTTGAGTGCAAACGCGCCCTTGCTGACGTACGACGCACCAGGCTTGAGGCCTTGGCGTATCTCTATCCACCCGTCACGGCTTTCGCCTGTCTGCACGGCCACCGGCTCGAACGTCTGGCCACTGGATAGAACGAAGACGGTTGACTGGTTCTGCAACAACACCACCGCTTCGCTCGGCACCGCCAATGCACTGCGCCCACCGACGGCCATGCGTGCATCGACGAGCTCGCCCGGATGCAACAGGTCGCGACTGTTGTCCACGGCAATACGCACTGCCACCGTGCGGGTCTTTTCATCCGTCTGGTGCGAACGCTGCACGACCTTGCCGGCCAGACTCTGTTGGTGAATGAGGATGCGTGCCGCAGCGCCTGTCGCCACACGCTCCGCTTCGAACGGTGGCATTTGTGCTTCGACCCACACCGAGTCCTCTTTCACCACGGTGAACAGCGCACGTCCTGCATCGACGCGCTCGCCCACCAGGAACTGATCGGTGGTGATGCGCCCATCCGTGGGCGAGAGCAAGGCATAACTCCCATCAGCCTTGGCCGAGCCGGCGCGCAGTACGCCCTGGATCTGGCCATCCGATAGACCATAGGCCCGTAAACGTGCACGAGCCTGATCGCGTTGCACTTGCACCTCGGTGTAGCGACGACCAGACACAGCCTGCGACCCCAGCGCGGAGACGCGACGCCATTCCTGCTCGGCCACGATAAGCGCACCCTGCGTTTCCGCGACCTGCACGCTCGACAGCGTGACCAGTGGCTGCCCGGCCTTCACCACATCGCCCAACTTCACTTGTCGCGACAGCACCATCGATTCGATGCGGGGCGACACCAGCACGGTCGAGTACGCATCGACCTTCACTTCGCCGGGCGCCTTGATTTCTTCGGTGAGTTCACGCGGTGCGAGTTTGGATACGACGATGCCGGCGTCCTGTACGGCGCGGGCATCCAGTGCCAGTGGATTGGGCGCCTTTTGCGCGAAGACCGCACTGATCGCAAGCGAAAACAGCAGCGCGCAGGAGGCGCGTCGAAAGAAATGATTCATGGGGATACATCCTGTGTGCGGCCATCCAGCCAGTCAGTCAGGCGACCTGCGGCGGCGAGGTAGTCGAACCAGGCCTGCCAGGCCTGGCTTTCGAGTGCGAGTGCGGACAGCGCGGTGTCGAGACTTTGTTTGAGCTGGACGAGGTAATCGGACGTGCTGATCTCGCCGGCCCGCCAGAGCTTTTCGAGCAGTGCGGTGCGATCGTCGAAAGCCGCAGCTCGCCCCTGGCGGAAGGCGTGGCCAGCAGCGAGCAAGGCGTCGTAACGCGATTGCGCTTCACGCAGCGAGGCGCGGGACGACTGTTGCTGCGAGCGGGTCAAGGCGGCGGCCGCTCCCGCTTCCGCCAGCGCGGCGTCGATTTCCGCTCGACCACTGTTGAGCACCGGCAAGGGCATGGACACGCTGACGCCGATGACCTGATCGGTCCTGACGCCCGTGTACACCCGTCCACCGGTCAGGCTGACGGTGGGATCAGGCAGACGCGCGCGCCGGGCCACGTCGATGCCCGCCTGAGCGGCCGCTTCATCGGCGCGCAACTTGATCAGCTCCGGTCGCTGCTCGATGGGAATCGCCGAGATGCTGCTTGACGCCGGCGGCAGGCCCGCAGGCAACGGCGGCTTCGCCACCGCGTCGCCGGCCACCGCCTCGAGCGTGGCCAATGCCGCCGCCTCCGCACCGGCCAGCGATGCCTGCTGGATCTGCGATTCACCCAGGGCCAGGGCGGCCAGATCGCGTTCGGGACTGCTGATGTCGCCCACGCCCAGGCGGTCAGCTGCGAGCGCATCGAAGCGGCGCATCAAGGCCACCCGATGTTCGCCGAGCTCGCGCTGGCGAGCCGCCAGCGCCGCGGCAGACCAGGCCTTCAGCCAGCGCGAGGCGATATCCCGCCGCAGCAGGTCGTAAGACGCTTCGCGACTGCGCCGCTGCGCCTCAGCCTGTGAGGTACGGGCCAGGCGCTTGCCGGACATATCCAGCGGCAGCGATATCCCCGCCGTGCGCCGATTGACGTCGGCGTTTTCACCATCGAGCGACAGCGTCGGGTTATAGACGGGCTGAGCCGCCGCGCGCACTCGCGCCTGGGCCGCCTCCAGCTCGGCGCGAGCGGCCTGGACGTCGGGGTTGGCAGCCCATACGAGTTGCACCGCGCCACCGATGGGCGACGCCGTAGCGGAGAGCGCTGGATCACCCTCTTTCGGCGACGCCACCGCATTGGCGGCATAAAACAGACAGGCAGCCCCGATCAGGGCCGCACGTAGAACGGACATGGAACCATCTCCTGACAACGATCACGAGGAATGCGCCCTGGAGGGCGCAACACAGGCGTTCGCGGTCAGGCGATAGGTGGTCGCAACAGGGAGCCCGCGACGGCAGGCATGCGACCCGCTTCGACGGATGAAAGGGGGGGCGTCGCCTCGGGCGCGCTCACCGCCAGCACGGCCAAACTCGGCAGGCTGGCGGCATGTGGGCAGGCACAATGGCAGGAAGCACCTTCGCCCAGCAGGCAATCGCCATCGCCGGAGGGGGCTTGCACGGCGGCCGCCATGGTCAGCGCGGCGGAGGCATAACCACGCCCCGAGCTGAAATCGCGCTCTCCGCCATCAGCCAGGCATACCGAGCCACTGACCAGCTTGATCAGCAGCACAGCCACCACCAATGCCCACAAACCGCGATGGCGGCGCAGACGATGGAGCAGTGGCAGGGGGCGGGAGGACATCCTACGGATGCTAAACGGCAGGCTGACTGTTAGACAATTTCACCCACCTTCGCCCGCCAAACATGTCGGCTTTTACGCAGACGATGTCGGAAATACAGAGAGACCACCGCTACGGCGACTGTCGCCATGGCTATGATGTGCCCCACACGACGGGACGGAGTCGGCACGTGGCGCAAGGGATGGGGCGGACGAGCAAGCAGGGCGTCGGGCTGAGCACGTGGTCGCCCGCGGCCTGGCGCGGCAAGCTGCTGCGCGCGGTTGCCCTGCTCTGCCTGCTGATCCTGCCGTCGCTGGTGATGGCCCGCGACAGCGACCCCTGGGCCCCGTTCGACAGCCCCTGGTTCGATCGCTTAGGGGTAAGCGACGGCCTGCCGCACTCGATCACCACCACCATCGAACAGGACAAGCGCGGCCTGATCTGGATCGGCACGCTGTCCGGCCTGGTGCGCTACGACGGTTACCGCATGCAGGTGTTCACCGGCAATGGCGGCAGCAAGACCGATATTCCGGACGCCTATGTGCGCTGCCTGCTCACCCTGCCCGACGGCAGCCTGCTGGTGGGCACCAATGCCGGCGGCCTGAGCCGCTTCAACCCGCTCGACAACACCTTCCATACCTACCCCGTGGGCAAGGGCGGCACCAGCGACCGGAAGATCTACGCGATGGCGCCCGATGGCACGCGTGGCATCTGGATCGTGACGGAACGCGGCATCGATTATCTGGACCTGCGCAGCAACCGCATCAGTCCGATCGCGCTGAGCGACGGCATGGCCCCGCGCAGCTTCAGCGTGCTGCAGGATCGCGCCGGAAACCTGTGGGTCGGCAACACCAATGGGCTATTCGTCCGTCACGCCGGAGAGACCGCGTTCAAACGCCCCGAGCGTCCGACCGATACCAGCGGTATCGACGTGGTGTTGAACGACGGCGTCTGGGCGCTGCTGGAAGACCGCGAGGGACGGCTATGGGTCGGCAGCACGCAATCAGGCGCGGTGTATCGCGACGAAACCAGCCAGTGGCATGCGATCCCCGGCTTCAGCGGCTATCAGCACGATCGCTCGCGCCGACCGACAGTGCGGGCCTTCACGGAATTGGCTGGCGACGTCATGTGGATGGCCACCGATGGCGGCGGCGTGCTGTCATATGACGTGGCCACGCATAGCTTGCACGCGGTCGCCCACGACACCGCGATGCCTTCCTCGTTGCCTGGCGACTCCGTGCGCGGTCTGTTACAGGACAGCACTGGCAACGTGTGGGTGGCGACCGATCTGGGCGTGGCGCGCTACGACCCCAACGCCCGCAAGGCTTTCGCCCTGCTGCCCTCCATCAGCGACCACCGCTCGCTGGCGAACACCAATGTGCGCGGCATTTTCGTCGACAGCCGGCAGCGTGTGTGGCTGGGCATGAGCGCAGGGCGCGTGGACGTGATCGATCTGTCCGGCGCCAGCATTCGCCACCTCGAACTGAGCGGCGTACAGACACGTCGCGATGTGCAGGCGTTTGCCGAAATGCCCGATGGCACCATCTGGGTCGGCACGCAGGGCCTGGCGCGCGTCGATCCCAACACGCTGGCGATCGTCGGCTCGGCCGTTCCCGAGCTGGACGACAAACCCGTGCTGCACCTGCTGCCTGACGGCCAGCGGCTGCTGATCGCCACCTACGACGGCGTTTATCGTTACGACACGCGAACGCACGCACTCACGCATTTCAGTCACGACGCGAACGACCCGACCAGCCTGGCCAGCGACACGGTGCGACGCATTGCGCGCATCGGCGCGGACCTGTGGTACGTCACCGGCCGCGGCATCAGCATCGCCACCAGCACGATGCAGAACAAGGGTTTCCAGAACCTGCTCAACCGCCCCGGCGACAACACCAGCCTGCCCAACAATCTGGCCAGCTCGATCGCCATGGATCCGCAAGGCGGCTTGTGGATCGGCACCTACGGCGGCCTGGCCATGCTGCAGCCACGCAGCGCTGGCGAACCCTATCGCTTCACCACCATTGGCTCGGCCAACGGACTGCCCAGCGAAAACATCAATGCGGTGCAGCCGGACGACTTCGGCAATCCCTGGGTGAGCCTTTCCAACGGCCTGGCGATGATCGACGGCAACACGCACGCCGTGCATAACCTTGGCGTACGCGACGGCCTGCGCATTTCCAGCTACATCTACGCCGCGGCGGCACGCGCACCGGGCGGCGAGCTGCTGTTTGGCGGACTGGGTGGGCTCACCGTAGTGCGCCCCCAATGGCAGCCGTCCGACCAGCCCGACCCGCCGCTCGCCATCACCCATGCCGCCGTCAATGGCGTGCCGCTGTCGTATGGGCGACTGCCGCGCGCCGGCGAATCGTTGAAGATCCGTTCGCGCAATCGCAGCCTGCGCGTGGACTTTGCGCTGCTCGATTACGAAGCGCCCGCCGAAACCAGCTACAGCTATCGCATGGAAGGCTTCGACGAAAGCTGGATCGATATTCCGCGCGGCGGCCTGCCCACGGCGATCTACACCAACCTGCCCCATGGCGATTACAAGCTGCGCCTGCGTGCGCAGACGCATGGCATGCAGCCGCGCCTGATCGAGTCCACCGTCGACGTGAGCGCCGAGCCGCGCTGGTATGAAACGGTATCGGCCATGGTCGCGGCTGGACTGCTGGCGCTGGCCGCCATCTTCGGCGTGATCCAGCTGCGCACGATGTACCTGCGACGCCAGGCCAAGCAGCTGCAGCACCAGATCGAGCTGCGCACGCGTGACCTGGTGGTGGCCAACAAACGGCTCGATGAACTGGCCAATACGGACGCCTTGACCGGCGTCTGCAATCGTCGCCGCCTGCTGGAACTGGTCGAGGAAATGCGTGGCCAAACCACGGATGGCAGCGCCTGCATTGCGCTGCTGGACCTGGACCGCTTCAAGCGCATCAACGACACCCACGGCCATCTCGCCGGCGACGCGGTGATCCGCCATGTGAGTCAAATCATGCAGCAGCAGTGCCGCGACTCCGATTGCGTGGGCCGCTACGGTGGCGAAGAGCTGGTGGCCTGTCTGTCGGAAAGTTCTCTCGAGCAAGGCATGCTGGTGGCCGAGCGCATCCGCGCCGCCGTCGCGGAACATCCGTTGACCTATGAGGGGCAGCCCATCGAAGTCACCGTGAGCATCGGCGTGGCCGCCTACCATGCCGGCGAGACGCTGTCGCAGTGGCTGACCCGCGCCGATGGGGCGCTGTACGAAGCCAAGAACAGCGGACGCAATCGGGTCGTAGCCGCCCAGTAGCACGCGCTCGACGCCCAGCCGTCAGTCGAAGTGCCGATGTCGGTAGATGGCATAACCCAGGCCCACCACTCCGGTGAGCGTGGCCGGCGCCAGCAGCACGCGCTCCTGCCAGACCATGAAGCCAAGCGCGCCAAGCGTGGCGCCCACGATGAAGTGGCTCGCCACCAGCAGGCAGATATTGATGCGCAGCGAGTCGACCTCGAGGCCGCGCAATCGATGGCCGAGATAGATGCCCAGGTCCGTGAAGATGCCCGACAGATGCGTCGTACGTACCGTCGCGCCGCTATACGTGCTCACCATGGCGTTCTGCAGTCCGCACGCTGCCGAGGCCAGGTACAGCCCGAGATCGTGGCCGCCATGAATCAACGGCGTGGCGGCAAACAGCAACGCCGACTCCAGCATCAGCACGACGCCGTAGCGCCGCCCAAGCCGCAGTGCACCCTGTTGCACGATGAACCCACTGAGCATGGCGCCCAGCAGAAACGCCAGGATGACCAGTCCCCAATGCGTTATCTCGCCCGCATCGCCGCGAGCCAGTGCGAGGCCGAATTCCGTGCTGGTACCGGTGAGATGGGTGATCGGCTGGTGTCGGAAACACAGATAGCCAACCACATTGATGCAACCCGCGCCGAGCGCGAGCAGGCCGCCGCCCACCCATGCCCAGCGCGGGAGCTGGCGCAGCACGGCGCGCTCAGTTCTTGATCGGCTGGGTCTGGATCACCGGCAGGTCGCCGATCACGTCGGCGCCCGGCGGCGGCACGAAGTTGAAGGTCTCCGGCGGGATCGGCACGTTGCGCTGCCAACCCGAGAAACGAATATCCGTGACGGCGCCCAGCTGGTCGCGAAAAATCATGCGCGCCAGGCCATTCGCATCGAAACCCAGGTCGGCGTAGTCGAACTGCGGATCCTTGGCTTTGGAGGTGAGGCGCAGCCAGCTCAGGCCGTCGTGGTCGCCCTGCTCGACGGCATTGAAGTCCTTGTCCATCTGCTTGACGTCGGTGAGCACGGTCAGCGGACTATGCGACTCCTCGGAGCTTTGCACGCGCACGGTGACCTGCTCGAGGTCCGGGTCGTACAGCCATACCCGGCTGCCGTCGGCGACGATGGTCTGCTTGGACGGGGCCAGCGTCTCCCAGCGGAACTGGCGCGGCGCCTGCAGCGCGAGCGTGCCATTGCTGGCCTTGCCGCTGTTGCCGTTGGCGTCTTTCAGCGTCTGCGAGAACTTGCCGGTGAGCGAGTGCAGGTCGCCGGCGAAGGCGTCGAGCCTGGCGCGGGCGGGACCGGCGGCCATGGCGAGGCTGCTGATGGAGAGCGCGATGGCGGCGGTGGCGACGAGAAGCAGGCGTTTCATGGGTGCCTTGTGGGTGATGCTGGAATGCGGATTGTGGGCGGGACCGGCTTAATGGAGGCGCTCAAGTCCTCCTCATCGTCATTCCTGCGAAAGCAGGAATCCAGTGCCTTGCTTGCTGCGTGACGGCCTAAAGTCACTCGATCCCTGCTTGACCAGCCTTCGGCTGTTGAAGATCGCCTCGCAGGGATGACGAGCTTAAAAACCCGCCTCTTGAAGATCAGTTCTTCGGCGGCGGAGGCGCCAGCACTTCGCGGTTGCCATTGTGCTGGGGCGCACTCACCACGCCATCCTGCTCCATCTGCTCGATCAGGCGGGCGGCGCGGTTGTAGCCGATGCGCAGGTGACGCTGCACGCCGGAGATCGACGCGCGGCGCGTCTCGGTGACGATGCGCACGGCGCGATCATAGAGCTGCGCCTCGGCATCGCCGCCGCCTTCTTCGCCCTCTTGCGGCAGGCCGGAGTCGTTGATGAACTTGCCGTCGGAGGTGGCCTGCACCTCTTCCAGCACGCCTTCGATGTATTGCGGCGCGCCCTGCGAACGGAGCCAGTTCACCACGCCATGCACTTCATGATCGTCCACGAAGGCGCCGTGCACGCGCTCGGGCGTGGCAGTGCCCGGCGGCAGGTGCAGCATGTCGCCGTGGCCGAGCAGCGCTTCAGCGCCGGACTGATCAAGAATCGTGCGCGAGTCGATCTTGCTCGACACCTGGAAGGCGATACGCGTGGGGATATTGGCCTTGATCAGGCCGGTGATCACATCCACCGACGGCCGCTGCGTGGCCAGCACCAGGTGCACGCCGGCAGCACGTGCCTTCTGGGCGAGGCGCGCGATCAGCTCTTCGACCTTCTTGCCGACGATCATCATCATGTCGGCGAACTCGTCGATGATGATCACGATGTACGGCAGCGGCTCCAGCGGCTCGGCCGCGAGATTGGGCATCTCCGGATTCGGGCGGAACAGCGGATCGAGCAGCGGCTGGCCGGCGTTCTCGGCGTCCTTCACCTTCTTGTTGAAGCCGGCGAGATTGCGCACGCCCACCGCTGCCATCAGCTTGTAGCGGCGCTCCATCTCGGCCACGCACCAGCGCAGCGCGTTGGCGGCTTCCTTCATGTCGGTCACGACCGGCGCCAGCAGATGTGGGATGCCTTCGTAGACCGAAAGCTCCAGCATCTTCGGGTCGATCATGATCATGCGCACGTCCTTGGCGCTGGCCTTGTACAGCAGGCTCAACACCATGGCGTTCACGGCCACCGACTTGCCCGAGCCCGTTGTACCGGCCACCAGCAGATGCGGCATCTTGGCCAGGTCAGCCACCACCGGGCGGCCGCCGATGTCCTTGCCCAGCGCCAGCGCCAGCGGCGACTTCATCGCATCGTATTTGTCCGAACGCAGGATCTCGGAGAGATAGACGATCTGTTTCTTCGCGTTGGGAATCTCCAGGCCGATGACGTTCTTGCCCGGGATCACGTCGACCACGCGCACGCTGACCACCGAGAGGCCGCGCGCGATGTCCTTGTCCAGGCTCGATACCTGCGAACCGCGCACGCCGGCGGCGGGCTCCAGTTCGAAGCGCGTGATGACCGGGCCGGGATACACGCCCACCACCTTGGCCTCAATGCGGAAATCCTTGAGCTTCAGCTCAAGCTGGCGCGACAGCACTTCAAGCGTTTCTTCCGAATAACCCGGGCCCTGCTCCGGCGCTTCGTCCAGCAGCGACAGCGGCGGCAGTTCGCCCGGAGCGGAGGCGCCAGTGAACAGCGGAATCTGCGTTTCCAGTTTGGCGCGCTCGCTTTTCACCACGGGCGCGGGGGCGGTTTCGATGCGCACCGGCTCGCGCTTGGCCTGCTTCACGGCCTCGGTCTTCTTGACCACCTCGCGCTCGGCGCGCGCCTGGCGGGCGGCCAATACTTCGGGCGCCTCGCGCAGCTTGCCGCCGAACCACCCGGCGAGCTTCAGCACGCCCTGACCGGTGAGGTCGGCCACCTTGAACCACGACAGGCCGGTGGCCAGCGTCACGGCGATCAGGAACATGGCCAGCAGCAGCAGCGGCGCACCCTTGTCGCCCAGCGCCTGCAGCAGGCCGCGACCCACCCACATGCCGATGATGCCGCCCACGCCCTGCGGCAGGATCGGCTCATCGTTGAAATTGAGATAGAGCAGCGCCGGCGCGGTAATGAAGAAAAACACCGAACCAATCAGCCGCAGCGACGGCTCCCACGGCTGCACGGTGCGCTCGCCGCGATGGCGCAACACCTGCACGCCCAGAAAGAGCAGCAGCAAGGGGAAGAAGTAGGAGACCAGCCCGAAGATGTAGCGCAGCACGTTGGCGATATTCGCGCCGATCTCGCCACCGAAGTTGCGCGCGTGTTCGGCCGTGCCCGCATGACCCCAGCTGGGGTCCTGGTCGTTGTAGCTGAACAGGCAGACCAATAGGTACAGCGCCAGCGGCAACAGCAGCAGCGCCCCGGCCTCGCGCAGACGGCGCTTCAGTTCTTCACTGAGGCCTTCGCGCTCTTTCTTGTCTTTCTTGACGTTCGCGGTACGCGGCACCGTGATCCTTATCCTGTTTGTGAGTCCGGCCGCCAACAAGGCGGCCGGACGGTGTCACATCCGCCGAAGCGGCAGGCAAGACCTTAGATCATGCCCTTGAGCGCCGGATGAACCAGCTCGCCGCCGTCGACGTTGATGCCCCCGCGCAGCGGTTCGAACTGGCGCCATTCGTTGCCGGCGGCCAGACGCTGCACATACGGCAGGATAGCGGCAGAAATCGCCACCGACGAGGTCTGCGGCACGGCACCCGGCATATTCGTGACGCAGAAGTGGGTTACACCGTGCACGTCATAGGTCGGTTCCTTCCAGGTGGTCGGACGCGAGGTCTCGAAGCAGCCGCCCTGGTCGATGGAAATGTCCACCAGCACACTGCCCTTCTCCATGGTCTTGACCATGTCTTCGGTGACCACGCGCGGCGCCTTGGCGCTGGGGATCAGCACGGCGCCGACCACCAGGTCGGCGGTGGCGACTTCTTCGGCCACCGACGACTCATAGGCGTACAGCGCAGTGACGTTCGGGCCCATGGCCATCATCTCGGCCAGGCGATCCTGGCGCTTGTCGAACACCACCACGTTGGCGCCGGCAGCGGCGGCCAGCGCAGCGGCGTTGCCACCGGCAGCGCCGGCGCCCAGCACCACGACCTTGCCACGCGGGGTGGAGGCCATGCCGCCCAGCAGCTTGCCCTTGCCGCCCTGCGGACGATGCAGCAGCGTCGTGCCGATCTGGGTGGCGATGCGGCCGGCGATCACCGACATCGGCAGCAGCAGCGGCAGGCCGCCGTTTTCTTCCACCGACTCGAACGCCACGCCGGTCAGGCCGATGTCGAGCAGGCTCTTGGTCAGCGCCGGCTCGGCAGCCAGGTGCAGGTAGCAGAACAGCAGGTGATGCTTCTTGAGCAGGGCGAGATCGCCGGCGACCGGCTCCTTCACCTTCACGATCAGCTCGCCAGCCTCGTACAGGGCAGCGGCGTCGGCGGCGATCTTCACGCCGACCTTGGCATAGGCCTCGTCGGAGAAGCCGCTCTTCTCGCCCGCGCCGGCCTGGATGAACACCTCGTGGCCACGGCGGACCAGATCGGCAGCAGCGGCGGGAATGAGGGCAACACGACCTTCGAGGGTCTTGGTTTCGGAGGGAATACCAATACGCATGGGGAGTGGATCCTGTGGGGATAGCTAGGTGGCAACGACGCCAGGCCGCACCCGGCCCGGCAAACCTCAAGGCCGGCGGTGCTTGAATCGTCCCGGCGTCTTCCCCATCCTTCCGGGTTCAGACGCCGCGCCTCCGATCGTGCCTTGCCGGTGGGTAGGAAACCGCCGCAGGTGATGGAGCGAATGAATGATGCAAGTCGCCAGCAAACCCGAAGGATTATAACCAAGATGGGCAGGCCGTTTTCACATTCCCGCAACGCCGCGCAAGCAGACCACCTTTGCGCAGTTGCAGCAAAGTCAACGAGATACAGCCCATCCCGCTGAAAACCAGCTAACAGCCCCCATATAGGGCCGATCGCCGGATGACCATGCGCTCAAGCATGGTTCCTCCCCTCCACCATCCATGAACATCGCCGCCGAGCAAGGCGGACAGAAGGAACGCATGAACGCACCCACCAAGCACAGCCGCCTGCTGATCCTGGGCAGCGGTCCCGCCGGTTACACCGCCGCCGTCTACGCTGCCCGCGCCAACCTCAAGCCGATGATGATCACCGGCCTGCAGCAGGGCGGCCAGCTGATGACCACCACCGAGGTGGACAACTGGCCGGGCGACGACAAGGGCGTGCAGGGTCCGGAACTGATGCAGCGCATGGCGCAGCATGCCGAGCGTTTCGAGACGCAGATGGTGTTCGACCACATCCACAGCGTGGACCTCAAGCAGCGCCCGTTCCGCCTGAAGGGCGACTCGGGCGAGTACACCTGCGACGCGCTGATCATCACCACCGGCGCCACCGCCAAGTATCTGGGCATCGCCAGCGAAGAGCACTACAAGGGTCGCGGCGTATCCGCCTGCGCCACCTGTGACGGCTTCTTCTTCCGCGAACAGGAAGTGGCCGTGATCGGCGGCGGCAACACCGCCGTGGAAGAGGCGCTGTACCTGTCCAACATCTGCAGCAAGGTCTATCTCGTGCACCGCCGCGACAAGCTGCGCGCCGAGAAGATCATGCAGGACAAGCTGTTCGAGAAGGCCGCGGCCGGCAAGATCGAGCTGATCTGGAACCATACCGTCGACGAAGTGCTGGGCGACAACTCCGGCGTCAACGGCGTGCGCGTGAAGGACATCAACACCGGCGAGACTCGCGAGATCCCGGTGAACGGCTTCTTCGTTGCCATCGGCCACCAGCCCAACACCGGCATCTTCGACGGCCAGCTCGACATGCACGATGGCTACATCAAGATCCGCAGCGGCCTGGGCGGCATGGCCACGATGACCTCGGTGCAGGGTGTGTTTGCTGCGGGTGACGTGGCCGACCATGTGTATCGCCAGGCGGTGACGTCGGCGGGCTTCGGCTGCATGGCGGCGCTTGATGCGGAGCGTTGGCTGGATCAGCAGGGTCCGGCGAGCTAACTTTTTTGACCGTCATTCCGGCGTAGGCCGGAATCCAGTAGCGACTGTGTTCGGTTATCGCGACAACCTGTCACACGGAAACTGGATTCCGGCCTGCGCCGGAATGACGAGATGGAAGACTGAGGTAACGTCAGGATGACGCAGTCTCTGCAGTAGCCTTTGGAGCTCCGTGATCGAAGCCCGCTTCCACGACAGCATCGAACGCATCCCGGCCGAGGCCTGGGATGCGCTTCGGCCCGACGACAATCCGTTCGTCTCGCACGCCTTTCTCGCCCTGCTGGAACGCACTGGCTGCATCCGTCCCGACTGGGGCTGGCAGGCGCATCACCTCGGCTTGTACGAAGACGGCACCCTCGTTGCCGCGGCACCGCTGTATCTGAAGGGCAACTCACACGGCGAGTTTGTGTTCGACTGGAGCTGGGCCAGCGCCTGGGAACGCGCGGGCGGCGACTACTACCCCAAGCTGCTCAACGCCGTGCCCTACTCGCCCGTGCCCGGGCCGCGACTGCTGGCCGGCAACGACGCACGTACCGCGGAGCGCCAGCAGGCATTGACCGCTGCCATGCGCACATTCGCCGAACGCATGAATCTCTCGTCCGTGCATGCCAACTTTCTGCGCGATGACGAACTGGCTGCGTTCGACACGCCATGGCTGGTCCGTTCCGACGTGCAATTCCATTGGCACAACCATGCCTATGCGGACTTCGCCCAGTTCCTTGCCGCGCTCAATCACAAGAAGCGGAAGAACATCCGACAGGAGCGCACGCACGTGGCCCGCAGCGGCCTGGGCATCGAGATGCGCAGCGGCGGCACGCTAAGCGTCCAGGAGTGGCGGCATATCCACGCGCTTTACGAGTCCACCTTCGACGCCAAGGGCAACCACGCCGCGCTGACGCAATCGATGTTCCTGGGCCTGCGCGAGACGCTGGGCGATGCGGTGCAACTTGCGCTGGCGCGCCATGACGAGCGCATCGTGGCGATGGCGCTGTTCCTGCAAAGCAGCGACACGCTGTATGGCCGCTACTGGGGCGCGGAGGTCGAGGTGCCGGGGCTGCATTTCGAGCTCTGCTACTACCAGGGCATCGAGCACGCGATCCGTCATGGCTTGCAGCGCTTCGAGCCTGGCGCGCAAGGCGAGCACAAACTCGCCCGCGGCTTCCTGCCGGTGCGCACGCAATCGCGTCACTATCTGGTGAACAAGAGTTTTCGCGATGCGGTGTGCCAGGCGCTGCAACACGAGGCCGAAGGCATGGACGACTATGCGCAGGAGCTGATGACGCACAGCCCCTATGCACATCTCCCGGACGCCTGATTTACTAGCCGATGGAGATGCCGATCACCTTGCCGTCGGCATCCAGCCTCACACCGAACGGGAGCCTGTTGCCGGGGCCGAAATCGATTCTGTAGTCGCTCCAGGTACCGTCCTTGTCTTGACGCTGCCCTTTGAAGATGAAGGACGACGGCGCTCCGAACGGTGCCAGCTGCTTGGCCATGCGACCTGACAGACCGGCGGCCAGCTTCGCCTTGAGCTTGTCGCCGAACGCCGAAGTGTCTTTGTCGCCCTGCTGCAGTTGGCTGAACGCCGTGCGTACCGCGGCTGTCGTTCCCGCGTTTTCACCGGGCGCAGGCTTTCGCGCTGCGGCTGCAATGTCCGGAAACAGCGTCTCGAACGTAGCCGTGACCAGCATCTGGCCCGGCTCCGGATTGTCGCCGTTATTGGTGAAGGCGATGACCTGCACACCCTGCTTCGGGAAATACTGGCTGGACGTGGTGAAGCCGAACGAACCGCCGGTATGACCGATGCGCGGCTGCTCATCGAGCGTATCTATGAACAGGCCGAGGCCGTAGTCCGTGCTGCCCGGCGCCGGCGTCGCCATCAGTGCGTAATCGGCAGGACTCACGACCTTTCCGCTGCGCAACGCCACATTCCAGCGCTCCAGCTCATCGACCGTGGAAACCAGATTGCCTGCTGCCCAACCGACCGTGGCATGGATGGTGGGGGCCAACTCGAGCTTTCCGCCGGTGTGCCGATAGCCCTTGGCCATGCCCTGCAGCTGCGCTTCGTCGGCGACGTTATACGTGTGGGGCATGCCAGCTGCCGCCAGCAGATGGGTCTTCACATAGTGCTCGTACGATTCCTGCGAAGCGACCTCGATCACCCGCCCCAGCAACGCGTAACCGCTATTGGAATAAGACCAGCGGCTGCCCGGCGGAAAATCCAGTGGCTTGTCTTTGATGCGCGCCATGATCTGATCGAACGTCGCTGGCTTGACGGCCCACTGCTCAACGTCGGGCCCATCCAGATATTCCGGCACGCCGCTGGTATGGGAGAGCAGCTGCTTGAGCGTCACTTCCTTGGCGTGCGGCGCATCCGGCAGATAGGTCGCCAGCGGGGCATTGATGTCGAGCTTGCCCGCTTCCTGCAGCTGGAGAATGGCCGCGGCCGTGAACTGCTTGGTGATCGAGCCGATTTCGTAAGTGGTCGACACGGTCGCGGGCGTTTTGCGCTCGCGGTCACTCAGGCCATAGGCGTGGCGGTAGACGGCTACGCCGTCCCGGTAGACCGCAATGGTGGCCCCTGGCGTGCCCGTGCGTTGCAGCACCGCCTGAACATGGCTGTCGATCTGTGTCGACACGGCGTGATCGAGCACCGCCGGCGATGCCATCGCCGCGGGTGCGAGACAGACCATCCACCAGAAAAATCGACAACGCATGCCCAATCCCTGGAGTTGTGAAAGTGAGGCATGCTAACCGCAAGCTCATGCCGGTAGCATGTACCGCAGATCCCGCATCGCCCCGACCCGCGCCCCATGATTCGATTGCCCCTGCTCGACGCGACCAGGCCTGAACACTTTCCTGATCCGCGCAAGGCATTGAACGATCCGAACGGCCTGCTGGCCTTCGGCGGCGACCTGTCGCCCCGGCGACTGCTGGCCGCTTACGCGCAGGGCATCTTCCCGTGGTTCAACGAGGACGAGCCGCTGCTGTGGTGGTCGCCCGATCCACGCTGCGTGTTTCATACCAGCACGCTATTGCCCAACCGCACGCTTCGTCGCCGGCTGGCGCAGGTGGATTGGCGGGTCACCGTGGATCACGCGTTTCGCGATGTGGTGGAAGCCTGCGCCGCGCCGCGCCCAGGCCAGAGCGGCACATGGATCGTGACGCCCATGATCGACGCGTATGTGCGGCTGCACGAGATGGGTCACGCACACAGCGTGGAAGTGTGGGAACACGACCGCCTGGTGGGCGGCGTCTACGGTATCGCCGTGGGCCGGCTGTTTTGCGGCGAATCCATGTTCAGCCGCGAAAGCGGCGGTTCGCGCGTGGCGCTGATCGCGCTTGCAAAACTGCTGCGGGGCTGGGACTACCCGTGGATCGACGCCCAGGTGACCAATAGCCACCTGATGCAGCTGGGCGCGGTGGAATACCCCCGCGCCCAATTCCTGCGCACCGTGGCCCAGTTGTCGCATCTGCCGGGACAACCCGGCAGCTGGGCCCCATTCACCGCCCTGGCACAGTTGACCGATCAGGCCGCCGCGGGCTGACGCGACTGCGCCGCGCGGTACGAATCGAGGATGTTTTCACGCACTGGCGGCTCGCCCGTGGCCAACACCTGCAGCCACTCGTCCGTGCTCAACACGGCGGCAAATCGCGACTGCAGTACCACGCTGAATACGCGGTGGATTTCCTCGGCGCTCGCCTGGCCGGCGCGATTGGCATAGGACACCGCACCCGACGCGTCGTGGACGAATTCCACGTTCATGCCGCGGTCGAACGCATGCTTGATGGTGGTGTCGTTGCAATTGTGCGTCATGTAACCAACCACCGTCAGCGTGTCGATGGCGTGCTGCTCCAGCCATGCGCCAAGGCCGGTGTCGCTGAAGGCGCTCGGCAGCGGCTTGCGAAACAGCGCATCGCGGTGGCGGCGCTGGATCTCAGGATGCAATTGCCAGCCGTCGCTGCCGTTGGCGAACGCCGGCGCATCGGCCGGTGAATCCTGCTGGATCACGATCACCGGGACACCGGCTGTGGTGGCGGCATCCATGATGCGTGCGATGCGCGGCAGCGACTGGGACGACGGCGGATATTCGATCTGCAGGCTGCCCGTGAAGTATTCGTTCTGCACATCGATCACGATGAGGGCACGGCGCGGATGATCGGACATGGCACAGCTCCTAGAGTTGGGATGTGTGGATGGTGCGTCGACCGGCACTTGCCAGCGAGTGGCCCGAAGGACAACTATCGATGATATCGGGCCAACAGGCTAATCAGGTCATGCGCACCATCCGTGTCGCCGTCGTCGCCTTTGAGGGGATCCTCCCCTTCCATCTTTCCGTGCCATGCGCGGTGTTCCAGTCGCCCACGCCGGAAGGCGCGTCGCCGTTCCGCCTGCGCGTGTGTTCGGCCGAAGGAGAGCAGATCTCGAGCGCTGCAGGTTTCACCATCGGCACGCCTTACGGCCTGGATGAGCTGGCTCGCTCGGACATCATCATCGTGCCGTCCTGGCGCGATCCGGACGAAATCCCTCCCGCCGCGCTGCTGCAACAGCTGCGCAAGGCGGTTGCGCGCGGCAATCGCGTGGTTGGCTTGTGCATGGGCGCCTATGTGCTGGCGCATGCCGGTCTGCTCGCCGGCCGCCGCGCCACCACGCACTGGGCCTGGGCGGAGCCGATGATGGAACAGTTTCCGGACATCCAGGTCGACGCCGACGTCCTGTACGTCGACGAAGGCAATATCGTCACATCCGCAGGCGCGGCGGCCGGGATCGACTGCTGCCTGCATCTGGTTCGCCAGTTGTTGGGCGCCGAAGTCGCCAATCGCATTGCGCGTCGCATGGTGGTGCCGCCGGTACGGCGCGGCGGTCAAGCGCAATTCATCGAAAAACCGGTGCCCGAGGCGCCGGCCGACCGCCGCATGGCGCGCCTGCTGGAACACGTTCAACGGCATCTGCATGAGGCGCACGATCTCGATGCCATCGCCGCCAAGGCCGCCATGAGCCGGCGCACGTTCACCCGCCACTTCCGCCAAATGACCGGCGGCAGCTTCGGCGACTGGCTGTTGTCGCAACGCCTGGCGGAAGCGCAACGCCTGCTGGAGACCACGCGACGCCCGCTGGAACGCATCGCCGCGGATATCGGCCTGGGCTCGCCCGTCACCCTGCGGCAGCAATTCCAGCGCGCCTATCGCGTATCACCGGCCAACTATCGTCGCGCCTTCAGCGCGCCGCGCGAGTAAAGCGCCTTGGTCAACTGATCACCGAAAAAGATGCGGCACGAAGCAGCTGGTGTTGCGCGTAATGGCGTCCACGTCTTCGCGCATGCCCATGCCCACGGCGCGATCGCCAACCACCCACGAGCCCACCAGCGCGTGCCGCCCGTCAAACACCGGCAGCGGCGCGAATGCCTGATAGATGCAGGGCTCGCTGGTCGGGCCACCGGCATCGTCCCGGCCCAGCACGACCACGCCGGCGCCTTCCCTGCCCCAGTACGGCTTGCGCACCACGGCGCCTTCGACATCCGCACGGCGACGGCTGGCGGGCAGCAGATTCGGATGACGGGGAAAGTATTCCCACAGCAACGGCAGGATCGCCTTGTTCGACAGCACCATCTTCCAGGCGGGCTCGAACCAGCGCAGGCGGGTCTGCGGCAAGTGTTCGGCGAACGGCTCGGCCAGCATCCATTCCCATGGGTAGAGCTTGAACAGCCGTTCGATCGGGGCGTTGTCCAGATCGATGAAATCCTTGCCAGACCAGCCGATCTGCTCAATGTCCAAGGCAGTCGTGCGATGACCGGCCTGCATGCAGGTATCGATCAAATAGTCGCAAGTCAGCGCATCTTCGGCGCTGTCGTAACACGCGGCGAAGTGCACCTGCGAAGCCTTGGGCAGCGTGCCCCAACGCGCCACCAGCGCTTCATGGATGGAGTTGAACTGGTCGGCAGCGCTGGCGACATCCTCCAGCCAGTACCACTGGGCCACCGATGCCTCGAACAGTGCGGTCGGGGTATCGGCGTTGTATTCCAGCAGGCGCGGCGGCGAGCTGCCGTCATAGGACAGGTCCATGCGCCCGTACAGCGCCGGCTCGCGATCCCACCAGCTGCGTTCGATCAGCGCCGCGGCGCGATCGCCCAGGCCCAGGTCCGCATAGCGCCCCGTTCGCACCACGCGGTCGACAGCCTCAAGGCATAGCGCGTGCAGCTCGTTGGTGGCGGCCTCGATCTCGTCGACTTCGTCGGCCTCGAAGGCGTAATGCACATCCTCACGCCAGTACGGCTGCCCGTCGATCGTGTGAAAGGTGAAGCCCAGCGACTCCAGTCGCTGCTGCCAATCGCTGCGCGGTGCACCGGTTTCGCGTCGCATCGATCAGCTCGCCCGCGCTGAAACGCGCCCCGACGAGCCAAAGCCACCGCGCGAGCCGAGCTCCACGCTGGAGGGCGCGCTGAAGGACGCGACGCTGGCCGATGAACTGCGCATCCGCCCCGGTCCCGGATCCTGTGAGCCACCCGCACCGCCGCTGCGATACCACGGGCCGTAGTAGTGCAAGCCGCCCGAGCCGCTGACCGATGTATCCATCTCGCACTGTCCGGTGGAATAGTCGTGCACGCAGTCTTCGTAGCTGCCATATCGATTGCGCTGCACATCCTGGCCATGCCCCAGCACGGACAAACCGACCAGGGTCGCGCCGCCAAGCGCGATCAACGGCACCGCCATCGAGCGCTTCTGGTTACGCGCAGGCAGGGGACGAAACGTCGCATCGGGACGTTGCGGCGGCTTCACGCCCACACGAAGTCCACGCAAAGGATCGTTCTTGTCGAAGTCGCTCATGGCCGGTCACCAGGTCATCGCAGCGGCGTTGACCAGGCCGACGGCGATGGCAACGACGGCCGCAAAGATGGCGACGGCGCGGTTGTCTTCCTCGATCTGCGTGGCGAGGTTGCGGATAAGCAGATGGATCGCCTGATGGGCCAGCCATTGGACGATCAGCGCCACCAGTCCCCATAGCGCGAGATCGACCAGGTTCACGCTGTGCGCCATGGCGCTGGCCAAGGGCAGCACGAAACCGATCAGGGCACCGCCGAGACTGATCGCCGCGGCCTGGTTGCCGTGTCGGATCAGCGCGATCTCGCGCTGCGGCGTCAGCCAGATATGGACGGTGCAGAACACCACGAGAAAAAGCACACCCAAACCAAAATACGCTGCGAACGCGGGCAGCGTCGAAAGATCCGGCAACATAACTTCCCCTGTCCAGCCCATCCCGGGCGTCCTTGTCAGTGTAGCGTGGCCATCATGGCCGTCGCGCCCTGCCTCAGTCCAGTTGCAACTGCTCCAGGCCGATCGCTTTCAGCTCATCGTAGTGATCAAGGAATAGCCCCACAATGCCGGGATCGAGTTGCCCGCCAGCCGCGTTGCGCAGGTAGTCGATCACTTCCGGCTCTGGCCACGCCGGCTTGTATACGCGCGGAAAACTCAGGGCGTCCCACACGTCGACCACGCTGAAGATGCGCGCGGCCAGCGGAATGTCTTCACCGCGCAAGCCACGCGGGTAGCCGGTGCCATCCCAGCGCTCGTGATGCGCATAGGGGATGTCGATGGCTGGCCGCAGGAAGGCGGTGCGCATCAGCAGGTCCCGGCCCAGCACCGTATGCGTGCGCATCAAGGTTATTTCTTCCGGGGTCAGCGGACCGGGCTTGATCAGCACGGCATCGGGCAGCGCGAGTTTGCCGATGTCGTGCAGCAAGGCGCCGAAGCGCACATGCCGAAGCGCGTCGCCTTCGAGCCCGACGCGACGGGCCAGCGCGACGGTCATGCGCATGACCCGCTCGGAGTGATCGCGCGTCTCCTTGTGACGCACGTCCATCGCCGACACCAAGGCGCGCAGCGACTGCTCGTTGCCGCTGAACAGCTGATGGTTGAGGCGATCCATGCGGCGCACAGTTCGTCCGATCAGCCAATACAGCAGCGCCCCCGTGACCAGCACATACAGGCACCCCTTGATGGTGTGCAGCAGGCTCAGGGTGCGCTCGTCGAAGTTGAGCGAAAACAGCAGGCGGTCCGAAAAGAGCACCCACAACAAGGCCACCGAGACATAGATGGCAACGATGCGAACTTGCGGTTTGACCGTCACTGCCGCTCCTGCACGAGTCGCTACCGCACCGCCGGCGCGCGCTCCACCGGCCCGAGCATACCGTCCAGGTGTCTGCCGAGTTGTCGCACGGCGCACACTACTCAGGCATCCTCGGGCTCGATCAGCACGTCGACGAACTGGCCGGCGACCAGGCCGACCAGGGCCGCATAGGATTCTTCCAGCTGCAGCCAGAAGGTTCCCGAGCGCTCGACCACGGCACCACGGAAATCGCGTCCATTGACGCTGCCGCGCACGCGGTGACCGTGGCCGCATTTCCATAGCGGCCTGGCTGGCGTCGACCATTGGCTGACCGGATCAAACGGCAGCGGCACCAGCCACGGCCGCTGGTGATCATTCTGTACGGTGGCGCGAAACGCTACGGCGCGATGCCTGTTCATCCCCGTCCCCCTGACGTGCCCCTGCCAAGAAGATAGCGGACGCGGGCCGTCCGGTGTGAGGGTGAATCGGTTCTTTGAGGCCAAGCAGGGTCAAACCGGCCGCCTCCAGGGTCGAAACCCAGCTGCCCAGGGTGCGGAAATACCAGGGCGCCGGCTGCTCGAAGCCGTCGCCGCAGCCCGCCCAGGAGCCTTCGCGCCAGCCGTCGGCATAAGGCCCCACCTCGGCCATCAACGGATGCAGGGTCTGGATCAGCAGCACGCCGCCCGGCTCCAGCAGCGCGGGCACGGCGGCCAGCAGCGCGTCGACGGAGGCGCCGCCCAGCAGGGAAAAATTGCAGACGACCACATCCGCGCGCTCGGTCAGCGCACCCGCGGCCACCTCGTCATAGGAGATCACGCGGAAGTCGCCGCCGCCCTGCTCCCGCGCCGCTGCCACCAGCGAAGGAATCGCATCGAGGCCCAATACCTGCACGCCTTCGCGGGCCAGCGCCCGCGCCAGCCAGCCTTCGCCGCAGCCGAGGTCGATGACCGTGCGCGGCGAACGTGACAATACGGTTTCCACGATGGCCTGGTCGGTGACCAGCTTGCGGCTGGCAATGCGCCCCTCGCGGACGGCACGCTCCCACGCCTGCGCGTTGGCGTGCCATGCATCGAGTATCAGCGCCTCGCTCGTGCCGGCCGCCATGGATGGCTCAGCCGGCGCGGCTGGCGTATTTGCTGGCGACGTAGTTGTCGAGGATGCCGATGAACTCGCTGGCGATATGCTCGCCGCGCAAGGTCATGGCCTTCTGGCCGTCGATGAAGACCGGCGCCGACGGCGCCTCGCCATTGCCCGGCAGCGAAATGCCGATATTGGCGTGCTTGGATTCGCCCGGACCATTCACCACGCAGCCCATCACGGCCAGCGTGAGGTTTTCCACGCCGTCGTACTTCACGCGCCACAGCGGCATCTGTTCGCGCACGTGATCCTGCACCGTGCGCGCAAGCACCTGGAAGAACTCGCTGGTGGTGCGGCCGCAACCCGGGCATGCAGTAACCAGCGGCGTGAACGCGCGCAGGCCCATGGTCTGCAACAGCTCCTGGGCTACGATGACCTCGCCCGTGCGCGAGGCGCCGGGTTCGGGCGTGAGCGAAATGCGGATGGTGTCGCCAATCCCTTCCTGCAACAGCACCGACAGCGCCGCCGCCGAGGCGGTGATGCCCTTGGAGCCCATGCCCGCCTCGGTGAGACCCAGGTGCAAGGCGTAGTCGCAGCGTTCGGCGATATCGCGATAGACCGCAATCAACTCCTGTACGCCAGACACTTTGCACGAGAGGATGATGCGATCACGCGCCAGGCCGATGTCCTCGGCGCGCTTGGCCGAGTCCAGCGCCGAGCGGATCAACGCTTCGCGCGCCACGTGCGAGGCATCCCAGGGCTGGGCGCGCTGGTGGTTTTCGTCCATCAGCATGGCCACCATGCTCTGGTCGAGCGAGCCCCAGTTGGCGCCGATGCGCACGGGCTTCTCGTAGCGCAGCGCCATCTCGATGATGGAGGCGAACTGGCTGTCTTTCTTCTTGCCGAAACCGACGTTGCCCGGATTGATGCGGTACTTGGCCAGTGCCTCGGCGCAGGCCGGCTCCGCTTCAAGCAACTGATGACCGTTGTAGTGGAAGTCGCCGATGATCGGCACGTCCACGCCCATCATGGCCAGCTTGTCGCGGATGCGCGGCACGGCTGCGGCAGCCGCCGGCGTATTCACCGTGATGCGCACCAGCTCCGAACCGGCGCGCGCCAGCTCGGCGATCTGCTTGGCAGTGCTGGCCGGGTCTTCCGTATCGGTATTGGTCATCGACTGCACCACGATGGGTGCACCGCCGCCCACCGTGATCTTGCCGATCTTGACGCCGACGCTGGGGCGGCGCGAGGCGGACTGGGCGTGACGCGGGGTAGAAGTCGAGTCGCTCATAAGCAGGTCATGGTTCTGGGGCGGCAACACGCAAAGGATACCCGAACGGCCGGATGCTCCCTAGCAAGCGTCACACAGGCGCATGCGATGCGGCAAAACCGCACATTGGAACCACTCTTACGGCTTGAGCGAGGATCATGAAGTCCTGCCCCACGCACGACAAAGGAGTGCCCTCCCATGCTTCAGACTCATCGTCAGGACGGCGCCCAGCGCATGGCTCCTTCACCTTCTTGCGCCGGCTGCGGCCACGCCGCCGTCTGCCAGGCCAGCGGTTATGACCGGCCCGAACTGTCAGGATTGCGTCATATAGCTGAACGTATCGGGCCACTGCGCACTGGCGAATACCTCTATCGCCCGATGTCGCCGTTCCGCGCGCTTTACGCCGTGCAGACCGGCATGGCCAAAACCGTGGCAGTGGACGTGGCCGGCCGCGAACAGGTACTGGCCTTCCACCTCCCAGGTGAGATGATCGGTCTCGACGCGATGGAGCGCAAAGTGCACGACAACGCCGTGGTGGCGTTGGGCAAGACGCAGTTCTGCCGCTTCCCCTACCCCGCCGTCCGCCATATGGCGAGCCTGCAGCCCGAAGTGCCGTGGCATCTGGTGCAGTCCGCGAGCCAGCGCATTTCGCGCCTGCAGTTGAGCAGCGGCAACTACATGGCGGAGGAGCGCTTTGCCGCGTTCCTGGTCGACCTGCGCGACCGCCGCGTGATGCTCGGCCTGCCGGCGGACTATCTGCCGCTACCGATGTCGCGCGCGGATATCGGCAACCACCTGCGCCTGACCACCGAAACGGTCAGCCGTCTGCTGGGCCGCTTGCGCGAGCGCGGATGCGTTCGTGCCGATCGCCAGGGCCTGCACCTGCTCAACCTGCCGGCCTTGCGCGAACAGGGCTTGTCGCTGCTGATGCATTGAGCTGAAAACTCAGGCCGTCCTGCGCAGGGCGGCCTTGAGCAAGCGCTGCTGCAAGCGATCGCCGAGACTGCCCGGACGAGCCAGCCCCATGCGATCCAGTGCTTCGTCCTCGCCACCTACCGGCGCTCCCGGCGCCATGGCCGCGCGAAGCACTTCTGCCTTGCCACGCCAGGTGCTGCCGCGTAGCTTCAGCCACTGCAGTGCTGGCAGCAGGCGCTGCTCGATCTCGGTGAAATCGCTGCCGAAAGGAAACAGCGGCAGCAGGTTTTTCGCCTGCCACGGTGCCAGCGCATCTTTCAAGACATCGGGCCGGTTGTCGCGCCAACGCTCGGGCACCTGGAAATCCGCCGCGAGCTTGCCGTGCGATTTCGCCTCCGCACACAAGGCGTCGATGAAGCGCGCATCGGTGATGGAAAGCATGGCCTCGATGCACTCGCTGTCCGTCTTGCCGCGCAGATCGGCGATGCCGTACTCGGTGACGAACAAGTCGCGCAAATGGCGCGGAATGGTGGTGTGTCCGTAGTTCCAGCGGATATTGGTCTCGACGCCGCCACGCCCTTGCCGGGTGGAACGCAGCAGCAGGATGGAGCGACCATCGGCCAGTTCATGCGCCATCGCCACGAAGTTGTATTGCCCACCGACGCCACTGACCACTTCACCGTCTTCCAGGCCGTCGGATACGGCCGAGCCAAGCAAGGTCGCCATCATGCAGGTGTTGAAGAAACGTGCGCCGCGCCGCTGCAACGAGGCAAGCATCTGGTGGTCGCCGTACAGTTGATTGACGTTGGAGACGCGGCACATGTCGAGCGCATCCGGATCGGTCGCATCGAGTTCGGCCAGCCAGCGATAGAGCTCACGCGTGCCGAGGAAAAAGGCGCCACGCAGATAATGGCCACCCGGCGTTTCCGGTGAAAGCCGGCCGCAGGCGGCGGCACGCTCCATCGCCATATTGTCCCAGGCGCGACGCTTGAGGATGCCGGCGCGCTGCAGGTGCATGAAGCCATCCATCACCATTTCACTGGCGCCGTACAAGCCGGCGCGCAGGGGCGCGAGGCCACCCATGCGTGCCGCCAGGGCGTGCGTGCCGCCGCGCGGATCGAGCGCCACCAAAGCCCGTCGCCACTGCGTGTTGTCTTCCTGCCGCCAGCGCAGGCCATAGACCAGTGCATCGGACAAGGCGCCAATGCCGATCTGCAGGCAGCCGCCGTCGCGCACGAGCGCACTGGCGTGGATGCCCAGCGCGTATTCGACCAGATCGATCGGTTGACGCGGCACGGCAAACAAGGGCGGCGCCGTCGCAGTGTGCAGTTCGACATCGAAGTAATCGCGCTGCACTTCCGCATGGCCGGTGATATACGGCAGATCCGGATGCACCACGGCCACGCACAAGGGTCGCGGCTTGCCCGACTGCACCACGCGATCGATGAAGTCGAAGGTCAGATCCGGATTGCAGGAAAGGCTGTAGCGCACGCCCTCGGGCGTTTCGCGCCGAGCTACCAGCTGCACGAGCAGATTGATGTCCTGCACGGCCAGATCGCGCGCCACGTGCGTGTAGTTCTGACTGATGTAATTACGCTGCGCGCCACCTGCATGCAGCAGCGCACCCGACTGCATGTAGAACTCGTGCACGGCAACGTTGGACGGCAACTGGTTGCGTGCCTGGTCGACCGCGTATTCGGGGTCCACGGCGTCGGCGCCGAAATGGCGCTCCGCGAACGGTCCCACAAATCGCGCCTCCAGCCCGGGCGCCGGGCGCGGACGCGTCAGCGACAAAGCCGTATAGAGGGCCAGCGAACGCGACGTATCCGCCTTGGTCAAGCGGTAAAGCGCGTTCAGAAGCTCATGCGGCTTGCCCAGCCCCAGCGGCGCGGCGACACGCAGATCCGGACCGATCCGCTCAGCGATCTGCTGCGCACACGCCTCGGTGTCGGTATGGCATTGCTCAGGCGACATGGAGCGAACATGACAGAGAGTTCATGGGAGCGACATGACCGGATGATGAAACGTATTGGTCGCATGGCCCAAGTGAATGCGGCTTGAAGAAGCCACGCCGACATGCCCTACTGACGCCATGAACCGGCCCACCGCATCCACCCACGCTCGTCTGCTGGCCGAACAGGCCTTGAGCCGAGCCGCTGGCGCCCCCCTGATGGGCGGCAACCATGCCCGGTTGCTGATCGATGCCGCCGCGCACTACGAAGCCTGGCTGGCTGCCATTCGCGGCGCCAAGCAGCGCGTGCTGCTTGAGAACTACATCATTCGCGATGACGCCGTCGGTCGCGAGTTTCTCGAGGCGCTGGTGGCGTGTGCGCAGCGCGGCGTGTTCGTTGCCGTGGTCTATGACTGGCTGGGCTGCAAGGGCCAGTCGCGTGATCGCTTTTGGGCGCCTTTGCGCGCGGCCGGCGGACAAGTGCGCGCATTCAACCCGCCGCAGCTGGGCAGGCCGTTCGGCTGGGTGAGCCGCGATCATCGCAAGCTGCTCGTGGTCGATGGGCAGCACGGTTTTCTATCCGGCGTATGCATCAGCGAAAAATGGCTGGGCGATCCGTCGCAACAGGTGGCGCCCTGGCGCGATACCGGCGTTGCCTTGCGCGGCCCGGTCGTGGCCGAACTAGAGAACGCCTTCGTCGAAAGCTGGGCCAGCATCGGCACGCCGTTGGGACCTTTCACGGTTGCGCCAGCCGCTGGCGAGGCCGGCTCGGTGGCCCTGCGCTTGATCGCCACCCAACCGCAAACCGCCGGCATGTACCGCCTCGACCAGCTGATTGCCGCGATGGCGCGCGAGCGGCTATGGCTGACGGACGCCTATTTCGTCGGCATCGCCCCTTATGTGCAGGCGTTGGCCGCGGCCGCTCGCGATGGCGTGGACGTGCGGCTGCTGGTGCCGGGCAGCAGCGATATCCCCGTGGTGGCGGGCATGTCGCGCTCGGGCTACCGGCCCTTGCTGAAGGCCGGCGTTCGCGTGTTCGAGTGGAATGGCTCGATGCTGCACGCCAAGACCGCCGTGGCCGATGGGCTGTGGTCGCGCGTGGGCTCATCCAACCTCAACGTGGCCAGTTGGTTGAGCAACCGCGAGATCGACGTGGCCTTCGAAGACACCGGCTTTGCCGAACAACTGGCGGCGCAGTACGAGCGCGATCTGGAGAACGCGACCGAGATCGTGCTGGCGCCCAGCCGCTGGCGGCGCCAGGCGGAGCATGTGCAAAGCCATACCCGCCCCGCGCAGCGCCCGCGCCATGTCGGGGGCAGCTCAGGACGCGCAGCGGCCGGCGCGCTGCGCATCGCCAACACCGTGGGCGCCGCGCTGACCGATCGGCGGGTGCTGGGCGACACCGCGTCCGGGCCGCTGATCATCGGCACCCTGGTGCTTGCGGTCATCGCCGTGGTGGCTATCCTGTGGCCCGCTGTCATTGCCTGGCCGCTGGGCGTCGTGGCCGCGTGGTTCGCGCTCAACTTCGGCATCCGGGCCTGGCGCACGCGGCGCCGGCATAAGCAGCTAGCCGGCGAGCCCGATGATCAAGCATGAACTTAAGCGTAACCATATAGATAGGCGGCATGCCTGAGTCCCAGGCTGCACTTAGTGGCCCAAGCAGATGTAATCCCTGCATTCGCCAGCCGGAAACTCATGTTAGGCTCACCCCTTCATGCGCTCGCCAGACGACACCAGCAACGACCAGGCCGGTCCGCCGCGCCACATCCTCACGCCCAGCACGCTCAACCGGCTGGTGCGGGATCTGCTGGAAGATGCGCTGCCGCTGATCTGGATTGAGGGTGAGCTGTCCAACGTCGCCCGACCGGCGTCCGGACATATCTATTTCACGCTGAAGGACGCCGGCGCCCAGGTGCGCTGCGCCATGTTCCGGCCCAAGAGCACCTGGCTGAAATTCCGTCCCGCCGACGGCATGCATGTGCTGGTGCGGGCGCGGGTGGGCCTGTACGAGCCACGCGGCGAATTCCAGCTGGTGGCCGAACACATGGAGCCCGCCGGTGAAGGCGCCTTGCAGCGCGAATTCGAACAGCTCAAGGCGCGACTGGATGCCGAGGGCCTGTTCGACCAGGCGCGCAAGCGTGCCCTGCCCCGTTACTCGCGACGCATCGGCGTCATCACCTCGGCCACCGGTGCGGCCATCCGCGACGTGTTGAGCGTGATGTCGCGGCGCTGGCCGCTGGCCGAGGTCGACGTGCTGCCCGTGCCCGTGCAAGGTCGCGAAGCGCCGCCCGCCATCGTGCAGATGTTGCGCAAGGCATCGGGCAGCGGGCGTTACGACGTGCTGCTGCTGACGCGCGGCGGCGGATCGCTGGAAGATCTCTGGGCCTTCAACGACGAACAGGTGGCGCGGGCGATCTACGCCAGCGCCGTGCCGGTGGTGTCGGCGGTGGGTCACGAAATCGACTTCAGCATCGCGGATTTCGTGGCCGATCTGCGTGCACCCACGCCCTCGGCGGCAGCCGAACTGCTGGTGCCCGATGCGATCGCCCAGCGTCGTCATCTGCAACAACTGCAGCAGCGCCTGACCACACTCGAACAGCGTCGCCTGCAGGCACGCATCCAGCGCGTGGACCATCTGCTCGCCCGCCTGCAGGCCCAGCGTCCGCAGGCACGGCTTGCGCGCGACCGCGAACGATTGCTGCATCTGCATCGGCGCCTGCTCGGCGTACAGCGTGAACAATCGCAGCGACAGCGCACTGCGCTGGAGCGCACCCATGCGCGGTTGATCGCACAACATCCGCGGCTGCGCCTGATGCTGATCGAGCGTCGGCTCGGCGAACTGCGGCAGCGCTTGCTCAGCACGATCGAACGCAGGATCGAGCGCGACCGCCTCAACTTGCGACAGGCCGGTCGCGCCCTGCACACGATCAGCCCGCTCGCCACGCTGGAGCGTGGGTATTCGATTATTTTCGATGCAAACGGCGTGGTGGTGCGATCATCCAAAGGTATCGGCGAAGGCACGCCGCTGCGCGCACGATTGGCTGATGGCGAGTTGCCCGTGGTCGTGCGCAAGGACGATTCCACCAGCAAGCGCTAGCCGCGTCCCGGGCGCGTCGCCGCCTCACGCGACGTGAACGATCCCTGCCGCATGCTCAGCGCCTTCAGCACGAGGAGCGAGGCATGAAGGCGGCGCAACTGTTCGTGAAAGCACTGGAAGCCGAGGGCGTGCACAGCATCTTCGGTGTGCCGGGCGAAGAGAATCTCGACTTCGTCGAAGCACTGCGCGACTCCTCCATTCGCCTGATCGTGACCCGCCATGAGCAGGCCGCCGGATTCATGGCCGCCACCTGGGGACGACTCACCGGAGAAGCCGGCGTCGCCCTTTCCACCCTGGGGCCCGGCGCCACCAATCTGGTGACTGCCGCTGCCTACGCCCAACTCGGCGCCATGCCGATGATGATGATCACCGGCCAGAAGCCGATCCGCGAACACAAGCAGGGCTTGTTCCAGCTGGTCGACGTGGTCGACATGATGCAGCCGCTGACCAAGTACACGCG
This sequence comes from Dyella sp. 01L423, assembly GCF_056399945.1. Lineage (NCBI taxonomy): Bacteria > Pseudomonadati > Pseudomonadota > Gammaproteobacteria > Lysobacterales > Rhodanobacteraceae > Dyella > Dyella sp. 01L423. The sequence goes on along the minus strand of NZ_JBFTSI010000001.1, from coordinate 1,376,229 downwards.
CCAGATCGTATCGGCCCAGACCATACCGGCCCGCATCCGCGAAGCCTTTCGCCGCGCCGAGGAAGAACGCCCCGGCGCGGTGCATCTGGAGCTGCCGGAAGACATTGCGCGCGACACCGTCGAAGACGCCGTCCTGCTGCCCACCGAATATGCGCGCCGCCCTGCACCCGACGATGCCGCACTGGTGCAGGCCGCCGAAGCGATCACCCGCGCGAGGCATCCCATCCTGATGATCGGCGCTGCCGCGAACCGGCAGCGCACGACCGTGGCGTTGCGCGACTTCATCGACAAGCTGGGCATCCCGTTCTTCACCACCCAGATGGGCAAGGGCGTGGTCGATGAGGATCACCCGCTCTGGCTCGGCAATGCGGCGCTCTCCGATGGCGACTTCGTCCATCGCGCCATCGACGCCGCCGACGTGATCATCAACGTTGGCCACGACGTGGTGGAAAAGCCGCCGTTCTTCATGCGCAAGGGGCGGCGCACCGTCATCCACATCAATTTCTCCAGCGCGGAAGTGGACGCGGTCTATTTCCCGCAGATCGAAGTGGTGGGCGATATCGCGCACACCATCGAACGCCTCACCGATGCGCTGCAGGCGCAGGAGCACTGGGACTTCAGTTATTTCGATCGCGTGCGCGACGCGTTCCACAAACAACTGGAAGACCACGCCTGCGACAACCGTTTCCCCATGCATCCGGTGCGCGTGGTCGACGACACGCGCCGCTTCATGCCCGACGATGGCGTGCTATGCCTGGACAACGGCATGTACAAGCTTTGGTACGCCCGCTATTACCGCGCCCGCCAACCCAACACCGTGCTGCTGGACAACGCGCTCGCCACCATGGGCGCCGGCCTGCCATCGGCGATGGCGGCCAAGATGGTCTATCCCGAGCGCAAGGTGCTCGCCATCTGCGGCGATGGCGGCTTCATGATGAATGCGCAGGAGCTGGAAACCTGCGTGCGCCTGAAGCAGGACCTGGTGATCCTGCTGCTGCGCGATGATGCTTACGGCATGATCCGCTGGAAGCAGGCCGAGATGGGCTACGCCGACTACGGCATGCAGTTTGGCAATCCGGATTTCGTCGCCTTCGCCGAAGCGCACGGCGCACGCGGCCACCGCCCCGGCAGCGCCGAGGAATTCCTGCCCACGCTGGAACGCGCCTTCAACGCCGGCGGTGTACACCTGATCGATCTGATGATCGACTATTCGGATAATCACCGCATTCTCAACGAAGAAATTCCCAAGCTCAGCGCCGCCGTCTGAGCGTCCACGCGTTGGAGTCATCCGTGCTCGCCAAGAGTTATCCGTATTACCTTGCCAATCAGCCGCAGACGTCCAAGGAAATGATGGACGTGCTGGACAAATACAGCGGCAAGGTCGCCACGCGTGTGTGCGTACCCGACGCCAAGGCTACCGAGAAAGCCATCGCCGCCGCGGTGAAAGCCACCCGGCCCATGCAGGACTTCAAACCCTGGGCGCGGCAACAGGTGTTGCAGCATTGCGCGCAACGCTTCCAGGAGCGACGCGAGGAGCTGGCCTACGCGCTATGCGTGGAAGCAGGCAAGCCGATCAAGGATTCGGACGGCGAAGTGCAACGCCTGATCGAAACCTTCACCATTGCCGCCGAAGAAGCCGTACGCACCAATGGCGAAACGATCAACCTGGAGATCGCCAAGCGACTGGACGGCTATCACGGCTACACCAAGCGCGTGCCGCTGGGGCCGGTGTCCTTCATCACGCCGTTCAACTTCCCGTTGAACCTGGTCGCGCACAAGGTGGCCCCGGCCATCGCCGCCGGCTGCCCTTTCGTGCTCAAACCCGCCGAACGCACGCCGATCGGCGCGCTGATCATTGGCGAGGTGCTGGCCGAAACCGATTTGCCCAAGGGCGCCTTCTCGGTGCTAACGCTCGATGGCAAGCATGCCAATCCGCTGGTGGAAGACCCACGTTTCAAGCTGCTCTCGTTCACCGGCAGCCAGATCGGCTGGGATCTGAAAGCGCGCGCCGGCCACAAGAAGGTGACGCTGGAACTGGGCGGCAACGCTGCATGCATCGTCGATGCGGATCAAGGCCCGCACATGGACTATGTGATCGACCGCCTGGTGTTCGGCGCGCTCTATCAGTCCGGCCAGAGCTGCATCAGCGTTCAGCGCATCTACGTGCACCAATCGCTGTATGACGAAGTGAAGAAGCGCCTCGTGGCAGCAGTGAAAAAGCTCAAGGCCGGCGATCCGAAAAAGAAAGACACCTTCCTTGGCCCGATGATCGACGAGGCCGCCGCCGAGCGCCTGCAGGGCTGGATCGAGGAAGCACGCAAGGCCGGCGGCAAGCTGCTGTGCGGCGGCAAACGCGACGGCGCCATGCTCGAAGCCACGCTGATGGAAAACGTGCCCACCAGCGCCAAGGCCTATCGCAACGAGGCGTTTGGCCCGTTCGCCCTGCTCGCGCCGTTCAAGAAATTCGACGAGGTCGTGGCCCTGGTCAACGATTCGGAATACGGCCTGCAGGCCGGCATTTTCACCGACAGCCTGGCCCACGCCATGCGCGCCTGGAACGAGCTGGAACAAGGTGGCGTGGTCGTCAACGACGTGCCGAGCTTCCGTGTCGACAACATGCCCTATGGCGGCGTGAAGCTGTCCGGCATCGGCCGCGAAGGCATCCGCTGGGCCATCGAGGACATGACCGAGGTGCGCCTGATGGTGATGCGCGAGCGCTGATATTCCCCTTTGATCCGGCCAGCCGCCGCGCCCAGCCACTGATCCGTGCAGGCACGGCGGAACGCCCTCTGGCTGTCACGTATCTGTCTTGCGCCGGTGCTTAGCTTGCGGGAGACCGACACCGAGGGCATGTCATGCAGACCGAAGCCGCAGTCGTCTCCACCGCACCAGCACGCCAGGGATCGGGTCGACTGTTCGCGTTGATCTTCGGAGTGATCCTGTTGATTGGCGCCGGTTACGCCGGACTCCATCTGGTCCAGGACCTCTCGGTGGTCCGCTCCCAATCGCTCGCGCCGTTCCTCCTGCTCGGCGTCGCCCTGCTGATTGCGCTGGGCTTCGAATTCGTCAACGGCTTCCATGACACCGCCAACGCGGTGGCCACTGTGATTTATACGAACTCCATGCCGGCCAATATGGCGGTGATCTGGTCGGGCGCCTTCAACTTTCTCGGCGTGCTGCTGTCCTCCGGCGCGGTGGCGTTCACCGTGGTCTCGCTGTTGCCAGTGGAGCTGATCCTGCAGGTGGGCGGACAGGCGGGCTTCGCCATGGTGTTCGCTCTGCTGATCGCGGCGATCCTGTGGAATCTCGGCACCTGGTATTTCGGCCTGCCCAATTCCTCCTCGCACACGCTGATCGGTTCGATCATCGGCGTGGGCCTGGCCAATCAGCTGATCTCCGGTCACAGCGGCACCAGCGGCGTGAACTGGGATGCCGCCATGAATGTGTTCCGCGGCCTGGTGTTCTCGCCCATCGCCGGCTTCCTGCTGGCCGGCCTGCTGATGTACCTGTTGAAGGCGGTGGTGAAGATTCCCGCGCTCTATCGCGCCCCCGAAGGCAAGAAGCCGCCGCCGTGGCCGATCCGCGCCCTGCTCGTGCTTACCTGTACCGGCGTGAGCTTCAGTCACGGCTCCAACGACGGCCAGAAAGGCATGGGCCTGATCATGCTGATCCTGATCGGCACGGTGCCTACCGCGTACGCCTTGAATGGTGCGGTGTCGGGTGGCGAGGTGAAGACCTTCCACCAGGTGTCGGTGGATACGCAGCATGTGCTCGGCAGCATCGCCGGTAGTATCACTTTCGATGGCGACCCGCGCGCCGTGGTCACCACGGCCGTGCAGCAGCGCACGGCGCAGCCCAATACAGCGCCGGCGCTGGCTCAGCTGATCGCGCAGATCGACCACGAAGTCGGCAATCGCACGTCGCTGAAATCGGTGCCGCCGGAGCAGATGGGCAACGTGCGCAACGACATCTATCTGGCCAACGCCGCCATTCCGCTGGTGCTGTCCCAGCCGGGGCTCAGCAAGGAACAGACCGCCACGCTTACCAGCTGGCGTGGACTGGGCACGCAGGCGATCCAGTTCATCCCGCCCTGGGTGAAGGTGGCCGTGGCGCTCGCGCTGGGCCTGGGCACCATGGTGGGCTGGAAGCGCATCGTGGTGACGGTGGGCGAGAAGATCGGCAAGGAGCACCTCACCTATGCGCAGGGCGCATCCGCCGAGCTGGTGGCGATGACGCTGATCCAGGCGGCCGACATGTACCACCTGCCGGTCAGCACCACGCACGTACTCACCTCGGGCGTGGCCGGCACCATGGCGGCGAACGGTTCGGGCCTGCAATGGGCCACCGTGCGCAACCTGCTGATGGCCTGGATCCTCACCCTGCCCGCCTCGATCCTGCTGGCGGGCGGCTTGTACATTGTCTTCCGCCAGGTCTTTTGAGCGTTTAGGTAGTCAGGGCGTCGTTTCGGCGCCCTCCGGAGTGCACCGACCGTCCACGCCGGATGGCCATGGCCGCCTCCGCACACCGTATCGGGCGTCGCAAGCGCGGCTATCATGGACACAGGGAGCCCGCCTTGGCGGGCTTTAGCCGTCGCGTCCTTTCAAGGAGCTTGCCGGATGCACGCGAAAACCGCCTTATGGCTGAGCGCCTTGCTGTTTATCAGCGGCGCGCAGGCACAGAACACTTCCTCCCCGGCCGCCACGACGCCTGCGCCAGCGGCGGCGGTCGACTTGCAAACCGTGACCGTACGCGGCGAGCAACCCGGCCCAGCGCTATGGGAAGTGCGGCGCGGTGACCATGTCCTGTGGATCGTCGGCACGCTGTCGCCGCTGCCCAAGCATGCCGAGTGGCAATGGACCAAGCTCGAGCAAGCACTGGGGCGTTCCTCCGAACTGCTCGAAGCCCCTTCGGCACGCCTGAGGATGCCGCCCAGCCTGTTTTCCCGTCTTGCCTTGCAGCCGTCCGCCAAACTCAATCCGGGCGGCGCCACCTTGCAGCGTTTGCTGCCGCCGGAGATGTATGCGCGCTGGCTCGCGCTGCGCCATGAGTATCTGCAAGACGACGACGCGCTGGAATTCATGCGCCCGATGATCGTGGCCCAGCAGCTCTATGAGAAAGCGCTCGCCAAGGACGACCTGACCAACGATATCGACGTGGCCGCCATGGTGGAGAAGCTGGCGCGCAAGCATGGCAACCGCATCATCGCCGTGCGCTACGAACTGCTGGTCACCCGGGCGCCGCCCAGCACCAGCATCGATCAGGACCAGCAAAAGGGTATCGCCTGCCTGGACGAGACCATGCAGCTGGTCGAGCACGACATGCCCAAGCTCACGCAGCGCGCCAACGCCTGGGCTACCGGCGACATGAAGACCTTGCAGGGCCTGATGCCGCAAAAGAGCTATGAGCCGTGCATTGTTTCGGCCATCAATGGCGACTTCGAACAGCAGCTCAATATCCCCGACCTGCCCCAGCGCATCGAAGCGGCCTGGATGGATGCGGCCGAGGCCGCGCTCATCCGCAACCGGCAAACGGTGGCCGTGCTGTCGATGGAGCAGCTCCTGTCGTCGGACGGCTATCTGGCCAAGCTCAAAGCGCGCGGCTTTATCGTGCGCTCGCCGGAAAACAGCCTGCTCTGAGGTTTGCCATCGCCATAAAAAAGCCGCGCTTCTTGTCGAAGCGCGGCCTCTCGTGACGTACCGACTGGCTTACTTGCTGCCGCGGTACAACGCAGCCGCATCGGCCTTGAACGACTCAGCACTGCCCGGACGGCTGTAGAACATGTGGCCGCCCGGATAGACCGACAGCTTCACGCGCTGCGCCTGACCGAACGTCGGCATCTGGTCGATGATCAGACGCGAAGTGAAGAACGGGCACGACAAGTCGTTGTAGCCGTGCACGATCAGCACCTTCATGTTCGGATCGTTGCCGATCGCCTTGCGCAGGTCCGCCACCGGCTTGTCATCGGCATTGCCGCGGTCCCAGGCCTTGTTCACGGCGTACGACAGCGCCTCGTAGTGCGCATCCGTCTTCCAGCCCACTTCGCGCGTCACGAAATCCACCATCGCACTGGTGGTCGGTGCGAGCAGCGCTTCGAGAATCGGGTCGCCCGACTGGCGATCGGCCGAACCGGGGAACGGATCGAAGGCGGTGACGTTGGAGTCGTAGACGCTGCCGATCTTCTTGTCGTTGCGATGGATTTCGCGCAGGTAGGTCGCGATATCGACACGGCCATCCAGGCGCGACACCACCGCCGGATCGAGACCCGTATACGCCGACACCTTCTGCACCATGCGACCGATCGCGCCCGGGTCCGAACGGCCGGCCAGGAAGTCGGTGACGAACTGCGTGCGCACGTACGTCTCAACATCGGCCATCGCGGCCGGCGTGAGCTTGCCCTGGCTTTCCAGGTGCGCCGCCGTCATCGACGGCAGGTTGATCATCCACGGCAGCGGCGACAAGGCATCGCCATCGCCGATGGCGGCCGGATCGAGATACGGCGACACCATCACCAGGCCGTTCACGCCCACGCCCATGCGCGTCTGCAGCTCATAGCCGATACGCGGGGCGCGGTAGCCGCCGTAGCTCTCGCCCATCACGTACTTGGGCGCGCGCAGGCGGCCGTGCTTGACCAGCCAGTCGTAGACCACGCGCGACAGATACTTGATGTCGGCCTCGGTGGAGTAGAAATCCTTCTTGGTCTGCTCATCGTCTTCCAGCGAGCGCGAGAAGCCCGTGCCGACCGGATCGATGAACACCAGGTCGCTCATGTCGAGCCAGGTGTTGGGATTGTCCTTGGTGATCGCCGCATCGGACGGCGCATCGCCGTCCACGCCGAACTGGATGCGCTTGGGACCGATGGCGCCCATGTTGAGGTACACCGACGACGCGCCCGGACCGCCGTTGAAGGCGAACGTCACCGGCCGGTGCGGGTCATTCCCCGGCACCACGTACGAGGTGTAGACCACGTCGGCGATCTTCTTGCCTTTGGCGTTGCGCACTTCGATGGTGCCGACGGTCGCCTCGTAGGACAGCGTACGGCCGCCCACACGCACGCTCTGCTTGATGGTCTTGTCGGCCGGCAGCGGCGGCAGATCGCTGTCGGATTTCTTGTCAGCGGCTTCTGCCGCGGGCTTGGCGTCCTTGCCTTCGGCCGCCTTGGCAGACCAGGGCGACAACGCCAGGCCCAGCGCAAAAACACCGACTGCGCACCACGCAGCTCCACGCCCCACACGGGCGAAACGACCTCGTACAGCCAAATCTGGATTCATTGACACTCTCACGCAGGGACTCATGGGACTCGACCGGCAATCGCGCGGGCGAAACACCATAGATGCGTCAAATCGGCACCGGGTCACCAGTGCCGTAAGACAGGGTCAAGACCTTGCGATGCGAGCCCTAGCCCGGCGTGGCGGCCTCGGTGGCGGCGGCTCGTGGCCGCGCGCCCATCACCACCAGCCACAACACGAAGGCAAGCTCGCCCAACTGCAGCGGAAAGGCCACGTTGGCGGCAAGGCCTTCGTACGCCGGCACCACCACGCCCGTCACGCACAACGCCAGATAAGCGAAGCCATTGAGAATCAGCCAGTAACCGAGAAAGCGCGGCAGGAAGCGCGAACGGATCACCAGCAGCGCCAGCGGGAACAGCCACAAGCCCCAGAACATCTCGGCGCACGAGATCATCATGCCGTGCAAACGCAGGAACAGCGCCGCGAGCGCCTCGCGCTGCGGCTGCTCGAACGCCGCCAGAATCGGGCCGCCCTTGACCAGCAGCAGTGCCGCCGCATCATTGAGCACGTTGAAAAAATACAGCGGCGTATCCATGAAACCCAGCACGAACATCAGCCCCGCCAAGGTCTTGTTGACACCCTTGAACAGCTGATACAGCGTGAACGTCAGCAGCAGGCTGATCACGCCGGTGAGCAGATCGCCAAAGATGCCAAGCCGGAACAACAACTCGTGCGCAGCGATATTGCCCGCCGTCGCGGCCGGGTTGTCATGCACGAACAGCGTGTTGGGGATATAGATCAGCCGGAACGGCGCCGTGATCGTCAGCGCGAGGTAGATGAGACCCGCGATGCGTGCGTCACGCTTGAGCTTTGCCATTGGAAGCATTCCCCAGAGATGCGTGAGTCATCGTACAGACTATCGGGATGCGGAAACCGCCATCGGCGTTGATCGCGCGGCATTCGTCTGCCGACGCCTCAGCGTCCAGACCAGCACGATGGCCAGCGCTGCGCTCAAGACACGCAGGCCATTGCCCAGCCAGCCGGTGGCGGCCGAGGGCGCGACGTCGAACACATCCCATGCGGCATTGAGCGAGCAGTGGAAAGTGAGGCCACACCACAGCGTGTAACCATCCATGGCGTCGAGCACCGCAAACACGATGCCGCCGACGAAGGTGATGGCGAAGACCTGGAGCGCCAGCTCACTGTCCTGCATGCCCACCCAATGCACCCAGCCAAACACCAAGGCCTGGATCAGCACGGCCGGCAGCATCCGCCAGCCGAGGCCGCGGCGTACGAAGATGAAACCGAAGCCGCGAAACACCAGTTCCTCGGCCAGCGGAAACAGCAGCGCCGTAAACAGGATGTCCCGCCAATCGATGGTCGCCTGCAACTTGCCGGTGACGGCGCATCCGATCCAGAACGGCAACGTCGCAAGCAGCACCAGCGGCGGCGCCTTCCATCCATTGGAGCGCAGACCCAACAGGCGCGGAACGGATTGCCCAGCCTGCCGTGACCGCAAGGCCAGCAATGCAACGAGCGCCAGCAATACCGCCAGCAGGTTGTCCATGCTGGAGCCGCCGAAGGACGGCATGGGCAAGCCGGGAATCTTCAGGCCCAGCATCAAAGCCAGGTCGCGCACGGACAGCGCAGCGAACAGCACCGCTATCACTACGACCGCCTTGACCCAAACAACTGCGGAATGCGACGTCTGCATATGCCCTCCTGGCCGATGGGACGAACGCCTTACTCTCACTCCGGCCCGTGGTTCACCGCAAGAATGACCTTTGGGGCAGAGCCTCGCCCGCCCGCGCCCGGGCGATCGTCGAAGACTGGGCGATCAAACAACGTCTTTGATCAGAGAACCGCAGCGTCAGTGCGCTATGCCCTGATCCCGTTCCAGCTCTCCCACGGTAACCGTGCCGTACCAGGCCGCATCGCGAATGCGAAAATACTGCTTGGGGTCCCAGCGCCAGGCCACGTAAATATTCCCGCAACCCGTGATGGGAGCGCCATCGATGGAAGCTGCCCCACAGGCTGGCGACGGCCCTGAAAAGCGGGCCAGCGAGGGATCGGCTGCCGCCAATTGGGCCACTGTTACCGAGCTGACCTCCGACGCACCAAAGCCAAGCAATGAACCGGTCATTTCAGTCCTCGCCTCCCGCAACGCCCGCTCCATGCGCGGCTTTGCCACGGCATCGCCGTATTCGCCGGACAGTTGATCGAGCAGCGCGCTTGCGCGTTGACGCTGTTCGTCGCCCAGTTGATTCCACACGGCGTCGCGGGTGGCCATGTAGCGCGGGAATTTCCGCTCTGCGGCCAGCGCCAGCCAGGCATACGCAGTGACAGGATCCTTGGCGACGCCTTCGCCATGGAGATACATCAGGCCAATGCTGAGCTGGGACAGCTTGTCGGCATAACGGGCGCCCATCTCGAAATACTTCATCGCTTTGGCATAGTTGCCGCTGGCGTAGGCCTGCATGCCGACGAATTCGCCGTACTGATCGGGGTGCCCCCAGGTCGAGGTGCGATCCATGGCGGCCAGTACCTCCTGCGAGGCCTTGTCCTCCATGGCTGCTGCATGGGCCATTGGGAGAGAAAGCGGAAGAACAGCGACAACCAAGATGCCGATCCATTGCGTCTTCATGAGTGCCTCCCGAGGGTGCCTTGACCTCTCTGGTGTATTTCATGACCCGTCCCATTCACGCAGTGTGAAGAGCCTCGATCAACTCATCTCCTGCCACTGGAAATAGCGGCGATGGGCGATGCTGAGCAGGTGGCGATCCTCCGGCGTATCGCCATAGGCATACACCACCGGATAGGCGGCCAGGTCATAAGCGGCGCGGACGCGGCGCGCTTTCTCCGCATTCACGCATTGTTCGCCGCGATAGCGCCCGGTGAGCTGGCCGTCGCGTGATTCGAGCTGGGAGCACAGCAGCTCCAGCTCATGCGTGCGGCACCAATGGGACATATAGACGTCCAGCGCACCGGACACCACCACTACCCGATCACCCTGCGCCTTGTGCCAGCGGATCCGCTCCAGCGCCTGCGGGCGCAGCACACCCGGCAATACGTCGCGCGCAAATTGCGCGCCGCGCGCCAATGCATGCGTTTCGGACACGCCACGAAAACCCATCTGCACCGCGCTGCGCCGCATGAGATTGGGCGATATCCAGCCAAGCTTGTAGCCGGCCACCATCGGGGCGAGCAGCGCACCGCCAAAGGCGCGCCGGCGCGGCGACACGGCAAACTCGAAAAAGGGCCGGAACATCTCGCGGGTGGTAATGGTTCCATCGAAGTCGAACAAAGCGAGATTCATGGCACTCCCTTGCCGTGTTGCCTGCGCGGCGCATGCTCGATGCCTGCGGCGCGGGCGTCAAGTGTCTTCAGGCGACCGACTCGGTGTCCGCCAGCCGCAGACGCGCCACGTCGCGCAGGGGCGGCGCACCAAACTGGCGGCTGTATTCACGACTGAACTGCGAGGGACTCTCATAGCCCACCTGGTGCGCCGCGGTGGCGACGTCGCATTGGCTGGACAACAGCAAGCGACGCGCTTCGTGCAAACGCAGCTGCTTCTGATATTGCAGCGGACTCATGGCGGTAATGGCGCGAAAATGGTGATGCAGCGATGAGGTGCTCATGTTGACGCGCATCGCCAGTTCATCGATGCGCAAGGGCTCGTCGTAATGCTGCCGCAGCCAGTCGATGGCACGCGACACCTGGTGACCCTGGCTGCCGGACGTGGCGATCTGCGCCAGCAGCGCGCCCTGCTCGCCGGTCAACAGCCGATACAGCAGTTCGCGCTCGATCAGCGGCCCCAACACCTCCAGGTCGCGCGGCGTGCCTAGCAGACGCACCAGGCGCAGCAGCGGATCGAGCAGTTCGCCATCGAGCGGACTCATGGACAGGCCGGGCGCCGAGACGACCGCGCTGCGACGCAACTGCACGCCGGGCAGCAGCTCACGGATGCATTGCAGGTCCAGGCGAAAGGTCAGGCACAGACATGGCGCATCGTCCGACGCCCGCACCACCTGCGACGACACCGGCACATCCACGGCATTGACCATGTAGGTAGCCGGCTCATGCAGGAAGGTCTGCTGGCCGAGCAGGATCTGCTTGGCCCCCTGCAGCGCCAGCCCAAGACCCGGGCCGTACATGGCGCAGGTCGGCACGCCGACCGAGTTGGCGCGAAACAGCGTCAGGGCCGGCCATACCGTCGTGTGCAAGCCGTCCGCAACCGCCAATCGTTCAACGATGGCTGTCAATTCCTCGCGATCTTGCGCCAGGCGTGCCGAGGAGCCAAGGATGGAAGGGTTTTTATTCATGGACTTAGGTTCCATTTCTACAGGACGAGATTGCCTGTTTCTCCGCCACTTGGCGAGGCCTTAGGCCACCGGCTTGCAGGATCGGGCAATCATCTCGCAGGAATCGGCTACCCGGGCGTCATGCCGGGCGACCATACTCGACCACCTTGCTGTCCCGTCCCCAAGGAGTCATGCCATGACGCTTTCCATCCGCGGCTACGCCGCTCAGTCCGCCACCACGCCGCTGGCCGCGCATCAGTTCGAACGCCGCGATCCGCGCGCGAACGACGTGGTGATCGACATTCTGTATTGCGGCGTTTGCCACTCGGACATCCACCAGGCGCGCGACGAATGGGGCGGCAGCCTCTACCCGATGGTGCCCGGCCACGAGATCGTGGGCCGTGTCAGCTCCGTCGGCCCCGAGGTCACCAAGTTCAAGGTCGGTGACACGGTAGGCGTGGGCTGCATGGTCGACTCGTGCCAGCATTGCGCGTCGTGCAACGCCGGGCTCGAACAGTATTGCGTGGAAGGCGCCACGTGGACTTATAACGGCATCGATCGCCACGACAAGATGCCCACCTTCGGCGGCTACTCCGAGCGCATCGTGGTCTCGGACAAGTTCGTGGTGTCGATCTCCGACAAGCTGGACCTGAAGGCTGCCGCGCCGCTGCTGTGCGCGGGCATCACCACCTGGTCGCCGCTGCGCCACTGGAACATCGGCAAGGGCAGCAAGATCGCCGTGATCGGCCTCGGCGGCCTGGGCCACATGGGCCTGAAGTTCGCCAAGGCGATGGGCGCCGATGTCACTCTGTTCACCCGTTCGCCGGGCAAGGAACAGGAAGCGCGTCGCCTGGGCGCCGACCATGTGGTGTTGTCCACCGACGAGAAGCAGATGGCCGCCGTGTCGCGCCAGTTCGACTTCATCCTCGATACGGTGCCCAACCCGCACGACCTCAACCCCTACCTGGCCACGCTCGGCATCAACGGCGTGATCTGCCTGGTCGGCCAGCTGCAGCCGCTCGATCCTCCGGTGAACGCTGCGCAGGTGCTGCTGGGTCGCCGCTCGATCTCGGGCTCGGCCATCGGCGGCATCGCCGAAACGCAGGAAATGCTGGACTTCTGCGCCGAGCACAACATCGTCAGCGACATCGAAGTGATCGACATGAAGAACATCAATGCCGCCTACGAGCGTGTGATCAGCAGCGACGTGCGCTATCGCTTCGTGATCGACATGGCTTCGCTCAAGGCAGCCTGATGTACTGACCCGGGCAGCGCAAGCCGCCCGGATGTCACACAAAACCGGTCCTTACACGGCCGGTTTTGTTTTTCCGCCGAGATGACGACTGGCCTCATGCGCTTCGCGCAGTCGTTGCGCATGCGCCTTGAGCAGATCGCCGCGCGTGATGATGCCCACCATCCGGCGTCCCTGGCGATCCATCACCACCAGGCGGCCGACGTCGGCTTCCACCATATGATCGGCGGCTTCGCGCAGCGTGTGGTCTTCGCGCACCACGAGGGGCGGACGATGCAGCAGCGAATGCACTTGCGCATCCGGCGGCGAGCCGGCCCGCAGCAGATCGCGGCGCGTCACCACGCCCAGCAAGCGGCCCTGCTCGTCCACCACCGGAAAGCCCTGATGTTTGGCCGGTGCATGTTCCGTCGACAGCCAGGCCTGCACCTCGCCAATCGTCTCGCTGGCGCGCAGGCTCACGACGTCTCGGCTGCATGCCTCGCCAACAGCAAGGCGCTCCAGGTAATCAGCCGTGTACTCATCTGGCACGCGCACGCCGCGACGGACGATCTTCTCCGTCATGATGGTGTTGCGCATCAACAAACCCGAAACCAGGTATGCCGCCGCGCAGGCGCCGAGCAAGGGCAGCAGGCCGTGCGGCTGCTGAGTCGTCTCGAACGCAAAAACGACCGAGGTGAGGAAGGCGCGCGACGCCCCCGCGAAAATCGCCGCCATGCACACCAGCGCCGCCACGCGCGGATCCACCTGCAACCATGGCAACCAGTTCACGCACAACAGGCCGAGCACGCCGCCCATCGCGCTGCCGATGGTGAACAGCGGTGCGAGCGTGCCGCCCGAGGTTCCACTGCCCAGCGCCACCGACCATGACAGCAGCTTCATCAGACACAGCGCGAGCATGCCGGCGAAGCCGACCTGACCGGCAATCAGCGCGGCGATATTGCCGTAGCCCACGCCGAGCGTCGCCGGCATGAAGTAACCCACCACACCCACTACCACGCCACCGATGGCCGGCCACCACATCCAGTGAATCGGCAGTTTCTCGAAGCCGTCCTCAATGGCATAGGTGAGCTTGGTGATGCCAACGCTGACCACGCCGGTGACGATGCCCATGACGATATAGGCAACCACGGCACTCAGTGCCGGCGTGGCGATTGCCGGCATCGGGAACATCGGTTCATTGCCTTCTAGCAGGTAGCGCACCGCTGTGCCCATCACCGCCGCCAGCGCCACCGGAATCAGCGAACGCGCACGACGTTCAAACAGCAGCAATTCGATGGCCAGCAAGACGGATGAGATCGGCGCGGAGAACACGGCGGCCATGCCTGCTGCGGCACCCGCGGCCAACAGCGTCTTGCGCTCGTCCGCGGTAACGCGCAGCAGCTGGCCGATCAGCGAGCCCAGTGCACCGCCAGTGGCGATGATCGGCCCCTCGGCGCCGAACGGACCGCCCGTGCCGATGGCAATGGCGGACGACACCGGCTTCAGCCAGGTGATGCGCGGCGGAATCCTGCTCTCGTTGAGCAGCACCTGCTCCATCGCCTCGGGAATGCCGTGTCCGCGAATCGCACGCGAACCCCAGCGCGCCATCGCGCCGACAATCAGGCCGCCGATCACCGGCACCGCAATCACCCACAGGCCCAGATGATTGCCCGCGGGACTGCTGAATTCAGTACTGAGGCGCCCGTAAAACGCGAGGTTGGTGACTAAACCGATCAAGGCCGTCAGCAGACGCGCCACCAGCGCCACCGCCGAACCCAGCAGCATGGCGAGGAAACAGATCCACAGCACGCGCCGCTCCAGCGGACGGAAATGGCGCGGCATATGCGCCGCCGTCAGCGTCGGGTCCAGCGACGGGGCAAGCGGAAGCGCCGCACGCGAGTGCGGATCGGAGGGCAGTTCGGAGGGCATCGAGGGCAACTGGCGTTAGGTAAGCCGCGCAAGGTTACGCGGATATGCGCTCAGTAGCTGGCTGGAAAATGAACGGCTATTGGGCGCTTCAGGCGCCCAGCGGCGGCGCCTTTGGGGCGTTCCAGCCCAGCACGTTGTAGACCCGGTAACGCAGGATGCCCAGATACTCGTGCAGCGAGGCATCCATCAGCATGAAGTTCCACGAGTCGGGCGCCACTTCCCTGCGCGCATTGACCCAGTCGCCAGCCACCGGCTGCGGCGCGATGCCGAAATGCGCGAAGTAGAGCAGCGACCGACGCAGATGAATCCCGGAAGTCACCAGCACGATGTGCTGCGGCGCGTATTCGGCGAGGATCGGACGGCTGAACTGCGCGTTCTGCCACGTGCTCATGCTGCGCGATTCAATCGACATATCCGCGGCGGGAATGCCGAGCGCGCGAAATGCACGGCCATACACCACCGCCTCGGCCTCGCCGTGATCCTGCGAATCGCCACCGCTCACCACCAGGCGGCACTCCTTCCCGGCAGACTTGCACGCGCTATAAAGCTGGGCGGCGCGCAACAGGCGACCATTGACGAAGTAGGAAGGCTGCAGCGGATGGCCTTCCTCTACCGCCGTGCCCGCGCCCAGTACCACGATCGCATTGCGCGGCGTCCACGCCATGGCCGGATCGACTTCATATCCCGCTTGCAGGCCGTCGGAAAGCCAGCGCGGCAGCGCGCCGCAACCAATGCCGAAGAACAGCAGCAGGCTCGCGATCAACAGCGTGCGCGCGGTCTTGCGCCAGCGCAGGCGATACAGCCACACGATCAACAGCAGCAGCACGAACAGAATGGCCAGCATGCGGATTCCCCGCTCCATGGAAAGGCATGGCATCTTAGGGCCTTACGCTATGGCGAGGCGATAGCGCAGGGTCGATCGACCTGTCGCCCTGGGGAGACGCCAGCATGCTGGCGAGCGGACAATGTGACACCGCGGGGACCGGTTCATGACCACACTCGTTTTCGTGCACGGCTGGAGCGTCACCAACACTTCAACGTATGGCTTGCTGCCACAGCGTCTCCAGGCGCAGGCCGCATCCGGTGGCATCGCACTGGCGGTGGCCGATATCTGGCTGTCCGAATACGTGAGCTTCGATGACGTGGTCACCATGGCCGACGTCGTGCGCGGATTCGATCACGCCCTGCGCGACCTGCATCTGCAGGATGCGAGCTTCGTCTGCGTCACACACTCCACCGGCGGCCCCGTCGTACGCGAATGGCTGCGCGCGCAACGCGAGCGACCGCACGCCTTCAGCACCATCCGCCTTACTCACCTGATGATGCTGGCGCCTGCGAATTTCGGCTCCGCCCTCGCCCAACTCGGCAAAAGCGTGCTGAGCCGCCTGCACGCGTGGGCCGGTGGGGTGGAACTGGGGCAACGCATACTCGACTGGCTGGAACTGGGCAGCAGCGAATCGCTGTCGCTCAATCTCGATCATATCCACGGCGATGACGCGACCGAGCGCGGCCAGTTCCTGTTCGTGCTCACCGGCGATCGACCCGATCGATCGCTCTATGACCATATCAACAGCTATACCGGCGAAGACGGTTCCGATGGCGTCGTCCGCATCGCGGCAGCCAACCTCAACGCTCGCCATGCCGTGCTCGCACGCCAGGGCAGCGGCAACGATGCCACGCTGGCCATCAATGCCACCATCGCGCCGCGCACTGCCTTCAAGTTGATTCCGGGTGCGGCCCACTCCGGCCTCGAGCAAGGCGTGATGGCAGCCGCACCGCAAGCGACGGTGGACGCCTTGCTGCGCTGCCTGCAGGTGCGCGACGTGGCCGGCTACCGCCAATTGTGCGACGCCTTCGATGCAGAGAACGCACAACGCGACGCCGCGCCCGTGGAAAAGGAGCCGGTGGGTCCGTTCTCGCCCCGCATCCATATCCATGATCCGCGCAGCATGCTGGTTGTTCGCCTCACCGACGAAGCGGGCGAGCCTCTGCTCGGCGCACGCCTGTTGTTCGAGGCCGGCACGCCGCCAAATCCCGACTGGATGCCGCAGGGTTTCATGCTCGACCGCCAGGCGAACAGCCGGCAGGGTCACGTGATCACGTTCTTCTTCAACCATGGCTTGCTGGCCGGCACCGGCCGCGTTGCTGACCCCGACAACAGCCGACGCACCTTGCGTGCCGCGATGGACGGGCATCGTCCTTACAGCGCGACGATCGAACCCGCCGATCTCGCCGGACTGGTGCATCACGCCATCGCCAGCACGGCGGCCAGCGACGACCTGTTCCTGATCCTGGCCCCGCACCAGACCACCGTGCTCGACGTGGTGCTGCCACGCCAGGTGCGCGAAGGCGTGTTCCGGCTGACTCAAAAGCGCGAGCCGGAGGATTTCTCGCACCCTGTAGCAGGTGACGTCATCCCCTGACTTCGGGAGCCGCCAAACCCCGAGTGACGATGGCCTGCGTTACATGAGAATGCAGCCACCCTTCCTGAACCCAACACTGCAATGGACGCCTGCCACTGACCCGCCTGCTTACCCCAAGCCCCGGTTTGGCTTAACCTCGCCGCCCATGGATGCCCCTGTGGACGACGATGCGACGCTGATGCTGGCCTATGCCCGGGGCGAGCCAGCCGCGTTCAACGCGCTGTACGCCCGGCACCGGGCTGCGCTGTATCGATTCCTGCTGCGCGCGGCGCGCGATCCGCAGCTGGCCGAGGAGCTTTTTCAGGAGACCTGGAGCCGCGTCGTGGCCTCGCGGGCGCGTTATGCGCCGCAGGCCAAATTCACCACCTGGCTACTGCAGATCGCGCATAACCTGCTGATCGACAGCTACCGCCGCAAGCGCCCCCTCGCCACCGGCGAGGAGGCCGAGCGGGTATTCGAAGTGACGGCGTCACCGGAACACGAACAACCCGAGCACCTGTTGTCGGAGTTCGAACGTCGCCGGCGTCTGCAGCTGGCGATCGAACAACTGCCCGATGAGCAGCGCACCGCCGTGCTGCTGCGCCTGGAGAACGAGCTGAGCGTGGAGGAGATTGCCGAAGTCACCGGCGTGGGACGCGAAACTGCCAAATCGCGACTGCGCTATGCCATGAACCGTTTGCGCGAACAGTTGGCCGAATGAATACGCACGACCACGACAACGACGCGCTGCCCGGCGAAGACGAGCTCAAGTCGCTCTATCGCAGCCTGCCGCGCAAGGAACCGTCGCCCGCCATGGATAACGCCATCCAGCGCGCAGCAGCCGACGCCGTGCGCGCTGACAAGCGCCGCGTCGTCACGCGCTGGCCGGTCGCGGTTGCCAGTGTGGCGGTCTTGGTGGTGGCTGCCGGGCTGGGCTGGCGCACGATGCAACAGCCCACGAACGTACCGCAAGGGCCTGCTTCGCGCGCTGTCGCCGTCAGTGCTGCGCCCGCGAACGAACCGGCGCAAGCGGCGTCCAGTCAAAGCGGTGCCGAGGCCGTCAACGCCCCTGCCGCACCATTGGCGTCTGCAGCGCCGGCGGCGCGCATCGCGGCACCGACTGCAGCGAAGCGGGACAACATCCGTTCCGCCATGAAGGCGAAAGTGGTGGCGCCGGTCGTCGCGACCGCGCAGCCCCCCGCCTCCGACACAGAAGCCGCACCGCTGGCAGCCATGAACGAGGACAGCATGGCGGCGGCGCCTGCGCCGGCAGCCCCCGCGCCTGTCGCGCAAGCCGCCCCGTCCGCTTATGCACCGCAGGCCGGCATGCGAGCCACGGCCGCCTCAGGCGTACTCAGCCAGCGCGTAACGGCGATGAAGGTCATGGCCGCCCCCGCTATTTCGCCGGACAGTACGGCAGTCAACGCCGCCGATACACCAGCGCAAGAGCTGGAGAAGATCCGCCAGCTGTTCGCCTTGCATCGCCACGACGAAGGCGTGCAGCGGCTGACCGCATTCCAGCAGACGCATCCGGACGTGTCCTTGCCCGACGACCTGCGAGCGCAACTGCCTGATCATGAGTGATCCGCTGCACACCCTGGCCGCTGCCTGCCAGCACAGCGAGGACATCAAGAAAAGTCGGTTCCTGGCCCAGGCCGCACCGGTACAGACACCCGAGCAGGCGCTGGCCTTCGTACGCCAGGTGAGCGAAGCGGCAGCGACCCACAACTGCTGGGCCTATCGCATCGGCCAGGACTATCGCTTCAACGATGACGGCGAACCGGGAGGCACCGCGGGACGTCCCATCCTTCAAGCCATCGAAGGCCAAGGCATCGATCGCGCCGTGGTCGTGGTCACGCGCTGGTATGGCGGCATCAAGCTGGGCGCCGGTGGATTGGTGCGTGCCTACGGCGGCACCGCAGCGGAGTGCCTGCGTCGCGCCGAACGCGTTCCCTTGGTTGCCATGGCGCGGCTTGGCCTGCGCTGCGACTTCGCCGAACTGGCCCTGCTCAAGGCACGCCTGCGCGAGTTCGATGCCGAGATCGTGCAGGAAAGCTTCGATGCGCAAGGGGTTGCCTTGCAGATCCAATTGCCAGACAGGCATGCCGATGAAGCGCAGGCGCTGGTCAATGACCTCAGCCGCGGTCGTCACAGCGCACGCCGCCTGGATTGAATCGGGCGTGAGCCGCCCCACCTTCAAACAGATGCGCCAGCCCGGCGCGGATGCCGACGACGAGAACCCATGAGCGAAACCGCCGACACCCAGCGCCCCACGCGTCGCATTGGCACCTTGATGCAGCTATGGCCGTTCGTGCGCCCCCATCGCGCGCTTGCCGGCGGGTGGCTGGTGTTTCTGGCGATATCTTCGAGCGCCACGCTGGTGTTGCCGATGGCCGTGCGGCACATGATCGACCAGGGCTTTGGCCATTCCAGCCTAGCCACCATCAATGCCACCTTCCTGGGCCTGTTTGGCGTCGCTTTGGTCCTGGCGTTTGCCACGGCGGCGCGCTACTACTGCATCGCGCTGCTGGGCGAGCGTTCGCTGGCGTCGCTGCGCTCCCAACTCTATGCGCATGTGATCCGGCTCGATGTGGGCTTTTTCGAACGCAGCCGCGTGGGCGAACTCATCTCGCGCCTTGGCACCGATACCGAGGTCATCCAGGCGCTGATCGGCTCGGGCATCTCCGTGGCGCTACGCAGCGCCGTGATGTTGCTGGGCGCCACCGCCATGATGGTATGGACCAGCCCGCGGCTGGCCGGTCTTACCGCACTGGTGATTCCGGCAGTGATGCTGCCCATCCTGGTGTTTGGCCGCCGCGTCCAGAAGCTCTCGCGCGCCAGCCAGGATCGACTTGCCGACGCCGCGGCCGTCGCCAATGAAACGCTCAATGCCGCGCCTGCCGTCAAGGCGTACGCTCGCGAAGACATCGAGAGCGCGCGCTACGGCGGCGCCATTGCCCGCGCACTGGCCACCGCGCGGCAGCGCATTGGCATGCGGTCGATCCTGACGGCGACGGTCATTGTGCTGTTCTTCGGCGCCATCGCACTGGTGCTATGGGCTGGCGCGCGCGACGTGCTGGCCGGCACGCTCGATGTCGGCGTGCTCGCGCAGTTCGTGATCTACGCGTTCCTCGCGGCCGGCTCGCTCGCCGGTCTGTCCGAAGTCTGGGGCGACGTGCTGCGCGCAGCAGGCGCGATGGAGCGCATTGGCGAACTGTTCGAAGAGCGCGCCGAGATCACCAGCCCCGCGCAGCCTGCGGCCCTGCCTCGCCCGATGGAAGGCGCGTTGCGCTTCGAACACATCCAGTTCCACTACCCGTCCCGACCCGACGCGCCCGCGCTGCACGACTTCGACCTGAGTATTCGCCCCGGTGAAACCGTGGCGCTGGTGGGTCCTTCTGGCGCGGGCAAGAGCACCGTGTTCGCCCTGTTGCTGCGTTTCTACGATCCCCAGACAGGACGCATCACGCTGGATGGCATCGACCTGCGCGCACTCGCCCTGCCCGAGTTGCGCGGCGCCATCGCCTTGGTGCCGCAGGAAACGGTGATCTTCGGCGGCAGCGCAGCCGAAAATATCCGCTTCGGCCGCCAAGATGCCGACGATGAGGAAGTGCGCGATGCCGCCCGCGCCGCCGAAGCGAACGAGTTCATCATGGCGATGAGCAAAGGCTATGGCGAGGAACTCGGCGAACGCGGCGTGCGCCTGTCCGGCGGCCAACGCCAGCGCATCGCCATCGCCCGCGCCATCCTGCGGGATGCCCCCCTACTCTTGCTGGACGAAGCCACCTCCGCGCTCGACGCCCAATCCGAAGCCGCGATCCAGCAGGCCCTGGAGCGTCTGGAGAAGGGCCGCACCACCCTCGTCATCGCCCACCGCCTCGCCACCGTGCAGCGCGCCGACCGCATCGTGGTGATGGACGGCGGCCGCATCGTGGCGCAAGGCACGCACCAAAGCCTGCTGGCCGAAGGCGGCCTTTACGCGGAACTGGCCAGGCTGCAGTTCACCGCTTGAGGCATCACTCGATCGAACGCTTGCGCGCAGCATGGGCGCTCGCTTTGTCTTCCATCGAAGCAGCGCTCATCGGCTCGCCGCGACGGATCATGTGCGCGTAGCGCCAGAAACGTTTGATCGAGGCAATCAGCGTATACCAGCCCAAGGGCGTGGGATGGATGGCTGCCTTGAGCGCGCGGGCGTAATCGAGCACGAACCCCGGGGTCCAGGCCATCGCCTCGGCGCGCTTGCGCAATTGGGCGGCGACCCAGAGTTCCGGATTGACCATGGTGCGGACGAAGCCGCGTTTTGCCGACGATCCTTCCAGTGCGGCCTCCAGGCAATGCGCCACCGAGCTGCTGCAGTTGCGATTGGTGAGGTTGTAAGTGCTGTCTTCGCGGTAGCGCTTCCAGAACGCCAGCAGACGCTGGCGATCGTAGCGATCGAAACGCACTTCGGCGTTCGATTCGCACCAGCCGGCGGATTCCTCCGCGTAGCTGGGCTGGAATTTTCCAGGCACGTCGTTGATCGCCGTGGCGCGCAGCATGCGAGTGAAGTCGCCGCTGGAGCGATCGATTTCGACCGCCGGATAGTGACTGACATACACACCGGGCGGACATCCCAATGCCGCGTGTCCTGTAGAGATCACGCCCTTCGCATCCACCGCCGCGATATAGCGATCCACCAGTGGCTGAGGCACGGCGTCGTCAACGGAGCCAGTGGGCGTCCACACGTAAACGACCAGATCGCCCGCGACTTCATCCAGCGGTTCGGGCGTGAAGCCTGCATCGGCCACCGGCATGTCACGCATCAACAGCCACGAAAGGACCGCGTGGTCGGGCAGCTTCTTCAGCCGCCAGGCCTGCCGGAACATGCCGCAACCCGAGAGAAAAAGACCCATGCCGATGCAGTACGGCACCGTGCCCGCGTAAAACGTGGGATACGGCTCGACCATGAAAACGGCAAAGCCCACTTCGAGCAGACCAGTGAGCAACGACAGTCTCCAACCACGAAAGCGCACTACCAGCGCCGCCGCAATACGGAAGATGCCGTCAACCAGAAACGCGAGGCCAAACGCCATCGCCAGGATCACGCTCGCCGCATGATGCGGATCGACGATCAACAAGCCGAGAATCAGGAACACCACGCCCCGCGCCTTGCGCAACGCGGCCGAAGTGCCGGGCCGGGGCGATGACACCGCCAGTGTCACCACCGCCTCCACCACCAGCAGATAGCCGAACACGTGCACGGGGAAATACAGCACGTTGTCCAACGCATCGATGAAGATCGCCACGCCCAGCGCCGCCCAGGCGATGCCGCCGATGGCGAGGATCAGCCAGCGCCGCCGGATGAAATCGCTGCCCAACAGAAGCAAGCCCAACTGCACCATGTGACGACTCCATCGTTCGAACCACGTGCGAGCGCGACGCCCCTCAGGTTTCGCTGCGCGACCTCGCAAGGAACACCGCAAACACCGCGCAGCCCAGCGCAATGATGCCCGGCAAACCGAACAGCGCATTCACGCCCATCGCCACGCCCGCGAGTGTCGGTCCCACCAGCGCACCCAAGCCCCAGGCCAGCCCCATCACGGCGTAGACGCCCACCAGATCGTTGCCCTGGAAGCGGCTGCCCACCATCGCCAGCATCACGGTGTAGATGCCCACGAACAGTCCACCCCACACAAACACCACGGCGAAGGCCAGCCATGTCTCGCGCAAGGCAAATGGCCAGAACAACGCCGTCAGCGCGGAAATCGTGGCCAGCGCCAGCACCAGGCGCCGCTTGTCGACCTTGTCCGCCAGCCAGCCAATGGGCAGTTGCAACACGATGGCGCCGAGCATCAACACCGAAATCAGTTGCATGGCGCGCGCTTCGGTCCAGCCCAGTTGCGTCGCGTACAACGAGATGAAGGAAAGCCCCGCCGTCTCCACACCCGCGTTCAGCACGGTGGTGGCCAGGGCAATCGGCGCGAGGCGCATATAGCGGAGCGGCTGTGCCCGCTCGGGCACACTGCGCTGGGGAGCCACCACCCAGGGCGGCAGGATGAACGCCACGGCGGCCAGCGCGATGGCCGCGCCGGCCAGATAGGCGCCCGCATCCACACCCAGCACTGACAGCAAGGCCGGCCCCAGCACCATGCCCAGCGACAGCGCGGCGGTATAGACGGCCATGGTGCGACCACGTGCCTGCTCGGTGCTGAGCACGTTGGTCCAGGTTTCCGACATCACGAACAAGACTTCCGCCGCCATGCCCAGCAGGATGCGCATGGGAAACCACCATGTCACGTCGGTCACTCGCGCAAACGCAGCCAGCACGACGGCCGTCACTACGAGCGCCGCCACGGCCAGCGTGCGCGCGCCGAAGCGCGCGGCAAGGGTTGGCATCACGGGTGCAATCAGCAACACGCCCAGCGCATGCATGGCCGCGTTGAGGCCGATGTAGCTGCCGGAGTGCCCGCTCGCCGCCAGGCTCATGGCGATCAAGGGAGCGGAGAGGCTATAGCTCAGGCCGAAGATGGTGGCGGCCACGATCACGGCGGCCGTGGACAGCAAACGAGGCCAGCGGCGCAGCACGAGGGCCGTCGAGGCGGCGGTTTCCTGCGGCGCACTCATGGCCGCACGCCCAGCGCCAGGGACAGCGCCGCTCGAACACCTCGCCTGCCGCTCCGCTCGTCCATGCCATGGGCTCTCTGGAAGAAGGGTGACGCGGTTGGAGCCTACGGCGCCATTGGCCTTAATAACAGCAAATCAGGCTTGCGAGTGGAGCGCGGCGACCAGTGCATGTACTTCATCCACGTCGCTGCGGACCTCGCCAGCGGCCATGTCGGTCAAGGCGGGATTGCTCCAATGCATGCCCGATGGCAGCACACCCTTGGCCGAGGCGTGGATCTCCGCCGCGCCGGTTGCTTGCGCCAGCCCGGCGATATTCGCGGCCCGCACGCCCGCGCCCGGCATCACCACGATGCGGCCAGCCGCCTGTTCGATCAGCTGGCGAATCGTATGGGCGCCGTCGATGGCTGATATCGCGCCGCCGGAGGTGAGCACGCGCTCTGCCCCCAAGGCCACCACATCCTCCAGCGCCCGAGGCAGATCGCGCGCCATATCGAACGCGCGATGGAAGGTCACGCCCATGCCGCCCGCCGCAGAATGCAGCGGTCTGCAGCGCGCTACGTCGACGCGTGCATCTGCATCGAGCACGCCAAACACCACGCCATCGCACCCCAGCGAAAGACAGCTCTCGATGTCGTGCTGCATCACGTCCAGCTCGTCATCGTTGTAGAGAAAATCGCCGGCGCGTGGACGTATCAGCACATACAGCGGGATGCTCAGGCGCTCGCGCACCTGGGCGATCTGTGCCATCGATGGCGTGAGTCCGCCCAGCTCCAGGCCCGTGCACAACTCCACCCGGTCCGCGCCGCCTGCCTGCGCGGCGAGCGCGGACGCCAGCGAGTTGGCTGCGACTTCGAGCAGACGTCTTGCCATCAGTACACGCTCTTGGCGGGGATCAAGCCGTCCTGCTTGGTCGCATCGCACACGGCATAGGAGAAGCCGGACTGGATCGCGAACGCGCCCACTTCGCCGTGCTTGTTCATGGCGAGAAAACCGACCTGCAGATCCTTCGACGCCGCGGGCCGGCGCTTGACGATGCGCATCACCGCCTCGCGGCAGGCGTCCTGCGGCGAGCGGCCATGGCGCATGAGTTCCACCACCAGGAAGCTGCCCACGTTGCGGATCACTTCCTCGCCTACGCCGGTCGAGGTGGCCGCGCCGACATCGCCGTCGACGTACAGGCCGGCGCCGATGATGGGGCTGTCGCCCACCCGGCCGCGCATCTTCCACGCCATGCCGCTGGTGGTGCAGGCGCCGGCCAGGCGGCCGCTGGCGTCGATGGCCAGCATACCGATGGTGTCGTGGTTGTCCTTGCCGCCCGGCATGCCGGTCTTGCCGTAGTCGCGAACTTCGCTGTTGGCCGAGGGTTGGTAGTGGGCCGTCTTCAGCCATTCCTTCCACGCCGCCTCGGATTCGGGGGTCAGCAGTTCTTCTTTCTTGAAGCCCTGTTCCACGGCGAACTGCAGCGCGCCGTCGCCCACCAGCAAGACATGCGGCGTGCGCTCCATGACCCGGCGCGCGACCTGAATCGGATGGGCGATGTGCTCCAGCGCGGCCACCGCGCCGCAGCTGCCATCGGCGTCCATGATGCTGGCGTCGAGGGAGACATGCCCGTCGCGATCCGGATAGCCGGCGCGGCCAACGCTGTGATTCTTCAGATCCGCTTCCGGGATCATCACGCCCGCTTCGACGGCGTCGAGCGACCCGCCGCCCTTCGACAGCACGCCCCAGGCGGCCTGGTTGGCGGCCACGCCGAAGTCCCAGGTCGAGATCACGCGCGCAGCCACGCTGCCCTTGCTCGTCCCGCTGGCGCCTGCCAGCGCATGCGCGCCGCCGGCCAGCGCCACGGCGGAGGCCCCCAGCACGGAGGCCTTCAGAAACCCTCTACGATCCGTCATCGCATCCCCACTCCAATCAAAAAAAAGAAAGCCCCGCGCCTTGCGACGCGGGGCTTCCTCACATCGATGACCGGCGCGGGCGCCGGTGCGCCGACATTAGCCGGCGATTTCGACGCCCGAAGCCTGGGCGCCCTTCGGGCCCGTGGTGACTTCGAACTTCACGCGCTGACCTTCCTGCAGGCTACGGAAGCCCTTGGAGTTGATTGCCGAAAAGTGGACGAACACGTCCTCCCCACCGTCCTCAGGCGCGATGAAGCCGAAACCCTTGGCGTCGTTGAACCACTTGACCGTACCGAAACGCATTGCGTGAACCTCTGAATCATGGACTGGATGCACCACGGTAAGCGCTGAACCACCTTGACCCCTTGGTCCGCCGCCCCTGGCACAACGGAAGTATCAACATGTTTTATGGCAAAGCGCAATATGGTGACCGCTTTGACACGATCAAAACCGTACCGGTTGCTCAGCTTTTAAGCAAAACACCCAAGAGACGGGGCACCTCGGCCGTGGCCGCCGCCAGGTGGGCGAAGATTTCTTCGATGCTGATTTCCGCCTCGTCGCCGCAGCCGGCCGCGAAGTTCGCAACCAGTGCGAGACAGGCGTAAGGGAGCTCCAGTTCGCGGGCAAGCACGGCCTCGGGCATGCCGGTCATGCCGACCAGGTCGCAGCCGTCGCGCTTCATGCGTGCGATCTCCGCCCGGGTCTCCAGGCGCGGACCCTGCGTCGCGCCATAGCAGCCACCATCAATGACAGCGATGTCAGCCTTGGCCGCCGCGCCGATCAGTTCGCGGCGCAGGGACTCGGTGTAGGGCTCGCTGAAATCGATATGACGGACCTCGGCGCCCTCGACATCGCAAAAACTCGTGTAGCGGCCGTGGGTGTAGTCGATGATCTGGTCGGGCACGACGATGACGCGCGGCCCCATATCGGCGCGGATGCCGCCCACGGCGTTCACGCCGACCACCCGGCGCGCACCCAGCGAATGCAGCGCCCACAGGTTGGCGCGGTAGTTCACCCGATGCGGCGGCACCGTGTGGCTCTCGCCATGGCGGGCGAGAAAGGCCAGCTTGCGGCCGGCGAAATCGCCTGTCACCACGTCGCCCGAGGCTGCGCCGAATGGCGTGTCGATGCGATGGCGCGAGGCGTTCTCCAGGCCCGGGAAATTGTACAAACCGCTGCCGCCGATGACGGCCAGATCGATGCTCACGATGCATTCCTATACGCGTTCAATTCGTTCGAGGTAGCTGCCAGTCGCTCGGCAAAGCCCGCCAGATGGCGAGTCAGCGCCTCGCGCGTCCGCTCATCGCTCAATTGGCCGTCGACGATCTTGGTATGTGCGTGGAACACCAGCACGTCGCCCTGCGGCTCGGAGCGGGCGCCTGCTCGGCGCAGGATCAGGCGCAGCTGGTCCTGCGCACGCACCGTCCCGGTGACGCCCGGGCTCGCGCCAATGATGCAGACGGTCTTGCCGGTGAGCGCAGCCACTTTGCGCGCCTTGCCGGAGCGCGAGGCCCAATCCACCGCGTTCTTCAACACGCCGGTGATGCCGCCGTTGTATTCCGGGCAGGCGATCAGCAGGCCGTCGGCGCGCTCGATGGCGTTTTTCAATTCCACTACCGACTCGGGATCGCCCTGCTCTTCCACGTCCTGATTGAACATCGGCAGATCATGCAGGCGATGCATCACGATGTTCATGCCGGCCGGCGCAAGCTCGCGCGCAGCATGCAGCAGCGCGGTATTGAACGACGCCTCGCGCAGGCTGCCGGAAATCCCCAAAACATTCATGCATGACTCCGTGGTCGTTCGTCGCCTTACTTGAGCGCGTAGATGCCCGGCAGATTGCGGCCCTGCTCGTAGTAGTCCATGCCGAAGCCGAATACGTAGCGGTCGGGCAACTGGACGCCGTTGAAGTCGGCCTGGATGCCATCGACCAAACGATCGTGCTGCTTGGTGCACAGGCTCACCACCAGCACGCGACGCGCGCCGCGACGCAGGCAGTCGTCGCGCACGGCCTTCAAGGTGTGGCCTTCATCGAGGATATCGTCCACCAGCAGCACGGTGCGGCCGGTGAGATCCACCATCGGTTCGCGCAGCCAATGCAGCTCGCTGCCCGAGGTGGCGCCGCGGTAGCGCGTGGCATGGACATAGTCGAACTCGACATCAGTGCGGATCGACAGTGCGAGATGACCGGCAAAAATCAGCGCGCCATTCATCACCGTGAGAAACACGGCTCGCTCGCCATCGAGGGCGGCATCGATATCGCGGCCCATGTCGACGATCACCGACTCCAGCGCCGCGCGATCGAACAACAGCTCGGCGCTTGCAAGCGCAGTGGCCAGTGAAGGGGTGGATGTACTCATGCCGAAGCTTGTCCTTCCACGGCGTGCAGCGCCGCGATGCGCGCGATGAAACGTTCGCGCTGTGGGTTGTCGTTGAGGCCGTCCCAGGTGGAGGCCACGTCGCCGCGCAAGGCGGCGATACGTTCGGGCGAGCTCGCCGCGCGGTTTTGTACGGCGGCAATGGCCTCATCCACTACGTCGGGGAAGCAGGCGAGCATCAGATCGCAACCGGCATCCAGATGGGCATGCACGCGCCCCGTCACGCCGCCCGCCGCACCGGCGGCGGCCATGCTGATGTCATCGCTGATCACCGCACCGCCAAAGCCCAGCTCGCTGCGCAAGATGTCCTTGATCCAGCGCGAGGAAAATCCTGCCGGCTGTGCATCGACCTCGGGATAGACCACGTGCGCCACCATGACCGCTTCCGCGTGCGCCGCCATGCCTTCGACGAAGGGCAACAGGTCTTCTCGACGAATCACGTCCAAGGGACGCGTATCCACCGCGGTGTCCTTGTGCGTATCCGCCGCCACCGAACCGTGACCCGGAAAATGCTTGAGCACCGCGGCCATGCCGCCCAGGTGCATGCCGCGCACATAGGCCTGGCCAAGTTCCGCAGCCACCGCTGGGTCGGCATGAAAGGCGCGCAGGCCGATCGCCGCATTGCCGCGTGCGAGATCAACCACGGGCGCAAAGCTGAAATCCACGCCACTGGCGCGCAATTCGCTCGACATCACCCAGGCATGCTCTTCGGCGAGGCGGATGGCATCTTCGGGATCACGGTCGTACACGGCGCCGATGGTGGACAACGGAGGCAGGCGCGTAAATCCGTCACGAAAACGCTGGACCGGGCCGCCTTCCTGATCCACGGCAATGAGCAGGTCGTCGCCGCCGACGTCGCGAATATCGTCAATCAGCTTCATCAACTGATCGCGCGTACTGAAATTGCGCGAGAACAGCACCACGCCGGACACGCCGGGCGCCTTCAGCCATGCATGCTCCGAGGCGGCGAGCGTGGTGCCGGCCAAACCGATCATCAGCATGAGGTGGGTTCTCCGGCCGCCTGGCGCTCATCCGACGTCCAGCGCGCATACGGATGCGCGATCAGGTTGACGTTGTAGTAGCGCGGCAGGTGGCTCACTTCGCGCCCCAGCCACGAGGGGCGTGGAAACGCTGCGTCGGTAGTGGGCAATTCCACCTCGACCACGACCAGCCCCGCATTGTCGCCAAAGAATTCGTCGACCTCGAACAGCACGCCGTCGACGATCACGTGATGCCGGATCTTCTCCACCACCCCGTCGCACAGTTCGGCGAGCATCTGCTCGGCATCGGCGATGGGTACCGGGTATTCAAACTCGGCGCGCTCGATGCCGAGCTTGGCCGATTTGATGTTGAGCCACCCGCGATCGCCGGTGCGGCGCACGCGCACGGACGCGCGCGCGGTACCGTCGTGCAGTGCCTGCGCGCTGACCAGATAGCCCTGGGCGATGCGCTCGCTATCGGTGACGGCGTCACGCCAGCTGTCATCGCTGAGGAGGAATTTGCGTTCGATCTCGATGCCCATGCGTCAACCGATGATTGGGGAAGGATGTGACGGAGCGGTGAAGGCGTCCCGCCTTCCTTGCCATGACTCAGCGTTCGAACAGCGCGATGGACTCCACGTGCGCCGTGTGGGGGAACATATCCATCACGCCGGCCGCGCTCAAGCGAAACCCATGTTTCTGCACGAGGATACCTGCGTCGCGCGCCAACGAACCCGGGTGGCATGACACATAGACGATGCGGCTGGTCTCTTTGTGCGGCAGGTATTCCAGCACCTTGTCGGCGCCAGCGCGCGGCGGATCCAGCAAGAGCTTGTCCCACGACTGCTTGGCCCAGTGCGTGTGGCGCTGATCTTCGAACAGATTGGCCACTTCGAAGCGGGCATGGGTGATGCCGTTGCGTGCGGCGTTTTCTGCGGCACGCTCGACCAGGCCGTGCTCGCCCTCCACCCCGACGACCTCGGCGACGCGCCGACCGATCGGCAGCGTGAAATTGCCAAGGCCGCAGAACAAATCCAGCACGCGATCCGTCGGCTGCGGATCGAGCAGCTCCATCGCACGCGCCATCATGCGGCGATTCATGCCTGCATTGACCTGCACGAAATCGAGCGGGCGGAACTCCAGCTCGACATCCGCGAACGCGGCATCGTCGCTGGGGATGTTGAAGGCCAGCCGCGGCGACTCCGGCCACAACGGATGCACGCTGGTTACGCCGCCGGGCTGCAGATAAATCGCGAAGCCGTGCTGCTGACCGAACGCGATCAAGGCCGCCTGATCGCGTTCGCTCAGCGGCTGCATGTGACGGAACACCAGTGCCACCACGTCGTCGCCCGCAGCGAACTCGATCTGCGGAATATCCGCCGCGGCATCCATGCTGCTGATCAGCTCGGCCAGCAGGCCGATCTTGGGACCCAGCGCCGGATGCACGACTTCGCACTGGGTGATGTCGGCGACAAAGCGCGGATTGCTCTCCTCGCGAAAGCCCACCAGCACGCGCCCTTTCTTCGCCACCGAGCGCACGGAAAGGCGACCCTTGCGGCGATAACCCCAGGGCTCGTCGGTCAGCGGCGGCAGCCACAGCTCTGGCATCACTTTGCCGATGCGCTCGAAGTTGTCCTTCAGCACGCGCTGTTTCACTTCGATCTGCGCCGCTGCGTCCAGATGCTGCAGCGAGCAGCCGCCACACTGGCCGAAATGACGGCAGCGCGGTTCCACGCGATGCGGCGAACGGGTCACCAGTTCCACCACTTCCGCTTCGTCGTAGTGACGATGACGCTTGCGGATGCGCAGCTTGACCTCTTCGCCCAGCAGCGCGCCGCTGACGAAGACGGCCTTGCCGTCGATCCGGGTGACGCCCTTGCCGTCGTGGCTGAGGTCGGTGATGGTGGCTTCGAATTCTTTCATCGTGGCAACTGTCTTCCAAAAACGCGCACGCCCGGATCAGCAGGACCCGGGCGCGTTGATCGGGTGATGAGGAGCGATGAGCTTATTTCTGCTTCCACGCCCCCGAGGGGTCCTGATAATACCAGCCCGGCCGCGCCCGCTCGATCCAGCCCTTGGCGAAAGTGGCGCGGATCTGCGCTTCCCATTCCGGATGGTTGTTGGCGTTGGCCACTTCGCGGTACAGCGCATTGCGATCCCGATTCTCGTCCGCCACCGCGGCGCTCACTCCGGCCCGCTGGTCGAGCGGCACCTTGCCAGCGTCACGCACGGCCACCAACCCGTCCTGGGTGAAGCCCACCGCACCGCTATTGAAGAGTGGCGTCAAGGTGTCGCGGAAACGCGCCTGCATGCGGCCGTGGATCGCTTCCGTGGTCGTCGTCTGCACGCGCAGATTCGGCGCATCGGCCGCGTAGGCGGCGGGAATCAGCAGGTCGAGCAACATGGCCGAGGGCTGATTGTTCTTCTTCGGCGCCGGCGGCTCGTCCTTGGCCGGCTGCGCAGGCGCCGAACTGTCGAGCACGGTGCCAATGAACTGGTCGGCGGCCTTTTGCGCGGCCGCTTCAGGAAAATAGACATTGATGGTGACGCACCCCACCAGCGCGACCAACAGCGTGGTCAGCAATCCATAGACGAGCTTGCGCATGATTTCGACTCCTTGGGGGTGGGGATGGGTCTAAGGCGTGCTTTGCCCTAGTGGACTTCCGGTCCATTGCCTTCAATGGCGGCCTTCAATCGGCGGACGAGCGTCGGCCAGTCGACCTGGGCCTGGTGGCCAATCACCTGCAGGCGCGGCAAGCCGCTGCCTTCGACGATAGTGTAGCCATCGGCATCGTTGTCGAGGCCACCCATATGGCATACCGACGCCTGCAGCGTGCAATTGAGGCCGATGCGCTTATAGCCAAACGTCTTGAACAGCTTGAGCACGGCGCCCTGCAATCCGGCCGCCATGCCGCCGCCGCCGACCGAGGTCAGGTTATTCACGGCACGTTGACTGATGCGCCCGCCACTGCCAGCAAGCAGGCTGGCCTTGAACGCCACCGGGTTCCAGTTGACCAGGCGCAGTTCATTGACGGAGCCGTCCATACGACCGGTGATGCTGCCGAAGTCGAACACGCTGGTCATCGCGCCCAGATCGAGCTGGCGCAATTGCACATCGCCGGTGAATACGGGGCTGGGCCCGAATGGCCCCTGCAAACTCAAACGCGTGATGTCGACAAAACCATCGAAGACATTGACCGACAGGCCACCCTCGAGCTCAAAGCGGTCATCCACCCAGCGCAAGGCGGGAATGGCGCCGCCCAGGGTTCCTGGGAACTCGGGCCAGCCCATGGTGCGCGAGAACGAGGCCATGTCGATGCCCGCAAACGCAAGCGAGGTTTCCAGACGGCGCCCCTTGGCAGCGGCCGGGCGCCACGCGAGATCGCCGACATGTACGCGCCCATTGAGCACCGGAATATCCACCGCGCGCTGCAGGGTCAAGGCACCTGCCTTGCTCTGCCAGCGCAACTGCGTCGCACCGTTGGGAATGCGGTAGACCTGCAAGGCCTGCCACGACATCGAGGTCACCGGGCGATCGTTGGTGGCGTTCCAATCGAGACCGCCGCGCAGGCCTTTCACGGCCAGGCGACCGTCGGCATCGGCCGCGTCCAGGCCATCGGTGTCGAAAGCGAAACTGCGCAGGCCATCGGCGCCCAGATCGAGATTGCCGCTGAGCTCGCCATCGATGCGCATGTCGCGCAAGCCCAGCGTCGCCAGCCATGCCTGCCCATACCGCTGGTACGCCGCCGGGAAGCGC
This sequence comes from Dyella sp. 01L423, assembly GCF_056399945.1. Classification (NCBI taxonomy): domain Bacteria; kingdom Pseudomonadati; phylum Pseudomonadota; class Gammaproteobacteria; order Lysobacterales; family Rhodanobacteraceae; genus Dyella; species Dyella sp. 01L423. The sequence continues at coordinate 1,343,527 of NZ_JBFTSI010000001.1, read as the reverse complement.
GACTGCAGCCGATCGAGCTTGAGCTGCTGCAGATCGCCCTTGGCGTTGAAACTCATGGCGCCTTCCAGTTGCAGGGCATCGGCGTCGGCCACGCGCAGGCGATTGAAATCGACCGCGCCGTTGCGCGTGGCAGCCGACAAGCTCAACTGCACGGGATGATCAGGCAGGCGCGCATAGATGGGGCCCAACAGCAGCTCGCCGCCACGAAGGCTGGCATCCAGGTCGATGCGGGTAGGCGCGCTGGTCGTATCGAGATTGAGACGACCGTTGCCATTGACCGATTGGCCAGCCAGCGCGCCACCAGGCGTATCGAACCCGCCGCCATTCAACGCGAACTGGCCCGACGCCTGCAGGCCCTTGTCCTGAATATCCAGCGCCATGTCGGCATCCAGCTTGCCGCCGGTGGCTCGCCCGGACCATACCGTGCTCAGCAAGCCTTGCAACCAGGCCAACGGCACGCCCTTGAGGCTGATCTGGGCGTGCGTCGGCTGGTCTAGCGGCAAGGCCGTGCTCGCCTGGATCGCGCCCTGGGTCAGGTCGATCTGCAGCGTGTTGGCCGCCTCGTCGATCACCATCGACACCTTGGCGTTGCTCAGCGCAGCGCCCGGTGCGCCGGCAAGCTGGGCCGTGCCATCAAACAGCCAGCGCATATGGGTGTCACGCTGGAGCACGCCCTGCAGGTCCACCCCGACGCGCTTCCAGCCCATCGCCGGCACGTCGGCCTTGGCTGCGCGCAAACTGAGCTTGAGGCCGCCCTCTCCGTCTTCGCCGATCTGCGACTGCACCCCTTGCATCTTCAGGCCGGGGACGGTCACGGTCTTGGCGCCCAGCGCAACATCGGCGCGGGCTGGCAGCGACCAGCCGGCCCACAGGAGGACGCATAGAGTGAGAATAAGTTGGCTTGATGTGGGGCGCATGAAGCGCCATTCTGCCAAAATCAGCTGAACGACACGGACAAGTCATGCAACACACGCTTTCCAGCGAGCCTTTAGGCCATCGGAGCGCGCCCATCACCGTCCGCGCCCTGGTGGCCGACGACGACCCGAGCAGCCGTCTTTTCCTGGTGGAAGCCCTGCGCAGCCTCGGTCTGCACGCGCATGCCTGCCACGACGGCCCCTCGGCTATCGCGATGGCTCGGCATGAAGCCTTCGACCTGCTCCTGCTGGATTGCCGCATGCCGGGCGCCGGCGCCGAAGAGGTGCTTACCGCCTTGCGCCACGATCCGCAGGCACGGTCCAGCGATTGCACCGCCGTCGCCACCAGCGCCGAGATGGATGTCATCGAACGGCAACGCCTGCTTGCCGCCGAATTCAGCGAGGTGTTGCAAAAGCCCTGCAGCCTGGCCGACCTTCGCCGCATTCTCGCGCTGGTCCACGCGGGTGCCGCTGCCGTGCCGTTGCTGGATGACGCACAGGCGATCGCCACCATGGGCGACGCGGATGTGGTCAAGGCGATGCGCACGCTGCTGCGCGCGGAGCTGGCGGGGCTGTATCAGGATCTCGATGAGCTGCTGGAGGACACCGAAGCCCTCGCTGATCGCATGCATCGCCTGCGTTCGTCCTGCGGCTTCTGCGGGGCGGCGGCCTTGGGCGTGCAGGCAACGCTGTTGCAACGCCATCTCAAGCTGAAGCATTCCGGTTCGCTGGCGCCGCTGTCGCGCTTCCGCCGCTCGCTGCTGGCCACCATCGATGCGCTTGGCGGCGACACGGCCGCCTGAGCTCAGCGACGCGACATCGCCGCACCCAGCACGTGCCACGCCCGCAACTCTCCGCCGCCCAGATGAAAGCGGATCACCTCGCGCATCATGCTGCGCAGTGAAGACAATCCAGCGGCATCGGGCATGTCGTCGGCGGCCAGGGCCAGCAGATCGGCTCCACGCAAGGCATGCGCCGTTCCCGGGCGACAAGGTGCAGGCCCCTGCTCCACCACATAGCGGTAGTGCTGGGTCGGCTCCAGCGGCTCGCCGGACTCCGCTTCGAATTCCATCTGCAGGCCGTAACCGATGGCTTCAAGCAGATCGCGCTCGAAACGCCGCAGACTCCAGGCCAGCGGCTCGCTGCTCGCAAGACGCGGCAGCGTGCGCGCATACGCATCGAACAGATCCGGCAAGGGATCCTGACGACCGGTCAGCCGCACGCAGAGCTCGTTGAGGTAAAGCCCCGCAAGTCCCGCATCGCCCATCAGACGCAACGGCGGACTCGTATGTTCCGCGGTCTGCAACGTGGCCAGTTCGCCGCGCAACAGCAAATCGAGCGACAAGGGCTGGAACGGCTCCAACTGCGCACGCTGCACGCGCGCACGCTCGCGCCGCACGCCACGCGCGACCACGCCAAGACGCCCGTGGTCGCGAGTCAGGCATTCAAGCAGCAGCGATGTCTCGCGATAAGGCCGCGAATGAAGCACATAGGCCGGCTGCTGCTCGATACGCATGGCGGTGGCTATCGGCCCGAATCAGTGGATGATCGCGCCTGACCAGCGGTGGTCAGGCATACCAAGCGGAGCCACACGCACGCAGACTCAATCGGTGTAGCCGAATTTCTTCAGCATCGTCTCGTCGTCGACCCAGCCTTCACGCACCTTCACCCACAGGCGAAGGAAAACCTTGCGCTCGAAGGTGCGCTCCATATGGCGCCGCGCCGACGTGCCGATCGCCTTGAGCTGAGCACCGCCATTGCCGATGACGATGGCCTTCTGGCCATCGCGTTCCACCCAGATCACGGCGTGGATTTCGGCGATGCCATCAGGGCGATCGCTGAATTGCTCGATCTCCACCGTGGTGGCGTACGGGAGCTCCTGGTCCAGGCGCAGCATGAGCTGCTCGCGCACCATTTCCGCCGCGAGGAAACGCTCGCTGCGATCGGTGACTTCGTCTTCGCCAAACACCGGCGGCTGGACCGGCAGGCGCTTGAGGATGCCTGTCTCCAGCTCCTTCAGGCCCTTCTCCTTCAGCGCGCTGACGTAGTAGACCTCGTCGAAGCTGTGACGCCCCATCAGCTCCGCCACGAAGGGCAGCATGGTCGTCTTGTCCTTGGCTAGGTCGACCTTGTTGATCACCAGCAGGCGCGGCACCTTCTGTTCGACCAGGGCGTCGTAAAGCGCCTCGTCTTCATCGGTCCAGCGGCCCGCCTCGATCACCTGCACAACCACGTCCACTTCGCTGATCGCCGAACGTGCGGCACGGTTGAGGCTGCGATTCATCGCGCGCTTGGCGCCGCGATGCAGACCCGGCGTATCCACGTACATGATCTGGCCGGCCTCGCTGGTGGCGATGCCCAGGATGCGATGACGGGTAGTCTGCGGACGCGGGCTGACAATGGACAGGCGAAACCCGATCAGCGCGTTGAGCAAGGTGGACTTGCCCACATTGGGACGCCCCGCGAGCGCTACGGTGCCGCAGCGAAAATCGTCGTGGGGAAGTTCGGCCGGTGCGCCGAGATCGAGTTCGTCGTTGTCGTTCATGAGTTCACTTCCTGCATTAGGCGCAGCACGGTTTCAGCGGCGTCCTGTTCAGCGGCCCGGCGGCTGGTGCCGTGGCCCTCGGCCCGGATGGGTGCCGGTTCGTTGATTTCGCACGAGACATCGAAGGTCTTGGCGTGGTCTTCGCCATGGCTGTCGATCAGATCGTACTGCGGCAAGGGCCAGCCGTGGGCCTGCAGCAGCTCCTGCAGGCGGGTCTTGGCGTCCTTGGAAGAGCGCGGAATGGCCGCGACCAGCGGCTCGAAAAGACCGCGCACCACGTTGCGGCACGCCTCGAACCCGGCATCGAGATACACCGCCGCCAACAAGGCTTCGAAGGCGTCGGCAAGGATAGAGTCGCGGCGGAAACCACCACTCTTCAATTCACCCGAGCCCAGCTTGAGCTCATCGCCCAGTTCCAGTTCGCGCGCGATGACGGCCAGTGCCTGGCCGTTCACCAACTGCGCGCGCAAGCGGGACAGTTCGCCCTCGCTCGCGTTCGGGTGAGCCTCATACAACAGCTCGGCAACCACCACGCCGAGCAATGCATCGCCCAGGAATTCCAGCCGCTCGTTGTTGGGCTTCCCGGCGCTGCGATGAGTCAGCGCCAGTACGGCGAGGGCCGGATCACGAAAACAATAGGCGAGCTTGGTCAAATCCTGGGCCTGTGCTTAACCTTCGACATTACCCTGCAGCGCCACGCTCTTTTCAAAGTGCAACAGGAAGTCGATGTTGTACATAAACGGAATGCGCTTGTCGTAGCTGATGTTGAGCGACGACGCATTACCGGTGCGCTTGATAGTGATGTCCTGCGGCGTGATGGTGTCGTCGCTCACGTATTGGAAGTCCAGCTTCTTCATCAGGTCATTGCGGACCTGCGTCACCGACTTGGGACCATCCTCACTCGCCAGCTGGTTCATGGCCTTGGTCACGCCCATGAATTCGGTATAGGCCGGCACCAGCTTCATGGCCATGTAGCCAAAGAACGCCACGACGATCAACACCACCAGAAACCCGATCAGGGTGATACCCGTTTGCTTCGATTTCATAGTCCCCTCGCTATGCCGCCTGACGGCGATATCCGGTTAACTGGCAAGGCGCCACCAAGCCGCCCCGGAGGCAGTCTGGCACGCGCATTGTCGCGCCAAGCTGGCTGGAACGTCACCGGGCGCGCACCTATGCCCGTCACGCTTTTAGTGAATGACCGTACCCATGCGATGGAAGGCCACGCCCGAACCGGTCCAACTCAGCCAGATCAGGAAGGCCTTGCCGGCCAGGTTCTGCTCCGGCAGACAGCCCCACCAGCGGCTGTCGGTACTGTTATAGCGGTTGTCGCCCATGGCCAGGTAGCAGCCCTGCGGCACCACCAGCGGCACATGCGGGTTGGGCAGCGGCGGCGGCACGGCATAGTTGGGCATGCGCGCAGTGAGATGGTTGACCACCCCGCCCACCCCGTTCGGCAGGTGCTCGTTCCACACCGTGGCGCCCATTTCCAGCATCAGGCGCGACTCGGTGCGCTTGGGATCGCCTTCGTACGGGCCGATGAGGTCTGCCGCCACCGGCTCGCCGTTCACGATCAGCTGGTCGCCGTGCATCTCGACCCGGTCGCCCGGCATGCCGATGATGCGCTTGATCCAGTTCTGGTTCGGCACCGGGGCATGCGGATCGGCGCAGCTCTGGTCGCCGCTGCGCACCAGTTTGCCGCCGTCGTCGCACAGATAGCCCGGGAAGCGGAACACCACCACGTCGCCACGCTTGGGCTCGCCCAGGCTCACGAACTTGTTGTTGAAGGCCGGCATGCGCAGGCCGTAGGCAAACTTATTGACCAGGATGAAGTCACCCACGTCCAGCGTCGGCATCATCGAACCGGACGGGATGCGGAAAGGCTCGGCCACGAACGAGCGCAGCACCAGCACAACCAACACCACCGGAAACAGCGAACGGGCCCAGTCCACCGCCACCGGCTCGTGCGGCTCCTTGCCTGCCGCGTCGGCCTTGGCCTTGCGCTGCTTGTAGAAGAACAGGCGGTCCAGACCCCACACCACGCCGAACAGCACGGTCAGGCCAAGCAGAATCGCCGAAAAATCAAAATCCATTGAAAGCTCCTCAGGAGCAGTGGAACGAGGGTGTAACAGGGAACCATCGATGGGCAGAGTGCCATGAGGCGGCCCGCCATCGCTGTGACAAGCTCAGCTTTACTTATCCACCTTCAAGACGGCAAGAAAGGCTTCCTGCGGAATCTCCACACGGCCCACCTGCTTCATGCGCTTCTTGCCTTCCTTCTGCTTCTCCAGCAGCTTCTTCTTGCGGCTCACGTCGCCGCCATAGCATTTGGCCAGCACATTCTTTCGCAGCGCCTTCACGGTGGAGCGCGCGACGATCTGAGCACCAATGGCAGCCTGGATCGCCACGTCGAACTGCTGGCGCGGAATCAGGTCCTTCATGCGCTCGACCAGGTCGCGACCACGACGCTCGGCATGGACACGGTGCACGATCAGGCTCAGCGCATCCACGCGATCGCCATTGATCAGCACGTCCACGCGCACGAACGGACCGGCTTCGAAGCGCTCGAAGTGATAATCCATCGATGCATAGCCGCGCGACACCGACTTCAGTCGATCGAAGAAGTCCAGCACCACTTCGGCGAGCGGCATTTCATAGGTGATCTGTACCTGGGTAGCCAGGTACTGGATGGAGCGCTGCACGCCGCGCTTTTCCTCGCACAGCGTGATGATGTTGCCGATGTAGTCTGCCGGCGTGAGGATGCTGGCGACGATGATGGGCTCGCGGATTTCCTGCATCAGATGCGATGCGGGCAGCTTGGCTGGATTGTCCAGCATCAAGATCGAGCCGTCGCTCTTCAGCACCTCGTACACCACGGTCGGCGCCGTGCTGATCAGGTCCAGGTCGTACTCGCGCTCCAGGCGCTCCTGCACGATCTCCATGTGCAGCATGCCGAGGAAGCCGCAACGAAAACCAAAGCCCATGGCTTCGGAGCTCTCCGGCTCGAAAAACATCGCGGCATCATTCAGGCGCAGCTTGTCGAGCGCCTCGCGCAGTGCCGGATAGTCGTCGGCCGAGACCGGAAACAGGCCGGCGAACACGCGCGGCTGCATGGTCTGGAAGCCCGCCAGCGGCTTCTCGGCCGGCTTGGCCGCCAGCGTCAGCGTGTCGCCTACCGGCGCGCCATGCACGTCCTTGATCGAAGCGTTGATCCAGCCCACTTCGCCCGGGGACAGCTTGTCGAGCTTCTTGCGCTTGGGGGTGAATACACCCACTTCGCTCACTTCATGCGAGCGACCGGTGGACATCACCAGCAGCTTGTCGCCCGGCTTGATCTCGCCCTGCATCACGCGCACGAGCGAGACCACGCCCAGGTAATTGTCGAACCACGAGTCGATGATCAGCGCCTGCAGGCGATCGGTATCGCCCACCTTCGGCGGCGGAATGCGAGCGACGATCGCCTCGAGCACTTCCACCACGTTCTGGCCGGTCTTGGCGCTCACCGCAACGGCGTCGTCGGCATCGATGCCGATCACCGCCTCGATCTCGCCCTTCACTTTTTCCGGGTCGGCAGTCGGCAAGTCGATCTTGTTGAGGACCGGCACGACCTCCAGCCCCATCTCCACCGCCGTATAACAGTTGGCCACCGACTGCGCTTCAACACCTTGCGCAGCGTCCACCACCAGCAGCGCGCCTTCGCACGCAGCCAGCGAGCGGCTGACTTCATAAGAGAAGTCGACGTGACCCGGGGTGTCGATGAAATTCAGTTGATAGGTCTTGCCGTCGCGCGCCGTGTACGGCAGCGACACCGACTGTGCCTTGATGGTGATGCCGCGCTCGCGCTCGATCGGATTATTGTCGAGCACCTGCGCCTCCATCTCGCGTTCGGTCAAGCCGCCGCAGATCTGGATGATGCGGTCCGCCAAGGTGGACTTGCCGTGATCGATATGGGCAATGATGGAGAAATTTCGAATCAGTTCCATGGAGCACGCTAGCGGCGTTCACTGATCTGCGGTACGCGCAGGCAGCGCATGACCGGGATGGTCACACGAACCCAGCATTATCGCATGGAACCGTGCCACTTCGGACATCGGGAAAAGCGGGCTATCTCAACGGGATAAGCGAGATCGGAACGCCTCGTTGCGAGGCGTCGCGCGATCCCTCCCAGAGAGCGACAGTGGCCCAAGCGCCCATCGCTCCGCTTGTTCCGGCCCTACGCAGGCGGAACACGACCGGTCACCCCGCAGCGACCGCCATCGCTGCGAACGGTGACTTCAGTCGTCCTTGCCACCGGGCACGGTCAGCCCGATGAAACCACTCTGGTCACCATGACGGACCAGCAAAAGCACGGTGTCCCCCGGTTTCGCGCCCTTGGTGGCCTCGCGGAATGCGGCCGCGGTGCCCACCTTGGTCTGGTTGACCATCAGGATCACGTCGCCCGGCTGCAAGCCGGCCCGCGTCGCCACCGCGCCGCTCACCTGGCTGATGCCCACGCCTTCACCGGCCTTCAGGCCAAGCTGCTGGCGGCTGTCGCCATCAAGATCCTGAACGGACAGGCCCAGGGCACTGGCCGCAGCCTTGGCGGCTGGCTGCTCCGTGTCGGCGGCAGCCATCTTGGCGTTCTTGTCGCGCGGCATTTCCGCCACGGTGACCGGCACACTCTCTTTCTTGCCGTCACGCAGGATCTCGATGGTGGCCTTGCTGCCCGGGGGCGTCTGGCCCACCAGCGGCGGCAGATCCGCGCTTTGATTGATGCTCTGGCCGTTGTACGCCAGGATCACGTCGCCCGGACGGATCCCCGCCTTGTCGGCGGCACTTCCCTTGTTGACCTGCGTCACGGCTGCGCCGCTCGCGTTGTCCAGCTTCAGCGCCTTGACCATGTCGTCGCTGACCTGCTGCACCATCACGCCCAGCTGGCCGCGCGACACATAGCCCTTCTCCTTGATCTGCTTGACCACGTTCATGGCCACGTCGATCGGAATGGAGAACGCCACGCCCTGGTAGCCACCGGTATTGGAATAGATCTGCGAATTGACGCCGACCACGCGCCCCTGCAGATCAAACAGCGGACCGCCGGAATTGCCGCGATTGATCGGCACGTCGGTCTGGATGAAGGAGGTGTATGGCTGATCCTGGCTGCCCAGGTTGCGCCCCACCGCACTCACGATGCCTTGCGTCACGGTGTAGTCGAAGCCAAACGGCGAGCCGATCGCCAGCACCCATTGACCCGGCTTGAGCGTGCGCGAGTCACCGATCGAGACCGGCGACAGCCCACCCTTGGGCTCCACCTTGAGCAGGGCGATGTCGTATTGAGGATCGCTGCCTACCACCTTGGCGGTAAGCACGCGGCGATCCTGCAGGCGCACGGTCACCGTGTCGGCGCCGTCCACCACGTGATTGTTGGTGAGCACATAGCCATCAGCGGAGATGATGAAACCCGAGCCCAGCGAGGTGTGCTGCTGCTCTTCGGGCGAGGGCATCATCGGCATGCCGAAGAAACGTCGCAACATGTCCATCTGCGGATCGTCGTCATCGTCCGGCGCATCGGGCATGCCGCGCGCGCCCGAACGGGCTTTCGCCTGCTTCTTGCCGTTGAACTTGGCCTCGACGTGCACCACCGAGGGCGCGTTCTTCTGCACGATGCCGGTGAAGTCGGGCAGGCCCGACACTGCTGGCGCCGCACTCTGGGCCTGCACACCGCCGGCCAGGGCCAAACTCATCAAGACGCTGCACGACAGCGTCCGCAAGACAAGTCGATTCATGCACTACTCCTTCTGCGTCTCAGGCATACCATGCCGGCCCGCAGATCAGGCAGGCATGGAGAGGTGAAAGGGAACGATCAGGCCGCGGCAAGGGACACACGGCCTTTGATCATTGCGGTCCGGCGGCGGACTGCGCGGGCTGCTGGTCCGGATGAATCAGCAGCAGATAGCGGCCATCGCCATTGCTGACGACCGGATAGCGCGCGACGCGGTAGGGCGTGAGGCTGTTGCGCGAATACAGCGGTGTAGCGCTGTCGCCATCGAGCGTGGCCGAGGCCTGCTGGCTCATCTTGTACGGGACTTCGGAATAGACGTTGAGCCCCGGCGGCGCCACGGCCGGCGTTTCCGCCTGCGCGACCTGGGTGTTGCCCTGTGCGGCCGGAGCCGTCGCCGAAGCGACTTGCGGCGAGAGGCGATCAGCGCCCTGCCCGGCTGGCTGGGCCACCATCAGTGCGGCAACAGCCACACCCGCGGCGATGGCGCCGCCGGCAGACCAGTGCAGCCAATGCCGCCGCTTGCCCCGCTGCACCGCGACGCCCTCGCGCTCGATCGCCTGCATCACACGGGTAGCAAAATCCGCGGAAGCCAGCGCCGGCAGCTCGCGACGCAGACCGTCACGGGCGACGTGATAGCGGGACCAGTCCTGCTGCAGTGTCGCGTCGTGATCGAGCCGACGCAGCAGAAAGCGCAGCTCTTCCTTGGACAGTTGCCCGTCCATGCCAGCAGAAAGGTTTTCGCGTTGATGATCAGTCATGGGTTCTTGCCCTCGCGGTCCGACAACAGCGGCCGCAATTTTTCATCGATAGCTTCGCGCGCCCGAAAAATACGTGAACGTACCGTACCGATCGGACAGCCCATCGCCTCGGCGATTTCCTCGTAACTGAGGCCGTCCACTTCACGCAGGGTGATCGCGGTGCGCAATTCCTCAGGCAGAGCTTGGACAGTGGAAAATACCGTTTGTTCAATTTCCTGTCGCATGAGTTCGCGCTCGGGGGTGGCGCTCTCATGCATGCGGTCCGCGCCGGGCACGAAAGCGGCATCGTCGATGGCGATATCGTCGGCGGGCGGGCGGCGGCTCATGGCCACCAGATGGTTCTTGGCCGTATTGACGGCAATCTTGTACAGCCAAGTATAGAAAGCACTCTCGCCACGGAAGGACCCGATCGCCCTCCAGGCACGGATAAAGGCCTCCTGGGCCACGTCTTCACATTCCGCGTGGTTCTTCAGATAACGGGAGACCAGGCCGACGACCTTGTGCTGGTACTTGCGCACCAGCAGATCGAAGGCCCGTTTGTCCCCCTGTTGGACGCGCTCGACCAGCGCGCTGTCCAGTTCATTTTCGCCCATCCGGGCCATCTCCTTCGTCGATGCTGCCACGCGCCCTGGGATGCCTTATGAATGGATGCGAGCTGCTCAGACAAGAACTTCACGTTCTAGTTCAGAGAAACCCCCATCCCCGGGACGACAAGTGCGCCAACGCGGCGACACCGATGGTGGAAACGCATGGGCACTCCTAAGGGAGCACCGTTCATGACGAAAGGACCACCACCGCCCCAGCAGTGCGGCCCACGGGCGCATCGGGCGCCCTACCCTGGAGTATGGGGCTGTTCGCGGCCCGCGCAAGTCATGCGGCGGTATCGCTGATGCCGGCCAGCAGGCGCTGGCGTTCCAGCAACAGCTTCTCGAACACCGGCTGCGGCAGCGGACGGCAGAACAGGAAACCCTGCAGTTCATCGCAGGCATTGGCGCGCAGGAACTCCATGTGTTGCTCGGTTTCCACGCCCTCGGCCACCACGCCGCGCTTGAGGCGGTGCGCCATCTCGATGGTGGCGCGCACGATAGCCTCGTCATCGGGATCCACGCCGATGTTCTTGACGAAACTCTGGTCGATCTTGATGCGGTCGGCCGGCAGCTTGCGCAGGTAGTCCAGCGAGGCGGCGCCGGTGCCGAAGTCGTCGATCGCAATGCGCACGCCCAGCCGATGCAGCCCCTGCAGGTTCTCCACCAGGTTGGGCGCGGCTTTGATGCTGATGCTTTCGGTGATCTCCATTTCCAGCAGGTTGGCCTCCAGCCCGCTCTCGTCGAGCGCGGCCGACACCACTTCCAGCAGGTTGGGTTGCATCAACTGCACCGCCGAGAGATTCACGCCCAGGCGCAGGCCGAGGCCGAAACGGCGCTCCCATTCCTGCGCATGCCGGCAGGCCGCACGCAGCACCCACTCGCCGATGGAAACGATCAGTCCGGTTTCCTCCGCCAGCGGAATGAAGAAGCCCGGCCCGATGAAGCCAAGCTCCGGATGCTCCCAGCGAACCAGCGCCTCCATGCCCACGATGTCTTCGGTGACCGCATCCACCTGCGGCTGATAGAACACGCGCAGCTCGCCCTTGTGCTCGGCATGGCGCAGGCCGGATTTCAGCGCGAGGTTCTGCTGTTGCGATTGCTCGGCGCTGCCCTCGAAGATTTGATAGTTGTTGCGGCCCAGGCTCTTGGCGGCATACATCGCCTCGTCGGCGTGCTTGAGCAGCGTGTCGGCATCGGGGGCATCGTCGGGGAAGAAACTCACGCCGATGGACGCCGTCACTTGCAACTCGGTGCCGTCGTCGATGCGCAAAGGAGCGCCCATCACCTGGACGATTTTCTCCGCGATGCGCAGCACGTCTTCGTTTTTCACGATATGGCGCAGGATCACTACGAATTCGTCGCCGGCGTAACGGGCCACGGTATCGGACGCCCGCACGCTGCCGCGCAAGCGCTGCGTCGTGGTCAGCAACACCTGGTCGCCCACCGCGTGACCAAGCGTGTCGTTGACGGTCTTGAAGCGGTCCAGATCGACGAACAGCAAGGCGAAGCATTCGCCCGTGCGATTGGCCTCGCGGATCACCGTATCGAGTCGATCGTTGAACAACAGGCGGTTGGGCAGGCCGGTCAAGGCATCGAGCAGGCCTTCGGCTCGGCCTTGCTCGCGGGTGTGCCGCAACTCGATCGCGTGGGCGAATCGCGACGCGGCACACCGAAGTACGGGCTGCACGATATCCAGCGTCGGCAGCGGCTGGCGCGTACCGACCAGCAAGGCGCCCAACACGGTGCGGCGCTCGTCCTGCAGCGGCCAACCCGCAAAACCGGCCAGACCGAGCTGGGCGAGCAAGGGATCCATCGGCGCAAGCCGACCTGCATCAGCCTGATGCAGCATCGCCTGACCTGACAGCACCAGCCGCAACGAGCTTTGCAAGTGCGGGCCTGGCCACAGCTGCTCATCGCCACGCCAGTACTGCACGAGCTGCACGGGCGCACCGCCCTCATCCGGGCGCGCGGACCATACAGCGACATAGTCCAGGCCCATTTCCTCGAACAACAGGCGGGCCGCCTCGGTGATGCCTTCGTCGCCGCTGCCGGCGCCGAACATGCGCGCCAGCAAGCTGAGCGCCACTTCGGCGCGGGCACTGGCCCGATCGCTGCGAAACATCAAGGCGACCGCATCGCGCCCGGCGTGCTGGATCGCGCGTGCGCTGGCCTCGCCTGCATCGGCGCCGCGCGACGAACGTCGACGACCGGCGTGCCACTGGCGCGAACCTTCGGCAATCACCTGCTCGATAGTCGCTTCCTTGAAGGCCAGCACGTCCTTGAGCGGACGACCGCGCAATTCGTGATCGCCCAGCCCGCTGTTGCGTGACACGGCCGGGCTGTAATCGACCAGCTGTCCGCGCACGGGATCGACGATCAACCACTCGCTGTCGACCTCGTCGAAAGCGAAGCGGTAGTCACCCCCGGAAGTTGTAGTCAGGCCGTCGCCGCTGCTGTCCTGGCGCGCGACCATGCGATGCACGCGCTGCCAGCGCGAAAGCAGTTCGTGCTCGATCTGCGAGGCGTACAGCCAATCGGCAATGCCCGCCGGCAACACGTTGGGCTTGAGCACGGCCGCGTCGTCGAGCACGGCAAGAATGGGCGCTCCGACGCAGGCCGGCACGCCACGTAAAACGTCGATGCCGGCCATGCCTTCGCGGCCGTCTCCCTCGAACACGATCACGATCAGCGCCAATGGCGGCCGACCTTCGAGCAGGATGCCGGCATGGGTGGCATCGCGGGCGGAATGGACCACGAAATGCCCGTCACGATCGAACGTGTCGAACAGGGCTCGACGCAGCTCACGCTGCGCCGCAACGACAAGGATGCCCGCGTTGCTCGTCATATCAGAGGATCCAGCGACCGTCGCGCAGGCGCGGACGCTGGGCGGGCTCGGACTGGCAGCTCAGACGCACCAGCACGTCGTTGAAACTGGCCACGAAAGACTCCGGCGGATCAAGCATGACCACGCGGCGCACGTGCCCGGCGGTGGCGCGCGCCAACTGGCGCAGCAAAGTGGCGTCGGCCATCGGCAGCGGGAGCGGCAGGCGCTGCAGCAGGTAGATGCCGAAATGATTGCTCTGCAGCATGTAGCGCAAAGCGATATTGAGGCGTTGCGAGCCGGGCAAGCCGACGTGCTCCTCGCGCAGGTTGCCCAGTCCCAACTCCGGATTCCACAAGTAGACGGCCTGTCCGCTCCGCCGTACCAGCGGGCGCAGCAGCCCGACCAGGCCGACCTTGTCGCCGCCCTCGAGCGCAATCAAATTGCCCCGGGCCGCAAGAATGCGCTCGAGGATTTCAGCGCCGCCCTGCAGGGGGCTGGCGGGAGTGGCGATGGAAGTATTCATTCCGACCTAAATTACGTGTTCTGCGGCGGTTCGCATAGGGAGGGACCCAGCCTCGCCGGAAACCGTGACGCATTTCATGCGGCAGCGCACAGCACGGGTTTTTACAGGGGGTTCATCCTCCCCCGGGTCGTCTCGCAATCCTCGCTACGGGAGGGTATGGTGCAAGGCCTCGTGGCCACTCTCCTTATCCCCATGTTCGAAGGATTGCGCTTCAATCATTGGAAGACGAGCCTGGATGACAGCGGCATCGTCACCCTCTCCCTCGATCGCGCCGGCAGCAAGGTCAACGCCATTTCGCGCGACGTGCTGGACGAGCTGGGCCAGATCGTGGAGCGCCTGGCCATCGAGAAGCCCGCCGGCGTGCTGATCCATTCGGCCAAGCCGTTTGGTTTTGCCGTGGGCGCGGACATCAAGGAATTCGTCAGCTATGCCCAGCAGGGCACGGTGCTGGAGAACATCGAGAACGGCCAGCGCGTGTACGAATCGCTGGCTCGCCTGCCTTGCCCCACCGTGGCAGCCATCCATGGCGCCTGCATGGGCGGGGGCACCGAACTGATCCTGGCCTGCCGCCAGCGCATTGCGGCCGATGACGACAAGACGCGCATTGGCCTGCCCGAAGTGATGCTCGGCATTCACCCCGGCTGGGGCGGCACAGCCCGCCTGCCGCGACTGATCGGCGCCACCGACGCCCTGCCCGTCATGCTTACCGGCAAGGCATTGTCGGCCAAACGCGCCTTGTCGCTGGGCGTGGTCGACCGCCTCGCACCGCCCGCCGAATTGCTGGCCGAAGCGCGCGCCCTGCTGCGTCGCCCGCATGCACGCCCGTTCGCCCTGCGCGCGAAGGCCTGGGCTACCAACACCTGGCTGGCGCGCCAGCTGCTTGCGCCGATGGTGATCAAACAGACGGCCGCCAAGGTACGCAAGGAACACTACCCCGCGCCGTTCGCCTTGATCGACGTATGGAAACGCGGAGGCGCCAGCATCCAGCAACGCCTCAAGCTCGAGGCGCGCTCGGTGGCCAAGCTGGCGGAAACCTCGACGGCGCAGAACCTGATCCGCATCTTCTTCCTGCAGGAACGCATGAAGAGCCAGGGCAGCGGCATCGAGCACGGCATCAAGCACGTGCATGTGGTCGGCGCCGGCGTGATGGGCGGCGATATCGCGGCGTGGGCGGCCTTCAAGGGCTTTGAGGTCACGCTGCAGGACCGCGAGATGAAGTTCATCCAGCCCGCGCTGGATCGCGCCCGCCAACTGTACGAAAAGAAGCTGAAGACAGCCGACAAGGTGGACGCTGCGGTTCGTCGCCTGCGCGCCGACGTGGAAGGCAAAGGCGTGGCCACGGCGGACCTGGCCATCGAAGCGATCTTCGAGAATGCCGATGCGAAGAAGGCGCTGTACGCCACCATCCAACCGCAATTCCAATCCGACGAACTGCTCGCCACCAATACCTCGAGTATTCCGCTGGACGAACTGCGCGTCGGCCTGAAGGCACCGCAGCGCTTCCTTGGCCTGCACTTCTTCAATCCGGTGGCGCAGATGCCGCTGGTGGAAGTGGTGCGCCACGATCAGCTCGATGCCGATGCCGAGCAGCGCGCCCTCGCCTTCTGCAAGGCGATCGGCAAGTTGCCGGTGGCGGTCAAGGGAACGCCGGGTTTCCTGGTCAATCGCATCCTGATGCCTTACCTGCTTGAGGCCATGCGCCTGTACAGCGAAGGCGTGCCGGGTCCGGTGCTCGACAAGGAAGCGAAGAAATTCGGCATGCCGATGGGCCCGATCGAACTGGCCGATACGGTGGGTCTGGACGTCTGTGCGTCCGTCGGCAAGGAGCTCGCCCCCTTCCTTGGACTGGAGTTGCCGCCCGGCCTGGAAGACAAGCTGGCCGCCGGCAAGCGCGGCAAGAAGGACGGCCAGGGCATCTATGTCTGGCAGGACGGGAAGCCGCAGAAGCCTGAAGTCGATCCCGACTACGCCGTGCCAGCCGACCTGCAGGACCGCATGATTCTGCCCATGGTCAATGAAGCCGTGGCCTGCCTGGCCGACCAGGTGGTCGACGATGCCGACTTGCTCGATGCCGGTGTGATCTTCGGTACCGGTTTCGCGCCATTCCGCGGCGGTCCGATCCAGTACGTGCGCAGCGAGGGCGCCGCCGTAGTGAAGGGCAAACTCGAACGTCTCGCGCAGCGCTACGGCGAGCGCTTTTCGCCGAAGAGCGGCTGGGATTTGCCAACGCTCGCCAAAACCGGTTTCGACCTGCCGACCGGTGATGCGCAAGGCGACGATGCCGACGCCTGATCGACAAGCGTGTGCACCATAAAAAACGCCCGGCATAGACCGGGCGTTTTTTTGTCTGCGTGCTTAAGGCGATCCGCTTACCACATCAAATCATCGGGCACGCCATCTTCGCCGACGCTGCCGGTGCTGCCCGGCTCAACCAACAGCGCAATCTGGTTCGCGTCGACCGCCTTCACTTGTTCGGCGAGTTCGCGTGTCACCACCAGGTAACGCCCCTGCTGCTGCACCACGCCAAGTTCACCCGCGTTGATCGCCTTCAGCTGATCAGCATCGACATGCACGCGGCGAATCTTGCCGCCGTATTCGAAATGGCGAACATGATCGACTTCGGGCTTGTTCAAAGTCTTGCCGTCCAGCAACTGCTGGATCTTCAGCTTGCGCTCGCGACGAACACGCGCTTCTTCGGCCGCGGCCTGCTCGGCACGCTTGCGCTCGTTCGCTTCGGTCTGCGCACGGATCGCATAAGCCTTGGCCAGATCGATCTCCTCCTGGCTCTTGGGACCGGAGGGCTTGCCGTGCGGCTTGTGCTGACCCGGCTTGCCGCCCTTGGACGGCGAGCCGCCCTGGCGCTGCTGGTAAGACTTGCCACTGGGCGGCGCCGGCGGGCGCTTCTCTTCACGGACCTGTTTGACGATGCCACTCTTGAGCAGCTGATCGCGCAGGGAATCGGCCATGGTTGAAACTCGCTTGCTGTAGTGCTGTTACGAAAAGAGAGAGATCGATCAATAGTGCGGCGGTGGCGGCTCGCTGTGCGGATCATGCCCTTGCGAACCACGCAACGAGGACAGCTCGCTGCGCAATCCACGAATGACATCCTCCAGCGCCGCCAGACGCATCGACAGCTCCGCATCGGCCGAAGCCAGCGCGTTCACCGTGTCGTCGACAAAGGTGAGCCGCACTTCGAGCTCCGTCAATCGTTGCTGCAGGGAGTCGTCGGCCATGCTCACTGCCTCAGGCTGCGACCGCGACCGATACCGTAGTACGCCAGGCCGGCCTCTTCCACCGCGGCGGGATCGTAAAGGTTGCGACCATCGAACACCGCCGGCTCGGTCAGCATGTCGCGAATGCGGGCGAAATCGGGACTGCGGAACGCCTTCCACTCCGTCACGATGGCAAGCACATCGGCGCCATCCAATGCCTGATAGGCGCTCTCGCACAAGGCCAGGTCATCGCGATCGCCATAGATGCGATGCGTCTCGTGGCCGGCCTCGGGATCGAACGCGCGCACCTTGGCGCCCGCCTTCCACAGGGCTTCCATCAAGTTGCGGCTCGAGGCCTCGCGCATGTCATCGGTGTTCGGCTTGAAGGCGAGACCCCACAGCGCAATCGTCTTGCCGGCGAGTTCGCCATTGAAGTGCCGCGAAATCAGCTCGAACAGCTTGGTCTTCTGATCGTGGTTCACCGACTCCACCGCACCCAGCAAACGGGCGCTGTAGCCGACGCCACGCGCGGTGCGCTCCAGCGCCTGCACGTCCTTGGGGAAACACGAGCCGCCGTAACCCGCACCCGGGTAGATGAAGTGGTAGCCGATGCGCGGATCCGAACCGATACCCTGGCGCACCAGCTCGATGTCCGCGCCCACGCGCTCGGCGATGTTGGCGATCTCGTTCATGAAGCTGATCTTGGTGGCGAGCATCGCGTTCGCTGCGTACTTGGTCAGCTCGGCGGAACGCTCGTCCATCACGACCGTGCGATCGTGGTTGCGATTGAACGGCGCATACAGCTTGCGCAACACGCCAATGGCACGCTCGCTGGAGCTGCCGATGACGATGCGGTCGGGGCGCAGGCAATCTTCCACTGCGTCGCCTTCCTTCAGGAATTCCGGATTGGACACCACGTCGAATTCGACCGCGACGCCGCGCTTGGCGAGTTCGCCCGCGATAGCGTCACGCACCTTGTCCGCCGTGCCCACGGGCACGGTCGACTTGTTCACCACCACTGTGTACCGGTCCATGTGCTGGCCGATCGTTCGAGCCACGCTGAGCACGTACTTCAGGTCCGCGCTGCCGTCTTCATCCGGCGGCGTGCCCACGGCAATGAAGACGACCTGGCCGTGCGCGATCCCCGGAGCCGGATCGGTGGTGAAGTCCAGCTGCCCGCTCGCATGATTGCGCTTGACGAGGGGCTCCAGGCCCGGCTCGTAAATGGGGATGTCGCCGCTCTTCAGGCGCTCGACCTTGCCCGCGTCGATATCGACGCAGACCACGTGGTTGCCCATTTCCGCCAGGCAAGCGCCGGTGACCAAACCCACATAGCCGGTGCCGAAGATCGTGACCTTCATTGTCGTGAAAACTCCAGGAGACAAGAATCCGATTCTAACAGGCCCGCCCTGACCGCGGCTGCAGGCCAAGCGGCTCGCCGCAGCGAAAAACCGCCGGCCACAAAAGACACGGGGCGCGAATTGCTTCGCGCCCCGTGGATGGTTCAACCAGCTTTGGTGGCGATTACTTCGCGCCGCCAGCCTGATCAGCAGCGGCCGTCGGGCCGGTCTTGACCAAGGTGACGTCGAAGATGATCGTCGAGTTCGGCGGGAAGCCGTTCTGCGGCTGGGCGCCGTAGGCGATGTTGGCCGGGATGAAGAACTTGTAGTGACCGCCGACCTGCATCAGCTGCA
Source organism: Dyella sp. 01L423 (assembly GCF_056399945.1). NCBI lineage: Bacteria > Pseudomonadati > Pseudomonadota > Gammaproteobacteria > Lysobacterales > Rhodanobacteraceae > Dyella > Dyella sp. 01L423. Next base: position 1,324,712 of record NZ_JBFTSI010000001.1, on the reverse strand, counting down.
TGCCTTCACGGAAACCCGGAATCACGCCAGCGAGCGGGATGGAAGCAGCGCCGCCGCCTTCATGCTTGGACGAATCGTCGAACACTTCGCCGTTCACGAACGAACCGACGTAGTTGACCTGCACGGTGTCGCTCGGACCCGGGCGGGCGCCCGTACCCTGGCTGATCACCTGGTACTGCAGACCCGAAGCGGTGGTCTTCACGCCCGGCGCGGTCTTGTTCTTGGCGAGGAAGGCAGCGCCTTCGCTCTGGTTCTTCGAAGCGACCTGGGTGTACTCGGCCTTGGCCTTGGCCTGCAGATTGGCCACGAACGCGTCACGAACCTGCTTGGCTTCGGCTTCGCTCATGGTCGGCTTCTGGCCCGACAGGGCGGACTGCAGGGCGCGAGCGACCGTAACCGGGTCCACTTCAGCGCGAACCAGCGGCGGCAGCGAGCTGGCCAGATCCCAACCGACCACGTAGCTGGCCTTGGTCTTGTCCACTGCAGCCGGAGCGGCGGCGGCGGGGGCGGCTGCGGGCTTCGCGGCCTGTGCGTGCACGCCAGCGGTCGAGCCCAGAGCAACAGCGAGCGCGGCCGCCGTCAGCGTGGGACGCAGAAAATGCTTCATGTAGAACTCCCTCGTATTGGATATGCCGGCGCTACCGGACTTAAGGCCCCCCCGATGGAGGCAGGCCCCGCATTGTGCGGTGCTTGCTTAGTCTTGGCAACGATAGTGGCGGTATGACCGTCAGTCGTGATTAAAAGTTCACAGTTCGACGAAAAACGCGGTTTTTTACGATTTCTCCACCCGAATTCCGCTAGCTCGACGCGACCAGCCGTCAACCATGACCGTCCTCGGAGCGCCCCGGCTTATCCAAGGTGTCGCGCAAAGCCGCCTGAAGTCGCGCATGGACCTGCACCAGCAGGCGCCATAGCAGCCACGCCAGCAGCAGCAAAACCAGCACCAGCACGATGGCCACCTCGCGCGGCGGCAGAATCGTCGAGGCCAGCGCGGCCACCAGCAGACCCAGCACCCACATGGTCGCGAGCGGAATGAAGCGCGCCAGCACGGCCCGGATGCGCATGTTGTAGGCGCCACCAATACGCTCGGGAATGCTCAGCTCCGCCAGCAGCATGCCCAGCGCTGACGCCTTGCGGTAGGCCGCCACAATCATCGGCAGTGAGACGATGGCCGCAATCGACCAGGCCAGGCTGCGCTTTACCTGCGGACTGCCGGCCAGCCAATCCCAGTGGAAAAAGCCGCGGCGATACAGGTAGGACATGATCAGGAACGCCGCCACCACCAGCATCATGTTGATGATGACGTGCCACACCAGGCGACGAATCATTTTCGCAACCACCACGCCCTGCCCGCCCAGGCTCAGATTGCCCATCCAGTCCGTATAAGCACCCAGCAGGCCGCTAAGGCCCTGAGGCAATCGTCGCGATAGTCCGCTGGCCAGCGGGTCCGATGCGCGGATCAGATAGGGCGTGAGAAAGGTGGTGATGGCCGATACGGCGACCGCCACTGGATATAGAAAACCACTGGTCACCTTAAGCGTCAGTCCCAGCGAGGCAATCACAAAAGAGAACTCACCGATCTGCGCCAGCCCCATGCCCACGCGCAACGAGGTGCGCCCGTCATTGCCGGCAACGAACGTACCGAAGCTGCAGGTAATGACCTTGCCCAGCACCACCACCGTGGTGACGACGATGATGGGCAACCAGTATTCCTTGAGCATGGCCGGGTCGATCAGCATGCCGATGGCGACGAAAAAGATCGCACTGAACATGTCGCGCACCGGCCCGATGATGCGTTCGATCCGCTCCACACTCTGCGATTCGCCCACGATCGCACCGATCATGAAGGCGCCCAGCGCCACGCTGTAACCCATCTCGGTGACCAGCAGGCAGAAGCCGAAACACAGGCCGAGCACAGCCACCAGCAGCACGTCGTCGCGACTGACGCGGGCGATGTAATCGATCACGCGGGGCACGAGCAGCAGGCCGACCACCAGCGACACCGCCATGAACAGCGTGAGACGACCGACGGCTGCCATGGCTTCACTGGCCTCCAGACCACCGGTGCTGGCGATGCCGGTAAGCAAGGCCATCAACACGATGGCGATCACGTCCTCGATGATGAGGATGCCGAACATCAGTTGCGCGAAGCGCTCGCGCTTGAGATTCAGATCATCGAGCGCCTTCATGATGATGGTGGTCGAGGACATCGAAAGCATCGCGCCGAGGAACAGCGCATCCATCGAACTCCAGCCGAAGAAACGGCCGATCTCGTAGCCCAGCCACAACATCAGCACGATTTCGCACACCGCCGCGACCAGCGCCGCGCCGCCCACCTCGCGCAGCTTTTTCAGGCTGAATTCCAGGCCCAAGGCGAACAGCAGCAGGATCATGCCGAGTTCGGACAAGGTGCGGATGGTCTGCTCGTCGTGGATGAACACCACGGGAAACGTATAAGGCCCGACCAGCACGCCGGCGATGATGTATCCGAGCACGACGGGCTGACGCAGCCGCTGAAAGATCACCGTCGTCAGGCCCGCGATCAGCATGACGGTCGCGAGGTCCTGGATGAAGTGCAAATCGTGCATCAATGAAATCCGTCGGAGCGTCTCGCAAGACTAACAATCGCACACCCGATGCACAGCCCTGGGTGGCGACGCGGATCATCCGAACGACAAAAACGGCGCTCGCGCAGAATGCATGGCAAACTCAGGCGAAGCTAACTGCTTGTTGTAATTCATTCGTGAAGAAAAGTTGAAATATTTTCACGACGAACGCTTGACGAAATCGCGATCCCTGTCTATTCTTTCGGGCTTCCAGAGGCACACGGGGCCATAGCTCAGCTGGGAGAGCGCCTGCATGGCATGCAGGAGGTCGGCGGTTCGATCCCGCCTGGCTCCACCAAATTTAGATACGTCCCCATCGTCTAGAGGCCTAGGACATCACCCTTTCACGGTGGCGACCGGGGTTCGAATCCCCGTGGGGACGCCACTCTAACGGCAAACCGGTTTCCGGCGTAGCTTATAGAGTGGTCAAGGACGAAGTCTAAGTTGGTGCAGTGCTGGAAGCAGTAAAAAATGTGGAGCGGTAGTTCAGTCGGTTAGAATGCTGGCCTGTCACGCCGGAGGTCGCGGGTTCGAGTCCCGTCCGCTCCGCCACTTTACGAAGAGCCCGCCATTGGCGGGTTTTTTGTTGCGCGCGATCCAGCGCTTTCTGTGGGAGCGCACCCTGTGCGCGACAAACCTACGGAGCGGCGCCGTGATGGCCCAGGTCGCGCACAGGGTGCGCTCCCACAAGGGTCAGTCCGCGGCGTGCTGAGATTCCAGCCGCTCCAGTGTCCCCTTCGAATGCCCCTGCTCCGCCAGGTATTCCAGCCAGCGGGACAGAAACCCGTTCATCCGCAGCCGATGCTGCAGCACCGTATTGGCCGGTGGAAACGGGCCGAGCACCTGCCACAGATGTCGACCCGGATGGCAATGCAAAGCCTCGGCCACATGGGCATCGGTGTACATGCGCAACTGCGCCGACGGTGACGGCTGGCCCGTGTGGGCATCGACAAAGTTGTAGGTAAGCTCGAGCTCCAGCGTGTACGGGTGCCGTTCCTGCACCTGCAAGCGCACATCCAGGCCATCGTCCACGCTGGACAGATAAAACCCCGGAGCCAGCTCCTGCGGCGTAAACAGCCGCACCAGCCGATGGTAGTTCTCGGCGTAAAGCCCCATCAGGAAGCCGAAGCGTCCCGGCAACAAGGCTTGGCGACTATCCAATACGGCACTCATGGGCGGTACTAACTCCTTAGAACATGGTCCGCTCGATTCCGAAGCGGTCAAAGATCTTGCTCGCAATCTCTTCGATGGAGACGTGCGTAGTGTTGAGGCTGGGAATGCTTTCGCGGCGCATCAGCTTCTCGGCCTGCGCCAGTTCCCAGCGGCACTGCTCCAGCGTCGCATAACGGCTGCCGGCGCGCCGCTGTTCGCGAATCTGCGCCAAACGCATGGGGTCGATGGTGAGACCAAACAGCCGATCCTTATACGGGCGCAGGCGCGCCGGCAGTTCGAGTTTGTCGAGGTCGTCGTCGGTCAAGGGGTAATTGGCGGCACTGACACCGTAATGCAAGGCCATGTAGAGACATGTTGGCGTCTTGCCCGAGCGCGACACCCCGACCAGGATCAGGTCGGCCTGAGCATAGTCCACATCAATACCGTCATCGTGTGACAGCGCATAGTTCGTGGCATTGATGCGGGCCTCGTATTTGTCGAAGTCCACCAGACCGTGCGAACGATTCACCGCGCCGGAACGCTTGGCGCCCAGCTCATCCTCCAGTGGACCAATGAAGGGCGCAAACACGTCCAGCATCAGCCCGCCGCTCTCGGCCACGATCTCGCACAGCTCGCGCGAGGCCATGGTGTTGACCACGATGGGACGCTCGCCGGTTTGCGCATAACGGGTCTTGATACGCAGCGCAGCCGCCTCGGCTTTATGGGCGTCGTCGATGAACGGCAAGCGGTGCTTGTCGAACTGCACGCCCTCAAACTGGGCCAAAATACTGTTGCCGATCGTTTCCGCCGTAATACCAGTGGAATCGGAGATATAAAAAACGGTTCGCTGCATGGCTGATCCAAAGTCCCTGGTGGTTCTTGGCCCTCACCTTAGCGCAAGGTGAAAAGCCTGTCTTTGCTTGACTCACGGCTGACTGGTATTGCGTTGGCGCTGGTTTTCACCCGAATGGTCTTCTTGTGCTTCGCACCATCGGCAGCGGACAATACCAGTTCTTTGTGGCCCGATTTCTCCCCGAAACCGGGCTGCCGCCACTTTTAAAACCCTACGAGCTCTCGAGGAGACTCCCTTGAACGATCTGGTGCTTTGGCTCGACACGCTGCGCATGACCGACCTGGGCAAGGTTGGCGGCAAGAATGCGTCGCTTGGCGAAATGATCGGCAACCTCGCCAAGCTCGGCGTGTCCGTGCCGGGTGGATTTGCCACCACCGCGGACGCGTTCCAGGAATACCTCGACAAGAGCGGCGTGGCCAAGCGTATCCAGGAGCGCCTCGCCTCGCTCGACGTCGATGACGTGATGGCCCTGACCGCCGCCGGCAAGGAAATCCGCGAATGGGTCACCGAGACGCCGCTGCCGGCCGATCTGGACAAGGCCGTCCGCGACGCCTACGCCAAGCTCTGCAAGGACGCGGGCGCCGAGAATATCGCCGTGGCCGTGCGCTCCTCCGCCACCGCGGAAGATCTGCCGGACGCCTCGTTCGCCGGCCAGCAGGAAACCTTCCTCAACGTAGTCGGCATCGAGGACGTGCTGCACAAGGTGAAGGAAGTCTTCGCCTCGCTCTATAACGACCGCGCCATCGCCTACCGCGTGCACCAGGGCTTCAAGCACGAAGACGTGTTCCTTTCCGCCGGCGTGCAGTTGATGGTGCGCTCGGACGTGGGTGCCTCCGGCGTGCTGTTCACGCTCGACACCGAGTCCGGTTTCCGCGACGTGGTGTTCGTCACCGGCTCGTACGGCCTGGGCGAAATGGTGGTGCAAGGTGCCGTCAATCCCGACGAGTTCTACGTGTTCAAGCCCACGCTGAAGGCCGGCAAGCCGGCCGTGCTGCGACGCAGCCTCGGCGCCAAGCAGCAGCGCATGGTGTATTCGGACAAGCCCGGCGAGCGCGTGCGCATCGAAGAAACACCAGCTGAGCTGCGCAACAAGTTCTGCATCACCGATGAAGACGTGCAGGAACTGGCCAAGCAGGCGCTGGTCATCGAGAAGCACTACGACCGCCCGATGGACATCGAGTGGGCGAAGGACGGCAACACCGGCAAGCTCTACATCGTGCAGGCCCGTCCGGAAACGGTGAAGTCGCGTGCGCATGCCACGCAGCTGGAGCGTTTCCACCTCAACGAAAAGGGCAAGGTGCTGGCCGAGGGTCGCGCCATTGGCCAGAAGATCGGCTCGGGCAAGGCGCGCGTGATCCGCTCGCTCGCCGACATGAATAAGGTGCAGGCGGGCGACGTGCTGATCGCCGACATGACCGATCCCGATTGGGAGCCGGTGATGAAGCGTGCCGCCGCCATCGTCACCAACCGCGGTGGACGCACTTGCCACGCTGCCATCATCGCCCGCGAACTGGGTGTGCCGGCCGTGGTCGGCACGGGCAATGCGCTGGAGCTGATTCCGGATGGCGCGGAAGTCACCGTGTCCTGCGCCGAAGGTGACACCGGCACGATCTACGAAGGCCTGCTGAAGTTCGACCGCGTCACTGCGGATCTCGGTGACATGCCCGAAGCCCCGCTCAAGATCATGATGAACGTGGCCAACCCCGAGCGCGCGTTCGACTTCGGCATGCTGCCGAACGCCGGCATCGGCCTGGCCCGCCTGGAAATGATCATCGCCAGCCACATCGGCGTGCATCCCAAGGCGCTGCTGGAATACGCCAAGCAGGATGCGGACACCAAGAAGAAGATCGACGAGCGCATGGCCGGCTATGCCGACCCGGTGTCGTTCTACGTCGATCGCCTGGCCGAAGGCATCGCCACCATCGCTGCATCGGTCTATCCGAAGCCGGTGATCGTGCGCCTGTCCGACTTCAAGTCGAATGAGTACGCCGGCCTCATCGGCGGTTCGCGTTACGAGCCGCACGAAGAGAACCCGATGATCGGTTATCGCGGCGCCAGCCGTTACGTCGATCCTGGCTTCGCCGAGTCGTTTGGCCTGGAGTGCAAGGCCGTCAAGCGCGTGCGCGAAGTGATGGGCCTGGACAATGTGTGGGTGATGATTCCGTTCGTGCGCACTCTCGACGAAGGCCGCAAGGTCATCGAGGTGTTGGCCAAGAACGGCCTCAAGCAGCGCGAGAACGACCTGAAGGTCATCATGATGTGCGAGGTCCCGTCCAACGCGCTGATGGCCGATGAATTCCTCGACATCTTCGACGGCTTCTCCATCGGCTCCAACGACCTGACCCAGCTCACCCTGGGCCTGGACCGAGATTCCAGCATCGTCGCCAACCTGTTCGACGAGCGCGACCCGGCCGTGAAGAAGCTGCTGGCCATGGCCATCAAGACCGCCCGCGACAAGGGCAAGTACATCGGCATCTGCGGCCAGGGCCCGTCCGACCACCCGGATCTTGCCGAGTGGTTGATGGATCAGGGCATCGAGTCGGTCTCGCTCAACCCAGACACGGTAGTCGATACCTGGCTGCGTCTCGCCAAGCGCAAGGCGTCCTAAGCCTGCTTATTCGCATGCGTGAATTGAAGGGCGGTGGCGACACCGCCCTTTTTCGTGACTGATGGCGGTAGAAGAAACTTAGTTGCCTGCACGAGGTCCACTCTTCACCGCGACCGAGGGAGCACGTCCATGCAACGACTGACCAGGCTGGTGGCGAACAACAAGGGCTTCCTCACCTTCATGCTTTGCATGTTCATGTTCCGCAGCGCCGTGGCCGACTGGAACGTAGTGCCCACCGGCTCCATGCAGCCGACCATCGAGATCGGCGACCGCATCGTGGTCGACAAGGCGGCCTACGACCTGCGCGTACCGTTCACCCATGTGTCGCTGGTCCACCGCGCCGACCCGCAACGCGGGGATATCGTGGTGCTGGACTCCAGCGCGGCGGGCGAACGACTGGTCAAACGCGTCATTGGCGTTCCCGGCGACCAGGTCGCCCTGCTGCAGAACCACCTGTATGTGAACGGCAAAGCGGCCGATTACCGCTACACCCAGGTCGCCGGCATTCGCGATGATCGCGAGGACCCTGCGCTGTACGCCATGGAAAACACCGGCCAGCTAAGCCACGCCGTGCGATGGTCGATCGCCGCCCAGGGACACACTCGGGATTTCGGCCCGGTAACCGTCCCATCCGGTCACTACCTACTGCTGGGCGACAACCGCGACAACAGCGCCGACTCGCGCTATTTCGGTTTCTTCCCGCGCAACGAGATCACCGGCCGGGCCACCCGCGTCGCCCTATCGCTAGATCCTGGCAACCACTATTTGCCACGCGGCGACCGCTGGGGCGCCGCACTGCGCTAACCGATTGCGCTCATGCGTGTAGAAATCACCCTACCCCCATTGCCAGCCATCCCCACACCACGTAAAATCGCCGGCTCGCGTGGACCACACGCACATCTTTGGAGAGGTGGCAGAGTGGTCGAATGTACCTGACTCGAAATCAGGCGTACGTGTAAGCGTACCGTGGGTTCGAATCCCACCCTCTCCGCCAGTACCACATCTAAGCCGCTGATTCAGCGGCTTTTTTGTTGCCTATCGATACTCACTCCCTACTTTCGTCCCTACGCAAGAGAGCGATTGCAAGCGACCACAATCGAACACGGGTGAACGGAGCTAAGTAGCAAGGCGAGTTACAGAATCCGGATTTCCCATGCCCGCTCACAAGGCGGATCCGCCAGAGACGGCAGCGGGGCGAGGATGCGTTTTTTCCCAAGAATCATCGGGCTCGGGGCGCTCTTCAAACCACTCCTCGCGGGCATCGTTCCGGCGCGCAACAAACGTTTCATTGCAATGGCCAATACAACGACGATTCAATTCACCGACGGCATGTGGCTTTACGTCGAAGTATCCCTCGATATTCTCGGCGTGACTGATAACAAGGCACTGCGACGGCGACAGTGGCATCGTGACTTCGATGGTCTTTGAAGTCAGTCCAGGCGCTCGATAAAAAGGATGCCGCTTGTAAGCCTCAGAATCGAACCAGGTACAAGGGTTGTCGCTCGTAACAAACCCTGTCGGGTCATCTGTGCAAAGAATCGCAACATGCATCCGAGCAAACATTCGCAACGTCGCTTCAAGTGCCGGAGCGACCGTCATCTGAATTGGATGATCGCGAAGCAATGCCACGCTATCCATATCTAAACCTTTCCCTTGGTCCGCTCCTAGTGGGCGGAATGAGGCCATGGACTTGCGCTGCTCCGGTGAAGCCGCTTCAAAACTCTTCTTGAAGGATTCCATCTTCTTGTAAATATTTGCCCATGTGGCCGCTTGGGCATCGCGATACGCGGGGGTCCTTACGCGCGCAAGCGCAACAAAAGCAAGCAAATGAATCATCTCGTTGGCGTCAGGCCACTGTCGGCCGTGCAATCGGTGATCACGAATATCGGCAAATTTCTTTTCAAGGCCACCGAACCCGTGTTCTAGCCGGAGATCGCGAGTGCCGTCAGGCATAGCTATCGTGTAGATATCGTTCTCAGTGAACATATTCTCCGGAGCACGCCGCTTTGGGTTCGACCCATCTCTGTCGAACCGCCAAAGGTATGGGGTGCGTTTCGGCCCGAGTGGCTGTGTTGTGTCGTGCCATGCCTTCAAATACGAATTCGGCACGTAGTGCTGATGTTTGTGCGTTTTCTTCGCCATTACGCAGCCCGTCCTTAGATATTCCCTAACATCGCGATGCCGACATAGGCTCCGTATGCGAACGTCAGGAGCGAGAGCGATCCTGTGACAATTGCCGATGTATTGAACCTGCCACCGATCTCATTGAGTCTATGCCTCCTATAGTGATCGTCACTGGCAGACGCGCGGGAATAGACGTACATGCCAATGTAGGTCAGTGCCGCCGTGATCATCGCTAGAAACATCGACCCTACAAAGGGCACCAACGCACGGGCCACGCCATGAACAATGTTGGTTATGTGTGTCTGAGCCAGATAGTCGCGGGACGTATCCTTCGACAGCAAGTTGCCAAGGAAGGCAAGCAACGCCACAACTGCACCGCCACTACCCAATAGAATGCTATTAACAGCATTCCTACCAGCTGCATTTGCGCTTTCGAAGGCCGCCCGCCAAAAGCCATCCGTCCGCGAAATGTGGAACTTATGCATCTCCAACTGCGAAGGAATATCGCCCGTATCCATGCTTCCCCACCCCTTGTTTATGTGCAGGCCTTACGCTAAGGCAAGGATGGCTCGGCGAACAAGTAGACGCTACTCAGTGCAGCCGGCTGTTCCATAGCCCGGCCGCGAGACGGCCTAGGACATACGCGCGATAGCGCAATGGATCGAAGGGCACCTTGCGGCGGTGCCGGTGCGCGTTGCAGTAGCGGCAGGCGGCGGCGATGTTATCCCCGCTATTTGGGCCCCCTTCACTTCGGGCGACCAAGTGTTCGGCGGTCGCCTGATACTGGCGAGCATGCCGAGCACCGAGAGGAAATAGCTCGCTGGGGCTATTCAGCCACATCCGGCCGCCGCAGTAGATGCAGCGGCCATGTTGTTTATGGAATGCGCGCTCGCGATGAGAGCGAAGGTTTGCCATGTGAGATCCAAATAGGTCCAGGGATTCCCGCGCTCTTTATCAAGAGCAAATCGGGCACCTGGCGCCTATTGGCTGACTGACAGGCAAAACCGTGAAGGCCTACTAGCCCACCACTTCCGGAACGAAGCCGTATCCGGCTCAATGGCTTTATATCGAATTAGTTTGCACGCGGCAACGCCTGCGGCGGCGGGTCCGCACGCATGGACATAGCGTCATCAAACGTCATCGAACACGTTCGCCGGACGTGGCTCCATGACGGAAACGCGGCTCGCATCACTCGGCGTCATGCCCAGGCGGGCCAAGTGGCTTTCAAGGCGCGCCACCATCGCGGCCGGGATGTCAGCCATGGGCGTCGTTCGAATATGCGCCAGCAGGCGCGACGCGGTTTCCACCATGAGGCGGTCACGGCGAAACAGGACATGCGCCGGACAGGTTGCGGCGATGTCGTGCCACGCCTGCCGCTGGACGTCGTCCAAGGCGGCCGGGGGCGGCCCGAGCGGTTGCGTCGGCTTGGGTTCGTTGGCGCGCGCCCTTCCCCGCTTCGGGTTCTTTCGAAACGCGCCGCGCAGTTCGAGCACATTGCTTGCGGTTCGCAGCCTAGCCATGGCGCCCTCCGGGTATGGGGGCGGTCGGCGCCGGGTGCGTGCCCCATGGTCCGGCGGAGCAATCCGCATGGGGTCCCGGTGCCGACCGCTTTTCGAAATGGTCAATCGGGGAAGTGTTTGTTCGCCTGGGCGCGCGATGTCTGATCGGCGCGCCTGCATGTTCAACCCGCCCGCCCCTCACGGTCGGCCCTCCCGCGCCAGCAACACCGCCTCGGCGCACGCGGCGCACAGTGTTTCGAGGTTGTCACTGGTAGGGGTCGAGGCCATGGATGGCCTCGACAATCCCCCTCACCCGTGCCGCGCTTTGCTCTTCGCAAACCGAAATCTGCAGGCACAAACCCGCGGCGCGTCAGCACGATAGGCCAACACCCGCCCGCCCCTCACCGAAAGCCTACGCCTCACGCCTCCAATGACCGGCTTCACACCTGTAGCCCACCGGCTACATTCTGGTTATGCTCGAACTGCGACGGACCGCGGAATACGACCACTGGATGCGCAGGCTGCGCAACATCCAGGCAAAAACGCTGATTCACGCCCGACTCGATCGGCTTCTTGATGGCAACCCTGGCCGCCATCGCGTACTGACCTGCGGCGTGGTTGAAATGAAGATCGATGTCGGTCCGGGTTACCGCGTTTACTACACCAAGCGCGGTAAAACGCTCATCATCTTGCTCTGCGGTGGCGACAAAGCATCTCAGCAACACGATGTCGAACGTGCCTTGTTCCTAGCAAGAAATTTGTGAGGCCCACTGATGAAAAAGACCGAAACCTTCCCATACGACGTGGCCGACTACCTCACCACACCCGAGGACTGCGCCGCTTACCTCGATGCCTGCATCGAAGAGAGCGATGGCGACGCAGCCTTCATTGCCAGAGCGCTTGGAAACATCGCCCGCGCCAAAGGCATGACCCAAGTTGCCAAGGACACCGGCCTCTCCCGCGAAAGCCTGTATAAAGCGCTCTCCGGAGAGCGCAATCCCGATTTCTCCACCATCCTGAAAGTGATTCGCGCATTGGGTGTAAAGCTGCATGCCGCAGTCGCCTGATCGAGGGCCGCCGATTCGGCCAGACAAGATAGACAAGCTTCTTTACGCATTCCCCCCCAATCCGTCATGCTCGCCTCGCACCGCCACTCCAGGCACCTCATGATCGAATTCGGACACGGAACCCACGTCGGCCTGCGCCGCGCGCGGAACGAAGACACCTACTACGCCGACGCATCGCTCGGCCTTTTTCTCGTGGCCGACGGCATGGGTGGCCACCAGCACGGCGAAGTGGCTGCTGCACTGGTGCGCGATGCCGTGGCCGACCTGGTGATGCGCGGCCACAATCTGGTCGAAGCTGTGCGCGCCGCGGATGAACGATTGATCCAGCACAGCCGTAGCTTTCGCGATCCCCTGCCGATGGGCACGACGATCGCCGCCATTCGCCTGCATGCGGACAGTTACGAAGTGGTGTGGGTGGGCGACAGCCGCGTGTATCTCTGGCAGAAAACGCTACGCCAGGTGAGTCACGATCATTCGCTGGTGCAGGAGCTGGTGGCGGCAGGCACGCTCGACGCCTCGCAGGCAGCGCGCCATCCTCACCGCAACGTGATTACGCAGGCGCTCGGCATCACCGCCGCCGAGCAGCTGCACATCGGCATGGCGCGCGGGAAGCTGGAACACGGCATGTGTTTTCTGCTGTGCAGCGACGGGCTGACTGAAGAAGTGAGCGACGGCGTCATTGCCAACATCGTTTCGCGCCAGGATTTGTCTGCCCAGGAAAGCGCAGAGCATCTGCTGCTCGCCGCACTCGATGGCGGCGGCAGCGACAACGTCACCGTGATACTCGCCCGCGTCAACTGATCGCAGGCGCGGCGCTCACTGAATGGTGATCGCTTCGACGCGACGCCATACCGAGGTTCCACCAGCACTTTTGTCCAGCCCATCGAGGCGCTTTTCATGCGTGGCGATTTCGTCCGCACTGGCGTGCAGCACGCGCGGACGACGATCCAGCACCATCGGCGTCAGCGTCACTGTCGTGCCTTGCTCCTGTGCACCGACGAAACCCAGATCCAGCACGACCTGGCCCGAGGTCATCGCCAGATAGACATCCGCCAGCAGCTGGGCGTCGATCAGGCCGCCGTGCAGATCACGCGCCGAGTTGTCCACGCCCAGGCGTTTGCACAGCGCATCGAGGCTGTTGCGCTGACCGGGATAGCGCTCGCGCGCCATCATCAGCGTGTCGAGGATGCTGCTGCGGTCCTCGAGTCGTCCGAACGACGGCCCCAGGCGCGCCAGCTCGCCATTGATGAAGCCCACGTCGAAGGTCGCGTTGTGGATGATCAGCTCGGCGCCGTCGATGAAGGCAAGAAATTCTTCCACCACGTCTGCGAAGCGCGGCTTGTCGAGCAGAAACTCGTCCTCGATGCCGGTGACCTGTCGCGCGCCTTCGTCGATGGCGCGATCGGGATTGAGATACGTCTGGTAGTACTTGCCGGTGGGACGACGCTCGATCATTTCCACGCAGGCGATTTCAATCAGGCGATGGCCCTGACGGACTTCAAGACCGGTGGTCTCGGTATCCAGAACGATCTGCCTCATGCCTTGCTCCTGTACTGTTCGGCCTGTTCGCGCGCAGCCACATCCACGCGCTCGTTTTCCACATGGCCGTTATGACCCTTCACCCAATGCCAGCTCACCTGGTGCAGCTGCGTGGCGGTGGACAGGCGCTCCCACAAGTCCTGGTTCTTCACCGGTTTCTTGTCGGCGGTCTTCCAACCGTTCGCGCGCCACTTGGGCACCCATTCTTCGATGCCTTGCATCACGTAGCGCGAGTCGGTGGTCAAGGCGACCTTGCAGGGACGCGTCAACGCCTCGAGCGCCCCGATGGCCGCCATGAGTTCCATGCGATTGTTGGTGGTGGCCGGATCACCACCTGAGACCATGCGTTCGGTGCCCTTGGCGCGCAGCAGCGCGGCCCAGCCGCCAGGTCCGGGATTGCCGAGGCAGGCGCCATCGGTAAAAGCTTGCACTTCAGTCATTGTCACCATCAATTTGCGAATAGTCAGGATGCCGCATTGCGTCGGGCACCCGGCGCCAGACCCACGTTGACCGTAGCCGGCAGTGTTTTGGGTTTCAGTCGAATCGGCGTCGCCATGCGACGACGCTTGCGGGCGATCATCAGATAGCCGCCGCCCAGCGCATGCGCGGCGTCGAGGCCGGCATGGCTGCTCGGCCACAGTCGTCCTACGCGTTCGATACGTTCGATATCCAGCTCACGGCGACGTACCCAGCGCTCGAGCAGCAAGGGCGAGTGCATGCTGGGTGCATGCCCGCGGGTGCGCCACATCATCCAGGGCAGCCACGCGCTGAAAGGGTGCAACCCGGTCAGCGCAAGCACTCCGCCGGGCGCCAGTACACGCGAGGCTTCTTCCAACATGTCCTGCGGCGTGGTCGACACTTCGAGCGCATGCCGCAGCAGGACCAGATGAAAGGCGTCGTCGACGAACGGCAGCGGCTCGTCCGCCCGCGCCGTGAGGTCGCCAGCATATTGCTCGCCAGCCACGCTGAGCCGCGTCCAGTTCCCCAACAGCGGCAGCACCGGCGGCCTGTCGTCAGCCGAGACACTGATCATCAGCGCATGGGTGCCACTGCAACGCTGAAGCCCGGGCGCCAGCGCCACGGTCTCCTCGGCCAGCAGGTTGCGCAATGGGGCACTGCTGTAGATGTCTTGGTCACGCTGAGACATGGGTGGCCGGCCGGTCATTCGATGCGCACAGTGTACCGGCAGCCCGGCGACAACGTGTCCTGGTCGACAGCGATACCGGGCCTGAGACCTCAAGTCTGAACCTCCCCACCAGCAATTAACGTCTCACTAACGAGCGAGCCAAATCTGGGCTTTATAGTCGGCCCTTCGCGCAAGCCAGGAGGGCCTGCGTCAGTCGATACGAAACCGCGGAGGACGACTCCTTGCACGTCGTACCGTTACCGGCGCTTGCCGATAATTACATTTGGGTGCTGCACGACGACGCCGGCCAAGCCATCGTCGTGGATCCAGGCGATGCCCAACCGGTCGAGGCGGCGCTCAGGCAGCGCGGCCTGAAGCTTTGCACCATCCTGCTGACGCATCACCACCATGACCACATCGGCGGCGTGGAAGCGCTGCTTGCCCAGCACGACGTGCCGGTCTATGCCCCTCGCGACGAACGCATCACCTGCGCCACGCATCGCGTGAACGACGGCGACGTGGTGACGCTCGCCATGCCCTCGGCACGTTTTGAAGTGATTGCCGTACCCGGACACACGACCACCCATATCGCCTATACCGGCGAAGGCGTCCTGCTTTGCGGCGACACGCTTTTCAGCATGGGCTGCGGGCGACTGTTCGAAGGCACGCCCGAGCAGATGCTCGCCTCGCTGGATCGACTGGCGGCGCTGCCGGCCAACACACTGGTGTGTTGCGCGCACGAATACACCGCCGCCAATGCACGCTTTGCGCAAACCATCGAGCCACACAACCCCGCACTTGCAGCACGCCAGCAGGAAGTGGCCGCGCTGCGAGCGCACGACCAACCCAGTCTGCCTGTCTTGCTTGCCACGGAGCATGCGACGAACCCCTTTCTCCGCACGGACCACGATGCCGTGATCGCATGGAGCCAACGCCATGGCGTGGCTGACGATCGCGTGGCGCGTTTTGCGGCGTTACGGGCCAACAAGGACGTGTTTACCGGATGAAGATCAGCCGCCGCCTGCGTCCCCTGCCCCTTGCCACGTCGGTCTTCCTGGCCGCGTGCGCTACCGGCCCGGCACAAAAGGCGCCACCGGCTCCCGCAGCCGCGCCTGCGCCGCAATCCGGAGCCTCGCACAGCGCAACCGTCCGCCCGGCGCCTGCGCCGGCTGCAGCGAACGCCGTGGACGATGGAAATATCTGGCAGAACCTGCGCAACAGTTTTGCCATGGCCGATTGCGATGCCGATCCGAACATCGTCGCGTGGGCGCGTCGCTACACCAGCAACCCGCAGCGCTTCGAAGATCAGATCGCGGCGGCCGCTCCACGCCTGGCTTATGTGCAACAGGTGGCGGCACGGCACAACGTGGCCGGCGAATTTGCCCTGATTCCCTGGGTCGAAAGCCAGTATCGCCCGATCTCAGGCGGCAAGGGCATGCCCTCGGGCATGTGGCAGATCATGCCGTCCACGGCCAACGCCATGGGCATACGCGTGGACCGGAATTTCGATGGCCGCCTCGATGTACCCGCCGCCACCGACGCCATCATGGCGCTGCTCAGCCGCTATCACGACGACCTCGGCGACTGGCGACTGGTGGACTATGCATTCAATGCAGGCGAGTTCGGCATCAAGCGCGTGGTGAGCCAGCATGGAGCGCCGCCTGACGAACCCGTGATCCCAAAGATGCCGGTGAAGCCAGTCACGCGCGAGCATCTGGTCAAACTGCTCGCCATCGCTTGCGTCATCCGCGAACCCGACCGCTTCAACGTGAGCTTGCCGACGCTGCCATCCGAGCAGCGGTTGGTGAAAGTGGACATCGACAACTCCATGCCGATCGCGCGCGCCGCCAGCCATGCCGGCATGTCGCCTGACGATCTGAAGGATATGAATGCGGCGTTCCGCAACGGCGTGGTCGATACCAACGCCTCGCCCTATTTGATGCTGCCGAGCAACAAGGTGCAGCAGTTCCGCAATTCGCTGTCGGCTGCAAACAACGGCAATGCCCAGACCGTACCGGGCACGGCGACGCTTCCGCCGTTGGGCGCGGCACTGAGCGCGGCCGATCAAGACGACGACAGCAGCGCTGGATCGGGCAAGGTCAGTTCGTCCAAACGCACTCACACGGTGAAATCCGGCGAGAGCCTGTGGTCGATCGCGCGTCGCTACTCGTTGGACATCAAGCAGCTCGAACTGTGGAACCATCTGCAAGGCGCCGTGGTAAAGCCCGGACAGGTGCTGAAGATCAGCGCACCGGGTTGAACCCGGGCGGATCGGCGGCGCTCGCATTGCGCGCCGTCACGACATAAAAAAAGGGCGACCATGGGTCGCCCTTTTTTTGTCTGCCGGCAGATCGTTTACATACGATCGGCGGCAATCTTGATCTCAGTCTTCGCCTTCAACGCATCGATATAAGCCTGCGTGGCGAGGATGCCGTAGGCCTGGCCCATCTGCTCGCGCAGCGTGCTGCGCTGTTCGGCGGAGATCTTGCTCAGGTCGCCGTCCTGGACCTTGTCCACGCCCACCAGCGCATAGCTGCCATCGTGCAGCGCGACGCGGGCGAATTGGGCCTTGCCGGCGGCTGGGTGCGGCAGCAGGAAGGCCTGCTCCAGCACTTCCGGAGCCACGCCCTGCTGCATGCGGATCGCATCCGGCACCGCCTGCACGGTCGCACCAGCCGAAGCCGCAACCGCCTGCATGTCTTCGCCCTTTTGCACGCGGGCCAGCAAGGCATCCGCGCGCTTCTGCTCTTCCGCAGCCGTACGCTCGTCGAGAATCTTCTGGCGCACCTGGTCGCGCACATCCGCCAGCGGACGGGCCGCCGCAGGCACGTGCTTGTCCAGGCGGACCACCACGGCATGATCGGAGCCCAGATCGATCAGGCCGGAATTATTGCCCTGGAGCAGCACGTCGTCGGAGAACGCGGCCTGGACCAGCTTCGGATCGGCCGTGATGCCCTGGCCGCCCTTGCGGGAGAACAGCTCGGTGGTCTTCACCGGCAGGTTCAGCGCCTGCGCGGCGGAATCCAGCGTCGAGGGATTCTGGTACGTCTGGTCGGTGAGCTTGCCGGCCAGTTCGTTGTACTGACGGTCACGCTCGGTCGTCAGGTAATCCTTGGCGATCTGGTCGCGCACTTCGGCGAACGGCTTGGCGTCGCCGCTGCGCACGTCGCGCAGCCACAGCACGTGGTAACCCTCGTCGGACAGCACCGGCTTGGAGATCTGGCCCTTCTGCAGGGCGAACAGCGCGGAGTCGAACGACGCGTTGGTCACGCCCTTTTCCAACCAGCCCAGGTCACCACCGGAACGCTTGGAACCCAAGTCGTCGGAGTCCTGCTCGGCCAGCTTGGCGAAGTTGTCCGTGGTGGCTTCGGCAGCAATCTTTTCCGCCTTGGCCAACGCGGCCTTCTGCTGATCCGGCGTGGCGTTCTTGGGCACGTTCACCAGGATGTGCGAGACCAGGCGCTGTTCGGGCTGCACGAAGCGCTGCTTCTGCTCTTCGTAGCGCTTCTTCAGGTCGTCTTCGCTCGGCTGCGCATCGATCTTCAGATCGGCGCCGTTGACCTCGATGTACTTCACCGAGACCTGCTCCGGGCTCATGAAGTCGGCCTGGTGCTCTTTGTAATAGGCATCGAGCTGCGCGTCGGTCACTTCGGTATCGGTCAGCGTCGGTCGCGGCAGCGCGAACCAGCGCAGGTCGCGGCGCTGATACAGCAGGCCCAGATAACGGTCCATGTCGGCGTCGGTGACGATCGTGCTGGCGATGATCGCGCGCGGCAAAATGCCCGGCTCAAGCGATGCGCGCTGGCTGTTCTCGAACATCGCCGGCGTCATGTTCTGCGCAGCGAGAATGGCGCGGTAGGTCGCCGGATCAAACTGGCCGTTGACCTGGAATGCCTGCTGGCTGGAAATGCGATCACGCAGCTCGACCGCCGAAACCCTCAGGCCAAGCGACTCGTTGGTCTGGCGCAGCAGCTGCTCGTTGATCAGCTGGTCGAGGATCAGGCGCTTGGTCTCGGGCTTTTCGAACTCGGTCGCGTCGAACTGGTCGCCCGCGCGAGCCATGGCGTCACGGCGCGCTTCGTTGACGCGGTCCTGGTAATCGCGCTGGCTGATTTCGTGCTTGCCGACCATCGCGACATAAGTATCGGTCCGCGATGCGAAATACGATTCGATGCCGAAAAACGAGATGGCGAAAACGCAAATACCCAGAATGACGATGGACGGCCATCCGTGAAGCTTGGTACGCAATGCCTGCAGCATGGAGATGTTCCCGGGCTCTCGTTGTTCGGCGCACAAAGTGCGGGGTACGCAAATGGCAAGGGCGCCACACGGGCGCCCTTGCGAACTGTGGCGGAGCGGACGGGACTCGAACCCGCGACCTCCGGCGTGACAGGCCAGCATTCTAACCGACTGAACTACCGCTCCACTTATTACTGGTGGGTGCTGTAGGGATCGAACCTACGACCCTCGCCTTGTAA
Organism: Dyella sp. 01L423; assembly: GCF_056399945.1. Taxonomy (NCBI): domain Bacteria; kingdom Pseudomonadati; phylum Pseudomonadota; class Gammaproteobacteria; order Lysobacterales; family Rhodanobacteraceae; genus Dyella; species Dyella sp. 01L423. The sequence continues at coordinate 1,305,660 of NZ_JBFTSI010000001.1, read as the reverse complement.
GGGCGACGCTCTACCGCTGAGCTAAGCACCCGAAACTAAGCAAGTAGCCGCTTAGTTTAGGGCATCCTTGAGGGTCTTGCCAGCCTTGAATGCCGGAACCTTCGAGGCCTTGATCTTGATCGTCTCATTGGTGCGCGGGTTGCGACCGGTACGGGCAGCGCGCTTACGCACGGTGAAGGTACCAAAGCCGACCACCGACACATCGTCACCCTTCTTCAGCGCCTTCTGCACGGTCTCGAAGAACGCTTCGAGAGCACGGCCGGCGTCAGCCTTGGTGAGTTCGGCCTTCTCGGCAATGGCATTGATCAGATCGGTTTTATTCATTGAGACACTCCCTTAAACGGTTATGCAGCCCGCATGGTCATTCTGGGACCAGGCGACGTCACCTCATGGCAGACACCGGGACATCACCAAGCAATCCCGCATCACTGCGCACCATGCTTGGCGTCAGGCTGCGGTGTCGCCTTTATACCAGTGGCCCCAAGGGTCCGCAATGACAAGCAATACCAAGGGTTCGCGCGGTTCAGCATGGTCCGCGAATGCTTGCAAAGAATGCTCTGAAACGCTATGCGGCAGCGACACCGCTGGCGTGATCCAGAGTCAAAAACGGGCGGTTGCCCGCCCGTCTTTGGTGATGCTTGTCACGGATCAATGAGGCCGCGTGTACGGCTCCTGGTCCTGCGACTCCTCGTGCGGTGCGTCCACCTTCGGCTTGTCGCCGTCGGCAGCCTGGCGCGGATGCAGAGGACGCTCCAGCGCGATGTCCAGCACCTCGTCGATCCATCGCACCGGATGGATATCCAGCGACGCGGTGATGTTGTCCGGAATGTCGGCAAGATCTTTCTTGTTCTCTTCCGGAATGATCACGGTGGTGATGCCGCCGCGATGCGCTGCCAGCAACTTCTCCTTGAGACCGCCGATCGGCAGCACGCGACCGCGCAGGGTGATCTCGCCGGTCATCGCGACTTCGGAACGCACCGGCACCTTGGTCAACACCGAGACCAGCGCCGTGCACATGGCAATGCCTGCACTCGGGCCGTCCTTCGGCGTCGCACCCTCCGGGACATGGATATGGATGTCGTATTTCTCGTGGAAATCCGGCTCGATACCCAGGCGATCGGCACGTGCGCGCACCACCGACAAGGCAGCCTGGATCGACTCCTTCATGACGTCGCCCAGCTGGCCCGTATGCACCAGACGGCCCTTGCCCGGCATCACCGAGGCTTCGATGCTGAGCAGGTCGCCGCCCACCTGGGTCCAGGCCAGGCCGGTCACCAGGCCCACTTCGTTCTGCAATTCCTTGCGGCCGAAGTCGAAGCGGCGCACACCCAGGTACTGCTCGAGATTGGCCGACGTGACCGCGACCCGACCCGGCGCCTTGGCCTTGGGTTTGGCCGTCTTTACGGCCGCAACCGGCTTGACCGCAGCGCCCTTGGCGGCAGCCTTCTTGATCTGTCCAAGCGTCAGCTCCTTGACCACCTTGCGGCAGATCTTGGAGATCTCGCGCTCGAGGTTGCGAACGCCCGATTCGCGCGTGTAGTAGCGCACGATATCGCGCACCGCTTCCTCGTCGATGCTCAGCTCTTCCGACTTCAGGCCATTGGCCTTCAGCTGCTTGGGCAGCAGGTATTTTTGTGCGATGCCCAGCTTTTCATCCTCGGTGTAACCCGGGATGCGGATGACTTCCATGCGGTCCAGCAGCGGGCCCGGGATATTGAGCGAGTTGGCCGTGGCGATCCACATCACCTCGGACAGGTCCAGATCGACCTCGAGGTAGTGGTCGTTGAAGGCGTGGTTCTGCTCCGGATCGAGCACTTCCAGCAGCGCCGAGGACGGATCGCCGCGGAAGTCCATCGACATCTTGTCGATTTCGTCGAGCACGAAAAGCGGGTTCTTCGAGCTCACCTTGTTCAAGTTCTGCACGATGCGGCCCGGCATGGAGCCGATATAGGTGCGACGGTGACCGCGGATCTCAGCCTCGTCGCGCACGCCACCCAGGCTCATGCGGACGAATTTGCGATTGGTGGCCTTGGCGATCGACTGACCCAGCGAGGTCTTGCCCACGCCCGGCGGACCCACCAGGCACAGGATCGGGCCCTTCATCGCGTTCACGCGCTGCTGCACGGCGAGGTACTCAAGGATGCGCTCCTTGACCTTCTCCAGGCCAAAGTGATCGGCATCGAGCACTTCCTGCGCCAGCTGCAGATCCTTGCGGACCTTGCTGCGCTTTTTCCACGGCACGCCCACCAGCCAGTCGAGGTAGTTGCGCACCACGGTGGCTTCGGCCGACATCGGCGACATCTGGCGCAGCTTGCCGAATTCCGCGCGCGCCTTGGCGAGCACGGGCTTGGGCATGCCGGCGGCTTCGATCTTCTTTTGCAGCTCTTCGATTTCGTTCGGGCCTTCCTCGCTCTCGCCGAGCTCCTTCTGGATGGCCTTCATCTGTTCGTTGAGGTAGTACTCGCGCTGGCTCTTTTCCATCTGCGACTTGACGCGGCCGCGGATGCGCTTTTCCACCTGCTGCAAGTCCATTTCGCCGTCGACCAGGCCGATCAGCAGCTCAAGGCGCTGACCCACATCGGAGGTCTCCAGCACCTTCTGCTTGTCCGCCATGCGCACGGACAGGTGCGCCGCGATCGAGTCGGCGACGCGCGAGGGATCATCGATGCCCGACAGCGTCGCCAATACTTCCGGCGGCAGCTTGCGGCTCTGCTTGACCAGTTGCTCGAACAGCGAGATCAGCGTGCGCGACACCACGTCGAGCTCGCGCTCCTTGGAGCTGTATACCGGCTCGATCACGCGCGACGTAGCGGTGAGCATGCCACCGTCTTCGTTGTAGTTCTCGATCTCGACGCGCGACTGACCCTCGACCAGCACCTTCACGGTCCCGTCGGGCAGCTTCAACAATTGCAGCACGCCCGCGAGCGTGCCGATCTGGTGCAGATCGCTGATCTTGGGATCGTCGATGTCCGGGCTTTTCTGTGCGACCAGCAGGATCTGACGCTCACCCTCCATCGCGCGCTCCAGCGCACGCATGGACTTGTCGCGCCCGACGAACAGCGGGATGACCATATGGGGATAAACCACCACGTCACGCAGCGGCAATACTGGAAGCGCGTCCAGGATGGCGCCGGTGGCTTGGGGGTTGGGGGCAGTCTTTGCCATCGAAGAGAATCTCTCGTGATGTGTCGTCTTTGCACCGACACTGCGCCGGGTGCATCTGTACGTCAAGTGGTGCCTTAGGGTCACTCACACAAGTGCATGAGCGGCCGCACAAACAAAATGGCCCCGGCAATCTGCCGAGGCCATTGGATCACTCAAGCGTGTGAACTGCTCAGGCGGCGTCGCCGCCCTCACCCGCTGCGCGCGGTTGCTTGAGGTTGCCGCGATAGATCAGATACGGCTCGGCCTGGCCTTCGATGACGGCATCGTCCACCACCACCTTGCTCACATGCTCCAGCGACGGCAGCTCGTACATGGTGTCCAGCAAGACCGACTCGAGAATGGTGCGCAGACCGCGTGCACCGGTCTTGCGCTTGAGCGCTTTGCGCGCAATCGCCTGCAGCGCTTCCGGACGGAACTCCAGCTCCACGCCTTCCATTTCGAACAGCTTCTTGAACTGCTTGGTGACCGCGTTCTTCGGCTCGGTGAGGATCTTCACCAGCGCCGGCTCGTCGAGCTCGTCGAGCGTGGCGACCACCGGCAGGCGGCCGACAAACTCGGGGATCAGGCCGTAGCGCACCAGATCCGACGGCTCCACATCGGCCAGCACCTTGCCCAGGTTTTCCCTGCGCTCCTTGCTGCGCACTTCGGCCGAGAAGCCGATGCCCGTGGTCTCGGAACGCTGCTGGATGACTTTCTCCAGACCCGCGAACGCACCGCCGCAAATGAAGAGGATGTTCTTGGTGTCCACCTGCAGGAATTCCTGCTGCGGATGCTTGCGACCACCCTGCGGCGGCACCGAGGCCAGCGTGCCTTCGATGAGCTTCAACAGCGCCTGCTGCACGCCTTCGCCGGACACATCGCGCGTGATCGACGGGTTCTCGCTCTTGCGCGAAATCTTGTCGATTTCGTCGATGTACACGATGCCCGACTGCGCCTTGTCGACGTCGTAGTCGCACTTCTGCAGAAGCTTCTGGATGATGTTTTCCACGTCCTCGCCCACGTAACCGGCTTCGGTCAGCGTGGTGGCGTCGGCGATGGTGAACGGCACATTGAGCAGGCGTGCCAGCGTTTCGGCCAGCAGCGTCTTGCCTGAGCCGGTCGGGCCGATCAGGAGAATGTTGGACTTGCCCAGCTCGACGTCGTCGCTCTTGGAACGCGACTCCATGCGCTTGTAGTGGTTGTACACGGCGACCGCGAGCGCCTTCTTGGCGCGGGTCTGGCCGACCACATACTGGTCGAGGGTTTCCATGATCTCGCGGGGCTTGGGCAGCTGGCTGCGCCCGGAGGCGGCCTTTTCCTCAAGCTCTTCGCGGATGATGTCGTTGCACAGCTCTACGCACTCGTCGCAGATGAACACGGAGGGACCCGCGATCAGCTTGCGCACTTCATGCTGGCTCTTGCCGCAGAAGGAGCAGTAGAGAATCTTGCCGCTGTCGTTGGAACGGCCCTGCCGGTCGTCGCTCATGCCTGGATCCTGCTGATAAATCGATTGCGGTTTGAGAATAGCACAGGGTTCCGCGTCTGCAGCGAGACGCGGAACCGCCTGCAAACCTGGTACCAGGAACGTGAAATCAGCTGGATTTCACCGTCTCGACGGCGCGGCGATCGAGGACCTGATCAATAAGGCCATATTCCTTGGCCGCCTCGGCGCTCATGAAGCGGTCGCGCTCCATGTCCCGCTCGATCTTGTCCAGCGGCTGGCCGGTATGCTGAACGTAGATGTCGTTCAGGCGGCGGCGCAGGTACAGGATTTCCTGGGCCTGGATCTCGATGTCGGTCGCCTGGCCGCGGGCACCGCCCGACGGCTGGTGGATCATCACGCGCGAATTGGGCAGGGAGTAACGCTTGCCCTTGGCGCCGGCCATCAGCAGCAGCGATGCGGCGCTGCAGGCCTGGCCGATGCACATGGTGCTGACATCGGGCTTGATGAACTGCATGGTGTCGTAGATCGCCAACCCGGCGGTGACGGCACCGCCCGGGCTGTTGATATAGAGATGGATGTCCTTGTCCGGATTTTCCGACTCAAGGAACAGCATCTGTGCGACCAGCAGGTTGGCCACCTGATCGTTCACCTCGCCGACAAGGAAGATCACGCGCTCCTTGAGGAGGCGCGAATAGATGTCGTACGAGCGCTCGCCGCGAGCGGTCTGCTCAACGACGATCGGTACCAGGTTGAGGTTTTGGATCTGGTCCATAGCCATGCGTGTCGCTCTCCGGTGTATTGGCCTGAAGAATGCCTCAGGCGTTGACCGGGCGCATCACCTCGTCGAAGCCAAGATTCTGCACAGTGGTCGAGGCGTGATCCGCCACCCATTCTGCGACCTGGTCTTCCATCACGCGATTCTGCAGCCCAGACATCAATTGGGGGTCGCGATTGTACAGTTCAATGACCTTTTCCGGCTCTTCGTAGGTCGAGGCGATCGCGGCCAGCTGCTCGGCCACGCGGCTGCGGTCGATGACCAGGGACTGCTTGCGGGCAATCTCACCCATCAGCAGACCGGCAATGACGCGCTTGCGGGCAACCGGGGTGGCGGCTTCGATCAGCTGCGGCGGAACCTGCTGGCCACGCGGGATGCTGTTCTGGGCCAGGGCATGCGCCTCGGACTGCACCATCACGTTCGGCACGTCGATGTCCGGATGGGCATCGGCAAGCTTTTCAGCCACTTCGGACTTCAGGCGGGCCATCAGGGTGGCCTTGAGCTCGCGCTCGAGATTGGCGCGCACTTCCTTGCGGAACTTCTCCAGGTCGCCATCGTCGATGCCGAACAGGGCGACGAATTCGCCGTCCACTTCCGGCAGCTTCGGCTCCTGCACCTTGATGATCTTGAAGTGGCACTGGGCGGCCTTGCCGGCCAGGCTTTCGTTGCGGAAATCGCTCGGGAAGGCCACTTCGGCGTCGAATTCGTCGTCGGCCTTGCGGCCGGTCAGCACTTCATCGAGCGCCTTGAACAGGGTGCCCGAACCCAGCACGCTGCCGGCACGCTCCAGGCCTTCGGCCGGGAAGCGGTAGTCGTCGGCCTGGGCCGAGTACTCGAACATCACGAAATCGCCTTCGGCCGAGGCGCGCTCGACTTCGTCGAAGCTGCGGCGCTGCAGGCGGAGGGTCTCGATCATCTTCTCGATGTCGGCGTCGGTCACTTCGGCGACCGGACGGGTCACGGCGAGCGCGGCGATGTCGATTTCCGGGAATTCCGGCATGATTTCAAAGGTGGCCGTATAGGCGATCTCGCCTTCGACCGGACGACCGGTCGTGTCGATCGACGGGTTGGCGATCGGACGCAGGTTTTCCTGGGCAACGGCTTCGCGCAGGGTGCTGCCGATCAGGTCGGAGAGCACTTCACCGCGGACCTGGTCGCCAAAGCGCTGCTGGATCACTGCAGTGGGCACCTTGCCCGGACGGAAGCCCTTGAGGCGCACGGTGCGACCCATTTCGACGATGCGAGCATTCACCTGCGACTCGAAACGCTCCGCGGGGAACTTCACCGTGAGCTTGCGCTCCAGCTTGCCGACGTTTTCAACCGAAACCTGCATGACGTCTCCTGGTGTACCTGTAAGTGCGCCCGTCAAAGGCGCGTGGCGGCTCGAGGCCGCCTGCAAAAAGAAAAACTCAAGGGATGGTGCGAAAGGAGGGACTCGAACCCTCACGGGGTTACCCGCTGGAACCTAAATCCAGTGCGTCTACCAATTCCGCCACTTTCGCATCAGAACTACTAAGAGGAAGTTTCCGCAAGCATCGGATTTTCAAGGGAATAGACAGGCCAAATGCCCGTACGCCCCGCCCCGCCAGCCTCCGGGCGCCCCGCCCCTAAGTCGATGATTCCCTTACACGAAAGCGGGCCATTTTACGGGTCGCGCGGGGCGCAGCACAAGCGGGCAAGTGCCGAGACAGAATGCTCTGATTCGCCGCAGACGGCTGCTACCTCTAGAGCTCGCGCAGGACGCGGAAGCCGACACGCCCGCTCCGAACGCTGGCATCGACGCCCTGCCGGTAGGCCGAGCGCACCTGTTCGGGAGAACTGCCCCAGGAACCGCCGCGGACCACGCGGGAACCGCAACCCGGATTCACCCAGGCGCCACCGTCGCGCGGTGCGCGCAGGTAGCTGTCATGCCAGCAGTCCTGCACCCATTCGGACACGTTGCCGTCGATGTCGTACAGACCAAAGGCGTTTGGCGCGAAGCTCATCACTGGCGCCGGGCCCCAATAACCGTCCCGGTAGCCCTGGAAGGCATTGCTCCAGCGTCTGCCGCTGGGTGAACGGTCTCCCGAACCGGTGAGATTTTCGACCTTCCCGCTCGGCGTGCCATCGCCCCACCAATAGCGGGAGGTGGTGCCCGCGCGCAGGGCGTATTCGAATTCCGCCTCGCTGGGCAGACGATAGGCTTTGCCAGTGCGCTGGCTTAACCAGTCCACATAAGCCTTGGCGTCATTCCACGACACATTGACGACAGGGAGGCGGCTATCCGCGTTGCGGCCGGCATAGTCGTCCTGCCAGCTGGCACTGGTGTCGTCGCGCATGGCGCCCGTGCCTTCGTCATAGACGCTTGCTCCGCCCAGCTTGACCGAGTCGGGCTGATATCCGCTGGCTCGCACGAATTCGCGGAACTGCCCCACGGTGATGGATGTGCGCGACAGCGCGAAGCCCTTGCCGATGGTGACCTCGTGCTGGGGCGTCTCGGCATCTTCCCGGCCAACTTCGTTGTCGGGCGCGCCGATCTGGAAGCTCCCGGTGGGAACGACCACCATCGACGGCGTCTGCCCCGGCATATCGGCAAACCGATCGGTGAAGACCTGTCCCGGCTTGTAGCTGGCATAGAGGCGCACATTGGTCAGGCGCTCGCCAAAATCAGTAAGCCCGGCCAGATCGGGACTAATCGCCTTGGCCTGCTCGGCCAACTGCTGGGCCATGGTCAGATTGCCCGAGTCCAGCGCGGACCGCGCCTGCCCGAGCAAGCCAGTGGCTCGCGCCACCCGCATGGCATCGACGCGCCCATGCACATCGCGCATGGCGGGAGAGTCCGGCGCTACCTGGGCCGCCTCCGCCAGCGCCTGGTCGGCCGCCTTGAAGTCGTTTTGCGCCACCGCGGCCAGAGCGCGGTCGAGCACGGCACGCTGCACCTGCAAGGTGCCCTGCGACGCCACGGCATTGTCCGGATCCAGCTGCTGCACCTGCCGATAGAGCTCCAGTGCATTGTTGCCGGGTGGCTGGTCGGCGTTGCCTTGCTGCAGCAATGTGGCGGCCTTGGCCAGCAGCGGGCGAACCTGGGTCAAAGTCTTCAGCTTGGCCTGCAGCTGGTTCACGTCGTCGGTGGCATCGGGGATGAGCTTGAGCGTATCGAGCAGATCGCTGGCAGCGTCCGCATCGCCCACCGCCACGCTCTGGTTGATTTCTGCCACCAGGCGCTCTCGCACTTCAAACAGGCCCTGCGCGGCACGCCGGCTATCGGGCTTGAGCTTGAGCGCCTGCTCATACAAGGCCACGGCGCTGTTTTCGTTGCCCGCCAGCTGTCCGGCCTTGAGGGCCTTGTCGGCTTTCGCCATCAAGGCCTCGACCTCGGGCGTGTCGGCACTGAGCTGTTCGGGCAAGTTGGTGTTCTTCTTGCTCAGCCGCGCCACCACCACATCGGTGGGCGCCAGCGTCAGCGGCGGACCGGCATCCACTTCGGACGGCTCGGGCCGCACACTTGTCGCCGGCGCCACGGCTGCCGCCGGCCCCAGGTTCATGGCGCGATGGGTTGCCGTCGCCGACGGCTCGACGTGGAGCACGCGCGGAAAAAAGTGATAGACCAGTGCGAGCGCCAGCACGACGACACCCAGGGCTCCGCCAAGGGCTCGCTGTCGTCGTACGGTTTCCTTGCTCGGCATGTTGGGCGTCCCTGGGCTGCCTGCTATGGTGGGCGATCTAAACCATAGGCACAAACCGATGTCAGGACAATGCACCCATGCACGTCCCGACTCAGGAACACGCATGCATCAAGAATCTTCCCTGGCGCCCGACGCCGCATGGATCGAGCGTCGCGACGATCTGCAGGCCTGGCTCGCGGATCTGCCAGGCGATGCCGCGCTGGGTTTCGATACCGAGTTCATGCGCCGCAATACCTTTTACCCGCAGCTGGCCCTGGTGCAACTGGGCTGGAATGGGCGCTACGCGCTGGTCGACCCGGTGGCCTTCGACATGGGCGATGCGCTGCAGCCGCAGATCGGCGGCGGCGACGTGGTCACGGTGATGCATAGCGCCAGCGAAGACCTGGAAGCTTTGTCGCCATTCCTGCCGCATGGTCCGCGCCAGCTGTTCGATACCCAGATTGCGGCAGCTTTTGTCGGCATGGGTCTTGGCATCAGCTATCGCGCCCTGGTGGCGGAGTTGACCGGCGCCGAGCTCGACAAGGGTGAAACGCGCTCGGACTGGCTGCAGCGACCGCTGACCGAATCGCAGCGCGCGTATGCCACGCTGGACGTGGTCTATCTAAAGCCAGTGCACGAACAGCTGGCCGAGCGACTGGTTCAGCGCGACCGCAGCGCGTGGCACGCCGAAGACTGCGAGCGACTCAAGCAACGCGCCTGCTACCGCGAAGGCGATCCCCAGCCGCAGCGCGGTTTTCGCAGCGCCTCGGACTGGCGCCCGGAACAGCGCGCCCTGCTTCGCCGCATCCTGCTATGGCGCGATCAATCCGCGCGCACGCTCGATCGCCCGCGCCCCTGGCTGCTCGAGGACGCCGCGGCCATGAGCCTGGCGCAACAACTGCCGCGCTCTGCCAGCGAACTCGACACCCGCACGCGCGGCCAGCGCGCGCTGCGATCGCCCCAACGCGCCGAGTTGCTGGAGTTGCTGCTGCGCCCGGTGGACGAGGACGACATCGCGGCGACCGCGACCATTCCCGAATCGCCGCAGGGGGAAGCAAAACGTGCCCTGCCCGCCATGAAGGACTGCGTGGACAAGGCTGCCCTCGAGCTCGACCTGCCCCCGGGCCTGCTGTGTCCGCGCAAGGTGCTGGAGGAATATGTGGTGACCGCGCAGTGGCCCGAATTCCTCGAGGGATGGCGTCGCCCGATCCTGTTCGAACCGCTCAGCGCCCTGCTCCCGTAAGGTCCTGGCGGGGGCTTGGCGAATCCCAAACGGCGCTGCTACTATCTTCCGCTCGTGTGGGGCCATAGCTCAGCTGGGAGAGCGCGTCGTTCGCAATGACGAGGTCGGGAGTTCGATCCTCCCTGGCTCCACCATTTCTACAAAACAACAGCGCTTTATGCCACTTGGCGTAAAGCGCTGTTTTGTTTTGGGATGACGTGATGCCGCCGCGAACCGAACGAAGGCCGGTCAACCGTACCCCGTTCGGACTGCGCATAAACGAAGGGGCATGCAACCGTCGTGATCTGCACGACAGCCCATACCCCTTTCGTCACGCCATGCAACGAGCGCGTTTAGCGCCGATGGCGCGTGTTCGGTGCGAGCGGACGCCCCGGCGCCAGGCCGGGATGACTGGCTTCGCGCGCAAACCGCTGCGTGGTTTGATAGCTGAGCTTCTTGTCACTCGATTCCCGCTTGACGGAAGTTCCACTGTAGACGTCGTGGATACGGGCCAGAGAGAGCGGCTCAGTAGGTTGCTTCATGAGAATTCCTTGGAAGGTGACGGATGCATGCCCACCAGCCGCGGCTGGGCACAACGGTGACTGCATAAGAAACCGATCAGCGACGACTTAGTGCAGGCAGTGATACCAAAGAGCCTCAATTCCCGTCCGTGTTGCACATACTCTGGCGTCCCTGACGGAGACAAAGCCTTCTTTAAGCAGGCAGCGGAGATCGCAAAGACCACCGGTAGCCCTCAATGGCAACGGACAGGCCGTCGCCACATGACGCAACAACGTCCATTGCCCGGAGGTCAGGATCTTGCGGGGGTTCATCATGCGAATCCCTCACCCGGAGTGGCCCAGGAACACATCGCACCCACGGTGCGCTTCGGATGTTCCATGACCCCACCACCCTACTCTCTGTTGGGCGATCGATTGTTAGGTTTTCCGGCACCCTGCAGGCAAGGCGCTAAACGCCTGCGCTACATGCCTCGCTGGTCGTAACCCTCAACTAACGGCGATACGCGCAGATTCGAACGGCAGAAGAGCGACAGAGGGTGATGGCTCGGCGCCGCCGAGAGAGACGTTTCTCTGCCTCCCATGCCCAATGGCGGAGGCCATGCCATGAACCAGTCACGTCAACAATTGCGTCAAACGATGAGTCGGCTCGACGCATCGATCACCATGCTGCATGCGTCGCACCCCACCGACGCGGACTTCTTTCAATCGACGGAATGCATTTTTTCCGACGTGCTTGCACATTCCTGTGCCGAGGATACGGACTGGCTGCTGGGCACCATCGACTGGATTTGCACCCAACATGGCATGCCTTATCCGGCGAGCTGACGAGCGCGGCAAACTTTGAGTGCGCATGGCCAAGAACGGTGCGCAGGCTCGCTTCCCGCCGCAAAACGGCGCATTTACAAGCGATGCAAGTGAACACGCAGTCATTATTCATTTGCTTTTTCAAGCCCTGCCCCCTACTGTGGGCGGGCTGAGTTTCAAGGGTCACCATAAATGTGGCCCGATGCTGTAGATTGAAGTTACCTACACCGTTGTACCCGTTTCCGCCTTGTGACCAGCTTTTTCGCCGCTCTGCGGCTTCATTCGTTTCAAGGAAAAAATCATGTCTCAGGTAGAAACCGGTACGGTCAAGTGGTTCAACGACGCCAAGGGCTTCGGCTTCATCAGCCGTTCGAGCGGTGAGGACGTGTTCGTCCACTTCCGCGCGATCCAGTCGCAGGGCTTCAAGAGCCTGCAGGAAGGCCAGAACGTGTCGTTCATCGTGACCCAGGGCCAGCGTGGCCTGCAGGCCGAGAACGTGCAGATCGTCTGATCTAGCCGTCCGTCCAAGAAAAAGCCCGGCCTTGAGCCGGGTTTTTTTTTGGCCTGTTTTCGGATAACCCGCCTGGGCAACGCCGTGGCGAGTCATCGGCTGCACCTAGCCAATGCAGCCGCCAGCAGACCAACACAAGCGAGTTAACGCTTCTCAGGCACCGCGACGTCTTTCGCTGCCTTTTTCTTGGCGAGCTTTTCGTCCTGCAGCTTCTTCTTTGCAATTTCGCGCTGACGCTTTTCGAAGGAATAGTTCGGCTTTGGCAAGGGAATCCTCGTGAGTATCAAGTGAGAAGGATGACGAGTGCGCTAACTGCACCGTCGACGCGTACGTACTACTGAAGCACCGGATCAACGCGACCGGCGGCAAGATCAGGCGACCTTGCCTACGACAGAAGCTTGCGCCTGCTCGGCCGCCAAAGCACGCTCTTCGGCATATTCGGTGCGAACCGCCTTGCAATAAGGCCCATTCATCACGAAGCGGCGACAGATGGATGGGCGGCTCTCGTAGATACCGCAATTCATCTTCGTGCTATTGATCGCGACGCACCAGCCGTCCTCATCATGCTTCATCACATGAAGGCCGCTGGGCAATTGCGTAGTGAGATGCGAGGGAATCTTGTCTTCGGGTTGCAGCACGACGGTGAGTCGGCAGCACACTGCATCGCAGGTCGAGCAACCAGAGGCCTTCTTAGGCGGGAGTTGCGACGCGGTCATGCGTGCACCGCCTGGTTGGCGCAGATGCAGCCAACCGCTTGCGGTCGGTAGCCCTGTGCCGTGGCGGGAACAAAGTCGTGAAGCGTGCAATAGCCTGGCATGGATGCTCCCAGGGGCGTCCTCGCAAACGCGAGGCACAAGTGAAAGGGAGCGAAGCGTGCGGTCTTGAGAACGCCGCACATCACTCGCGAAGCGAGGAAGTACTTGCAACGCCATGTTACACCATGGTGGCGAGGCAAATGTGATGGCATGACCGGTCAGGCGGTCATTGGTGCGTGAGACGACGATGCAGGCACGAGCACGTCGCCGGCACAACGCACGATGATGACGAATGACTCCTCCGTCGGCTCGATTGCCTGAGCAGTTCAATTCACCAAAGGCGGATCGCTCACTTCGACGCGACGCACGCTCAACGCCGTGCCTGCCGCCGCCACGATGATCGCAACGATGGCGAGCCACTGCAGAACGGTGAGTCGCTCACCGAGCAAGGCGACACCGGCCACCGCCGCGATGGCCGGTTCCAGACTCAGCAAGGTGCTGAAGGTGCGCGCGGGCAATCGCGTCAACGCGATCATCTCCAGTGAATAGGGCAGCGCCGAGCTGAGCAAGGCCACACCTAAGGCGTACGGCAACAACGCAGGCGACAACAGTGCGCTGCCTGCATGGGCGATGCCGAATGGAATGGCCAGCAAGGCGCCCATCGATGTACCCCACGTCACCGCGTCGGCGCCGTGCGCATCGCCCGCCCTCTTGCCGAACACGATGTACAGCGCCCAGCCCAGCCCTGCGGCGAGCGCGTACATCACGCCGATGGGATCCAGCGCTTTCGACGTCGCCTGCAACGGCAGCAGCAAGGCCAGGCCGACGACGACAAGCGCAATCCACAGGAAATCGATCAGCCTTCGCGAATGGAATAACGCCAGGGCGAGCGGACCGGTGAACTCCAGCGCCACGGCAATGCCAAGCGGGATCGTGCGCAGCGACATGTAGAACACCAGGTTCATGGCGCCCATCGAGAGGCCATAGGCCCATAAGGCTCCCCAGTTCGGCTTGTTCCCAAGCCGACGCCACGGACGGCGCCATAGCAATAGGATCAACGCACTCAGGCCCAGTCGGTACGCGGTCGCGCCCTGCGCTCCCACCACGGGAAACAGGTGCTTGGCCAGCGAGGCGCCGCATTGGTACGAGACCATGCTGATCATCAACACGCCGATCGCCAGGGCGAGCGGACCAACTGCGGAACGTGGGGACATGGGGCCGTTGCCATCAAACGATAGCGACATGATGCCTGCAGGCTCTTGCGATGCCCACCATGCACATCGGCCCATCGACCTCATTGCTGACAGCAGGCGTCAGCATTCTTGGGGACGGATGGTTCGGGCACGATGTCGAAAGAGCTTGCGCATTCACTGACTGCAAGGAAAACGACAGCGAGATAGCCCTTGATGTCCCGCGTGGAGAGCACACTTTCGGCACTGCACGCCGAAGAAAATCGTCGCCACAGTGTTCGCCATTCGCCGTCCCCTGGAGATTTGATTGTCATGACACCGCAGGAACAACAGCTACTCGATGATTTCCTCCAGCGCCTGGCCGCCGCCGGCAGCGTGGCGAAGGATCCGCAGGCCGATGCGCTGATCCGCCAGCGCCTGGCGTCCCAGCCGGATGCGCTGTATCTGCTGGTGCAGCGCAGCCTGTTGCAGCAACAGGCGCTCGACGCCGCCAAGGCGCAGATCGCGCAGCTTCAGGCTCAACTCGCCTCGCAGCAGCAGGGCGGCGGCAGCTTCCTGGGCGGCCAGCAGGCGTCGGCGTGGGGCGCGGTGCCACCGCCGATGCCGCCGCAGCAACCGATGCCGCCCCAGGCTGCTCCGAGCTGGCGAGATCGTCTGTTCGGCGGCGCACCGGCCCAACCCGCGCCCGCCGCGCCAAGTTTCCTGTCGCAGGCGGCCACCACCGCCGCGGGCGTTGCCGGCGGCATGTTCCTGTTTGACGGTATCGAAAGCCTGCTCGGCGGCCACCACGGTGGTGGCGGCTTCTTCGGTGGCGGCGGTCAGCCGACCGTGATCGAGAACATCACCGAGAACAACACCTACAACGACGGCAACAGCGATCGCTTGAGCGACAACCGCGATCGCGACGACTTTGCCTCCAACGACTTCACGCCGTCCAATGACTTCGATGACGGCAACGATGGCGGCTTCGACGACAACGGCTGGGCTTAAGCCGCTGCGCTAAGGACCATGAGCGTAAGCAGCGCAGCCGGTCGACGACCGGCTGCGCTTTACATCGCGTCTGACTGACTCAGTTTGCGCAGTTCCGCGTGGCGCGACTGGCTCAACTCTTCGCGCAGTGCTTCGACGAAATACGCCGGCGCCGTGGCAAGCACGCGTTGCAGCAGATCGCAGGCCTCTTCGATGCGCCCCTGTTCCGCCAGCACGGATGCCCAGCTGCACTGCCCGCGGTAATCGCCTTTTTCAGCGGAACGACGATACAGCTCGCGGGCGCGCTCCGCGTCGGGCGCCGTCTCCCAGCCATGTTCGTGATACTGACCGAGAAAATGCATGGCGCGGCCGTGCCCTGCTTCCGCTGCCTGTGTGAACCACTTGAAGGCTGCGGTGCGATCCGCGCGAACGCCGCGACCGTTGGCCAGTACGTGGGCGTAGTTGTACATGCCCCAGTCCAGGCCGTGTTCCGCGGACTCGCGATACCACACGGCCGCCAACTCGTAGTCGGCGCTGCCGCCCCAGCCGTTCTCCAGGCAACGGCCCAGCATATTCATCGCCATCGCTTCGCCTTGATGGGCGGCATGCTGGAACCAGTAACGAGCTTCTGCACCGTTGCGTTCGCAGCCGATGCCTTCGAGGTACATCTGTCCGAGCGCCAGTTGCGATGCGCGGTCGCCCGCGATCGCCTGCACACGCAGCATGGCAAAGGCGCGCGAAGGATCGCTCCTCAGCAGCTGCGGAAATTCATCGGTGACACCGCCCTGTCGGTGACTCATGTCTGTGACCACGTGCGCAGCAGGTTGTGATAGATGCCGGTCAGCCGCAGCACATCAGCCTGCGGCGCCGACGACACACTCAGACTCTGGATGGACACGTCCAGTTCCAGCAGCAGGCGACGCTGCGCTTCGTCGCGCACCAGGCTTTGGATCCACAGGAAGGCGGCGAGGCGTTCGCCCCGCGTGACCGACTCGATGCGATGCGGGCTGCTGGCGGGATACAAGATCATGTCGCCCGCGGCAAGCTTCACCGTATGCGAGCCGTAGGTGTCTTCGATGATCAGGTCGCCGCCGTCGTACTGGTCGGGTTCGTTGAGAAACAGCGTGGCGGACAAATCCGTGCGCAACGCCTCGCCCGTGCCGTCATGGCGCGCGTGGCGAATGGCGTTGTCGACGCGCAGCCCGGCCGGCTGCTCGCCGACATGGCGATGGAATAGCGGCGGAAAAATATGGCGCGGCAGGGCGCCCGCAAAAAACGTAGTGTTGCGCGACAACGCGGCAAGCACCAACGCCCCCAACTCCTTCGTGGCGACGCCGGCTTCGGGAAGCTGGCGATTGCTCGGCGCCAACACGGCGGGATGATCCTCAGTGAGCTGGCCATCGTCCCAAAGCGTTTCGACGAGCCGCCGCCGGCACTCGGCGAGCTCGTCGGCGTTCAACACTTCGGGCACGTGAAGCAGCATCGCGTTTTCCTGACCTAAACTTTGCAGGCGCGCCCGCATGCCGGACGCGCCCCCGTCAACATCGACACGACCGTATCAGAAACTGAAGTTCGCCGTGAGCAGTCCGGCCCGGCCCGCCGCCACCGACGCGTAATGCGAAGCGTAAGCTTTGTCGAAGTAGTAGCGATTCGTAAGGTTCTGCACGTTGAGCTGGAGCGATAGATGGCGATTCACCGCGTACGAGACCATCGCGTCAAAACGCGTGTACGCCGGCACCCATTTCGTGTTCGCCGTATTGCCGTACACCTTGCTCTGGTAATACGCGCCACCACCCACGCTCCACTGCGAACCGATCGCATAAGTACTCCACAGCGTGAAGCTGTTCTTGGGCGTGTTGGGAAACACGTTGCCCTGGCTGGCCGCATCGGCCGGCGCCGTCTTCACCAGTTCGCTGTCGAGATAGGTGTAGCCGCCGTAGACGTTCCAGCGCTCCGTGAGCTGGCCGCTGAAGCCGAGCTCCAGGCCATCCACGCGTTGTTCGCCAGCGTTGATCTGCGGGCTGCCGCGGCCGCCGCTGGCTACGCGGGCATTGCTCTTCTCGCTGCGGAATAGTGCTGCGGTAAGCGACAGGCGTTGGTCAAGCACATCCCACTTGGTGCCGAGCTCGATATTGCGGCTGCTCTCGGGTTTGAGGTCCTGGTTGGTGATGGCGATGCCGTCCGCGCCATCGCCCGCATCCACGCCCGGCGGATTGGACGACGTGCCCCACGACACGTACACGCTGCCGTTCGCTGCCGGCTTGTAGACCACGCCGAGCTGGTAGTTCCAGAAGTTCGAATCGTTACTGACTTTGCTCACCGCGCCCGTCGTGGTGGTCGTGGTGGTGGAGCGCGTGCTGAAGCTGTCGAAGCGCACGCCGCCGTTCACCGACCACTGCGGGTTGAAGGTCATGGTGTCGAACGCCCAGGCCGAGCGCGTGTCGGTGACGATGCGCGTGGGGTTCTGGCCGCCGATGATCAGGCCGTTGAATGGATCGTTCGGCGTCGGATGCCGGGCGCTGGTGCACCAGTAGTTGGACGGCGCGCCAATGCCGTACTTGCTGCTGCAGGCGCCATTGACGATGGAGCCGGTGTTGTGGGTATCGCTGGCGTTCTTCGCCGGATCGACCAGATAGGCCGTGCGCTGCGTCTTCTCGCTGCTCAGCTCGATGCCGGCGGCCACGCTGTGCTTTAACGAACCGGTTTCGAACTCGCCGGTGAGATCGGTCTGGTTGGTGATATTGGTGGTGCTGCTGTTGCGGTTGTTGTTACGGCGCCACACGCCGCCGTTGAGCAGGAAGTTGCCCTGGCTGTCGTCTGGCTGGGTCCAGATGTAGTCGTTGGTGGAACGCGCGTAGACCGTGGCGTTGCGCAGCAGCCAGCCGTCACCAAAGTCGTGCTTCACCAGCACGGTGCCGACGTCGTTGCTCTGCTTCTGGAAGTCGCGGTCCAGCCAGCCGTAATACGTGCCACGCGGCACCGAGTACGGACGGCCGTCGCCGTTGAGGCTGACGTATGGGCTGGTGGCGGCAAACGGGTTGTTGTAAGGAATGCCGCTGTCGGGCGTGTCGTCACTCTGCAGGTGGTAATAGCTCAGCGTGACGCTGGTGGCCGAACGCAGGCCAAATGTCACCGACGGCGCGATGCCCCAACGCGACATGTCCGAGCCGTTGCGTCCGGCCACGTCATTGCTGTGGCCCATCACGTTGACGCGCAGGGCCGAGTCGGCGCCGATCAGCTGGTTCCAGTCCACCGTGCCGCGATAGTAGTTGTCGGTGCCCACGCCTGCCGTGGCGCGCACGAAGTTATCCGCCTTGGGTACCTTGGTGACGAGGTTGATGCTGCCGCCGACGCCGCCGCGTCCGCTATAGGCCGAACTCGGGCCCTTGAGCACTTCGACCTGGTCGATATCGAAGATTTCGCGCGACTGCGAGCCGGAGCTGCGCACGCCATCGATGAACACCGAGCTTTCCGAATCGAAGCCGCGGATGATCGGACGATCGCCATTGGGATTGCCGCCCTCGCCCGCGCCAAAGGTGATGCCGGGCACCTGGCGCAGCACGTCGAGCAGCGAGGTCGCCGCCGTCTGCTGGATGATGGCCTGCGGCACCACCGTGACCGAGCGCGGGGTATCGAGCAAGGGCGCGGTGAACTTGGGCGAGGTGGTGTTGACCACGGTGGACTGCACTTTCACGCCGTCGAGATTCTGGGCGTCCTGCGGATCGGCCTTAGGCTTGGCTTCTGCCGGCGCTTCGCCGGCGGCCATCGCGGACGTCGACGCCAGCGCCAGGCCAAGGGCGCTGGCC
This sequence comes from Dyella sp. 01L423, assembly GCF_056399945.1. NCBI lineage: Bacteria > Pseudomonadati > Pseudomonadota > Gammaproteobacteria > Lysobacterales > Rhodanobacteraceae > Dyella > Dyella sp. 01L423. The sequence goes on along the minus strand of NZ_JBFTSI010000001.1, from coordinate 1,286,875 downwards.
ATCAGGCGGATAGGCGGATTGGCCGATGCGGCCACGAAACGCTTGGGGGTCATGCTCGGTCCTTCGCACAGGCAAACGCCGGCCGCCGTGGATCCAGGCAGCCGTATCACCGACGGGTTGAGGGGAAAGAGAGCGAGGCGCGCCGTTCGGCGCCGGCCAGATCGCATGATCTTACGTTAACAATATTGAGAATGATTCGCAATAGCTTGTGGCCCGCCCGCCCCGCAACCACCGGCCGCCCGCCGCGAGTCACTCGATCTCCGTGTCGAATCGGTCAGCCGAAACGCATCGAGTGCGCCGCTTCACATCCGCACATACGCCATCCGATAAGCATCCTCTGGCCTAGCGGAAAACCACGGCGACCCTGTTAGCCTTTCGCCGCCTGCAACGGTTGGTGCAACCACGCCTGCCGCTGAGCGCATGCATCAACCAGGGGGCTGCACGTTCGTTCTCTAACGGGTGATCCATCGGATAACCTGAGGGTCGAATCGACGCCTCGCCAACGGACAGCGGAACAACGGCATGCAAAATCTGGAAGACACCAAGCTCGCCATTATTGGACTCGGCTATGTGGGCCTGCCGCTGGCAGTGGAATTTGGCAAGCATTACGACACCGTCGGCTTCGACATCAACCAGCGCCGCATCGATGATCTGAGCGCCGGCATCGACCACACGCTGGAAGTAAACAGCGAGGAGCTGGCGCAATCGCCGCGACTTCGTTTCAGCTCGCAGCTGGCGGATCTCGCGCACTGCAATGTCTACATCGTCACCGTGCCCACGCCGATCGATTCGGCCAAGCGTCCCGATCTGACCCCGCTGATCCGCGCCAGCGAGACGCTGGCCAAGGTGCTCAAGCGCGGCGACATCGTGGTGTACGAGTCCACGGTGTATCCGGGCTGCACCGAGGAAGTCTGCGTGCCGCTGCTGGCAAAGGGCTCCGGGCTGGTATTCAACCAGGACTTTTTTGCGGGCTACAGCCCTGAGCGCATCAATCCGGGCGACAAGCAGCATCGCGTGACCAGCATCCTCAAGGTCACCTCGGGGTCCACGCCGGAAACGGCCGACTTCGTGGATCAGCTATACGGTTCGATCATCACCGCCGGCACGCACAAGGCCAGTTCGCTCAAGGTGGCCGAAGCGGCCAAGGTGATCGAGAACACGCAGCGCGACCTCAATATCGCGCTGGTCAACGACTTGTCCATCCTGTTCAACAAGCTGGGCATCGACACGCTGGAAGTGCTGCAGGCCGCCGGCACCAAGTGGAACTTCCTGCCGTTCCGCCCTGGCCTGGTGGGCGGCCATTGCATCAGTGTCGATCCCTACTACCTCACGCACAAGGCACAGGAAGTCGGCCACCATCCGGACGTGATCCTTGCCGGCCGCCGCACCAACGACAGCATGGGCCCGTACGTGGCCAGCGAAGTGATACGCCTGATGGTGCGCAAAGGCATCAATCCGGTGCGCGCCCGCATCCTGGTGCTGGGCCTCGCCTTCAAGGAAAACTGCCCTGACCTGCGCAATACGCGCGTGGTCGACATCGTGCAGGCCTTGCGCGGCTATAACGCCGACGTCGACGTGCACGATCCCTGGGTCAATGTGGCCGAGGCCGAACACGAATACGCACTCAAACCCATCGAAGCGCCGAATAACGGCGACTACGACGCGGTAATCATTGCTGTGGGCCATCGCCAGTTCACCGCCCTGGGCGCCACCGGCATCCGTGCGTTCGGCAAGTCGTCGTCGGTGGTGTATGACGTGAAGTACGTGTTGCCGCGAGAAGCGGTCGACGGTCGTCTCTAAGGAAGAGCATCATGAAAGTGCTGGTAACGGGTACAGCAGGCTTCATCGGATCCCATGTCGCACAGCGTCTGCTGGAGCGCGGCGACGAGGTGGTGGGCCTGGACAACCTCAACGACTACTACGACGTCACCCTGAAGAAGGCGCGACTTGCGCGCTTTGCCGACCATTCGGGCTATACGCATATCCAGGCCGACCTCGCCGATCGCGCGGCGATGGAACAAGCCTTTGCCGTACACCGGCCGCAACGCGTGGTGCATCTGGCCGCGCAGGCCGGCGTGCGTTACGCGGCAGAGAATCCGCACGTTTACATCAGCAGCAATGTCACCGGTTTCCTGCACGTGCTGGAAGGATGCCGCCACCATGGCGTAGAGCACTTGGTATTCGCTTCCACCAGTTCGGTGTACGGCGCAAACACGGCCATGCCGTTCTCCGAGCACAAGTCGGCCGAGCATCCGCTGACGCTTTACGCCGCCAGCAAGAAAGCGAACGAGCAGATGGCACACAGCTATGCGCATCTGTATGGCATACCCAGCACGGGACTGCGCTTTTTCACGGTGTACGGGCCATGGGGGCGACCGGATATGGCGCTGTTTCTTTTTACGCGCGCCATCCTTGCCGGCGAGCCGATCCGCGTGTTCAACCACGGCAGGCACAAGCGCAGCTTCACTTATGTGGACGACATCGTCGAAGGCGTGATCCGCACGCTGGACAAAGTGCCGCCGATCGACGAGCTCTGGAACAGCAACCAGCCCGACCCGGCCACCAGCGGCGTTGCGCCGTATCGCCTGTTCAACATCGGCAACGAGCGACCGGTGGAGTTGCTGCAGTACATCGAAGTGCTTGAAGCATGCCTTGGCCGAAAGGCCATCATGGAGATGCTTCCGCTGCAGCCGGGCGACGTGCCGGACACCGAAGCGGATGTAACGGACCTGATACAGACCGTTGGCTATAGGCCGCAGGTGTCGGTAGAAACTGGGGTAGCCAACTTTGTACGCTGGTACCGCGAGTACTATCGCGTGTGATCGACTAAGGCCGCCAACAGTCCGGAGCGACTGCGCGTTGCGCCACGGACCAGATCCACGAATAACACCGTTGTGAAGAACGTGGATTCCTAGGGGGTTGGTGTGATCATCGACTACTTGAGCGACGTGCATCCCGAGGATGTCGAAGCGGATCTGTGCATCGTCGGCGCCGGCGCTGCGGGCATCGCCATCGCTCATAGTTTCATTGGGACGTCCGTACGGGTCTGCCTGCTCGAGAGTGGCGGCATGGGCGCCGAACAGCGCAACCAGGCTTTGTGCGAGGGTAGCTCGGCCGGCCATCTCGACTTCGACCCCAGCACCTCGCGCATGCGGGTATTCGGCGGCAGTTGCAATCTGTGGGGCGGCGGTTGCATCACGCTGAGCAGCGATGACCTCAAGCCACGCGACTGGGTGCCCGACAGCGGCTGGCCGATCGGATACGACGAGCTCGAACCGTATTACGCACGCGCCCTCTCCTTCTGCCAGCTCGGCGATATCGGCTTCACCGAAGGCACGTTCACGGCGCCGACGGCGCGACCGGTGCTGCCCTTCGACGACGACAAGCTGGTCAATCAGCTGTTTGCGCGCAGCGGCATCCTGTTTGGCGATGCCTACCGCGACGTGCTCGAGGACGCGCCGAACATCCTGGTGCTGCTGCACGCCAACCTGATGGAACTGATGCCGTCGCAGGATGGGGTGCGTGTACGGGAGGCGGCCATCGGTTCGCTCGGCGGTCAGCGCAGCAAAGTGCGCGCCCGCCACTACGTGCTCGCCTCCGGCGGTATCGAGAACGCGCGCCTGCTGTTGCTTTCCAACTCAGTGGTGCCCGAAGGCCTGGGCAACCAGCGCGACGTGGTCGGCCGCTATTTCATGGATCATCCGAGCGGCACGCTTGGCACCTTGACGGCCGACCATTCGCATCGCGTCACCGCGCCCTACGAACGCCTGCACGGCAAGAACGCGCCCATGGCATTTCCGGAGATCGCGCTGTCGCCCGACTACCAGCGCTCTCAGCGCGTACTCAATGGTCGCGTGCATCCGTTCGGTGTGGAAGGTCCGCTGCCGCGAGGTATCCGCGCCCTGCGGGAGCTGCGTTCCATCAAGCGCAAGCCGATGCAGGACGAAAACTCGCAACTGGAGGCTCTGCTGTCCTCGGCGCTGCGCAATGCGCCGGCGGCGGAAGTCGTCGCCGCGCCGAGCAACATCGGCCTGACGGCCTTGAAGCTGGGCCTGGGCATCGGCGACATCGCCAAGGCCATGGTCCACAAGCTCACCGACCGGCCCGCGGTGCGCAACAGTCACGTCGAACTGGTCGGCTATTTCGAGCAGGCACCCAATCGGGAAAGTCGCATCACGCTGGGCGACGAAACCGATGCGCTGGGCCAGCGCAAGGTCTGCGTGGACTGGCGACTCACGTCGCTGGACCTTTATACCTATCGCACATCGGCCAGCTTGTTCGGCAACGAACTGGCCCGTTTGTGCAACGGCCATTTCGAACTGGCGCCCTGGCTCGCCGACCAGCACACCAAACCCGAGGTCCACGGGACCGCGCATCATATCGGCACCACGCGGATGTCCGACGACCCCGGCAAGGGTGTGGTCAATCGGGACTGCAAAGTGCATGGCATGGACAACCTGCACATCGCGGGAAGCTCGGTCTTCCCCACCGGGGGCTGGGCCTTTCCCACCTTCACCATCGTGGCCCTCAGCCTCAGGCTCGCGGACGAACTGCGCGCGCTGCTGATAGCCGGCATCCTCTAAGGGACGAGACAACGGAATGCACGCGAGCATGCTTCGCCAGGCAACCTTTTCACGCTTCACGCATCGCGTCGCGGCGTCGCTGCGCGCCTGCCGGTTCGCACCACCAAGTGCGGACGAGGCACGCGTCATCGTATTCGACAGCGCACCGTGGTGGCAGTTGCGCAACGAAGCGGCCAGCCTGCTGTCACCGCCGGAGGCGGCGCGCGCCGTGCGCTTTCGTCACGCGCTGGACCAGGACACTTACACCATTGCGCATGCCTACTGGCGGGTGGCGCTAGGCATCACGCTCAACATCGATCCCGCCCTGGTGGAGTTGGCGCGCTCACCCAACGGGCAGCCCTTGCTGCCCGGCACCGGCCTAGTCACCAGCCTGAGCCACAGCGGCACCATGGTGGCGGTGGCGATAGCACAGGGCGCAGCGGTCGGGGTGGATATCGAAGGGTTTCCGCCGCGGACCAATCTGCATGACATCGCGGGCGTGCTGTGCACCCCGGCAGAAGCGGCGGCGATCGCCACACTGGAGGGCGAGGCACGCACACGCGCGCTGCTCGAGCTGTGGACGCGCAAGGAAGCCCTGCTGAAGGCATTTGGCGTAGGTCTGCGTGTGCCGCCGTCCTCGATCGACGCCGCCATCGGCGTCGGCATTGCGCCGCCCATCGGTATGACCGACGTGCCTCCCTGCCGTCTCTCACCCTTGGCTATGCCGGTTGGCTGGGTGGGTGCGCTTGCGCTCGCCGACGACATCGCGCGCCATTCGCTGCACCAGGTGTGACTCTCTTTTTCGCCTTGTTTTCGTGGGCTTTGCCGTGCGTGCACGGCCGGATGTAACACCGCTGAGACAGCCGAACAGGCTGTGCCTTCGCTCCTCCGTAAGTTGCATCGACACCCGAGAGTGCGCCGCGATAGCCTCCTCATTGCGCCACGGGACGTGGCCATACTCGGGGACGTAGGGGGATCGGATGCTTCGTTTTCTGCGCCGGCAATCGATGCGTTGGCTAGCCTTGCTCGGCATCTGCGAGCTGATGTTGCTGGCCATGTCGCTGACGCTTGCCACATACATCCGTTACGCACACAACGCGGACGAATTGGCCGAGTTCACCGTGCATTTGCCCGAGCGCTCGCTGGTGTTCGCCGGCATCCTGGTGATCGGCATGATTGCGCTGGGCCAGTACCAGGCGCATATCCGCATGACGCGCTTCGGCCTGCTCGCACGCCAGTTTGTGGCCTTCGTGCTGGGCGGCATCCTGCTGGTCGTCGGTTACTACGTGGTGCCGCAGGCCTATGTCGGCCGCGGCGTGCTGGCCATCGCACTGCTGCTGGGCTTCATCCTGGTGCTTGGCATCCGCATGCTGTTCCTGCAGCTGGTGGAAGTGGAGGCGCTGAAGCGCCGCGTGCTGATTCTTGGCGCCGGCCATCGTGCGGCGCAGATCCACAACCAGATGCGCCGCCGCACCGATCGCCGTGGTTTCTGCGTGGTGGGCTATGTGCCGCGCATCGACGAAACGGTAGCGGTACCCGAAGATCACCTGATTCGCACCAACCTGCCGCTGCATGTGCTGGTGCTGCGCCAGCAGATCGATGAAGTCGTAGTGGGCGTCGACGACCGTCGCGGCCATATGCCGATGGACGACTTGCTGGAATGCCGCCAGATGGGCATCACCATCACCGATCTCACCTCCTTCTTCGAGCGCGAGTCCGGTCGCCTGCAGCTCACCATTCTCGACCCGTCGTGGCTGGTGTTTTCCGGCGGCTTCAACGCCACGCCGCTGCGTCAGCTGAGCAAGCGTTGTTTTGACCTTGGCGCGGCAGCACTGCTGTTGCTGCTGTGCTGGCCGTTGATGCTGCTGGAAGCGCTGGCGATCACCATCGAATCCGGGGCGGGCCAGCCCATCCTCTATCGCCAGGAGCGCGTGGGCGCGCATGGCCGCACGTTCCTCCTGTTGAAATTCCGCAGCATGCGCACCGATGCCGAACGCGATGGCATTGCACGCTGGGCCGCGAAGAACGACGACCGGGTGACCCGCGTCGGCCGCATCAGCCGCAAGCTGCGCATCGACGAACTGCCGCAGCTCTGGAACGTGTTCAAGGGCGACATGAGCATCGTCGGCCCACGTCCGGAGCGCCCGCAATTTGTCGCCGATCTGGCCACGCAGATCCGTTACTACAGTCTGCGCCATTGCCTGAAACCCGGCCTCGCCGGCTGGGCACAGCTCAGTTATCCGTATGGCGCCACCGTCGAGGAAGCCGCGGAAAAGCTGAAGTACGACCTGTTCTATGTGAAGAATCACAACCTGCTGCTGGATCTGCTGATTCTTATCCAGACCGTCGAAGTGGTGCTGTTTGGCCGCGGGGCGCGTTGAGGGATGCTTTGATCTATTCCGCATGGGTGGCATGACTCCAGAGAGTTCGCAGGGCGTGAGGCGTGGCGCAGCCCAGGCTGGCCGCCTGGGCAAGACGCGCATCGCGCCCTGCGGACTCTCTGGAGATCACCCGCAGGGCCGGCTCTGCCGGTGACGCCCATGTGGAATAGATCAGAGCATCCCCGGACCGCACGGGCCGCCGGGTGGTGGAGGCACACGATGAGATCTGACCTACCATCAGATCGCGTGTGGCAGCCGCCTGGCGACCCGTGCGGTCCAGCGTTATCGGGTGAGCGAGCTGGCCTGCGCTTCGGTGTGCAAGGGATGCAGCGGCGAGCTATGCCATTCCACCACTTCGTCGCGATCGAAGCGGATCCACGACGGACCGTATTCCCACAGATCGCCATGCACGGCGAGCGGCTCGCCTTCGACCGAACGCACATCGGCGGCGGACATGCCGACGTGCAAGACGACACCCTCGGCCGCGGCGTCGTGCGACACGCTGCCGGCGCCAGCCTGCACGCTGGTGTCGTCGTCGCTGCCATCGGAGGTAGACAACGAGGCCTCATGCATGGCCCAGCCCAAGGTGCCGAGCGCCACGATCACCAACAACATGGCGAGCCGGGCGTGCGAGCGCCTGCCGCTGGCGGCCGGCTCGCTGTGCCGCGTGGCATCGGCGGCCGTCGCGGTTCGACGCGCGGCAAACGGATCGGGCATCTCGCGAACCGTGCCGGACAGGTCGCGGTTACCGGACACGGTGGTAAACGCCGAGCTTTGCGGTGCGCCTGGCAGGCGTCCGTAGCGGCGATGAAAATCCATGGCTGCGCCGTACTGCGCATTGAGCCGCTGCAGGCGCGATGCCATGCGCGCGTCGGCAGGGCGCCCGGCGTGGCGGTCGGGATGCATCGCCCCGACATGCCGCCGGTACGCCTGCTTCAACTCGTCCAGCCCGCAACCGGGATTCAAACCCAGTCGCCGGTACAGGTCGAGAAAATCGGTCTCGTGCGTCACCACTGTCCCCAACCATGGCGCCTGACTATCGTTGCGCGAGGACTGCGTGTGGCTCGCGCCGGTCACCTTGTCGCGTCGTTTGGCCGTCCATTCGACAGGTGACCCCGAGCTTGACACGACCTATCACGAATCACAATATCAATCCAATGCGACAGGAGAATGCACCCATGCACGCAGGTTTCTCCTTGTTATCCCCGCGTGCGCGCCCCGCGCGCGCGGCTCTGCTGGCGATGCTTCTGGTCGTCGCCCTGCCCGCCTGGGCCACCCTCGACGATGTGGTGTCGACCATGCAGCACCCGCCCGCGCTTGGCGCACACACCATGCTCAACCAGTCCGAAGGTGACGGCAGCTCGCCGGCTGTTACCTCGGCGATACACACGCAGGATGTCGGCAGCTCGCTGTTGGTGCTGGTGGCCGGCCACGCGGACAACGACGCCGAGCCCACCGACAGTTATGCCAATACCTGGAAACGGGTGGGCGATGCGGTCACGTACAACGGCTACGACGGTCGCTTCAATGCGCGCGCCTATATCGCCATCGGCGCCCATGGCGGCAAACGCCATACCGTTCAGGTGCTCAAGGCGGGCTCGCCGAACGGCGAAATCACCATACCGTTCATCGAAATCGTCCAGGCCGGCAAGCTGCAGGACGTCGCGCAGAATTACCCCACGCCCGGCGTGACCGCCCGCGCGGCCAACAAGCTCACGCGTGCGTGGCAAGGCATGACCGGCAGTCCTGACACCACCAATACCACGCTCACCAGCGGCACGGTCACCACCACCGGGCCTGCCACCCTGGTGGCCGTGTGGCTGGGCGAGGCCTACATCTACAACATGAGCGCCGTTCCCGGCGACGGCTTCAAGGTGATCGACAGCTATCTGCACCTGCCGCCCAACAGCGGTGTGCAATGCGCGGTGGCGATCAAGCAGGTGGACAAGGCCGGTACGTATTCCGTCACCTGGAACGACTCGCCGGCACAAGGCGCCATCCTCTGGCTATTCGCCTTCCAGGCCCCCTGAAACCACGGCGATAGCACGCACCTGTAACAGGGGTGTATCACTTTTTCGGCGCAAGCATCGCTGCGCGTTTTGCCGGCCACGCGTCATCGCTGCATGGCTACCCCTAACAGCCTATTTCGTCGGGGCTGTGCGGCGTAATTGATTGCGCCCGCCCTGCTGCTTAGGGCGTATTCACACAAAAACGCCTGCGACGGAGACTAGCCCTGTTCCGATGTATCAGCGCGGTTGCATGACAAGGCAACGGAACAAGGCTCCGGGGGATTGCCATCACGACGTGGACGGATCGGCTTTCGATCCTCGCTGCATAAGGCGACCGTCGGCCACCGGATGGGTTGAGACCTCGCAGTCACGCGAACGCTTGTTCAGGGGGAAACAACATGAGCGCCGATGCCGACCGGCTGATTGAGGTGGACTGGGATGGTTTTGATCCGTGGCGTATCCAGGCGGTACGCCATCGCCTGATGGATCATCCGCTCCTGCAACTGCCTTCGCTGGTGGAATTGAGCAAGCGCCTCGAGTCGCGCGGCCGCGTGCGTACGCATAGCAGCGACGCCACGCCCGGCACGCCGTTCAACACGGCGCCCAAGCTCCACCCCAATCGCATGACCGCCGCCAGCACGCTGCAACAGATCGAGCAGGCCAAAGCCTGGATGTCGCTGCTCAATGTGCAGACCGACGACACCTATCGCTCGCTGGTAGACGAAGTGCTCGACGACGTGAAGCCCGGCGTGGACCGCCTTGATCCGGGCATGTGCTATCGCGGGGGCTGGATCTTCATCACCTCGCCGAACACGGTGACGCCGTTTCACTTCGACAAGGAACACAATTTCATCCTGCAGGTGAGCGGACGCAAGACGCTCTACGTGTGGGATCACCGCGACACCGTAGCTGCCAGCGAAGAAGCGCGCGACCGCTTCCATGCCTGCCACGAACGCGATCGCCTGCACTGGGACGACAGCCTGCGCGAGCGCGCCACGGTATTTCATTTGGAGCCTGGCCAGGGCGCGTACATGCCATCGACCAGCCCGCATATGGTGGAGAACGGCGACAACGCGTCGGTCACCATCAGCTTCACCTACTACACCCATGCCACGCGCCGCGACAGCCTGTTGCATGCGGCGCACGAACGCCTGCGCGGCTGGGGCATCTCGCCGCCAGCCGTGGGGCAGAACGCAGTGCTCGACTTCCTGTTGCACTCGGGTTTCCGCTCGGCCATCGATACGCGTGAATGGCTGCGGCGCTCGCTGGGCAAGCAGCCCTATACGGATGGCTCGGCCTACGCCATCGCCGGTTGATCGATCGCGCAACAGCGCGCGCAGGTGAACGCCCATGAAGCAGCACAACATTGCAGCAACGTCATCGGCCGGCAGCGAACTGTCGCTGCTCGACGTCCTGGTACGCCAGACGCCGGCGCCGGTCACGGGTTCGCTGCAGCGGCTGAGCATGGCGGTCGATGCCGAAGTGATGCACAGTCTCGATGCACGAGCTGCGCGCCTGGGCATTTCGCCCGCACTTTTGCGCCGCGCCGCGCTGGCCTTGCTGGAGTCGCGCTTCACCGGGCAAGCCGAAATCGTATTGGGCACCGCGCAAGGCAATATCTTCCACAAGGTGCCCAGCGAGGGGACGGTGGATGCGTGGCTGTTGACCCACGCCACGCCCGCCGCAGCCGAAGGCGGCGCAGCCAGCGCCATCGGCGCCTGGAGCGATGACGCCCACCCACAGGTCTCGCTGCCGTTGCGCTGGAGTCTCTCGGCCAGCAGCGACCATATCGAACTGGACTACGACACAGCCATCTTCGATGAGTCGATGCTGCTCACATTGGCGCACGCACTGTCGCAGGTGCTGCATGCGCTCGCCCACCAGGACGCGCTCGAATCCATTCGCGCGCTGGACCAGGAAACATTCGAACGAGTGCTTGGCGGCTGGAACGACACAGCGATGCCGCGTCGGATCGAGGACACAGTGCACGGCTTGTTTGCCGGCGTCGCCATCGCCCATCCGAAATCGATCGCGCTCGATGGCCTGCTGGGCGCGATGAGCTATGCCGAACTGGACGCATCCAGCCATCGCGTCGCCGCTGCTCTCGTCCATGCGGGTGTCACACCGGGATCCGTGGTCGGTCTGCTGCTGGACCGCTCGCCCAACGCCATCGTTGCGATCCTGGGCATCCTCAAGGCCGGCGCTGCCTATTTGCCGCTCGATCGCACCAATCCCGCGGACCGTCTCGCGTTTGTGCTGCAGGATGCGCAAGCGGCGGCCGTCATCGTCGCCGATGGCATCAGCGTGCCCGATGGCGTCGCCGCGCCCGTGCTGGATATCGCGACATTGATGCAATCAGGCGACGAAGTGTCGTTGCCGGCGATCGACGGCAACGCGCTCGCCTATGTGATGTACACCTCCGGCTCGACCGGCACGCCCAAGGGCGTGGAGATCCGTCACCGTTCGATCATTCGTCTGGTACGCGATGTCCGCTACGTGGATTTTGGTGAAAGCCCGCGCGTGCTGCATGCGGCGCCACTGGGCTTCGATGCCGCCACCTTCGAGATCTGGGGCGCGCTGCTCAATGCCGGCACCTGCATCGTGCACGGCGAGCGCGTGCCCAGCGCTACGGGCCTGGCCGCCATCATCCGCCATCACGAGGCGCGCATCGCCTGGCTGACCGCGGCACTGTTCAACGCCATCATCGATGAGGATGGCAGCCATCTGCGCGGCCTGGAGCAGTTGCTCACTGGTGGCGAAGCGCTCTCGGTCGCCCATATGCGCAAGGCGCAGTCGCTATTGCCGGGCACCACCTTGATCAACGGCTACGGCCCTACCGAATGCACCACGTTTGCCACCACGTTCCACCTTCCCAACCCGCTGGATGCTTCGTTGCGCGCCATTCCCATCGGCCGCCCCATCGCTGACACCACTTTGTACGTGGTCAATGCACGCGGCGAACCGGTGCCGCCGGGTGTGATCGGTGAGCTGTACATCGGTGGTGAAGGTGTCGCGCGCGGTTATATGGCTCGCGAAGAACTGACCGCGGCGCGCTTCGTTGCCGACCCGTTCGCGGGTGGCGACCATCACCTCTATCGCACTGGCGACCTCGTGCGCTGGCTGCCGGAAGGCGTGATCGATTTCATCGGTCGCATCGACGGCCAGGTGAAGATTCGCGGCTACCGCATCGAAATCGGCGAGATCGAAGCCGCGCTGCAAGACCTGCCCGGCGTGCGCGCAAGCGCCGTGCTCGCACGCGAAGACCAGCCTGGCCAGAAGCGGCTGGTCGCGTACTTCGTGGCCGAAGATGCTGCCGTGACCGCCCGCGCGTTGCGTGCGCAGCTTGCGCAGACGTTGCCCGACTACATGGTTCCGGTGGCCTATGTGCGAATGGACAGCCTGCCGGTCACTACCAATGGCAAGCTTGATCGCCGCGCCCTGCCCGCGCCCGGTCGCGGTCGTCCGGAGCTGGCGGATCGTTACGCGCCGCCGGTGGGTGAACGAGAGCAGCAGCTTTGCGCGCTGTTCTCCGAAGTGCTGGAGATCGACCAGATCGGCCGGCTGGATCATTTCTTCGACCTGGGCGGCAATTCGTTGCTCGCCGTGCGCTTGATGGAGCGTGTGCACGCCACCGTCTCCACTACGCCGACGATTCCAGCTTTCTTCGCCGAACCCACGCCCGCCGCGTTGGCGTCGTTGATCGATGGGCGCGCGGGCAAGTCGGCGCTCGCCTCGCGCCTGTCACGCGGCCGCCAGGGCGATGCCGGCGAACCGATTGCCATCATCGCGGCAGCGGGTCGCTTTCCCGGCGCGGCCGATCTGGAAACGTTCTGGGCCAATCTATGCGCGGGACGCGAATCGATCACGCACTTCACGCGCGAGGAATTGGACGCATCCATTCCCGCCACGCTGCGCAACGATCCCGCTTACGTGGCGGCACGCGGCATCATCGATGGCGTCGAGGACTTTGATGCCGCGTTCTTCGGCCTCTCGCCGCGCGAAGCGGAATTGATGGACCCGCAACAGCGCATCTTCCTCGAGCTGTGCTGGGAGTGCCTGGAGCGCGGCGGCTATACGCCGGATCGCCACGATGCGCCGGTGGGCGTGTTTGGCGGCATGTACCACGCGACTTATTTCCAGCATCACCTGACGCATCGCCCGGACCTGATCGAAAAGCTGGGTGCGTTCCTGGTGTCGCTGGGCAACGAGAAGGATTTCTTCGCCACCCGCGTCGCGCACAAGCTCAACCTCACCGGCCCGGCAGTCAACGTGAGCACCGCCTGCTCCACTTCGCTGGTCGCGATTTGCCAGGCGGTGGCAGCCCTGCGTGCCGGGCAATGCGAGATGGCGATCGCCGGCGGCGTATCGGTCACCTGTCCGCCTCGCAGCGGGTATATCGCCCAGGAAGGCTCGATGCTGTCGCCTGATGGCCATACGCGCACCTTCGATGCCGATGCTCAAGGCACGGTGTTCAGCGACGGCGCGGCCGTGGTGCTGCTCAAGCGCTGGTCGGATGCGCAACGCGACGGCGACCAGGTGCTCGCGCTGATCCGCGGCGTGGGCATCAACAACGATGGCGGCGGCAAGGCCAGTTTCACCGCGCCGAGCAGCGAAGGCCAGGCGGCCGTGATCGCCATGGCGTTGGCCGATGCCGACGTCGATGCGCGCAGCATTTCCTATGTCGAAGCGCACGGCACCGCGACACCACTCGGCGACCCCATCGAGATCGAAGGCCTCACCACGGCCTATCGCCAGCACACGGACGACTGCGGCTACTGCGCCATCGGCTCGGTCAAGAGCAATATCGGCCACACCGTGATCGCCGCCGGCGCTACCGGTGTGATCAAGACCGCGCTGTCGCTGCGCGATCGCGTACTGCCGCCGTCGCTGCATGTGCAGGCGACTAATCCGAAGATCGACTTTGCCGGCTCGCCGTTTGTCGTGAATGACACGCTGCGTGCATGGCCGACCAGCGATCAGCCGCTGCGCGCGGGCGTCAGTTCGTTTGGCGTGGGTGGGACCAATGCCCATGTGATCCTGGAACAGGCGCCGGCGATGACGCCGTCCGATGCTGCCGAGGGTCCGCAGCTGTTGTTCCTTTCCGGTCGTACGCCAGCTGCTGTCACCACCGCTGCCACCAAACTTGCCGAACATCTGGCAGCGAACCTAGACATCAACCTCGGCGACGTCAGCAGCACCTTGCTGCACGGTCGCAAGGCGTTTGCTCATCGCGCTTGCGTGGTCGCCGGCAACGCCGAAGAAGCCACCACACGCCTGCGCGAACTGTCCGCCAGCAACGTGCGTGAATCGGCCAAGCCCTCGCCCGAAGTCGTCTTCCTGTTCCCGGGCCAGGGCTCGCAATACGCCGGCATGGGCAAGGCGCTGTATGAGAGCGAACCCAGCTTCCGCGCCGCCATCGACGATTGCGCCGAAGCGCTGCGCGGCGAACTCGGCTTCGACCTGCGCGAACGCCTGTTCGACGGCGATGCGGCTGCCTTGCGCGAAACCTCGTTGACCCAGCCGGCCACCTTCGCCATCGAATACGCGCTGGCCAAGCTCTGGCTGTCGATGGACATCGTACCGGCCGCGATGATCGGCCACAGCGTGGGCGAATTCGTTGCCGCGGTGATTGCCGGGGTGATGAGCCTGGCCGACGGCGCGCGCCTGATCGCCCGCCGCGGTCGCCTGATGCAGGCCATGCCGCCGGGCGCCATGCTGTCGGTCCGCCTGGGTGCCGATGCATTGCGCACCCGACTGCCTGATGCGCTGCAACTGGCAGCGGAAAACAGTCCCCATGCCAGCGTCGTCAGCGGTGATGCCGCGCCTATCGAATCCCTCCGCCTGCAGCTGGAAGCCGAAGGCGTGGCCTGCCGCTTGCTGCAGACCTCGCATGCGTTCCACTCCGCCATGATGGACCCGGTGCTCGAACCGTTCCGCGCCGAAGTGGAGCGCATCGCGTTGGCCGCACCGTCCATTGCCATCATTTCGACCTTGACCGGCGAGCCGCTCAGCGCCGCCGAGGCAACGTCGCCAAACTATTGGACCAGCCATCTGCGCGGCACAGTGCGTTTCTCGCCGGCCCTGTTGAGTCAGCTGGGCGACCAGCCGCGTGCCTTCATCGAGGTAGGCCCGCGCAACGCGCTGAGCACGCTGGCACGCCAGCACGCGCAGAGCCGCAAGCATCAAGTGGTGTCCAGTCTCGCTGACGGCGAATCGATGGAGCGCGCCGCCTGGGTGTCTGCCATGGGCGAGCTGTGGTGCGCCGGCCTGCCGGTGGCAGTGTGTTCGCTGGATCGCCGCGCGAACCGTCGCCGCGTGCTGCTGCCCACCTATCCGTTCGAACGCAAACGCTATTGGGTCGAGGCCGCAGCCGCGGCTGCCGTCGCCCCACCTGCTATTCCCGACAACGTCGTTTCGTTGTTTGCCCCTACGCCTGCACCCGTTGTGGAGCTCACCATGGATGTCAACGTTTCCGGCGCCAATGCCGGCTCGGCCCGTCACACGCGCCTGCTCGGCCAGCTCACCGAGCTGTTCGAGGATGTCTCCGGCACCGAGCTGGAAGGCGTCGATCCCAGTGCGGGATTTGTTGAACTGGGCCTGGATTCGCTCTCGCTGACCCAGGTCGCGCTGCAGCTGCAGAAGACCTTCGCGTTGAAGATCACCTTCCGCGAATTGATGGAGTCGTTTTCCTCATTCGAGCGCCTCGCCATGCATATCGACCAGATGCTTCCGCCGGATGTCTCCGCTCCGGCCACACCCGCCCTTCCCGCTGCAGCCGGCGCGACCGTGGCTCCCGCCGCCATCGTCGCGCCGGTCATGCAGATGGCCGCCACCGGCAACATCGTGCAGGACCTGATCCAGCAACAGATGCAGATCATGCAGCAGCAACTGGCGCTGCTCGCCGGCGCGACCATCGCCGCAGCGCCCGCGGCTGTGACACCGGTGCAGGCTGTCGCCGCAGCGCCAGTGCAGAGCGCGCCCGCAACCGCCGCACCAGTGACAGCGCAGGCAGGGCCGACGCAGCCGCAGACGCAGGACGAGGAGGCCGCGCTCGCCCACACCACCTACGACGTGAAGAAGGCCTTCGGCGCGATTGCACGCATCCACTCCAACCAGACGGACCTGAGCGACCGCCAGCGCGCCCGCCTCGAAGCCTTCATGCGCCGCTATATCGATCGCACGCGCGCCTCGAAGGAATACACGCAGCGTCACCGCGATCACCTGGCCGATCCGCGCGTGGTGAACGGTTTCCGTCCGTTGCTCAAGGAAATGATCTACCAGATCGTGGTGAACCGCTCGAAGGGTTCCAAGGTGTGGGATCTGGACGGCAACGAATACATCGACGCCCTGAACGGCTTCGGCATGAACCTGTTCGGCTGGCAGCCGGATTTCGTGCTCGACGCGGTGCGTCGCCAGCTGGATGCCGGCTACGAGATCGGCCCGCAGCATCCGCTGGCCGGCGAAGTAGCCGAGCAGGTATGCGAGCTGACCGGCTTTGATCGCGCTGCACTGTGCAATACCGGCTCGGAAGCCGTGATGGGCACCATCCGCATCGCCCGCACTGTGACCGGCCGCGACACGCTGGTGATCTTCACCGGTTCGTATCACGGCATCTTCGACGAAGTGATCGTGCGCGGCAGCAAGAAGCTGCGCTCCGTGCCGGCCGCACCGGGCATCCTGCGCAATACCTCCGAAAACGTGCTGGTGCTGGAATACGGCACGCCGGAAACGCTGCAGATCATCCGCGAGCGCGCCTCCAGCATCGCTGCGGTACTGGTGGAACCGGTGCAGAGCCGTCGTCCGGACTTCCAGCCGCGCGACTTCCTCAAGGAGCTGCGCGCGATCACCGCCGATACGGGTGCGCTGCTGATCTTCGACGAAGTGGTCACCGGCTTCCGCTCGCACCCGCGCGGCGCGCAGCACGTGCTGGGCATCGATGCGGACCTGGCCTCCTACGGCAAGGTCGTTGGCGGCGGCTTCCCGATCGGCGTGATCGCCGGCAAGCGTCGCTACATGGATGCACTCGACGGCGGCGGCTGGCAGTACGGCGATGCCTCCATTCCCACCGTGGGAGTCACCTATTTTGCCGGCACCTTCGTGCGCCATCCGCTGGCACTGGCTGCCGCGCATGCCGTGCTCAACCATCTCAAGCAGAACGGCGCCGCGTTGCAGGAGCGCCTCAACGCGCGCACCAGCCTGCTGATGGACGAGCTCAATGCGTTCTGCGCCAGCGTCGGTGCGCCGCTGCAGCTGGTGCACTTCGCCTCGGTGTGGAAGACCAACTTCACCGAAGACCATCCGCTGCAGGACCTGCTGTTCGCCATGATCCGCAGCCGCGGCATCCACATGCTGGACAATTTCCCCTGCTTCTTCACTACCGCGCACACCGAACAGGACTTCCAGGCCATCGCCAAGGCGTACAAGGAATCCGTGCTGGAAATGCAGGAAGCGGAATTCCTGCCGCGCAACAAGCGGGTGGAAGCGCTCGCCATCGATGCCAATCGCCCACCGGTGGTCGGCGCGCGGCTGGGCAAGGATCAGGACGGTAATCCCGCGTGGTTCGTGCCCAATCCCGACGTGCCGGGCAAGTTCATGAGGGTCAATGCATGAACCCGAACGAGCCTGCCCAACTGCCTGATGCCGACGCAGTCGCGGTTGACTACGACCCGTTTGCCGGCGCCACGCTGGCGCGGGTAGCGCCGGCGACAGCACCTCAGCGTGAGGTATGGCTCGCTTCCACGCTCGAACCGGAAGCGTCGCTGGCCTATAACGAGTCGGTGTCCCTGCGCCTGCATGGCGATCTCAACGTCGAGGCGTTGCAGACGGCGTTGCAGCAGCTGGTGGAGCGCCATGAAGCATTGCGCGCCACCTTTGCCAACGACGGCAGCGAGCTGTGCATCGCTGCGCAACAGGATCTGCCCTGCCCGCTGCGCGAACTGTCGTGGCTGGGACCGGACGAACAACAGGCCGAAATCGATGCCACGCTGATCCGCGTGGTAAGCGAGCCGTTCGACCTCGACGGCGGCCCGCTGGTGCGCGCCGAGCTGTTGGAGCTGTCGTCGCAGGAACACCTGCTGGTGTTCACTGCGCACCACATCGTTTGCGATGGCTGGTCGTTCGGCGTGATCGTGCGCGACCTGGCGGCGCTGTATGCCCAGCAGGTAGGCATGGGCCAGGAGCTCGGACCCGCCGATCCGTTCACCGACTACGCGCTGGCCGAAGCCGAGCACGCGCAGAGCACGGAAGGTAAAGCCGCCGAGGCTTACTGGATCGCGCGCTTCGCCAATGCGACGCCCTCGCTGGATTTGCCGACCGACCATCCGCGTCCGCGCCAGCGAAGCTTCCATTCGCTGCGCGAAGACCTGCTGCTGGACGCCTCGCTGATCGCCGACGTCAAGCGCATGGGCGCACAGCGCGGCGCCAGTCTGTACGCCACGCTGCTCGCCGCGTTTGGCCTGTTGCTGCAACGGCTCAGTGGGCAGGACGACGTGGTGATCGGCATTCCCTCCGCCGGTCAGGCGGCGGGCGGCCAGCACCAGCTGGTGGGCCATTGCGTGAACGTGCTGCCCTTGCGCGTGATGATGGATACCTCCGCGCCGTTCGCCGAAAGCCTCAAGCAGGTACGCGGCGACCTGCTCGACGCGTTCGACCATCAGCAATACACGCTGGGCAGTCTGCTCGCACGACTGGCGCTGCCGCGCGATCCGGGCCGGCTGCCGTTGGCCAGTGTGCTGTTCAACCTGGATCAGGCGCTGGACGAGCGCACCGTGAGCTTCCCGGGCCTGTCGTTCGAATTTGCCGGCAATCCTCGCGTGTTCGAGAACTTCGAGCTGTTCGTCAATGCCGTGCAGCTGCCCGCCGGCATACGCCTGGAATGCCAGTACAACCGTGACCTGTTCGAACCGGCCACGATCCAGTCGTGGCTGGATGCTTATGCCACGCTACTGCGTCAGGCCGTCGGCACGCCCGAGGCCGCCGGCCATGCGCTGGGGCTGGTATCGCCTTCGGCACAAGCGGCGCTGATGGCGTTGCAGCCGATGCGCTCGGCCTATCCCGCCGAGCAGCTTGCGCACGAATACTTCGAGAAGCAGGTGGATCGCGCCCCGGCACGCACCGCCATCTCGGGCGATGCATCACTGAGTTATGCGCAGCTGGACGCTCGCGCCAACCGCATCGCGCGCGTGCTGCGCCAGCGCGGCGTGGGCCAGGGTCAGCTGGTCGGCCTGTCCGTGGCGCGCAGCAATGACATGATCGCCGGCCTGCTCGGTGTGCTGAAGTCGGGCGCGGGCTATGTGCCGCTGGACCCGGGCTTCCCGGCGGAGCGCCTCGCCTTCATGGCGCAGGATGCCGCGTTGGCTGCCTTGATCGTGGACGACGAAGCCTCCGCCATCTTCGACTTCCCTGCGGCGAACGTACTGTCGCTGCAGCGTGACGCCGCCCTTATCGATGCCGCCAGCGCCGAACGTCTTGCGCGCGACGAGCGCTCGGCCACGAGCGAATCCGTCGCTTACGTGATCTACACCTCCGGCTCCACGGGCAAACCCAAGGGCGTGCGCGTGCCTCATCGCGCCACGGCCAATTTCATCAGCAGCATGCAGCGTGAGCCGGGCATCCATGAGAACGACCGGTTGGTTGCCGTCACTACGCTGTCTTTCGATATCGCCTTCCTGGAACTGATGCTCCCGCTCAGCGTGGGCGCAGCGGTGGTGTTGGCCGGACACGACGATGTGCGCGACGGTACGGCGTTGCGACAGTTGGTGGAGCGCAGCGGCGCGACCATGATGCAGGCCACGCCCGCCGGCTGGCGGGTGCTGCTGGAATCGGGCTGGGAAGGTCGCGCCGGTTTCAAGGCGGTCGCCGGCGGCGAACCGCTGCCGCTGGATCTGGCCGAAGCACTGCTGGCACGTTGCAGCGAATTGTGGAACGCCTACGGCCCCACCGAAACCACGGTGTGGTCCACCCTGTGGCGCGCACAGCATCCGCGTGCGGGGATCACCATCGGCCGTCCGATCGCCAACACCACGGTGCACGTGCTCGACGAACTGGGCGCGCCCTGCCCGCTGGGCATGCCCGGCGAAATCTATATCGGCGGAGACGGCGTCACCTTGGGTTATCTCAATCGCCCCGAACTCAACGGCGAACGCTTCCTGCCCGATCCCTTCAGTGGCGACGCACAGGCAAACATGTACCGCACCGGTGACCGCGGCCGCTGGCTGGCCAAGGGCGAGCTGGAACATCTGGGGCGCCTCGACTTCCAGGTGAAGATCCGTGGCTACCGCATCGAACTGGGCGAAATCGAAACCGCGCTTACGGATCTGCCTGAAGTCGCACGCGCCGTGGTGATGGCGCGCGAGGATCGCCCCGGCGATGTGCGCCTGGTGGCCTATGTGGTGCCCGCGGAAGGTGCAGATCTGGAGACCGTGGACCTCTGCCCTCCGCTGCCCCAGCGCCTGCCCGACTACATGATCCCGCAGCACTTCGTGGCCATGAGCGCGATACCGCTGCTGCCCAATGGCAAGATCGACCGCAAGTCCCTGCCCGCACCCATGCAGCCGGTCGCCGAAGCGCGCCGGGACCGTCGCGCGCCGCAAACCGAGACCGAGCGACGCGTCGCCACCGCCATGGAAGCGGTGCTCGCGCTGCCCGAGCTGGACCTGCGCGACAACTTCTTTGCCCTGGGCGGTCACTCGCTGCTCGCTGCTCAACTCACCGCAAAACTCAATCGCGAGTTTGGCATCGCGCTGTCGTTCCGCACCTTGTTCGACGCACCGACCATCGAGGGCCTGGCCGAAACCATCGATAGCCATCGCGTGCCCGCCAGCGACACCGCGGCCGTGGATATTCCGCGCCTTGCCGATCGCCAGGTGGCGCCACTGTCGTCCATGCAGCAGCGCCTGTGGTATCTCGAACAGCTGCACCCCGGACGGGTCGTCTACAACACGCCATCGGCCCATCGCCTGCGCGGCCCGATGAACGTGGATGCGTTCCGCCAGGCGCTGCGCGACGTGGTGCAGCGTCAGCCGGCGCTGCGTACCTCCATCGAGGCGGGCGAGAACGGCGGCATCCAGCGCATTCACGCCGACCTGCTGCCGGAGCTTCCGCTGGAGGATCTCTCCCACCTGCCGGCCGACGCGCGTCTGGATGCGATCCGCCAAGTGCTGGATCAGGACATCGCCATACCCTTCGATCTCACCCAGCCGCCGCTGTATCGCGCGCGCTTGTTCCGCATCGACGAACACGACCACGTGTTCTATTTCATGGCCCACCATATCGTGTGGGACGGCTGGTCGTTCGATCTGCTGTACGAGGACCTGTCGCGCGCCTATGTGTCCCGTTGTGCCGGTGAAAGCGCCGGCTTGCCACCGCTGGCCGTTGACTACAGCGATTTCGCCGCCTGGCATCGCGACTGGATGCGCAGCGACAACGTGCAGCAACAACTCGCGCACTGGTTGAAGACACTGGATGGCGCACTGGAGCCACTGGAGCTGCCCACCGATCGCCCGCGCCCTGCGCGCATGTCCGGCGCCGGTGCCACCGAATGGGTACGCATACCTGCCGAACGCGTGGCCGCCGTGCATGCGCTGGCACAACGCGAGGAAGCCACGCCCTTCATGGTGCTGCTGGCCACCTACTATGTGCTGCTCCATCGCCTGGGCGGACAGCGCGACCTCATCGTCGGCACGCCGGTGCGCGGTCGCGATCGCGTGGAGACGGAAGGCATCATGGGCCTGTTCGTCAACGCCCTGCCGCTGCGCGTGAAGGTGGACCCCGAGGCGCCGTTCCGCGATGTGCTCCGCCAAGTGCGCCAGGTGGTGCTGGATGCGTTTGCGCATCCGGACGTGCCGTTCGAGCAGTTGGTGTTTTCGCTGGGCCTGGCGCGCGACGAAAGCCGTCCGCCGATTTCGCAGGCGATGTTCTCCTTCCAGGATGCACGCCGCCGCATCGTGTCTTGGGGCGGGTTGGCGCACGAGCACCTGCCGGTGTTCCAGCGCGGCGCCGCCGACGACATCGGCCTGTGGTTTCTCGAGCAGGAACACGGCCTGCTCGGCGGCATCACGTACAACAGCGATATCTTCGACGCTCGGACCGCCGCACGCTTCCGCGACTGCTACGAGACGCTGCTGGCTTCGGCCCTGGCCGATCCGGCGCGCACGGTGGCAAGGCTCGATCTGCTGCCGCCGCATGAAAGCGCCTTGCTGGACGAATGGAACCAGACCCAGCTTGACGTTCCCGATGTCGCGTTGCATACCCTGTTCGAACAGCAGTGCGATCTCGCCCCGGAGCGCAACGCCATCCGTTGCGACGGCGTCCTACTCAGCTACCGCCAGCTGGACCATCGCGCCAACCGCATCGCGCACGCGCTGCGCGAGCGTGGCGCACGCCACGGCGCGCTGGTCGGCGTGTCGCTTACCCGCGGCATCGATATGCTCGCCACCGTCCTTGCCGTGCTCAAGACCGGCGCAGGCTACGTGCCGCTGGATCCGGAGTTCCCGGCCGATCGCCTTTCGTATATGGCGCAGGATGCCGACCTCACCGTGTTGGTGACCGAATCGGCCATGACCAGCCGCATCGATAGCGAAGGCACCTCCCGCCTGTTGCTTGACGAGGCAGCCGAGGAGCTCGATGCGCTGCCGACGACGCGCCTCCCTGTCGACCAGGCACTTGATGACCGCTCGACCGCCTATGTGATCTACACCTCCGGCTCCACCGGCCGCCCCAAGGGCGTGGCGATTCCGCATCGCGCGGTGGTGAATTTCCTGGCGGGCATGACGCAACGCCCGGGTCTGTGCGCGGACGACCGACTGCTTGCCGTGACCACGCTATCGTTCGACATCGCCGTGCTGGAGCTGTTTGGTCCACTGAGCGTGGGTGGCGAAATCCTGCTCGCCACGCGCGAGGAAGCCACTGACGGCGACGCACTGGAACAATTGCTGCGCACCTACGCCGCCACCATGATGCAAGCCACCCCGGTGACCTGGCGCCTGCTGCTGCAGACCCCCTGGCAACCGCCGCACGGCTTCCATGCGCTCTGCGGGGGCGAGCCGCTCTCGGCCGATCTTGCCGAGTCCTTGCTCGTGCGCGGTTGTGAGCTGTGGAACATGTACGGCCCCACCGAAACCACGGTGTGGTCCACCTGCTGGCGCGTTGAACACCCCGAGCGCGGCATCGCCATCGGCACGCCGATCGCCAACACCACCGTCCACATCCTGGACGAGCACGGCCAGCATTGCCCGATCGGCGTTCCCGGCGAGCTGTGCATCGGTGGCAATGGTGTCGCGCTGGGTTACCTGCATCGCGATGAGCTGACCGCCGAACGCTTCCCGGCCGATCCGTTCTCACCTGGCGCTCGCTTCTACCGCACGGGTGACCGCGCACGCTGGCTCGCCAGTGGCACGCTGGAGCATCTGGGCCGCATCGACTTCCAGGTGAAACTGCGCGGCTATCGCATCGAGCCCGGCGAAATCGAAGCCGTGGCGCGCACCGAACCCGGCGTGCTCGATTGCGTGGTGGTGGTGCGCGAGATCGCGCCGAACGATGAGCGGCTGGTGCTGTATGCCGTGTGCAACGAGGACGAGGAGCAGCTGTGGCCCAAGTTGCGGGCGCAACTGGCGTCGCGCCTGCCCAGCTATATGCAGCCGCAGCACCTGGTGCGCCTCGCTGCCCTGCCACGCACACCCAATGGCAAAACCGACCGCAAGGCGCTGCCGCCGCCGTTGCTGCACAGCTCCACGCCCGTTGACGCCGAGCCGGGCGTCAGCGCCAGCGACGATCCGCGCGAACGCTACCTCGGCGAGCTTTGGTGCCGGCTGGTCGGCGCTGACGACGTGCGTGCCAGCGACAACTTCTTCGATATCGGCGGCCACTCGCTGCTGGCCATCGACATGGTCACGCAGGTACGCAAGGAAACCGGCGTGAAACTCAATCTACTCGACGTGGCCACCAGTCCGCTTGCCACTCTGGCGGCTGCGTTGCCTGAAGGCGATCTCACGGAACCGGGCAAGGCAGCGTCGCTGGGCGGACGCCTGCGGCAATTGTTCGGACGGCGGTGACAGCAGCATATCGGTGACAGGGGAACCGAGGTGACGACGATCGCAATCTTCATTTGTACAGCCAGTTTCTGGCTGCTGCTCTACATCTTCGCCGGCTACCCGCTGATCATGTGGCTGTGGGGCAAGCTGGTGCATCGCCCGGTGCGCAAGCAAACCATCCTGCCCACCGTATCCATCGTCATCGTGGTGCGCGATGGCGTGCGACATATCCGGGCCAAACTGAAGAATCTGCGCGCGCTCGACTATCCGCCGGAATACATCGAGATCATCGTGGCCTGCGACGGGTGCAAGGACCGCACCGCCGCGCTCGTGCGCCATGCCCACGATGCCCGCGTGCGAGTGCTGGAATTCCCCGTCTCCCGCGGCAAGGCACTGTGTCTCAACGATGCCGTGTCCACCGCGCGTGGCGAAGTGCTGCTGATGACCGACGTGCTGCACAAGCTGTCGCCGCTGGCCCTGCGCGAACTGGTGAGCAATCTCGGCGACCCCCGGGTGGGCGCGGTCAGCGGAAGTCTCGAGCTGGAAAACGTCACCAGCACATTTGCGCGAGGCGTCAGCGCCTACTGGAACTACGAGAAGTTCATCCGCCACGCGGAAAGCCGTTGCGGCTCGTCCATCGGCGTATGCGCTGCGCTCTATGCCGTGCGTAGCGAGCTGTTCAAGCCACTGCCGCCGGACACGCTGCTGGACGACGTGCTGATACCGATGGATGTCGCCGCCTCCGGCCGCCGGGTGGTGTTCGAACCGCGCGCCGTGGTCTGGGGTGAGACCGCGCAACTGCCACTGGACGAACAGCCGCGCCGTATGCGCGCCATGGTCGGCTGCTTCCAGCTGGCCGATGTGGCGCCGTGGCTGCTTTCTCCCGCTCGAAATCCCCTGTGGTTCCAGTTCGTGAGCCACAAGTTGCTGCGCCTGCTGGCACCCTGGCTGCTCCTCTCGCTGTTGCTGTCGACGGCCTATCTCGCACGTCACCACATGGCGTATGGCGCTCTTTTGGTGGTTCTGCTGTTGTGTATGGGCCTGGTGCCGATTGAGCGGGCCCGTCCGCATGCCGGACGCTGGCTGCCCGTGCAACTGGTGGTCGCCTTTTTCTATCTCAATCTGTACGCCGCGCAGGCTTCCATCGCCTACGCCCGAAGCCGAGGGGAACATCTATGGTGAGCCCGACGTCGAACGAAGCGCGAACCGTCGGCATCCGCGAGCGTCTCGGTGAGCTTTGCTACAACACCGGCCTGCTCAGCCCGCTGCAGAAGATGCGCGCGTTGTGGCAAAAGGATCTGCGCATCCTGGCCTACCACCGGGTGATGCCGGTACCCGATCCGGACCAGTACGAATTCGACATGGAGCTGATCAGCACCACGCCGGAGGAATTCCGCGAGCAGATGCTGCTGGTCAAGGAGCGCTATCGGCCGATGCGCCTCACCGACGTCGCCGCCGCCATCCATGCCGGCGACGCGTTGCCGCCCGATGCCGTGGTGATCACCTTCGACGACGGCTACGACGACAACTATCGCATTGTCTATCCGATCCTGAAGGAACTGGGCGTCCCCGCGACCTTCTTCATTTCGACCGGCCATATCGACAGCGGGCGGCCGTATGCCTACGACTGGCTGGTCCATATGATCTTGCTGGCCAAGACGGATCGGCTGACGTTGCCGGAACTGGGCATGGACGTACCGATGCCGGCGACGCGCGCCGAACGCCGCGAGCTTGCCGGCAACGTGCTCGACCACATGAAGGAGATCAGCGCGATCGAACAGGCCGCCATGATCCGTCGCCTCGAACGCGAGTGGCAGATGCCGTCCGATCATGCCTACCCCGCCGACTGTCGTCCGATGAATTGGGACCAGCTGCGTGAAATGCGCGCGGCGGGCCTGGAAATCGGCTCGCATGGCGTCAACCACTGGATGCTGTCCAAGCTGCCACGCGCGGAGCTGGAACGTGAAGTATTCGACTCGCGCAATGCGTTGCTGCGCGAACTGGGACCGATGTCGCTTTTGATGTCATACCCGGTGGGCAGCAACCGCGCCTTCGATCAGCAGGTGATCGAAGTGACCCGCGATGCGGGGTTTGATCTGGCCTGCAGCTATATCAGCGGCACCAACCTGCAGCCGGCAGCCAACCGCTATTCGCTCTATCGCATCGCAGTGGAGCGCTACTACGGCAAGGCGTGGTTCGCCGCATTGCTCACTTTGCCTGGTCTCATCGGCTACCCGACACCCGCTCATCTGGCCACGACCGACGAATCATGTTCCCACTGATCCTCTTCTACGTCGTACTCACCATCGTCCGACCGCAGGAATACATCCCCGCGTTGATCGGCTTGCCGGTGCTGCCGGTGGTGTTGGTGTTGGCGTTTGCCGCGTGGCTGGCGTCCGGTCTGCGCACGGCGCGTGCACCGCAGTATGGGATCTTGCTGGCCTTCTTCCTGGTGCTGATGGTGTCGGAGGTCGCCAACGGCTGGCTCGGCGGTGTGAAGGAAGAGATGGGCAAGTTCGGCCCCATCGTGCTCACCTTTTTCATGATTGCGGCGGCATGCACGACCCAGCGACGCATCCTGATCCTGATGGCGGTGATGGTGTTGTGCTCGACCGTGCTCGCGCTGCACAGCGTCGGCCAGGCGCACAGCGGCGTCGGTTGGACCGGCATTCCTATCGGCGAGGATGGGCGTGTCCAATACGTGGGTATTTTCAACGATCCCAATGACCTGGGCATGTTGTTCGTTTCTGTCTTCCCCATGGCCGCCCTGCTGTGCAAGCGCGCGGGCTTCATCGGCAAGCTGTTCTGGCTGGCCTGCATTCTCACGCTGTTGTACGGCGTCTATCTGACCAATTCCCGTGGCGCCATGCTCGGCGTGCTGGTGGTGGTCGGTGCCTACATCTGGTACCGCCGTGGGCTCGTGGTTGCCGGCATCCTTGGCGCGATCGGCCTGGCGGCAATGAAGATGCTGTCCTCGCGCATGCAGGAACTCGATGCCGGCGAGGAATCGGCCAATGGCCGCGTAGACGCCTGGTACGAAGGCCTGCAGATGTTCAAGGAGCACCCGATCTTCGGCGTGGGCCCGGGCAATTTCACCGACTACAACCATCTCACCGCACACAACTCCTTCGTGCTGGTGCTGGCGGAGACCGGTTTCGTGGGCTACCTGCTGTGGCTGGCGCTGATCGGCTACAGCTTCTGGATGATGGCGGCCGTATTGCGCCTGAAGCCGGACGCTGCCGCCGAACCCGAGCGATACGCTGCGTGGAGCGCCGAACGGCCGATGGCGCTGACCCTGCTGCTGTCATTGTGCGGCATGTTTGTATGCGCGTTCTTCCTCAGCCGCAGCTACATGATCGTGCTGTACGTGGTGCTGGCCATCGTCACCGGCTTCTATCTGGGCGCGCGCCAGCGCGTCGAAGGCCTGCCCGCCTTCAGCATGAGCGAAAGCGGCGTGCGCTGGATTCCTGCCGCGGTCGGCAGCATCGCAGGACTGTTCGTGCTGGTGAGCATCCTGCTGAGGACGACGGGATGACTACAACACGATCGATGTCGAAGAACGGTTCGATGGAGTATTCGCCATGAGTGGTTGGTACGAGCAGGCTTTCCGCCGCGTGCTCTATCCTGCGTATGAGAGCGGCCTTCGTCGCCGCAGCACGCTGTCCTGGCTGGCGTCTTACGAGCGCGACCAGTGGTACTCGCCCGAGGCCATTGCCGAGTTGCAGTTCCGCCGCCTGAAGACGCTCCTCGAACACTGCTACCGCGAGGTGCCCTACTACCGGCAGCGCTGGCGCGAACTTGGCATCGAACCGGATGACATCCGCAATCTGCAGGACTATGCGCGGCTGCCGGTGCTGACCAAGGCCGATATCCGCGAAAACTTCAAAGACCTGCAGGCGTCTTCCTGGACTGGCCGCCTGCTGTTCAAGCGCACCGGCGGCTCCACCGGCGAACCGCTGGAACTGGGCTATACGCGCGAGAGCTACGATCGGCGCATCGCCGTGATGTGGCGCGGCTACGGCTGGGCCGGTTCGCGGCCGGGACGTCGCACTATGTATTTGTGGGCTGGCACGGTGGGTACGCCCGGGCGTGCGCACCAGCTCAAGGACAACATCTACAACGCGGTGTTTGCGCGACGTGTACTCAACAGCTTCGAGATGACGGAATCCAATCTCGCCTCCTACGCCGATGCCATCGACCAGTATCGGCCCTCCATCCTGGTGGGCTATGTCAATCCGTTGGCCCAGCTGGCGCAGTGGATCGTCGAGACGGGGTGCAAGGTGCACCGCCCCGACGCCGTGATCGGTGCCGCCGAAGCGCTGCATCCGCATCAGCGCGAGACGATACGGCAGGCCTTTGGCAGCCCGGTCTACAACACCTACGGTTGCCGCGAATTCATGCTGATCGCCTCCGAATGCGCCCATCACCACGGTCTGCACGTGAATGCCGATCACCTGGTGGTGGAGCTGCTTGATGGCGACGGCCAGCCGGCCGCGCACGGCCCCGGCGAAGTGGCCATCACCGATCTGTCCAACGACGGCATGCCGTTCATTCGCTACGTCAACGGCGATCTTGCTACGGCGTCGAGTGCGGCAAGTTGCCCCTGCGGTCGCGGGCTGCCCCTTCTGGAGCGCGTCGATGGACGCGTGCTTGATGCCATACGCACGCCGGACGGACGCATCCTTCCCGGCGAATTCTTTCCGCATATGCTCAAGGATGTGCCGGGCTTGTCGCGCTTCCAGTTGGTGCAACGGCAGCTCGACCGGCTGGAGCTCTCCATTGTGCGTAGCGGTGAGTTCAACGACGACTCACTCGCCTACATCAAGCGCGAAACCGCCAAGGTGCTAGGCGACAGCGTGGTGCTGGACTATCGCTTCGTCGATGAGATTCCACTGACGCGCAGCGGCAAGCGCCGCGTGACGCTTTCGGAACTGGCATGAATATCACGCACGTGGTTGAAAACCTCAATCGCGGCGGCCTCGAGCGCATGGTGCTCGACCTGGTGCAACTGCAGCAGCAGCAAGGCCATCAGTGCCAGGTGGTATGCCTGTATGAATCCGGCTCGCTGGCCCACGAGCTCGATGCGGCCGGCATACCCGTGGTGGCCTGCAACAAGGGGCGCGGCATCGACCTGCGTGCGCTGGCCCGCGCACGCTGGGCGATCGATCGCCACGAGACCGACGTGCTGCACACCCACAACGCGGTGGCGCACTACCAGGCCGTGCTCGCCTCCTGCGGCCTCGACGTGCTGCGCATACTCAATACGCGGCATGGCATGGGCGCAGGCCAGCGTACTGGCCGAAAAGAATGGCTTTATCGGCGGGCGTTGACTCGCACCGACCTTGTCGTGACCGTCTGCGAAGCCGCGCGACGCAACGGCGTTTCGCGCGGCATGTTGCCCAAGGCGATGACGCGCGTCGTGCCCAATGGCATTGCGGTCGATCGCTTCGTCCCCGCATCCCGGACCATGCGCCAGCACGTATTGCACCTGCTGGGCCTGGACGAGCAGACCTTCCTGATCGGCAACGTGGGTCGCCTGAACTGGACCAAAGACCAGACCGGGCTGATACGCGCCTTCAGGCAGGTGCATGAGCAGCATCCGCAGGCCGCGCTGCTGCTGATCGGTGACGGCGAACTGCGTGCCCAGCTCGAAGTCTGTGCCGCGGGGGAAGGTGTGCGCGGGGCGGTGCATTTTCTCGGCGACCGCAACGATGTGCGCGACTTGTTGCAGGGGCTGGACTTGTTCGTGCTGTCCTCGGCCAGCGAAGGCTATTCCATGGCGCTGCTGGAAGCCTGCGCGGTAGCGCTGCCCATCGTCGCCACTGACGTCGGCGGGAATGGTGAGATCATCCAGAGCGGCCGCACCGGCCAGCTGGTCCCGCCGGGCGATGCCGACGCACTGGCCGAGGCCATCCTGCTGCTGTTGCGCGAACCGCATCGCGCCTCGGCTTACGGGCGTGCCGCACGCAGCTGGGTCGAGCAACATGGTTCGCTGGAAGCCATGGCCGACCGCTACGAGCGCCTGTATCAGGCCGTGGAGTGCGCGGCGTGAGCCTGAAGGTACTCGTACTGACCAATCTGTTTCCCTCGCCCTGGGACCCACTGCGCAGTCCGTTCAACCGCCAGCAGCTCGAGCGGCTGGGCGAGGTCCACGAGGTGGACGTGATCACGGCGGTGGACTTTCGCGAACGTTTCGGCCGCAAGCGCCAACCGTTCCGCGTGAACCATGTCAACAGCGAGCAGTTCGTGTTCTTCTATCCGCCGGTGATCGGCCGCTCGCTGCATGCCGCCTGCTGGCTGGCTTCCCTGCTGGCCCAGAAATGGCGGCGTCTGCGTCGCGTCCACTACGACTGCATGCTGCTGAGCTGGGCCTACCCTGATGCCGCGGCAGCGAGTTGGATGGCGCGACATCTGGCCATTCCCTATGTGGTCAAGGTGCACGGCACGGATCTCAACGTGAAAGCCGAGCAGGGCCTGATCCGCCCGCAGATCCGGCAAGCTTTGCGCGGTGCGCAGGCGGTGGTGGCGGTGAGCCAGGCGCTGGCGGACAAAGCGGTCGCGCTCGGTGTGGATCCCTCGCGCGTGCACGTGCTGTACAACGGTGTCGAGCCCAACCTGTTTACGCCGGGCTCACTCAGTGAGGCGCGCAGCAAGCTGTCGCTGCCGCAGGACGAACGCATCCTGCTCTACGTGGGCAATCTCAAGGACAGCAAGGGCTGCCTCGACCTCCTCGAAGCCTTTCCGCGCGTACTGGCCACGCATCCAGACGCCAACCTGGTCTTCATCGGCTCCGGCCCGAGCCGCGAGCCACTACTGCAGCGCGCTGCCGCGCTGGGTTGCCAGGAGCGCGTACGCCTCGTCGGCGCCATCGCGCACGACGCACTCGGCGACTGGTTCCGCGCTGCTGACCTGCTGTGTCTACCCAGCCACAACGAAGGTGTGCCCAACGTGGTACTTGAGGCCATGGCCTGCGGCACACCTGTGGTCGCCACCCGCGTGGGAGGCATTCCCGAAGTGTTGCCGGAGCATGCTGGCATGCTGGTGGATGTGCGTGATCGGATTGGATTGGAAGGTGCGCTGGTGGATGCGCTTGGCAAGGCGTGGGATACGCAGCGCATTGCTGCGCATGCGAACCGGTTTCGTTGGGACGAGAACGTTCAACAGTTGAGCGGCATTCTTGAGGCGGCGGCGATGAGTCGAGCGGGAGAGGTGAAGTATTCGGCGTCGTGAGCGGCCTGTTTGATTGGTTTTTGCGCGTACGCCCAGCCGTCGCAGTCTCGCTCGCCTTCCGCGGGCTTCCGTCCTCCTGCCGGAGACCGGGTCACTTTTCTTTGCTTGCCCTGAGAAAAGTAACAAAAAGAAAGGGCGCCCCGAGGGCCAAAGCCACATCGAGAGCCGCGCAACGGCCGGTGTTACCGGGTGTATTTTTTTGTAGGAGCGCACTTGTGCGCGACCAGCCTATGGAGCGGTACACCCACGCGCTGCGGTCGCGCACAAGTGCGCTCCTACAAGGGTGTGGCAGGGCCATGCGGCGCGATCGGCTTTTTTTGTGGGAGCGCACCCTGTGCGCGACAAGCCTACGGAGCGGCACACCTCGGCGTGGCAGTCGCGCACAGGGTGCGCTCCCACAGACAAGCCGGCACGCGATGGCTGACAGGCTAAGGCCGATGCGCAGCGAGGCTCCGCTTTAAGTCCTCAGCGCCATGGCGCGTTGCGAAGCGATTGGAACTATCCGCTGTGTAGCGGCGGAGGTTGCCAAGCCACGACACACCTCAAGCGTTCGGGCTTATCCCAACGTAATGCTGCCAGCTCTTGAGGCCATTCTCTTTGGGTTACTTTTCTCTTACTCCGGGCATCCTGCCCTCCGCCTTTCGGGCCGGCTTCGCCGTTCGCATGCGCTCCTGCGCATGCGTGGGCCAGCAAGAGAAAAGTGACTCGATCGGCGGCAGCCGTTCGAAACGCCTGCCGCGTAGGCGGCACGCTGGCGGGAACGCGACAACAAAGACGCAAAGTCACTGGATGACCAGCCATTCGGCTGTTGAAAAGCGCCTCCGTCCCTCGCCCCCTTTTGGGGTGCGCCGGGATGACGAGCGAGTATTGAATGCACCGCCCGCCCCCACCCCTACTTGTCCGAAGCCGGCGCCAACACATCCCCCACCGCCACATCCCCGAACATCAAATCCATCCCTCGCCGCAAGCCAACCCGCGGCTCCCACCCCAACACGTCACGCGCCACGCGCTGATCGAAATTCGCCAACGGTCGCAACGACCTCACCCGGTAGCGGGTCAGCGGAACATTCCGATGCAGCAGCTTGCCCAGCCCTTCCACGCCCACGGCCAGCATGAGCAACAAGCCTGTCGGCCAGCGCATCAGTCGCAATCCCTTGCCGCGCTTGCTGCGCACACCATCGAGATATTCGCCCTGCGTCACGATCGCCGGATCGACCACATGAATCACCCGCCCTTGCGCTGCCGGCACATGCGCGGCGAGCAAGAGCGCATCCACGACGTCGTCGACATAAACAAGCGGCAGCGTCTGCGACGATGAACCCACTGCAATCCAGCGACCGGCGATGCCCAGCGTTCCATTGGGTGTGGTGTTTTCCGAGCCTGGGCCAACAATCTGGCCGGGGCGAATGATCACCGCGGGCAGTCCGTGATCGCGGATCGCGTCGCGAACCAACGTCTCCGCCGTCAGCTTGGTCTGCGTGTAACTGCCGCGCCAATCGGGGTGAGGCTCCAGCGTCGATCCCTCATGGATCGCCACGGCCGGATCGCGCCCTGCATGGTCAAGCACGCTCATCGAGCTCACATACACCAGCCTTTGCGTCGCGTGCTTCAGGCAGGCGTTGACGATATTGCGCGTGCCCCACACCGTGCCGGCTTCGAACTCGCGTGGGCCACCGCCCATCGCTGCACCCACGTGATAGACCGTGCGTACACCCTGCACGGCGTGTTCCACGATGCGCGGGTCACCTAGGTCACCCACCACGATTTGCTCGGCTAGCGAAACAAGACGAGGATCGGGTCGTCGTACCAACACACGCACGCGCTGGCCATTGCGGCGGAGCGCACTCAGCAAGCTACGACCTAGAAAGCCCGATGCACCGGTCACCAAGACATCGACAGGTTCGAGCGCGGCGTACCGTGCTTCCAGCTCCTGCCTGCGCTCTTCATCGGCGCGGCGGCAGGCCGCCTCCATCAGGGCAATGGGGCGACGACCATCTTCCGCACTCACCGGCGGCGCCTTGCCATCACGCAAAGCCTGCGCAAACGCCTGGGCGCCAGCCTGGATGCCCGGCGACGGCCGCAACCGGCCGGTGGCAAAGCGAAGCACGTTCCACGGTATGCGGAACACATCGCGCACAGCACCGAAGAATGCGCCCATCACGATGCCGATGAATTTCGGTCCCGGCAACACGCGACGTACATGGCACACCTGCAGGAAACGATCGATCTCGATCACGCCGCGCGTGCCCTGCACCACGATGCGGTTGATCATCGGCCGGATATTCCACGAGAGCATGATGCGCCCGGTGCCGGCCGCGCCCTCTGCCGTGGCCTGCCACTCGTCGAACTTCAGCGTGGTGGATTTGCCGGTCGAGCGATATCGAATATCGACCTGCGCGAGCTCACCGAGAAACGCCTCCAGCGTGTACAAGCCATGCACACCCAGATCGCGGAACGGATAGGAGCCCTGCGCCACCATGCCTGGCAGCGGGCCGCCGCCATACGGCGGATAGTCGGAGCTTCGCCATACGTCCACCGCCACCAGGTCGCCGCAGCTACCCGCGTCAACCAGCGCCTTGGCCCGCATCACCATGGGATCGAACAAGTCCGAATGATCAACCGATAGCACCAAGGCCTTCTCACGCGCCTTGGCGATCATGGCGTCGCACTCGGCCACCGAATCGGCCATCGGCTTTTCCACGAAGACGTGGCAACCCATGTCGAGCGCACGCAGGGTCAACGGGCAATGACTGGACGGCGGCGTCAGCACATAGATGGCATGCGGGCGAGCTTCGCCGAGATCGGCAAGATCCGAAACCACCCGCTCGATACCGAACGTCTGCGCGAGTTTGCGCGCAGCCTCCACATCAAGATCGCAGATGCCGACGATCTCGACAAAGTCGAGTCGCTTCAGCGCCTCGATGTGATAGCGCGCCACATAGCCGGCACCCACGATGCCGATACGCAGACGGTTGTCGACAGAAAAATTCATCCAGGTACCCGACGGTCAGCCAGTGTCATGTCCGCCGTGGCCAGCGACGTGGCGACTTCGCGCAGCACGTCTTCCACACGGCGATCCCAGGTTTGATCAGCTACCGCCGCCATGCGTTCGGCGGCGCCCTTGAGCGGTCCATCGGCCAACACTTGATCGAGACCGGCGAGGAAATCCTCATGGCCGTCGGCGATGCGCACGACGGCCGCGAATCGCGCGATTTCCGGATTGCTCACCGCCACGATGGGCTTGCCGGTGGCGAGGTATTCGCGCAGCTTCAGCGGATTGGCGTTTTCCACTTGGCGATTGCGCCGGTACGGAATAATCGCCGCGTCGAACGCCTTGGCCCAGCCGGGCAGGCTGCCGTAGGGCTGCGCGCCGGCCAGCACCACGTTCGGCAGCGCCTCCAGTTCGGGCACTTTGATGGCGGCGTAGCCCACCAGCAGGAAAGTCCATTGGGGGCGCGACCGTGCGAGCCAGGCAATCAGCTCCACATCGATCCATTCGTGGATCGAACCGAAATAGCCCACCACGGGGCCGTTCAGGTCGCGCGCCAGGGCGGGGACCTCGGTCGCCGGATCGGCCGCGCGGGCAAACAGCTTGGCGTCCACGCCGTGTGGCGAGTAGCGCGTTTGCGGGTTCTGCGCCTGCTTGGTGGCCAACAAGGCGGGCGGCGCCACGAAGACGATGTCCGCGCACTGAGTGAGCGCCAGGTCGCTGGCAGCGATGACCTCGGCATCCACGCCCGGATGAGCTGCGTAGTCATCGATGCAGTAATAAACACAGAAGCTTTCGCCCAGACGCCGCGCGAGAAAGCCCGGATGCGGCGTCACGAACCATGAAATGCGACGCCGGGTGCCCAGCACGCGCATCGCGCGCCGCAGCGCCCACTGGCTGAACAGGCGATTGAACAAAGGCACACCGGGAACCCGGCGAAACGGCAGCTGCGGAACCGTGCAATGCCAGAAATTGGTGTCGACACGCTGCGGCGCGCGAAAGGCTTCGCGCAATTTTCGAAATGCCCGTCGCAGGTCGCGTCCGCTGGCCTGCGGCGCACGCATGCCCGGGGAATCCACGTATAGCACCGGCATATGCGCGGCCAAGCGCGTGGCAACGTGATGGCTGCTGGTGCGGTTTTCCGCCCACCAGTCGTTGCCAAAATAGACCACGCCGTAATGCTCTAGCATGCCAGCTCCCGCGCGAGGGCCGGGCGTACAACCACCATGGCCTGTCCCCTGTCCAGGTTGATCACCAGAAGTGAAGAGCGGCGCACTAAGCATGAGCGCCGCCGGTTAGGTACGGAAACTGTTCCGTCCACTATTCGATAGCAGCAGCCTAACCCAACGCCCCTGGCCCTCCCATCCGTCGAATTGCCAAGGCAAACGGCGCCAAATGCCTTGTTTCCCGTCGTTTCTGCACAACCACGCGCGGCCGCAGCGCGGGCTATCGGCCGTTCGCCATAGCCTGTCGGTGGCATGCCCCATTGACTATGTGCTCGATGGATATCGCGGGCCTTTGGCGACAAAGTGGAGCCTGGCAGGACGGCGCCCGTTCGTGGTCTCCGCCGCTGATGGACGCCCTTCCGGCGCTCGCCCATTCACATCCTTTCCGTGCGAACTGTCGTCATGACGCTCCGGCCGAAAAAGATGCAGTTGCTGCAATGGATACCGCATGCGGTGGTGTTCACGCGCGCGCCTGGCGCCGATAAGGCGCTATATCTCACGTTCGACGACGGCCCCAATCCCGACCACACACCTGCCCTGCTCGAACTGCTGCGCAGGCACGGCGCCAAGGCCACGTTCTTCCTGATCGGGCGCGAAGCCGAGCGCTATCCGCAGCTGGTGGAGCGCATCGTCGAAGAAGGGCATGCGCTGGGCAACCACTCCTATAGCCACCCGATGTTCGACGCGCTGACCCACACCGAGCAATGGGTGGAGGTCGAGCGCACCGATCAGGTGCTGTCCAATTTCGACGGACTCAGCCATCACGGTTTTCGTCCGCCGCGTGGCGTGTTCTCGCTGCTGCTGACGCTGCGCTTCGCGCTCAGCAAGCGCAAGCTCGCCTACTGGTCGTACGACACGCTCGATTATCAAGGCCGCGAGCCGGAAGAACTCGCTGCACGCCTGCGCGCACAGCCGCCGCGCGCAGGTGACGTCATGTTGATGCATGACGACAGCGACTGCTCGCGCCGCATGCTGGAGCAACTGCTGCCCGAATGGGAGCAACACGGTTTTACCTTTCGCGCGCTACCTGCATGACGCTCGGCAGCGCACCATGCGGACCGCGCGTGCCATGGCACCGCGACCGCTGACAGGGGATGTGAAATGAGCCTATCGACAGGCCTGGCATTGCTTGTGTTGGTGGTGCTTGCAGCCGCGTTCTGCATCGTTGCGTGGATGGCCATACGTTCGCGCAACATGCAGGTATGGCTGGGCAGCTATCTGCGTCGAAGGCCACGGCCTGCCGTGGCTGGTCCCACGCACATCATGTTCTGTTTCGTGGATCACTATGAGCCGGCCTGGGGGCGCGTGGATCTCGACACCCAGCGCAGCCGCGTCGACCGCTGGCACAGCGGCTATCCCGCCATGGCCTCGCGCCATCGCGACGCCGATGGCCGCCCGCCCCAGCACACCTTCTTCTATCCCGAGGAAGAATACCTGCCCGAACACCTCGACAAGATCGCCGAGCTCTGCGCCAACGGCTATGGCGAGATCGAGATCCATCTTCACCACGACAACGACACGCCGGAAAACTTCTGCGCCACCATCTCGCGCTTCAACGAGTTGCTGCACGCGCGACACGGGGCGCTGTCGCGCGATCCGCATACAGGCCAGCTGCGCTTCGGCTTCATCCATGGCAACTGGTCGTTGGACAACTCACGCGCGGACGGTCGCTGGTGCGGGCTCAACAATGAGCTGATCCTGCTGCGCGAGCTAGGCTGCTACGCCGATTTCACCCTGCCCTCCGCCCCCAGCGAAACGCAGACGCGTGCAATCAATTCGATCTACTACGCCACCGACGATCCCTGCCGTCCGAAATCGCACAACACCGGGATGCCGGTGCGCGTCGACGGAGCGCCAACGGGCGACCTGATGATCGTGCAAGGCCCGCTCGGGCTCGATTGGAAACGCCGGCGCAAACTGATCATGCCGCGCATCGAGAACTCCGACGTGCGCCACAGTTGTCCACCGACGCCGGAGCGTGTCGATGCTTGGGTACGCACCGGCATCCACGTGGAAGGCCGCCCGGAATGGATCTTCATCAAGATCCACACGCACGGCACGCAGGAACGCGATATGGAGACGCTGCTCGGCGGCCCCATGCACGCCATGCACGAGCATCTCGAGTCGGCGTACAACGACGGGCAGCGCTACGTGCTGCACTACGTCACCTCGCGCGAGATGTACAACATCATCAAGGCCGCCGAAGCCGGCATGCAGGGCAACCCGGCGCGTTACCGCGATTTCGAACTCCCCCCGCCACCGGGCGTCACCCGGTGGACGTCCTCGGCATCATCGCCCGAACAGCGCGCCAGCGTTGCGATGGTCGACGTTCCAAGCATGGAGTAGGCACGATGCATTGGCGAGCCAAAGGCGTGTTGCAGAAAGTGCTGGGGCACGTGCCTGGCGGCGAGCGCGCGCACTACGAGCTGCAGCGCCGCTTCGGCGGCCTGCGCGGCTTCACGCGCGAATTCGACATCAAGATGGACGACTGGCGCCTGATGGCCGGTCACCTGCATGAGGCGGGTGTTCCGATCGACGGCGCGCGGCTGTTCGAGATCGGCAGCGGCTGGTATCCCACTTTTCCGTTCGCCTGCTATCTCGGCGGTGCCAGGCAGGTGATCACGGTCGACCTGAACCGGCATATCAAGCTGGATCTGGTCAGGGAATGCGCGAGCCATCTGGAACGCCACACCGCCTTGATTGCCGAAGCCTGCGATGTACCCGAGCGCATCGTTCAACAGCGCCAGCAGTTGCTGGTGGCGCGCCTCGAGCTAAGCGACGACGTGAGCGCCGCCACCGACGGCGTGGTGGTCTACGAGGCGCCAGCGGATGCATCGCGTACCAGCCTCGGCTCACAGGAGCTCGATTGCGTTTTCTCCAACAGCGTGCTGGAGCATGTCGTTCCGGACGCGGTCGACGGGATTTTTCGTGAAGCCCTGCGCATCCTGGCGCCCGGCGGCATCATGTTCCACTCGGTGAACTGCGGCGACCATTACGCCTACGTCGACCGCAGCATCAACCAGCTCAACTATCTGAAGTACTCCGATAGCGAATGGCGGCGCTGGGACAATGCCTTCCTCTACCAGAACCGCATGCGTGCCCATGAGTTCGTCGATCGGGCCAAAGCGGTGGGTTTCGATATCGTATTGAACACCGAGTGCGCGCGTGAATCGCGCCTTGCGCAACTGGCGGCGATGCAGGTGCATCCGCAGTTCGCCCATATTCCGCCGGAACGCCTGTGTGTGACCTCGATTGATTTCATCGGCCGAAAGGGCCGGTCCGAGGCCAGGCCATGAGCGCCGCCCTGGTCAGCGTGGTGATGCCTGCCTACAACGCGGAGAAGTACATCCGCGGTGCGGTGGCTTCGGTGCTGTCCCAAACCTATGCATCATGGGAACTGGTGATCGTAGACGACTGCTCCACCGACGAGACGCCAGCCCTACTCGACTCGCTTGCCGAAGTGGACGATCGCGTCCGCGTGATTCACGCCAGGGAGAATGGCGGCGTAGCAGCGGCACGGAATGCCGCCATTGCAGCGGCCCGCGGCAGCCATATCGCGTTTCTCGACAGCGACGACGGCTGGCATCCGCGCAAGCTGGAGTGGCAGATGGAACATATGGAGGAGACGCGCGCACGTGTCTCGTACACGCCGTATGACCGCGTCACTGAGCAAGGCCATTTGCTCTCCTGCGTCAGGCCACCGGCCTCCGTCAGCTATGAGCAGATGCTGCGCAGCAACCATATCGGCAACCTCACCGGCCTCTATGATCGCAGCCTGGGCGACGCGGCATTCCGCTCGGTAGGTCACGAGGATTACGTGTTCTGGCTGGAGATGGTGCGCCGCGCCGGCTCCGCTTCATGCGTTCCCGGCGACCAGCCCCTCGCCTACTACTGCGTCCGCGACGGCTCCGTCTCCGCCGACAAATGGCGCGCCGCGTGCTGGCAGTGGCGCATCTACCGCGACATCGCCCACCTCAGCTGGCTCTCCTCGTCCCAGCATATGTGCCATTACGCGTGGGAGGCGATGAGGAAGCGGATGGCGTGATGGTTTAAGCATCCTCTGCGCGAATGGAAATGCCATCGTAGGAGCGCGCACCCTGTGCGCGACCAACCAACGGAACGGTACATCCCAGCGCTGCGGTCGCGCACAAGGTGCGCTCCTACAAGGGAACACCCAGACCTGTGCCGACCCGCACTTTGTGGGAGCGCACCCTGTGCGCGACAAACCTACGGAGCGAAACACCCCAGCGTGGCGGTCGCGCACAGGGTGCGCTCCCACAGACAAGCCGGCACGAAGGCGACGGGGCTAAAGCCAATGCGCAGCGAGGCTCCGCTTTAAGTCCTCAGCGCCATGGCGCGTTGCGAAGCGCTTTGAACTACCCGCTGTGTAGCGGCGGAGGTTGCCAAGCAACGACCTACCTCAAGCGTTCGGGCTTATCCACGCGTAATGCTGCCAGCTCTTCAGGCCATTTTCTTTGGGTTACTTTCGACGCGAAGCTAGTCCCGTGGGATCTTTTGGGCCAGCAAAAGAAAAGTGACTCGAGCGGCGGCAGCCGTTCGAAACGCCCGCCGCGTAGGCGGCACGCTGGCCTCGAGGCGACAACCGAAGACCGACGCACCTGGATCCCGGCCTTCGCCGGCATGACGAGCAAGGCCGGCCTGCTCCGGGATGACGACTTAAAAGTCCGCCTGCGCCCCTACGGCAAGCCAAACCTCACGGCGCCCTAGGCACCGGCCCCTGCAACACCACCAACACCCTCTTCGCAACACGCCCCACCGGCCCCAACTTATCCGTAATCATCCCCATCAACAGGAAATCCTCTTCGCTCCAGTAACGCACCAGGAAACTGGCCGGCAAGAACACCGCGACAAACGTCACCGCCCCCGTCATGAAAGCAAAGTGACCCGGCGTCACCGCCGCCACCAGCCATCCCGCACCCGTTGCCAGCAACCCCACCACCAACAGTTTCAGCATCGGTGCAATCGGCAGCCCAGCACTCGCCACGCGACGAATATAGAACGTGCAGATCGCCAGCTCAGCCAAACGCGTGCCTGCGTAGCAAAGCACCGCGCCCAGCAGACCAAAATGCGGAATCAGGCTGAAACCAAGGATCACGTTGATGATCAAGGCCGATCCGGAGATACGCAGGCGATCGCCTTGACGATCCGTCACCACCTGAAAGGCAGCGATGCTGTTGGTGATCAGCAGCAGCCCCGCCAATACCAGGGTGACCTCGATGGCCGGAATCGCATCGATGTACTTATTGCCGTACATCAGCGTGACCAGTCCCGGCGTGGTGACAAAACCAAGTCCCGCAATCATCAGGCCGGTGGCCCAATAGAAACGCGTCGCCTCCGACAGCACACGGGTCGCCTGCGATTGTCCACTCTGCCCGAAGGCGCGCGCCATGTAGGGCAGCAGCGTCGAAGTAAGGCCCACCGAAAACAGTTCCACCGCGCCGCGCGTCAAGGTGCCGGCGATGGCGAAAAAGCCCACGGCCGTGGAATTGGCATAAGTGTTGAGCAGGAAGACTTCGATCGTGTTCGTCTTCAGCGCAATCAGCAAGATCAGCACGGCAGTAAGACGCAAATGACGCGTCAAGCGCCTGGACATTTCATCGGGCACAGCGCCGGGGCCAAACGGCAGACAGTAACGGCGATACGCCATGCGATTGATCAGGTTCAAGGTCAGGCAGGACACCGCAAAGATGCCGACAAAGGCGAGCAGGCCTGCGTGAAACCACGTGGCAAGTCCCACCAAGGCCAGCATGATGACACCCGATATCACCGTGGCGATGGACACCGGTTCGAAGTGCTCCTGCCCCTTCGAGATGGCCACCAGCAGGCTGTAATTGGCCTTGGCCACCACGCCGATGGCGACCAACACGGTGATGGGCAAGATAAAGCCCGCCCATTCCTGCGGACGGATGATCGCCACGCCGGCAAAGAACAGCGCGATCACCACCGCGCAGCTCCACATCTGATTGCGCATCAGCCGATAGGAGATATGCGAGGCGACCTCGGGCATCTCCGCACCGTAGGCCTCGGCAATGAACTTGGTCGACGAAGTGGTCAACGCGTGGTTGCTGCACGTCATCAACCACCCGCACAGCCACACCGTGAACGCATAACGGCCGAAATCCGCCGGGCCCAGCGCGCGCGCAATCCACACGCTGATGAACAGGCCCAGTGCGTATTCCACATAGGTGGAAGCCGATACCAGCGCCATGCTCCGAAGTGCTGCCATACGACGATTCATCTAAACCTGCCCCTGCTCATGCCTTGCCGATCGTTCAG
The DNA here is from genome assembly GCF_056399945.1 of Dyella sp. 01L423. NCBI lineage: Bacteria > Pseudomonadati > Pseudomonadota > Gammaproteobacteria > Lysobacterales > Rhodanobacteraceae > Dyella > Dyella sp. 01L423. Next base: position 1,245,152 of record NZ_JBFTSI010000001.1, on the reverse strand, counting down.
TCCAAGCCCTAGGGCGATGTGTGTACCGCAACGGGCGCGTTTGATCCGCTGCCCGGCGGCTGCTGCAGCAACCACATCGCCACGCCACTGCCGCGGTTGTTCCAGTTGAAGCGCCGTACCGTCTCGCCAATCTGCGCGCACTCGGTGTTGTAGGAGGAAGCCAGTGCGTCGAGCCGACGCTTCAGCGCATCGCTGCGCGCCGGATCGCGTTCAAAGTAATAGGCTGCGGCCACCGGCATCACCAACTCGACGTTGTGCGAGTCGCTGTACCAGCCGTCGGAATCTTCGATCTCGGCCAGCTTGCTACGGCTGGCGCCCGAGGATGCCCAATACCAGGCGATCTGCCCCTTCTCGCCGGAGCACGGATTGCGCCACTCGTGGCCCTGCACAATAGTGTTCACGTCGATCCAGCCGTAGCGCTCCAGGTAGCGCGCAAAACCGGTGATCATGTCCGGGATGCGGTGGTCGCCCGTGACTAGCCAGGTGTGCCAAAGGCCATCGATGATGTTCTCGCTCATCCACGGCGACGACCCGCGCACATCGTGTTGCGGGTTCCAGGAATCGTCCTCGTGCAGGTTCCAGCTGTTACGCCACGAACCGTCGTCGCCGAGTTTGTCCGGATTGCTGCGCTGATGGTCGTAGAGCCAGCCCACGCGTTCGCGCGCGTAGCCGAGATAGCGGGTGTCGCCGGTCAGTTCGTAGGCGTTGATGGTGGCCAGCAAGCCAAGCCCCGCCAAGCGCTCGGTGAAGCGTTCACCCGGATTCGTATAGGGCCCCGGCGTTCCGCTCCAGCCGCCGTGCTGCCACAGCGTGACCATCTTGGCGACGGTCTCCCCATCGTGCTCGCTGTCATCGCCGGTAAGCGCCAGAGCCAGCAGGATGGGCTCGACGTAGACGTACTTCACGTCGCACGGCTCCTTGCCCATGGTCCAGCCGCCCCCACAGAAGGGACTGAACGGCATGCCATCCCGTTTGATGTACTTCATGTAGAAGTGATAGCTCTGATCGGCGGCTTGCAGATAGTCGAAACGCCCCGTGCGCACATAGGCCTTGAACAATGTGCTGGGGCGATCGAACAGCCAGGCGGTGTGATCGTCGGTCGGCAATTTCTTCGCCCAATCGAATTGGGTCGACACATAGTTGGCGTAGGCCTCACCCTTGGTGGCGGGCGTCTGCGGTCCGGCAATCAGCGACGCGCAAAGCCAGGCCGGATCCAGCGTGGCCAAGGCAGCGGCCACGCGCACGCCTTGCCCATCCGTCACCAGTTCCTGCGCATACGGCCAGCCAGGCGCGTCGCGGCTGCGCGGTTTGCCGATCGAGAAGTAATAGGTGCCCTCGCCTTTGGTCAACTGGGCGCGGAATTGGGCTCGCACTGCACGAATGCTGCGGTCACGGGCATACCAGAGCAGGGTCGCGTCCACGTGCGATGGCACTTCGTTACCCGCCGCATCGAGTATGCGTAGTTGCTGCACATCGCGTAACACCGAGGGCGGAAAAGGAATGCCCACCGATACGCGAACCTCAGGGCCGTCGCCCACGTTCTGGTGCACCACGATGCGTTGCGCCGCTGCGCTATCGGCAGGTGCAGAAACCGCGGGCGCTTCGGTGGTCTTGGAGGGCGCACCATGCGACTTGTGTGAATGCGAAGCCCAGCAAGTCATCGGCAGCAAGAGCGCAAGCCACAACAATGAAGTTGCAACACGCCTGCGTCCCCGTATCGGGCGCGAAACCAGCGCGAGCGCCCTTCCCATCATCACGCCACCGACGACAATGGCGCGGGCTTGCTCACCAGCTTGCGTTCCCACAGCAGGGCTGTGCGTACGATGAAGTCGAGATCGTCGTATTGCGGCTGCCAGTCCAGCACTTGCTTGAGCCGGTCGCTGCACGCGATCAACATGCCAAGATCGCCGGCTCGCCGCGGAAGCTCGACGATGTTCAGCGCGTGCCCGTCCACCCGCGCCACCGAATCAAGCACCTCGCGCACGCTGTAACCATGGCCATAGCCGCAGTTGAGCTTAAGCGAATCTCCACCTTCGCGAAGGTAATCGAGCGCGCGAAGATGTGCCGTGGCCAGGTCTTCCACATGGATGTAGTCGCGAATGCCGGTGCCGTCGGGCGTATCGTAGTCTGTGCCATAGATGGCAAGAGAGGCGCGTTTGCCCACCGCATGCTCGCACGCCGCCTTGATCAGCAAGGTCGCCGATGGCGCCGAATGACCGATGCGCCCCTTGGGATCGCAACCGGCCACATTGAAGTAGCGCAGGATCACATGACGCATCTGCCCCGTTTCGCAGTGATCGCAGAGCATCATCTCCGACATCAGCTTGGAGCGACCATACGGGTTGGCGGGCTGGGTCGGCGTGTCCTCGTCGGCGACGCCGCGCTCCGTCAGGCCGTAAACGGCTGCGGTGGACGAGAAGATGAACTTGTCGACACCCGAATCCGCACAGGCCGCCAGCAGGTTGCGCGTATTGCAGGTGTTGTTGCCGTAATACTTGAGCGGATCGCTCACCGATTCGGGCACCACCGTATGCGCGGCAAAATGCAACACGGCATCGATGCCGTGGTGCTGCAGCACGGCGGCCACCAGCGCGGTATCGCCCACGTTACCCACCACCAATTCCGCGCCCTGCACGGCTTCGCGATAACCCGAGCTCAGGTTGTCGATCACCACCACATGCTCGCCACGTGACGTCAGCTGCTGTACGACATGACTCCCGATATAGCCGGCGCCGCCGGTGACGAGTACCTTGTGCATGATCACGTACCTGGTCGTGTGATGGGGAAATGGCGACCCATCCACTGCGCGACGTGCTCGAGCAGCAATTGGCGGTCACCGCTGAGTACGTAGGTGTGGTCCGCTTGCTTGAAATAATTGACGCTCACGCCCGGGTGATCGGCCAGACGGCCAAAGCACTCGCGGAACTGGCGGACATGGTTGAAATAGCGCGCCACGCCGCCGCTGTAGATGAAATCGAGCTTGAGTCCGCGCTGGAGCATGTCGGCGAGCTGCGCGCGTACGATTCTCGGCGGCAAGGGCTCGACCACGAAGGCTGGCTCGGCCGGACGCTGTGCCATCGCCGCTCCACGACGCGTCAAGCGCTGGCGCCATGCCGACAGGCTCAACAAGCGCGGAAGGTAGTGACGAACGCGTTGCCCCAACGTGCGATGCCCGTAGCCATCGAGGAAAAACGCACCCGCCACGCGTTCGTCGGCAAAGGCCGTCGAATGTGCGTTCTGCGCGCCGGAACAAAGCCCGAACAACACAAAGCGCGTGCACCCGGACTGGTGCTTGAGCAGCTCCATCGCGTCGCGCACATCGGCGACCACCTGTTCGGGACGCGACAGGCGCCGCCCGCTTGCGCCACTGTCGCCGATGGTGGACAGATCAAAACGCAGCGTGGGGTAACCCAGTTGATTGAGTTCCCGCGCCAGTTCCACATGCAGTCGGAACGGCCCCACGCGATGCACCATGCCGGCATTGAGAAAGATCACGCCCACGCCCTGGTCGATCAGCGCGGGCAAACCGACCACGCCGACCAGATGCCGGGCGCCACCAAAGCGGAAGGCCTGCTCGTGCATCAGGCCATCTCCTTGAGGTGGCGCTTCGCCGCATCGATCAACGGATGTGAAAGTATCGCCAGCTCGAGGCTGTCGACATCGTCCCAGCGCGGCGATACCTCCACACTGGTGCACTTGCCGGCATAACGCTCGTCCAATTGCGATGCCTCATCCGGCACGGACGAGGCGAGCCACGCCGAAGCAATGCCAGGGTCGAGCAGGCGCAGATCCAGCAGTTGCCCGCGCAGGCGATCACTGGTCTCAAAACCCGGCCACTGCGTGCTGACGTCGAGCGCCGGTCGCGCACATTCGAATCGGTTCAGGTCGACCTTCAGCGCTTCCTGCATACGGTCGTACTGCCTTACCAGGGCCGAGCCATCGGTAATCACATCCCAGGCCAAGACGCCATCCAATCGCGCCGCCTGCGCCGCTGCCAGTGCGGCGTTGGCGCCGAGCCGCGCGCCAAACGCCAGCACGCGGCCGCTGCCGTGACGCATGCGCAACTCCGTTGCAGCAGTCACCACATCAGCAAGGCAGCGCGTCCATTCAAAGGCGTGACTCTCACCCGCCGAATCGCCGGTGCCGAAATAATCGAAGCGCAGCACGGGAAAACCCGCTTCCGCCAGGCCATGAGCCAACTGCCGATACAGCCGATGGCAGCGGATCTGCTCGACGCCAAACGGCGGACACAGCAACACCGCCGCCCGCATGCCGGCAGCGGGATGATAGAAACCGAACAGCTCCCTTCCGGGACCGAAGTAAAACGGCAGTTCGGCTTCGATGCGCGCTTTCATCGGTGATATACCAGCGACACGAGAAATTCGTTCTCGTGGTAGCTCTGCTGAGCTGCCGTGCTATTGCGTAGCTGGCGGGTATAGGCAGCGCGCCAGCTCCAGCGCTGAGTGAATTGATGACTGAGGGCCAGACCGAAACGGGTGGTCTTATCAGTGCGGATGATGTTGGTGTAATCGAGGTGCTGGTAGTTGGCGAAGGCCGATAGAAACAACGTGGGCCGCAGTTTGTACTCCACGCTGACGGCGCCGCTCTTCTCTTTCTGATTGAACTCGGTGTCATTCAGGTAGGTCAGTTTTCGATAGAGCGGCTGCACGGTGATGGAAAGGCGATCGCCGCGATAGCTGTAGGTGCCTTCGAGGCTTTGATCCAGATACACCTCCGAGTCCACCACCATCGTGCCGGTGTTGATGCCGCCGCGGGTCGGATCGTTGATCAGATCCAGCGGGTTGGTCGGCACATTGGTCATGCTGTCGACGATGGTCTGGCCCGGCTGCAACAGCATGTCCTGCGCCGCATCCGAGTACTCGTAGCGCCCGGTAAGACTGAAGCTGTTGTCCACGCTCGGCCGCCAACCCACGGTGACATTTGCCAGGGGCTTGGAGGCGCTGGGAGCGTGGGTGAAGTCGATGTACGCCCAGCCCAGCGATGCATCCACGTCGAAGTCGCGAAGTGTATGCACGTAGTGCGCGTAGAACTCGTTGCGGGTGTAGTCGGGGCCGGCGTCGTTGTTCTTCAGGTCGACGCGCTGCGCCTCCACGTTCAGCGACACCTGGGTGGTGGGATTCACATCGCGAATGACGCGGAATGCGCCCAGCCCGCGCGACGAATCGAAATCGTCCACCTTCGAGGCATAGCTGTTGAGGTACTTCAGCTCAGCCTGGCCGCGGGTGGAGCCGTTGAACTGGAAATGCAGGATCGGCCCCAACGACAGCACGTTGGTCTGCTGCTCGTTGTTGGGCGAATTGCTGGCCAGTGTGTCGACCGGCTGTACGCCCGCGTCGTCCTCGATGGAAAAATCCAGTCGCTGCGGTATCACCGACCAGTTGGCCTGCGCGCCCAGCGTGCCCAGCACCTGGCTGTCGAAATTCTTGTTGCTGTAGTCGAGGTATTCCACCGTACCGACCACGTTGGCCTGAAGCGTGGAACCCACCTGCCGATAGGCAAAGTTGACGCCGGGAACGAACACATTGGTGCTTTGAGGGTTCTCCGTGGACAGCGCGATGTTGTCGCTGTGCTCCACACTGCCGAACACCGAGTACGCGAAGTCGCCAGCCCACGAAGCGCCAGGCACGACGACGAGCGCGATCATGGTGGCGCGGGCGAGCCTGTTGTAAGCCGGCATATCCATTCCTCTGACCGTTACCCCCCAAGGCGCCGTCCCACGCTGTGACGGCCCCTCCTTCCCTATCCGCCATTCCTGTTGGTCTAGGGCGCTTGGTTGAACACCACTCCTGCGAGCTTGCTCGGTTCAAAATGACTCAGTGCCTGACTGATCGCGCCTGGCGTGTCCTTGCCGTAGCCCGCCACCACCACCACGAAGTCAGCCAGGTCGGCGAGAATCCGCGCGTCCGGTGCACCCTTGATCGAGGGACCATCGAGGAAGATGTAACGGTCGGCGTAGCGCGAACGCAGCGAATCGATCACCGCGCGCATGCGATGCGAAGTGAAGTACTCGCTGCTGCTTTCACGCGACTTGCCAGCCGGTATCAGGCGCAGATGCGGCACGCCGGTGTGATAGATGATCGACTCGATCCCGATGGCCGGATGATCCATCAGGTCGATCAGTCCGCCGCGCGCCGGCTCGATGCCCATCACCTTGTGCTGGTTCGGATAACGCACGTTGCAGTCGATCAGCAGACTGGTCTTGGCTTCATCGAACGCAAAGGCGGCGGCAAGATTGCGCGCCACGAAGCTGCTGCCCGAACCTGGGCTCACCGCCACCACCAGGGTCGTGAAGTTGTGGTGTCCGCCCATCGCGAGCAGGCGCGTGCGGATTTCGCGAAATGCATCGGACTGCTGGCGCACCGATTCTTCGCGATGGATCATCCGCCGCTGCTCGAGCTGGATCGGCGCCAGCGCGCCGCCCTCCTCGTGCATGCGCGCGATGGACTGGCTCGAGGTCTTGCGCAACTCGAGGTTGTGCGCCGCTGCTTCCAACACTTCGCTGATACGGTCGGACATGTTGTCGTCTTCGATATTCTTCATGGTCATCCCTTCAGCCGTATCCAGACGGCAATGAGATAGACAGCGCCCACCCCGATCACAATCAGGCCGAGGATCATGTTGCGCATGCGATCGCGGCGGCGATCACCTGGCGTGGGATAGAACGGAATCGTCGCCAGCACCGGCGCGCCGATGGCCTGCTCCAGCTGCCACACCGAACGCACGCGCGGGTCGAACCACACCAGGGCAACCAGCAGACCCAGCGGCAACACCAGCGACAAACCCATGCCCGCCAGGCCGAAATGCATGAAGCGCAGTCCCGATGGCGACAGCGGCATCACGGCGGGGTTCTGCACCAGGAAGGTCAGGCCACGCTGTTCGGCGTCCAGATTCATCGACACGCGGGCATTTTCGCGCCGCTTGAGCAGATCTTGGTAAACGTCGCGGTTGACGTTGTAGTCGCGCGTCAGTTCGGCCGTGACGTTTTCAGAGTTGGCAATCCGCGCGCTGCGTTGCAACTCGGTCTGCAGCATCGACTCGCTCGCCCCCATACGGGCGGCTGCGGCGGCACTTGCCGCGCGGGCCGAGGAAAGCTGCGTCTTGATCTGCTGATACGCCGGGTTGAACGAGACGTTGCTGTCCAACGCGGTGGGCGTACCCGCCAGCTGGGCCGCCTGCTGGCGCTGATCGGAAGCGGCAAGCTGCCGCTTCAGGTCTTCCATCTGATGACGGATGCGCACCACATCGGGATAGGAATCGGTGTAGGTCAACAGCAGTTTGTTGAGCTGCGCCTGCAACTCGCCCAACTGCGCCTGCAACAGACCATCGGCCGTCTGCACCGTGTTCACTTCCGATTCGCCGTTGAGCTGCGATGCCAGCGAGCCTTCCTGCGAACGACGCTCCATCATGTCCATGCGCGCGGACTCGATCTGCGTGCGCAACTGGCTGATGCGTGCCGCGGTATCCGCTTCGCTGCCGGGCCGTGCGTCGGCATTGGCGTCGCGGTAGGCCTTCAGCTTGTCTTCCGCGTCGGTGAGCTTGGCGCGATAGGCCTCGACCTGGCTGTTGATGAACTCGTAGGCCTCGCGGCTCTCGCGTTGCTTCGATGCGAGGCTTTCGCTGATGAACAGCTGCGCGAACGCGTGCGCCACATCGAACGTGCGCTTGGCGTTGCTGTCGCTATAGGCAATCGTGATCAGATTGTCGTGCGAGATCTGCACCTGCGTGCGCGACTTGATGCCTTCGGCGATGCGGTCCTGTTCCACCGGCGACGGATGAGTGGCCATCCAGCCACCCGCCTCCAGGATCTTCGCCATCACCTTGCGGCTGAAGATCACGTCGCGCGCCATGCTGGCGCGATTCTGGTTGGCCGTCGGTGCGGCAGCACCCGCCATCAAGGGCGTGATGATGCTGCTTTCCTGCGCAAGAATCGTCGTCGAAGCGACGAACTTGCGCGGCCACAACATGCCGGCAGTCAATGCAGCCAGCGCAATCAAGGCAAACGCGATGCCCAGCATGAGACGGCGGCGACGCGCCTCATTGATCAGTGCCGGCACAAGGCTTGCCATCGGCCTGAGTTCTCCACTCATGGCGACGTCCTCCCTTTCCCCTGCGAGCGGCGTTAAAACGCGCGCATCGGTACGGTGACAACATCCCCGGGTTGCACCGGGTAATTGGTGGCGAGATCGCCCTTCTGCAGCACGTTGTCCAACCGCACGGCATAAGGCGTGGTCACGCCGTTCTTGTCTTCGCGATACAACTCGGTGCGATCGGGCGCCGCGAACTCCGTCGTGCCGCCCGCTGCCAGTACCGCGTCCAGCACGGTCATGCCCTGGCGATACGGAATGGATACCGGCGTGCGCACGGCACCGGTCACGCGTACGCGCGATAGATACTCGTGACTGCGCAAGGCCGTGAGGATCACGGCGACCTGCGGATCGCGCACATAGGACTGCAGCTTTTCCTTGATCTCGGCCGCGACTTCTTCAGGCGTCTTGCCACCGGCCATCACGTCACCGATCAACGGCACCGTGATCTTGCCGTCCGGCCTTACCGGCACGCTGACGCTCAGGTCGGGGTTCTGCCAGACGGTGACCTGGAGTTGATCGTCCACGCCAATCTTGTAAGTGGACACCGCTTGCGCGGCCGGATCGATCTTCGGCGCCTCGGTCGAGCCACGTCCGGTGGCACAACCGGTCAGCACCGCGGCTACGCAAACAGCGAACAACAGAGTGAGAATTTTCATGGCGGGGCCCCCTGCGCATAAAGTGTGAACTGCGTCACTTACGAGTATATCCACGGCCCAAGAAAACTTGACAAAACCATTCGTTCTATGTCTTGCCGCACATGGATTCTGCGAAAACGCGTTGGCGCGAAGGGAAGTTCGGACGGCACGTCGATGGCAACGCCAGTCCGGTCAAAGGGAACGGGGATCTCTGCGTTGCCGCCCGTTTGTGGCGCCGGCCGGATTTAGGCCGTTTGGCCGATAGCCCGGAAAACCACCTTCCTGCAGCCGCGCCCTGTCGCAGTCGCGAAACACTGTCGACCCCGCCTATGCATGCCCTTCGCCAAGCTGCTGCCGATACCCGCCAGGACACCGCCATGATGCAAACACCCGCCATCACGCCGTTCGACGCCGAACCGCTCAAGGGCAAAACCATCCTGGTGACCGGAGGCGCGCAAGGCATCGGCCGCGGCATCGCCCAGGCCGTGCTCGGCGCCGGCGGAAATGTGTTGATCGGCGACCTGAATGCCGGGGCCGGCAAAGCCTGCCTCGACGAATGGAACGTCGGCGAGCGCGCCCGCTACGCGATGCTTGATGTGTCGCGCGAAGCGAGCGTCAAACGATGGGTAGCCAGCGCGCTCAGACACTACGGCCGCATCGATGGACTGGTGAACAACGCCGGCATCGCCAATCCGCACAGCGGCCCACTCAGTGACTTGTCGCTGGAACAATGGAACCACTACCTGGCCACCAACCTCACCGGCACCTTCCTCTGCAGCAAGCACGCACTGCCGTCACTTCAGCACCAACACGGCAGCATCGTGAACATCGCCTCCACCCGCGCACTGCAATCGGAACCCGACACCGAAGCCTATGCCGCCACCAAGGGCGGCATGCTCGCCTTCACACACGCACTGGCCGTGAGCGCAGGCCCCGAAGTGCGTGTCAACGCCATTCTTCCGGGATGGATCGCCACCGATGCATGGCGCGAACCTGCCGAACGCACCGCTCCGAAACTCAGTCGCCGCGATCACGCCCAACACCCCGCCGGCCGCGTCGGCACGCCGCAGGACATCGGCGCTTTGGCCGTCTACCTACTCTCGACGCAATCGTCCTTCGTCACCGGCCAGCATTTCGTGGTCGACGGTGGGATGACGGTAAAGATGCAGTATGTGTAGCGAGATGGCGCCTCATGGCGGAGCCACGTCTTCCAGCTCGCTTCGCCAAACAGCGCACAAACAAAAAGGCACCCGGATTTCTCCAGGGTGCCTATCGATTGGGTGAGCCGTGAAAGACGCTGGCACCCCTCCAAGCATGTGCAGGCGCCGCTCCATCGATCCTCATCACAAAGCTCGCCAAAAGTACGAAGCCCGGAATTTATTCCGGGCTTCGCATGCAAATCAGTAGAACTGGCAATGCAGGATGATGTTTCCATGCTCGTCGATCGTAGCGGTGCAACCAAGGGTTGGACCCTGAGGCTGAGTGGGGGTGCCGGTGAACGTTACGTTCCAGAGCTGAGCGCGCTGAAGGAATTTCTGCCAATCTGCGGCGTCATTGTTGTAGTAGTACATGGCCGTATCGCCGACCTTGTCTCCACCCACCTGCGAGCTACTGATCGGTACGTTATTGTTGTTCTTGTCTCGTGCCGATCCATACGAACGATCAATTTGGAACTGCCCTGTCGGCGAGTTCGTATTGGCCACCAGCTTAATGCTGCTGCCGTCGATGAAGCGCAGCGTGATAACGACGGTGGGAGGCGAGCCGTAAGTGCCGGACGTCGCCAAATTCTGTGCGACGTCATGCAGGAACTGCTGCACGACTGCGACCTGCCCGGTCATCCGGCTATTTGCCCAGCTCAGGATCGCATTTTGACCTGTTCCGCCCTCGGTCGCATTCCACACATTGATGGAAGGGTCGGGATAAGTTAGCGAAGCGACCGGCGCGGTCTCGGAGAGAGCAACGACCCCTCGCGCCAGTAACAACTGGCTGGCTGACGGAGTAAATTCCTTGGTCCAACCGGCGGGATGCGCCTGATAGAAGGACAGCATGGTGCCGGCCAGGCCAGCGAAAGGGTTGGCCACGGGTTTCATCACCAGGTAGCGCCCGCCAGCCAGCTCACGATTGGGCTGCCATGGGTAATCGAGTGCCGTGACCGTCGTTGCCTGGTAAACCACTGACGTGTTGTCGGGGCCGTCCACCGCGAAGAAATAGGTTCCGGAACCCACTTGCTTCATCGCAAGCGCCCCTTCCAGATCCATATCGTCTAGCTTGCCGCTCGAGATACAACCATCGCAGCTATAGGCCACCCTAGACACGACTTGCGCGTGCGCCTCTGGGGCCAGCTGCAAGGCCGCCAGCCCGAGCAATATCGATATTGCCGACTTAAACATGGCCCTTCCCTCCATGGCACTGCGTTTCCATACATCCCCGGGCCGATCACCATTTACTGCGATTGACGTAATTATTTACGTTCTGTGGGCGATTTCTTGTCAATGGCGGGAATGTGACGCACATCTCAGCGGCGTGTAGGCCGAGCGATGCTGTTCGCCGCCCGCCGGCGCTCGAAGGAACCCGGGATGCAACCGCTGCCTATCGAAAATGGCCCTGGACGCGACTGAAGAAAGAGCTTCCGACCCGCCCTGAAGACCAGGGCTTCATCGCGCGCATAAACAGCGTTTGATCATGCACGACCTGAAGCATCCCAGCCTCACCGACAGGGCCGATAGAAAGGAAGCGAAGAAGGCCGCCAGCGTCACAAGACGGATCAAATGGTCACCCGATACGGTCACGCAGTAGCGGTAGTGAGGCACGCGCAAACGAAGAAAAAGGCCTGATTTTCCAGGCCACATCGCCGTGAATGATCAGCCGGGCTCTATGGGGGTTTTACCGCAGGCAAAAGAAAAGGCGCCTAGATTTCTCTAAGCGCCTGTTCCAATTGGTGGGCCGTGAAAGATTCGAACTTTCGACCAATTGATTAAGAGTCAACTGCTCTACCAACTGAGCTAACGGCCCTGAAACTGTTTGTACTTACTGTCAACTGGGGTGGAAGATGGGACTCGAACCCACGACCCTCGGAATCACAATCCGATGCTCTAACCAGCTGAGCTACATCCACCGCAAACTTTGAACTGGCGCGCCCGACAGGAATCGAACCTGCAACCGTCGGCTTAGAAGGCCGATGCTCTATCCGGTTGAGCTACAGGCGCTTGTGCACATTGTGCATAGCATCTGCATGGTCGGGGCAGAGGGATTCGAACCCCCGACATCCAGCTCCCAAAGCTGGCGCTCTACCAGGCTGAGCTATACCCCGATTTCGAAACCCTCAACCTGTTCGGGCTGAAGCTTTGAAATGCTACGGGTGACGCCTAGCCTAGTCAATCCGTATCAAAGCACACCGAACTTCTAAACCTTACGTTCGGACCGCCTGGCGATTCATTGCCTTGCGGTGCAAGCCGTGATGCGAACATCACACCTTGCTGTTATATGGCGCGCCCGGAGAGATTCGAACTCCCGACCACCAAGTTCGTAGCCTGGTACTCTATCCAACTGAGCTACGGGCGCGTTTTAACTTTTGCCTTGTCGCTTAACCACCGAGGTGGAAAGCGCCGAAGCGAGAAGCGGAATTATTCAGATTCGAGGGCGGTGCGTCAACTCTTTTTTTCAGATTTTTTGCATTGCCGTGTGGAAATCTTCACGTTCGGCGATGCATGCACTTCACTCGAGCCGCTTATTTTAGCGTTCTGTTTCACTTTCGGCTACACCTTTGCGCGAATAGAGCGAGATGTTTTTTTGCAGACGGCGAATGAGGCGGTGCGTGGTGTTCGCTTCGTCGTGGTCGCGCACAGGGTGCGCTCCTACAAGAGAGCGCATATGTTGGGTTGAGGACGCGCATGAAAAAGGCGGCCCAGGGCCGCCTTTTTCGTTTCATGTGTCGACAACGATCAGCGATCGGCAACGCGGCTCTGAGTGGCCGGATCACCCACCTTGGCGCCGCTGTCGCCACGCGGCGGCGGAGGCGGCGGCGTGGAGCCGCTGGAGTTCTTCGACCAGTCTGCCGGCGGACCCGGAACGCGGCCAGCCATGATGTCGTCGATCTGGCGGGCGTCGATGGTCTCGTACTGCAGCAGCGCGTCGGCCATCACGTGCAGCTTGTCGATGTTGTCGGTCAGCAGCTGCTTGGTGCGGGCGTAATTGCGATCGAGGATGGCACGCACTTCCTCGTCGATCTTGCGCGCCGTCTCATTGGACACGTTCTTGTGCTGCGTGACGGCGCGGCCAAGGAACACTTCGTCCTCTTCCTCGCCATAGGTCACCGGACCGAGCGTGTCGGACAGGCCCCACTTGGTGGCCATGTTGCGGGCCATCTTGGTGGCGCGCTCGATGTCGTTGGACGCACCGGTGGTGACCTTGTCCTCGCCGAAGATCAGCGCTTCGGCCACGCGGCCGCCGTACAGCGAGCACAGCTGCGATTCGATCGCCACGCGGTTCATGCTGTATTTGTCGCCTTCCGGCAGGTACATCGTCACGCCCAGCGCGCGACCGCGCGGGATGATGGTGACCTTGTAGACCGGGTCGTGCTCGGGCACCAGGCGGCCGACGATGGCGTGACCGGCTTCGTGATACGCCGTCAGCTTCTTCTCGTCCTCGCTCATGGCCATCGAGCGGCGCTCGGCACCCATCAGGATCTTGTCGCGTGCCTTGTCCAGATGAATCATGCGCACGTCGCGGGCGTTCTCGCGCGCAGCGAACAAGGCGGCTTCGTTCACCAGGTTGGCGAGATCGGCACCCGAGAAGCCCGGCGTGCCGCGCGCGATGGTCATCGCATCGACGTCCGAGGAAATCGGCACGCGACGCATATGCACCTTGAGGATCTGCTCGCGGCCCTTCACGTCCGGCAGGCCCACCACGACCTGACGGTCGAAGCGACCCGGGCGCAGTAGCGCGGGATCGAGCACGTCGGGACGGTTGGTGGCGGCGATCACGATGACACCTTCGGTGCCTTCGAAACCGTCCATTTCCACCAACAGCTGGTTGAGCGTCTGCTCGCGCTCGTCATGACCGCCGCCCAGACCGGCACCGCGATGGCGACCGACGGCGTCGATTTCGTCGATGAAGATGATGCACGGCGCGTGCTTCTTGGCCTGCTCGAACATGTCGCGCACGCGGCTGGCGCCGACGCCCACGAACATCTCCACGAAGTCCGAACCGGAGATCGAGAAGAACGGCACCTTCGCTTCGCCGGCAATGGCCTTGGCCAGCAGCGTCTTGCCGGTACCCGGGGGACCGACCATCAGCACGCCGCGCGGGATCTTGCCGCCCAGCTTCTGGAACTTGCCCGGATCGCGCAGGAATTCGACCAGCTCGCCGACTTCTTCCTTCGCTTCGTCGCAACCGGCGACGTCGCTGAAATTGACCTTGATCTGATCCTCGCCCTGCAGCTTGGCGCGCGAGCGGCCGAAGCTCATGGCGCCGCGACCACCGGCACCGGCCTGCATCTGGCGCATGAACCAGATGAACACGCCGACGATCAGGATGATGGGCAGCCAGTTGAGCAGCAGGCCGAGCAGCGAGAAGCCGTTGTTTGACGGCTCCTGGCGGACCTCGACGCCCTTGTCCTGCATCTGCTTGACCACCCCGTTGGTGGACCAGCCCAGGACCGGCGCGACGGTGCGGAACGAGCTGCCGTCCTTCAGCTTGCCGCTGATGGCGGCCGGCTGGTCGGCACTGATGTTGGCCGAGGCCACGTTCCCGTTGTCGACGCTCTGCACGAAGCTGCTGTAAGGCAGGTCCGACGAGGAGGCGCCATGCGGGTTGAAGCTCTGGAACACGGTGAGCAGGACCACCGCGATGATCAGCCAGAGCAGCAGGTTTTTCGCCATTTCATTCATGCACGGTTCTCGCCGGATTGCCCGCCATGGACCTTTCGCCCCACAGCTAATGCATACACCTCCCGCGAACGTGCGCGGGAGGCCTTGGGTTTACGCATCGTTACGCGGGTGAAGTCTGCGCGCAAGCTGCGGATGTAGTCGTCAAAACCAGTCCCCTGGAACAACTTGATCAGAAACGAGCCTCCGGGCTTGAGCCACTGGCGGCTGAAATCCAGCGCCAGGTCGGCCAGGTCCATCGCCCGGATCTGATCCGACAGGGCCACACCACTCATATTGGGGGCCATATCAGACAGCACAAGATCGACTTGTTGCCCCTGCAGGCGGCTTTCCAGCTCCCGCAGCACCGATTCCTCACGAAAATCGCCCTGCAGGAAGTCCACCCCGCCGATACCCTGCATGGGCAGGATGTCCATGGCCACCACGTGGCCGGTGTCGCCCAGGCGCTGGCGTACCAGCTGCGACCAGCCGCCCGGGGCGGCGCCCAGGTCGACCACGCGCATATTGGGTTTCAGCAGGCGATCCTTGTCGATCAGCTCTTCCAGCTTGAAGACGGCGCGCGAACGCAGGCCTTCGGCCTGGGCTTTCTTCACATAAGGATCATCGAAGTGCTCCCGCAGCCAGCGGGAACTACTTTTGCTGCGCGCCATCGACAGTTGCCAAGATACGGGGGAGATGGCCGCATGATACCCTTACCTGTCCTATCGCAGTGAATCCGAGACTGAACGCATGGCACTTTCCAATTCGCAGCGCCGCTACCTGCGCAGCCTTGCGCACGATCTCAGCCCCGTCATCCTGCTGGGCGCCAAGGGCGCAACCGAGGCTGTGCGCAAGGAGTTGGATCTTGCGCTGTCCCAGCATGAGCTGGTCAAGGTGAAGCTGTCCGGCGGCGACAAGGACGAGCGTCAGCAGCAGATCGATTTCCTGACTGAAGGCACGCAGTCCGAAAGCGTGCAGCAGATCGGCCATATCGTGGTGCTGTTCCGTCGCAACGAGGACGAGCCCAAGCTCGCCCTGCCCCGCTGAGAGGCGCGCAGCGATGGACCTGTCGCTCGATCGTCCCGAAGGCTATCTCTTTGTGCGTCGTGTCGGCGCCCATGGCATCACCGTGGTGGACCGCGAGTTCACCCGCAGCTTCCTGTTGTCGCCCGAGCGCCTGGTGGAAGACTGGCCGGTCGCGGCTGCTGCCGAGCTGGACGCCAGCCATATCGACGCCATCCTCGCCTTGAAGCCGGAAGTGGTGCTGGTGGGCACTGGCGAGCGCCAGGTGTTCCCGGCCCAGGCCTTCATGGCCGCGCTGCTGCGCAAAGGCGTGGGTGTGGAAGTGATGGACAACGCTGCGGCGGCGCGTACCTATGACTTGCTGGCTGGCGAGAGCCGGCGCGTCGTGGCGGCGTTTATCCTGCCCGCGTAAAAGCACCTGGTTCTCCTGTGGGAGCGCACCCTGTGCGCGACGGCCTTGAACCTTGAGGCAAGACCTGTCGCGCACAGGGTGCGCTCCCACAGTGTTCCAACTTCGGTTTTAGCGCGGCGGCAGGTATCCCAGCGGATCCACCGGATTGCCATCCTTGCGGATCTGGAACTGCAGCTCGTCCCGCGACGCGCCCGTTGAACCCATCTCCGCAATCGGCTGGCCTGCCGTGACGCGCTGACCTTCCTTCACCAGTCGCTTGCTGTTGTGGCCATAGGCCGACAGATAGCTGTCGTTGTGCTTCACGATCACCAGCTCGCCATAGCCGACCAGGCCATTGCCGCTGTAGACGACCACCCCATCGGCAGCCGCTCGCACCGGATCACCGGACTTGCCGCCGATCTCGATACCCGGAATGGCATCGCCGGACTGGAAGCGTTTGATCAGCGTGCCGTCTGCCGGCCAACGCCAGTTCACGCCGCCATTGCTGCGCGTCGCACCCGGAGCGGCGGGTACCGGCGGAGCGGGTGGCGGTGTATTGGCCGCGGTGGCAGTCGGTGCGCCGGCCACCGGTACCACCGGCGTGGTGCTGGTAGCCGGCGCCGGCGTGGCCGGATGTGCCGCAGTCGGCGCAGGCGGCGTCACGACAGCAGCGGTGCTTGCGGTGGAAGCTGCTGCCGGCTGGAAGCCAGCCTGAGCTTCCGGCGCGGGCGTTACCACGCGACCGGTCGACGGCGGTGGTTTGGTCGCCGTCGCCACCACGGGCGCGGTGTGCATGGCCGCCGCTGCCGGCGGCCTGCCGTCGGCGGGGGCCAGCTTCAGTTCCTGCCCCGGCCAGATCGTGTAAGGCGAATCGATGTGATTCCAGCTCGCCAGGTCGCGGAAGTCCACGCCATTGCGGAAGGCAATCGAGTACAGCGTGTCGCCCTTGGCCACCTTATAGGTGCCGCCCGGCGTCGGTCGTGCCGCCGGCGCGACCACGCGCGACGAGCTGCCGGCCGATGGCTCGACCACGACGGAGCGCTGGGTGCCACAGGCAGCCAGCAGGACGACGGAGGTCAGGATCAGTGACCGGAGATATCCATTCATATCGGTCAGCATAACTAGGGGACGCGTCATTTTCATGCGTATTGCGGCGACGGTCGCTTGAATCCGCCGGCCAGCGTTCAGCGCGAAAGCAACCACCAGGCCAAAAGGCCGGCCAGAATCACCAGCGCCGCCCAGCCAATGCGCTCGATATGCTTGTGCAGGATGCGCTCGGCACGCTCGCCAAAAATGCGGATCAGCAAGGCCAGCAGCCACACGCGCTTGCCACGGCCCACCGCCATGCAGACCAGGAACGGAATCACCGGCACGCCGACGATGCCCGAGGCCCAGGTAACGAACTTCATCGGCACCACCGGCTGCAAGGCAGCCAGCGCAAGCACCAGCAACAAGCCCAGCCAATGCTGGTTCATCTGCAGGCGCAGGTTGTCCACGCCCTTCTCGATCGGCGCCAGCAGGTGCAGGCTGTCGAGCAGCGGCGACAGCGCATGGAAGGCCCAATGGCCGAGTGCGTAGCCCACCAGCGAACCCAGCAACGAAAACAGCAGGCTGATGTTGGCGTAGAAAAACGCCTTGTGACGCTTGCCGAGCATCATCGGCGCCAGCATCACTTCCGGCATGATCGGGAAGATGAAAGCCTCGACGAAACTCAAGCCGCACAAGTAATACACAGCCCTGGGGTGGCGCGCCCACGTGAGTGCACGCGCGTAAAGCGGTCCGAACAGACGCATGCTTAAACGTTTCCTTGTGAGCGCATCAGCCGATGCCGCCAAGCAGCGGCACGAAACTGACGGCGGCCAGTTCTTCCTGGATGAAATCGCCCTGCCCGTCGCCACGCATGCGGATCAGGGTCTGGTTGCTGGGCGAGCCGACCGGTGCCACCAGTACGCCCGTGGGGCTGAGCTGGTCGAGCACGGCGTGCGGAATCGCATCGCCGGCGGCGGTCAGAATAATCGCGTCGAACGGCGCCTCGTCGGGCCAACCGAGTTTGCCGTCGTCATGACGTGAGCGGATGTTGTTGAGGCCAAGCTGGCGGAAGCGGCGACGCGCCTGGCGCAGCAGCTCCTCGATACGCTCCACGGTGAACACCTGCGGCACGATCTGCGCGAGCACCACCGCCTGATAACCGGAGCCGGTGCCGATCTCCAGCACCTTCCGCGGCACGCCCTGCTTGCCGTCGGGACGCTCGATCAGCGCTTCGGTCATGCGCGCCACCACCCAGGGTTGGGAAATGGTCTGCCCGTGACCGATCGGCAACGCGGTGTTTTCGTAAGCGCGCGAGTGCAACGCCTGATCGATGAAATGGTGACGCGGCGTATTGCGGATCACGTCGATCACGCGCTGATCGCGGATGCCTTCTTCCTTGAGCTTCACGGCGAGACGATCGCGCGCACGCTGCGAGGTCATGCCCTCGCCTTTCAGTGCGGATGGCGGCAAAGGATGCACGTTCATGCCCTCACGCTGCCTCATCAGCCGGCTTGCCGCCGGCCACACTCTTGTTCAAGCCGCCGATCCAGCTGCTGACCTTTTCCAGCGCCTGGAAGCGCGTCAGGTCGACATGGATGGGCGTGACCGAAATATAGCCGCGATGCACCGCATTGAAGTCCGTGCCCGGGCCGGCATCATCGACGGCGCCCGACGGGCCGATCCACCAGATTTCCTTGCCGCGGGGATCGGTCTGCTTGATGCACGGCTCCGAACGGTGGCGCTTGCCCAGACGCGTGACCTCGAAGCCGCGGATCTGATCCCACGGCAGGTCGGGCACGTTGACGTTGAGGATGGTGTCCGCCGGCAGCGGATCGACCAGCAACTGCTGCATCAGCAGCACGACGGCGTTGGCGGCAGAATCGTAATGCTCGCCCTTGTGATCCTTGGTGACCAGCGACACGGCAATCGCCGGCAGGCCAAGGAAACGCCCCTCCATTGCCGCCGAGACCGTGCCGGAGTAGATGACGTCGTCGCCGAGGTTGGCGGAGTTGTTGATGCCCGACACCACCATGTCCGGCTCGTAGTCGAGCATGCCGGCCAGCGCCAAGTGGACGCAGTCGGTGGGCGTGCCCGCCACGCGGTAGAACCCGTTGTCCATCCGCAGGGCGCGGATGGGGGCGTCCAGGGTCAAGGAATTGCTGGCACCGGAGCGATCGCGGTCGGGCGCCACTACCGTGACCTGACCGACCGCGCCAAGGCGTTCGGCGAGCACGCGGATGCCCGGTGCATCCACGCCATCGTCGTTGGAAACAAGAACTCGCATGATGATCCGTTCAAAGCCAGTCGCGGCGACGCGGATGGGACTGCGTCTGCCGGTGAAGCTTGAAGTCTACCGGACCGGACCGGCGGTTTCACATCAGACAAGCGAGCACCCGCGCCCGATTCCAATGGCCCGGCGTTGCCACCGGCTCAACCGATGCGCGACACAGGCGTGACGCCCGTGCATTAGGATTCATGGCATGAAACATCGCCCGCCCTCTCCGGTCTCCGACGATGACGCGCGCCTCTTCCGCGAGGCCCTGGGCGACCAGGTGCGTGCGTTCGATCCGGTCGAACCGACCCCGGCCGGGCCCAAGCCCGAGCCCCAGGCGCATATGCTGGAAGCGGACGAAGCGGCGGTGCCGGGCGAACTGCTCGACATGGCCTTTGACCCGACCATCCTCGAAGTGGGCGAGGAACTGAGTTATCTGCGCGACGGCTATCCGCCCAAGCTGCTTCGTCAACTCAAGCGCGGCCAGTACAGCATCCAGGACGAAATCGACCTGCACCAGATGAACGCCGCCACCGCGCAGGCCTGCATCACCGATTTCCTCGCCGAAGCCAAACACCAGGGCATCCGCTGTGTACGCATCGTGCACGGCAAGGGCCTGCGCTCTCGCGCCGCCGGACCCGTGCTGAAAGTGCTGACCGATCGCATGCTGCGACGCCGGGATGATGTGGTGGCGTTTGCGTCGGCGCGGCCGATGCAAGGCGGGACGGGGGCGGTGGTGGTGCTGTTGAAGGGGCGGTAGGTTTTTTGCCTGAGTTGGCGTGGCGGTCAACAGCGATCGGGATACGAGCGATCAAAGGGCGTTTCGTTGTCGCGGGCAACGTCTCCCGAGGCGTCTATTTGTGGGAGCGCACCCTGTGCGCGACGATCCTACGGAGCGGTACATCGAGGCGTGGCTGTCGCGCACAGGGTGCGCTCCCACAGACAAGCTGGCCTAGCAGAGGAAATGAGCGACGCCTAAGGTCGATGCGAAGCTTCGCTTTAAGTCCTCAGTGATTCGGGCGCGTTGCGCGGCGCATTGAGGTACCCCTGTGTACCCTCGGAGGTTGTCCCACAGCAGCGCACCTCGAGCGTTCGGGCTTATCCCAACACCATGCTGCGCGCGTTATCAGGCCATATTCTTTGGGTCACTTTTCTTTTACTCCGAGCATCCTGCCCTCCGCCCTTCGGGCCGGCTTCGCCGTTCGCACGCGCTCCTGCGCGTGCGTGGGCCAGCAAAAGAAAAGTGACTCGAGCGGCGGCAGCCGTTCGAAACGCCCGCTGCGTAGGCGGCACGCTAGCCTCAACGCGACAATCGCAGCGCAAAGTCCCTGGATCCCTGCCTTCGCAGAGATGACGAGCAAAAAATCAGCCCGTAACGGCCAACTCCCTCACCACCGTCGTCGCATACGCCCCCGCCGGCAACTCAAAACTCAACTCCAGCGCCCCATCCTCCAGCCACCGCCAGGAAAGATTCTGCGGAATCATCCGCAAGGCACGGCGCTCCTGATCCATCTTCGCCGCTACCAAGCCATCGGCAAGATCGGCATTGTCGGCAGCCACGGCATTTTCCAGAGACGCCACCTCAGCCTGCGCAGGCGTCTCGCCACGTCCCCACAGGGGACCCGAGGGATGGATATCTCCGGTGGCCAATCGCTGCGACAGCGTTGCGTCGAACGGCTCCGGCCCGAACCACGAACGCGAGCCTGCCAACGACCAGATCTCACCTTCCATCGGCGAATCCCAGGCGTCGCGTTCGACACGCGCAGCCAGGACACCATTGAAGATGTGCGAACGCGCGGCCGACAGCAGGAAGTGGCGCTTGTCGCGATCCACGCGCCGCCCCGCAAACATCGCGCGCGCCTGCGCCACGTTGCCGCCTTCGCGACCAAAACGCTGCTCGCCGAAATAGTTCGGGACGCCGCGCTGCGCTATCTGCTTGAGGATCTGATCGGCCACTGCACGATCGCCATCGACTTGACGCAACACCAGCACGAAGCGGTTGCCACGCAAGGCGCCGCGTTTGAGCTTGCGCGTGTGGCGCGTCGCCGCCAGCACCTTCACCCCCTCGGCCGCAAAGGTCGACCAATCGGGATCGGGCTTGCCCGCCAGTTGCACGGAAAAGGTCTGTCGCGTCACCGCATGGCGGTCCTTCAGTCCTGCATAGCCCACGTTGAGCGGCGCAATGCCGGCGAACTTTGCCAGCTCGCGCGCCACCCAGTCGGTGTTCGCGCCACGCTTTTCCACCCATAGCAAGGCATGCTCGCCTTCACCGTCGGCGTCGTAACCCAGGATTTCCTCGACCTGGAAATCTTCGGGCGCACTGCGCAGTACGGCGGTCAGCGGCGGGTTGCCATAGGCATAGGGCAGTTCGAGATCGGACATGGGACTCCACCGGCGGGACCGGCAACAAAAAGAAGAAAAGCGCGGGGCGCATTACATCAGGAACAGCGTGGCGAGACCGAGAAAGATGAAGAAGCCGCCCGAGTCGGTCATGGCGGTGATCAGCACGCTGGAGCCCAGTGCGGGATCGCGCCCCATGCGCATCATCAGCAGCGGGATGCCGACGCCACAGAAGGCGGCAAGCACGAGGTTGAGCGTCATCGCGGTGGTCATCACCAGGCCCAGCGGGAAGTTGCCGTAAAGCCACCACGCCACCGCGCCGATCACGCTGCCCCACACCAGGCCATTGATCAGGGCCACGGCGATTTCCTTGCGCCACAGCCGCCGCGCACTGGCGGCGGTGATCTGATCGAGCGCCAGTGCGCGCACGATCATGGTGATGGTCTGATTGCCCGAATTGCCGCCGATGCCGGCCACGATGGGCATCAGCGTGGCCAACGCCACGAGGTGCTGGATGGAGCCTTCGAACAGGCCGATCACGCGCGATGCGATGAACGCCGTGACCAGGTTGATGGCCAGCCACGCCCAACGGTTGCGGATCGATTTCCACACCGAGGCGAATACGTCTTCCTCTTCGCGCAGGCCGCCGCGGTTCAAGGCTTCGCTTTCGCTCTCTTCACGCAGCACGTCGACCATTGCATCGATGGTGATGCGACCGATCAGATGTCCGTTACCATCTACCACGGGTGCGCTGACCAGGTCGTAGCGTTCGAATGCCTGGGCGACTTCATAGGCATCCTCGGTGGGATGAAACGTGTTGACGTCCGGCGCCATCACCTCGCTCACACGCTTTTCGGGCGAGGTGACCAGCAGCCAGTTCAGCGGCAGCACGCCGGTGAGCAAGTTGTCCTGATTGATCACGAACAGCTTGTCGGTTTGCGCGGGCAGCTCCTCGAAACGGCGCAGATAGCGCAACACGGTTTCCAGGCTGATGTCTTCGCGGATGGTGACCATCTCGAAATCCATCAGAGCGCCGACTTGATCGTCCGGATACGACAACGCGGCCTGCACGCGCTCGCGTTGCTGCGCATCGAGGCTGGCCATGAGTTCCGGCAGCACTTCGCTGGGCAGGTCGTCGACCAGGTCAGCCAGTTCATCCGCATCCAACGGTTCGACGGCCGCGAGGATCTCGTGATCGTCCATGTCGGCGATCAGCGATTCGCGCACCGCATCGGAGACTTCCAGCAGGATCTCGCCGTCGCGATCGGCCTTGACGCGCTGCCAGACGGCCAGGCGATCGACCAGCGGCAGCGCTTCGAGCACAAAGGCGATATCGGCCGGATGCAGTGCCTCGAGCAGGCGCTGAAGCTCGACCTGCGCTTCGCGAAAACCCTGGTCGCTGTCGGGTTCCGGCAGCTGGCCAAGGCCGCGCAGTCGCCGCAAGAGTTCGGCGATGTCCTCCAGCTGATCGTGTAGACGCGAGGCCGAACTACGGCCTCCTATCTCGCTCATGCCAGGACCAGCAGCACGCAGGCTTGCGCCGCGATGCCCTCGCCTCGCCCGGTGAAGCCGAGCTTTTCGGTGGTGGTGGCCTTGATGCTGATGCGGCCGAGTTCGCAACGCAGCTCCTCGGCCACGGCTTCGCGCATGGCCAGCGAATGCGGGCCGACCTTGGGCGCCTCGCAGATCACGGTGACATCGGCGTTGCCCATCGTATAGCCCTGTTCGCGCATCAGCTTGGCAGCATGGCGCAGGAACACGCGGCTATCGGCATTGCGCCACTGTTCCTGGCTCGGCGGAAAATGCCGGCCGATATCGCCCAGCGCCAGCGCGCCGAAAATCGCGTCGCACAGCGCATGGATCACCACGTCGCCATCGGAGTGCGCCACCACGCCATGCGTGTGCGGCACGCGCACACCGCCCAGCATCACGTGATCGCCTTCGCCGAAAGTGTGGACGTCGAAGCCCTGTCCGATGCGCATCATGGAAACTCCTCGCAGCCTCGCGGCTTATCTCATACGCGACAACAGGAACTCCGCCAGCGCGAAATCCGTTGCCGTGGTGACCTTGATATTGTCTTCGGCGCCTTCGACCAGCAGCGGCGCAAAACCGGCGCGCTCCATCGCCATCGCCTCGTCGCTCACCGTCACGCCGGCAGCATAAGCCGCCTGCAGTGCCGCCGAGAGCTCGCCGCGACGGAACATCTGCGGCGTGAATGCACGCCAGCGGTGATCGCGCGGCTCGGTCACTTCGCTGCGCCCCGAGTCACCGGCGCGCTTGAGCGTGTCGCGCAAGGGCGCGCCAAGCAGGCCACCGCCCGCCGGCATGCCCAGATCGATCAGACGCGTGATGTCGCCGTCGCGCACGCAAGGGCGTGCCGCGTCATGCACCAGCACGAATCCGTCGTCGGTGATCTCGGAGGGCAACGCACGCACGCCTGCCAGCACCGAATCGCAACGCTCCGCTCCGCCCAATGTCGTGAGCACCGGCTTGCCGTACAAATGATCAACGCCCGGCCAATGACCATCGTTGTCGCCCAGCACCACCATCAGGCCGGCGATGCGGGGATGCGACGCCAGGCGCTCCAGCGTATGCAGGATCAACGGCCGGCCGGCCAGCGGCAGGTATTGCTTGGGGATGCTGCCACCAACACGCGTGCCGCGCCCCGCCGCCGGCACCACGCACCAAAGCGGCGCGTTCATGGGTTGCCGGTGGTCGAGGTGGCGGACGCGGGCGCCTGCGCGGCGCCCGGCTTTTCAACGACCTGGTAGAACGTTTCGCCTGGCTTGATCAGGCCCAACTCGGCGCGGGCGCGTGCCTCCACGGCTTGCTCGCCATGCTTGAGGTCGCTCACGTCCGCGCCCAGCGCCTGGTTGCGCTGGGTCAGCTTGTCGTTGTCCTCGCCCTGCTTCTTGACGGCCGCGCGCAGCGTTTCCACGCCGTGCACGCCGCCGTTGCCGCCCCACAGTTTCACCTGCAGGGCGATCAGCACGAGGACCAGGACCAGGGCGACCCAACGCAGCATGGGCGAGATGTGCTCCTGTTAGCCGGGCAGCTTGGCCAGATTCGGGAACGCGTCGCGACCGGCGTAACGCGCGGCCGAGCCCAGAGCCTCTTCGATGCGCAGCAGCTGGTTGTACTTGGCCACGCGATCGGTGCGGCAGAGCGAGCCGGTCTTGATCTGGGTCGCGGTGGTGGCCACGGCGATATCGGAAATGGTGGTGTCTTCCGTCTCGCCCGAGCGGTGCGAGACGATCGCCGCATACTTGGCCTTGTCGGCCATGGCGATCGCTTCCAGCGTTTCGGACAGCGTGCCGATCTGGTTGACCTTGATCAGGATGGCGTTGGCGATCTTCTTGTCGATGCCTTCCTGGAAAATGGTCGGGTTGGTGACGAACAAATCATCACCGACCAGCTGGATGTTCTGGCCGAGCCTGTCGGTGAGGTGCTTCCAGCCGTCCCAGTCGCCTTCGCCCATGCCGTCTTCGATGGTGACGATCGGGTACTGCTTGGCCCAGCTGGCCAGCACGTCGACCCACTGCTCCGGGGTGTAGACCTTGCCTTCGCCTTCCAGGTCGTACTTGCCGTTCTTGAAGAATTCCGAGCTGGCGACGTCAAGGCCGAGCAGGATTTCGCTGCCCACCTTGTAGCCGGTCTTGCTGATCGCTTCGAGAATGGTGTCCAGCGCTTCGATGTTCGAACGCAGGTCCGGCGCGAAGCCGCCTTCGTCGCCCACCGCCGTGTTCAGACCCTTGCCCTTCAGCACGCTCTTGAGCGCGTGGAAGATTTCGGTGCCGGCGCGCAGCGCTTCGGCAAACGTCGGCAGGCCCACCGGCAGCACCATGAATTCCTGCACGTCGACGTTGTTGTCGGCATGCGCACCGCCGTTGATGATGTTCATCATCGGCACCGGCAGCGAACCGGGCTTGCCGGTGGTGCCGTTGATGCTGGCGAGGTACTGCCACAGCGGCTGGCGGTTCTGCGCGGCGACGGCATGCGCGGCAGCCATGGACACGCCGAGGATGGCGTTGGCGCCCAGCTTGCCCTTGTTCGGCGAGCCGTCGAGGTTGATCAGCTTGGCGTCGAGACCGCCCTGGTTGGCAGCGTCAAAACCCTTGAGCGCGCTGGCAATGGCACCGTTGACGTTGCCCACGGCGTTCTTGACGCCCTTGCCCAGATAACGGGCCTTGTCACCGTCGCGCAACTCCACGGCTTCGCGCGAACCCGTCGACGCACCGCTCGGCACGGCAGCGCGGCCAAAGCCGCCGCCGGCCAGCGTCACTTCCGCTTCAAGCGTGGGGTTGCCGCGGGAATCGAGGATTTCACGTGCGTGGATGCGGGTGATTTCGGTGCTCATGGGATCCGTTGCTTGATGAGGTGAATGAAGCGAGGGGGAGACATCCTGTGCCCGTCATCCCAGCGAAGGCTGGGATCCAGTGTCTTGGCAGACGTTGAAAGACACTGGATTCCAGCCTTCGCTGGAATGACGATCTTTTTCCTAAAGCGTGTGCTCCAGAAAAGCGTGCCGCTTGGTGACCTGATCCAGTTCGAGCAGGGTTTCCAGCAGCGCTTCCATCTTGTCCAGCGGCCAGGCGTTGGGGCCGTCGCTGAGTGCTTTGGAAGGATCGGGATGCGTTTCGGCAAACAAGCCGGCCACGCCCACCGCCACCGCCGCACGCGCCAACACCGGCACGAATTCGCGCTGACCGCCCGAGCTCGTGCCCTGCCCGCCCGGCAACTGCACCGAGTGGGTGGCATCGAACACCACCGGGCAGCCGGTATCACGCATCACGCTGAGCGAGCGCATATCCGACACCAGGTTGTTGTAGCCGAAGCTGGCGCCGCGCTCGCACACCATGATGTCGTTGTTGCCGACGGCCTTGGCCTTCTCGGCCACGTTCTTCATCTCCCACGGCGAGAGGAACTGGCCCTTCTTGATGTTCACCGGCTTGCCGGCGCGCGCCACGTTCTGGATGAAGTCGGTCTGGCGGCACAGAAAGGCCGGCGTCTGCAGCACGTCGACCACGGCGGCCACTTCGTTCATCGGCGTGTATTCGTGCACGTCGGTGAGCACGGGCACGCCGAGCTGGCGCTTCACTTCGCCCAGGATCTTCAGGCCCGCTTCCAGGCCGGGGCCGCGAAAGCTGTTGCCCGACGAGCGATTGGCCTTGTCGAAGCTGGACTTGAAGATGAAGTTGATGCCGAGCCTGCCGGTGATTTCCTTGAGCTTGCCGGCGGTATCCATCTGCAGCTGCTCGGACTCGACCACGCAGGGGCCGGCGATCAGGAATAGCGGCTGGTCCAGGCCGACTTCGAAGCCACACAACTTCATGCGACAGACTCCTTCGCAAGACGCTCGCCTTCGCGCACCGCCTTGAACTCGCGGGCGGCCTGCACGAAGCCGATGAACAACGGATGGCCGTCGCGCGGGGTCGAGGTGAATTCCGGATGCGCCTGGCAGCCGAGGAACCACGGGTGCTTCTGCTGCGGCAACTCGACGATTTCGACCAGCAGATCGTCCATCGACTTGCCCGAGATCACCAGGCCGAGATCTTCGAAGGTCTGACGGTAGCGGTTGTTGAATTCATAACGATGACGATGGCGCTCGCGCACCACGTCCTGGCCGTACAGCTCGCGCGCCAGCGTGCCGGCCTTGAGGCGGCATTCCTGGGCGCCCAGGCGCATGGTGCCGCCCAGATCCGAGCGCTCGCTGCGCTGCTCGACTTCGCCCGTGGCGGTGGTCCACTCGGTGATCAGGCCGATCACCGGATCGGGGCTGTTGCGGTCGTTTTCGCTGGAGTCGGCTTCGGTCAGGCCGGCCACGTTGCGGGCGAAATCCACCACGGCGGCGTGCATGCCGTAGCAGATGCCGAAATACGGCACGCCCTTCTCGCGGGCGTACTTGGCGGCCAGCACCTTGCCTTCGAAACCGCGCTTGCCGAAGCCGCCCGGCACCAGGATGGCGTCGGCATTGCCCAGCGCCTTGGCGGCGCCCTCGGCTTCGACCTGCTCCGAATCAACCCAGTTGAGATTGACGCGGGTCAGCTGCTTGATGCCGCCATGGCGCAAGGCCTCGCCCAGGGACTTATAGGCATCCTTGTGCTCGACGTACTTGCCCACGATGGCCACGGTGACCTCGTCCTTGGGATGCTCCACCGCTTCGACGGTGCGCACCCACGACGAAAGATCCGCCGGGCCGACCTGCAGGCCCAGGCGCTTGACCACGATCTCGTCGAGGCCCTGCTTGTGCAGCCACAAGGGCTGCTTATAGATGACGTCCACGTCGGCCGCGCTGATCACGGCGTTCTCAGGCACGTTCGTGAACAGAGCGATCTTGCGGCGCTCGCCATCGGGCAGCGGCTGCTCGCAACGGCACAGCAGCACGTCCGGCTGGATACCGATGGAGCGCAGCTCCTTCACCGAATGCTGGGTGGGCTTGGTTTTGATCTCGCCGGCGGCCTTGATGTATGGCACCAGGGTCAGGTGCATGAACATCACCTTTTCCGGGCCGTGCTCGATACGCAGCTGGCGGATCGCCTCCAGGAACGGCAGCGACTCGATGTCGCCCACGGTACCGCCGATCTCGACCATCGCCACGTCGTAGCCGCGGGTGGCCTCGTGGATGCAGTGCTTGATCTCGTCGGTGATATGCGGAATCACCTGCACGGTGGCGCCCAGATAGTCGCCCCGGCGCTCCTTGCGGATCACCGATTCGTAGATCTTGCCCGTGGTGATGGAGTTCTTGCCCGTGAGGCGCGTATTGACGAAGCGCTCGTAGTGACCCAGGTCCAGGTCGGTCTCCGCGCCGTCGTCGGTCACATAGACCTCGCCGTGCTGGAAGGGGCTCATGGTGCCGGGATCCACATTGATATAGGGATCGAGCTTCATCATGGTGACCGAGAGGCCACGCGCTTCCAGGATGGAAGCCAGCGACGCCGCGGCGATGCCCTTGCCAAGAGAGGACACCACACCGCCGGTGACGAAAATCAGGGGGGTCATGGGATGCAGCCGTGCTGGAAATATGTATTTTAGAGGAAGAACGGTTTAACCGCGAGGGTTTGCGGTGGCTAGATGACTGGCGCGTTCAAGTTTGGGGCCCAGCCCCGCCCGCCCCAACGCCCGATGCCCCTCCCCGTCATTCCGGCGGAAGCCGGAATCCAGCGCCTTTGAGGCAGTGCGGAAGTCACTGGATTCCGGCTTCCGCCGGAATGACGGTGGGGTGACACCGAAGGGAGGTAAGGACCGAAACGCCCTGTCCTAGAAACAACAAAGGCGCCCGAAGGCGCCCTTGTCGTCACGCAGCAGCCCCGGCTTACTCCACCGGCACCATCTGCGACGTCGGATGCATCATGTTCACATTCATGTTGTGCAGCACCCACAGCGAGCCGACCACCACGATGGCCAGGATCAGCAGGGTGAAAAGCATGATGGCGAGATTGCCACGCTGCGACGGCGAGGTTCCCATGTGCAGGAAGTAGACCAGCTGGACGATCAGCTGGGCCACGCCGAACACGATGATGCCCGGCATCATCAGGTCGTGCGGGACCTTGCCGCTCATGACCACGCCGAACGAGGCCAGGGTCAGCACCACCGACAGCACGAAGCCGACGAGGTAGGACTTGGTGCTGCCGTGGGCGGCGTCGTGATGGGCCGCGTCGTGGGACGAATGATGGGCGGACATCAGATGGCACCCCGCAGGTAGACAAAGGTGAAGACGCAGATCCAGACGATGTCCAGGAAGTGCCAGAACAGGCTCAGGCAGGACAGACGGCGACGGGTCGCGTCAGTCAGGCCATAGCGGCGCATCTGATCCATCATCACCACCAGCCAGATCAGGCCACAGGTCACGTGCAGACCATGCGTGCCGACCAGGGTGAAGTAGCTCGACAGGAACGCGCTGCGGCTCGGGCCGGCGCCGTCGGCGATCAGCTTGGCGAACTCATGCACTTCCATGCCGATGAAGCCGGCACCGAACACGAACGTCACCGCCAGCCACGCCAGCAGCCGGTTCTTCTTGCCGGCATGCATGGCGAGCATGGCCATGCCGAAGGTGACCGACGAGATCAGCAGCAGCATGGTCTCGCCGAGCACGTACGGCAGCTCGAACAGCTCCTTGCCGCCAGGGCCGCCCGCGGTGGCGTTGGCCAGCACGGCGAAGGTCGCGAACAGGCCCGAGAAGATCAGGCAGTCGCTCATCAGATAGATCCAGAACCCCAGCAGGGTCTTGGATCCATCGTCGTGGTGATGGGCATCTCCCCCGTGGGAGATGCCGTCGAGCGCGCCGTGGGTGGCGCTTACTGCAGGACTGCTCATGACTTACGCCACCTTCTGACGCTGTGGCGCGCCCACCGGAGCCACCTGCGTGGTCTGGAACTGCTTGAGCTGGGCGTGACGCGAACGCTCGATGCGCTCCACTTCGGCCGCCGGCACCCAGTAATCGATGTCGCGGTCGTAGGCGCGGACGATGAAGGAGGCAATCATGCCAAGCAGGCCGATCGCCGCCATCCACCAGATGTGCCACACCAGGGCAAAACCCAGGACCGTACCGAACGCGCCCATGACCACACCGACGCCGGTGTTGCGGGGCATGTGAATGTCTTCGTACTTGGCAGGTTGCACGTAGGCGACTCCGTTTTGTTTGTCTTCCCAGAACTGGTCCAGTTCACGGACCTGGGGCAGCGTTGCAAAGTTGTAGAACGGTGCGGGCGAGCTGATCGACCATTCCAGGGTGCGGCCACCCCACGGGTCGCCGCTGGGATCGGTGAGCTTCTTGCGGTCGCGCACGCTGACGTAGAACTGCATGAGGATGCAGAAGATGCCGACTGCGATGATTCCCGCGCCGATGGCGGCCACGACCAAGTAGGGCTGCCAATCGGGGTTCGCATAGTGGTTCATGCGACGCGTCATGCCCTTCAGGCCGAGGATGTACAGCGGCACGAAGGCCACGTAGAAACCCACCAGCCAGCACCAGAACGACGCCTTGCCCCAGGCCTCGTTCAAGCGGAAGCCGAACGCCTTGGGGAACCAGTAGTTGATCGCCGCCAGGCAGCCAAACACCACGCCGCCAATGATCACGTTATGGAAGTGCGCGATCAGGAACACGCTGTTGTGCAGGACGAAGTCCGCACCCGGCACCGCCATCAGCACGCCGGTGACGCCGCCCACCACGAAGGTGACCATGAAGCCGATCGTCCACAGCATCGGCACGGTCATTTCGACGCGGCCGCGGTACATGGTGAACAACCAGTTGAACAACTTCGCCCCGGTAGGCACCGAGATGATCATCGTCATGATGCCGAAGAAGGCATTGACGTTGGCACCCGAACCCATGGTGAAGAAGTGGTGCAGCCACACCAGGAACGACAGCACGCCGATCGCCGAGGTGGCGTACACCATCGACTTGTAACCGAACAGCGGCTTCTTCGAGAACGTGGCGACGATTTCCGAGTACGCGCCAAAGCACGGCAGCACCAGGATGTAGACCTCAGGGTGGCCCCAGATCCAGATCAGGTTCACGTACATCATGGCGTTGCCGCCAAGATCGTTGGTGAAGAAATGCATGCCGAGATAACGGTCGGCCGTGAGCAGCGCCAGCGTCACCGTGAGGATCGGGAACGCAGCGACGATCAGGATGTTGGTGACCAGCGCCGTCCAGGTGAACACCGGCATCTTCATCAGCGTCATGCCGGGCGTGCGCATCTTCATGATAGTGACGATGAAGTTGATGCCGCTCAGCGTGGTGCCTAGACCCGATAGCTGCAGTGCCCAAATGTAGTAATCGACGCCGACGGTTGGACTGTAATCAAGCCCGGACAACGGCGGATACGCCAGCCAGCCGGTCGCGGCGAAGTCGCCGACGAACAGCGACACCATCACCAGGAACACGCCTGACAGGAACAGCCAGAAGCTGAGCGAGTTGAGGAACGGATACGCCACGTCGCGCGCGCCGATCTGCAGCGGCACCACCATGTTCATCAGGCCGGTGATCAGCGGCATCGCCACGAAGAAGATCATGATCACGCCGTGGGCGGTGAACACCTGATCGAAGTGGTGCGGCGGCAGGTAACCGGCCGAATCGGCCGCTGCCGTCGCCTGCTGCAAGCGCATCATCAGGGCATCGGCAAAGCCGCGCAGCAGCATGACCAGCGCCACGATGATGTACATGATGCCGATCTTCTTGTGGTCCACCGAGGTGAACCACTCCTTCCACAGGTAACCCCACAGACGGAACTTGGTAAGAGCCGCGAGCATCGCCAGGCCGCCAAGAAGGACGGCGGCGAGCGTCACCATCACGATCGGCTCGTGATAGGGAATCGCGTCAAGGGTGAGCTTTCCAAACATGGCTTACTTCTCTGCCTTGGCCGGGGTGATGTTCGAGGACACAGCGCCCCCGTCCTGGTGTTCGTGCATGTCCATCTGCATGCTTTCTTCCGGCGCGTCGTGATCCATATCCATCGACATCGCTTCATGCGTGCCGGCGTCATGCGACATGCCGTCCATGTGTTGGTTGAGCACGCTGGAGAACAAGCCGTTACTGACGTTGCCGTAGTAGGCAACCGGCGTCTTCTCGCTGGGCTTGGCCAGCGTCTTGTAGCTGTCGGCGTCGAGCGTGGCCGGCGTGGCCTTGGCCTTGGCGATCCAGTCCTTGAAGCCGTCTTCCGAGGTGGCGATGGCCTTGAAGTGCATGTCCGAGAAGCCTTCGCCACTGAAGTTGGTCGACAGGCCGTCGTACGCACCCTGCTCGCGGGCGATCAGGTGCAGCTTGGTTTCCATGCCCGCCATCGCGTAGACCTGGCTGCCCAGCTGCGGGATGAAGAAGGCGTTCATCACCGAATCGGAGGTGATCTGGAAATTGACCGGGCGATCGACCGGGAAGGCCAGCTCGTTGACCGAGGCCACGCCGTATTCCGGATAGACGAACAGCCACTTCCAGTCCATCGAGACGACCTGCACGGTCACCGGCTTGGCTTCCGACTCCAGCGGCTTGTACGGATCGAGCGCATGCGAGCTCGTCCAGGTGATCACCGCAAGGATCGCCACGATGATCGCGGGGATCGTCCACACCACCACTTCGATCTTGCTCGAGTGCGACCACGTCGGCGCGTAGGTGGCCTTCTTGTTGGCCTTGCGGTAGCGCCAAGGAAACCAAAGCGTCATCGCGATCACCGGAATCGCCACGATGGCCATCAGGCCCAGCGCGATCAGGATCAGGGATTTCTCGTGGGCACCGATGTCGCCCTTGGGCGTGAGGACTTCCAAGTTGCAACCGCTGAGCAATACAGCGGCGCCAACGCCTGCGTAGCGCAAGCGCGAAATAAGGGCATGCATGTTCACTGACTACCTGGGGTACAGCGTGGGGACGGGCGGCATGGTAGCGATTTGTCTGAGCGTTTTCGCCTCCTAGAGACACAATGCCGCACATGCAACATTTTGCGCATGAGGTCGCGACCACTTGACTTGAAAAAGCAAGCGCGCGCACCCGCATTCGTGCGTCGACCTTGGTCGAAAAACGAAGAATTTCGTCCGCGCAGCGCCCTGCTAACATGCGCCGATGGACCTCACCACGCCGATGAAACTGGCCGCCCTGCGGCAAGCCATGCAGCAACACGGCATCGCCGCCTGCCTCGTGCCCAGCGCCGACCCCCACCTTTCTGAATATCTGCCCGCGCACTGGCAGGCTCGCGAATGGCTGTCCGGCTTTACCGGCTCGGCCGGCAGCCTGGTGGTCACGGCCGATCACGCCGGCCTATGGACGGACAGCCGCTACTTCGCGCAAGCCGGCACGGAACTGGCGGGCAGTGGCATCGAATTGATGAAGCAGCGCGTCGCGCATGCGCCGGAACATATCGAGTGGCTGCTTGAGCGTTTGAGCGAGGACCAGGTGCTGGCCGTTGCCGGTGACAGTTTCTCGCTGTCCGCCGCGCGGCAGCTGGAGCGACGCCTGGAACGCAACGGCGCGAAGCTGCGCACAAACCTCGACCTGCCGGCACTGATCTGGCCGGATCGTCCCGCCCTGCCGGCCGCTCCTGTCGTGGAACATCCGGCCCGCTACGCCGGCCAGTCGCGCAGCGACAAGTTCAGCCGCCTGCGCACCGCCATGCGCAAACTGGGCGCCAGCCATCATCTGGTGTCCAGCCTGGACGACATCGCCTGGCTCACCAACCTGCGCGGCAGCGACGTGGAATGCAATCCGGTGTTCCTCGCGCATCTGCTGGTGCAGGCCGAAGGGCACGCCACCTTGTTCGTGGACCGGGGCAAGCTCAGCGACGCCCTGGTGCAGGCGCTCCACGCCGACCAGGTGCGCATCGCCTACTACGCGACGGTGACCGACACACTGGCCGAATTGGGTGCGCAAGATCGACTGCTGCTGGACGGCAACCGCGTCGTGGTGGCCGTGGCGTCGGCGATTCCGGCAGCCACGCCACTGGTCGAAGCAGCCAATCCGTCGACACTGTTCAAGGCGCGCAAAAGCGAAGCCGAGCTGGAACACGTCCGCGACGCCATGCGCCGGGATGGCGCAGCCCTGGTACGCGCGTTCCGCCGGCTGGAGGAGCGCGTCATCGCCGGCATGAAGCAGACCGAGCTCGACGTCGATGCCCTGCTGCGCGAAGAGCGTTCCGCGCAACCGAATTTCGTCGGCGAAAGCTTCTCGACCATCGCCGGCTATCAGGCGAATGGCGCCCTGCCCCATTACCGCGCCACCCCGGAGGCCCACAGCACGCTGAAGCCACAGGGCCTGCTGCTGGTCGATTCCGGCGGCCAATACCTGGGCGGCACGACCGACGTCACCCGCGTGCTGGCGCTGGGCGACACCACCGCCGAACAGCGCCGCGACTCTACTTTAGTGATGAAGGGCCTGATCGCCCTCAGCCGCGCCCGTTTCCCCAAGGGCGCGAGCGGTCCGCAGCTCGATGCCCTGGCCCGCGCGCCGCTCTGGGCCAGCGGCATGGACTATGGCCACGGCACCGGCCATGGCGTGGGTTACTTCCTTAATGTGCACGAAGGCCCGCAAGGCATCCGCCCGCCGGCGTCGGGCGCCACCCTGGTGCCGCTGGATCCGGGCATGATCACCTCGATCGAGCCGGGCCTGTACAAACCGGGCCGCCACGGCATCCGCCACGAAAACCTGGCGGTGGTGATTGAGGCGGACAAGACCGAATTCGGCGAGTTCTACGCATTCGAGACACTTACCCTGTGCCCGTTCGACCGCCGCGCGCTGGAGCCGGAACTGCTCAATCCGGAGGAACGGGCATGGCTGGACGACTATCACGCCACCGTACGCGCTGCCCTGGCGCCGCTGTTGGAAGATGCCGACCTGGTGTGGCTGGAGCGGCACTGCGCTCCCCTTTAACACTGCCCCTCCTTGTGGGAGCGCACCCTGTGTGCGAACCGGGCCGGCCGAAGGCCGGTTCGCACACAGGGTGCGCTCCCACAAAGGGATGCTTGACCTTCCCGCCCCCGGCAACCCATCCTCCCCGTCTTAGCCAACCCGATCCTTCCCCATGAGCAGTCGCTACAACGCCGCCGACATTGAAGTCCTCTCTGGCCTTGACCCCGTCAAGCGCCGCCCGGGCATGTATACCGACACCTCGCGCCCGAACCATCTGGCGCAGGAAGTCATCGACAACTCGGTGGACGAGGCCATCTCCGGCTACGCCAAGACGCTGGACGTAATCGTCCATACCGACGGTTCGGTGGAAGTGAGCGATGACGGCCGCGGCATGCCGGTGGATATCCATCCGGAAGAAGGTGTGCCGGGCGTCGAGCTGATCCTCACGCGCCTGCATGCGGGCGGCAAGTTCTCCGGCAAGAACTACAACTTCTCCGGCGGCCTGCACGGCGTGGGCGTGTCGGTGGTGAACGCGCTGTCCAACCGCGTGGAAGTCACCATCCGCCGCGACGGCAACGAATACCGCATGGCGTTCGAAAACGGCGACCGCGCCAGCGACCTCGAAATCATCGGTTCGGTACCGAAGAAGAAGACCGGTACCACCGTGCGCTTCTGGGCCGATCCGAAATACTTCGACTCGCCGAAGATCTCGCTGTCGAAGCTGCGCCACCTTCTGCGCGCCAAGGCCGTGTTGTGTGCCGGCCTGAGCGTGAAGCTCACCGATGAGGCGACCGCCGAAGTCAACGAGTGGTATTACGAGGACGGCTTGCGCGATTACCTGCGCGATGAGCTGGACGGCGCCGAAGCCATTCCCGCCGAACTGTTCGTTCACCACATCCAGCGCGAGGCGGACGGCCTCGACGTCGCCCTTGCCTGGCTGCCGGAAGGCGAGCTGGTGCAGGAAAGCTACGTCAACCTGATTCCCACCGCGCAAGGCGGCACGCATGTGAACGGCCTGCGCTCAGGCCTCACCAATGCGATCCGCGAATTCTGCGACATCCGCAACCTGCTCCCGCGCGGCGTGAAGCTGGCGCCGGAAGACGTGTGGGAACGCCTCGCCTTCGTGCTGTCGACCAAGTTGCAGGATCCGCAGTTCGCCGGCCAGACCAAGGAGCGCCTGTCGTCGCGCAACGCCGCGGGCATGGTCGAGAACGTCATCCACGATGCCTTCAGCCTGTGGCTCAACCAGCACGTGGATCTGGGCGAACGCATCGCGCAGCTCGCCATCGAGCGCGCCAGTGCGCGCCTGAAAGCCGCCAAGCAGGTGGTGCGCAAGAAGATCACCCAGGGCCCCGCCCTGCCCGGCAAGCTGGCCGACTGCACCGCCACCGACCTCACCCGCACCGAGCTGTTCCTGGTCGAGGGCGACTCGGCCGGCGGCAGCGCCAAGCAGGCGCGCGACAAGGAATTCCAGGCGATTCTTCCCTTGCGCGGCAAGATCTTGAATACCTGGGAAGTGGAATCGGGCTCGGTGCTCGCTTCCGAAGAAGTGCACAACCTCGCCGTGGCGATCGGCTGCGATCCGGGCAAGGACGATCTCTCCGGCCTGCGCTACGGCAAGGTGATCATCCTTGCCGATGCCGACTCCGACGGCCTGCATATCGCCACCCTGCTGAGCGCACTGTTCCTGCGCCACTTCCCGTCGCTGGTGCGCGAGGGCCATGTCTTCGTCGCCATGCCGCCTCTGTTCCGCGTGGACGTGGGCAAGCAGGTGTTCTATTGCCTGGACGAGAACGAGAAGAACGCGATGCTCGAACGCGTGCAACGCGAGAAGATGAAAGGCCAGGTCAATACCACCCGCTTCAAGGGCCTGGGCGAGATGAATCCGCCGCAGCTGCGCGAATCCACCATCCATCCGGACACGCGCCGTTTGGTGCAGCTCACCGTGGATGGCGACGACGGCACGACCAAGCTGATGGATATGTTGCTGGCCAAGAAGCGCGCCAGTGATCGCAAGGCTTGGCTTGAGGAAAAGGGCGACTTGGCGACGCTGGAGGTCTGAGTTCGCTTAGCTGGCCCCCGCAGATCACGCGCTTAGCGCTTGTCTGTGGGAGCGCACCCTGTGCGCGACGGCCACGCCTGGGTGTATCGCTCCGCAGGCTTGTCGCGCACAGGGTGCGCTCCCACACAAAAAACCGACCGGCAAGTTTGATCCGCCTCTGCGCGCTCCTACAAATAGCGGCGCCCCGGGGCAACTACACCGTGAGACACCCTTTCCCAAAGGATGCG
This sequence comes from Dyella sp. 01L423, assembly GCF_056399945.1. Lineage (NCBI taxonomy): Bacteria > Pseudomonadati > Pseudomonadota > Gammaproteobacteria > Lysobacterales > Rhodanobacteraceae > Dyella > Dyella sp. 01L423. Next base: position 1,207,871 of record NZ_JBFTSI010000001.1, on the reverse strand, counting down.
GCCGGCGTTATCTTGATGATCTCCCGCCCCCGGAGTACCCATGGCCCTCACGCCTCCCATCGACCTGCAGCGCTGGATCGACGAGCATCGGCATCTGCTCAAGCCGCCGGTCGGCAACAAATGCATCGTCGATGGCGATTTCATCGTGATGATCGTGGGCGGGCCGAACTCCCGCACCGATTACCACTATGACGAGGGCCCGGAGTTCTTCTACCAGCTCGAAGGCGAGATGGTGTTGAAGGTGCAGGATGAAGGCGTAGCGCGCGACATTCCCATTCGCGCCGGGCAGATGTTCTATCTGCCGCCGTGCGTGCCGCATTCGCCGCAGCGCCTGCCCGAATCGATCGGGCTGGTGATCGAACGCCGCCGACTGGCGGGCGAGAAAGACGGCCTGATGTGGTACTGCGAGCGCTGCAACCACAAGCTGTACGAGGAGTACTTCACCCTCGACAGCATCGAGCGGGATTTTCCGCCGGTTTTTGAGCGCTTCTACCGCTCGATCGACGCGCGCACCTGCGTCGAATGCGGTCACCTCAATCCGGCGCCGGCGAAGTATTCCGGGCAGCCCGCCTGAATTCAGCGCCGCTCAGGCGCGCAACAACCACTTGCGCGCCATGCGTGCCAACGAGGCATCGGCCGATGGATCTTCGGCGATCTCGAGAATGGAACGCCACGCCAGCGCATTCGATTCCTCGTTGATGACATAGGCTTCGTTGGTGCCCGCACGAACGACGTAACGCACGTCGTAATGCCAGTGCTCAGGCTCGTTGCCGCGCGCAGGAATGCGGTGGCGATCCAGGTCGAACGGCTCAGCTTCGACACTCAAATCAACCAGACCGGACTCCTCTTCGGCTTCGCGCAACGCCACGCGCGCCAGATCCGTGTCGCCGTCGGCGTGACCGCCCAGCTGCAACCAGCGACCCAGCTTGCGGTGGTGGGTGAGCAGGACCCGCTCGCCGTCGGCGCTCACCAGCCATGCCGACCCGGTGAAGTGACCTTCCAGCGCCTCCCGAAAGAACACGCGCTGCCCTTCCTCCAGAAATGCCTCGAAATGCCCGGCATCGCTCTCCTGCGGCCATTGCTGGCGATAGTGCTGGAGCTGTGCAAACAACATGTCCATCGATAGTCCGTGTCAGTCAAAACCGGCCGCGCAGCTGCGGCACGGCGGGCCGCATTATTCCAGACGCCGCCGAGACTGGCACGGGCCAGCTGCGCGTTCCCGGCCAGCCGCAATGCAGCTTGTACCCCCAAGGCCCGCTGGGCTATGGTTCCGTGTCGTCGCAGGGGAAGCGACGTTAATGGCCATGGCGAAAGTCACGGTTTCACGCTTTTAAGAAACGAGCATTCCGGCGGTAGGGGAGAAACATGCTGAAAAACCTGTTCGCGACGCATCCCATTGAAGCGTCGCCACACGTCGACGCGGGCGAACTGCCCCACGACGGCCTGCAAGGCGAAACCAGCCTCAAGCGCGTACTGACCGCGCGTCACCTGGTGACGCTTGGCATCGGTGCGGTGATCGGCGCCGGTATCTTCGTCATCACCGGCCAGGCCGCCGCCGAACACGCGGGCCCTGCCCTGGTCATCAGCTTCATCGTCGCCGGTATCGCCTGCGCTTTCGCCGGCCTGTGCTACGCCGAATTCGCCGCGATGATCCCGGTTTCGGGCAGCGCCTACGCCTACTCCTATGCCACGCTCGGCGAAATCGTCGCCTGGTTCATCGGCTGGAATCTCGTCCTCGAGTATCTCTTTGCCGTCGCCACGGTGGCGGCGGGCTGGTCGGGATATTTCAACGAGTGCCTGTCAATTCTCGGACACTGGACGGGACTGCCGCTGGCGCTCCCCGACTATCTGTCGAGCGCGCCGCTGAAGTTCACCGACACGCATCAGATCGTGACCACCGGTGCGCTGATCAATCTGCCGGCGGTGTTGATCGTGGCTGGCCTGACCTGGCTTTGCTACGTGGGCATCACCCAGTCCACCTTCGTCAACTCGCTGATTGTGACGATCAAGGTGCTGGTGATCTCGCTGTTCCTGATCTTCTCGTTCCGCTATATCAATCCGGCCAACTGGCATCCGTTCATTCCGCCGGAAGAAGGCCCGGGTCGCTTTGGCACGAGCGGCATCTTCCGCGCCGCGGTGCTGGTGTTCTTCTCCTACGTGGGCTTCGATGCGGTTTCCACCGCCGCCGGCGAAGCGAAGAACCCGCAGCGCGACATGCCGATCGGCATTCTCGGTTCGCTCGCCATCTGCACCGTGCTGTACATCGCGATGGCGCTCACGCTCACCGGCATCGCCCCGTACCACATGTTGGGCACGCCGGAACCGGTGGCCACGGCGTTGAGCCTCTATCCGCAGCTGACCTGGCTGAAGGCCATCGTCTCGTTCGGTGCGCTGGCTGGCTTGTCCTCGGTGATCCTGGTGATGTTGCTGGGCACCTCGCGCATCTTCTTCAGCATGGCGAGGGATGGCCTGCTGCCCAAGGGCATGTCGCGCGTACACGCCTCGCACCGCACGCCGCACGTCGCCACCATCATCGCCGGCGTCGCTGCCCTGGTGATCGCCGGCCTGTTCCCGGTGAGCATCCTGGGTGAACTGGTCTCGATGGGCACCCTGCTGGCGTTCACCACCGTGTGCATCGGCGTGCTGATCCTGCGTTATACGCGTCCGGAACTGCCGCGCTCGTTCCGTGTGCCGGGCGGCATGATCGGCGTGTGGATGGTGGCGGTGCTCGGTTCGGTGATCTGCCTGTATCTGTTCTGGCAGTCGTTCCGCGCCAATTGGCCGCTGATGCTGGGCTGGACCGTGATCGGCATGCTCATCTATTTCTTCTATGGGTATTCCCATAGCAAGCTACGCAAGCAAAACTCCTGATCTGACACGAAGGGCCGGCTTAGCGCCGGCCCTCTCGTTTTGAATCCCGCGCCTCTCGTGGCACCAGGTCGACGCATGCTCAAACAGTTATTCGCTCGCAAAACCGATTTCTCCGACGCCGACGACGCGTCCCACGGCCCCACCCTGCGCCGCACCCTTGGCCCCTGGGGCATCACCGCGCTGGGTATTGGCGCGGTGATCGGCACCGGCATCTTCGTGGTGACCGGCCAGGCCGCCGCCGAACACGCCGGCCCCGCCGTGCTGATCTCCTTCATGCTCGCGGCGCTGTGCAGCGGCTTTACCGCGCTGTGCTACGCCGAATTCGCGACGCTGATTCCAGTCTCGGGCAGTTCCTATTCCTACGCCTACGCCACGCTCGGTGAGCTGCTGGCCTGGTTTATCGGCTGGAACATGGTGCTGGAATACGGCATTTCAGCCTCGGCCGTCGCGGCCAGCTGGACCGGTTACTTCACCAGCATGCTGGATCAGGTGGGCATCCACCTGCCCGTGTCGTTGACTGAAGCGCCGCTGGCGTTCACCGACGGACACCTGGTCACCACCGGGCATCTGATGAATCTTCCCGCCGTGGCGATCGTGCTGGCGCTCACCTGGCTGTGCTACGTCGGCATCCGCGAATCGGCGGGCCTGAACGTGTTGATGGTGGCGCTCAAGGTGGGCCTGATCATCGTGGTGGTGGTGGCGGGTTATCGCTATATCGATCCGGCCAACTGGCATCCGTTCATTCCCGCCAATGAAGCGCCTGGCAAATATGGCTGGTCTGGCATCATGCGCGGCGCGGCGATGGTGTTCTTCGCCTATATCGGCTTTGAGGCCACCTCCACGGCGGCGCAGGAATGCAAGAACCCGCAGCGCGATCTGCCGTTCGGCACCCTGGTGTCGCTGGTGATCTGCACCATCCTCTATCTGGCGATGGCAGCGGTGCTGACCGGCCTGATCTCGTACACCGAGCTGGGCACCAGCGAACCGGTGGTGACGGCGATCAAGAACCATCCGGAACTGGGCTGGCTGCGCTGGGTGGTGGAGATCGGCGCGATGATCGGCCTGTCGTCGGTGATCCTGGTCATGATCATCGCGCAACCGCGCATTTTCATGATCATGTCGCGCGACGGCCTGCTGCCTCCGATCTTCAACCGCATTCATCCCAAGCACCGCACGCCGCACATCAACACGGTGATCACCGGCATTGGCATCGCCGTGCTCGCTGCCATTTTTCCGCTGGACCTGCTGGCCGATCTCACCTCGATGGGCACCTTGATCGCCTTCGTGGCGGTGTGCGCAGGCGTGCTGATCCTTCGCTACACGGCTCCGCAGCTGCATCGTGGATTCCGCGTGCCGTGGGTCTGGTTTATCTGCCCCGCCGGCGTGCTCAGCTGCCTGGCCCTGCTGGGCGCCATGGCCTGGTTCAATTGGCTGTTGATGATCATATGGACCGTCATCGGCCTGGCGATCTACTTCGGTTACGGCATCCGTCACAGCCGTCTCCGCCGCGCTTCCTGAAGGGCCTGGCGATCTTGGCGGCGATCTGCCGCCAACGTCGCCGAAAATCCGAAAAGCCGCACCCTGCGCGCCAGGAAGGAATGATAGGCCCCGGAAGGCTATTCGTGATCGCCAATCTCTAATAGTCCAACAAGTCATTGTTTTTGTTGGATTTAACGAGACTTTTTCGAGAAAATTTTGGCCGCCACAGGCCCAAAAATGCCTGGCCGGGAGTATCATCTGTGCTCCGTGGTAATCACTTGGCAGTGGGCCCCGGATTGCCGCCCGGCGCGTCAGGCGGGTCAGCTCCTTGGCCTGACGCGTCTGGGCAGCATCTTCTCTCTCACCGAGTTCTTCGGTTCGAGTCGCTACCCATCAGCAGCAAAATGTCGATGCAAAACGCGTCGTCGCGTGCGTGACGCTGATGTCACGCGCAAAGAAAAGCCGGCATGCATGCCGGCCTTCCGTTGTGCAGCGTGTTGCGATCAGGCTTTCTTGGGTGCGTGCGATACGCACCAGCCCTTCGCATTCACCGCCTTGCCCGGGAACAGCTGGCACGGACCGTAGCCGGTTGCAGCACCGGTATAGAACTGGCAGTTGGAGCAGACATCGCCCGCCTTGCGCTTGGCATCGGTCGATTTGCTGGCATCTTCGACGTAACCGAGCGCCTTGGCCGTCGGATCGGAGTCAGCCAGGTGCGGCAGATCGGCAGCGCGGGATACACGCGGCAGGGAGCCGATCATGGCCGCGGCAACAGCCGTTCCGGCTGCGGCCTTGAGAAAACGGCGACGCGATTCGATATCTTTCTCATGCGACATAGGTCCAACCTCCGTCTTGAAACATTCACGTTCGCCACGCCCGTGACAAACCTTGGACCGATGCTACTCGCGCTCGCGATAAGTCGTGAGAATGGATCGCATTTTCGGCATATGCCGGAAACCGGCGTGGTATAGTGGCAACTCATTTGGACGTCCATACATCATGAGCCAGGTTCTCCCCGACACGATCTCCCCCGCGCTGTTCGCCGAGCGTTCCGACGCGATTGCCGATGCAGCGCGCGAGCTTGCGGCCGCCGGCTGGACGCCTGCCACCAGCAGCAATTTCTCCATGCGCATCGACGGCGATCACGCGGCCATCACCATCTCCGGCCGCGACAAGGGCAAGCTCGGTCGCGACGACATCATGCTGATCGACATGAACGGCCAGGCCGTGGGCACCAGCGCGCGCCCCAGCGCGGAAACCGACCTGCACACGCAGATCTACCGCCGCTTTCCCGAGATCAACGTGGTGCTGCACACGCATTCGCGCACGCAGAGCGTGGCCTCACGCCTGTTCGCCCGCGACGGCGTGGTGAAGCTGGAAGGCTGGGAGCTGCAGAAAGCCATTGCCGGACAGACCACGCACGATGCCGAGCTGTCGATCCCGGTATTCCCGAACACGCAGCACATGCCGGAGCTCGTCGCGCAGGTGGAAGCCTGGCTCGACAGCGGCCGCTCGCTGCACGCCTATCTCATCAACGGTCACGGCATCTACACCTGGGGCCGCGACATGGCCGAGACGCGCCGCCATCTGGAAGCGCTGGAATTCCTGCTCGGCTGCGAACTCGACTTGAGGAGCCTCTCCGCATGAGCCGCCTGCGTATTTTCAGCGACACCCAACCCCAAGCCCCGCTGTCGGTGCATGCCGAGCATGCGGACATCTCGCGCGAACTGGCCAAGATCGGCGTGCGCTTCGAACAATGGGAAGCGAACCAACCGATCGCCCCCGGCGCCAGCCAGGATGAAGTGATCGCCGCCTATCGCAGCGACATCGACCGGCTGATGGCCGAAGCGGGCTACCAGGCGGTCGACGTGATCAGCCTCAAGCCCGATCACCCGGATCGCGCCACGCTGCGCCAGAAGTTTCTCAGCGAGCACACCCACAGCGAGGACGAGGTACGCTTCTTCGTCGCCGGCGCCGGCCAGTTCACCCTGCATGTGAACGGCAAGGTGTACGACGTGCTGTGCGAGCAAGGCGACCTGATCGGCGTGCCGGACGGCACCCGCCACTGGTTCGACATGAGCGAGTCGCCCTACTTCGTGGCCATTCGCCTGTTCACCAACAAGGAAGGCTGGGTCGCGCAGTTCACCGGCGAAGACATCGCGCAGCAGTTCCCCCGCATGACGCCGCACGCATCGACTGCGGCCGCCTGAAGCGATCCTCCGGGCCGCTGCCGGCCCGGCAGGTGAACGGGATCAAGAACCTGCGTAGCGGCGCTCGCCGGGGACCCCAGCGACGGGTAAGCTTGTCGCTCCTGTTCCCTGGCTTTATGTATGACCGTCATCCGCGCCATCGTCACCGATATCGAGGGCACCACCAGCTCGATCAGCTTCGTCAAGGACGTACTGTTTCCGTACGCCTATAAGCGGCTGCCGGCCTTCATCGAGACGCACGGCGACAAGCCCGAGGTGCAGTTCTGGCTGCACGAGGCGGCCAAGGAAGAAGGCATCGTCGAAGCGCCGCGCCAGGAAGTGATCGAGCTGCTGCTGCGCTGGATCCGGGAAGACCGCAAGTCCACCGCGCTCAAGGCGCTGCAGGGCATGATCTGGCAGGAAGGCTACGAGGCGGGCGACTTCCAGGCCCACGTCTATCCGGAAGTGTCGGCCAGGCTGCACGCCTGGCGTGCGGACGGTTTGCACCTGTACGTCTACTCGTCAGGCTCGGTGCCGGCGCAGAAGCTGTTCTTCCGCTATAGCGACGCGGGTGATCTCTCGCCGATGTTCGCGGGTTATTTCGATACGGAAACCGGCCCCAAGCGCGAGCGCCGCTCCTACGAGCTGATTGCCGAGGCGCTCGGCGAACAGCCGGCGCATATCCTGTTTCTGTCGGACATCGTGGAAGAACTCGATGCCGCCCGTGACGCAGGCATGCGCACCGGCTGGCTGCTGCGTGAGCCGCTCGAGATCCCCGATGCGCCGCGCCATCCGGCCTATCGCACGTTCGACGACATCGTTCTCTGACCTCACGGGCTCCCGCCATGCGTACCGCTCTGATCGCCCTGCTCGCATTTGCAGCCGGCGTTTTGCTCATGGTTGGCCTGGCGCGTCACACGGCGCAGACGCCGGTCGCCGAGCAAGGCCAGCTGCCTGCGGCTGGCGCGAGCGCGCCCACACCCGCGAGCACCAGCGCAACCACCGACGACGACAGTACCTCCAGCGACAACTGGCCTTCGCAGGCGCCCTCGCCCGAGCAAGTGATGTACGGCCAGCGGACGATGGTGCAGAAGGCGCTCGCTGAGCTTGGCCCGCGCACCGCCGGCCGCCCCAACCTCTACGTCGTCGCGTTCGGCGCCGATGGTGGCGAGGATGTGTTCCGCAACGAAGCGGAATACGCCGCCAAGATGTTTCCCCAGCGCTTCGGTGCGGACACCCACGTGATGGTGCTGGAGAACAATCCGGGCTCGCTGGAAAAGCATCCGCTGGCCAGCTGGAGCAATCTGGAAGCCACGCTCGACGGCCTGGCCAGCCTCATGAAGCCGGACGAGGACATCTTGCTGCTCTACCTCACCACCCACGGCGATGAAGACCACAATCTGCTGGTGGACATGGATCCGCTGCCGCTGGACCAGATCGGCGCGAGTGATCTGTCGGATATCCTCAGCAAGCGTCCTTTCAAGTGGAAGGTCGTGGTGGTCAATGCCTGCTACTCGGGCGGCTTTGTGCCCACGCTGCAAGGAGCCGGCACGCTGGTAATCACGGCGGCGCGTTCGGATCGCAGCTCCTTCGGTTGTGGCACGGATTCGGACATCACGTATTTCGGTCGCGCCTGGCTGGTCGATGGACTCAATCGCACGCCGGACTTCATGGAAGCGTTCCGCCAGGCATCCGCTGAAATCGCGCAGTGGGAAGCGAAGGACAAGCTGACGCCGTCGGAGCCGCAGATGAATGCCGGCGACGGCATTGCCGCGCAGCTCGCCCTATGGCGCAAGCATGTGACGCCAGGACCGGCGGTGGCATTCAAGCCGGCCGTCCCGGCGGCGGTGCTGGATCGCCCCACCGGTTCGCGCTGAGTCGCGTCCCTAGGCAGGCACGGGACTGCGCGCCTGCCAGATCCAGCGTTCCGCGCTCAGCGGCCTGCCATCGCGATCAAGCGGAAACAACACCGCACCACGCGGCGCGACGCGTAGCTCCATGCCGGCCTGCAGGCCCAGTCGCGACAGATCTTCACTGGCCACGTCCGCTTCCAGCGAGAGATCAAGCGAGGCCACGTAAAGATCCAGGTGCGCCACGCTGCCAGCGAGATAGATATGGCGCAGGCGCGCATCCCAGGCCGGTTGCGAGGCCGAAGCCGCCAGCCGTAGTTGTTCGGGACGCACATAGGCCACGGCCTCGCTGAAACGTCCCTGCCACGGGTCGTCCTGCAGCGACCAATTGCCGGCGGCGAAACCCTGATCACCGCTCCACACGTTGAACCGGTTCACCTTGCCGATGAACTCGCAGACAAACGGCGTGGCCGGCTGCTGATAGATGACTTCGGGCGTGCCAACCTGCTCGATACGCCCGTTGTTCATCACAGCCACGCGGTCGGCCAGTTCGAGCGCTTCTTCCTGGTCGTGGGTGACGAAGACGGTCGTGAGCTCCAGCTCCTCGTGCAGTTCGCGCAGCCAGCGTCGCAGCTTCACGCGCACTTGCGCATCGAGCGCGCCGAACGGTTCGTCGAGCAGCAGCATGTCGGGCTCGACGGCGAGCGCACGCGCCAGCGCCACGCGCTGCCGTTGGCCACCGGACAGCTGGGCCGGATAGCGCGCACCCATTCCTTCCAGTTGCACGCGACGCAGCAGCCGATCGACACGCGCACGAATCTCGCTGCGCGACGGGCGCAGCCGCCATGGCCGCACGCGCAATCCAAAGGCGATGTTCTCGATCACCGTCAGATGCCGGAACAACGCGTAATGCTGGAACACCATGCCGATGCGACGCTCGCGTGCCGGCTGGGCAAGAAAATTCTCACCATCGTTGTGCACGCTGCCACTATCGGGATAGTCCAGGCCGGCAAGTATGCGCAGCAGTGTGGTCTTGCCCGAACCGGATGGCCCGAGCAAGGCGAGGAACTCGCCCGGGGCGATGCTCAGGCTCACGTCATCCAGCGCCTGGAACCCGGCGAAACGGCGATGGAGTCGGGACAGTTCAAGCGTCATGCCGCACCCTTAAGGAAGCTCTGATCAATTGGACATGGGCGGCACCGGTTCTGTCTGTCCGCCGCTGGGTGTTGCGACGATGAAGGCAGGCTGGCCGCCTGTCGAATCGTTGCGACGCACAGCGGCGGACAGACAGAACGGCCCTTGGGGTGATCTCCAGAGAGTCCGCAGGGCGCGAGGCGCGTCTTGCCCAGGCCACCAGCCTGGGCTGCGCCACGCCTCACACCCTGCGAACTCTCTGGAGTCATGCCGCCCATGTCCAATTGATCAGAACTTCCTTAATGCCCACCGGGCGCATGCGCGGCGATCTCATCGCCGTAGCGCCATTCCAGCAGGGACTTCAGCGCCAGCGTCAGCAACGCAAGCAGGGCCAGCAGCGAAGCAATCGCGAAGGCGCCGACGTATTCGTATTCGTTGTAACGCATTTCCACTTCCAGCGGCATGGTGGTGGTCAGCCCGCGGATATGGCCGGACACCACGGACACCGCGCCGAACTCGCCCATGGCGCGGGCATTGCAGAGCAGCACGCCATACAGCAACGCCCAGCGGATATTGGGCAAGGTGACGCGAAAGAACATCTGCCAGCCGCTGGCGCCCAGCACGCGCGCAGCTTCCTCTTCCTCGCTGCCCTGGGCCTGCATCAAGGGTATGAGTTCGCGCGCGACGAACGGCAGCGTCACAAAGATCGTGGCCAGCACCAGCCCGGGCACCGCGAAGATGATCTTGATGCCATGACTGTCAAGCCACGGCCCAAACCAGCCTTGCGCACCGAACAACAACACATAGACCAGGCCCGATACGACTGGCGACACCGAAAACGGCAGGTCGATAAAGGCACCAAGCAGGGCCTTCCCGGGAAACTCGAAGCGCGTCATGGACCAGGCAGCCGCCACGCCGAACACCAGGTTCAACGGCACGGCGATCACCGCCACCAGCAGCGTGAGCTTGATGGCGGCCAGCGCTTCGGGCTGGTTGATCGCCTCCAGATACGGCGCCACGCCCTGCCGAAAAGCCTCGACGAACACGGTTGCGAGCGGCAGCAACAGGAACAGCACCAGAAAGACCAGCGCCAGGGCGATCAGCACCACATGCACCACGCGGCGCGGCCACGCCACCGGACGGGAGCGCATCACGGCAGTCATAGCGAGCGCTCCTGCCAGCGATGGCTCCAGCGCTGCAGCAGCGACACCAGCACCAGCAAGGCAAACGATATGGTCAACATGGCCACGCCCAGCGCCGCGGCGCCCGCGTAGTCGAACTGCTCCAGCTTCTGCACGATCAGCAAGGGTGCAATTTCCGAGCGCATCGGGATATTGCCGGCGATGAAGATCACCGATCCGTATTCACCGACGGCACGCGCGAGCGCCAGCGCAAAGCCCGTCAGCAACGCCGGCGCGAGCATCGGCAGGATGACCCGGAAGAAGGTTTGCCAACGTTGTGCGCCCAGGCTCTCGGCCGCTTCTTCGACATCGAGCTCCAGCGACGCCAGCACCGGCTGCAAGGTACGCACGACGAAAGGAAAGCCCACGAACACCATGGCCACGAACACGCCCAGCGGCGTGTAGGCCACCTTGATGCCCAAGGGCTCCAGCCACTGTCCCAGCCAGCCGTTGGGCGCATAGAGCGTGGTGAGCGCGATGCCGGCCACCGCGGTCGGCAAGGCGAACGGAAGGTCTACCAGGGCGTCGAACAAACGACGTCCTGGAAAGCGATAGCGCACCAGCACCCACCCCACCAGCAAGCCGATCACGGCATTGACCAAGGCCGCCACCACGGCTCCAACTACGCTCAGTCGCAGCGCGGCGAGCGTGCGCGGCGAAGACAGCAGGCGCAGCAAACCCTCGAAACCAATCCCCGACGCCTTCCACGCCAAGGCTGCCAAAGGCAGCAAGACGATCAGCCCGAGATAAGCCAGCGCATAACCGAGGCTGATGCCGAATCCCGGTAGCACGCGCCGACGCATGAACTCAGCTACCCACGCCTAGCTGGTCGAAGACGCCGCCATCGTTGAAGAACTTCGCCTGCGCCTGGCGCCAGTCACCGAACAGATCGCCCAGGGTGAAAGTATGCGTGGCCGGGAACTGGCTGGCGAAGCGCGCATATACATCGGGCGAACGCGGACGATAGAAGTTCTTCGCGGCAATCTCCTGACCCTGTGGCGAATACAGGAACTCCACATAGGCCTGCGCCACGGCACGCGTGCCGTGCTTGTCGACATTGCTGTCGACCACGGCCACCGGCGGCTCGGCCACGATGGTGATCGAAGGCACAACGATTTCGAACGCGTTGTTGCCCAGCTGACGCTGGGCAAGCAGTGCTTCGTTCTCCCAGGCGATCAGCACATCGCCGATGCCCCGCTGCACAAAGGTATTGGTGGCGCCGCGTGCACCGGTATCGAGTACCGGCACATGCTTGAAGAGTTCCTTCACATAGGCCTTCGCCGTGGCATCGCTGCCGCCGGGCTGCTTGAGCCCGTAGCCCCAGGCGGCCAGGAAATTCCAGCGCGCGCCACCGGAAGATTTCGGGTTGGGTGTCACCACCTGCACACCCGGTCGCACTAGATCGCCCCAGTCCTTGATGCCCCTGGGATTGCCCTTGCGCACCAGGAACACGATGGTCGAGGTATACGGCGTGGCGTTGTTCGGCAGCTTCTTCTGCCAATCCTTGGCCAGCAGGCCACGATCGGCGATGGCGTCGATGTCATAGGCCAACGCCAGCGTCACTACGTCGGCGGGCAGCCCATCGACGACTGAACGCGCCTGCTTGCCCGAACCGCCGTGCGACATCTGGATGGTGACGCTGTCGCCGTGTTGCGCCTTCCATTGCGCGGCAAATGCCGTATTGATCTGGCGGTAGAGCTCGCGCGTGGGGTCGTAGGAAACGTTGAGCAGCGAGACATCCTTGGCGGCAACGGCGGCGGTCAGCAGCACGCCGACAGCGCCCAGCAATACGAGGATGGACTTCTTCATGGCGCCTCCTGCGGCAGGATCAGACAGCAGACTAGCGTTGGCCGGCGAACGGGCGAAATCGCAATATGGCATATCCTCATGTCGCGACCCTGCGCAATATCAGCGCGGAATCGTCTGATTTGCGCTTCAGGGCAGCTCGCCCGCACTCTCGCGCGCAACAACCGCCGGTGATAGATGGACGGCCAGACGGTGCGCCGCCGCACGGATCTCCGGCATGGCCGTGCATTCCCACAGGTTGCCGCGCAACAACGAACCGATCGCGTACAGGCCTGGCTGCGGCCGGCCATCGGCATGTACGAGCTGGCCGTCGGCCTGGGCCAGCACGCCCAGCTGCAAGGGGTCGGCGGTGGCAAGACCATCGCGCAGCAGTTGCGACAACAGGTCGTGGGCGCCGTACGCCACGGCGGTATCCAGACCTGTTGCCTGGATCACCAGATCCGCTTCCAGCACGCTGACCAGCTGGGTCGCCCGCTCGCGCAAGCTCACTTGCAGCGGCGCGGAGCCGTCGACATCGAGCACGCGCGCGGCCAGCACCTGCAGCCTGCCCTCTTCCTGCAGCTGGTAGATCGCCTCGCCCGTCGCCGGCGCCATGCGATGACGTGCCGCTTCCCAGATCCAGCGCGCATGACGCAGGAACTGGCGTCGACGCGCATGCGTGAGCTGTTGCCAGAGCTGGGCATTGATCGGGCGCATGCCGTCGATGATGCTGCGCCAGTCGGTATCGCCGCCCTCGTTTAGTGCACGACGCACCCACTGCAACATGGCGGCGGGACCGTCGCTGGCCAGCAAGGCCTGATTGAGCGCCTCCTGTTGCGCATAGGGCGCCAAGGGCAGCGCCGAATGGTTGAACGGCAACAAGCCATGGCGCGACACTGCCACCAGCTCGGTATGCGGCCACCGGATGGCGGCCGATAGCAGCGTATCGACCGCGGTCAGGCCGGTGCCGATCACCATGACCCGGCGAGGCGCCAGCGGATGACGATCCAGGCGCCAAGGGTCGAGTTCATAAGCGCCGCTGGCGAGCGCAGTGGTCGATACCGTACGCAATGGACGTTGCGCGAGCGCGCCCACCGCCAGTACCACCTCACCAACTTCCAGCCAACGCTCGGCGCCCACGCGTACCGCATAGCCGCCCTCGCCGCGCGACACGATTTCGCGCGCGCTTTCCGGGTGGATGCGAAAACTGCGTCCAGCACGACGCGCCGCATCGATGCGCGCGCCAACCTGCGCCTGGATGAAATCACCGAACAGCCGGCGCGGCAGGAAATCCGTGCCCTTCACCTGGCCAAGCTGCCGTGATGCATGCTGGAGAAAATCCTCGGCATGCTCTTGGAACACCCCCATGGATGCGGCGCGTACGTTCAACAGATGCTGGTTGTCACTGGTGGCGTAGGCCACGCCACGGCCTGGCGCGTGCTGGCCCACGATCCAGTGGACCGTGCCGCCATCGAATCGCGCCAGCAGTTCGCCGAACGCCGCCGCGCCCGCCGCCCCACCACCGATCACTGCCACATCAGCCATAACGCGATCCTCGAATGGGACGCCAACCCCCGGCGGTCTGCCCCTGGGCAGATCACTACGCGTTGCGTCCCCTTGAAAGAAATCCCAGGTGAAAACAGCCTTCACATCCCAAGACCGTGATGCGGCTCGGTCGCCTCAATGGCTTCGTGCCGCACGTAGTGCAAGCACCTCAATCCATGGGCAACAAGAAATCACAGCCGCCGTTAAGGCCTCGCTAGCCATCCGTGCAGTTGTGACGTGGCTCATTCCCAGGAGGTTATGACGACACGCTTGCCGCATGACGCTGGGTGAGCACGGCGGACACGTCGGAAAGTCCCAGTCCACGCGCCCGCAGTGCGACGGTGAGGTGATAGATCAGGTCGGCCGCTTCGCCCAGCAAGGCCTCGTCATCCTGTGCCACCGCGGCGAGCGCAGTCTCCACGCCCTCCTCGCCCACTTTCTGCGCCATGCGCCGAATGCCGCCTTCAAACAGCTGGGTGGTATAGCTGCCAGCCGGACGCTGTGCGTGTCGTTGTTCGATCAACGCATCGAGTTCGGCGAGGAAACCCAAGGGCGGTTGCACTTCGCTGCCGAAACAACTGCTGGTGCCGTTGTGGCAGGTCGGCCCATGCGGTGCGGCCTGCAGCAACAAGGTATCGGCATCGCAGTCCATGCGCACCGACTTGAGCGTCAGCACATGCCCGGACGATTCCCCCTTGGTCCACAGACGCTGCTTGCTGCGGCTGTAGAAGGTGACCTTGCCCAGCCGCTGCGTCGCCTCCAAGGCGTCCGCATTCATATAGCCCAGCATCAACACCTCGCCCGTCAGCCAATGCTGGACGATGGCGGGCAGCAGGCCGTCGCCTTTGTTCCAGTCGAGTCGGGCGGGATCGAGGGTGATGGAGTTCATGGTGATTACCCGATGGCTTGCGTGATTACGTGCGTACGACGACGCCCGACGCAGCAAGCGACTGCTTGAGCACGGGAATGGCGATGGCGCCGGAGTGGAAAACGCTGGCAGCCAACGCGCCGTCGACATCGGCAGTGAGGAAGGCATCGCGAAAATGTTCCGCCGTGCCGGCGCCGCCCGATGCAATCAGCGGCACCAGGCAAAACTTGCGCACGGCGGCCAGTTGCTCCAGGTCGTAACCCTGCCGCACGCCATCACTGCCCATGCAATTGAGCACGATCTCGCCGGCGCCGCGCTGCTGTGCTTCGACCATCCAGTCCAGTGTGCGGCGCGGCAAGGCCTGCGTGCGCGAGGGATCGCCGGTGTACTGACGCACATGCCATTCGCCGTCCGCATCACGCAGACTGTCGATGCCGACCACCACGCACTGCACGCCGAACGCTGCGGCCAACTCGCCGATCAGGTCAGGCCGCTCCAGTGCGGGCGAGTTGACCGAGATCTTGTCCGCGCCCGCATGCAGCACGGCTCGTGCTTCCTCCACGCTGCGAATGCCGCCCGCCACGCAGAACGGAATATCGATGACGCTGGCGACGCGCTCGACCCAGCCGTGATCGACGCCGCGCCCTTCCGGACTGGCGGTGATGTCGTAGAACACCAGTTCGTCCGCTCCTTCGTCGCGATAGCGCAGTGCGAGATCGACGATCTCGCCCATCACCACGTGGTCGCGGAAGCGCACGCCCTTCACCACCTTGCCGTCGCGTACATCGAGGCAGGGAATGATGCGTCGACTCAACATGCAAGCGCCTCCTTCACGGTGAAGCGGCCTTCGAGCAGCGCACGGCCAAGGATGACGCCGTGAGCGCCCGCGTCGCGCGCCGCTCGAATGTCGTCCAGTGAGCGAACGCCACCGGAAGCCTGCACGGCCATCGAAGGCACCGTCGTCGCCAGGTGGCGATACAGATCGAGATTGAAGCCCGCGAGCATGCCGTCGCGATCGATGTCGGTGCACAGCAGATGCTTGGCGCCGCGCTGCGCATACCACGGCGCAAGTTCGTCCAACGTGCTGGATTCGGTCTCCGTCCAGCCGGCGCTGGGCAGGCGCCAGGCGCCGTCGCGATACAAGGTGTCCAAGGCGAGGGTAAAGCGCTGGACGCCACGCGCGGCGAGCCATCCTTCCACCATCACCGGCTCGCGGATCGCCAGGCTGCCAAGCACCACGCGCGACACACCGGCATCGAACAGTCGCTGCACGTCGGCCTCGGAACGCACGCCACCGCCGGCCTGGATGCGCATGCCGTCGCTGGCAATGGATTCGATCACGGCGAGGTTCTCCAGGCTGCCGCCGCGGGCGCCATCCAGATCCACCAGATGCAACCATTGGGCGCCGGCCTGGGCGTAATCACGGGCAAGCGTGCGTGGGTCGAAGTCATACGTGGTCTGCTGCGCGTAATCGCCCTGCTTGAGGCGAACGACACGACCGGCGCGCAAATCAATGGCGGGGATGACGGTAAAACTCATAGTTCGAGAAAGTTCTTCAGCAGGCGGGCGCCGACCTTGGCCGAACGCTCCGGGTGAAACTGCATGCCATGGAAGTTGCCGCGCGCGATGACCGAGCTGAAGTCGCCGCCAAAATCGGTAACCGCCAGGGCGTGATCGCCCGTGGGTACCGCGTAACTGTGCACGAAGTACGCCCAGTCGCCATCAACCAGACCATCCAGCAGAGGATGCTCGCCTTGGCATTGCAGCTGGTTCCAGCCCATGTGCGGCACGCGCAATCCCGGCTGCTCGGTGAAGCGCCGAACGGTCGCGGGTATCACGCCGAGGCAGGCGGTATCGCCCTCCTCCGAATGCTCACACAGCAACTGCATGCCCAGGCACACGCCCAGCACCGGCTGGGTCAGCGAGCGCATCAGCTCCACCAGGCCGAGCTCGTGCAGACGCGCCATGCCAGGACCTGCCGCGCCTACGCCCGGAAGGATCACCTTGTCGGCAGTGCGAATGGCATCGGCATCCGACGTCAGCGCCGCCTCCACGCCCAGGCGCTGCAGCGCGTAGCGCACCGAGCCGATATTGGTGCCGCCGGCATCGACCAGCACCACGCTCATCACAGCGCTCCCTTGGTGCTGGGCAGCTCGCTGCCTTCGCGCCGGATCGCCTGACGCAGCGTGCGCGCCACCACTTTGAAGCAGGCTTCGACCATATGGTGCGCATTCTCGCCCTGCACGCTCAGATGCAGATTGGCCCCCAGCGTTTCGCACAGGGAGCGGAAGAAATGCGGGATCAGCTCGGTGGGAATGTCTCCCACGCGCTCACGCGGGAACTGGCCTTCGAAGACGAAATACGGACGACCCGAAAGATCCAGCGCCGCGCTTGCCTGGGCTTCGTCCATGGGCAGTACGAAACCGTAGCGGCCAATGCCACGCTTGTCTCCCAGCGCCTGGCGTAGTGCCTGGCCCAGCGCAAGCGCGCAGTCCTCGATGGTGTGATGCTCATCGATATGCGTGTCGCCATCGCAGCGCAGCGCCAGGGCGAAGCCGCCATGCTTGCCGATCTGTTCCAGCATATGGTCGAAGAAGCCCAGGCCGGTGTGGATTTGCGGCTCCGCGCTCTGGTCAAGATTCACGCTCACCGTGATGCGCGTTTCGCGCGTGTTGCGCTCCACCGTCGCCCGGCGCGGCGCATCGAGCAACAGGTGCGCGACCTCATCCCAACCGAGGCCATTGGAGCCCACCTGGAAGCCGCGTACACCCATGTTGGCGGCAAACTGCAGGTCGGTCTCGCGATCGCCCACCATGGCCGACGCGGCGCGGCTCCAGCCGTCGTCCGCCAGATAGTGACGCATCATGCCAATGCCAGGCTTGCGGGTGTCCTTGCGCTCATGCAGGAAGCTGCGGTCGATCAGCACCTCGCCGATCTTGATGCCTTGCGAGGCTAGGATACGCATCAGCAATTCATGCGGCCCGATGAAATCCTCTTCGGGAAAACTGCTGGTGCCCAGGCCGTCCTGATTGGTCACCATCACCAGCTCATAACCGGCGGCCACGCAACGCTGTAGAGCGGCGATCACCCCTGGCAGCAGCGCGAATTTTTCAAAGCTGTCGATCTGGAAATCTTCCGGCTCCTCGATCAGGCAGCCATCGCGATCGATAAAGAGAATCTTGCGGCTCATGCACGTTGTCCTGCAGCTGTCCCGTCTACCGTTGCCTCAGCTGTCTGCTGCAGTACCTCGAGCACCCGGTCGTTCTCCTCCGGCAAACCAATGGAGATGCGCAGTGCATCGCCCAGCTGCGGATAGCGGTGGATGTCGCGTACCAGGATGCCGGCGTTCCGCAGGCGCTGATAGGCGGCGGCCGCGTCATCGTGACGGACGGCCAGGAAATTGGCGTGCGAAGGCAGTACTTCACGCACACCAGGCATTTCGGCAAGCGCGCGATACATGCGTTCACGCTGTTCGCACACGATGGCGATATGCGAACGCGCGGAAGCCCGACCTTCTTCAGACAAGGCTTGCATGGCCAGAGCCACACAGGGGCGCGGCAAGGGATAAGGCGCGATGATGCGTCGAAGCAAGCCGATCACGTCCTCGTTCGCCACCAGGCTGCCGATGCGTGCGCCTGCCAGCGCCCATGCCTTCGACAGCGTGCGCAGCACGGCGAGATGGTCGAACTGATTCACCAGCGGCGCTACGCTGGGTGCGTCGGAGAATTCGATATAGGCCTCGTCCACTACCAACACCGCGCGATCGGTCAGTGCCTGTGCGAGACGCGTCACGTCGCGCAAGGGCACCAGTTGCCCGGTCGGATTGTTCGGCGTGCACACAAACACAAGCTTCACCGCTGGCGTGATGGCGCCGAGGACCGCGTCCACGTCCAGCGTGAAATCCGGCTGCAACGGCACGGCCACGATGCCGGCGTTCTGGATCTGCGCGCTCACCGCATACATGCCGAAAGTGGGCGGCTGGATTGCGATCGCATCGTCACCGGCGCGGCAGAACGCGCGCACCAGCAGGTCGATGACTTCGTCGCTGCCACGTCCTACGATGATCTGCGATGGACGCACGCCGTACAGTTGCGCCAGCGCTTCCACCAGGGCGGCTGGCTGCGGATCGGGATAGCGGTTGCAGGCCAGACCGCCGTCGCCCGGCGGCGCCCACGCCGATTCGTTCGCATTGAGCAATACGCTGCCGCCGCTGGCTTCCATGCGCGCCGACGAATACGGCTGCAGCGCGCGGATCTCGGGACGTGCCAGGTCAAGCACGCTCATGCCGCATCCTCCAGCGCGGCGAGACGCAACGTCACGGCACGACGATGCGCTTCCAGTTGCTCCGCGGCCGCCAGCGTGGCCGTGCATGGACCAATCGTGCGCAGGCCCTCCGGCGACAACTCCTGCACGGTGATCTGCTTCTGGTAGCTCGCCACGGAGACACCGCTGTAACTGCGCGCATAGCCATAGGTCGGCAACACGTGGTTACTGCCGCTGCAATAGTCGCCCACGGATTCGGGCGTCCACGCGCCAAGGAATACCGAGCCTGCGCTTTGCACGGCATCGAGCAAGGCGCGCGGCTCGTTGACCTGGAGGATCAAGTGTTCGGGCGCGTATCGGTTGCTCACCTGCACCGCCTGCGCCAGTGATGACACGGCGATCAGGCGACTCTGCGCCAGCGCCTTTTCGGCGATCTCGGCGCGTGGCAAGGCCGCGCACTGGCTGGCCACTTCCGCCTCAACCGCATCCAGCAGCGACGACGACGGGCTGAGCAGGATCACCTGCGAATCCGGCCCATGCTCGGCCTGGGACAACAGATCGGCGGCAACAAAGGCGGCGTTGGCATGCTCGTCGGCGATCACCAGCACTTCGGACGGACCGGCTGGCATATCGATGGCCGCGCCCTCGGGATCACCCGATACCTGCAGCTTCGCCTCGGTCACCCAGGCATTGCCCGGACCAAACAGCTTGTCGCACTTGGGCACGGACTCGGTGCCATACGCCATGGCGGCGATCGCCTGTGCACCGCCGAGCTTGAACACGCGGTGCACGCCGGTGATGCGCGCGGCGAATAGCACCGCGTCATCGCAACGACCGTCGGGACGCGCGGGCGAACACAGCACCACTTCTGGGCAACCGGCAATGCGCGCGGGCACGCCGAGCATCAACGCGGTGGACGGCAGCGGCGCGCTACCGGCGGGCACATACAAGCCCACGCGACCAACCGGCCGCAGCATGCGTTCCACCCGGACCCCACTGGCAGTTTCCAGTGCCACCGGTTGCGGTGCGGCTGCGCGATGAAAGGCGTCGATGCGCGACGCGGCTTCCTCGATGGCGGCCTTGAGTGCCGGCGCCAGCCGAGCTTCTGCCTCGCGCCATTCCTGCGCAGTGACCTCGATGGCGTGCAGCTCGCAGCGGTCAAGCTTGGCGGTGAGTTCGCGCAACGCGAGATCGCCGTCCGCGCGCACACGGGCGACGATCTGCTCCACGCCAGTGCGCAAACTCTCGGCGCGCGACTGCGCCGGTCGCGACAGCGCTGCGCGCTGCGCCTGCGTATCCAAGGCATTCCAATCTAGGCGGTTCATACGTTCGGCTCGTTCATTGCGCCTGCATCACGCAAGCATCTTCTCGACCGGCAGCACGAACATTTCGCGCGCACCGGCCTTCTTGATCTCTTCCAGCTGGCGCCAGCTGACCTCGCCGGCACACAACGCCTGCAACATGAGTTGATCCGGCTGCCCCGCCACCGGCAGCAGGGTCGGCTGGGGACCGCCCGGCAAGAGCCGAATCACGGCGTCCAGCGCGCCACGGGAGGTCTGCAGCAAAAGCAGGCGTGACTCGCGTACCTGGATGACGCCATCGAGGCGCTTGAGCAGCAGCTCGATCATGTCGCCGCGCTCGTCCGTGGGCAGCACCTGCGGGCCGGCCAGCACGGCCTCGCTCTCCAACAGCACGTCCGCTTCGCGCAACTGATTGGCGACCAGGGTGCCGCCGCTCTGTACGAGGTCGCAGATGGCATCGGCCGTGCCAAGGCGGGGCGCAATCTCCACCGAACCGGCCAGCGTCACCACGCCGGCATCGATGCCGCGCTCGCGCAGCCATTCGCCCAGCAGGCCCGGGTACGACGTGGCGATGCGCTTGCCCTGCAGCTGCGAGGCATCGCGATAATCGAGATCCTGCGGCACTGCTACCGAGAGGCGGCAACGTCCGAAGCCCAGCGGCCGCCATTCGGCCAGCGCCGGGCCGTCCAGGCCGCCGGTGAAGCGGTATTCGCTGAGCACGTTGCGGCCCACAATGCCTAAATCGCACACTCCCTGCGCAATCAGGCCGGGAATATCGTCGTCTCGCACCAGCAACAGGTCGACAGGTTCGCCTTCGCCAAAGCAGAACAGCTTGTCGCGGCTCTGGCGAAACGTGAGCCCGCAGCGATTGAGCAATTCCAGCGCCGGCTCGGTAAGACGGCCGGATTTCTGCATCGCGATGCGCAGTCGGTCGCGCGGTTTCATGCCTTTGCCTTCTTCGTCGCTGCACGGCGGCGCGCGGCGCGGGCCGCCGCGGCGAGATAGCCGCCACTGCCCTGGTTGAGGTAGCGCGCGACGCGCCCGATGGTGGTGATGCTCACCGCCGTGCGTTCGTGGATCTCGCGATACGACACTTCGTCAAGCAGATAAGGCACGACGCGCCAGCGGTCCACCATCACTTCAAGCTCGGCGGGGGTACACAAGTCGTGCAGGAAGGCCGACATCTCCTCGGCGTTCTTCAGCGACAGCAATGCCTCGCACAGACTCAACTCGGCAGACTCGGCGGGCAGCTCGGGATCGATCGATCGGCGCTTCATAATGTACTAATGCGTTAATACAGTGGAATGGATAATACGTGCGTCGGACGGCCGAGGCAACCCCGCGCGGCGACGGCCATAAACAGGGCCCTGGCTTGCCCTGCGGCCAGCAAGATCTTGCGGGCCAGCACCGTGATTCGATTGCTCAGGCCCCGATCAAGGCAAGTTGTTTGCCGCCTGTTGCTGCCTGGGGCGCACCCCTGCCCTGACCACAGCACTCGCCAACCGACCCGATCTGGGCTAAATTAGATAGGTAGCCTATCTATTTACCTGACCAGCCCCTCATGAGCCAGAAGCTACCCACCGAAGGCGATGCCCGCGAACTGGCCGAGCAGTTGCGACCGGCACTGCGCCGGCTGTTTCGCCAGCTGCGCCGCCACTCGGACCACCAGGACATCTCGCTGGTACAGCTCCCCCTGCTGCTCCACGTGCTGGAGAACCCGGGCATCGGCGTGGGCGAACTCGCCCAGTTGGAAGGCCTGCGCAGCCCCACCATGACCGGGCATATCAACAGCATGGTGGCCGCCGGGCTGGTGAAACGCACCGACCCGGCCGAGGGCGACCGACGACGCGTGGGCCTGGTGGCAACCGCCCATGGACGTGCCGTCATCGAGGCCAAGCGCCGGCGCCGCACCGACCAGCTCACCAAGGCGCTGCTGCAGCTCCCGCCCTCGTCGCGCGCTGCGCTTTGGGCCGCCCTTCCCGCCTTGAACGACATCGAATTGAACGACATCGACGCATGAGCACTCCCAGCGCCACCCTCGAGGCATCCACGGAAGCCATCCATCCCGCCACGGAGCACGAGATCAGCCGCGTCTTTGCCGGCCTGGTGATCGTGCTGGCGCTGGGTGCGATCGATCAAAGCATTGTCGCCACCGCCCTTCCCCGCATCGTGAGCGATCTGGGAGGCATGAGCCATCTGTCGTGGGTGGTGACGTCGTACATCCTCGCTTCCACGGCCACCATGCCGCTTTACGGCAAGTTGAGCGACCAGTACGGCCGCAAGCCGGTGCTCTACTTCGCCATCTTCATGTTCCTGCTCGGCTCCGTACTATGCGGCGTCGCGAGCAACTTGCTCGAACTGATCGTGTTCCGCGCCATCCAGGGCATCGGCGCGGGAGGCCTGCTGCCGTTGGCGCAGATCATCATTGGCGACATGGTGCCGCCCACGCAACGCGGCAAACGACAGGGCGTAGTGGCCGGCATCTTCGCGCTGTGCAGCGTGGTTGGCCCGGTGCTGGGCGGCGTCATCACCGATCTGCTGTCCTGGCATTGGATCTTTTTCGTCAACCTGCCGGTGGGCGCGGTGGCGTTCGTGATCATCAGCCGCACACTGAGGCAATACACGCCGCTGCATGCGCGACGCATCGACTATCTGGGTTCCGTACTGATGACGGGTTGCACCGTGGCGCTGCTGCTGGTGCTGCCGCTGGGCGGCGGCCAGTGGCCGTGGACGTCGCCGCCGATCGTGGCGCTCAGCGCATTCGCGCTGGCCACGGGCGTGATGTTCGTGCGGCACGTGAAGCACGAACCCGAGCCAGTGTTGCCGCTGGACCTGTTCCACAATCGCCTGTTCGTGATCGCCAGCCTGGTGATGGCGTTGACCTTCATGGGCCTGATGGGCGCGAGTCTGTTTTTCCCGCTGTTCTTCCAGCTGGTGATGGGTGTGAGTCCGGCGACCTCCGGCCTGCTGACTGGGCCGATGATGATAGGCATCGCGTTGTCGTCGCTGTTCAATGGACGTGTACTGATGCGCGCTGGACGCTACAAGCCAACGGTAGTAGCAGGCCTTGCGCTGGCGACGCTGGCCTTTGGCGTGCTGGCGTGGAGCGCGGCCACCGCGCAAAGCCTGGGCATCATCGAGCCGGCCATCTTCGCGCTCGGCCTTGGCCTGGGCCTGGTGATGCCGAACGTGACAATTGCCGTGCAAAGTGCCCTGGCGCCGATTCATCGCGGCGTGGGCACAGCCACGCTCACTTTCTTCCGTTCGCTGGGCGGCCTGGTCGGCGTGGCTGGCTCGGGCGCGATCCTCGCCTGGCAGCTGCGCAGCCACGGCAGCGCAGCCGTGCCGGCCGTGAGCATGTCGCCCGAGGGCGGCGGCATGGCGAGCCATGCGTTGCCTCAGGTAACGGATGCTGCGGTGCAGATGTACCGCCATGCGATCGCGTCCACCTTCACTGTGGGGGCGTGCATCGTGGCGTGCGCCTTCGTGCTCATCCTGCTGCTGCCGGAAGTGCCTTTGAGCGATCATCATCATCGGGCGCCGGCTCCCGTCGCTGACTAAAGGAACCGCATGATCACTTCACAACGAAACGCACCACTGGCGATAGCGGCCGGATGGATGGCTTTCGTTGTGTTCGCGTTCGCGTTGACGGCGGGCGTGCTGCAAGTGTCGCGCACGGATCTCGATCCGATTGCCATGCCACTGAGCGCGTATCTGCGCGGCGCGGGCGGTGGCTGGCTGCGTGGCGCGTACTATCTGATGGCGAGTGCGCTGTCGTGCCTTGCGTGGTCGAGTTATCGAGTCACCCGCGCCAGCTTGCGTAGCGGGCTCGCAAGCGCCCTCTTGCTAGCCGCCGCCCTCGCCTTGCCCGTGGTCGCTTGGACGGTGTTGTACGAGCACACGCCCAGGGAAGACCTCGCGCGCCTGATCCATGGCGAGGCGGCGCAAGCCACCTTTCTCTGTCTCGTGGTCGCCATGCTGGTGCTGTCGACGCGCTGGCTGCGTGACCCGCGCTTGCAGAGTGGTCGATATATCGGCGTTGCGCTGGCGTGGCTGGCGTTTGTGCAGATGTGGGTGTTGGCGTTGTGGAAGGGCTTGCCGCCGGGGCTCACGCAGAAGGCGCTGATCGTGCTGATACTGCTGTGGCTTGCGTGGGTGGCGCGGCAATTGTGGCGGGTGAGCTCGTCGCTGGATTGAGTCGCGCACAGGGTGCGCTCCCACAGAGGTTCGGCTAGCCCTGTGGAAGCGCACCCTGTGCGCGACCCAACCCGCCCAAAGCCACCAAAGAAAAGGGCCGCCTGAGCGACCCTTCTCTGCGCACTTATTTCGCAAACACCCGCTGCCGCACCAGCTCGCAAATCGTCCGCACATCCCCATCCATCGCCCGGTCGCGCGGCATGAAATCGATGCGCTGACGCAAGGCATCGTGAGCCTTGCGCACGGCCGAGCCCGCATGGAAATCGCCCACGTTGGTCAGCGCCGCGGTGAGCTGCTGCACCTCTTCCACGAACTGCGCGTAATGCGCGTGGTCTTCGCGCGGTGCATTGGCCACCTTGCCGGCCAAGGCCTGCCAGTCGCCACGCGAGGCAAGCCGGCGCGCGGCGTTGAGCATGGCCTGGCGGAAGTCCAGCGCCTGTGCGGCGGTGTACAGCTCCATCGCCAGCACGTAGCCGAGATCTTCCATCATCTCCAGCACGTGACGCGCTTCGTTGGCGCCCATCGACACGTGATCTTCCGCGTTCGCACTGGTCGGTACGGAGTACACGCTGGCCGGATGCGCACGCGTGGCCAGATCGTTCACCAGCGCGGCGGCGGTGTACTGCACGATCATGAAGCCGGAATCGGTGCCGTCCTCGTTGCCGGTAAGAAACGCCGGCAGACCATCGTTGGTGGCCGGATCGACCAGCTTGTTGAGACGACGCTCGGAGATCGACGCGAGCACCGGAATCGCTGCCTTCACGTAGCTCATGGCCAAGGCCAGAGGCATGCCGTGGAAGTGGCCGGCAGAGATCACCTGATCTTCGATGAATTGTGCGTCTTCCGCATCGGGGAAGATCAGCGGGTTGTCGGTGACCGAGTTCAGTTCCACGTCGATCACGCGGCAGGCCTGCGCCCAGGCATCGCGCACGGCGCCGTGCACCTGCGGCATGCAACGCAGGCAGTAGGCGTCCTGCGGCTGGTGCTTCTTGCCGCCCTTGAACGGCAAGAAGCGCGCGTAGAACGCTTCGCGACCATGGCGCTGGTTGGCTGGCACCCAATCCCAGCCGATATCGAACGTGAGTGCCTGATCGGCGGGATCGGTCCACGCCTCGGCCGACCACTGCTTGAAGCGCGGCACCAGGTGATAGGGAATGTCGACCAGGGTGCTGCCGGTGAGCAGCTCGCGCACGTGGGCGGCGGCGTCGACCTGACCCGGATGCGGACGCAGCGCATGCACTTCCGGACGCAAGGCGCCGCTGCGGCCGGCAAAGGCATCGAGCGTCATCGCAGCCGCAAGATCGGCGAGCTCCAGTAGATGTTCGAGCTCATCCAGCGCGAGCGCCGCGGTCGCCAGCATCTGCGCCGTGCCGTTGTTCAGCGCCAGGCCTTCCTTGAAGGACAGGCGGATCGGCATGAGCCCAGCGCGCTTGAGCGCTTGTGCACCATCCAGTCGCTCGCCCTGATAGAACGCTTCGCCACCGCCCAGCAGCACGATGGCCAGGTGCGACAGCGGCGCCAGGTCGCCACTGGCGCCCACCGAACCCTTCTCCGGCACCACCGGCACCACGCCGGCGTTGAGCATCGCGGTGAGTGCCTTGAGTGTTTCCACGCGGATGCCCGAATGGCCGCGCATCAGCGTGTTGATGCGGATCACCAGCATCGCGCGCACGACTTCCGGCGCGAAGGGCTTACCGACGCACACCGCATGCGTGGTGATCAGGTTGTGCTGCAGTTCTTCCAGCAGCGTGCCTTCGGGCTTGTCCGGGTTGCCGCCCGGCAGTTCATCACGCAGGCGATGCGCGCCCAGCAGTTTGTCGGCATTGCTGCCGAAACCGGTGGTGACGCCATAGGTGGGTTCGCCACAGCTCACCTTGTCGGCAAGGAAATCGGCCGCGCGCTGCACGCGCTTGAGCTGGGCGTCATCGAGCTCCACGCGCAGACCCTGGCGGGCCACTGCCACCAGTTGATCGCGGGTAAGGCTGTTGCCGTCCAGGAGTATCGTCTTTGCGGTCATGCTTGGCTCCAGCCCGGACGGGCCATCTCGGATTGGGTTGTGTGTTGCAGCCGCCGCGCCTCACGGTTGCAGCGGCGGATGATGGTGCGAGCCGCGCTCAGGCGCCGATTTCGGCCTGAGCCAGTTCCACACGCAGCGTCTTGATCAAATCGGCGCGCGACACTTCGAACTGGTCCTCGCGGCGCAGGTCCTTCACGGTCACCACACCCTTGGCCAGCTCGTCCTCACCCAGCACGATCACGAAGCGGATGCCCGCGCGGTCGGCGTACTTGAACTGCTTGCCGAGCTTGCCGCCATCGAGCACCACTTCGGTGGCGATGCCCGCGCCACGCAATTCGCTGGCTACGGCCAGATAGGCCGGCAGCTGCGCCGGGTCCATCTGGGTCACCAGCACGTCGACCGTGCTGCGCGCGGTGCCGATCAGCCCGGCATCGCGAAGCTGCCAATACAGGCGGGTGAGACCGATGGAAATGCCCACGCCCGGCAGATGCGACTTAGTGTACTGACCGGCGAGGTTTTCATAGCGACCACCGGAGCAGACCGAACCGATCTGCGGATGATCGTTGAGCGTCGTCTCGTAGACGGTGCCGGTGTAGTAGTCCAGGCCGCGCGCAATCGACAAATTCAAGGCGTAATGCGATTCCGGCACACCGAAGGCGTTGATCAGCTGCAGCACTTCCTTCAGTTCGGCGCGCCCCTGCTCCATCGTTTCGGGACCGGCGCCGAGCGCGTCGAGCTTGTCGAGCGCGTCCTGCAGCGAGGTGGAACGCACCTGCACGAAGTCGAGGATCTTTTGCGCCGTCTCGGCACTCAGTCCGAACGGCTCGGCGATCAGCGTGTCGCGTACGTAATCGGCGCCGCGCTTGTCGAGCTTGTCCACTTCGCGCAGCACCAGGGTCTGCTGCTCGCCATCCACCACGCCCAGGCTCTCGAAAAAGCCGCGCATCAGCTTGCGGTTGTTGAGCTGGATGGTGAACGCGCCGACGTTCAGTTCGCGGAACACACTGTAGATCACCGCGGGCAGCTCAGCGTCGTAACGCACCGACAGGCTGTCCTTGCCGATCACGTCGATGTCGCACTGGTAGAACTCGCGGAAGCGGCCGCGCTGGGCGCGCTCGCCACGGTAGACGCGCTGCATCTGGTAGCGGCGGAACGGGAACGACAGATCGTGCTCGTGCTCGGCCACGTAGCGGGCCAGCGGCACGGTGAGGTCGAAGCGCAGCGCCAGCTCGGGCACGCCTTCACCCTTGTCGGCGTTGTTCAAGGCGCCGGTGGACTGCACGAAATAGACCTGGCGCTCGGTCTCACCGCCCGTCTTGGTGAGCAGCACGTCGGAGAATTCCATCACCGGCGTTTCCACCGGCAGAAAACCGAAGCGCTCATAGTTGCGGCGGATCACGTCGAGCATGCGCTGGAACGCGATCTGGTCGAGCGGCAGCAGCTCGAGCACGCCGGGCATGGTGCGGGCCTGGGTAAGCGCCATGAAGTCCTCTGCTTAGCGGTGTGAAAAACGTCGGCCAACGCCGGTTGGCAACCTGTCCGACAGAGCCGTATAGATTAGCAGAAGGCCGCCCCAAGACCCTGCTCAAACGCCCTGCGACGCGCCGACCGACGTTTGTGAAGAAAATTTCCCCCGCAACTGTTGCCAAGCCTCCGAGGTGTCATTAAGATACGCGGCTCCCACGGGGTGTAGCTCAGCCTGGTAGAGCGCTACGTTCGGGACGTAGAAGTCGCATGTTCGAATCATGTCACCCCGACCAAGTTAAAACCTTGAATTTCAAGGGTAGAAAAGCCGCCYAGCAGGGCGGCTTTTTTATTGGGCGATGCGCTGGGGCCGTTTCGCAACGGCCAAGGCAGTATCCAGCGCCCGCAGGAGGAATTGGCGCCACGATCCCGGAACTCGCGCGGCCAAACGCGAGCCATCTCGCGCCGGGTCACCGCAGGCGTGCTCTCCATCCAAATGGCATTCGATTGCCACACGCTCGATGCCCCATCGGCATGCCGCACAATTGCCGGTCGTCGCCCCTCCGCCGCCGCTCACCTCGGGAGGGGGCTACGGACGCATGCGCTAAGATCCGCGCCTTATCACCGGCATCCTGCGCATGAGTAATAAGGTTCTCTACGCTCCCTACATCGACGGGCTCAGGGCCATGGCCGTGCTGTCGGTCATCGTCTACCACTTGAATCCGCACTGGCTTCCTGGGGGTTTTGCCGGCGTCGATGTTTTTTTCGTCATTTCCGGCTTTGTAGTGGCTGGATCCGTTGGAACGATTGAGCGACTCAGCCTTCCGAAGTTTTTCCTCTATTTCTACTCACGGCGACTGGCTCGCATCACGCCTGCACTGGTGGTGTGCTTGGTGGCCACGTCAGCGGCCTTGGCCCTGCTCATACCCGACGCCTGGCTTTCCCGCTCGAACCAGGAAACAGGCTTCTACGCTTTTTTCGGCCTGTCGAACTTCGTACTGGCGCAGGGCACCGGATACTTCTCGCCGATCGCTGAATTCAATCCTTTTACGCACACTTGGTCCCTAGCTGTCGAAGAGCAGTTCTACCTGGTTTTCCCCATCCTTTTTGTCGCATGGATCTACCAGCGCAAACGCGTTTCCACCGCGCTTTTCGCCCTTGCGCTGATCGCCTCTTTCATCTGCGCGATCTGGCTGGCCCAGGTCAACGAAACCAAGGCGTTCTATCTGACTTGGGGACGCTTCTGGGAGCTGGGCGTTGGCGTGCTTCTTTTCCAGTTTATGTCGCTGCGCGGCCATTCCTTTACAAAGGCGAGCGAACCGCGTCGCTGGTTTGCCGTGTCGGGAGACCTGGCAGCGATTGCGCTACTCATAGGATTGGTCACGGCCAAATCCGAGCACGCACCCTTTCCGACCTGCATCTTGCCTGTGGTGGCCACGGCGGCCGTACTAGGCTTTCTTCATGGCCGGCCGGGTGGCATCGCCGCGGTTCTTCTGACGCGCCCCCTGCCCCGCTTCATAGGAAAAATTTCCTACTCGCTTTATCTGTGGCATTGGCCGGTATTTGTGCTTTTTCGATGGACGACTGGACTGGAACGCCCAGCGCATATCCTTGCTGCGCTTCTGATCGTGGCGATCCTGTCCATCGCATCGTATTACTGGGTCGAGGTACCACCGCGCCGGGCAGCACGCAGGCTGAAACAAGCCGTCGTCGTTTTTGCGGGAATCGCGCTGATTGCAGTGGGCTGCAAGGCTGCGTCCAAACTTGAGGCCAAGCAGCCCAAGATTTCCCTCAGCACGGTCGCGCGCCATGCCTCGGATTGGTATCCCGTCGGGCTCACCACCAGCGCACAGCACCCTGGTTGTGTCGTAAAGCCGACCATGACTCCGATTGGCACCGGCTTCTACTTGAGCTTTGTCCGAAAGAACTGCGAAGCCCCCGTGACCGGGCCGCGGGTATTTGCCCTGGGTGATTCCCACGCCATCGGCTACGTCGCCCTATACAGCAGCTATGCCATGGAAACGGGCGCCCCGGTGGTCATCTATCAGAACGGCGGGTGTCCTTTTCTGAGCCTGCAACCTGGGCGCGAAGACGATGGAGACTGCAAAGCGAACACGCAGGCCTCACTTGCCGACTTGCTTGGCAAGGTCCGCGCCGGAGACGTCGTGTTTCTCCCCTCGCTTCGCCTGCCCCGGTTCGTCGATCAGTGGGCTCAATTCACTGACGAGGATGTCAAGAACAGGATCTTCGGTGCCCAAGCGGTAGCCGGCAGAGAAAAGGCAGTCATCGAAGGAACCGCCGCTGTCCGGAAATTTACGGATCTGGGTGTTCGCGTTGTATTCGAGGCTCCCAAACCGATTTTCAGGTCGCCGACGTTCCGATGTGCGGAGAATTACAATCGGACCAACCCCATTTGTAAGCCAGGTTCCGAGGTCGATCGCGCTGAAGCTGTGGCCTATCGCAGACCCGTCATCGACGCGCTGGCGCAAATAGCGGCGACCAATGATCACGTCTCCATCTGGGATCCTTTCCCGATCTTGTGCCCTCCCGCTGCGACCTGCAGCGAGTACCGCCAAGACAAGCCGCTGTTCTTTGACGGCGATCACTTGAGCGGTTACGGCAGTCGCTTGCTGGTACCGTCATTTGAGGCGTTCGTGACGGCCAAGTAGAGCTATGTCCGTTCGGTGCGGGGGCAACACGCGTTGAAGGATGCCTTCGCGCCAAGGCGCAAGGCGCCGGCGTGCGCAGATCGA
This sequence comes from Dyella sp. 01L423, assembly GCF_056399945.1. Lineage (NCBI taxonomy): Bacteria > Pseudomonadati > Pseudomonadota > Gammaproteobacteria > Lysobacterales > Rhodanobacteraceae > Dyella > Dyella sp. 01L423. The sequence goes on along the minus strand of NZ_JBFTSI010000001.1, from coordinate 1,176,974 downwards.
CGCTCAGCGCACCAACAGGTCGCTCAGACTTGCGATGCGAGTGCGGTCAGGCGATCGAGTTCTTCCTCATCGAAACCCGCTTCGAGCCGCGCCGGCCGGTTGAACGGGCCGCGCAGGGTGGCACCCATATAATCGCGCAGCAGATCGAGGAAGGTCTCGCGCGGCTCCAGCCCATCGCGTTCGCAGCAATGCCGGAACCAGCGTGTGCCCGCCGCTACGTGCGCCACCTCTTCACGCAAGATCACCTCAAGCACGGCCACTGTGCGCTCGTCACCCAACGAGCGCAGGCGCTCGATCATGCCCGGCGTCACGTCCAGGCCGCGGGCCTCCAGCACACGCGGCACCAGCGCCATGCGCGCGGTGTCGTGATGGGCGGTTTTCTCGGCCATTTCCCACAGGCCGTTGTGCGCATCGAAGTCGCCGTAGGCGTGACCGAGTTCGGCCAGCCGGCCTGACAACAGGGTGAAGTGGCGTGCCTCGTCGTTCGCGCAGCTGGCCCAGTCGCGGTAGTAGGCCTGCGGCTTGCCGCGGAAGCGGTAGACCGCATCCCAGGCGAGGTTGATCGCGTTGAATTCAATGTGCGCCACGGCGTGGACCAGCGCGGCACGACCTTCGGCGGAACCGAGGCCGCGATGAGGCACCTGTCGCTGCGGTACCAGGCGGGGCAATTCGGGGCGACCCGGTGCGCCGATCTGCTCGGGCGCGGGCGAGGCGTCGTCGGGACGCAATTCACCGGCGAGGAGCGCTTCCCAGGTGGCGTGGGTGAGGCGCAGCTTTTCCGCCGGATCGGTGGCGTCGAGGCAGCGCTTGGCGGCGGCGTGGAGGTCGGTCATCGCAGCGACTCTACTGTGGGAGCGCACCCTGTGCGCGACATGCGACACGTTGCGTCGAGGCAGTCGCGCACAGGGTGCGCTCCCACAGGTGTGAGGTAGAGGTAGCTCTTAGGCGCTGCGGCGAGCCGCCTTGGCGTCGTCCGAGCGCAGCATTTCGATCTGCTGCAGGTACTGCTTGTCCAGGCCGGTCACGTATTCGCCGGAGAAGCACGAGGTGTCGAAGTGCTTCAGGTTCTCGTTGCCGTCCTGCACTGCCCACACCAGGTCCTTCAGGTCCTGGTAGATCAGCCAGTCGGCGCCGAGCACCTTCTCCACTTCCTTCTCGGAATGGCCCGAGGCCACCAGCTCGGACGCGGCGGGCATGTCGATGCCATACACGTTCGGGTAGCGCACCGGCGGCGCGGCGGAAGCGAAGTACACGTTGCGCGCACCGGCCTCGCGGGCCATCTGGATGATCTGGCGCGAAGTAGTGCCGCGCACGATGGAGTCGTCCACCAGCAGCACGTTCTTCTTGCGGAATTCCAGCTCGACCGGATTGAGCTTGCGGCGCACGGATTTCACGCGCTCGCCCTGCCCCGGCATGATGAAGGTGCGGCCGATGTAGCGATTCTTGACGAAGCCCTCGCGGAACGGCACGCCCAGCGCTTCCGCCAGCGCGGATGCGGCGGTGCGGGCCGTGTCGGGGATCGGGATCACCGCTTCGATGCCGTGGTCCGGGCGCTCGCGCAGGATCTTCTCGGCCAGCTTCTGGCCCATGCGCAGGCGCGCCTTGTACACCGACACGTTCTCGATCATCGAGTCCGGACGGGCGAGATAGACGTATTCGAAGATGCACGGCGCATGGGTGGCGCCCTCGGAGCAATGGCGCGCATGCAGCTGGCCATCGTCGGTGATGATGACGGCTTCACCCGGGTCCAGGTCGCGCAGACGCTTGAAGCCGAGGATATCCAGCGCCACCGACTCGGACGCCACGGCGTATTCGCGGCCTTCCGGCGTCACGCGCTCGCCCAGCACCAGCGGACGGATGCCGTTGGGATCGCGGAACGCCAGCAGGCCGTAGCCCAGCACCAGCGCGATGCACGCATAGCCGCCAGCCGCGCGCTGATGCACGCCAGCCACGGCCTTGAAGATGTGGTCGGGCGTGAGCGCCATGCGATCCTGGATCTGCAGCTCGTGCGCCAGCACGTTGAGCAGCACTTCGGAATCGGAATCGGTGTTGATGTGGCGGCGGTCGTCTTCGAACATCTCGCGACGCAGCTGCTCGGTGTTGACCAGGTTGCCGTTGTGCGCGAACGCGATGCCGTAAGGCGAGTTCACGTAGAACGGCTGCGCCTCGGCCGAGCCTTCGGAACCGGCCGTGGGATAGCGGCAATGACCGATGCCGATGCGGCCACGCAGGCCGCTCATCGAGGTCTGGTTGAACACGTCGCGCACCAAGCCGTTGCCCTTGTGCAGGCGCAGTCGCGCGCCATCGACCGTGGCAATGCCGGCGGCGTCCTGGCCACGGTGCTGCAACACGGTCAAACCGTCATAAAGTGACGCGGCGACCTCACTGGTGCCGACGATGCCGATGATTCCGCACATGGTTTGAAAGCCTGTATTAGAAAGTCGCTGCCGGAGCGGCCGTGGTTGCGGTCGCAGGATGGGTTTCATGCCCAGTCGCTGGTGAAGCGCCTGGCATGCCCGCTGGCAAGGCGGGTAAATGGTCTAGCAGGGGCTGCGGATTGAGGTAGTGACGGACATTCTCCGGCACGCGCTCACCCAGCCACGCAGCCATTCCCTTGAACTGCGGCAATAACACCGAATCGTGCCACCAGGGATCGCGCGTGAACGCGGTAAACCCGAGCAGGAACACCGCCAGCGTCACCAGCAGCACGCCGCGCACGAAGCCAAACACCATGCCGAGCAGGCGGTCGGTGCCGGATAGTCCGGTACTTTCCACCAGCTTGCTCACCAGGAAGCGCAGCAGCGCACCCACGATCAGCACCACGATGAAACAAAGCCCGTAGCCCACCAGGATCCGCGCCGACGGCAGCTGGATACTGTGTTCGAAATACGCCGCCACGCTGGGGCCGTAGGTCCAGGCCACCCAGAACGCCACGATCCAGATGGCCAGCGCCAATACCTCGGAAATGAGGCCGCGCCACAGGCCAATCAAGACCGAGACGCCCAGTACGGCAAGAATGATGTAGTCGGCCCAATTCACCGGGTCACCTTACCGTCGCTGGTTCAGGTTGAAGTTCACGGAGCGGTGACGACGTTGCCGTCCACGCCCAGCTTGCTCTTGATCTGGTCACGCACGCGCACGGCATCGGCGCGCTGGGTCTGAGGGCCCGCACGCACGCGCCACAGCTGCTTGCCGTTGGCATTGACCGTATCCACGTAACCATCGAAGCCGTTGGCGCGCAGCTTGTCGCGCAGCGCATTGGCGTCATTCTGGCTGCCCATGGCGGCTACCTGCACGGCCCAGCCGCCGGGATGCGATGCGGGCGCCGCTGCCGTATTGGCCGCAGGCGTTGCCGGCTTGGCCGCCGGTGCATCGTCCTGGGTGGGCGTGGAGGCGCTGCCTTCCAGGCGTGCCGGCGCTCCCGGGATGGTCTGGGTGATCTTCAGGCGTGCCGCTTCGGCGGCGGCGCGGGATTCGAACGGACCTGCCGTCACCATCGTCAGCGGCTTGCCGCCCTGGTTGATGGTGCGACCCGAAGCTGGGTAACCCAGACCGCGCACGCGCTGGATCAGGCTCTGGGCGCTGGCGCTGGACGCATAGGCGCTGAGATTGAGCGAATAGGAACCATGCGCGGCGGTCGCCGGCGGCGTGGCCGGTTCCTGCTGGGCAGGAATGACGGCAGGCGTCGTCGCCTTGCCGGCCGTGGTGGTGGCCGAGCCCGTCACACCGGTGGCGGCCTTGCCCTGCGCCGGGATGACCGGCTGGGAGGCGCTGGAGCCCGGGCGCGTCACGGTCGTGGGTTCAGGCTTCTGGCCGGCCGTGGGGTCGGTTTCCACGTCCTTGGGACGGTTGGAACCGATGTTCACTGTCGCCAGCTGATCGGACGAGCCCACCGGGGTAGCCGTAGCCGCCGGTGCCGGCACGACCGGCTTGGGTGCCGCCGCCGCACTGGATGACGGGGCCGCGCCAGGCGTCAGGCTCATGGTCTTGGTCTGCAGGTCGCGATCGGGTGCCGGCGGGATCGCCAGGCTCACCGATTCGTCGCCACTCGTGGTCGGCGGGTTGCTGGAGATGAACATCGGCACAAACAGCACAGCCAGCGCGATGAGAACGGCAGCTCCCAGCAGACGTGTTTTCAAGGCGGGCTCCAAGCGGGCGGGGATGCGAGAACGGGGCGATTATAGCCGGGCCAGCTGCCGCTCAGGCCGAATAGGCCCCACCCGATTCAGCAAGCACTGCCGCCGCGACGTAAAACGAGCCGAAAGCGAGCACGCATTCGCCAGGCGTGGCTGAAGATTTCGCCGCCTTCAGTGCGCTGCTGACGTCGGCATGGACCTCATAGCCCGCACCGGGCAACACGGCCGCCAGCTGCTCGGCCAGCGCTTCGGCCGACAGTCCGCGCGGGGTGTCCTGCGCCAGCCCGGCCAGATGCCAGTACGCGATGCGCGTCCCCAGCGCCCCGATCACACCAGCCACATCCTTGTCGGACAGCGCGCCATAGACGGCATGCACGCGCACGCTAGGGCGCGCGTCCAGCCACTCGGCCAGCGCACGCGCCGCTTGCGGGTTGTGGCCCACATCCACCACCAGGGTCGGATCGCCGGCCAGCACCTGCAGGCGTGCCGCCACCCGCGCGGAGCGCACGCCGACTGCGGCAGCGAGCGCGAGATCCTTCGCTGCGAGCACGGCGTCCTGTTGCTGCAAGCCGTGCAACGCGGCAATCGATGCAGCCGCGTTCGCGTATTGCACCGGTGCGGCCAGCGCCGGATCGGGCAGCGTCCATGCCGTTCCATCGCGATGACGCCACTGCCAGCCCGTCGACAGCCGCTCCACGCTGAAATCCATGCCAGCCCGCTCGACCTTCGCGCCTATGCGTTCCAGCGCCTGGAGCAGGCCTGCAGGCGGATCGATTTCACCGACCACGGCCAGGCGCCCTGCCCGCGCGATGCCGGCCTTTTCCACGCCGATGCTGTCGCGGTCCGGTCCCAGCCAATCCATATGGTCGAGATCGACCGTGGTGATCACAGCCACGTCGGCGTCGATGATGTTCACCGCATCGAGCCGGCCACCCAGCCCCACTTCGAGCACGGCGACATCCAGCCCTGCACGCGCAAATAGATCCAGCGCCGCGAGCGTGCCGAACTCGAAATAGGTCAGCGGTATCTCGCCTCGCGCCTCCTCGATGCGCTCGAAGCTGGCGACCAGTGCATCGTCTTCCGCGTCATGTCGGTCGATGCGGATGCGTTCGTTGTACCGCAGCAGATGCGGCGAGGTGTAGCAGCCCACGCGCTGGCCTGCGGCCCTCAGCGTGGCTTCGAGCATGGCCACCGTGGAACCTTTGCCGTTGGTGCCGCCAACCGTGATCACCCGGCGCGCCGGCGCCGGCGCACCCATGCGTTCCCAAACGGCACGCACGCGATCAAGGCCCAGCTCGATGCTGCGCACGTTCACGCGTTCCTGGTACGACAGCCATTCGTCGAGAGTGCGGGTCATAGTTGCAGTATTCATGCGTCCAACGGACGTAGCCAGAAACGCAGGCGGTGGGTGGTAGGCGCGATGGCGTCGAGCTCGGTCCAGTCCAGCTCGCAGAACATATCGTCCTGGCGCTGGTAGCCGCGCTTGTGCCAGAACGTGTCGTTCGGTCGATAGGCGGGCGGCTGGCGCGCATCGTTGCCGGCGCGCTCCACGGCGCAAAACGCCGTCCAGCGATAACCCGGCAGCGCGCGCGCATGCTGTTCGCGAACATCAAAAAAGCGATGGCCGATGCCCTGCCCGCGATACGCCGGCAACAACACCGACTCGCCGAAATAGTACACGTCGCCCAGGAGCGTGCCGCGCGCCACGAACGGCTGCTGGATGGCAGGCACTTCATCGACCAGCGGAATGCCGGTGGAACAGCCCACCACTTCGTCGCCATCGAGCGCCAGCACGAACACACTGCGCCTCGAGCGGGCGTACGCTTCCAGATAGCGCTGCTCGTAAGCCATGTCGCCGTCGTACAGATACGGGTAATCGCGGAACACCGCGATGCGCAGGCGTGCCAAGGCCTCCAGGTGCGGCCCTACCGCCTCGCCCACACTGGTGAGGATGCGCACGCCCATGACTCAGCCAGTCACCTGCGCGACCCAGTCGGACAGGTTGTAGTAGTTGCTGATGCGCGCAATGCGGCCATCGCGAATATCGAAGAAGGCCCCGCCCGGAAGCACATAGCGCTGGCCGTGAGCAGGTGGCAGCCCTTCGTCGTCGGCGAGGTATTGACCATGCACGACGTACTCCGCTGCGGCATGCGCGCCATCAGCGCTCGCCATCAGCACGATGTCGCGCAGCTCTTCGCGGTAGCTGCGCTGCATGCGTGCGAGGAAGGCGCGGAAAGTGTCGCGCCCGCTTTCGCGATGGCCCTGGTTGATGTCGTGCGCCACGTCGTCGGCGAGGCAGTCGAGCATGGCCTCCCAGTCGCCGCGATTGAATGCATCGTAGTAACGGGCGATCAAAGCGATGCTGGCAGACATGGCGGCTTCCTTGGGCAAGGGGCGCACAGCTTAAAGCATGTATCGCGCTCGATCATGCCCTGCCCCGCGGTTACACACGCCGTGACTCAGAAATGGATGCCCGTCGCCTTCAGCGCCCAGTACATGCCAAACGCAGTCCAGAACATTTTCTTCAGCGCCTTGCCGGCAAGCCAGGCGGCGAGCAGACCGACCAGCAAGGGCATGTGCTTTTCCAGCGTACTGCGCGTGTCGTTGATGACGTTCATGACGATTCCTCCCCGCACCCCATCGGTGCGGGAGAAATCATCGGTCGAGGCGAGCTTTTGCGGCAGGGCGCGGCGTCAGCCATCGCAGGTGACAAGCATCACGCCTGCCGCAGCCTGAGCGCATTGCCCACCACCGACACCGACGAAAGGCTCATCGCCAAAGCCGCCACCATCGGCGACAACATTACGCCCAGCCACGGATACAGCAGGCCCGCGGCCAGGGGCACGCCCACGGCGTTGTAGACGAAGGCGAAGAACAGGTTCTGGCGGATATTTCGCACCGTGGCCCGCGACAGCGCGAGCGCGCGCACGATGGCGCTCAACTCTCCCTTCACCAGGGTCACCTGCGCGCTCTCCATCGCGATGTCGGTGCCACTGCCCATGGCGATGCCGACATCGGCGACGGCCAGTGCCGGGGCGTCGTTGATGCCGTCGCCCGCCATGGCCACCCGATGGCCTTGCCTCTGCAACCGCTGGATCACCTCTGCCTTATCGGTCGGCGACATGTCCGCGTGCACTTCATCGAGATCCAGGGCACTGGCGACGGCGCCGGCCGTGGCAAGGTTGTCGCCAGTGAGCATGACGATGCGCAGTCCCTGCGCCCGCAGGTCCGCAAGCGCCTGCGGCGTGCTGGGTTTGATGCGATCAGCCACGGCGACGAGCCCTTCGAGTGCGCCGTCGATGGTGAGAAACATCACCGTGGCACCTTCGCCGCGCAGGGCGTCCGCACGCGCGCCCACCTCGTCGTCCAGCGGCACGCAGGCATTGGACAATAGACGATGGTTGCCCAGCGTCACCGCGTGCCCATCCACTTCGCCTTCCACACCGGCACCCGTCACGCTGCGGAATTGCGAGACCTGCGGCACGACGATGCCTTCCGCATCCGCGCCGATGACGATGGCTCGCGCCAGCGGATGTTCACTGAGCCGTTCCAAGGCCGCCGCCATCGCGAGCAGTTCGGCGCGCGGCAGCTTGCCGAGGCTCACGACTGTCTTCAGCGCCGGCTTTCCTTCAGTGAGTGTGCCGGTCTTGTCGACAACCACGGTGTCGATGGCGCGCAGCGATTCGATGGCCGCCGCATCGCGGAACAACACGCCATGCTGTGCGGCGCGACCACTGGCCACCATGATCGAAATCGGCGTGGCCAGGCCAAGGGCGCATGGACACGCGATGATCAGTACCGATACGGCCGCGATCAAGGCATAAGCGAGCTTAGGCTCGGGCCCGAGCCAGGCCCACAACACAAACGCCAATGTCGCTATCGCCACTACGGCAGGCACGAACCAGGCAGCAACACGATCCGCCGTGCGCTGCAGTGGCGCCTTGCTGCGTTGCGCCTGCGCCACCAGCGTCACGATCTGCGACAGCACGGTCGCGGCGCCAACTCTTTCCGCGCGCATCAGCAACGCGCCATCCTGGTTTAGCGTGCCGCCCGTGACCTGCTCGCCCTTGCGTTTGGCGACAGGCAGCGGCTCACCGGTGAGCATGGACTCGTCCACATGGCTGCTGCCGTCGAGCACCACGCCATCCACTGGCACTTTTTCACCGGGACGCACGCGCAACCGGTCGCCCGCATGGACGGCTTCGAGCGGCACGTCATGCTCGGCGCCGTCGGCATCGATGCGCCGCGCCGCCTTCGGCGCCAGCCCCAGCAGGGCCTTGAGCGCCGCGCCGGTGCGACGTCGCGCACGCAGCTCAAGGAAATCGCCGAGCGTAACCAGCGCGACGATCACCGCCGCCGATTCGAAATACACGCCGACCCGGCCATGCATCTGGTGAAACCCCGCAGGGAACCACGACGGCACGAGAAACGCGGCCGCGCTGTAAAGCCATGCCACGCCCGTGCCAAGCGCGATCAACGTGTACATATTCGGCGACCACGGCTTGAGCGAATGCCAACCGCGCGCGAAGAACGGCGCACCTCCCCAGAGCACCACGACGGTGGACAGGGCGGCTTCCGCCCACGCGGCTATCGCGTTCCACGGCGCCGACAACTGCCAGCCGAACAGATGCGGCCCCATCGCCAGCACAAACACCGGCAGCGTCAACGCGGCAAGCATCCAGAAGCGGCGCGACATGCTGCGCAATTCGTGGCCATCGTCTTCGTCGAGGCTGGGCATCATCGGCTCCAGCGCCATGCCGCACTTGGGGCAGTGACCCGGCCCGGCCTGCTGCACTTCCGGATGCATCGGGCAGGTGTAGACCGCTCCTTCAATGACGGGAGGCGGCTCGGCCGATGCGTTCATAAAGCGCGAAGGGTCTGCAAGAAACTTCTCTTTGCAGCGCTGCGCACAGAAATAGTAAGTCTCGCCATGATGTTCGGCGCGATGCCTGGCGTTGGCCGGATCCACTGTCATGCCGCATACGGGATCTTTCACCGTAGCCTCATCGTGATGGGATGCGCCGTGTTCGTGCTGGTGGTGTGTAGCCACGGCTTCGACTGCAGGCCCACCGCAACTCGTCGACGTCGCCACCAGCTCGGCCGCTGCCTTGGCGCTGCAGCATGCATGCTTCTCCGTGCTCATGCGTCGTCATCCTGATCGGTCAAGGCCTTCAGGATGGGACATTGATCGGGCGAACCGTGACCGGGGCATGCCTCGATCAGTTGTTCGAGACCGTCACGCACACGGGTCAGTTCGGCGATGCGTTCGTCGATGGCGGCCAGCCGTTCTTCCGCGCGTTTCTTCACTGCCTTGACGCCGCGATGACGATCGGCCGACAAGGCCAGCAGGTCGCGGATCTCCTCCAGCGTGAAACCCAGATCCTTCGCACGGCGGATGAAGCGAAGCTGCCGCACGGCGCCTTCGTCATAGCTACGGTAACCCGATGCCCGGCGCAGCGGCTCGGGCAACAGCCCCTCGCGCTCGTAGTAGCGAATGGTGTCGATGGCGACGCCGACGCGTCGGGCGACGGCGCCTATGGTCATGGAGGTGTGGGGAGTATTCATGGGACCAAGTCTAGACCTTTGATCTAGGTCCAGAGTCAAGTGCCACTCTGTCCCGCATTCCATTGAGGTCCGCCATGGGCGGAAAGCGAACGTGGTTAGCCAGCTCGGGCGCCTTTCTCGCGCAGGGCAATCAAGCCAGCCCGCAGTACTCGGCGGCCCCGCTCTCCTTGGGGCTGGACAGCCTCTTGCCCAAGTTATTCACGGGAATTTCGACATACCTATGGACGAGGAATGCGACGAGGATGGCCACACCCAGGCTGATCATCCATGCGAACGTGAAGGCAACGCCCTTGCTGATCAGGATGGGCATGGCGACGTAGCCGATCATGGAGTGAACCAGATACAGCGGAAAGCTGATGTCGGCCAGGAAGTCGATGACCCTGTTTTGCTTGAACCCGCTTCGAAGCAGATAGCACAGCGAAAACAGCATCAACGCATAAGTGTAGTTTCTCGTCAGCGCCCCAAAGAGGCCTGTTCCGTAGCAGGCATTGATCGTCACGAACAGGCCATAGATGATGACCCCATAACCAAGCGCGACCTTGGCGCTCAGCTCGCGATAGAGGACGTAGTAAAACAGGCAGCCAAGGAACATGAACGTGATGAATTTCATGTCCGATACTGCGTTTGAAACCACGGATACGAAATGGGTCCCTTGAGTCGAGAAGAAAGCAACGACGCAACACAAGGTCATGAAACCAATGGACAGCAGCATGACTTGATGCGCACTTTTTCCGAGCATGCTTACCAGCGCAAAGAACACATAGAACTTGAGCTCCACCGCCAGTGACCAGCTGACGAAATCCAGCGAAGGCAATCCAGCCGCACTGTGGACGAGCGGGATATTCCTTGCCAGGAACGAAACGTTGATTCTGTCCGACAACGGTGTCGACCAGTACCAAGAGCAGATGAAGTACATGGCGATGCTTATCAACAGGCAGAACCAGTAGACGGGATAAATGCGGAAAAACCGTCTCGTCAGAAATTGCCCGGTCGAAATATTTCTAAGGCTGATCGGTATGACCAATCCGCTGATCAGGAAAAACACGGCGACACCGAAAACGCCGTAGAAGAATCCGCCCCATGCCGGCGACAATACGTGCTGCGCATAGGCCGGCTTCAACGGCACAAAACTGGCCGGCGTCCCGATCAACGCGCGCACGCCGGGCGCGAAGAAGATGCCCCAATAGTGGTTGATGACCACCGATAGCGCCGCAATCGCGCGCAGCTGATGGGCAAACCTGATTTTCATGCGGGTTGCCGATGGCTCGAGGCGTTCAACATGTCGCAATCCGAACGGCGAGCTTGAAACCCGCTTGAACCGGCATTTTCAGCTTCCTCCCAAAGTGGGCACGCACACTGGGCGATACCATCCATCGGTGCTGCTGGCGACGGCGGGACCGTTTCATCGCTCCGCTCTGTTAGTGCCCGGCACGATTGAATGCGTTGCCATATCGCTCCCCCACGGTGGGCGGCAGCTCTGTCATTGGACTTCAAATGGCTCTTAGCCGTGGCACTGAAGCCCCGACCCGGACGTTCACTGCGCCAAAATTTCTCGCTTTGCCACCGACTTATGTCCGGTGGCAGCTTTTAATCACTACGACCCCTTCACCCCCCCAGAGCCTATGCTCATCCGGCGTGGAGACGCCGCGCGGCGCCGAGGTAACCGGCTGCTGCCGCAAGACGAAGTCAGGATATTCAACCTGCGATCTCGGGAGCGCCGCATGACCGATCCATCTCGTCAGCCACCCTCACATCAACCCTGGAGGTGGGCGGTTATCGGCCTTGCCGTGGCCGTGCTCGCCGGCGCGTTTGCCTATGTCGCCGGTTGGCTGACGCCGCAAAGACTTACCTCGCGGCTATTGGTGAATACGCTGCAGGAAGGCGGCGGCGTGCACCCTGGTTTCCGGCGCAACCATGCCAAAGGCGTGTGCGTGGCGGGCTATTTCGAAAGCAACGGTGAGGCCGCGGCGTATTCCACGGCCAGTGTGTTTGCAGCGGGTAGTCGCACACCGGTGGTGGGCCGCTTTGCCCTGCCCGGCGGCAATCCTTATGCGCCCGACAGCAGCGTGCCGATACGCAGCTTCGCGCTGCGCTTTGCGCTACCCCATGGCGAGCAGTGGCGCACCGGCATGAACAGCATGCCGGTGTTTCCGGTGGCGACGCCGCAAGCGTTTTACGATCAGCTGGTGGCGACCCTGCCCGACCCGGCCACCGGCAAGCCCGATCCGAAGAAGGTGGGCGCCTTCTTCGCCTCACACCCGGAAACCGGCGCATTTCTGGCCTGGGTAAAGACGGCCAAGCCCTCGGCGAGCTTCGTCACCGAGACCTATGAGGGGCTCAACGCGTTCTACTTCGTCGACGGCACCGGAAAGCGCCACGCGGTGCGCTGGAAAGTCACACCCGTGGCAAACGACGATGCAGGCACCGGCGCGCAAGCCGGCGACCCGGATTATCTGGCCAAGGACCTGCAACAGCGTTTGGCGCAAGGCCCTCAGCGCTGGCAGCTGAGGGTGACCCTGGCCGAGCCCGGCGACCCCACCAATGACGCGACCAAGCAATGGCCGGCCGATCGCCACACGATCGACGCTGGCACCCTGGTGATCGAGAGTGAGCAGGCACAGGACAGCGGCCCCTGCCGCGACGTGAATTACGACCCGACGATTGTTCCCGAGGGCATTGCGATCTCCGACGACCCGCTGCTGCCGGCACGCTCCGCAGCCTACGCCGTGTCCTATCTGCGCCGCACCAGCGAAGAAGCGCACATCCCCGGCGCCGCGCGCGCGACCACGCCCTCGGAGCACCCGTAATGAACGCCAAGCACGCTACCTACCCCGGCGCTTTTCACCCGCTGGCGCGCCTGCTGCATTGGCTGGTGGCCTTGCTGATCCTGACCATGCTGTTTGTCGGCGTGGGCATGGTGTCGACCGTGTCAGAAAAGCACCAATGGCTGCTCGCCATCCACAAACCGCTGGGCGCGACCATTTTCGTGCTGGCCCTGATCCGCCTTGCCGTGCGATGGCGCCATCCGCCGCCGCCCTTGCCGGCCGATATGCCGCTAATGATGCAATGGGTGGCGCATGCCTCGCACTGGGTACTCTACGCTCTGATGCTCACGCTGCCGCTGGTCGGTTGGGCGATGCTTTCGGCGGGCGGCTACCCGATCTCGCTCGGCGGATCGTGGCATCTGCCCCCGCTGCTGTCGTTCAACGGTGAGACGTATGCCTGGCTTCGAGTCACGCATCGCTGGCTGGCCTATCTGCTTTTTGTCACCGTGCTGGGACACATGGGCGCCGCGCTTTTCCACGGGCTGATACGACGCGACGACGTGCTGCCCAGCATGACCTTCCCGCGACGTGCACCGGTCATCGTGGAACCGGTCGTTGTGGCCCCTGCGGCTAGCGAACCACCCTCGAGCGAGCCGCCGCGTCCGTGAGGCGGCGGCGTCTCAGAGCTCTGCCACTTGCGGTGTCCGCTGTCAATAGTATGATTGAAATCATACAAACTACGTGGAGCGGCCATGCGTTACGACGCCGAACACAAACAGAAAACCCGCAGCAAAGTGTTGGAAGTGGCCGCCAAGGCCATCCGCCAGGACGGTCCCGACCGCATCGGCGTCGCCGGCGTGATGGCCGAGGCCGGGCTCACGCATGGCGGCTTCTATGCCCACTTCAAGTCGAAGGACGAATTGGTCACGGCGGCGATCGAGCAGATGTTCGAGGAGTCGCGCGCACGCCTGAAGCATGAGATGGAAGGCCACGCCCCCGCCCAGGGGCTGGCCAACTACATCGATTTCTATCTGTCGAAAAAGCACCGCGACGCCCGCGCGAGCGGCTGTCCCATGGCCGCGCTGGCCTCGGATCTGCCGCGTCTCCCCGAACTGACCCGCGAGCTGTTTGCCGACGGCGCGCGCCGTCTCACCGACGCCATGGCGGAACGATTCAGCGCGCTGGGCTATAGCGATCCGCAGACCCTGGCTCGTTCCACCGTCTCCGAATTGGTCGGCGCCTTGTCGCTTGCCCGCGTGGAGACGGACGCCAAGCGTTCAGATGCGATCCTCGCCGATTCGCGGCAGCTGTTGAAAAAACGCCTGGGCCTGGAGTCCGCACCGTGAGCATGATCAATGAGATCGGCCGGGGCCTGAGCGGGCTGGAACAGTTGCGCGCCTTCATCGCGTCCGGCCAGCGCCCGGGCATCGGCGACTCGCTGGATTTCGATCTCGTGGACGTGGGCGAAGGTTTCGCTGCCTTCGAAGGTGTGCCCGGCGTGCATGCCTACAATCCGATGGGCATCGTGCATGGTGGCTATTTCGCCGCGCTGCTGGATTCGGCCTGCGGCTGCGCGGTGCATTCGCGGCTCACGGCCGAGCAGGCATATACCTCGCTGGAGCTCAAGGTCACGTTTCAGAAAGCGATGACGCGCGATACCGGCCGCGTTCGCGCCGAAGGCCGCGTACGCACCATCGGGCGCCGCGTGGCCTTTGCGGAAGCCAGCCTGATGGACGCGCAGGGCCGGCTGTATGGCACGGCCACCTCAACGCTGCTGGTATTCGACCGCTAGGACTTAGCGTGCGCGCGAGCGCATGGCGCGCGTACGCGCAGCGCGCACGGCGCCCGCCGCACGGCTGCTGGCGCCTGTCGCGGCGGCCTTCTTCGCCGCGGCCTTGCGAACGGCAGGCCCCTTGGTACGCGCCGCCTTCTTCGCGGCGGCGGAACGTTCCGCTGGCGTGCGAGCAGCGGCGGCCTTGCGCGCGTGCCTGGACAGTGCTGTATGCGAAGCCGAGGCGGTGCCCTCACGCTTGAGCGCATCCAGCGCGGCGCGACTACGCTTGGCCGAGGCGGCCTTGGTTGTTGCGCGTTTCTTCGCTACCGGTTTCTTGCGCGTGCTCTTGGCGCCTTTCTGCGCCGGCACGTCAATGCCGGCTCGGCGCGCCTGCGACAGCCCGATCGCTATGGCCTGCTCCGGCGAACGGGCGCCATGCACGCCTTCGCGGATGCGCTCGATTTCCTCGCGCACGAACTCGCCGGCCTGGGTGCTGGCCGACTTGCCCTGGCGCTGATCTTTGCGGGCGCGCGCCAAAGCGCGTTCGGTAGGCATGTCGAAACTCCACTGCGTGTGCGCCGACCATGCTGCGGTGGTGCCCGTGAAATGCAGAACAAAATAAAGCTCAGGCGACTGGGGAATATTCACAGCGATGGCAGCAGTGGATGCGACATGCTCGCCTGCTTTCACGCCAGCGCGTTGTCCTCGGCCGGATCCTCCGCCGCGACAAAACCACCGGTCTGGCGCTGCCAGAGACGCGCATAGAGGCCGCCACGCGCGATCAGTTCCGCATGTGTGCCGGTCTCAACGATCTCACCCTTGTCCATCACCACCAGGCGATCCATGCGCGCAATGGTGGACAGTCGATGGGCGATCGCGATCACGGTCTTGCCACGCATCAACACTTCCAGGCTGTCCTGGATCGCCGCCTCGGCTTCCGAATCCAGCGCTGAGGTCGCTTCGTCCAGGATCAGGATAGGTGCATCTTTCAGCAGCACGCGCGCGATGGCGATGCGCTGGCGCTGGCCGCCGCTGAGTTTCACGCCGCGCTCGCCCACGTGGGCGTCGTAGCCCACGCGGCCTTCGCCATCGATCAATTGCGGAATGAATTCCTCGGCGCGCGCCTTGCGCACGGCTTCGATCACCTGCGCCTCGGTGGCATCCGGGCGGCCGTACAGCAGGTTGTCGCGGATCGAGCGATGCAGCAGCGAAGTGTCCTGCGTGACCACGCCGATCTGCGCGCGCAGGCTTTCCTGCGCGACCTGGGCGATGTCCTGGCCATCGATCAGGATGCGCCCTGCTTCGAGGTCGTACAGGCGCAGCAGCACATTCACCAGGGTGGATTTGCCGGCGCCCGAGGGGCCGACCACGCCGATCTTCTCGCCGCCGCGCACCTTGAGATCGAGGCCGGCGATCACACCGCCCTGCTTGCCATAGTGGAAGTGGATGTCCTCGAAGTGCACGCCGCCTTCGGTCACTTCCAGCGGCATGGCGCCATCGCGATCCTGCACAGTACGCGGCTTGGAGATGGTCTCGATGCCGTCCTGCACGGTGCCGACGTTTTCGAAGATGCCGTTGATCACCCACATGATCCAGCCGGACATGTTGTTGATGCGGATGACCAAACCGGTGCTCAGCGCAATCGCGCCCACCGTGACCTTGCCCTGGCTCCACAGCCAGAGCGCCAGCGCCGAGGTGCCGACGATCAGAAAACCGTTCAAGGTCGTGATGGTGATGTCCATCGCCGTGGTCAGGCGCGTCATGGCGCGCATGCGCTTGATCTGCTCGCCCATGGCGTCGGCGACATACGCCTCCTCGCGCTGCGTATGCGCAAACAACTTCAGCGTGAGGATATTGCTGTAGCCGTCGACGATGCGTCCCATCAGGCGCGAGCGCGCCTCCGATTGGCGCCACGAACGCTCCTTGGTGCGCGGCACGAAATAGCGCAGCGTGGCCACATAGGCGACCAGCCACACCACCAGCGGCACGGCGAGCCATACATCGGCCTTGGCGAACATGAAGATCGCGCTGCCGGTGTAGATCGCCACGTACCAGATCGCATCCACGATCTGCACCGCCGATTCACGCAGCGCGCCGGAGGTCTGCATGATGCGGTTGGCGATGCGGCCGGCGTAATCGTTCTGGAAAAAGCCCAGGCTCTGGCGGATCACGTAGCGATGGTTCTGCCAGCGGATGCGGTTGGTGAGGTTGGGCACGATGGCCTGGTTCACCAGCAGGTCGTGCGCGCCGATCAGGATCGGGCGTGCGATCAACGCCACGAAACCCATCCACAGCAATTCGTTGCCGTGCAGGTGGAAGAAGTCGGCCACCGGCGCACCCTTGGCCATGTCCACGATGCTGCCGATGAAGCCGAACAGCGACACCTCCACCAGCGCCACGCCAAAGCCCACCACCAGCGCGGCCGCGAAAACCGGCCACACCTGGCGCAGATAGAACACATAGAAGCGCCAGACCGACGACGGCGGCATGCCGTCGACGGGTTCGCGGAACGCGTCGATCAGCGATTCGAACCAGCGGAACAGCATGGGGAGGTCGTCCTTGGGGAGGCGGCGGCGCGGGAGGGGCGCTTGATAGCACTTGGGTGAAGGCGAGTCACGGGAGTTTCAAGTTGTGGGAGCGCACCCTGTGCGCGACTGCGGCGGCATATCAACCGGGGCGGCGCTCTCGCGCGGCGTTCACGCACAGGGTGCGCTCCCACAGGGGACCGGGGCGCCGTGAAGACGGGCGCCCTTGCATTTTTCGAATCTCACGATATATCTTAAGACTGTTACTTACGATATATCGGAGTTAGTCATGGGATTTCGTCATTTGTTTGATCGGCACCACTCGCATCACCACCACCACTGCCACGAAGGCCGCGACGCCTGGGCCCGCGAGGCCATCGGCATGGGCCGTGGGCGCGGACGCGGCCGGGGTTTCGGGGACGACGAGGGTGAAGGCGGCTGGGGTGGCATGGGTGGGCGTTTCCGCGGGGGCCGGGTGTTTGGTCACGGCGACCTCAAGCTCATCCTGCTCGCGCTGATCGCCGAACAGCCGCGTCACGGCTACGAACTGATCCGCACCATCGAGGAGATGTTCGACGGCGCCTACTCGCCCAGCCCTGGCGCGGTCTACCCCACCCTCACCCTGCTCGAGGAACTGGGTCACGCCAGCGTGGAAAACGACGGCGGCAAGAAGCTCTACACCATCACCGCCGAAGGCAAGGCGTTTCTCGCCGAGAACAAGGAAGCCGTGGATACGGTGATGTCGCGCATGGAGCAGACCGCCAAGATGTTCGCCCGCGCCGCCGCCCCGATGGCCTTGCGCGAAGCGATGCACAGCCTCAAGCGTGCGCTGTTCATGCACGGCGGTCCGTGGAACACCGATGAGGTGAAGCGCATCGGCGACATCATCCGCAAGGCCGCGGAAGAGATTGCCAAGGGCAACAAGGATGCCTGAGGCCATGTCTACTGCGCCGGTCGATGTTCACCAGCGGCTGGCGCAGGCGGGCATGCGTGCCACGCCTCCGCGCCTGGCGATCTGGCAGGTGCTGCACGAGGCAGGCGACGAGCCCGATGCAGTGGAACTGATGTGCCGGGCACAAGCCCTGGAACCACGCACCAGCCTCGGCACGGTGTATCGTTTTTTGCGCGAATTGGAACAGCACGGGCTGGCCAGTTCGCGTGCCGTGGCGCACGAGCGAGCGCGTTGGCGGCTGGGCGCATCGAGCGAATCGGTGTCCCGGCAGCCTGAAGCGATTGCTGCGGTGGCGAGGCTGGCAGCAGCGTTCGGCTATCGATTGGTTCGCGCGACTAGCTGAAGATCAGCGACGCAGGGTGCCCCGACGCGAGGCCAGCCGATCAGCGAGCCGCGTGGGCTCGGGCAATCGATACTTCGTGCCAAACGCCAGCACCAGCTCCGGCGCGGTCGCCATGCTGACTCTGTGCCCCGGCGAAATGATCAAGGGCCGGATCCGATCCTTGCTGCGCAGGACGCAACCGATCACTTCGCCCTTGTATTCCAGCGGCTGACGGTCGCCGCGGTGCGGCCCTACTTCCTCGTGCACGCCAACCAGAATGGATTTCGCCACGCCGATGGTAGGCAAGCCGGTGACCACGCCCAGATGCGCAGCGATGCCCAGCCGTCGCGGATGCGCGATGCCGTGCCCATCGACGAACACCAGATCCGGCGATGCCGGCAGATCCGACAAGGCTTGCAGCACGGCAGGCAGCTCGCGAAACGAGAGCAGCCCGGGGATATAGGGCATGCGGGTCGGCTGTCGCGCGACAATTTCTGCGATCGGCAGCAGCGTCTGCGCGTCGATCAGCACCGCCGCAGCACGCGTCACCGCACCGCCATCTTCGAAACCCACATCCACGCCGGCGACATGGCGTAGCGGCCGATAGTCGTCCACCAGCCGCACCTGCGCCGCCAGTTCGGTCTGCAGCAGACGAGCCTTGGCGACGTTTCCGTCCCATGGCGGCATGGCGTTGGCGACCTCGAATGCGCTCATCAAGAGAGCGTGAATGCCCGGGCCTGAACACACCGTCAAAACATTTATTCATTGACCGGTTCAGGACCGGTCGGGATCATGCCCGCATGCCTATCCTGTCTCGCTTGCTGCTGATCCTTCTATTCGCCGTCGCTGGCGCCTCTCCCGTACTGGCCCAGGACACCCCAAACAACGGGCAGATCCAGCAGGCCGTGCTCGCCACGCCCGATCAGTTGAGCACGCAGCTCGACCAGGTCAAGAAGACGCTGACCAACAAGTCTACGCTCACCGACGACATACTCACCGACGCACGCAGCAAGACACAGGCGCTGCAGCAGCAGGCCGACCAGCTGACCGCCAGCCTGGCTCCGCAGGCCGATGCGCTGAAGGCCAAGCTCGATGTGCTCGGCCCCGCACCTGCGAAAGGCGCCCCGGCGGAAACGCCGGAAGTGGCGAGCCAGCGCAAGCAGCTGACCAAGGACCAGACCGACCTCACCGGTCAGCTCACCCAGTCCAAACTGATCAGCCGTGAGAGCCAGCAGTTGCTCACCGAAATCGCCGCGCTGCGCCGCAATCTGTTCCAGGCGCAGATCAGCCAGCGCAGCGCGTCGCCGCTGAGCATGGCGTTCTGGAGCCGGTTCGCGCAGAACCTGCCCGATGACAGCGGCAACTTCAGGCAGCTCTCGCAGGCCGTGCAGGGCGCGCTCGCACAAGCCTGGCAGCCGGCCAATCGCCCGCCCTTCATCTTGTGCCTGAGCGCCGCCGTCCTGCTGCTCGCGGGTGGGCGGCGTGTGTTCGAATACAAGATGCTGGACATCGCGGCCCGTTACCTGCCGTCGGGTCATCTGCGCCGCAGCGCCATGGCCGTGGTGGTCACCGTCGGCACGACCTTGATCTATGGCATCGCCGCGTGGCTGATCTATCTGGCGGTGAACTGGAACGGCGTGTTCGACGAGGACCTGGACGAGCTGGTGCGCCCGCTGGTGCGCCTGATGTTCTACGTGGCGACCATGGCAGGCCTGGGACGCGCCCTGTTGATGGTGAAGCATCCGTCGTGGCGACTGCCGCCGATCTCCGACAATCTCGCCACCCGCCTGTGGCCCTTCCCCAGCCTGATGGCGTACAGCGCCTTGCTGCTGGGCGTAATCGAGCGCGTGACCAACGACATCAGCGCCAGCCTTTCCACGGCCATGGCCGCGAATGCATTGGCCGCCACGCTGATTGGCGGACTGGTGGCCTATGCGCTGGTGATCATGAGCCGTGCGCGTCGCGCCCTGCTCAGCAGCGGTGGAACGCCGGCGGCCCGACCGCTGTGGGTGGGCATACTCGTGCTGTGCGCGTTCCTGGGCATGTTGATCACGCTGATCTCGGTGCTCACCGGCTATATCGCGCTCGCCTTCTACGTGGCGAGGCAGATGCTGCGCGCCGGCTTCCTGATCGCCGCGCTGTATGTGCTGATGCACCTGATCAACGATCTGTGCGAATCGCTGCTCTCGCCCGACTCGCGCACTGGTGTCCGGCTGCAGGAAAATTTTGGCGTCGCGCCAGCCCGGCTTGAACAGACCGCGACCGTGCTTTCCGGCGTCGGCCGTGCGTTCCTGCTGATGTTCGCCATCCCCTTGATCCTGGCGCCCTATGGTGCGGGCGCCAACGAACTGGTGGATCGCGGCACGCGCATCTTCAACGGTCTCTCACTGGGCACGCTCACCATCAATCCCACCAGCATCTTCAATGCGATGGTGGTGCTGGTGGTGGGTTACGCCATCGTGCGCCTGATCAAGCGCTGGCTGAGCAAGCAGCTGCTGCCCAAGACCTCGCTGGATGTGGGCATGCAGATGTCCATCGTGACCTTGCTGGGCTACGTGGGCGGTATCCTCGTCTTCGTGCTGGTGCTGGGCACGTTGAAGGTGGACGTGCAAAGCATCGCCTGGGTGGCTAGCGCGTTGTCGGTCGGTATTGGTTTTGGCCTGCAGGCGATCGTGCAGAACTTCATCTCCGGCCTGATCTTGCTGGCCGAGCGGCCGGTGAAGGTGGGCGACTGGGTGAGCATCAGCGGCGTGGAAGGCGACATCAAACGCATCAACGTGCGCGCCACCGAGATCCAGCAAGGCGATCGTTCCACCGTGATCGTGCCGAACTCGCAGCTGATCACCCAGAACGTGCGCAACGTGACGCTGGCCAATGCGCAGGGCCGTGTGCAGATCCGCCTGCCGATGCCGCTGGGCACCGATCCGAACAAGGTGCGGCAGATCATCTTCGACATCCTGCGCAATCATTCGGTGACGCTCAACACGCCTGCGCCCACGGTGCAGCTGGACAGCATCGATTCCGGCTCGATGATGTTCGTGTGCACCGCCTACGTGAACAATCCGCGCGACTCGGGCACGGTGAAGAGCGATTTGCTGTTCGAGATCCTCGACCGCCTGCGCAAGGCCGATCTGCCGCTCACCACGCCGCAGGACATGGTGGTGCGCACCATGCAGCACGATCCGGCGACCGCACCAAGTCCGTCCACCACCGTCTTTCCCGGCAAGCCGACCTGACAGCGCATACCCATCGGCCTAAACTCCAGGAACCACCCGGAGCCAGCCGATGGGACATCACGTCGTCGACCCCGCGCCGCCGCTCAACGCCCTGATTTCCCGCCTGTGGGATTGGGACATGCCGCCGGCTGCGCATCACTTCGAGCGGGTGCTGCCGGTGCCGGGCGCGGCCCTGATCATCAACCTCCATGAAGATGAGACCCGCGTCTACAGCGACGACGCGGACCGGCGTTGCCTGCGAGCGGCCGCCACGGTCATCGGCGGACCATGCCTGCGCAGCCAGATCATCGACACCGCCGAACAGGTGCGTGTGATGGGAGCGGTGTTCCATCCCGGTGGTGCGCACGCCTTCACCGGCGAAGACCATGAGGCGCTGGTGGGGCAGGACATCGGCCTGGAAGACATCTTCGGCCATAGCGCCCAAGGCTTGCGCGAGCAGTTGCTGGACACGCCCTGCCCGCACGAGCGGCTGGCACTGCTGGAGCGATGGCTGCTCGCGCATATGCGCAAGCCGCAACTGGCGCCCGAGGTGCTGCATGCGCTGGGCGAAATCGGCGCACGTCCGCAGGTGGCGCGCATCGGTCCGCTAGTGCGCGATATCGGTCTGTCGGAATACCGCTTTGGCCGTCTATTCCGTCGACAGGTGGGCATGGGTCCGAAGCGCTACGCGCGACTGATGCGCTTTCGCCATGTGGTGGATGCGGTGTATCGATCGACCGCCGTGGACTGGAGCGGCGTGGCCATCGACGGCGGCTACGGCGACCAGGCGCATCTGGTGCACGAGTTCCGCGAGTTTGCCGGCATGACGCCGACGGCGTTCATGGCGGCGCGCGGGCCGTATCCGAATCATCTGCCCCTGGACTGAAGACGGTATCCGCTAGCATCACGGCGGATTGATGCCTCTCTTCATCTCGCCCGTGGCATGATCGGCCATCCCCTTCGAGTCCCCGCCATGTCTGCCGACCTGTTCTCGCCTGCTCCCGCGCAGGGTCCTGCTTCGCGTATCCGTGTCGGCATCGGCGGCTGGAACTTCGCGCCGTGGCGCAACAACTTCTATCCCACCGGCCTGGTGCAGCGTCGAGAACTGGAATACGCCAGCCGCCACCTGCGCGCCATCGAAATCAACGGCACCTATTACGGCGCGCAAAAGCCCACGACGTACGCCAAGTGGGCGGCTGAAACACCGGAGGGTTTTGTGTTCTCGCTGAAGGCACCGCGCTACGTCACCGAAGGCAAGCGACTGGCCGACGCCGGTCGCGGCATCGATGGCTTTGTGTTTGGCGGCCTGGCCGAGTTTGGCGATCGCCTGGGGCCAGTGCTGTGGCAGCTAAGGCCAACGCGTCCATTCGATGGCGACGACCTGGCCGCCTTCCTCGATCTGTTGCCGCGCGAACTCAATGGCCGGCCGATGCGCCATGTGCTGGAAGTGCGCCACCCCAGTTTTCTCGATGAACGCTACGTGGAACTGGCCCGCTCGTACCGCATCCCCACCGTGTTCACCGACTCGCCGGAGCATCCGTCGCTGGGCGACCTGACCGGCGACTTCGCCTACGCGCGCCTCATGCGCAGCGAGGCTCAACTGGAGACAGGCTACCCATCGGGCGACCTGGATATATGGACCACACGCGCACGTGCCTGGGCCGAGGGCCATGACCTGCCGGATCTGCCGCACGTGTCGGCGCCCTTGAAAACTCAGACGCCGCGCGATGTGTTCATCTACTTCATCAGCAGCGCGAAGGAACGCAACCCCGCCGCTGCCATGTCGTTGCAGCGTCGGGTGGATAAAAAGGGCTGACGTCCGCGTGCCTGGGCACGCCGAACGATCTACACTCGCGCCACTCCGACCAGGCGTTTCGTCATGCGCGCACTCAAACCGTTGCTTCTGCTGGTCGTGCTGGCCGTGGCGGCACTGCTGTGGGGCCGTCATACCTCTGAGCCGGTGCCGCAAGGCAGCGTGGTGTCGCAAAACGCGACGGCGCCAAGCGCGCGCAGCGAGACGTTGCCAGCGTTCCTGCCACCGGAAGCAGCCGACATCCTGCGGCGTATCGCCAAAGGCGGCCCGTACGAGCATCGCCAGGACGGCGTGGTGTTCCAGAATCGCGAAGGACGCCTGCCAGCCAAGCCCGAGGGCTATTACCACGAGTACACGGTGGACACGCCGGGACTCGATTACCGCGGCGCGCGGCGCATCATCACCGGCGGCACGCCACCGCAGACCTACTACT
The DNA here is from genome assembly GCF_056399945.1 of Dyella sp. 01L423. Classification (NCBI taxonomy): domain Bacteria; kingdom Pseudomonadati; phylum Pseudomonadota; class Gammaproteobacteria; order Lysobacterales; family Rhodanobacteraceae; genus Dyella; species Dyella sp. 01L423. Next base: position 1,153,474 of record NZ_JBFTSI010000001.1, on the reverse strand, counting down.
ACACCGACGACCACTACCGTACGTTTCGCCAGTTCGAGGGTTCCCGATGAGCGCGCAATTTGATCTCGATTTCGGCGATGCCGAAGACGGCGGCATCTTCTTCGTCACCAGCGAGGATCTGGAGCCCCTGGCCGAAGCGGCCGGCATGCAGGGCCTGCGCGTATGCCGCATCAGCCTGGCTGACTACACCGACCACGAGGCGCTGTTCGATCGCCTGACCCAGGCGATGCAGCTGCCCGCCGACTTTGGCCGCAACTGGGATGCGCTGGCCGACAGCATGCGCGATCTGTCCTGGCTCAAGGCCAGCGGCTATATCCTGCTGTTTGATCACGCCGAACAAATGCGCAGCCGCAACGAGGACGACTTCGACACCTTGCTGGATATTCTCGAGGAAGCGGTCGACTACTGGCAGGATGCCGGCGCCCCGTTTTTCGTGTTCTTCGCGCTGCCCGAAAGCGCTTTTGACGATACCGACGACTGAGTAAGCACATCACCATGCAAGACATCGATTTCGACCTGGACCGCGACTACGTGGAACTCAACCAGCTGCTGAAGCTGGTCGGCCTATGCGACAGCGGCGGCGCGGGCAAGGCCATCGTGGCGTCGGGCGTCGTCTACGTGGACGGCCAGCAGGAACTGCGCAAGACCTGCAAGATCCACGCGGGCCAGGTGGTGCAGCTGGAAGACTTCGTCATCCACGTGAACGCGCTGGACTGATCAAACCTCGGGCATCGGCAGCGCGGCAAGCCTAGCGTCCAGCAGCGGCGATGCGGGCAGGCGGATGCCGAACTGCTCCTCGATCACCCGCTTGGTCTCGTCCGTAGTCTGCAACGTGCGGCGTACCGACTCGTGGCCCAAGGCGTGCACTGCGAACTCACGGTTGCGCAGTGCAAGCCGGCGATCGGCCAGCGTGCGCGCCACAATGAGATTGTGCCGGAACAGCGACGAAGGGTAAGTCGAGGTGAAGTGGTTGCCGACCACATAATCGATCGCTTCCGCTGGCTGCAGGCGAAACCGATACAGCGTGCGCCATTGTTCGCTCACCCGAGCCTGCATGCGCCACTGCACGCCATCGGTGATGAGACGGAATGGCTCCAGTGAGGTGGGCTGCGCCTCATCGACCACCAGCCGCAGCGCGCCGCCCAGCGCCATGCTGCCAAAGCCCACATCGGCCAGCCAGCTCTCGCCCTCCACTTCCACCCGCAACAGCATGTGCGTTTGCGGGCTCTCGACATCCTCGGGCTGGTTCCACAGCACGCGGGCAATCAGCCCGGTGACGTCAAAGCCCACCGCCTTCAGCACCGCGGTGAACAGCGCATTCTGTTCGAAGCAGTAGCCGCCGCGTTGGCCGTTCACCAGTTTGGCTTCGATCGCCGCGAGCTCCAGCGACACCGGTGCGTCCAGCAAGGGATCGAGATTCTCGAACGGAATGGCCGCGATATGCGCCGTGGCGAGTGCACGCAGGGTCGCCACATCGGCCCGGGGCTCGCCGACAAACCCGATGCGTTGCAGGTAGCCCTCGAGATCGAGCTGGTGCGGCATGGCAGCGTCCACGGCGAAGAATGCCGCACGATAACACCGCCTTGGCGAGGCCTTCGCAACCCGCCGGGCGCAAGCTGTCAGGATGCAGGTAACCGGAAGCCACCCGGCGGCGAATAAGGAAGCAAGGCTCGCGTAACTTTGCGGGCATGCCGTCCCCCTCCTCGATGGAGTGTTCCTTCATGAGCATCCGCCGATTCAAGCTGTTTCCGGCCCTCGCGGGCCTATTTCTGATGGCAGGCCTCGGCGCCTGCACGCTGGCTGCTGCCGGCGACAACACCGTGATCCCCGATCCGGCGGTCGACGCCGCACCCGCCCAGGGTGACCAGGTCGCCGTCCTGGCCGGTGGCTGTTTCTGGGGCCTGCAGGCGGTGTTCGAGCACGTCAAAGGCGTGAAGAAAGTGTGGGCCGGTTACTCCGGCGGCGCCGCCAACACGGCCGACTACGATCGCGTGAGCGATGGCGACACCGGTCACGCCGAATCCGTGAAGATCGTCTACGACCCCAGCAAGGTCAGCTATGGCCAGTTGCTCAAGGTCTACTTCTCGGTAGCCACTGATCCCACCCAGCTCAATCGCCAGGGCCCGGATGTGGGCACGCAATATCGCTCGGCGATCTTCTACGGCAACGACGACCAAAAGCGCGTTGCCAACGCGTACATCGCGCAGTTGAGCGCCGCCCATGCCTATGCCGATCCCATCGTGACGCAGGTCGTGCCGCTGAAGGGTTTCTATGCCGCGGAGTCCTATCACCAGGACTATGCGAAGCGTCATCCCGATGAGCCGTATATCGTGTTCAACGATGCGCCGAAAGTCAGGCATCTGCAGCAGCAGTTTCCTGGGTTGTATGTGCCTGACCGGGGTGAAGTGGTCAGCGTGACGTTGCACTGAGGGTGGATGGCGATGTCAAAGATCTCGCCTGACTCCATTGGATGGATCCCGTCACGGTCACCTTCCCCCTCACCATGACGTGAGGGGTAGGTGGCGTTGGGCGATAGGTTGTACAAGCCCTTAAGACAACCCTGTTCCACTGCGGCGCCTGGCCGCCGTCAGCCGGCCCTCAACCCGCTTCGGGCGGTACCAGGCGCAGGTGGGAGTTGCCCTGGCGCCGTCCGGGGCTGAGCAACTGGGCGATCACCTCGGGCTCGACCGGACGCGAATACAGGAAGCCCTGCCCTTCGGTGCACCCCGCACGCAGCAGGAAGCGATGCTGTTCTTCGGTTTCGATGCCTTCGGCGATCGGGCTGATATCGAGGCGCCGACAGAGCGTCAGCATGGACTCGACGATCGCGCCATCGCTGACGTCATCCGGCAAGCCGGCGACGAAACTCTGGTCGATCTTCAGGTAATCGATGGCGCGCAGCTTCAGATAGCTCATCGACGAGTAGCCCGTGCCGAAATCGTCGATCGCCACGCCCACGCCCAGCGAGTGCAGCGCGTGCAGGGTCCGCTCCATCTCCTCGCCCAGGCGAAGAATCGCACCTTCGGTGATCTCCAGCATCAGCCGCTCGGGCGCCAGGCGGCGCGCCTCCAGCAGCATGCGGATCTCGTCGACGAAGTTGGCCTGCCCAAACCAGTTCGCCGATACATTCACCGCCATGCGCAGCGGCGGCAGGCCGGCCTTGTCCCACGCCGACATTTGCTCGCACGCGGCCTGCAGCACCCATTGATCGATGCGCCGGATCAAGCCGAGCTTCTCCGCCATAGGGATGAATTCGCCCGGCGCGATCAGCCCGCGCTGCGGGTGATACCAGCGCAACAGGGCCTCCACCGCCACGATGCGCCCGGTACGCATTTCCACGGTGGGCTGGTACATCAGGCGGAACTCGTTTTCCGACAGCGCCTTGCGCAGTTCCGAGGCCAGCGCGATACGTCGGCGTGCGTCGGCCTGCATGCGCGGCGAGTAGAAGCGGAACGCGTTGCGCTCCTCGGTCTTCGCCGCGTACATGGCGGCATCGGCATTGGTGATCAGGGTGGGCACATCGGTGCCGTCGAGCGGAAAGCAGGCAATGCCGATGCTGGCGCTGAGCGCGAGCTCGTAGTCGCCGACGGCAAACGGTGTCGACAGCACCGTGAGCAGACGACCCGCCAGCGCACTCGCCTGTTCGCGCGAGTGCAGATCCGACAGCAGCACGGTGAACTCATCGCCGCCAATACGCCCGGCCACGCCGCGATCGCCCAGCTCATAGACGATGCGCTCGGCCACCTTCACCAGCAGGTGATCGCCGATCGCATGGGTATAGCTGTCGTTGACCGCCTTGAACGCATCCAGGTCGATGAACACGACGGCCGCCATGCCACGCTCCCGCTCGGCAGTCGTCACCGCCTGCACGCAGCGACGCTCGAACTCGGCCCGGTTGGGCAGGCCGGTGAGCGTGTCGTGCGCGGCCATGTATTGCAGGCGCTGTTCGTTTGCCTTGGCGGTGCTGATGTTGTTGATCACCGCCACGTAATGCTGCACTTCGCCTTCCTGGTTGCGGATGGCGCTGATGCTGAGCAGCTCGGGGTAGCTGGTGCCATCCATGCGGCGGCTGCGCACCTCGCCGACCCAGTTGCCCTCGGCCTCGATCACATCCCACACCGAGTTGGGCAGCGGCGAGCCGTCGGCCAGGCAACGCAGATCGTCGAAGCGCAGCCCCTGCAGGGCCTGCACGGTGAAGCCGGTCATGCGGATATGCGCGGCATTCACTCGCGTCACCCGTCGATCCGCCTCGGCGATGATCACGCCCTCGGCGATGCTGGCCAGCGCCTCCGACGCGATGCGTCGCTGCTGCTCCAGGTTCACCCGTTCGGTGATATCGCGCAGGATCGATTGCCGCACGCTCTGCGAGCCCCAGTGGGTCACGCTGCTGCGCATCTCGACTGGGCGCATTTCGCCGTCCGCCATGCGCAGCTCGCCGGTGATGGCGCCATCGGCGCGATGCAGCAGCGGCGTAAAGAACGTGGACAGGGCCTCGCCAGTGAGCTTGTCCACATCGCGGCCGGTCCACTGCATGGCCGTGCGGTTGGCCTCCAGGATGCGGCCGCTTTCTTCGTCCACCATCAGGATGGCGTCGGCGGCGCTGTTGAACAGCATGCTGTAGCGCTCTTCGGTGCCGCGGATGCGCGAGAGGATGCGCTGGGCCATGCGCAGCCACAGCAAGGAGGCGATGCAGGCAGTGAGGAACACCGCCGCGAACAACACCTTGCCAAGCCAGATCGCGCCCTGCGCCACCTCCAGCGAGAAACCGTTGGTAAGCGGCTCCAGATCGTTGTTCAGCCCGTTGATGCGATCGAGCTGCCACTGCAGCCATGCCGGCTCGGGCTGGCCGCGCGCGTAGGCTTCGTTCAATTCCTTGGCCACGCCGTCAAGTTGGCCCAGCGGACCATCGGCGGCGCGCCAAAGCGACACGGCCTCGTGCATGTGCTGCACGTCGGTGCAGCAACGCAGCATGAAGATCATGCCGGGCTCGGCCTGCGGCAGGATCTTGCCGCGCTGGAAAGCCTCATGGATCAGCTTGCGGTCGTAGTGGCCCGAGGCGATGGCGTCGCGCGCCCAGCCATCGGACGACAATAATCCGTAGTTTCGGCGAAATGCCGCCAGCCGGGCGGCATCACCGGACTGGGCATAACCGAGCAGGTCCACCACCGCCTGCTTCTGCGCCTTGCTCCAGACACTCTCGCCGTTGAGGAAACCGGCGAGAGTGACCTGGACCTGGAGGGCTCCCCAGGTAAGCATGAGAATCAGGCCGATGACGGCCACCAGCCCATAGGCCAGTGGCCTCAAGCGCCGGGACAGCGGTCTTGGAGAGGTGCTACGGATCAAATCCATGGCGTCCTTTTACACGACCACTCCATAAAGCTACATCTCGTCCCGTCACGCTGTCGACGACGAGATCCCCGTTACGCCGCTTGCTCTGCCACTTCGTTCACCGCGTGCTGGACCAAACAACGCTCGAGACCGTAGTGCAGGCTCACGTAGCTACGCTCGATGCACTCGCGCAGATGCTCCACTTCCTCCTCTGCGGGCTGGCTGCCCATCAGGGTGCAAACGATCTCCAGCGCCTCCCACGGATGAGTATCGTCATAAGCGGCGTGTAGCTGAAGCCAACGCAGGGTGGACTTGCGACCGGCCGCCGGCAAGCTGTTGGCGTAGGCCACGCTGTCAAACACCTTCTGCGACCATTCGCCGGTGACGCCTTCAATGGCGTAGTTGGTGGCGGCAATGCCGGCGGCCAGCGTGTCGCGGGCGCAGACGTCGTGGCACCACTCCGCCGCTGTCTGCGTTCCGCGCGGGGGCATGCCGTCCAGCACCGCCTCGCGCGACACGCCCGAGCCCTCGGCCCAATCCAGCCAGTACTCGGCATGGTTCTGCTCCACTCGGATGTTGCGGACCAGCCAGCGTCGGGCCATGTTGTCGCCGGCACTGCGTCCATAACGCGTCTTGAGCAGGCTCAAGGCCATGAAGCCCGGGAAGCGCTCAATCAGCGACCAGGTGCCGACCATGAAGTTGCGCACGGTAGCCAAGTCGATACTACCTTCGCTCATCATGTCCCACATCACGTGGTCGCGGACGCTCCGGCGGGCGGGTTCGCAGGCTTCGATCATCTCGCGCGCCCATTTCGGGTAGCTCGACAGTTCGGTCAGCGAGCCGGTGCGTACAGTGTTGGTGTTCATGCAGTTTCTCCAGTCGTCAATCAAGGAAACCGCCGGACCCTGCCCGGCGGCCCGACACAAGCCGTGCCGGACCACCAGTGTGGTCACGCCTCGAATGGCTTGCGAACGTCGGTTCGCGAAGCAATCTGGCAAAACGTACGCAAGTAATTGACTAATAGAGAAAAAGCACAAATAAGCCAAGCGAACCCGGACGCCGCACCGGCGGAAAACTGACGTCAAAATTCCAGCGCAACGCCAAGCTTTTGACGTTTACGCCAAAGCACTGAGCTTTGCGCCCCGACAGACAAACGCGCATACCTGTGCCCCGCCGTGAGGTGGGCCAGGGCATCAAGCGGTGAACCGGGGTGCTTATTGCGTCAGTGCGAACCGAACGCGCCTGACAAGACCATCAGCAGGCCGACGATCGACACCGCCCAGACCAGGGTGCGCAGATAGGGAATGCCGGCTGCATAAATCGGCAGGTAGAGCACGCGCGCCCAGAAGTAGACCTGAGCACCAAGCGCGGTCGTACTGCTCGTGCACTGCCCCACCACGACCACCAGCACGGCGGCCGCGAAGAACGCGAAAGTCTCGAGGAAATTGCGGCTGGCGCGGCTGGCCCGATCGGCGGCGCCGGTCAGCGGAGCTTCGCCGGAACGGTTGCCTGCATTCCAGGCCATGCCTCGCTGCATGGTGGCGAGCGTGACTGCAAACACCACGTAGACCAGTCCCAGCACTATCGACCACGCCAACATCTTCAGTTCGACCGGCATGTCGCCACTCCTCGTTGGATGTGGCGACATCATGCGCCCGGGCGCGACCCTGCACCACCGGGCTCTAGGGGCGTGTGGAGGAAACCACGCTGCGCGCGATATCGGCAAACAAGGCGGCGCGCTGCTGATCGGTCGCCGAGGAGTCCATCAGGAACGCCGCCACCAGCACGGTGTGGCCATCGGGCCAGCGGATGATGCCGATATCGTTGAAGGCAGCCGTGCGCTTGCCCAGCGCCCCGGACGTGCCGGTCTTGTCGGCGAAATACAGGCCTGCCGGCAAGCCCGCGCGGAGACGGTTCGGGATGGTTTGCGCTTCCATCAGCCCGAGCAGGCGCTGGGTCGATACCGGCGACAGCAGCTCGCCGTGGACCAACTTTCCAAGGAACGCGATCGCCGCATCCGGCGTGCTGCGATTGCGAGGGTCGGCGAGAAAGGCCTGATAGCCCGACTGGTAACGCTGATCAGCGGCCGCGTCGCTTTCGTGCGCTGGCGGCTGTTCGCCCGGACGCAGGCCATGGAACACTTGTGCGATGCCTGCCTCGTCGACATCCACGCGCATGCCATCGATGCCGTGCTCGTGCAGGTACGTCGTCACCACGCCAGGACCACCGACGGTGCGTATCAAGGCGTTGACGGCCGTGTTGTCGCTCTCGCTCACCGCGGCCTTCAACAGCTGCTCGAGGGTGAAGCTCATGCGCTCGCCGTGGAAGTGCGCGCCGATGGAGGGTATGGCAGAGCCACCCATCACCTGCTCGCGTGTCACCATGACCTTCTGCTGCAGCGACAGCGAGCCATCGTCGATCCGAGACAGCACGGCCGCGGCCACCGGCGCCTTGAACACGCTCATCATCGGGAACGCACGGTCCGCATCGACGCCAGCCGTCATACCCGACTTCAAGTCGAGCACGGCCACACCCAGCGTGCCAGGACGTGCGCGTTGCGCAAAGGCATCCAACGCATGCTGAAGCGGCTCATTCGGCGAAGCTGCCGGCTGCGGACTGGCCGCGAGCGACACGCTTGAGGCAGCCGTGCATGCGATCGCAAACATCGCCGTGAACCATGCGCGGCGGGCAGTCGAAAATGTCATGGAGGATCCTTTCCGTATCGGGATGTCCGACCACTTTCGCAGCCAACGATGGCAATCTGCGGGCGATGAACTGGCCTTGCTCCGACACGATGCCAGCGGCGCCCTGCGCATCGCGCAAGGCGCCGACGGGTCGTCAGATCATCGGCAGGTTCAGGCCCTGCTCTTTCGCGCATTCGATGGCGATCTCGTAACCCGCATCCGCATGACGCATCACGCCCGTGCCCGGGTCGTTCCACAGCACGCGCGCAAGGCGCTGGTCAGCCGCTTCGCTGCCATCGCATACGATCACCACGCCCGAGTGCTGGGAATAACCCATACCCACGCCGCCGCCATGGTGCAGCGACACCCAGGTCGCGCCACCGGCCACGTTGAGCATGGCGTTGAGCAGCGGCCAATCGCTCACCGCGTCCGAACCATCGCGCATCGCTTCGGTTTCGCGATTGGGGCTGGCCACCGAACCCGAATCGAGATGATCGCGGCCGATCACCACCGGCGCTTTCAGTTCGCCATTGCGCACCATCTCGTTGAACGCAAGCCCCAGCTTGTGACGCACACCCAGACCCACCCAGCAGATGCGCGCCGGCAGGCCCTGGAAGTTGATGCGTTCCTTCGCCATGTCCAACCAGCGATGCAGGTGCGGATCATCGGGGATCAGCTCCTTCACTTTCTGATCGGTCTTGTAGATGTCTTCCGGATCGCCGGACAGCGCCACCCAGCGGAACGGGCCCACGCCGCGACAGAACAGCGGACGCACGAAGGCCGGCACGAAACCAGGGAACGCAAACGCGTCCGCGCAGCCTTCGTCCTTCGCCATCTGACGTATGTTGTTGCCGTAATCGAAGGTGGGCACGCCCTGCTGGTGGAAGGCGAGCATCGCTTCCACATGCGTCTTCATCGACTGCTTGGCTGCCTTGGCAGTGCCGCTCGGATCGCTCTTGCGGCGCTCGAACCACTGCTCGACGGTCCAACCCTGCGGCAGGTAGCCGTTGACCGGATCGTGCGCGCTGGTCTGGTCGGTGACGGCATCCGGACGCACGCCGCGTCGCACCAGCTCCAGCAGCACGTCGGCCGCGTTGCCGAGCAGCGCGATCGACTTTGCTTCGCCGGCCGCGGTGTACTTCGCGATGCGTGCGAGCGCATCGTCCAGATCCGTCGCCTGCTCGTCGACGTAGCGCGTCTTCAGGCGGAAATCGATGCGGCTCTGTTGGCATTCGATGTTGAGCGAGCTCGCACCGGCCAGCGATGCGGCCAGCGGTTGCGCACCGCCCATGCCGCCGAGACCGGCGGTGAGGATCCACTTACCCTTCAGGCTGCCACCGTAATGCTGGCGACCCATTTCCACGAAGGTCTCATAAGTGCCCTGCACGATGCCTTGCGAGCCGATATAGATCCACGAGCCGGCCGTCATCTGGCCGTACATCATCAAGCCCTTCTTATCGAGCTCGTTGAAATGCTCCCAGTTCGCCCACGCCGGCACCAGGTTGGAATTGGCGAGCAGCACGCGCGGTGCATCCGGATGGCTCGGAAACACGCCGACCGGCTTGCCGGACTGGATCAGCAGCGTCTCGTTGTCGTTGAGCTCGCGCAGGGCGCGCAGGATCGCATCGAAGCACTCCCAGTTGCGCGCCGCCCGCCCAATGCCGCCATAGACAACCAGTTCGGCCGGATTTTCCGCCACTTCCGGATCGAGGTTGTTCTGCAGCATGCGGAACGGCGCCTCGGTGAGCCAGCTTTTGCAGGTCAAGTCGGTGCCGCGCGGCGCGCGGATGGTGCGGGTCGTGTCGATGCGGGTGGGAGCGTTCATGGGAAGCGTCACAGCCAGGGGAAAGTGCCATTGTGACGAGGCTAGCCGGCGCCCGCAAACCGCATTGCGGCAAAGTCCCGCCCATCCACCTTTCGGCACTTTCGCACGGTGCAAGGCGAAATCATGCTTGCCGCACTCCCCCTGAGGTTGCGCCCATGCAGCGTTTCCTGATTCTGGCCCTGTTTGCCATGGCCGCCTCCGCTGGTCATGCGCAGGCTGCTGAAACATCGCGGTGCGCGGTGTGGCAAAGAGAACTGTCGTTCGCGGCGTCGGTGGATCGTCACGACGAGAAGGCATTCGCCGAGCACATCGACAGCGATGCCGTTTTCGCGGCGAACACGGCCCACCCGCAGCGCGGTCGGGCGGCGATCGCCAAGCAGTGGAAGACGCTGCTCGAAGGCAAGAGCATGCGCGTGCGCTGGTATCCCGCATGGGTGGTACAAGCAGGCGATCCTTCGATCGTGCTGTCGAGCGGACCAGCCCTGCTTGAAAACCTGGCGCCGAACGCTAATCCACGCTACACGCTCATCGCGTTCAGCACGGTATGGCATCGCGGCAACGACGGCGTGTGGCGCGTGATGTACGACGGCGGCGACGAAGGTCGCACTGCGAGCGCCCAGGACGTCGCGAATTTCGAGTCAGGGCGCCGCGCCGAGTGCGCGCCCGATCTCGTGTCGCTTGCTATCGTTCACTGAAGGCCACGCGTCATTGCAATGACGCGTGGCGCGGCGATGGCGCCGATTTTGCGGAAGCCTTGGCGGCGCCGTCTTGCAGTGCCTGCTCCGCCCTCATTCGCAACAGCGAGCGATGCATCTCCGGCGTGGTGTCGAAGTGGGCGGCGAAATAGTCCGCAGTCTCCTTCAAGCCCTTCCTTGGTTGCCGTATCTGGATCTCGGCGCGCAACCACCAACCGTAAGGCTCGCCGGGCGTTGCCTGCACGAGGCGCTCGTCCAGCGCCCAGGCCTTGTCCCAGTCGTGCATCTGGTTCATATAGAGATTTGCAAGCGCGGCAACCGCCTGCCGGTGGTTTGGCGACAAGGCGAGGGTAGCCAGATAGTCCTGCTCGGCATGCGGATAGTCGTTCAGCATCTCGTAGGCGTTGCCGCGCGCAACGACATAATCGGCGTTGCCAGGTTCCTCATGCATCAACTGGCTCGCTTCCGCCACGGCCCATGCCGACTCATCGAACTCGTTGAGGTTGTATGCCCGCTGTGCCCGAGCCTTGAGGTCCTCGGGATAGAAACGCAAATCCTCGGAGTAGTAAACCGTCGACAGTTCCAGGTGGTTGCATGATTCGGCGGACTCGGCAGCGGTGGACAACTGCGAGGCGACGGCGACCTGGTCGAACACGAGACTGAACTGTTCGAAGCGGCCCGGTACGTTGCAGTCATCGCCGTCAAGGTCCACGTCTTCGGCGACGGCCTTTTCCGGAAGCAGCAAGAGCATGGGATTGACAGACGCGTGCGCCACCGCGGCCTGACCGTTCTGCTTCATTTGCTGGATCGAACCGCCCCATTTCGGCTGCATGGCCCGCATCAGCTCATTGTAGATTGCAAAATTTGCCGGGTCGGTGCGCAAACCCGCATCGGCGGCGCGCCTTACATAGTCCGTGCCCAGGCTGAGCTGTCCTGCATCGATCATGGCGACGTAGGCAGGCGTCACGTGGGGATCGAGTGCCACTGCATGGCGCAGGTCCGCATCGGCAAGCGCCAGCAAGCGATCCATCGCCTCGACATTACTGCGCGGCGTGTCCTGCATGTATTTCGTTCCGCGCGCATGCCATGCCATGGCGACATAGGAGACGCCACTGGCGGTGTATGCAAACGCGCTGCGCGGCGAGGCCTGCTTCCAATGATCCAGCAAGGGACGCAGATCCAAATCGCTACGGTTGAACCATGTTTCAAACGCGTGATCCATCACGCCTGCGACGTCAGGCTTGTGCAGCTTGTCGTCGAGCATGCCTGCCATGCGCCGGTCGAGCTCAGCGTACTGGCCCTGCTCGAGCAGTCCGCGCACTTGTTCGAACGACATCGACGGATAGGTTCGATAGTGGCAATACGCCGCGACGGCGGCGGGCGACCAATGGCTGCCGGGCGGATCCGGATACGCGAGACAGCGCTGCAGCGGATCCTTGATGGCTTCGGCCCGTTTTGCCGCGGCGAGGAAGCTGTAGACGCTGTTGCGGTCGAACAAATGCGCCTTGGCGCCGTTCGGCAGAGCGACCGTTGGCGGCGCCTTGGGCGCCGGCCGATTGAGGCGAGCGATCATCGCATGCTGCCAGCTCGCGCCCAATGCCCAGAAACCGCCACCGACGGCCAAACCGAGTCCGGCCGCCGCGGCGAGCCACCACTTGTTTCCGACGTTCATTCCCTGGCCCCCCAGTGATTGCGCAGAACCCTAGCATCGACGCCGATGTTCGCCAATCACGAGGCAGCCGCGCAGGCTGAACCGGCTGATATTGATGTCCGAAAACGGCCAGTTCGAAGCCAACCCCGGTGCTAATCTCGCCGCATGGCTACCCAAACCGCCCCGTTGCCCGACGACCGCACCTGCGAGCAGGCCCGCCTCAGCCGCGACGCGCGCTTCGACGGACTGTTCTTCACCGCGGTCACCAGCACGCGCATCTACTGCCGCCCGGTGTGCCCTGCCCCATCGCCGAAACCGCAGAACGTGCGCTATTACGCGAGCGCCGCGGCGGCGGAAGCGGCCGGCTTTCGGCCGTGCCTGCGTTGCCGGCCTGAACTGTCGCCCGGCAACGATGCGTGGCAACGCGGCGACCATGTGATCGCGCGCACGCTGAAATTGATGGACAGCGGCGCGTTCGACGAATTATCCGTGGACGCGATGGCCGAACGCGTCGGCGTCGGCGCGCGGCAGTTGCGCCGGTTGTTTGTGGAACGTCTTGGAGCGCCGCCGATCAGCGTGCATACGACGCGACGTTTATTGTTCGCGAAGCAGTTGCTCACCGAAACGACGATGCCCGTTACGGAAGTCGCGCTCGCGTCCGGCTTCGGCAGCCTGCGCCGCTTCAACGCGGCGTTCCTCCAAGCGAACCGCATGGCGCCACGCGACCTGCGTCGCCACCCGGGCGTCGCGACCGGCGATGCGATCTCGCTGCGGCTCGCGTATCGGCCGCCTTACGATTTCGAGGCGATCCTCGCGTTCCTGCGCGGACGCGCGCTGCCCGGCGTCGAGCATGTGGACGATCACAGCTACGCGCGTGTATTTGGCACGCCGGATGCGCCGGGCTGGCTGCGATTGAGCGCATGGCCCGGCCACGATCACGCGCTGCGGCTGGAACTGCATTGCCCGCAACCGGCGCAGATGCTCGGCGTGGTGAACAAGCTACGTCGCATGTTCGACCTGGATGCGAGCCCGCAATCGATCAGTGATGCGCTAAAGGAAAGCCCGGTGCTGCGACCGCTGTTGCGCAAGCGTCCCGGTCTGCGCCTGCCCGGCGGCTGGGACGGCTTCGAAATCGCGGTGCGCGCGATCCTAGGCCAACAAGTCAGCGTGGCGGCGGCACGTACCTTGGCGACGCGCATCGTGCAGCATTTCGGTACGCCCGTCGTGTCGCCAGTGGCCGAACTGCAGCGCCTGTTTCCCGGTCCGGAGCTGCTGGTCGAAGCGGATCTTCGCTCGATCGGTCTCACCACCGCCCGCGCGGCGACCGTGCGCGGCGTTGCCCAGGCGCTGCTGGACGGGCGCATCGATTTTCGCAGCGAGCAACCGCTGGACGAATTCGTGGAGCGCTGGGTCGCCTTGCCGGGCATCGGCGAATGGACGGCACACTACATGGCGATGCGTGCGCTCAGCCACCCGGATGCGTTCCCCGCGGCAGACCTCATTCTTCGTCGCGCTGCCGCCGGGGACGGTCCCGAGCTGTCGACGAAGGCGTTGACGGCACTCGCCGAAGGCTGGCGACCGTGGCGCGCGTACTCCGTCATGCATCTGTGGCGCAGCGCCAGCGACGCCGCCGCATCGAGCAAGAAGGTGGCCTGATGAGCGACCTCATCTTTCACGACGAGATGGACACACCGATCGGCCTGCTGCGCTTGGTCGCTGACGAAGCGGGCTTGCGCGAAATCTGGTTTTCCACTGGCCGCCACCAGCGCGAGCCACACCCGGCATGGATACGTGCACACGAGCCTCTCGCGCAGGCAAGGCAGCAACTCGACGAATACTTCGCCGGTGTCCGCCAGCAATTCGATCTAAGACTGCACCCACTCGGCACGCCATTCCAACAGGAAGTGTGGTGGGAGCTGGCGCGCATTCCTTACGGCGCGACCATCAGCTACGGCGAACTCGCGCGTCGCATCAAGCATCCTCAGGCCGTGCGTGCCGTGGGCGCCGCGAACGGACGCAATCCGCTGCCGATCGTGCTGCCATGCCATCGGGTGATCGGTGCGAATGGCAGTCTCACGGGGTTCGGCGGAGGACTGCCGACGAAGCAGTTTCTGTTGTCGATGGAAAGCCGCATTGCCGAGGGCGACCTGTTCGGCGCCCAGCTTCACCTCGCCGCGCACTAGGCGCAGCGACACCCGATCGATCAGCGTTCGTTCGCCGCCGGCGGTGGCGTCAACGCGTTCTGGTAGGAATCGAGTTGATGCGGCCGGTGCGATAGATGATACGTATCCGTCGTTGACGGCACCGGCGTCGGCTTGGTTTTGCTGGCCTTAGGCATGGGTGTCGCGTTCGCATCAACATGCGATGTTTTCGCATTCGCCTGCGATGCCGGCTTGCGCGCCGTCGCTGCCGCTGGCGCCGCTATGGTGGAGGCGCTCGCAGGTGCACCACCCATTTCCGGATGCGCCGCTGCCACACCAGGCCATAACGGGCAAGTGACGAAAGTTGCGCAAAGAAAAAGACGTGTAATGGTCATACGCCTGGGCGATCATACGGACTTTGTACCCATGATAAGTCCTTGCGCATGAAGATCCTGTTTCGCCCGCTGCTCTGTTCGCTAGTCGCGCTCGGAACAGCTTGTGCCACGCCTCACCCGCAACCGGTTTCCACGCCCGCGCCGCAAGCTGCCGCCATAGCGAAGCCCGCCCCTGCACCTGTACCGCTGCTGCTGATCTCGATCGACGGCTATCGCACCGATTACATCGAACGCGGACTCAGCCCCACGCTCGCATCGCTGGCCAAGCAAGGCGTGCGCGCCGCCAGCGGCATGCAGCCGTCGTTCCCCTCGCTGACATTTCCCAATCACTACACCATCGTCACCGGCCTGCGTCCGGACCACCACGGCATCGTCAACAACACGATGACCGACCCGGCGCTTGGCAAATTTTCGCTGAGCAATCGCGAAGCCGTGAGCAATGGCCAATGGTGGGCGCAAGGCACGCCGCTGTGGGAAACCGCGCAGCAGCACGGCATGAAGACGGCCACCATGTTCTGGCCGGGTTCGGAAGCGGATATCCACGGCGCGCACCCGAATCTCTGGAAACCGTACGACGGCGACGTCACACCCGACCAGCGCGTGGATCAGGTACTGGCCTGGCTGGATCTCCCCGCCGGCGAGCGCCCGACCTTCCTTACGTTGTACTTCGATGAAGTCGACCATGCCGGCCACCATTCCGGACCCGATTCGCCGCAGGTCAACGAAGCGATCGCGCATACCGATGCGGCGCTGGATCGACTTGTCAAAGGCCTGCAGCAACGCGGCCTGCTCGATCGCATCAACCTGATCATCGTGGCCGACCATGGCATGGCGAGTTCGCCGAAGGCCAACGTCGTGGTGATCGACAAATTCATTCCGCTCAAGCAGGTGGAGCTGGTGAGCGTGGGCGTGCTGGCCGGCTTCAACCCCAAGCCGGGCTTCGACTTCGCCAAGATCGAAGCCAAAATGGAGCAGCCCCAGCAGCATATGACGTGCTGGGACAAGACGCGCGTACCCGAGCGACTCGCCTATGGCAGCAATCCGCGCGTACCGCAGCTGCTATGCCTCGCCGATGTCGGCTGGCGCATCTCGACGCGTGAGTACCTGGCGAAGAAGAAAGAGCCGATGCGCGGCGACCACGGTTACGACAACGCCGCGCCGCAGATGCAAGCGCTGTTCGTGGCGCACGGACCGGCTTTCCGCGCAGGCGCCGAGGTTCCATCGTTTCCGAACGTGGACGTCTATCCGCTGATGACCCATCTGCTCGACCTGCCGGCCGCCGCCAACGATGGCGACTACGACGCGGTGAAGGGCATGCTGAAGCCGGACGCGCAGTAAGCTGCGACTCGCACTGCGGGAGCGTGCAACGCGCTTCCGCAGCCTTACTGCGGAATCGGCGGCTCTGTTTCCGGGCTGGATGGGCTGACCAGCGGCGGCAGTCGATACAGACGCCACGCAATCAATAGTCCGGCGACGACCAGCGCGCCGACAAACACAGCCACCCCATTCCAACCGTGTGACGCGTAGAACAGGCCGCCACTGGCGCCTGCCAGACTGGAACCCATGTAATAGGAAAACAGATAAAGCGACGACGCCTGCGCCTTGTTGTCGCCGGCGCGGCGACCCACCCAGCTGCTGGCGATGGAATGGCCACCGAAGAAGCCGAACGTCACCGCGACGATGCCAAGCACGATCAGCCATAGTGGCTGGGTGGCCGTGAGTGCCAGGCCCACGAGCATCAGTGCGAACGCCGTCCACAACACCTTGCGTCGCCCGAGCTTGCCGGCGAGATGTCCCATCCAGGCCGAACTGAACGTGCCGATCAGGTACACGCTGAAGATGGCGCCCACCACGGCCTGATTGAGCCCATACGGCGGCGCCAGCAAGCGATAGCCGATGTAGTTGTACAGCGTGACAAACGCGCCCAGCAGCAGGAAGCCTTCGGCGTACAGCCACGGCAGGCCAGCGTCGCGAAACGTCGAGGCGAAGCGTCCCATCAGCGCCCCCACATGAAAGGGCCGGTGCACGTGATGGCGGGACGGCGGCAGACTTCGCCAGAACACGATGCCGGCGATCAGCCCGATCACGCCCACCGTAGCCACACCCACGCGCCATCCGAAAAACTCGGCCAGTACGCCGGCCACCAGGCGTCCGCCCATGCCTCCGATGGCATTGCCGCTGATGTACAGGCCCATGCCCAGGCCGATGGAGTCGGTGTGCATTTCCTCGCCGAGATACGTCATCGCCACCGCGGGCAGCCCGCTCAGCGTCAATCCCAACAGCGCGCGCAGGATCAGCAGCATGTGCCAGTCGGGCACCAACGCGGTAAGGACCACCAGCACGGAGGAAGACAGCAGCGACGCCGTCATGATCGTCTTGCGCCCCCAGGCATCGGACAGGCCGCCGGCAAACAACATGGCGAACGCCAGCACGCCGGTAGTCAGCGAAAGCGAGAGCGCCGCGGCCGCTGCGCTGACCCCATAGTCCTTGCTGAACTCGGGCATCAGCGGCTGGGTGCAGTACAGCAGGCCGAACGTGGCCAGACCGGCGGCGAACAGCGCCAGATTGGTCCGTCGAAACGCCGGTGTGCCGTGGCGGATGAAATCGTGCGACTCAAGTTCGCCAGCCCCAGGCCGATGTTCTGCCTGAGAGACCGGTTTCACGCCTTCCCGCCTTGCCATGCCACCACCGCCAAAAATTGCCGAGGTGATAAGCATAAGACTTGCCGTGATCGTGTTCGACCGCCGCTCTTGGCTGTCCCGGAGCGTCAAGACCTCGCCGCCGGGGCCGGCCAAAAAGTCCATATCGCGCGTGGAACGTGATACATAAAGACGCCGGGGCAGCTGTCCGAAGGAAGGACCCGCCCCGCACGCCGGTAACAGGGGACCGGCAGCAAGGGGGGATATGTCGATACGCGAGCCCATCGTGGTGTTATTCACCTGGATGTGCGCCATGTGCTTTGCACTGGCTGCACAGGCGACGCCTGCGCGATCCGCTGTCCCGACCCTGCAGGTAGCCTCGTTGGCGCCGCTCAAGCCTGCGCCAACGCCGGCGCAGGTCATCCATGGCGGCATGGACGACCGTTTCCTGCCCAGTCGCTCGACCCATACGCCCAATGCGGTGGAGACGCAGCGCTGGTATCGCCTGACCATCGACCGCGACTGGCATGAGGCAAGTTCGCCCGTGCTCAACTTCACCGGCGCTACCTATATACGCATCAACGTGTATGCGCCGCCGGACTATCAACCGCACGAACTATGGTTCGCCCAGACCGATCAGCTGGCGCGTTACTCGCGTCATCACCTGGCGCTGGAATTGCCGCATGACTTGCGCGCCGGCCAGCCGATCTATGTGCAGATCGCCGCCGACAACTTCACCCGGCAGATCCGCGCCGACATCACCGACATGGCCACGTACCAGGCGCAGGATCTGACCCACGTTCGCCTGACCACGCTGTTCTCCAGCGTGCAGTTCACCATGATTCTGGCGGCGCTATGCCTGTGGCTGGTGTTGCGCGATCGCGTGCTGCTGTATTTCATCGGCTACACCGGTTGCCAACTGATGAATCAGCTGCTGATGAGCGGCGAAATGTACGAACTGCCCGGCGGTTCGCTGCTGGTGCCGCTGGGTACGCACGCGCCATGGCTGTTCGTGGCGCTCAGTGCACCGCTGCTGTTCTCGTTCATCCTGGAATTCTGCGAGCTGCGCCAGATCACGCCGCGCCCTGCGCGCGCGCTGGGCCATATGCGCTGGCCCTATCTACTGATCGCCACCCTGCTGTGTTTCCCGTTCGCCGAACGCATGCACCTGCTGGCCAGCGCGTACAACCTGTGGTTCATCGTCACCTCGTTGTGGGCCTTGGGCACGATTGTGCTCGCGGCCTCGCGGCATGGGCGGCAGGCCCGTTTTTTCCTGGTGGCGTGGTTGCCCCAAGTGCTGCTGACCGTAGTGCGACTGGGCCAGATATTGCTGTCGCTGGACCAGCCTCGCTGGCTGGAATATGGCCTGCCGTTCGCCACCGCGTTCTGCAGCATCGTGGTCACTATCGGCTTGGCCGACCTGTCCTTGCGTGCGCGCCGCGAACGCGACGTGGCGCATCACCTGGCCGACCACGACGCACTCACCGGCCTGCTCAACCGGCGAGCTCTGGTGACGCGGCTGCATGAGGCAGTCACTCAGGCGAGACCGCAGCACCAGCCGCTCGCGCTGATCTTCCTGGACTTGGATCACTTCAAATCGGTGAACGATCGCTACGGGCACCAAACCGGCGATGCCTGCCTGCGCGCGGTCGCCGCCGCGATCGCCGATGAATTGCGCCCATTGGACAGCCTGGGTCGCTACGGCGGCGAAGAATTCGTGGCCTTGCTGCCGGCCACCACGCACGAGCAGGCCATGGCGGTGGGCGAGCGCATTCGCCGCAGCATCGAATCGCTGCATGTGCATGCGCGCGGCAACTCGCTGCAGACCACCATCAGCATGGGTGTGGCCAGCCTTACCGGTCCCGCCGATACGGCCGACGATCTGATCGCCCGCGCGGATGCGGCGCTGTACCGCGCCAAAACCCTGGGCCGCAACTGCGTAGTCGCGCACTCGCCGTTGACGGCCGTGGCGGGATGATTCGCCCGCTCACGTTTCACGGCGCGGACGGCGCGACGCCATACGCCCAACGCAGGAACACCGGCAACATGCGTTTCCAGGTGGCCTGGTTGTGCTCGCCGTCCGGGAAGAGATCGTAGACAACCTCGCCCGTTTGCGATGGCTGGTCGGGGTGATCCGTGTCGATGCGATAACCGAGGTCGCGCAGTCCGCGGCGATGGCTGCCATCGGGCGCCGCGAAACCGTTGATCACGTCCTGCAGATCTTCGACGGCGTCGATGGTGCCGTTGTGGTTGCGGTCATTGGTTTCCTCACGGCCGCCCACCGCAAACCAGAAACGCAGCGGCTTGCGCTGCCCCGCCCGATCCACCATGGCTTGCGCCAGCCGTGTACTTTCAACCGCCTGCGCATCGCTGCGATCAGCGGCCAGCCAGAACGACGGCGAGAACGCGCCCACTTGCCCGAACACGTCCGGATATTCCCAGCCGACGCAAAACGCATTGAGCGCACCCAACGACCAGCCGAGCATGGTGCGACCCTGCGCAGAGGCCTGCGTGCGGTAGTGCGTATCCACGTAGGGCACCAGCGTGCTGGCGACCCATGCCGAGTAATCGTACGCACGCGCTCCGATCGGGCCGATGCGCGAGCCGCCCACGATGCTCTGCCGGCGTGCGCGATCGAACAGCCCATAGCCCGACGCGCGGTCCTTGAGCATGTCCACCGCTACCACGATCACCGGATGGATCGTGCGTTGCGCGTAGAGCGTTGCAAGCGTTTGCTGCAAACCCACGGCGTCCATGTCCTGGCCGTCGTTCGCATACAACACGGGATAACGAGCATCGGAGCTCGTATAGCCAGGAGGTAGGTAGACCGTCACCTTGATCTGCTCGGGCGCAAATGCCTTGGCGTCCAGCACGAGTTTTACCGGCGGCGGCAACGCTTGCTCCTCGGCCTGCACAGGCAGCGGCTTCACCAGTGCGCCAACGAGCAGGCAGATCGCCACACCTTTCCAAACTGCACGCATCACCATCACTCCGCCGCCCTCAGCACTCATGCACCACGATCCGTTTCCAATGTGCGCACCTCGTCCCGGTGCCCGGCCGCCGATCGGCCACTCACCCAACCGAACAGCGCAATGCCCAAGATGATCATCACCGCTCCAAAGGCGGAGTAACCATGCGGCCACGCTTCGCCCAAGAAACACGCACCAATCACCGTGGCAAACAACAGCTCGGCCGCCTGCATCGCTTCTACCGCGGCAAGCGCCGTGGGCTCCGAACGTACCATCGCGGTGGCCTGGAAGAACAACACCGTGGCAATCACGCCCGACGACAAGGCCACGCCACCCGCCAGCAGGATTTCGCGCCAGCCCGGCGGACCAACCGCGACCCATGTCACCACGGCGAGGATCAACCACAGCGGCCAGCTGCACAGCGTCATGCCGAACACGCGCTGGGTGGCGCCGATCTGCGCACCGCTGTGTTCCAGATGCAGCAGCACCATGCGGTTGCCCAGCGGATACATGAAGGCCGAGAACACCACGGCCGCCATCGCCAGCCAATCACTCGCCCGCAGCTGGCCTTGCGCGTGCCCCCATTGCAGCGCGAACACGCCGGCCACGATCAACACGCCGATCGCCACGCTTCCCCATGCAAGATGCCTGCGTGCGTCGCGATAGATCAACGGCGCAAGCAAAGGACCCGCCAGCACGGTGGTCTGAAAACTGCCCGCCACCAGCCAGGACGGACCGCTGTTGGCGGCCCAGGTCAGCGGCAGGCCGAACAGCACAAAGCCCACCGCGCTCCATAGCAGCCAGGCGCGCGGATAGCGCTTCAACTCGTTCGGCAATTCGCCCAGGCCGCCCTGCCAGGGCAAGGCAATGGCGAGCAACGGCAAGGTGATCAGGTAACGCAGGATCACCGCCCACGCCCAGTGACCGCCGCCTGCGACCAGGCTGCGGTTGAGTACATAGGTCATGGTGAAGAACAGCGCCGCGCACAGCGCCAGTCCCACCGCGGCGATAGCGTTGGAGCGCATCGGCAGGCCGTGGTCGAAAACACCGAGTGTCGCAGACGCGCGGGCCTTTTCGAAGGCCGAGCGCGTCTTGGATCTCGAATCAGCCGGCGGTGGCGGGCGCCAATGGCAGTTGCAGAGCGACCAGCAGTCCGCCGCCGTCGACGTTTTCCGCGTGGATGTCGCCGCCATGCGCCTTCACTACACGCTGGACGATGGCCAGCCCCAGCCCGTGTCCATCGGCGCGCGAGGCATTGCTGCCGCGGAACAGCGGCCGGAACAGCGAGCCAAGCTCCGCCTCCGGGACACCGGGTCCGTTGTCGCGCACGGAAACATCGACATGGGCGCCCACTTTTTGCGCCTTCAGTTCGACCCGCCCGCCTTCGGGGCTGAACTTGATCGCATTGGCGATGAGGTTGTCCAACGCACGTTCCAGCAGCAACTCGTTGCCGGATACCACGGCCGATGCGCCGTCGAGCAAATTCAGCGTGATATGGCGCGCGGCGGCTTCCAGTTCGGCGCGACGCACGCTTTCGCGCAGCAGTGCGGCCATATCCACCGGTTCGCGGTTGACGCCGGGGATACCACCTTCCAGCCGCGACAGCGCCAGCATCTCGCCGGTCATATGGTCGAGGCGGCCAATCTCCTGTTCCGCCTGCAGGAAGTAACGCGCGGCCTCTTCGGGCGTGCTGCGCTGGGCGAGATCGAGGATCAAGTGCAGGCGCGCGAGCGGCGAGCGCAATTCGTGCGAGAGGTCTTGCAGCACACTGCGATCGTGAGCGACCAGGGCCTCGATGCGTTCGGCCATCGCATCGAAATCGTTGGCGAGCTGGGTGAGCTCCTCCGGCGCGCGGCGCCCCTGCCCTTCGACGCGGGCGGACAACTCGCCCGCCGCCATGCGCCGTGTGGCCTTGCTGATCGCTTCCACTGGCTTGGCCACACTGCGCGCCACCCACCAGCCGACGAAGCCGATGAAGAGCAGCGAGAGGCCACCCTGGAAAGCCAGGAAAATGGTCTGCCGCGTCTGCTGGCGCAAGCGCGAGTGCGTGCGGCTCAGCGCCACCAGTTGGCGGACGTGGCCGTCGCTGCCGCGTATCTGCTGCACGGCGAGATAGAGATTCGGCCATGGCTGCAGCACCATGTCGCGCTTTTCTTCCAGCCAGCTCGGCAGCGACTCCTGCATCGACGCGGGCATGCGGATCGGCGACAGCGCCTGCCCGTTTTCGTAGAGCGTCGCCTCAATGCCTTCGCGCCGCTGTTGCAACGACCACTCGGTCAGCGCCGTCGACCCACCAGCTTCAAACGCCTTGTCGGCGCCCTGTGCCACGGCGGACCAGTTGATCTCCACCGCGGTGCTGTATTCGACGAAGCGCTGCGTGAGAAAGATGCCCAAGGCCAGCGCCAGCAGATTGGCGGCGCAGAAGCTGATCAGCACGCGCCAATAGAGCGAACTCTTGAACGGACTCACGCGCCACCCGCCACGAGGCTGTAGCCGGCGCCGCGCACGGAATCGATGCGTGGCGCCTGCGGCGAAGCTTCGGCCAGCTTGTGTCGCAGGCGGCTCACGTGCACGTCGATGCTGCGGTCAAATCGCTCAAGCTCGCGTCCCAGCGCCATGCGTGTGAGTGTGGCTTTGTCCACCAGTTCGCCGGTGCGTTGTGCGAGCGCCAGCAACAGCTGGAATTCCGCGCCGGTGAGCGACAGCTCCTGCTCGCCTACATAGGCGCGACGCTCGCCCGGCTCCAGCCGCAGCAAGCCCACTTGCAACGTGCCCGCCGTGGCCGGCGTATTGCGTCGCAGCTGGGCGCGTACGCGCGCCAGCAATTCGCGTGGAAGGCAAGGCTTGGTGAGGTAATCGTCCGCGCCCAGCTCCAGCCCGATCACGCGATCCACCGGCTCACCCTTGGCCGACAGCATGATCACTGGCAGGCGATGCTTGAGGCGCAGTTCGCGCAACGTATCCAGGCCGTCGCGCCCCGGCATCATCACGTCGAGGATCAGCAGGTCCGGTCGCGTCGCAGGGTTGTGCAGCTGCGCAAGGCCGGCCTCGCTGTCGTGCGCGACATCCACTACGAAGCCCTCGCGCCGCAGGTATTCAGCCAGCAGCTCAGCCAGTGCGCGGTCGTCGTCAACGATGAGAATTCGGGGCATGTCGGGGATTTTTCTGGTGCCTGGAGTGCCATTCAAGCGGTGCGAAGGAACTTGCTCCACCGGCTTTACCGTTCTTTACCTTCCCGCAAAGAACATACACATAGCGCTGTCGTCAAATAGGCACCACGCAAGACCCCTCCACCACGACAAGGTAATCCCCATGCGCAAGAACATCTCTCTCGCTCTGGTGCTCGCTTCGGCTGTTGCTCTCGCTCCGTTCGCCATCGCGTCCGCCCAGGACGGTGGCCCGCACGGTGGTCACGGTCATGGTCACGGCGCGTTTGAGGCGTATAGCAAGCTGAACCTTAGCGACGCCCAGAAGGCCAGCATCAAGCAGATCATGCAGAGCTCCTTCTCGCAGGGTAAGGCACAGCGTCAGGCGCTGCGTCAGCAGCGTGAAGCGTTCGAGCAGATGGCGCCGAATGCTTCCGGTTACCAGGCCGCGGCTACCGCCCTTGCCCAGGCCGAAGGCGCCGCCACCACGGCCCGCGTGCAGCAGCGCGCCGCGATCCGCGCCCAGGTCTACGCGATCCTCAACCCCGCCCAGCAGGCCCAGCTGGCCACCTTCAAGGCCCAGCGCGAAGCACGTCACCAGCAGTGGGAACAGTTCAAGGCCACGCACCCGACCTCGGGTTCCTCCTCGGCCCAGTAACGGTTCGGACGACGGCGTGACAACGTAACGGCGCCTCCTCGGCGCCAGGCAAGAAACTCGGCGCCAGCCTGCATGCTGGCGCCGTTTTTTTGTGGGCCCGATCGCACCCTGTGCGCGATCGGGCCGCCACGACGCTTCGCTCCGTAGGCAGTCGCGCACAGGGTGCGCTCCCACAAGGGGGCGGGTGAGGCGATCAATCGGCCTTGAAGCCCGCCTGCTGCGCCGCCGGCACGAACACCTTGTGCGCATAGCCCTCCGGCTTGCTTCCCACGGCCACGCCGCCATGGATGCGCGACTGCTGCACGTCGCCGAAGAACCAGTACGGGAAGGTGGGCTCCAGAGCGCTCGCTTCGTTCAAGCGGGCGCGCAAGTCAGCAGGGATCTCGAACGACAGCGCGGCAAGGTTATCGTCCAGCTGCGCCAGCTTGGTGGCGCCGATGATCACCGAGGCGATGCCCGGTTGCGTGGCCACCCAGTTGAGCGCGACCTGCGCCATCGGTTTGTCCAGCTTGCCAGCGACTTCTTCCAGTGCGGCAACGATCGCCCAGTTACGTTCGGTAAAGCGGTCGAATCCCGGTGCGCCGGAGATCTTCGACAAGCGGCCATCGCCCGCTGCACCAGGCTTGTACTTGCCCGACAGCAAGCCCATGCCGAGCGGACTCCACGCGGTGATGCCCATGCCCAGTTCGCCCGCCATGGGCACGAACTCATGCTCCATGTGGCGCTCGATCAGCGAGTATTCCAGCTGCAGGTTTACCAGCGGCGTCAGCGCATGCGCCTCGGCATACGTCTGCGCTCGTGAGGCGTACCACGCCGGCACATCCGACAAGCCCGCGTAGCGAATCTTGCCGGCGCGCACCAGGTCGTCGAGCGTGCGCACCACCTCCTCGGCCGGCGTCAGCCGATCCCAGGTATGCAGCAGGTAGAGATCGATGTAGTCGGTGCGCAGCCGACGCAGCGAGCCTTCCACGGCGCGCAAGATATTTTTGCGGCCATTGCCGCCGGCGTTCGGGTTGCCGGGCTGGGCGTTGTAGCTGAACTTGGTGGACAGCACCAGGCGGTCGCGCGTGCCGCTATCGGCCACGAACTGGCCCAGCAGTTCCTCGCTGGCGCCATCGGTATACAGGTCGGCGGTATCGATGAAATTGCCGCCGGCCTCCAGATAGCGGTCGAACATGGCGCGGGCGGTGTCCTGCGCCGCGCCCCAGCCCCAGTTGTCACCGAAGGTCATGGTGCCCAGGGCGAGGCGGCTGACGCGCAGGCCGGAGCGGCCGAGGGTGTAGTAGGCATCGAGCGACATGGCGAACTCCCGTGATGGTGGCTGTTGCGGATGGGCAGAGCATGCGCCTTGCCATTACGGGGAAAAATCCGCATCTTGTGCATGCGTTATTAAGTAAGGCTAAGTAATGGCTCAAGACCACGCGACCTCCCTGCGCGCCTTCCGCCTGATCGCCCGCCATGGGAGCTTCACCCGTGCCGCCGCCGAGCTCGAGGTCACGCCCTCCGCGCTCAGCCAGACGCTGCGGCAACTGGAAGACCATGTGGGCGTGCGCCTGCTGCACCGGACCACGCGCCGCGTGGGGCTGACCGAGGCGGGCCACGCCTTCCTCGAACGCATCGCCCCTGCCCTCAGTGAAATCGACGACGCCATCGACGCCTTGCGCCAGCACGGCGACCGGCCCGCCGGCACGCTGCGCGTCGCCGTACCGCAGATGGTGCTCGATCACCTGATCGCTCCGTGCGTGGCTTCGTTCATGCGCGCATGGCCGCAAGTGAAGCTGGATATCCAAGTCGAGAATCGCCTCACCGATTTGATCGCCGATGGATTCGACGCAGGCATCCGCCTGGGCGAGCGCCTGGCGCGCGACATGGTCGCGTTGCCGTTGGGCGGCCCCCAGCGTGCCGTGGTGGTGGGGTCACCCGCGTACTTTGCAGCGCGCGGTCGCCCCACTCATCCCCGCGACTTGGCGACCCACGACTGCGTGCGTTTTCGCTTCAGCAGCAACGCGATCTACCGGTGGGAATTTGCACATCCGACTGGCGCGTCCAGGGGTCAGTGGTTCGAACTCGACGTGGATGGCCCCATCACCACCAACGACCCGAGCATGGCGATACGCGCCGCCATCGACGGCCTGGCGCTGACGCACATGGTGGAACCCTCGGTGCGTGCAGCGCTGGCCGATGGCCGGCTGGAAAGCGTGCTCGACGACTGGCTGCCGCCCTTCGACGGCTTCTATCTCTACTACCCCAGCCGGCTGCAGGTGCCGCCGAAGCTACGTGTGTTCATCGAGCACCTGCGCCAGCACATCGCGGCGACGCATCACGACCGCCAGTGACCGGAAACATAGACGCTGCCTGGCGCGTAGTAAGCCGGCACCCAGACCCGCGCCGCGTAGTGCGACCGCGGCGCCACGACCACGCAGCCGGTGAGTGACAGGCTCGCGCTGAACATGACGGCGAGGCCGAGACCGATCAGCATGAGTCGACGCATGGTGTTCTCCTTCGGGTGGGTTCGATCCGGAGAACGCCGGCCTCGAAAAACCCGATGACGAGAACACCCGCTTTTGATGGCTGCGATTCATCGAAATCGCAGCCACCGTTCATGCTGACCTGGTCCTTGCGCGTCAGTGCTGCTGGGCAAGCCGTTCCATCACCGTGCGATAGCGCGCGGCGATGCGGTCTTCATCGCGATGGGTGAAGCCACGCACGATCCACTCGCCGCCCACCATCACGTCGCGCACCAGCGGCGCATTGCCGGCGAACAGGAAGCTGTCGATCAGCGAACGCTCGTCGCGTGCGGCAAGCAAGGGCGCGCGATCGTCCAGCACGATCAAGTCGGCGCGCGCGCCCGGGCGCAATTCGCCGATCGGCAATCCCGAAGCCGTCGCACCGCCGCGCAAGGCAGCACGCCACAGCGTTTCGCCCACGCTGTCGCCCTGATGGCGACCGGCGATATTGCGATGACGCGTCGCCAGGCGCTGGCCGTATTCCAGCCAACGCAGCTCTTCCACCGGCGACACGGAGATATGCGAATCGGAACCGACGCCCAGCGTGCCGTTCGCATCGAGATAAGCCGCCAGCGGAAACAGCCCGTCGCCGAGATTGGCTTCCGTGGTGGGACACAAGCCGGCCACGGCACCGCTGCGCGCGATCTGCTGCGTTTCCTTGTCGGTCAAATGAGTGGCATGGATCAGCGTCCAGCGCGCATCCACCGCTGCATGATCGAACAACCATTCAACCGGACGTGCGCCGCGCGTAGCGAGGCAGTCCTGCACCTCGCCGATTTGCTCGGCGATATGAATGTGGATGGGACAGTGCTTCGAAGCATCGTCGGCAAGCACCACGCGCAAGGCTTCCTCCGGCACGGCACGCAGCGAATGCAAGGCGATGCCGACGCGCAGTTTGTCGCTCTCATGCTTGCGCAGGCTTTCCAGCAGGCGCAGATAGGACGGCACGTCGTGACCGAAGCGGCATTGACGCGGCGCCAGCGGACGCCCGTCGAAACCACCACTCATGTACAACACCGGCAACAAGGTCAGCGCGATGCCTGCCTCGCGGGCGGCTTCGAACAAGGCCAGCGACATCGCCTCGGGCTGCGCGTACGGCGTGCCATCGGGCTGGTGATGCAGATAGTGGAATTCGCAGACCTGGGTATAACCGCTCTTCACCATCTCCACGTAGAGCTGCGCGGCGATGGCCTGCAATTCATCCGGGCCGATGGTGGCAGCGAACGCATACATGGTTTCGCGCCACGTCCAGAAGCTGTCGTCGCTTTTGCCCTTGCGTTCGGCCAGACCCGCCATGGCACGCTGAAACGCATGCGAATGCAGGTTCGGCATGCCGGGCAGCACCCAACGGCCGAGGCGCTCGGCGTGCCCGGCGGAACCCTCGACCAGCATGCCGCCATCATTGATATCCAACGCGGCATCGGCGCTCCAGCCCTGCGGCGTCCAGAGTCGGTCAGCGGCGTAGCGGGTCGGGATGGTGGCTGCCATGAGCAGGCTCCGTAAGGACAGACTTCGAGTGTAACCGCTCGCCACCCCGCGCCGTTCACATCGCTGCGGCATAATGCGGCAATGGCCAAAAAATCTCAGGAACGCACGCCCAAGCTGCTGGTCAGGCAGGCCAAGGCCGCCGATGTGCCCGCGCTGGTCGACCTCACCGCCCGCGTCTATACGCCCGAATGGGGACATTCCGCGGAAATGCTGCGCTCCCAGCAGACGCACTTCCCGGAAGGTCAGTTCGTCGTCGAATACGAAGGCAGGATTGTCGGCTACTGCGCCACCTTCCGCATCGACGAGAAGACCGCGCTCGCCCCGCATACGTGGATGCAGATCACCGGCGGCGGCATGGCCTCGCGCCATCGCCGCGACGGCAACTGGCTGTACGGCATGGAAGTGGTGGTGCATCCGGATTACCGCAACATGCGCATCGGCCAGCGCCTGTACCAGGCGCGTAAACGGCTGTGCACCGATCTGAAGCTGCGCGGCATCGTGTTCGGCGGGCGCATTCCGGGACTCGCACGCAATCTGCATCGCTACGGCAGCGCCGAGGCTTATGTGCAGGCCGTGGTCGAAGGCAAACGACGCGACCTCACGCTCAGCTTCCAGCTAAGCAACGAATTCGAAGTGGTCGGCTTGCTGCGCGGTTATGTGCCTTCCGACTATGAATCGCTCGGTTATGCGGCGCACCTGGTGTGGCGCAATCCGCAACTGCTCGATCACCCGGACATCCCATCGATTCCTTCGACGCAGCGCCTGCCCGACATGGTGCGCGTCGCCTCCGTGCAGTACCAGCAGCGACGCATTCGTTCGTTCGAGGAATTCGCCACCCAGGTCGAATACTTCACCGACATCGCCGCCGACTACAACGCGGACTTTGTCACCTTCCCCGAACTTATCACGCTGCAGCTGCTGTCGATCGAAAACGAGGAACTGTCGCCGGTCGATTCGATCCGCATGCTCAGCCAGTACACGCCGCAGGTGAAGGAACTCTTCAGCCGGCTGGCGGTGCACTACAACATCAACATCGTGGCGGGTTCGCACCCCACCGAACAGGCCAACGGCGACATCCACAATGTCTGCTACGTCTGCCTGCGGGACGGCTCGATCCACGAGCAGGAAAAGATCCACCCCACGCCCAGCGAACGCACCGTGTGGAACATCACCGGCGGCGACACCGCGGCCACCATCCAGACCGACTGCGGTCCGATCGGCGTGATGATCTGCTACGACTCGGAATTTCCTGAAGTGGCGCGCCATCTCACCGACCAGGGTGCGTTGATTTTGTTCGTGCCGTTCTGCACCGACGTGCGCGAAGGCTATCTGCGCGTGCGCTACTGCTCGCAGGCGCGCGCGATCGAAAACCAATGCTACGTGGTGCTCTCGGGCAACGTGGGCAATCTGCCCGGCGTGAACAACTTCGACATCCAGTATGGCCAGAGCTGCATCCTGACGCCCAGCGATTTTCCGTTCGCACGCGACGGCATCGCCGCCGACTCGACGCCGAATATCGAAACGGTGCTGTTCGCCGACCTGCATCTGGAAAGCCTGGCGCGTGCACGCAATGCCGGTGCCGTGCAGAACCTCAAGGACCGTCGTTTCGATCTCTACGAAACCCGCTGGACCCGCAAGTCCGAGCCGTCCACGTGAGCGACGCCGACAAAGAACCTGCACGCCCGTCGTCGGTCGCCGGGCGTCTCCAGCAGCTCGCCGGATCGGAATTGTTCTCGCCGATCCAATGGCGGCGTCGCGTGCTGTTCTGGGGCGGCGCCGTGCTGGTCGGCCTGGCGGCGATCGGGTTCACCCAAGCCGCCGACTGGGCGTTCAACACGTTCCACGGCGTGGTCACGCGAAACCGGTTCTGGGCCTTCCTGATCACACCGGTCACGTTCGCCCTGCTTGCCTGGCTGACGGAAGGAGCGCTCAGGCCCACGCGAGGCTCGGGTATTCCCCAAGCCATTGCCGCGCTGAAAGTCGAGGACGAAGGTTTTCGGCAAAGCCTGCTCTCATTGCGCATCGCCATCGGCAAGATGGGCCTCACGCTCGCCGCCCTGCTTGGCGGTGCGTCGGTGGGACGCGAAGGTCCGACGGTGCACGTGGGCGCGGGCTTGCTGTATTCGCTGGGCCGTCGCTTCGGCTTCGACGAACCTGCTGCTGCCGGACGATTCATTCTTGCCGGATCAGCGGCCGGTCTGGCGGCAGCGTTCAACACGCCGCTCGCGGGCATCGTGTTTGCGATCGAAGAGATGAGCGGCTCGTTCGAGCATCGCGTGAGCGGCATTCTGCTTACCGCGGTCTTTATCGCCGGCCTCGTCTCGCTGGGCATCCTCGGCAATTACGCTTACTTCGGCCATTTCGACATCGGCCTGCCATTGGGCAAGGCATGGTGGGCGGTGCTCGCCACGGGCATCGTGTGTGGACTGGCGGGTGGTTTGTTCGCGCGCCTGATTCTTCCCAGCGACACCGGCTTGCGCGGCGTCATCGGTCGGCTGCGCGCACGGCAGCCGGTCGTTTTTGCGGGAGCTTGCGGGCTTGCCCTGGTCTTGCTCAGCCAGCTGACGAATACCGGCTTGTACGGCACCGGCTATGCGCAGGCCAAGGACATTCTGCAAGGCCATGCCGATACGGTATCGAGCTTTGGCGTGCTGAAGTTTCTCGGCAACATCGCCTCCTACTGGGCTGGCATTCCCGGCGGCATCTTCTCGCCGGCATTGGCCGTGGGTGCGGGACTGGGCAACAACCTTTGCGCGATCCTGCCGGGCGTGGATCCTTCCGCCGTCGCCTTGCTCGCCATGGCCGCCTACCTGTCCGGCGTCACCCAGGCGCCGCTCACCGCGACGGTGATCACGATGGAGCTCACCGACAACCAGCAGATGGTCTTGCCGATCATGGCCACCTGCTTGCTGGCGCGCGCCGCCTCGTCGCTGCTGTCGCGCAAGCCGGTCTATCGCGCACTGGCGGACAAGCTGATCGAAGGCTATGAACTGGAACGCGCCCGGCGTGCCGCTGAAGAAGCGCACGACGGTGACGACAACACCTTCCGTCATGTGCCACCAATCGTGGAAGATCCCGCGACGCCCCTGCTCCCGCCTGAATCAACATCTCCTGATAACCCCACCGATCACCGACCATCATGACGCCACGCTGGGACTCCCTGTTGATCAACGCAACGCTGGCCACGTTTGCCAGCGACAAGCCCTATGGCTTGATCGAACGCGGCGCCGTCGCGATGCATCAAGGCTGCATCGCCTGGGTGGGACCGCAGGAAACGCTGCCCGGTGATGCCGGCTCGCTCGCATCACACGTGGAAGACCTCGGCGGCGCCGTGGTCACCCCCGGCCTGGTCGACTGCCACACGCATCTGGTGTTCGGCGGCAACCGCGCGCATGAGTTCGACCTGCGCCTCAACGGCGCCACCTACGAAGAAATCGCGCGCGCCGGCGGCGGCATTGTCTCCACGGTGAAGGCTACGCGTGCGGCGAGCGAAGACGAGCTGTTCGCGCAGGCGTTGCCGCGCGCCCATGCGTTGATGGCCGATGGTGTCACCACGCTGGAGATCAAATCCGGCTACGGGCTCGATCTGGACACCGAGCGCCGCATGCTGCGCGTGGCGCGACGCCTGGGCAAAGCGCTGGGCATCACGGTGCGCACAAGTTTTCTCGGCCTGCATGCATTGCCGCACGAGTATCGCGACAACCGCGGTGCCTATGTGTCGCTGGTGTGCGACGAGATGCTGCCTGCGCTCGCAGCCGA
The DNA here is from genome assembly GCF_056399945.1 of Dyella sp. 01L423. Taxonomy (NCBI): domain Bacteria; kingdom Pseudomonadati; phylum Pseudomonadota; class Gammaproteobacteria; order Lysobacterales; family Rhodanobacteraceae; genus Dyella; species Dyella sp. 01L423. Next base: position 1,121,589 of record NZ_JBFTSI010000001.1, on the reverse strand, counting down.
AGGCCTGGTCGACGCAGTCGATGCTTTCTGCGAGAACATCGGCTTCACGCCCGAAGAAACGCGCCGCGTGTTTGATCGCGCCACGCAACTGGGCTTGCCGGTAAAGCTGCACGCCGAACAGCTGTCCGATCTCGATGGCGCGGCGCTGGTGGCGCACTACGACGGTTTGTCAGCTGACCATCTCGAATATCTCAGCGATAGCGGCATGCGCGCCATGGCCGCTGCGGGCACGGTGGCCGTGTTGCTGCCGGGTGCGTTCTACGCGCTGCGCGAAACCAAGCTGCCGCCCATCGCCGGCCTGCGCGAACACGGGGTCGCCATGGCCGTCGCCACCGATTGCAACCCGGGCACCTCGCCCTTGCTCTCGCTGCGGCTCGCCGCCGGCATGGCTTGCACGCTGTTCCGTCTCACGCCCGAAGAGGCGCTGCGGGGCGTCACGGTACATGCAGCGCGAGCGCTCGGTCTCAGCGACCGTGGCACGCTCGAGCCAGGCCAGCGTGCGGATCTGGCCGTATGGAACGTCAACCAGCCTGCTGAGCTGTGCTACTGGATCGGCGGCAGCCACGCCCTGCGCAAGGTATTCATCGGCGGTGAGGCCCAAGCCGCCGCCTGAGCGGTTTCAGGCATAGAAAAAGCCCCCGCTCAGCGGGGGCCTTCTTGTGAAGCCAGGCGCTTAGGCCGACTTCTTCTTCGGCGCGGCCTTCTTGGCGGCAGCCGGCTTGGTCACGGTCGTCTTGCTACCGGCCACGGCCGGCTGCAGCGAATGAGCGCGGCTATTGCCGTAGCTGCCACGGTAGGTCTTGCCACGACGGGTTCTGCGATCGCCCTTGCCCATGAGGGAACTCCTTGATTCGTTAGGGTGAATACGGCCAACCATCGTATCAGCGACCGCCCAAAGCGCAATAGTCAGCGACAACCAGGCCCGGCACAGCCGCGCAGCTCGTCCGGACAGCGCTCGACGTCGATCTGCACCGTCACGTGCTGGATCCCGAAGCGTTCGGACAGCATGCCATTGATCGAACGGATCGCCGTCGCACTGCTCGCGCCCTCGTGCAACTGAGCGTGCAAGGTCGCCATGCGCGAGCCCGAGGCCAGCTGCCATACGTGCAGGTGATGCACATCGCGGATGCTCACATCGGCGCCGCGCAGCGCCTCCTCCACATCGCCGGTATTCATGCCCTCGGGCACGCCTTCCAGCAGGATGTGGGCGGAACGGCGCAGCAAGCGCCACGCGCTGTTGAGGATGAGCAGCGAGACCAGCAGCGACAGCACCGGATCGGCCCAGTTCCAGCCCAGCCAGCGAACCAGCAGCGCCGCAGCAACCGCGCCCACCGAACCGAGCAGGTCGCCCAGCACATGCAGGGTTGCGCCAGCGAGATTGACGTCGTCGTGCGCGTGTCCGTGCAGCGTGCTCAGCACCAGCACGTTGGCCACCAGGCCGATCAACGCAACCACCAGCATCATGCCGGACAAGATGTGGGTGGGTTCGAACAGACGCGTCACCGCCTCGTACGCGATGAAAGCCACCAGCACAAACTGGGTGAGTGCATTGACGAAGCCCGCGAGGACTTCAAGGCGGCCGTAACCGTAGGTGCGACGCGCGTCCGCCGGTCGACGGGCAAACCAAGCCCCCGCCACCGCGAGCAGCAGCGCCAGCGAATCGATCAGCATGTGGCCGGCGTCGGCCACCAGCGCCAGCGAGCCGGACCAGAAGCCGCCAACCGCTTCCACCACCATCATCAGGGTGGTGAGCACGAACGCGAAAATCAGTTTCTTCTCACGGCCGCTGATGCCGCCATGCGCGTGGTCATGAGCGTGGTCGTGCGCATGACCATGGGCATGGTCATGAGCGGAATGATCGTGGCTGTGTGCGTGGGTGGAACTCATGCGCAAATGCTAGGAATCACGGGCCCCGTTACACAATCACGGCGGCTTTTGCCGTGATGTTCAGTGAGCACACTGCGGGCCATGGATGTGCAGCGCACGCTGCGTGCGCAAGTTCACGAAGTGCGCGCTTGCCACCAGCAACCCGCCGCAGGTGACCATCACGCTGTGAACGCCAATGCCGAATTTCTCGGCGAAGGTAACCCCGAAGATCAACAAGGCAAGGCCCGGCAGCGCGAGCAGCAGAGGCAGCGGCCGGTGGTGATGGCGATAACCGCTGACCAGGCTGATCAGCGCCAGCGCGCAGGCAAACATCACGAAACCGCGTTCGAACGCGTGGTCGGCCAGGAAACCCAGGCCGATGAACGGCAGTATCGCCAACACGAACGGAAGCGCCGCGCAGTGGATGGCGCAAAGGAAGGATGCGGTCGCACCCACTCTGTCAGCCAGGGACCAAAAGCGATTGTTGTGCTGCTGGGGAGCTGCCATCGGATCGGGGACCGGCACGGAGCATAGGGGTCGTCAGGTGACCCATTGACGCCATGTTACATTATAACGCCGGGAACGCAAATCGCCCGGCCCCGGTCGTTCAGGCGGCGGCAGTCAGCTCTTGCGGCAGTGCTTGCACAGGCCGTGCACTTCCAGCGTCTGCGCCTGGGGACGAAAGCCAAAGCTCTTGGCCTGGGCCTCGATCAGCTCCGCCACGCGCTCGTCGCACACTTCCTGCGCGCTGGAGCAGTTGTCGCAGATCAGGAACGGTACCTGGTGCGCCTCTGCCGGGTGATGGCAGGAGACAAACGCGTTGATCGATTCCAGCTTGTGGATGAAACCGTGCTCGAGCAGGAAATCGAGGGCGCGATACACCGTGGGCGGCGCCGCGTTGCCGTGGCGTTCGCGCAGCTGATCGAGCAGGTCGTACGCCTTCACCGGCTTGCCGGCTGCCGCGACCAGTTCGAGCACTTCCTTGCGCAGCGGGGTCAGCCGGAGACCGCGTTCCTCACTGGCATGCTCCACCGCACGCACGAAGCTTTGCGCGTCGTCGTGGTGATGGTGATGCGTGTGCGGCTTGTCTACGGCATGACTCAATGGATTCACCTCGGAAGCCATCATACACCGACGTCTATGTGAGGCCTGTTGCAGGACATCGCAAGCCGGCTCAGCGTCGCGACGGCAACGGCGGCGGCACGGCTTTGGGCTTCGGCCGCGGTCTCAGCAGGACCACGACCCAGCCGATCGGGCCCAGCACGGCGGCCAGCACGACGCCCTCCACGGTGCGGCCGCGCCACCAGCCCAGGAGCGCGCCGACCACGACGAACAGCACGCTCCACCAGAACAGCGCCACCCACGGCACCAGCCCCATCAGGTTGAGGAAGATGTGCAGGAAGGCGTCAGGCGAATCTGCGTCGACGCCTTGCGTGGCTTTGGCGAGTAATTCCTCCATGCCGGTTCAGTGATAGCCGCGCATGGAGAGGATGATCAACCCTTCGCCTTGGCGATGGCGTCGTCAATGCGCTGCATCGCCACGTCGCGACCCGCCAGGAAGATGGTGTGATCGATCGACGGCGACACCTGCGTGCCCGTCATCGCCACACGCAGCGGCTGGGCGATCTTGCCCATGCCGAGTTCGAGCTTGGCGGCGATCTGCTCGATCACGCCATGGATCGGCTCGGGCTTCCATTCGACATTCGCAATCAGGCTCTTCGCCTCAGTGAGCACAGCCACGGCACTATCGTTCTGCAGATGCTTGGCGACCGCCTTGTCGTCCCACTCGGTGATCGGGCCGTACCAGATCTTTGCGCGCTCGGCCATTTCCTTCAGCGTCTGCACGCGGTCGCGCAGCGCGACGATGACGTCGGCCGGCTTCGGCCCCTTGCTGAAGTCGATGCCGGCCTGGGTGAGGTGCCATTCGAATTCCGGGGCAATCGCCGAGGGCTCTTCCGTCTTCAGGTAATGCTGGTTGAGCCAGGACAACTTGGTGACGTCGAAGCGCGAAGCGGCCTTGTTGACGTCGCCGATGTCAAACAGGCTCACCATCTCCTGCTCTGAGAAGATCTCCTGGTCACCATGCGACCAGCCTAGGCGCACCAGGTAATTGAGCAGCGCATGCGGCAGGAAGCCATCGTCGCGGTACTGCATCACGCTCACGGCGCCGTGGCGCTTGCTGAGCTTCTGGCCATCCGGGCCGAGAATCATCGGCAGATGCGCGAATTCCGGCACGGGCTTGCCCAGTGCCTTGTAGATATTGATCTGGCGCGGCGTGTTGTTGACATGGTCATCGCCACGGATCACTTCGGTGATGCCCATGTCGATATCGTCGACCACCACGGCGAAGTTGTAGGTCGGCCAGCCATCGGAGCGGAAGATCACCAGGTCGTCGAGCTCGGCGTTGGCCCACTCGATGCGGCCCTTCACCTTGTCCTCGAACACCACCGTGCCTTCCAGCGGATTCTTGAAGCGCATCACGCGGTTCGGGTCGTCGCGGTAGGGCTCGTTGCGATCGCGGTAATAGCCGTTGTAGCGGGGCTTCTCGCCCTTGGCGTAGGCAGCCTCGCGCATGGCCTCGATCTCGTCCTTGGACTCGTAGGCGTAGTAGGCCAGACCCGCTTTCAACAGCTCGTCGGCTACCTGCTTGTAGCGCTCCAGGCGTGCCGTCTGGTAGACCGGACCTACATCGTGCGTCAGCCCGAGCCAGTTCATGCCGTCGAGGATGGCTTGCACGGCTTCCTCGGTGGAGCGCTCGCGGTCGGTATCCTCGATGCGCAGCGCAAATTCACCACCGCGGCGGCGCGCCTCCAGCCAGCAGTACAGCGCCGTGCGGGCACCGCCGATATGCAGGAAACCGGTGGGACTGGGGGCAAAACGGGTGCGGACGGTCATGGGCTGCTTGGACGGGGACGATAAGGAAGTGGGAAATTTTAGCCGATACCGCAGCAAGAACCGACCACGAATCACCGTGGCCTCACGCGCGGCCGCGTTTTCGGTGGCATGGGCGTGCTTGCTGGCAACCATCTCCGCCCACGCGGACGACAATCCGGGTTATGACCGCCCGGGCCTGGGCTTTACGCCGGTGCCGCTCAACGCGGGGGACGTGACCATCGAGCAAGGCCTGCCGACCTGGACCCGGGACAACCTGGGCAACGGCCAGAAGCAATCCCAGACCACCACCGACAGCCTGATCCGGCTCGGCCTTGGCGGCCCGTTCGAGGCCCAGCTGGGCACCTCGCCGTACAACGCCGTCCACACCACTGGCCCCGGCCTCGACAGCTGGGGCCACGGCCGCGGCGACACCATCCTCGCGCTCAAATTCGCGCCCGACAAGGCGGATGCAAAGTGGACCTGGGGCCTGCTCGGCAGTGCGGAATTCACCGATGGCAGTCGCGCCGTGCGCAATGAGCACCGTCAATACCTGCTTGGGCTCGACATCAACCGGCAGATCACCGACAACGACGGCGTCGGCGCGTATCTCGAACAGACGGTCAGCGGCAGCGATGGGCAAAGCACCTTCGCGCTCAACGAGAGCCATGTGCTCAACACATCGATGGTGGGTTATGTCGAGCTTGCCCAGGTGCACGAACGGGGCGAGCGCAGCGGCACGGAGGCCGGCTCGGGCCTGGCCTGGCAGCTGAACCGGCGCGTGCAGCTCGACGGCGGCCTGCGGGCCCGCGTGGCTGGACACGCCCAGCTGTGGATGGTCAGCCTGGGCGTGTCGGTATTCCTGGGGCGCTTTACTTCACCGTGACGGTGATGGCCTTGGAGACAATCGCCGGTTCGAACGGGATGTGGTTTTCATCGGCCAGCTCAAGCTGCAGCGTGTGCTTGCCCGGCGCCAGCTTCAGCGTGGTTTCGGTCTGGCCGTTGCCGAAATGCAGGTGCTGATCGTCCTTCGGGATCGGCTGGCCGGCGGCCGGCAGATCCTTCACATCCACCAGCAGATGGTGATGGCCGGTGCCTTCCTTCTTCACGCCCGCCGGCGCCACGCCCATGCCCTTGAGGCCGAACAGCACCGTCACTTCCGTGCCGACAATCGCGCCGTCCTTGGGTGAAATGATGTAGACCTCGGCGCCCGCCGGCGCCTTCGTCACGGGCAGGCCCGGCGCATCGGCAGCAAACAGACCGCCGGTGAGGCCGGCAAGCGCAACAGCGAGCAAAAAACGTTTCATCGGCATGTCTCCATCGTGACAAGAGGGTTGGAGTGTACCCGTCAAAACGCTAAGGGCACGTGCTCAGGCGACGCCCCTCGCGATTGCCGTCATGCGGGCGTCATACCTACGCCACGCCCCCGCAACGCCACCAGAGGAATCTGCACCGGGCCAGCAAACGGTACTCCCTAGTGCGCATCGGCATAGTCAGCGAAACCTATCCACCCGAAATCAATGGCGTGGCACTGACCGTGCACAGCCTCGCCGCCGGACTGGCGTCGCAGGGACACACGGTCGACCTGATTCGTCCCCGGCAGCAAACCTCGTTCAAAGACGAACCCGGCATCGTCGCACTGGAAGTACGCGGCGCATCGCTGCCCCGCTACCCGGGCCTGCGCTTCGGCCTGCCTGCCGGCGGCCTCCTGCGTGATCGCTGGACGCGACTGCGCCCCGATGCCATCTACGTCGCGACGGAAGGTCCGCTCGGCTGGTCTGCGGTGCGCACGGCCAAACGCCTGGGGATTCCGACCGCCACCGGTTTCCACACCCGCTTCGACACATATGCGGACCACTACGGCGTGGGGTTTCTCACGCCCATCGTGCGCAACTACCTGCGCAACTTCCATCGTCGCGCCGCCGCCACGCTGGTGCCGACCGAAGCGCTCGCCAACGAACTGAATGCGCTCGGCGTGGATACCGCGCGCCTGCTGCGACGCGCTGTCGACACCCAGCTGTTTCACCCGCGTCATCGCAGCGCCGCGTTGCGCGAGGCGTGGAACGTGGATGGCAATACGCCGGTCGTGCTCTACGTCGGCCGCATTGCCGCGGAGAAAAACCTCGGCCTTGCCGTGCGCGCCTTCCGCGCCGTGCAGCAACAGGTGCCCAAGGCCAGGTACGTATGGGTCGGCGATGGTCCGGCACGCGCCGCCCTGCAGGAGGCCAATCCCGATTTCATCTTTGCGGGAATGCAGCGTGGCGAAGCGCTGGCCCAGCACTACGCCAGCGCCGATCTGTTTCCGTTCCCCAGCCTGAGCGAGACCTTTGGCAACGTGATCCTCGAAGCGCTGGCCTCGGGCCTGCCGGTGGTGGCCTATGAAGAAGGCGCCGCACGCGAGCATCTGCACACCGGTCAGAACGGTTACCGCATCGATGCGGGCAACGAACGCAGCTTCATCGAATCGACCGTGATGCTTGCCTCCAATGCGAGCCTGATCCGACACATGGGTCGTGCGGCGCACGCAAGCATCGCCAATCTCTCGCCCGACGCGGTCATCAACGAGTTCGAGCACCTTTTGGCTGAACTGGCTAAGGAGAATGCGCATGAGCACCCTGCCGCCCCTGCACACGCCTGAACTGCCTGCCGGTCCGCGCTTCGCCATTGATCGGCGCATGTGCGTGGCGGCCAACCGCTGGGGTACGCGCCGCGCGGTCGGCGTGTTCTTCGGCATCATCAGCCGGCTCGGCGATGGCGTGTTCTGGTATTCGCTGATGGCGGTGCTGGCCCTGGTCGATGGTCGACGCGGCTTGCTGGCCGCCGCGCAGATGGCCGTCACCGGTCTCACCGCGCTGCTGCTCTATCGCCTGCTCAAGCGCTGGACGCGCCGCCCTCGCCCGTTCCGTGCCTGCCCCGGCGTGATCGCGCACGTGCCGCCGCTTGATGAATTCAGTTTCCCCTCGGGCCACACGCTGCAGGCGGTGAGCTTCACGGTGGTGGCGCTGGCCTGGTATCCGCTGCTCGCGCCGCTGCTGTTGACGTTCACCGCACTGGTGGGTGCATCGCGTGTGATCCTCGGGCTGCACTATCCGAGCGACGTGATTGCCGCGACGGTGATCGGCAGTGCGCTCGGTGCGTTGTCGCTGTGGTTGCTGCCGCTGCACATCTTGGTCGCGTAAAGCTCGCGTTGCTCATCGTGCGTTGCGTATTTAGCCATCACTGCGTCGCCATCGCTTTGGCGTCAGTGGGATAGGTCATCTATCCACAGGCTTTGCCCGCGGCCATCCACATCAGCTGTGGAAAACCGGCATGTCATGCGCCGGCGTCAGTGGTCACTATTTCGTCATCGCGTAACGACTGCCTTGCGCAGCAACGAGTTGCGTTGCTTATCCACAGGTTTGCGTGAGTGACATCCACAATCGCTGTGGAAAACATCGGCGCTGCTGAGCAAAAGATCAGCACGGTGTCGCAAGTCGTTGTCGACAAAGCCATGGCGCGCAGTTGTCCACAGGCTTATGCAGCAGCTATCCACGTGCGCTGTGGAAAACATCAGCGTGTGGGAAGCCCACACTGTGGGAGCGCACCCTGTGCGCGACACATGCTGCCTCGGTGCTATTCAGGCGCGCTTCCAGCACCAGCTGACTGTCGGCTTCGATGGAGAATGTCGAAGGCGAGAGTTCTGCGCGCTGCACAGTCGCGCACAGGGTGCGCTCCCACAGAGGGAGGAAGGCATGTCGCCAAAAAAACGGCGCCACATGGGGCGCCGTTTTTCTCTATCAACGCGGTGCAGCGCTTACGCGACGCGCGGCGCCTTCATCAGGATGCCCAGCAGGTCGGCCAGCTTGTCGCGCATTTCGCGACGATCGACGATCAGGTCGATGGCGCCGTGCTCGAGCAGGAATTCCGAACGCTGGAAGCCTTCCGGCAGCGTCTCGCGCACGGTCTGCTCGATCACGCGAGGGCCGGCGAAGCCGATCAGTGCCTTGGGCTCGGCCACGTTGATGTCACCCAGCATGCCCAGGCTCGCCGACACGCCGCCGGTGGTGGGATGGGTGAGCACGCTGATGTACGGCACGCCGGCATCGCGCATGCGCGCCAGTGCCGCGGAGGTCTTGGCCATCTGCATCAGCGAGAACAGCGACTCCTGCATGCGCGCACCGCCGGTGGCGGCGAAGCACACGAGGGCGCTGCGATCGGCCAGTGCGCGTTCGGCGGCACGGGTGAACTTCTCGCCGACCACCGAGCCCATCGAACCGCCCATGTAGCTGAACTCGAAGGCCACGGCCATCAGCGGGCGGCCCTTGAGGCGGCCGCTCATGGCGATCAGCGCGTCTTTCTCGCCGGTGGACTTCTGCGCCGCCACGATGCGGTCGCGGTATTTCTTGGTATCGCGGAACTTGAGCGGATCGCTCGGCTCCATGCTGGCCCAGTGTTCCTGCGCCGAACCCGGATCAAGCAAGGCATCCAGGCGCAGGCGCGCCTCGATGGTGTGGTGATGACCACACTTGGGGCAGACCATCAGGTTGCGCTCGAGCTCCGGACGGTAGAGCACCGTGCCGCAGCCGCCACACTTCTCCCACACGCCTTCCGGCACCTTGCCCTTGCCGGCGTTGCCGGTGGCGTCCGTGCGAGCACGGGGAGTCATGATTTTCTGGAGCCAGTTCATCGCAACACCTCAAACGTTCATGACGCGACGCCGCGTCATCAACGCAGCGTGTTCTCAATGCGCATCCAGCGCGGCGCGGATGGGCGCCAGGAAATCCTTCGCCCGCGCGGTGATGTCAGCGACATCTTCCGCGCCGGCCAGGCGCTCCACGAGCGCGCTGCCGATCACCACCGCATCCGCGAAGCCGGCAATGGCCTTGGCCGACTGCGCGTCGCGCACGCCAAAACCCACAGCGACCGGGGCCTTCGACATCGACCTGATATCGGCCACGCGGGCCGCGATATCGCCAGTACTCAGTCGTGCCGCGCCCGTGATGCCGGCGAACGATACATAGTACAGGAAACCCTCGGCCGACCCGCACAAGCGCACCATACGCCCGGGTGCGGTGGTCGGGGCGGCCAACAGGATCTGCTGCAGGCCGGCCTGGCGCAACGGCTCCAGCACGGCCGATTCCTCCAGCGGGCAATCCACCACCAGCACGCCGTCCACGCCGGCTTGCGCTGCCTCAGCGGCGAAGCGCGCATAGCCATGGATTTCGATCGGGTTGAGATAACCCATCAGCACGATGGGCGTATCGGCATCGCGTTGGCGAAAGGCGCTGACCCAGCCAAGCACGTCGGCCAGTCCCACGCCTTTTTCGATGGCTCGCTCGCTGGCGTGCTGGATCACCGGGCCATCGGCCATCGGATCGGAGAACGGCACGCCCAGCTCGATCACGTCTGCGCCGGCTTCGACCAGCGCATGCATGAGGGCCACGGCGTGCTGCGGCGAGGGATCGCCGGCGGTCACGAACGGGATGAGTCCGGTGCGCTGGTCGGCTTTCAAACGGGCGAAGCGGCGGTCGATGCGGCTCATACCTGCACTCCTTCGCGTGCGGCGATCGTGTGCACGTCCTTGTCGCCGCGACCGGACAGGTTGCACAGCACCAGGCCATCCTTCGGATATTCACGTGCGAGCTTGATGGCCTGTGCCACCGCGTGGCTCGACTCCAGCGCGGCAAGAATGCCTTCGGTGCGCGCCAGCAGGTGGAAGGCTTCCAGCGCTTCGTCGTCGGTGACGCCCACGTATTCCGCGCGGCCGGCATCTTTCAGGAACGCGTGCTCAGGTCCCACGCCCGGGTAGTCGAGACCGGCGGAGACCGAATGCGTTTCGGTGATCTGCCCGTTGTCGTCGCACAGCAAGTAGGTGCGATTGCCGTGCAGCACGCCGGGGCGACCTGCCGCCAGCGAGGCGGCGTGATGTCCAGTGGCGATGCCCTCGCCTGCCGCCTCGGCGCCGACGATGCGCACGCCGTCGTCATTGAGGAACGCATGGAACAAGCCGATCGCGTTCGAACCGCCGCCGACGCAGGCCGTGAGCACGTCCGGCAGGCGACCGAACTGCTCCAGCACCTGCTCGCACGCCTCGCGTCCCACGATGGCATTGAAGTCGCGCACCATCAGCGGATACGGATGCGGGCCGGCCACGGTGCCGATGATGTAGAAGGTGTCGGCCACGTTGGTGACCCAGTCGCGCATCGCTTCGTTGAGCGCGTCCTTGAGCGTCTTCGAACCGGACGTCACCGGCACGACTTCGGCACCGAGCAGCTTCATGCGATAGACGTTGATCTTCTGCCGCTCGATATCCACCGCGCCCATGTAGACCACGCACTTGAGGCCGAAGCGCGCCGCCACCGTGGCGCTGGCCACGCCATGCTGGCCGGCGCCGGTCTCGGCGATGATGCGCGGCTTGCCCATGCGCTTGGCCACCAGCGCCTGGCCGATGGTGTTGTTGATCTTGTGCGCGCCGGTGTGGTTCAGGTCTTCGCGCTTGAGCAGGATGCGCGCGCCGCCCACGTGCTGGCTCAGCCGCTCGGCGTAATACACCGGGCTGGGGCGGCCCACGTAGTACTTCAGGTCACGATCCAGCTCGGCGATGAACTCGGGATCCTTGCGCAGGCGCAGATAGGCCTCGGTGAGTTCGGCCAGGGGCGCCATCAGGGTTTCGGCGACATAGCTGCCGCCGTAATTGCCAAAGCGCCCGTGCTCGTCCGGATAGGCGCTGAAGTCGATCTTGCTCATGGATGGCACTCGGGAAAGTCACAAAAGACACCGCGCAACGTACCCGAAAGCGTCGGCAGCAAAAAGCGATATGATGACCTCCATCTGTCAGAAAAACTCACAGGTACCATGTCTCGCACCCTGCCCTCGCTGAATGCCCTGCTCGCCTTCGAGGCGGCCGCCCGCCTGGGCAGCGTGAGCCGGGCCGCGGCCGAGCTGCATGTCACCCACGGCGCGGTGAGCCGGCACATTCGCGCACTGGAAGAAGACCTGGGCACATCGCTGTTCCAGCGCCAGGGACGCGGCCTCGTACTCACCCCGGCCGGCCAGCGCCTGCGCGAAACCAGCACGGCGGCGTTCTCCCAGTTGCGCGAAACCTGCGACGAGCTGCGCACCGGAACAGCCCATGCGCCCTTCGTGCTGGGTTGCCCGGTGAGCCTGCTGGCCCGCTGGATGATTCCCCGCCTCGAACGCCTGATGGAGGAGCTGCCGGAACTCGACCTGCATCTACGGCCGCAGGAAACCAGCTTTGATGAAACGCTGGCCGGACTCGACGCGGCGATCATGGCGGGCGAACCGCCGTGGCCGGCCGGCTGGCAGGTGATTCCTCTGGCAAACGAGCGCATCGGCCCCGTGGCGAGCCCCAGCTACGCCAAGGCGCAACGATTCACACGCAATCGTCCGCAGGCCGTGCAGGAGCAGATGCTGCTGCATACGCAATCGCGTCCCGAGGCCTGGGATCACTGGGCGCAGAGCATGGGTCTGCCCGCAAAACAGCTGACGCTGGGACAGGGTTACCCGCACCTGTATCACATGATCGAAGCCGCGGTGGCGGGACGCGGGCTTGCCATCGCACCGGCGCAACTGGTCGCGGGCGACCTGGCATCGGGACGCTTGCTGGCGCCGTGGGGCTTCCACGAGATACGCCCTCAGTGGGTGTTGGTCACCTCCGCCCGCGTTTCCGATGCGCGAGTCGCACCGCTCGCCGAGTGGTTGAAGGCCGCCTTCGCCGAACAAGGCAGCTGACGCGCGCTGTGCATTTGCGCATCAATCCGTGCCGAGTTCTTTTGCGTCAGTGAGATAGCACACCTATCCACAAGCTTTTCCCGCAGGCATCCACATGCGCTGTGGAAAACCTGCGTGCCGACGATCGAAGCCATGCGCAAACTCGCATCAACCCGTCACGACGTCTTTGTCGTCAACGAGATAGGACACTTGTCCACAAGCTTTACCTGTGTGCATCCACATTGGCTGTGGAAAAGTGTGAGGAAGTTTCAACGCCGGGCCTCCCTACTCGTCATTCCGGCGCAGGCCGGAATGACGAGCAAAACAAGCCGCGCTGCCTGAAGCGTGTCGAACTCAAAGGTACTGGCGAATACGCTCAAGCAGCTTGCGCGATTGTTCCTCGTCGAGCTCGCCCAGCCAGCCGCGACGTTCTGCGGGAATATGCGCCGCGGGATCTTCGTCGTCGAACACGTAGTAGTCGAGCAGCTCGCGCCAGGCGGCACGCTCCGCCGGCGGCAGCGTCTTGAACAGCAGGATGCAATGCAAGAGTCCGCCGAGGCGCGTGTTGGGCGCCAGCGCGCTGCCATGCGTGCGCTTCCACCAGTAATTCACCAGCGCGTTGAGCTTACCCAGCGAGGCGACGTGATGCCACCACATCGGCGGGATATAGATCGCATCGCCCGGTTCGAGCTCGGCCACCTGCGCATGCGCCATCGCCTCCTGCAGGCGCGGATAACGCGGGTCATCCAATTGATCCAGGCGCGCCATACTGATGGCCGCGCCGGTCGGCGCGAAGTCCAACGGGCCGATGTACAGATTGCGCACCTGCCCCGGCGGAAACAGCGTGAAACGGCGCGCGCCGCAGACCACGCAGGCAATGTTCTCGTACTCGTCGAAGTGCGCAGGCGTGGTGACGCGATTGCCGATCCACAGGCGCGGCTTCACCGCCTCGTCGAGCAGGGGCACGCGGTGATGCTCAAGCAGGCTCGGCAGACTGCTCGCGATGGGAGCGCTCTGCAAGGCGATGCCGGGTGCATCCGGGGCGTCGGCAAATTGCAGCAGGCGCTGCAGCACCTGCGTGACGGAGGCCTTGTGATGGGTGAAGTTGAAAGCCTCGGCGTCGCCGCGATAACCGACCAAGCCCTCCGCTTCCGGCGGCATCAACAGCGCATCCACTGGCGAGCCGTTGTCCGCCGCCATCAGCTGCGCGGCAAACGCGCGATCCGATTCGCGCGCCGCCTCGACCAATGGCCAGTGCTTCACCAGTCCGCGAATGACCCGCGGACGATCGCCGCCGACGATGGCTTCCAGCGCATCGGGCTGGCCTTCGTAGTGGAATGTTTCGATCGATGCGGGCATGCGAAACCTGGGCGGCAAGGCTGGCCGCCATGCTAGCAGCGGGCCGGCGTTTACATGCGCTGGTCGTCTGCGCGGCGAACAGCAGAGATGAAATCCGCCAGCTTGTGCGCATCCTTGATGCCCGGCGCTGACTCGATGCCACTGGCCACGTCGACGCCCCATGGCGTGGCGATGCGCATGGCTTCGGCGACATTGGCAGGCGTCAGTCCGCCAGCGAGGATCAAGGGTTGCTTCAACTCGCGCGGCATCAGCGACCAGTCGAACGACTTGCCGCTGCCGCCCGCTTCACCCAGGCCGTGACCATCCAGCAACAGACCCGAGGCACCGGGGTAACGATGCAGGCTCGGCAACGCGGCAGCGCCCTCGCCCATCGCGATGGCCTTGAGATAGCGACGACCGAACTGCCCGCACCAGTTATCGGATTCGGCGCCATGGAATTGCAGCAGGTCCGGCTGGATCGCTTCGATCGCCTCGCGAACGAAGACCGCATCGTCGTCCATCAACAACACCACCGAACTCACGAACGGCGGCAACGCGCGCACGATGGTCTGCGCCTGCTCGAGCGTGACGCGGCGCTTGCTGCGCGCGGTCAGCACCACACCGATGGCGTCGGCGCCCAACTGTGCGGCGAGCAGCGCATCCTCGACGCGGGTCATGCCGCAACATTTGACGCGGGTCATTGCGTCACCTCCGCAGGCAGTCCCCATTGCGACTCATAGCGTGGACCGATGAAGGTAAGTCCCGAGGCAGGCGCGGTCGGGCCCGCCACTTCGCGATTGCGGCCTTCGAGCAACTCGCGCATCCAGCGTACCGACTGCTCACCGCGACCGATCGGCAGCAGCGAGCCGACGATATTGCGCACCATGTGATGCAGGAAGGCGTTGGCTTCGATCTCGATGATGACCTGCTCGCCCTCGCGTCGCACGCTCACGCCGTGCACCTGGCGACGCGCATGCGCGGCCTGGCAGGAGATCGCACGAAACGCGGTGAAGTCGTGCTCGCCCACCAGTGCCTGAGCCGCCTGATGCATGCGCTCGGCGTCGAGCGGCAGACGTTCCCAGGTGACGTAGCGCGCGTCGAGCGCGGCGCGCACCTGACGGTTGAGGATGCGATAGCAATAGCGGCGACTGCGCGCGGAGAAGCGCGCATGGAACATGGGATCGACCGGCTGCGCCCACAGCACGGCGACCGTGCTCGGCAGGTTGGACGAGGCGCCCAGCGTCCAGCCGCGCATGTCGCGCTGTACTTCGGTGTCGAAGTGCACCACCTGACAGCGGCCGTGCACGCCAGCATCGGTACGCCCGGCACAGGTCACTTCCACCGGCTGCGCGGCCACGAACGACAGCGCCCGCTCCAGCGCGCCCTGCACGGTTTCGCCGTGGGTCAGCCGCTGCCAGCCGGAAAACTCGGTGCCGTCGTATTCGATGCCTAAAGCGATGCGCATGGGAGAGCTGTGCGGGGTAAAGAGTGAATAGTAAATGGAAAAAGCAAAACGGCGCCCCAAGGCGCCGTTCTACTCTATTCACCATTCACAGGCGGCGCAGCCGCCGGCTTCACTACTTACCGGATGCTCTCAAGCAGTCGCTTGGCCACATCCTTCTGCATCTGCGTGCCTTCGTGCAGGACTTCGTCCAGCATGGCCTGTGCGCCATCCGGATCGCCCATGTCGAGATAGGCGCGCGCCAGGTCGAGCTTGGTATCCACCGGATCGTCGGTGAAATGGCCGCCGAGCTGGTTGCCGAGGGTGTGCTCGCCTTCCGCTTCCAGATCATGATCCAGGCCGTGACTCACGCTGTGCGCGTGCTCTTCGACCAGGGTCTCGCCCTCGGGCTCTTCGAAGTGCCAGCTCGTGTCTGCCGGCTCTTCCTTCGCGGCGGACGATGCCGCAGCGCCGGCCTGCCCCTGCGCCGGGCGCGGGGTCAGGTCAAAGTCGAAGTGATAGCCGCTGACCTTCGGCGCATGCTGCACCGACGGCGTCGGGATCGGCGGGATGTCGTCGTGATCCTTGGCATAGTTGCCCAGATCAAACTGATCCAGTGCCTCGTGCTCGTCGTCGCCATGGGCGTGGGCATGCACCGCGCCATGGGCAAACAGCGGATGCTCCGGCACCAGGTCTTCGCCCATGTGCATCACGTCGACCCACTCCGGCTGCTGCTCGTCGGAGATGTGGGCGTGCATGGCTTCGGCGGCGGCCTCGAAATGATCGACGTCGCGACGGCTGTAATACAGGCTGACCAGCTCCAGGTGCAGGCCGATGTCATCCGGATGCTCGGCGAGCTGGTCGAGCAGCTCGTCCTGATCGGGATCGGCACTGAGGCCGTCGCCGTTGGGGACGGTGCCGAAGCGATCGGCCAGCGACGAAGCGCCTGCCCCAGCCGGGGCGGCTGTCTTGCGGCTGCGTCCACGCAGCGCGGCCAGCAGGCCGAGCACGACGACAGCGGCGCCCGCACCCCAGGCCCAGGTCTGCATGAACCAGGGTTCTTCGTCGGCCACCGGGGCCGGCTTCGCCACCGGCTTGGCCGGCGTCGGCTTGGCAGCCGCGAGCGCCGCCGTGCTGGCGTGGGCCGGCGCGCTGGCGCTGGCTGCCGGCGTGCCAGCAGCGACGGACGGAGCCGTGGCTGCAGCGGCGGGCGTGGTGGCCGGCTCGTTGGCCTTCACCACCGTATCGGCTTCGGCCGTCTTCACCGAGGCGGCCTTGGCAGGGGCCGAGGCAAGCGCCGAGGCCGCTGCGGCCGGCTGGCTACCCGGCTTGCGGGCGTCGGCCAGCTTGTGCTGCAGCTCGGCGATCTCGTTGTCCTTGAGCGACAGCAAGCGTTCGTTCTTGCTGTTGATGTCTTCCAGATCCTTCAGGCGCGACTTGAGCTCATCGCCCTGCTTGGTCAGCGAGGTCAGGGCTTCCTGGCTGCGCAGGAGGTCCTGGTGCAGCGCAGCCATGCCCTTCTCGGCGGCGGCCTTGTCGGCCTTGCCGCCACGACCGGCCGCGTTGTCCGAGCCTTCCTTCGCAGGGACCAGGGCCAGGTGATCGCCACCGGCCGCGCCGGAGGTGGGCGCGGAGGAGGCGTTGGCGCGAGTGCCGGCATCGGCGACGGTGGTCGGCGTGCGAGCTGCACCGGAGCGCCAATCGCTGTTCTGGCGACGCACTTCGGCCACCGCGGCCTCGGCGGTCATGGACTGGGCGTCTTCCTTGGAGGGCACGCGCAGCACGGCGCCGCTCTTCAAGGCGTTGATGTTGTCGCGGTAGAAGGCATCCGGATTGGCCGTTTTCAGGGCCACCAGCATCTGGTTCATGTCCACGCCCTGCGGCGCGGTCTCGTGCGCGATGGCGGAGAGCGTCTGGCCGCGTTCCACCGTGAAGCTGCCATTGGCGGCCACGCGCGGCGTCGGCGCGGGCTTGGCCGGCTTGGGCTCCGCCGCCGGTGCCGGTGCGGCCGCCGTGGATTCGGTGCTGGTCGCGGCCGGCGGGGTCGCCGCGGCGCGGCGGGAGGACTTGCCGCTGGACTGGGTCGGCGCACGCGTCGCCGGCACGCTGCTGACGGCGCTGCCCGGCGGATCGAGCAAGATGGTGAACTCGCGCAGGCTCTTGCCCGAGGCGTTGTTCACCTCGACGAGCAGGTCGAGATAGGGGTCATTGACGGGGGCGGCGCTGGTGATCCGGATCACCTTCTTGCCGTTGGCGCCGTCCACCACGGCGAACGAAAGGGGAACCGTAGGACCCGCCGCGACGCCCGCCTGGGCGGCGTCCTCGGAGGAAGCCAACCGGGCCGTGAGATTCTCCAGCTCGCCCGCGTTGGCGGGATTGAGCGGAATTTCGGCCAGCAGCGGCTGCCCGAGGGCGGATTTCACTTGGATCTGACCCAGTTCCAGCGCGGCTGCCTGGCTGCTGCCGAGGGCAAGCGCCAGCAGCATCGACAGCTTCAACGAACGATTCATCGTGTTTCCCCCGAACGACCCCGTGACGTTTTCTTATCCGCATGCCGAAATACGGCAGCGCCTGCAACGAGGCGTCACTTTAGTTAGATACAAGCCAATCAACAATAGCGTTGATCAGTATTTACAGCACTTTGCAGGTGCTTGTTCTCGTAAAACGGCGACCCGGGGGTCGCCACCTGCCTCAATGCCCGGTGGACGGGGGTGCCGCCTTCGCGGCCTTCAGCTGGGCCTGGAGCTCGGCAATGGTCTGATCCTGCTGCTTGAGCTTGGCATCGGTGTCGTGAGACTTGCTTTCTTCACGCGCCACGTCGCCCTGCAGCTGCTTGAGCGCGGCCTGCTGCTTCTCGATGGCCTGGTCCAACTGTTTCTGATCGGCGGCCTGTGCGGCCGGCGAGGTTGACGGCTGTGCCGCCCGAGCGGGTACCACGGATACCAGAGCACACATCACCAACCCGGTCAGCACATGCTTCATTACAGATAGTCCTCGATCAGAAGTTCTGCGATTTGAACGGCGTTGAGCGCCGCACCCTTGCGGATGTTGTCCGCGACAATCCACATGTCCAGGCCGCGCTCGTGCGAGATGTCCTCGCGGATGCGGCCCACGAAGACCGGGTCCTGCCCGGCGGCATCGCCCACCGGGGTGGGATAGCCACCGGCCTTGCGCTCGTCCATCACCACCACGCCGTCGGCGCGTTCCAGCAGCTCACGCGCATGCTCGGCGCTGATCTTCTCGCGCGTCTCGATGTGCACCGCCTCGGCGTGGCCGTAGAACACCGGCACGCGCACCGCGGTGGGGTTCACCTGGATGGTGCGGTCCTCGAGGATCTTGCGCGTCTCCCACACCATCTTCATTTCTTCCTTGGTGTAGCCGTTGGGCTGGAAGTCGTCGATGTGGGGGATCACGTTGAAGGCGATCTGCTTGGGGAATTTCTTGGTTTCCACTTCCTGGAAGCTGAGCAGCGCGGAGGTCTGCTTGCCCAGCTCCTCCATGCCGCTGCGACCGGCGCCGGAGACGGACTGGTAAGTGGCCACATTGATGCGCTCGATGCCAACCGCGCGATGGATCGGCGCCAGCGCCACCAGCATCTGCATGGTCGAGCAGTTGGGGTTGGCGATGATGCCGCGCGCGGTGTAGTCGGCGATGGCGTGCGGGTTCACTTCGCTCACCACCAGCGGGATATCGTCCTGGTAGCGGTACTCGGACGTGTTGTCGATCACCACGGCGCCAGCGGCGGCCGCGCGCGGCGCGTGTTCGCGGCTGACCGAACCGCCGGCCGAGAAGAACGCGATATCGACGCCGTCGAAATCGTAGTCGGCAAGGTTGCGCACGGTGATCTGTTTGCCGTCGAAGCTGATTTTCTCGCCCGCGGAGCGCTCGCTGGCCAGCGGCACCAGCTCGCTGATCGGAAATTCGCGCTCGGCCAGGATCGCCAGCAGGGTCTCGCCCACGGCGCCGGTGGCGCCGACCATTGCCACCTTGTAGCTGCTCTTCTTGCTCATGTTCCGTAATCAGGTAGGAGGAATCGGAAAACCGTCCCGATCTCCGCGTTAGCGGAAATCTAGCCGGGGCGGCGCGCAAAACAACCTGCGACACGCGCGGGCGTGAATGTCATCACGCTTTATGGGCAGACCCACGCGCCAAAACCGCCGGATTGAGCGCGGTCGGCGGTTTTCCCGCCGCCTCGCCCAAGCCAAGCGCTGCGATCACATTGTCCGCCGCCAGGTTGGCCATGGCCCGGCGGGTTTCTTCGCTGGCGCTGGCGATATGCGGGCTGAGCACGGCGTTGTCGAGCGCCAGCAGGTCCGCATGCACGGCCGGCTCGCCCTCGAACACGTCCAGCCCGGCCGCCGCCAGCTTACCTTCCCGCAGCGCCACTGCGAGCGCGGCGTCATCGACGATGCCGCCGCGGGCGATGTTCACCAACACGGCCGAGCGCTTCATCTGGGCCAGCTCAGGGGCGCCAATGGCGTGGCGGTTCTCCGGCGTGAACGGCAACACCAGCACCAGATAGTCGACCTGACGCAGCAGCTCGGCCTTGCTGACCAGGGTGGCCTGGCACTCACGCTCGATCATTTCCGGGAGGCGCGAGCGGTTGTGATAGAGCACGCGCATATCGAAGCCCGCGGCGCGACGAGCGATGCCCTGCCCGATCCGCCCCATGCCGAGGATGCCCAGCGTGCGGCCATGCACATCCAGGCCCAGCCAGTCGTCGAAGCGCATGTTGCTGCCCGGCCACTGCCCGGCCCGCAGCCAGCGCTCCGCGGCGCCCACGCGACGGGCGGCGGCGAGCATCAGCGCCCAGGCGAAGTCGGCGACGCTTTCGTTCAGTACGTCCGGCGTGTTGCTGGCGAGGACGCCGGCGCGGGTCAAGGCGTCCAGATCCAGGTTGTTGTAGCCGACCCCAAGGTTGGCCACGACTTTCAGACGCGTATTGCCTTCGAGCACGCTCGCATCGACGCGATCGGCCAGACCAACGATGGCTGCGTCGACGCCGGCAAGCTTGTGCTTGAGTTCATCGGCCGAGTGGCGATGCTCCACCGCTTCCGCGTCGACTTCGAAATATTCGGCCAGGCGGGCCAGCACATCGGGAAACAGAGGGCGCGATACCCAGACTTTCGGTTTGGCAGTCATCAACGATCTTCTTCGTTCCAGGCCCGGCTCGCGCAGGAACCGGGCAAGCTCAGGGAATGCGGGGCGATACCTCGCCCACGTCGCCGCATTGGGCGCGATGGCGTAGCGCGTGATCCATCAGCACCAGCGCCATCATCGCCTCGGCAATTGGCGTGGCGCGGATGCCGACGCAGGGGTCGTGACGGCCCTTCGTCACCACGTCCACCGCCTCGCCGGCCAGATTCACGCTGTGGCCGGGAATGAGGATGCTCGAGGTCGGCTTGAGCGCGATCGAGGCCAGCACCTCCTGCCCCGTGCTGATGCCGCCGAGAATGCCGCCGGCATGGTTGGACGCAAAGCCGTCCATCGCCATCTCGTCGCGATGCTGGCTGCCGTGCTGGGCGATCACGCCGAAGCCATCGCCGATCTCCACGCCCTTCACTGCGTTGATCGACATCAGCGCCGAGGCGAGATCGCCATCGAGCTTGCCGTAGATCGGCTCGCCCCAGCCGGGCGGCACGCCGTCGGCCACCACGTTCACGCGCGCGCCGACGGAATCGCCGGATTTGCGCAGCGCATCCATGTACGACTCCAGCGTGGACACTTCGTGCGCATCGGGCCAGAAGAACGGATTCTGCTCGACCACATTCCAGTCGAACGAACCGGGGGTGATATCGCCAATCTGCGCAAGATAGCCGCGCACGCGCACGCCGTAGCGCTCGGCCAGCCATTTCTTCGCGATCACCGCCGCCGCCACGCGCATGGTCGTTTCACGCGCCGACGAACGACCGCCGCCACGCGGATCGCGGATGCCGTATTTCTGCCAATAGGTGTAATCGGCGTGTCCCGGACGGAAGGTCTCGGTGATATTGCCGTAATCTTTGCTGCGTTGATCCGTGTTGCGGATCAGCAAGGCGATCGGCGTGCCGGTGGTCTTGCCTTCGTAGACGCCCGAAAGAATCTCCACCTCGTCCGCCTCGCGGCGCTGCGAGGTGTGGCGGCTCTTGCCGGTGGCGCGACGATCAAGATCGGTGCGGAATTCTTCGGCCGCAATCGACAGGCCCGGCGGGCATCCGTCGATGACGCAGCCGATGGCCGGACCATGGCTTTCGCCGAACGTGGTGACGGTGAACAGTTTGCCGAAGGAGTTGCTGGACACGAGGCTCGATCGTCTGCGGGATAACCGCCACAGCTTAGCGCGATGCAGCAAATCCTGCGTCGTTCGCGGGGCGATCGCGCCATTCGCGTGCCAGCAAGGCGAACACCACGTCGTCCACCCATTCGCCGCGAAACAGCAGGCTCTCGCGGAAATGGGCTTCCTGGCGCATGCCGACCGCCGTCAGCAGGGCCATGCTCGGCGTGTTGCGCGGGTCGACTGACGCATAGACCCGATGGACGCCCAGGCTGCCGAACAATGCATGAAACAGCGCCTCCAGCGCCTCACGGGCGTAGCCCTGCCCCTGCGCAAAGGGCGCGATGGTTATGCCGATCTCGGCCTGCTCAGCGGAGAGGCAGAAGCCAATATCGCCGAGCAGCGCGCCGTCATCGCTGCTGCGAATAGCGCGCTGCATCCAGCGGCACTGCGGCGGCTTATCCAGTGCCATTTGGGTTCGGATGAAACTATCCGCATCGGCCAGCGTCTGCGGACACCACCCCTGGTAGCGAGACACAGCGGGATCGGCCCGATACCCAAACAGCGCGGCCGCATCGCCCTCGTGCAGGGCATCGATACGCAACCGCGCCGTGGTCAGCTGCATGATCGCTCAGCGACCCTTGCGCGCCTCGGCCGCCGCACGAATCGCCTCGGCGTGCTCGATCAGATCGCGGCGCTCCAGCGCAAAGACGCCCATGGGACCGACCTTGAACTCGATCCACACAAACGGGACTTCCGGCAGCAGCTCGCCCAGCTGACGCTCGCTCTCGCCCACTTCCACGATCAGCAGGCCGTCTTCAGTGAGGTAGTCGGCCGCTTCGTTGAGCATGCGCACGCAGATGTCCAGGCCGTCCTCGCCCGAAGTCAGGCCGAGCTTCGGCTCGTGACTGTATTCGCCCGGCAATGCAGCGTATTCGTCTTCGGTGACATAGGGCGGGTTCGACACGATGAGATCGTAGCGACGGCCCTTCAGGCCGTTGAACAGGTCCGACTTCACCGCCTCGACGCGGCCTTCCACGTGCTGGAACGCGATGTTCTCGCGCGCCAGCGACAGCGCGTCGTCGCTGATGTCGACAATGTCGACCTGCCAGTCCGGGTTGAACTCGGCCATGGCGATGCCGATGCAGCCCGAACCCGTGCACAGGTCCAGGGCGCGCTCGACATGGCGATGATCGAGCCACGGCTGGAAGCCCGATTCGATCAGCTCGGCAATCGGCGAGCGCGGCACCAGGGCGCGGCGGTCGCTCTTGAACTTCAGGCCGGCAAACCAGGTTTCGCCCACCAGATAAGCCACCGGCAAACGCTCATTGACGCGGCGCTCGATCAGCGCCAGCACCCGCTCGCGCTCCTCGCCAGTCAGCTTGCCCGCGCCATAGGCAGGCGGGATATCCGGCGGCAGGTGCAGGCTCGCCAGCACCAGGTGGGTGGCCTCGTCGATGGGATTGTCGTGGCTGTGCCCAAAGGTGAGCCCGGCCGCCGAAAAGCGGCTGGCGCCGTAACGGATGAAATCGATGATGGAGGCGAGTTCGTGAGTCACGGCGGGCTCATGGGCGTGAAAGGGGTCGCACAGTATAGCCGCTGCCAGCCAGGCGCCGCCCGCCGCCACTGAAAGCGGCACCGGCCGTCCAAAAGCGGATGCACTTCACAATTACCGGCTAGCACGCCATTTGGCCAATTGTGGGGTTCAAAGAGTGCTCGCGAGAATCCCCGCGCGACCAGCCATGGGAGGGGACCTGTCCGCTGGGTTGCATTCACTCATCAAGGGGAAAACATGAACGTAAGGAAGCTGGTCATCGCGGCCGCATTGGCTGCGGGTTTCGCTGCGCCTGCATGGGCGCAAGACAGTGGTTCGACGACGGCGGCACCTTGGCCCTCGTTCCTCCAAGAGGCCAACGAGGTCTTTCGTGCGGACTACTCCTATGTCGCGCCGAACGATGTCGATGGCGATGGCGTCAGTGACATTCTTTGGTACAACGCCGCCAAGAATCAGGTCGGCTTTTGGCTGACGGCATATACCGACTCGGACACCTTCCCCTATCCGTACGCCCAGGGGGCTAAAAAGGCCTTCCATGTGCCAGCCGGTTACTACGTGGGGGCCGTGGGTGATTTGAACGGCGATCGCATGGTCGACCTGGTACTGGCCAACGCCGAGCGCAAGCTATTCCTGTGGGCATCGAACGGTACGGGCTTCGACTCCACCCGCATCGGCTCGTATCCGGAAGGCTGGCAATTGCTGGGGGCCGGTGACATCGACGGCGACAACAATGCCGATCTGCTGTGGTGGAACGACAGCAAGTGCGAGTTCGGCTATTGGCGCATGCAGGGTGCAACTGTGCTGGAAAAGAAGGTCGTGAAGGCGACTTGCGGCTACCACGTCGCAGCGTTCGGTCACTTCATGATGAGCAACCACCTTGATCTGCTGTGGACCAGCGATGCGCACGACGTCTACCTGTGGACGGGCACGGATGCGGGCTTCACATCCAGCTTCCTTGGCAACGTCGACCCGCAGGGACACATCATCGGCGCCGCGATCGCCGGTGACGGCGGTGGCATCAACGTCTATGTGCAAAACGATGCGGCCATGCAGTTCACTCAGTACGAATGGGTGCGCTACTACGACCAGCAGGGCAACGTGGGACAGACCACGTTTAACGCGATCCGCAGCTTCCCGATCAACCCCGGTGACTACCTGGGTGCCACGGGCAATATGGATGGCGCCAACGAAGCCGTACTGATCTGGGGCAACGACACCGCCAACGCAGCCACCAGTCCGAGGGCGCCAGGACGTCTGACCTGGTACACAAGTACGTTCGGGGCGTTCACGCCCGGTGCGAACATCTGGCAGTCCACCCCTATCGCCAGCTATCCGGCCGGCTGGTCCCTGTTGGGTTCGGGTCACTGATGAACGAGGTCGGCGGCCGCGTGGCCGCCGACCTTTTCACCCGCGGCACGGCCCCGGCGCATTCGCTGCCGTCATCGTTCATACTTGCGGGATGACCTTCAACGTACTCCTGCAATACATCCTGCCCCACCGCGCGCTGTCGCGGGTGGTCTACTGGGCCACGCGCTGGACCTTCAAGCCGTGGAAGAACTTCCTGATCAGCACCATCGTGCGCAATTATCAGGTGAACATGGCCGAGGCGGCGCAGCCCGATCCGCTGGCCTATCAGCACTTCAATGCGTTCTTCACGCGCAAGCTGAGACAGGATGCGCGCCGCGCGGATACCGATGCCAAGGCCCTGCTCTCGCCGGCCGACGGCAAGATCAGCCAGATGGGCAAGATCGTCGATGGGCGCATCTTCCAGGCCAAAGGCCAGGAGTACACCGCCGCCGAACTCCTTGGCGACGAGGCCAGCGCCACGCCGTACCGCAATGGGCGCTTCGCGACCATCTATCTGTCGCCGCGCGACTATCACCGCGTGCACATGCCGCTGAAGGGGACGCTGAGGGAAACCGTGCATGTGCCCGGCCGCATCTTCAGCGTGGCGCCGTTTGCGGTGGAGGCGATTCCGCGCCTGTTCGCGCGCAACGAGCGGCTGGTCTGCCACTTCGACGGCGAGCACGGCCCGTTCGTCGTGGTGATGGTGGGCGCGATCCTGGTGTCCAGCGTGGCCACCGTGTGGGACGGGCTGGTGATACCGCCGTATGCCTCGTCGATCCGTCGCAAGTCGTTCGTCGGCCAACAGATCACCCTCGAGCGTTTCGCCGAGATGGCCCGCTTCAATATGGGCTCCACCGTGATCATGCTGTTCCCCGAAGGCATGGCGGAACTGGACCAGCTGGCCCCGCAGCAGCATGTGCAGGTGGGTCAGCGCCTGGGTGTGGAAGTCGGGGCTTAAGCAAGCCGGGCGTCAATAGTTTGACGCCACGAGTGACGCGTTTCGTCGTTTTGTGACCTTTTTGGCGCATTCCCCGGGCCGGGCGCGGCTATGCTCCCGCTCGGCGACGCCCTGCGCGAGCGCCATCCCCAGGCCAGACCGAGGACCGTCCATGCGCATCGTCACCCGACTCATCGCGATGAACCGCAGTCGCCAGCTAGGCAGGCAGTTGCGCGAAATCGAGCGCCAGATCCATGCCCTGCCCAAGCGCAGCCGCGCCCGCCTCGGCACCATGGCGCTGCGTGAAATCGGCCAGGCATCGCGCGGGGACTTTCCGCATCTGTACGGCACGCCCCCGGAAGAGCGCTATCTGCCCTGGGGCCAGGGTACGGAGATCGGCCTTGCCCGCGCCCGCTCGGACAATCCCGAAGTGGCCATGCGCGGCATCGCGCTGTGGCTGGCCGTGGCCTACCACGAGACCAAGAACACACCGCACCCGAACCTGCAACCGCACCACCGCGACCTGATGCGGCTGCTGCGCGGGCTGAAGGAAGATCATCGCGCCGATCCCATGCAGGCATGGATGCAGGCACCCGCCGCGGCCTGAGTCTTAGAGCCTGTTCAACATCTCGGATAGCCGCCCTACTCCTCACCGTCATCCCGGCGCAGGCCGGAATCCAGCGGCGACCAGGTTGAGTTGTCGCGAGAGTCAGACAGCCTCCGGACGCTTTGCGAACACCCGACACTGAGGTCACTGGATTCCGGCCTGAGCCGGCATGACGAGTGGCAAGGACGAAGCCATTAAAAATGGCTCATAGCTCGCGCAAAAAAAACGCCGCCCTTCGAGGCGGCGTTTTCGTTTCAGCAGCCGTCACCGACACGTCGGCAACTTCAGCACCTGCCCCGGCTTGATCTGGTGATGCTTGAGGTCGTTCATCTCCGACACCTCCTGCACCGAGGAACAGCTCACCTTGCTGACGATGCTGGTGAGCGTATCGCCGCGCCTGACCGTATAGTTGCGGGTGCGCGAGGTGCTGGCGTTGCGCGACGACGCGGCGGGCGGCGGTGACGGCGAAGACGGCACCACCGGGATCACCGCGGTGTGCAGATCGTTCGCCAGGATCGGCCACGGACCACTGGTGCAACGCGCCTCATAGGACTTCTCCAGCACCTTGGGCAGCAGGATGCGCACGCCGGCGGGCTGGCTGACCTGCGGGTCCAGTCGCGGATTGAGGTTGCGCAAAGTGCGGAACCAGCCGTCCTGCATGCCGGCAGCGGAACCCAGGCACACGGTGAGCTCGGTCAGCGAGGCGGGACGCTTCAGCACGACGCTGCCCTGCGCGCCATCCACGTGCGGAAAGCGCAGGTTGTAGCTCTCCGGATGCAGGAACAGCCATGCGGCCGCCAGCACGGACGGCACGTAGTCGCGCGTCTCCTGCGAGAGCTGGTTGTAGATGGTCGGGTCGTACAGGCTCACCGTGGTGTTGTCGCCGACCAGGCGGCGCATGCGGCCCTCACCGCCGTTATAGGCGGCCAGCGTCAGCTCGAGGTTGTTGTTGAACGCCTTGAGCTGCTCGTCCATGTACTCCGCGTTGGCACGCGCGGACTCGGCAGGATCGAACCGCGAGTCAAAACCATCTTCCGTATTGAGGCCAAAGCGCAGGCCGGTGGCGTACATGAACTGCAGCGGGCCGGCAGCGCCGGAGCGCGACACGGCATGCACCTTGCCGCCCGACTCCTTGGCCATGATGCCGAACAGCAACGCCTCGGGCAGATCCTGCTTCTGGTATTCCGGCCACATCTGGTAGCGCAGGAACTGGTAGTTGACGTAGGCATCCATCAGGTTGCCGCGCCACTGGGTGAGCCACATCTCCAGCGCCGCCTTGACCGGACCATTCATGGCGATCAACTGGGACAACTGCTGGCCGCGCAGCAGGGTCACGCTGCGCTGCGCCTCGGGCAGGCTGGCCGCACCGGTCTTGCCGGCTTCGCTGCCTTCGGGCAGGTCGGCGCCCATGCTGCCCATGCTGCCCATGTCGTCGCCCAGATCGAAGTTGCCATCCTTCAGGCGTAACAGGCGATCGAACGCGGAAAAGAAACGCTGCGGATCGCAGCCTGGCGTCGACGGGCAATGCGCGGACGCACTCTGCAGTTGATCGAGCGCCGCGGTGAGCGTCTGCTGCGAGGCCTGTGTGTTACCGGCGCGCGCCTGCGTCAATGCCGTTTCATAGCCCTTGCTGGCCTGGTCCAACTGCGCATAAAGCTGATTGGCCTGTGGCGTGGGCGCGACTGGCTTGCTGCCGCCGCCACTGGAGCACGCGGCCATCAGTGTCGCGGCAACGGCAAGAGAAGCCATGCGCAGGGAGCGGTGTACGACGGGGAAAACCATGTATGACTTCACTGCCAGGCCGAAGCGGCGACCTTACTGCGCACGGAGCAGGGACTCAACCGGAAATGTCCTGATTCAGCGGGCGACCGCAAGAAGCTGATGCATGGCTACAATCGAAGTGCACCCTATGGATGGAACGCCATGACTGAGATCTTGATCGGCAGCAACGACAGCGGCAACGTGAGCCTGGACCCTCGCTACGGCAATCGCCACGGCATGATTGCGGGCGCCACCGGCACCGGCAAATCGGTCTCGCTGATGGTGCTGGCCGAGGGTTTCTCCAAGCTCGGCGTGCCCTGCTTTCTGGCCGATGCGAAGGGCGACCTGGCCGGCCTGTCGATGGCCGCGGGCGAACCTGGCGACAAGCTCAAGGCGCGGCTGGCCAAGCTCCATCTGAACGACTGGAAGCCGCAGGCCAATCCGGTGATCTTTTGGGACATCTACGGCAAGCTCGGCCATCCGGTGCGCGCCACCATCAGCGAGATGGGCCCTACCCTGCTTGGTCGCGTGCTGGAACTCAACGACACGCAGGAAGGCGTGCTCGAAGTGATTTTCAAGGTGGCCGACGACCAGGGCTGGCTGCTGCTCGACCTGTCGGATCTGCGCGCCATGCTTGGCTTCGCCAGCGAAAACGCCAAGGACATCTCCACCCACTACGGTCTTATCAGCACGCAGAGCATTGCCGCGATCCAGCGCGCCGTGCTCAAGCTGGAACAAGATGGCGCCGACCAGTTCTTCGGCGAGCCCGCGCTGGAACTGGCCGATCTGATGCGCCAGGACATGAGCGGCCGCGGCGTGATCAATGTGCTGGCCGCCGATCAACTGATCCTCAAGCCGCGTCTGTATTCCACGTTTCTGCTGTGGCTGCTGTCGGAATTGTTCGAACAACTGCCTGAGGTGGGCGATCTGGATCAACCCAAGCTGGTGTTCTTCTTCGACGAGGCGCACTTGCTGTTCGACGACGCACCGCCCGCGCTGATGCAGCGTGTGGAACAGGTGGTGCGCCTGATCCGCTCCAAGGGTGTAGGTGTGTACTTCTGCTCGCAGAATCCCGATGACGTGCCCGGCAATATCCTCGGTCAGCTCGGCAATCGCGTGCAGC
Source organism: Dyella sp. 01L423 (assembly GCF_056399945.1). Taxonomy (NCBI): domain Bacteria; kingdom Pseudomonadati; phylum Pseudomonadota; class Gammaproteobacteria; order Lysobacterales; family Rhodanobacteraceae; genus Dyella; species Dyella sp. 01L423. Next base: position 1,092,780 of record NZ_JBFTSI010000001.1, on the reverse strand, counting down.
ATGCGCTGCGTGCGTTCACGCCACGCGATCAAAAAGCAGTTCGTGCCGCTGCCGAAACGTTCGTGGCAAATCCCAAGATCAACGTGAGCGAGGTCATCACCCAACTGGCGGTGGGCGAAGCGCTGGCGTCGACCTTGCGCGACGGCGGCGTGCCCTCGCCGGTCGAGCGCGTGATGGTGACTGCGCCCACGGCACGCATCGGCGCGATCACCGATGCAGAACGCGCCACCGTGCGCCAGCGCTCGCCCGTGGGAGGCAAGTACGACACGGCGATCAATCGCGAGTCGGCCGCAGAAATGCTCGCCAAACGCGCCGCGGAAAAAGCGGCCGATCCACAGGTGGTGGCCAAGCAGGCGCCGGCCGGTGCAGCGCCGCAGCAAAGCGGTGGCTGGACGGATGCGGCACGCGAGATCCTGCTTGGCACCAACCGCCGACAGGGCATGGTCGAAGCGATGGCCAAGTCGGCCGTGCGCGCGGCGGGTTCGCGCCTGGGCCAGCAGATCGTGCGTGGTGTGCTGGGCGGCATTTTCGGCGGCAAGCGCTGAAGGATCTCGCATGTCGCAGACACGCGTTATCGCCGTGGTTCTGGTGACCGTCCTGGTCGTGCTGTTGCTGCTTTATGCCAACGGCTCGATGGGACGTTTTCTATGCCGGCACCACAAAGATGGCTGGCTGGAAAAGCATGGCTTCATCACGTGCGTTCGCGCTCCCTAGCACTCAAAGTATTGCTGCCTGAGGTTCAAACGCTTGCGCATGCCGCGACCTAAACCCGTATCGCCACAAGCGCCGCTGGCGGACCGCTTGATCGCGGGCCTGTCCTATCCGTTGCGCGGCACGGCGCTGGCCACCTGCGTGTTGCTGGGGCTGGGCCAGGGCCTGACGATACTGCCCGGCGTCATCGGCATGGGCTTCGCTTTTTTCCTGTGGCTGGCGCGCTGGCGCTACGCGGCGGCCTGCCTGGTGCATACCGCCAATGGCTTTGCCGACCCGCCCGATGTCGGCCTGGATGAAAACGCCGCGGCCGGCCGCGCGCTCACCTTGCTGCACATGCTGGTGGTCATCGCCTGCGTTGCCTGCAAGTTGATTTATGCGCCGATGTTCTGGCCGCTGATCCTGTTCTGCTCGCTCACCCTGCCGGCCATCGACATGTCGCTGGCCTTCGGCGACGAGTCCAACGCTTTCAATCCGCTGCACTGGCAGAAGGTGATCGGACGGCTGGGTGCGGGTTATTTCCTCCCGGTGGTCATCAACCTCGTCACCGGCCTGCTGATCATGCTGCCATCGCTGCTGCGGCCCAGCCTGCCGGCCATACTGTGGCAGCCGCTGCTCGCGTTCGGGTACACCTACCTGATCATCTTCAATCTGCATCTGATGGGCGTCATGATCCATCGGCATCACGAGCGTTTCGATCTGCAGCCCGAAGCCGAAGTGCTGGCGCGCGAGAGCGGCCAAGACGACGACGAACGCCTGCTGACCGCGGTGCGCGACATGGCGAAGGTCGACCGCCGCGCCGCCATCGGCATGCTGGTGGAACGCATGCAGGGACACAGTGCACCACCATCGCTGCATCAGGCGTATCGCGAGCTGCTGAAGCAGGAAGGCCTGACGGCAGGTTTGCTTGAGCATGGGCAGATCTGGATCGCGGCGCAGATGGCCAACGGCGAGCCACGTCGCGCGCTAGGGCTGGTGCAGGAATGTGTGGAAATCGATCCGAACTTTCTGCCCGATGCACCGGAAATCGTTGCCACGCTGGCCGAGCTCGCGTCCAGCTCGGGCATGACGCGATTGTCGCTGAAACTATGCCGGGGCTTCCTCGCGCGCTGGCCGCGATCGATCGAAGGCCCGCGCCTGGGCCTGCTCGCCGCCCACCAGATGGCCGAGCGGCTCGGCAAACACGCCGAGGCAGCCGTGCTGCTTGGCAAGCTGGCCGCGGCGTGGGCAGAGCATCCGCTGCATCCAGCGCTAATCGCGCACGCGGCCCAACTGCAACAGGGTCCCCGCATCACTCAGGCGCCCGCCATCGACTAGTCATTCGTGGTGTTGCGGCTTGCCCGGAGGCGGGTGTAGCGTGCGCAAGCCAACTCCTTTGGTGCACCGCCCCGTCCGCAAGCGATTCCGGCGCTCAGCGGCCGTCGACACGACCGGCTCACACCTGGTGCACAAGGAGAGTTTCATGCGTCACTTCATCGGCAAGTTCGTATGGCTGGGCCTGATGCTGGCGACCCCCGTCGCCTTCGCCCAAAATACCTCGGCAGCCAAGGAGCCGCCCCGCGCGGTCATTTCGCTCTATCGTGTCGCGCCCGGCAAACACGAGGCCTTTCTCAAATGGATGGCCGATCGCGATGCCATCGACAAACAGCTCGGACTTCCCCGCGCGCAGTGGTATGCGCACTACCAGGGCGATTCCTGGGATTACATCGCCATCGCACCCGCATTGACCGACGCGCAACAGAAGAAGGAAGACGATGCGGCCAAGGCCAAGGGCCTGACCATAGGCGCCAAGTCGTCGATCGAATTCCGCCAATTCATCGCCTCGCACACCGACACGGTCGCTTTTGGCCCGATGAACGTCAGCGACATGGACGCGATGGTCAATTCACCCTGAAACCGCTGACGGGAGCGCACGGATGTCGCTCCCGCCACCGCTCAGGCGCCAGCCCGGCTAAGATCAACGCGACAAGCAAAGCAATGGATTGATCCAAGCATGAGCCGCTGGCGCCCACCCTCGCCTTCATCCACCGCCATCATCACGCGCGAAGGCTTCGAGAAGCTCAAGGCCGAGCTCGATCACCTGTGGCATACGCTGCGCCCGGAAGTGGTCAAAGCACTGGCGGCCGCCGCGGCCGAGGGCGATCGCTCGGAGAATGCCGAATACACCTATCGCAAAAAGCAGCTTGGCGAAATCGATCGCCGCGCGCGCTATCTCAGCAAGCGCATTCCGTCGCTCAAGGTGGCCGAGGGCTCGCCGGCGGATCGGGAGTTGGTGTTCTTCGGCGCAAGCATCGAACTGGAGAACGTCGACTCCGGCGAAAGCGTCGTCTACCGCATCGTGGGACCGGACGAGACCGACGCCCGCCAGGGCTGGATCAGCATCGACTCGCCGCTGGCCCGTGCGGTGTTGAAAAAGCGCCTGGATGATGAATTCGAAGCCGAGCTGCCCAGTGGCCGCACGCGCTTTGTGATTGTGGCGGTGAGCTACTGATCACCGCCCCTGCAGCAGCGCCTGCACGTCAGCCTGATGCGACTCGACAAAACGGATGTTGTCCGCGTTGACCCATACCTGGTTGAGGTTGCTGGACAACGCCGGATCGTTGCGCGCCTGCACGGCCATCACCGCATTCATCAAGGCAATATTGGCGAGCATGAATTCGCGCGGCGTGAAGCCATATTTCTTCACCAGCGCCGGGATGCGCGGATCCGCTGCCATCGCCTGATTGGCCAGGTCGTCCAGGCTGTGCACCTTGCTGGCATCCGGCGCCGCCTGCGGCGGAATACCGGTGGCGCGCGCCTCGCGCGTCGCGGCGGCAAGGCGTCCGAACGTGTCGTCGCTGAGCGTGTATTTCTTGATCTGTTGCTTGTCCGCATCCGGCAGCGCCGGCAGTGTCCCCTGTGCGTGCACCAGGCTCGTGGCGCCTAGCACCAAGGCGAAGACGGCCACGCGGCACGCAGCAACGACACGATCAAAAGCAGGCATAGGTATCTCCGGGAAGCTGCCAGCCTGGCTGGCAAAGGCGTCACCCTAGCATCGGGCAGTTGAATGACCGCTCAGTCGTGCAGAAGTTGCTTCATCGCGTGCTGATAGTCCGCATCGATCTGCTTGAGCCGAAGCGTTTTGGCCTGGTCGTTCACCCAACGGGCGTGCATGGCCTGCTCGCGCATCAGCCGAAATTCCAGGTCGACAAAGGGCCGCAGCACGTTGTTGTCGGCTTTGGCGAAACCAGCCAGGTCGGGAATGCGGGCGAGATTGGCCCGCTCGCGATCGCCGGCGGCACCGGGCGCCTGACCATAGCCGCGCATGAAAGCGATCAACTGGCCGCGCAAGGGCTCACTCATGCCATCGCGTACCACCAGCACGCCGGAAGGAATCAAGGGAGAACGCCAGATCACCCGCAGTTGCGTGCCTTCCACCGGAAAATTGCGGCGGAACAGGTCCAGATCGGGGTTGTTGCAGGTCGCCACGTCCACCTCGCCGTTGGCCACGGCAAGGATATTGTTTTGATGGTTGCCGACGCGCACACGGGCGAAAAACGTATCGGAGTTGAGTCCCTTGGGCGCAAACACCTCTGCCTCCGGCGCCACATAGCCCGTGACCGACAAGGTTTCACCGCGCGCATAGCGCCAGCGTCCGGGTTTGGCGAGCAGCTCCTTGAGCGAGTGAATCGGACTATCCGCGCGCACGATCAGCATGGCGTTATTGCCCTTTGCGCCATCTTTGCGCAGGAATTGCGCCACCACGCTCATGTGCTGGTACTCCACCGCCTCGATGGCGAGACGGCCTGACAGGAATGCAATGTCCACGCGCTGGTCGCCAATGGCTCCCGAAAGACCCGCATAGCTGCTGACGGAAACGGTCGTGACGGGGTGACCGAGCTTGCGCTCAAGGTCTTCCAGCAACGGGCGCCATTGCTCGCGCGATTCCGCCGCACTGCCGATGGGCAAGATGCCGAAGTGGATGGGCTGATCAGCTGCCCCCTGCACCACGTCGTCGGCGCGGATGCGCACGGCAGGCACCAGCAGGCAGGCCACACAAAGTGTGCGGAGCCACCATCCAGGTCCCCGTCCAACGCGTACCCGACCAGCCGTTTCCATGCGCGCTCCCCAGCCCCGCTGGCTTCGTTGTAGCGCGATTGGCAGGCCGCCGCAATTTGTTGCAGGGACGTAACGGTGGTTCAGAGCTCGACCGGCGAGGGATAGGCGCGCCCTTCGCGACGCGGCTGGTAGCACTCGGCGTGCAGGTGAAACGACTCCTTCTCGCTGTCTGCCCGCCATCCCGGCAGGCCCGACAGGGGCAAGGGTCGCAGGTCCAGGGGATCGCGCAGCAAGTGCCCCGCACGGATGCCATCGATCGCGGCCGCCACAACCTCGCCCTCGCCGCCATGCCCCACAAAGGCGAGCGCCTTGCCCACCAGCAGCTTGCCCGGGCTGAGCGCGTGTTCGAGCAAGGCATGGCCAAACACCTGCAGAGAGGCCCGGCCATCGGTCCACGCGCTGCGCTCACGCCAAAACAGGCCGTGCCAATCGTGGCTGTCCCATAGATCGAGCAAGTGGCGATCCTTCAGGATCACGATCACGCCCGCTTCGTCGAAGTGCGTCATCGCATATTGGGCGCGCGATCGAGCGCGCGTGCCCATGACTGCTATCTCCGCCATCTGCTGCGCATTGAGCGCACGCTTCAATGAGGCATAACGCAACCAGGCGTAGGCATTGAACAGATCGTGCCAGTTCGCTTCGCGCGTGGCGATCTCGCCACGCGCGGCAATGCGCTGCTCGTAGTGCAAGCCATCATCGAGCAAGGCCGCCGTCTGCGCGACGAAACGCTCGCGCTGCCCGGCGGGCCTGGCCTCGTTGAGTTCATCGATGGAGGGCCAGCGCGGACCCTGCATCCAGCTCGCATATTCACGCCAGCCGACGAGCGGCCAGCGCGTGAATACCGCGGGATCGACGCTTTCGCGGGACGGCGCGACGTAACGCATCACGCCACCGCGTTTAGCCGGCCAGACGGGCGTGCAGGTCGTGCTCATCGGCGGCTTCGATCACCACGTCGACGAACTGACCTGCCTTCAGCAACTGGCCGTTGGCGATGTGCACTACGCCGTCGATTTCAGGCGCGTCAGCAGCCGAACGTGCCACGGCGCCGTTCGCGCCAGCCTCGTCCACCAGCACCTTCATGCTGCGGCCGATCTTGCGCTGCAGCTTGGCGGCGGAGATTTCCGCCTGCACCGCCATGAACTGCTCCAGGCGGTCTTCCTTCAATTCTTCCGACACCGCGCCCGGCAGTTCATTCGCCTTGGCGCCGTCCACCGGCGAATAGGCAAACGCGCCGACGCGATCAAGCTCCGCTTCACGCAGGAAGTCGAGCAGCTCTTCGAATTCCGCATCGGTCTCGCCTGGGAAACCCACGATGAAAGTGCTGCGGATGGTCAGATCAGGCACCACCTTGCGCCAGTTGCGGATGCGCTCCAGCGTCTTGTCGATATTGCCCGGGCGCTTCATCAGCTTGAGGATGCGCGGGCTGGCATGCTGGAACGGGATGTCGAGGTACGGCAGGATCTTGCCTTCCGCCATCAACGGCATCACTTCGTCCACGTGCGGATACGGGTAGACGTAGTGCAGGCGCGTCCACACGCCGAGTTCCGACAGGCCTTCGCACAGCTCGGTCATGCGCGTGCGGTAGCTCTTGTCGCGCCACTGGCGCTCGGCGTACTTCACGTCCACGCCGTAAGCACTGGTGTCCTGCGAGATCACCAGCAACTCCTTCACGCCGCCCTTGACCAGGCGCTCGGCTTCCAGCAGCACTTCATCGACCGGGCGCGAAACCAGGTCGCCGCGCATCGACGGAATGATGCAGAAGCTGCAGCGGTGGTTGCAGCCCTCGGAAATCTTCAGATACGCATAGTGCTTCGGGGTGAGCTTGATGCCCGTGTCCGGAATGATGTCCAGCAGCGGGTTGCGCTGTGGCGGCAAGGCGGCATGCACGGCCTGCATCACGCTCGCATAGTCCTGCGGGCCCGTGATCGCGAGCACATCCGGATAGGCCTCGCGAATCAGCTCCGAGCGCTTGCCCAGGCAACCGGTGACGATCACCTTGCCGTTCTCATGCAGCGCTTCGCCAATGGCGTCCAGCGACTCCTGCACGGCGGCATCGATGAAGCCGCAGGTATTCACCACCACCGCATCGGCAGCGCCGTAGCTGGGCACGATCTCGTAGCCCTCGACCTTGAGCTGGGTGAGGATGCGTTCGGAATCGACCAGCGCCTTGGGGCAACCAAGACTGACGAAACCGACTTTGGGCGAGACCTGCGACATGGCGTGGGGACCGTAACTATGCGGAAAACGGGAGATTGTATCGCACACCCGGCCCCCACACCGGCTTGACTTGCTGAATGGCTAGAATTGCCTTTTGCCGCCTCAGGAGCAGACCCATGGGCCAGCACATCAATCTCAACACCACGCGGATGCAGTGCATCGGCGCCTATCTTGCCCAGCCCGAGGGCAAGCCCAAGGGCGGCATCGTGGTGATCCAGGAGATTTTCGGCGTCACCGAGCATATCCGCCATGTCGCCGATGGCTTTGCTCGGGCGGGCTATACCGCCATCGCCCCGGCGTTCTTCGATCATCTCGAGACCGGCGTCGATCTGAAGTACGACAACCAAGGCATGCAGCGCGGTCGCGAGCTGGTCACCGAACTGGGGCTGGATCGCGCGGTGGAAGATGTCGCCAGCGCCGCCGAGGCGATCAGCTCGGCCGGACGCATCGGCACCGTGGGTTACTGCTGGGGCGGAACCGTCGCCCTGCTCTCTGCCCTGCGCCTGGGCCTGCCCTCGGTCAGTTACTACGGTGCGCGCAACGTCGCCTTCCTGGGCGAAAAGCCCAAGGCGCCAGTGATGTTTCACTTCGGCGAAAAGGACACCTCCATTCCGCCCGAAGCGGTGCAGAAGCACCGCGACATGCTGCCGCAAATGGACGTCTTCACCTACCCCGCAGGCCACGCATTCAACCGCGACGTTGGGCCGCAATACGACGAAGCCAGCGCCAGGCTCGCCTACCAGCGCACGCTGGCCTTCTTCGACCAACACCTGGCGCAAGGCAAATGAGCGAGACGATGTTTGTGCTCGATTCGCGTCTGCGCAACGACACGCGCCACGTCGCCTCGCTCGAGTTGTGCGACGTGTTGCTGATGAACGACGCGCGCTTTCCCTGGCTGGTGCTGGTTCCCCGCGTGCCCGGCATGGTGGAGATCTGCGATCTGCCCATCGAGCAGCAGACCATGCTGTGGCGCGAAGTGAGTCACGCTTCGCAGGCGCTACGCTCGCAGGAGGCGTTCGACAAACTCAATCTCGGCGCCCTGGGCAATATCGTGCGTCAGTTGCACGTGCACGTCGTCGGCCGGCGCGAAGGCGATGCCGCGTGGCCGGGCCCTGTTTGGGGCAGCGGCGCGGCAGTGCCTTATGGCGACCAAGCCATGGCCTCGCTGCTGGCGAGGTTGCGCGACGCACTGAAGGACTAAATGTCCGCTTCGATCGGCACAAAAAAAGCCCGCGAAATCCGCGGGCTTTTTCAATGCAACAGCGAACTTACATGTGCTGCTGCGGCGGCGGGGCTTCGGTCTTCACCGGTGCCTTGTAATCGTCCAGATCACGCGCCTTGGTGTCGACCACGCTGATCTTCTTCAGCGTGCCGCCATCGTCGTAGTACACGGTGAAGCCGTAGTCGATCTGCAGACGGGCCATGTACTGCAGGTGCTGCTTGCGCACCTTGGAGTCGTCGCTGGGCTCCAGCAGCACCGTCTTGGGCAACTTGCCCTGGTCCTTGAGATAGGCAAAGTGGCTGCCCGTATCGAGCGCCGACAGCACGGCGCCGTCGACCACGAACTGGCCGCTCTTATAGGCCTGGATCACCGCGTCGAACTGGCTCTTCATGTCCGAGGTGCGCACTTCATCCTTGGCGCTGCCGCGGTGACAGCCGGCCAGCACCAGCATGCTGCCCAGCAGGATGGCTGCGCCGGCGCGGGCCAGCAGCGTGGAAAAACGGGTCATGCGGGATCTCCTGCAATGCATCGATGTGAACAAAAAGAGTGTAGCGCCGCCCCGGCCTGATGCATCGAGCCCGGACGGCAACCATTCAGGTGAACGTGACGGCGATCGCAAAGGACTGCGAACGACGGCTTCAGGTACGCGGCAACGTGACGCCTTGCTGCCCCTGGTACTTGCCGCCGCGATCCTTGTAACTGGTCTCGCATTCCTCGTCGGACTCGAGGAACAACATCTGGGCCACGCCCTCGTTGGCGTAGATCTTGGCAGGCAGCGGCGTGGTATTGGAGAACTCCAGCGTCACATGGCCCTCCCACTCCGGTTCCAACGGGGTCACGTTGACGATGATGCCGCAGCGAGCATAGGTGCTCTTGCCCAGGCAGATGGTGAGCACTTTGCGCGGAATGCGGAAATACTCGACCGTGCGGGCCAGCGCGAACGAATTGGGCGGGATGATGCACACATCCGCCTCTACGTCGACGAAGCTGGTCGGGTCGAACGCCTTCGGGTCGACGATGGTGGAGTTGATGTTGGTGAAGATCTTGAACTCGCGCGCGCAACGCACGTCGTAGCCGTAGCTCGACGTGCCATACGACACCAGCCTGGTGTTGTCGCGCATCTTCACTTGGCCGTGCTCGAACGGCTCGATCATGCCGTGCTGCTCGGCCATGCGGCGGATCCACTTGTCGGATTTGATGCTCACTCGTGCTCCCGAGGGGCTGATCTGTCGCGCCGGATGGCGTAAAGGTTGGGAAAATAGCGGAAAGTGATGGGTGCCCGCCAGTCGGAGCTGGATGAGACGGGGTTTGGTGGGGGTTTGGCTACCCAGTGGGAGCCGAAGATGTACCTGTGGGAGCGCACCCTGTGCGCGACAACCCTACGAAGCGGTACACCTCAGCGTGGCTGTCGCGCACAGGGTGCGCTCCCACAGAAGTGCCCTGCCGTGCCGCTCCCCGCCTCGGCTCTTGATGTGGATCTTGCCTCCGGGGGGCCCTTCTCTTTGGTTACTTTCTCTTGGGCAAGCAAGAGAAAGTAACCCGGCCTGCGGCAGGAGGACGGAAGCCCGCGGCAGGCGAGGCAGATCGAAGGAACGCGACAACCGAGCGCAGAGTCACTGGATCCCAGCCTACGCTGGGATGACGAACAAAAGTCGGCCTGCGCCGGGATGACGAGCAAAACCGCCTACGGCGCCCCCTGCACCATAATCTTCCCCAACCCCAACGACTTATTCCGCGGCATCCGCGACAACCGCCCCGCCACGTTCCGCGCCATCTCCCGATAGCGCGCCGCCAGATCGGAATCAGGCATCGCCGCAACGGTAGGCGTGCCGCCGTCCGCCTGCTCGCGAATCCGGATGTCCAGCGGCAGCGAGCCCAGATAGGCAACCTGATACTGCTCCGCCATGCGCGCACCGCCGCCTTCGCCGAAGATATGTTCCTCATGGCCGCAGTTCGAGCACACGTGGGTGGCCATGTTCTCCACCACGCCAAGCACGGGCACCTCGACCTTCTCGAACATCTTCAGCGCCTTGCGTGCATCCAGTAGCGCGATATCCTGCGGCGTGGTGACGATCACCGCGCCCGACACCGGCACCTTCTGCGACAGCGTGAGCTGGATGTCGCCGGTGCCTGGCGGCAGGTCGACGATCAGGTAATCGAGCTGTTCCCAGCGGCTGTCGTTGAGCATCTGCATCATGGCCTGGGTGACCATCGGGCCGCGCCAGATCATCGGCGTCTCCTCTTCAATGAGGAATCCGATCGACATGATCTGCAGGCCGTGCGATTGCAGCGGAATGATGGTCTTGCCGTCCGGCGACTGCGGCTTGCCGCTGATGCCGAGCATGCGCGGCTGGCTGGGGCCGTAGATGTCGGCATCGAGCACACCCACTTTGGCGCCTTCGGCGGCCAGCGCGAGCGCCAGATTGGCCGATACCGTGGACTTGCCCACGCCGCCCTTGCCCGAGGCCACCACGATCACGTTCTTCACACCCGGCTGGGGCGCCAGCGTCCCCTGCACCTTGTGGGAGTGAACGCGCGTACTGATCGACACCGATGCGGTGGCGATCGCCGGATCGGCCTCCAACGCGCGCTTGGCGGTGGCGGCCAGCGCATCGACCACGCTTGCGGCCGGGTAGCCCAGCTGGATGTCCACCGATACGCGGTCGCCATCCACGCCCACGGCGCGGATCGCCTCGGCCAGGGGGGCGCCGGTATGGGTATCAATAAGTTCGCCGAGAATCTGGCGGACCAGGGCTTCACTCGCCTGAGTCATAGGGAAATCGATGCGATGTCATGGGGGTCACCCATTATGCCAGTGTGCGCAGCCCCCTACGGCCTGCGGCGCTTTCGCAATGCAGCTTGACGGCTTTGCGCCCGGTCGGTCAGGCTCGGAACATACGCTTTCGTACGGGAGGATCATCCATGAAGTCACTGCTACGCATCGCTGTGGTCACTGCACTGTTGCTGGGTACGAGCGCCGTATTCGCCGCCGAGGTCACCCCGGTAGGCACCTGGAAGACCATCGACGATGAGACCGGCAAGCCCAAGTCCATCGTGAAGATCACCGACGAAGGCGGCGAACTGAAGGCCACCGTGGTGGAAGTGCTGCAGTCCGACGAGGGCCCACACCCGATCTGCAAGAACTGCGACGGGGAGCGCAAGGACAAGCCGGTCGAAGGCATGAACATCATGTGGGGCGTGCACAAGGACGGCGATATCTGGGACGGCGGCAAGATCCTCGATCCCAAGACCGGCAAGATCTACAAAGTGAAGCTGCAGCCCAGCGAAGACGGCAGCAAGCTGACCGTGCGCGGGTATATCGGGTTCTCCCTGCTGGGTCGCAGCCAGGAGTGGCAGCGCCAGCCGTAAGGGGAGAGGCTCTTGTGGGAGCGCACCCTGTGCGCGACTGCCGCACGATGGAATGCTGCCGCAGTCGCGCACAGGGTGCGCTCCCACAAACAGCAAGCGGCGCGTTCAGTCCGCCGTAGCTTCTGCGCGATGCACCGCCACGCCGTGCGCGGAAAACGACGCACGCGTCGCGCGATCCGCCGAATGCTCCACCACCAGGTGCTGCACGCGGGCCAGTTCGGCCACCTGATGTGCGGCCACCGCGCCTAGCTTGTCGTCGGTCGCCACGACCACGGTTTCATCGCTCGCCTCGATCATCGCGCGCTTGAACAGCGCTTCCTCGCTGTCGAAGCCCCACAAACCGTGCGCCGCATCGATGGCGCAGGCGCCGGGAAAACACAGGTCCGCGCGCACCCGACGTACTTGGTCCACCGCTTGCGCGCCCGTGGCTCCGCCAATGGCGGTGTCGATGCGTCCGCCGATCAGCAACACGTCGAAGCCCTCGCGATCGAGCAGCACCTGGGCGATATGCGGTGCATTGGTGATCACGGTCAGCCGCGCATCGCGAGGCAAGGCGGCGGCAATCGCCGCGTTGGTGCTGCCCGCGTCGATCAACAGCGTCTGCCCGGCCTGCACCAGACTCGCCGCCTTGCGCGCCAGCGCCTGCTTGCGTGCGGAGTGTTCGTTGCGCCGCTGCTTCAGAGGGGTCAGCGTCACCGTGGGCAACAACGCGCCACCGTAGACGCGCTTGCACAGACCCAGCGCCGCCAGCTCGCGCAAGTCACGGCGTATGGAGTCTTCCGATACTTCGAAGGCGAGTGCCAATTCCGCCGCCACCACGCGCCCTTCGGCACGAAGGCGTTCGAGGATGCGTTGCTGGCGTTCCTCCGGCAGGGCGTTGCTGTCGACGCTGGCGATGGGCGACTTAGCCATGGGATGCCTCGCGCGCGGAAGATTCAAGCAGCTCCAGTTCCACCAGGCGTTGGCGCAGGCCAGCGGCATCGCGGAACCACCAGCCCTGCATACCAAGCGCCTCGGCGGCGGCCACATTGCGGGGGGAATCGTCGATATAGAGCGCTGTCGACGGTTCGACTCCGTAGCGTTCCAGCAAGCGCTGGTAGATGCGCGAATCTGGCTTGATCAGGCCTTCTTCGCCCGACACCACGATGCCTTCGAACCATTGCAGGAACGCGAAGCGCTGCCGTGCGATGGGAAAAGTCTCCTGCGACCAGTTGGTCAGCGCCAGCAAGCGCACGCCGCGCTCATGCAACTCGGCCAGCAGCGCAACGCTGTCTTCCATCGCACCGACCAGGGTTTCTTCCCAGCGCAGGTGATAGGCGTCGATCAGCTCGGCGTGTTCGGGAAATCGGCCGCGCAGAAGGGCCGTCGCTTCCGACCACGGGCGTCCCGCATCCTGCTGTTCGTTCCACTCGCTGTTGCAGACCTCGCGCAGAAACCAGTCCACCTGCGCCTCGTCGTCGATCAGCTGCCGGTAGAGCCGGCGCGGATCCCAGGCAATCAGCACGTTGCCTAGGTCGAAGATCACGGTGTCGATAGCCGGGCTGGTCATTTCACGATCCTCGCCGAGAACGACACCAGCACCAGCAGGCCGGCCACGCCGGCAAACGCCATCGGCAGACTGCTGACGTGCGCCACCAGGCCGATCAGCGCGGGGCCGCTGAGCAGACCCACGTAACCGAGCGTCGTCACCGTGGCGATCGCGATCGCGGGCGACGTATTGGGAAGCCGCCCTGCGGCGCTGAACATGACGGGCACGATATTGGAGGCGCCCAGGCCGATCAGCACAAAGCCCAGCAGCGACATCACCACGCCCGACACGCATGCCACCAGCAGGAACCCTGCCGCCGCCAGCGCGGCGCCGATGCGCATGGCCGACTCCGGGCCATAGCGCCCGACAAAGCGGTCGCCGGAAAAACGCCCTGCCACCATCGCTGCCGAGAAGAATGCATAGCCGAAGCCTGCCGATGCCGCCGATACACCGCGAACGTCGCGCAGGAACACCGCGCTCCAGTCCAGCATGGCGCCCTCGGCAAGAAAGCTTACGAAGCACAGCAGGCCGAGCAGCCACGCCAGCGCGTGCGGCATGCGCATGGGTTCCTTGCGTGGTGTGTCTGCCGTGGGGGCGTCATCGAGCAGATCGCTGCGCAGCCACAGCACGACCACGGCGAGCAGGATCGCCAGCACGCTGGCGGTCGCCGTGAGCGGCACGCCAACGGCCAACAAGGCGCTGGTCAACGCCGCACCGGTAAGGCCGCCCACACTGAACAAGCCGTGGAAGCCCGACATCAGCCGCCCACCGTCGAGGCGTTCCACATCGACAGCATGCGCATTCATGGCGACGTCCACCGCACCCAGCACCACGCCGAAATAAAGCAGCACCGCAATCAGCGCCGTGAGGCTGGTGACCATGGCCAGCGCCGGCAGCGCCAGGCACATCAGCAGTCCCGAGGCGACGATCAGAGTCCGATTGCCTAGCCGATGGGCCAGCCACCCCACGAACGGCATGGACAGCATGGACCCGCCGCCGAACGCGAGCAGCGCCAGACCGAGCTGGGCGTCGTCCAGCCCCAACCGTGCCTTCGCATAGGGCACCATCGGCGCCCAGGCGGACATGCCGATGCCGGACACCAGGAAGATCAGCCGCGTCGCCCGCCGGGCGCCTGCGAGTGAGGCCGTGTCGGGCTTGCCGGCAATCGCAGCGTCTGTGGTGGAGTTCACGGCATTCCTGTTGGTGGAAAGATTCGGACTAAATGTACATAAACGTGCACAATCGTGCAATCAAGGATTGGCCGCGGCGTTCCGCGCGCCGAATCAGGCTGCCATGTTCGCGCAATCGAGCGAGCTAAGACACGCGTGATGCCATCGGCAGCGAGGGGCGAGCTTCGCAGACGTCCAAACGACGGCATGGGCCGGTGACACGCCCACCCCATGTCATAATGGACAACCCCCTCAAGACCGTTGCCGCCCCATGAGCCGACGCCTCCTCGTCACCAACGCGCTGCCCTATGCCAATGGCCCGCTCCACCTGGGTCACCTGCTGGGTTACATCCAGGCCGACGTCTGGGTGCGTGCGCAGCGGATGCAAGGCAACGAGACCATCTATGTATGCGCGGACGATGCCCACGGCACGCCGATCATGCTGGCAGCGGAAAAGGCCGGGCTGTCGCCTGAAACCTATATCGAAGGTATCCGCGTCGGCCACGAAGCGGACTTCGCGGCCTTTGGCGTGGCGTTCGATCACTACCACTCGACGCATTCGGAAGAGAACCGCGAGCTCGCCTCGCTGATCTATACGCGCCTGCGCGACGGCGGCTACATCGGCCGCCGCGATATCCAGCAGCTGTTCGATCCGGAAAAGGACATGTTCCTGCCCGATCGCTACATCAAGGGCGTCTGCCCCAACTGCAAGACGCCCGACCAGTACGGCGACAACTGCGAGAACTGCGGCGCCACTTATGCGCCCACCGATCTGATCAACCCCTACTCGGTGATGTCCGGCGCCACGCCGGTGCTGCGCGACTCGGAGCACTACTTCTTCGAGCTGGGCAAGTTCGAACCGCTACTGCGCGACTGGTTCGCCGGCAAGTTCACCCATGGACAGCCCGTCGCCAACAGCGGCGTCACGGCGAAATTGCGCGAATGGCTGGACAGCGGCCTGAAGGACTGGGACATCTCCCGCGATGCGCCCTACTTCGGTTTTCCGATACCCGATGCGCCGGGCAAGTACTTCTATGTGTGGCTGGATGCGCCAGTGGGCTATCTGGCCAGCTTCAAGGCCTTGTGCGATCGCACCGACCTGAACTTCGAAGATTTCCTTAGCGTAGACAGCCGCGCCGAACTGCATCACTTCATCGGCAAGGACATCATCAACTTCCACGGCCTGTTCTGGCCAGCGATGCTGCACGGTGCGGATTTCCGCACGCCGACGGCGCTGCACGTCAACGGTTACCTCACCGTCAACGGCGCGAAGATGTCCAAGTCGCGTGGCACCTTCATCAAGGCGCGCACGTACCTGGATTCGGGCCTGCATCCGGAATTCCTGCGCTATTACTTCACCACCATGTTGAACGACGCGCCGGTGGACGTGGACCTCGACCTGAAGACCTTCGAGGAACGCGTCAATTCGCACCTGGTCGGCAAGTGGGTGAATATCGCCAGCCGCACGGCAGGCTTCGTGCACAAGTATTTCGATGGTCGCCTCGCACCGGCCTTCAGCGCGGAAGAACAGGAGCTGTGGCGTGAACTGCTGTCGCTCTACGGCGACGTTCCCGCGCTGTATAACGTCGGCGAGTTCGCTGAAGTGGCGCGCCGCTTCGTCACCATGGCTGACATGGTCAATGGCTATATCGCCGCCAAGGCGCCGTGGGCCATGGCCAAAGACGAGTCGCGCCGCGAAGAACTGCACCAGGTGTGCTCGTTCGCGCTGGCGGCATTCCGCCTGCTGGCTGGTTTGCTCAAGCCGGTGGTGCCGGCCACGGTGGAAGCGGCCGAGCGTTTCCTCGCCGCGCCCATCAACGGCTTCGACGATGCACGCGCCGAGCTGCACAACCACACCATCAACGCGTTCGAGCCACTGCTCGGCCGCATCGACCCCAAGCAGGTCGAGGCCATGGTGGAAGCGTCCAAGGACTCCCTGGCGCCCGCCGAAAGCAAACCTGCTCCCAAGAAAGCCAAAGAACAAGCCAAGACCATGACTGAAGCCAGCACCGCACCGACCGCCGCACCCGAAGCCCCTGCCCTGATCGGCATCGACGATTTCGCCAAGCTCGATCTGCGCATCGGCAAGGTCACCGTCTGCGAATTCGTGGACGGTTCGGACAAGTTGCTGCGTTTTGAACTGGATGCCGGTCCGCTGGGCACGCGTCAGATTTTCTCGGGCATCCGCGCCGGATATGGCGAGCCGGAAAAGCTGCTGGGCCGCAACGTGGTGTTCATCGCGAATCTGGCGCCGCGCAAGATGCGCTTCGGTTTGTCCGAGGGCATGATCCTGTCCGCGGGCGACGGCGGCAGCGACCTGTTCCTGCTCGATGCCGACCAGGGCGCCAAGCCCGGCGCTACCGTACGCTGATTCCCCGCGCCATGTCGCTGGCCGACCGCATCGATGCCCTGCTGCCGCAGACGCAATGCGAGCAATGCGGTTATCACGGTTGCCGTCCGTATGCGGAGGCGATCGCCAGCGGCGAGGCGAAGATCAACCAGTGTCCGCCTGGCGGTGCGATCGGCATCGCCAGGCTCGCCGCGCTGCTCGATGTTCCCGTGCTACCGCTCGATCCGGAGCACGGCATCGAGAAGCCGCGCACGCTCGCCCGTATCGTCGAGGCCGATTGCATCGGCTGCACGAAATGCATCCAGGTGTGTCCGGTGGATGCGATCGTCGGCGCGTCCAAAGTGATGCACACCGTGATGAGCGACGACTGCACGGGCTGCGAATTGTGCGTGCCGGCCTGCCCGGTGGATTGCATCGTGCTCGAGCCGATGCCGTCGGCACAGGTCGATGACCCGGCCCACGCCGATGCATCACGCGCGCATTTCCAGCGACGCGAAATACGACTGACGCGCGAACGCCAGCGCCGCGAGGACGAGCTTGCCGCGCGCAAGGCCGAGGTGGCCGCCATGACCACGCCGACCAATCCCGTGCTCGCCGCGCTCGCGCGGGCCAAGGCCAAACAACAAGGAAAGACCTCGTGAAGAAGGCCGACATCGTCGAGCTGTTCACTCGTCTGCGCGAAGTCGATCCGCACCCCACTACCGAACTCCACTACACCACGCCGTTCGAGCTGCTGGTGGCGGTCGTGCTGTCGGCGCAGGCGACCGACGTGGGCGTCAACAAGGCGACCAGGAAGCTCTACCCGGTGGCGAACACGCCGCAGGCGATCCTCGATCTGGGCGAGGAGAAGCTCAAGCAGTACATCAGTACGATCGGCCTGTTCAACAGCAAGGCCAAGCATGTGATGGCCCTGTGCAGGATCCTGGTGGAGCAATACGACGGCGACGTGCCGCAGACGCGCGAAGCGCTGGAAGCGCTGCCCGGCGTGGGCCGCAAGACCGCTAACGTAGTGCTCAATACCGCCTTTGGCCACGCCACCATCGCGGTGGACACGCATATTTTTCGCGTCTCCAACCGCACCGGTCTCGCCCCCGGCAAAGACGTGCGCGCAGTGGAAGACAAACTCGAAAAAGTGGTGCCGCTGGAATTCAAGCAGGACGCTCATCACTGGCTGATCCTGCATGGACGCTATGTGTGCAAGGCGCGTAAACCCGATTGTCCACAATGCGTCA
Source organism: Dyella sp. 01L423 (assembly GCF_056399945.1). Classification (NCBI taxonomy): domain Bacteria; kingdom Pseudomonadati; phylum Pseudomonadota; class Gammaproteobacteria; order Lysobacterales; family Rhodanobacteraceae; genus Dyella; species Dyella sp. 01L423. Next base: position 1,074,884 of record NZ_JBFTSI010000001.1, on the reverse strand, counting down.
TTCGCGATTTGTGCCGTTACAAGGACAAAACGACAGCCTGACCACTTGCTTCACTGAAAGGCCAAGCAAGCGATCCACTTGCTTGCTCAGACTTCATCAGTTGCGCCGGTAACAACTTCGCTGCCGCGTCGCAGCGGTCAGGTACGCGCAAGCGCAAGGCGATATCGATGCGCGCATCGATGATGACGCCGTGACGAACCTAGGTCATTCGTCACGACTCATGTTGTCTTCGTATCGACATCCCGCGCGCAACACATCTGTTTCGTTTGCAACGACAGTCGTGATGCACGCGCATGATGATGCGCCCATGTCATCGCCGCGACATCTCGCATGTCTATGCCTCCACACCGTTCGTCACATGCAAGCGGTAGGTTCTTGCAGTCTCAAGTCACGCAAGCAAGAAATACCTGTGACTAGTGGCCTATTACCTGTGGAGAGGGCCGCGAAACCTCATAAATTCCTCAGTGTTTCGTGCAAGTTCCTCAAGCATGAATCGCTGCATCGACCTAACGTTGAGCCTCCCCCGGAACTCCCCCCGTTAGGAGGCACCACCATGAAGCGCTACATCCTCCCCGCTCTCGTGGCTGCACTAGTTTTTGCCAGCATCGGCTCGGCATACGCCACGGTCGAAACCTATACCGTCAATATGAATGGCTACGCCGTCATTGGTTTCGTTGGAAACACTCCCGCTGATTTCGCACGCGCCCAGCAGCAGGCGAATGGTTGGGAAACTCAGCGTCACCTGATGTTGAAACCACAGTCGATCAAAGCCGTTGCCATCGATCAGTCGTCGGGCGTCGCCCTCAACCAGACTGAACTGCGCGCAGCGATCGTGCAGGCCGCTCTGGCCAAGACCCCTTGAACGCGCTTTCCCCAAGCGATTGACCGGCGCCCCCACTTCGCGCCAAAACAGGAAGGAAGACGGCGAGTCAGCAGGCTCGCCGTCTTCCTTTGCGTGCATGGTTGACGCCACGCGTCTCACTTGCCAACGTGACGCCAGGGCGGCCACGGGCAGCCTGGCAAAAGATCCACAAAAGGTAGAACACGGATCATGGGGCCCGGCGCCGGCCTGGACCGTGCCGCCGCCAAGTCCGTCACGGGTGCGAAGGCATGCATATTCTGCTGGTCGAAGACGATGCCGAGCTGGGCGGTGCGATCAAGCACGCGCTGGAACACCAGTCCTATGCGGTGACCTGGCTGCGCGATGGCCGCCAGGCCATGGAAGCGCTGCGCGGCGATCCCGTCGACCTGGTCTTGCTCGATCTGGGACTGCCCGGCAAGGATGGCCTGGAAGTGCTCGCCGACGCCCGGCGTTCGGGCGTGAAGACGCCGGTGCTGGTGATGACGGCCCGCGACGCACTCGAAATGCGTATCCGCGGCCTGGACCTGGGCGCCGACGACTATTTGGTGAAGCCTTTTCACTTGGGCGAACTTGCTGCTCGCATCCGCTCCCTCACGCGACGTACACAAGGACTTGCCGACAACCTGGTGGAGGTCGGCGGTTTGCGCCTCAATCTGGCCACCGCCGAAGTGGAGTTTCGCGGCGAGCACGTCACCCTGACGCGGCGCGAGTTCGCCCTGCTCCGCGTGCTGATGGAACGCGCCGGACGCATCGTGCGCCGTGAGGCGCTGGAGAACTCCGTCTATGGCCTCGACACCGTGGTGGAGCGCAACGCTATCGAAGTGCAGGTGCACTGGCTGCGCCGCAAGTTAAGCCCCGAGGTAATCCATACCGTGCGCGGCATCGGCTATATGATTCCGCGCGAGCCGCAATGATCACCAAGCCCATCAGTCTTCGCACCCGCCTCACCTGGCTGATCATCGCGGTGATGGTCGCCGTGTTGATACCGCTAGGCTGGATCAGCTATCGCCGCGAACTGCGCGAGATGAACGAGTTGCTCGACGGTCGCCTCGCCCAGGCCGGCCGCACGCTGGGCACGCTGATCGCGCATGGACAACTGCCGCTGCACGAAGGGGACCTGCCCTCGATCCCGCAAGGCGCCGCCAGCCATCGTCATGGCGTCGTGGTGTCGGTGCATCCGCACAACTACGAGCCCGAAGTCGGGTTTCAGGCCTACGATCCGCAGGGCGAGCTGATCGCCGCCACCTCCAACTTCGCCGACCTGCCGCCGCCGACCGGCGAGGAACGCGGCTTTCGCGACATCCAGCGCGAGGGCAAGCAGTGGCGCACGTTCACCCTACAGAACCGTGCCGACCTGGTGATCCGCATCGGCGAGCAGTCGGACAACCGCGCCGACATTGCGCGCGGGCTGGTCATTGAGCACACGCTGCCGCTGCTGGTGGGGCTGCCCTTGCTGGCATTGCTGGTGAGCCTCGCCGTGAAGCGCGGCCTGCGGCCTGTCGCCGTTCTGACCGAGATGCTGGATCGTCGCACCCCCGGTAGTCGCAAGCCGATGCCTGCCGATGTGGCACCCGGCGAAATCAAGCCGCTTATCGTGGCGCTGAACCAGCAACTGGAGCGGCTGGAAGATGCGCTCGATCGCGAACACCGCTTTGCTACCGACGTCGCCCACGAACTGCGCACGCCGCTGGCGGCGACCATGATCCATCTCGAAAGCGCGATGATCGCGGACGATCCCACCGAAGTGGAGTTCACCGTGCGCCACGCGCAGCAGAGCATGGCGCGGCTGGGGCGACGCATCGAGCAGATCCTGGCGATGGCCCGGCTCGAAGCCGGCGCCGCTTCGCAACAGCGCAAGCCGATGGACTTGATCCGCATCGCCACCGAGGTGATCGAGGAACTGGCGCCGCTGATCGCCGAGAAGGACATCTCGCTCAGCCTGACGCATGACGACGACATGGCTGTCGTCCTTGGCCACGAGGTGGCGCTTACTGCCATGTTTCGCAACCTCATCGAGAATGCCCTGCGCTACACGGAGACCGAAGGCCAGGTGGATGTTTCCGTGCGCCGGGACGGTGCGCAGGCGGTCATCGATATTTCTGACAACGGTCCGGGTATTGCCGAGGATCGGCGACAGGCTGTTTTTCAGCGTTTCCATCGCGAAGTGGAAAGCGCGACGCGTGGTTATGGCCTGGGGCTGAGCATCGTGCAGCGTGCGATCGAATTGCATGAGGCGTCGATCGAGTTGCTGGAGTCGCCGTTGGGGCGGGGATTATTGGTGCGAATTCGGATGGCTGCAGTGCCCGGCTAAGCGGGCGCCTGCTCCTTTTGCTCGTCATTCGGGCGCAGGCCGGAATCCAGTGGCGGTAACACGGGATTGTTGCGAACGAGCTCAAGGCTCGGCTTTATCGCGACTGGCGGTTGTCCGCGCTACAGGATTCCGGCCAGCACCGGAATGACGAGCCAGAGAGCAAGCCGCGCCCGCCAAAAGGTTTCCACAAGATTGCCTTGCCATCATGGCCAGCGTCGGGCCTCAGGCCTCCAGGCTGCAACGTCCATGCTTGCTCTTGTCCGAATCGCCCTGTCGCGGCCGCTGACCTTCATCGTGTTGGCCGTGCTTATCCTGATCGCCGGCCCCCTGGCCGCATTGCGCACGCCTACCGATATCTTCCCGAACATCGGCATTCCGGTGATCAGCGTGGTGTGGAGCTACAACGGCCTGCCGCCGGATCAGATGTCCGGCCGCGTCGTCTACTACTACGAACGACAGCTCAGCACCTCGGTCAACAATATCGAGCACATCGAGTCGCAGTCGCTGCCCGGCATGGGCATCGTCAAGATCTTCTTCCAGCCCGGCGTGGACATCCGCACCGCCACGGCGCAGGTCACCTCGATTTCGCAGACCGTGCTCAAGCAGATGCCACCGGGCATCACGCCGCCGCTGATCCTCAACTACAACGCTTCGACCGTGCCGATCCTGCAGATGGCGCTGTCGAGCACGAGCATGTCCGAGGCAAAGATCCTCGACCAGGGCCTCAATGTGATGCGCCCGATGCTCACCTCGGTGCCCGGTGTCGCCGTGCCCACGCCTTACGGCGGCGCGGCACGCCAGGTCACGCTGGATCTCGATCCGCGCGCGCTGGCCGCCAACGGCTTGTCCGCACAGGATGTAAGCAACGCGCTGGCCGCGCAGAACCAGATCATCCCGGTCGGCACCGCCAAGATCGGCATGGCCGAGTACCACGTGCAGCTCAACAACAGCCCCGATGCCGTCGACGAGCTCAACCAGCTGCCGGTCAAAACGGTGCATGGCGCCACCATCACCATCGGCGATGTGGCCCACGTGCGCGACGGTGCCGCTCCGCAAACCAACGTGGTGCGCGTGGATGGCAAGCGTGCCGTGCTGATGCCGGCGTTGAAGGTGGGCGACGCTTCGACGCTGGCCGTGGTGGCTGGCATCAAGCAGTTGATGCCGCGGGTATTGGAATCGCTGCCTTCGACTCTCAAGGTGTCGCTGCTGAGCGATCAGTCGATCTTTGTGAAGGCGGCGATTTCGTCCGTGGCTCGCGAAGGCGTCATCGCGGCCCTGCTGACCTCGGTGATGATCCTGGTCTTCCTGGGCAGCTGGCGTTCGACCGTGATCATCGCGGTGTCGATTCCGCTAGCCATCCTCTCGGCCATCGCCCTGCTCTCGGCCACGGGGCAAACGCTCAATGTGATGACGCTGGGCGGACTCGCGCTGGCGGTGGGCATCCTGGTCGACGATGCCACGGTGACCATCGAGAACATCAATTGGCATCTTGAGCAAGGCAAGGACGTGCGCACGGCGATCATGGACGGCGCCCAACAGATCGTGACGCCGGCCTTTGTGTCCTTGCTGTGCATCTGCATCGTGTTCGTGCCGATGTTCCTGCTCGATGGCATCGCCGGTTTTCTGTTCCGTCCGATGGCGCTCGCGGTGATTTTCGCGATGGTGTCGTCCTTCGTGCTGTCGCGCACCTTGGTGCCGACGCTGGCGATGGCGCTGCTCAAACCCCATCACACCGAAAAAGGCCTGGGCGATCACCCGGAGGACCCGTACCTCAACCATCACGAGGGCGACCAGCCGGCGCGGCGCGGGCGGCGTGCGCTGGTGGCTTCACTGGTCCGCTTTCAGCAACGCTTCGAGCACCGCTTTGCACAGGCGCGGGACATCTATCACGCCACCCTGATGGCGGCGCTTGCACATCGCCGCCGCTTCGTCATGGGATTTCTTGGCTTCGTCATCGCATCGTTCGCGTTGATGCCCCTGCTAGGCCGGGACTTCTTCCCCGACGTGGATGCCGGCGCCATTGCCTTGCACGTGCGCGCCCCCATGGGCACGCGGGTGGAGGAAACGGCAGCCGAGTTCGACCGCATCGAGCATGCGATACGCCAAGTCGTTCCGGCCGACCAACTGGATACGGTCATCGACAATATCGGATTGCCGCTGTCGGGCGTGAACATGGTCTACAACGCCAGCGGCACCATCGGTCCACAGGATGGCGACATCCAGGTGGTGCTGAAGGAGAACCACGCGCCGACAGCCGACTTTGTGCGCGAGCTGCGTGCGCGGCTGCCGCGCGAATTCCCCGGCACGCAGTTCGCGTTTCTTCCGGCCGACATGAGCTCGCAGATCCTCAACTTTGGTGCGCCGGCGCCGCTGGATATTTCCATTGCCGGCCGCGACCTCAAAGCAAACGAAGCCTACGCCACCGAGATCCTCAAGCGCCTGCGCAGCGTGCCCGGCATCGCCGACGTGCGCCTACAGCAGAGCAGCAGCTATCCCCAACTCGATGTCACGGTGAATCGCACGCGCGCCGACCGCCTGGGCGTGACCGAGCGCGACGTCACCAACAGCATGGTGGCATCGCTGGCCGGCAGCTCGCAGGTGGCGCCCACTTTCTGGCTCAATCCCAGGAATGGCGTGTCCTATCCCATCGTAGCCGCCACACCTCAATACAAGATGGACAGCATGGCCGATCTGGCCGGCCTGCCCGTCACGCCCGCCGGCAAGGGCGCCAGCCAGGTGCTGGGCGGCCTGGCCACGTTCACGCGCGTGCCGAGTGCAGCGGTGGTATCGCACTACAACATCCTGCCGTCGTTCGATATCTATGCGGCCGTGCAGGATCGCGATCTGGGTGCTGTAGCAGGCGATGTGCAGAAGGTGTTGGACCAGTTCGCGGCCTCGCGTCCCAAGGGCACCCTGGTCAGCCTGCATGGCCAGGTAGGCACCATGAATGAAGCCTTTGGTGGATTGGCCTTCGGCCTGGTCGGTGCGATCGTGCTGATCTATCTGCTGATCGTGGTGAACTTCCAGTCGTGGCTGGATCCGTTCGTGATCATCACCGCCTTGCCCGCCGCGCTCGCCGGCATCGTATGGATGCTGTTCCTCTCGCACACCACCTTGTCCGTTCCTGCGCTGACCGGCGCCATCATGTGCATGGGTGTGGCCACCGCCAACTCGATCCTCGTGGTCAGTTTCTGCCGCGAGCGTCTGGCCGAACACGGCGATGCGATGAAGGCCGCGCTCGAAGCCGGCTTCACCCGCTTTCGCCCGGTCTGCATGACGGCGCTGGCGATGGTCATCGGCATGTTGCCGATGGCGCTGAGCCATGAACAGAACTCGCCCCTGGGCCGCGCCGTGATCGGCGGCCTTCTGTTCGCGACGTTCGCCACTCTCCTCTTCGTCCCTGTGATTTTCAGCATCGTGCATGGCCGCGCGCAGACGCAGCTCGCATCCGATTCCGCTTCTGGAGTACCTGTCCATGTCGCATGACGCCACCACCCTCACGTCCGCGCGCACGCCGAAACTCGGCCGTGCGGTGCGCATCGGGCTCGCGCTGGCCTTGCTCGCCACCATCGCCGGCATTTCCGTCCGCGCCTATGACTACCGTCGCGTGGTGAAGTGGACCAACGCACAGGTCACCCCGAGCGTGCAGCTGGTCACTCCGGAAGGAGGCCATGGGCAAGCAACGATGACCCTGCCCGGTCGTCTGGATGCGTGGATCGGCGCGCCCATCCACGCTCGCGTCAGCGGCTACCTCAAGAGTTGGAGTCACGATATCGGCAGCCAGGTCAGCGCAGGCCAGTCGCTGGCCGAAATCGATACGCCGGAACTCGACCAGCAGTTCGAACAAGCCAAGGCCAACCTCGCTCGCGCACAAGCGAATGCACGACTGGCCGTGCTCACCGACAAACGCTGGAAGAACCTGCTCCAGTCCAATTCCGTATCCAAGCAGGAAGCCGATGAAAAAGCCGGCGAAGCGGAGGCCGCACAAGCCAACGTGCTCGGTGCGCAGGCCGATGTCGACCGCATCGCCGCGCTGGAGGCGTTCAAGCACATCACCGCGCCGTTTGCCGGCACGGTGACCGCACGCAACACCGATATCGGCGATCTGATCAGCGCCAACAGCGAGAACGCGCCGGCGCTGTTCACCGTATCGGACACCTCGCGCATGCGGCTCTACGTGGAGGTGCCGCAGGGTTATGCCGACGCCATTCGTCCCGACATGAGCGTGCAACTGGATGTGCCCGATCACCCGGGCGAACAGTTCACCGGCCACCTGATCGGCAACTCCGGCGCGGTAAGCCAGACATCCGGCTCGCTGCTGGCCCAGTTTGAAGTGGACAATCGCAAAGGCGAACTGCTGCCCGGCGCTTATGCCGAAGTGCACCTGCCCATGACTGGCAACAGCCATGTGCTTACCGTGCCTGCGACAGCGCTGATCTTCCGCGCACAGGGTCCCCAGCTCGCCGTCATGGGCGCCGACCACAAGGTCCAGCTGCGCGATATCCACATCGCGATGGATCTGGGCGACCGCTTGCGCATTGATAAGGGCCTCAAGCCCGGCGACCGCGTGATCAACCATCCGTCCGACTCGCTGGCGCAGGGCGATCTGGTGCAAGTGGCGGCCGTGGGCAACGACGGCGCAGCCAAGGCGGAGTAAAGCCATGACGCTCATGCTCCCTTCTCTGCGCCGACTCGTGCCGCTCGCACTGGTGGCGCTGTTGCCGGCCTGCTCGCTCGCGCCGGCTTATACAAAGCCGGACGTCGGCCCCGTGCCTGGCAGCTATGCCGGTCAAACCTCCGACGGCCTGTGGTCGCCTGCGCATCCCTCCGATGTGGCTGCGCGTGGACCGTGGTGGTCGGTGTATGCCAACCCGACGCTGGATCGCCTGGAGCAGCAGCTCGATGCCTCCAATCCAACCCTCGCCGTCGCCCTGGCGCGCTATGACGCGGCACGCGCGCTGCTGGGCGAGGCGCGCTCGGACCTCTATCCGACGCTGGGCGTGGTCGCAGCCGATTCGCGCAATCGCCAGTCGAATAACCGTCCGCTGCGCGGCAGCGGCCAACCCAACGAATACAGCGCCGAGACACTTGGCTTTGGGCTCGGCTACGAGCTCGATCTGTGGGGTCGCGTGCGCAACGAGGTGGCTGCCGGCAAGGCGAGCGCGAACGCGGCGCAAGCCGATCTCGCCTCGGTGAAGCTGAGTTTCGAAGCACAGCTTGCCGATCTCTACCTGCGGCTGCGCGGTTTCGATGTGCAGGAGCGCATCCTCACCGACACACTCGATGCGTACCAGCAAGGCCTCGATCTCACCCAGCGACGCTTCCAGGGTGGCGTGGCCTCGGGCCTCGATGTGAGCCGCGCGAAGACGCAGCTGTCGGATGCACAGGCGCAGGTATCCGATGTTCAAGCACAGCGTGCATTGACTGAACATGCCATCGCCACGCTGGTGGGTGACTCCGCGTCGCGCTTCTCGCTGCCGGTCGACAACGCACCACTCAAGGTGCCCGCGATTCCGCTCGGCGTGCCGTCGCAATTGCTGGAGCGTCGTCCCGATATTGCCGCCGCCGAGCGGCGCGTGTTTGCAGCCAATGCCGAGATCGGCGTGGCGCGTGCGGCGTTCTTCCCGCGCCTGAGTCTTTCCGCTGCGCTGGGTTGGCAGGACACCGGCATGGGCAATCTGCTGAGCGCCGGCAACCGCTACTGGGCGCTGGGCCCGGATCTGGCGATGACGCTGTTCGATGGCGGCCTGCGTCGCTCCAAGGTGCAGGCCGCGCAGGCGAACCTAGACGCGGCGGCGGGTCTCTATCGCGGTGTGGTGCTCGATGCGTTCCAACAGGTGGAAGACAACCTCACCCTGCTGCAACAGCTCGGCAAGGAAGCGCATCAGCAAGACGATGCCGCCAGTGCCGCACGCGACTCGCAAACCATCGCGACCAATCGCTATCGCGAAGGCGCAGTGAATTATCTTGATGTGGTGAGCGCGCAAACGGCCGAACTGCAGGCCGAACGCAGCGCCGAACAAGTGCGCACGCGACGACTGCAAGCGAGCGTGGATCTGATCCGCGCGCTCGGCGGCGGCTGGGATGCAGCCCAGCTGTCGACCACCGCCAACGCGGTGGCCGACAGCGCGACCCAGGCCCACTGACGCCACGGTACCTACTCCGCGGCGACCGCCCGGGGACCCAAGGAGCCCTCATGTGGAGAGAGGGGAGGCACGAGGGCTCCTATGATGACGAGCGGGCCTATGCTGCTCGTCGTACGCCTTCGACGCGTTGATTGAGCTGTTGCCAGTCCACAACCAGCTCGCAGCCGCGTGCCGACGCGTTCCTGCTCCATTCGCGCAGCAATTCCAGGCACGCCTGATCGACGTGATGCAGGCGATCCACCTGCAGCTGCAGGCGCGTATTCGGCGGCACGCTTTCCAAGGTACGCGCCACCGATGGCACCCTCAGAAACGTCGCCGAACCTTCCAGGCGCAGCGATGCCGTGCCCGGTTCCTCGTGATGATGCAGGCCCACCTTGAGCCGTGACGAATGCAGTGCAAGGCGGAACAGCGACAAGGCGAAGCCGATCAGCACGCCGGCCAGCAGATCGGTGGCGACGATGGCCACCGTGGTCGCGACGTAAATCCATGCGGTGCCCTTGCCGTACTGCGCCAGCGAAGTTACCTGCTTGAAGTTCACCATCTTGATGCCGGTGTAGACCAGGATGCCGGCCAGGCAGGCTACCGGCGTCATGCGCATCAACCATGGCAGCAGCATGGCAAACACGAGTAGCCAACCGCCGTGCATGATGGTGGCCATGCGCGAGGCCGAGCCTGCCTGCACGTTCGCCGCGCTGCGCACGATCACGCCCGTCATCGGCAACGCGCCGAACAAGCCGCAGATAGTGTTGCCGATGCCTTGCGCGGTGAGCTCGCGGTCGTACCTGGTGCGCGCGCCGTCGTGCATGCGATCGACAGCGGCGGCGGACAACAGCGTCTCCGCGCTCGCGATGAAGGCGAATGTCAGCGCAGCGATCAGCAGCGACGGTTCAAGCAGGCTGGAGAGACTGCTCAGCGCGGGCATGGATACGGCGGCCATCAGATTGGACGGAACGTCCACCGTTTTCACCCCAAGACCCGCGAACTGCACGGTCGCCGTCAACGCAACCACCGCCAACAAGGCACCAGGCACGAAGCGCAGTTTCGCCGGTCGCAGTTTTTCCCAGCCCAGCATGATGGCGATGGTGGCCACGCCAACACCCAGTGCGGACAGACTGCCCACCTCGCCCTGCACGGCGTCAATCACTGCACCGGGCAACGCGGCGAAGTTCTCCAGGCCGCGCGCCTTGGGCAAGGCATCCATCAGCACGTGCAGCTGCGAGGCCACAATCAACACGCCGATGCCCGACAACATGCCCGCCACCACCGCCGGCGAACACATCCGGAACCACACGCCGACGCGACACAGGCCAGCGGCGATCTGAATCAGACCCGCCAGCAACACGACCGGGCCCAACGCGACCACGCCATGTTCGCGCACCAGTTCGAACACCAGCACGGCGAGGCCGGCCGCCGGTCCGCTCACCTGCAACGGCGAACCGGCCACGGCACCGACGATGACACCGCCGACGATGCCCGTGATAAGTCCTGCCGCCGGCGGCATGCCCGAGGCGATCGCAATGCCCATGCACAGGGGCAAGGCCACCAGGAACACCACGATCGAACCGAGCAGGTCACGCCCGAACAGCCCCTGCTTGAAGTAATTGCTGATCACGACAAATCCTTAGGCAGCCGACGGAGTGGGAACCGCGAAGCGCGCATGCGGCGTCGCCTCCGGAAAACCCGGCTTGCCCGGTTCGATCTGCACAAAGCGACCGTGTTGTGCATCGAAGCCCTTCAAACTGGCGTGCTCGATGTCATAGACCCAACCATGGATGCGCAGTTGCCCGCTGGCCATGGCGGCCGCCACGGTGGGCAGCGTGCGCAGGTGTTCCAGCTGGCCCACCACGTTTTCCTCGGTGAGGCGACGCAGGCCTTCCGCACCCTGCAGACCGGGGCCGTTCTGATCGACCACATAGCGAGCGACGTCCGCGTGTTTCATCCATGCCGCGACCGACGGCATGTCCTGCACCAGCTCGGGGTGCTGCAGCGCCTTCATCGCGCCGCAGTCAGAATGGCCGCAGATCACGATATGGCTGACCTTGAGCACCTTCACCGCATACTCGATGGCCGCCACCACGCCGCTCACGTGCTGCGCATACGGCGGCACGATGTTGCCGATATTGCGGTACACGAACAGCTCGCCCGGCTGCGCGGAAAACATCAGTTCCGGCATCACGCGCGAGTCGGCGCAGGTGATGAACATGGTGCTGGGGCTCTGCCCCGCCGCCAGCTTGCGAAACACCTCGCGCTGCGCGGGAAAAACCTCATTGCGGAACTGTTCGAAACCTTCGATCAAACGCTTCATGCAAATACTCCAGACAAGACTCGGGTACGACGCCCACGGCGCAACGCGCGCCAGACGAGGCGACGAAAAATAAGAACAGATGGCCAGCGCCACGCGCAGGCACGACTGACGCGCCGCGGTAGCGGATCGGTTTACAGGCGGGACCATCGGAGGCGGCGAGCCCGAAGGCACGCACGCACGGGGAACGCGTGCCGCTTCAGCGGCTGCGGATCAGGCGACTTCGGGTGGGCGCAGCAGTCGCGCGGTATCGTGCAAGCTCAGCTCGTCGTGCAGCGAGCGCGGAGCGTGGTGGGGCAACGGCGCCCACAGGTAAGCCAGATCGAACGGATGGAGGATGTCGTCCATGCCGTTGCTGGCGTTGTCTTCCAGCGAGCAGTGCTCGCTGTCATCGGCCGAGCTATCGGCAACATCATCGACCATGGCCAGCGTGGCCATCGCCTTGTCAGCCGACGATGCCGGCGACAGTTGCGCAGGACGGACAGGCGTTCCGACCAGCAGCAGCAGGCCGAACAAACACGCCAGAAACGCGGCGAAACGAGAGCGGTGGAGACGCGAAGTCATGCCGCGACGTTATCGGAAAGCGCATGAAAATCGCAAGACCTTGCGAGAGAACAGCGGTGCATTTTTCTTGCTTGCGGCAGCAATCGTTCATCTTCGTAGCGCACTGTCACGACGCGGAAATACCCGGCCACAAAAAGAAAAACGGCGGGCCAGAGCCCGCCGTTTGTCCGTCCTTGGGTAAAACTCCCTTGCGATAGCCGTACCGCCGATCCGATTAGAACGGGTAGTAGCGGAAGGAGGTGAAGAACATGTTCTCCGTGGCCTTCGGCGAAGCAAGGCCATTGGCAACCGGACCGCTCACGCCATTGATGAAGCCCTGGCCCGGGAACGCTTCCTTCTGGGTGTACGAGTACTGTGCACCGAACTGCATGCGACCGAACTTGCCCTGGTAGAACTTCCACCAGAAGCCCGCCGTGCCCTGCCAGATCTGGCGAGCGTTGCCCACGCAGTTGCTGTTGCCGGCGATGTCGCAACCGCTGTTGTTGTAAGCCGGGTTGCCATAGCCCAGGGCCACGGTGCCCGCGTTGTAAGCGGTGAAGTCCTTCTTGCTGGCAGCTTCGCGGCCGCCGAACAGATAGATGTCCAGATCCGGATTGGTGTGCCAGGTCAGACCGGTCAGCATCATGTTCTCCTTGATCGGAGCCAGATTGCCGTTCGGGCTGAAGGTCACGTCGGAGAGCTGGGCGCTGCCGTAACGGCCGATGCCCTTGCCCGACATGCCGGAGAACTGCCAGTCGAGGGTCTTGTCGATCAGCGGCAAGATCACGCCCAGACCCCAGCCACCGCCGTAGGTGTTGTGGTTCTGGTAGCTGCCGTTGACGGCATAACGGTTGTAGAAGGCGCGGCCGAGGCCGAACAGTTCGTAGTGACCGAAACCCGGGTCAGCCGCGAACTTCACCACCACATCGGGGATGTGGTTGAGCGACAGCGTATTGGCCGAGTCGAAACCCGAACCCGCGGTCATGTTGTAAGCCGTCTGCTGCACCGGCGCCTTGGCCTGGTTCGGGCTCGAATAGAACGTGGTCTGCGGGTTCTCGATGGAGACGCCCAGCCAGTACTTCTTGTCCCAATCCTTGACCAGGCGGATCTGCGCCTGACGCGCCCAGGTGAAGCCCGGGATGTACTGCGCGTCGATCTGCGGCGGCATCTGCTCGCCGCGCGGCATGATGCCCTTGCTGTTGAGCGTCAGCAGCGACCAGTTCTGGCCGGCCAGCAGGTGCAGGCCCGAGGTGTCCCAATCGGACGTCAGGTACACGTTGCGGATACGCGGGTTGAACGAGTTGCTCTCGTTCGAGTTCGCGGTCTGGGCGCCGCCCAGGAAGTCCAGTTCGATGTAGCCAGCCAGATGCGTGGTCGGATCCACGTCACCCTGGGCCAGGGCCGAGAGGCGGCTCTGACGCGCGGTCATGCGGAACTCGTTCATGTGCGCGGTCTGCACGTTCTTGTACGGCATCGAGCTGTAGTTCGATGCGATGTCCGCGCCTTCATTGGCCGAACGGTAGATCGATTCGGCAGCGAGGAAGCCGCCGAGCGTGATGTTCACGCCCTTGTAAGCGATCTTGTCCTGCGACTTCTTGACGGTCGCGTCGGTCGTGGCGACCTGCTTCTGCACCTGCTCCACAGCCTGGCCAGTCGACACGTTGATGTCGGACTGCGCATCAGTGCGCTGCTCGAGCTCGACGACCTTGGCCTGCAGGGCCTGCAGCTGGGCCTTCAGCGCTTCGATCTCGGCGTTCTGCGTCGACTGCGTGCTGGTCTTGGTGCTGGCGCCGGCCGGGTCGGCCATGACGTGGAAGCTGGTAACGCCCAAACCGGCAGCAATGGCCACCGCGAGCAACTTGGAACGCATGGAATATCTCCGCATGTAGGTAAGAATCACCTGGACCGCCCCCTTCGATCTCCGGCCGTCCAAGCAGGTTCGGAGCGCAGGATGGGCTTCGGGCTTTACCGTTACATGGACGTTATGTGACAGAACAAAGACATGCGTTCGCGCACGTACGGATCTCGCGCCCCCGTTGGGCTGCCGACCCGAGACCGCCAGCTCGGCTGATATGCTTAGGCGATGGATAAGCTCAATAACAGCATGGCCGGCCGCATGGCCGAGCGCTTCCGCGGCTTCCTGCCGGTCATCGTGGACGTTGAAACCGGCGGCTTCGATGCCGAGCGCGATGCGCTGCTGGAAATCGCCGCTGTCATATTGCGCATGACCCCCGAGGGCTATCTGCAGCCCATGCCGGCGGTGTCGGCGCATGTCCACCCCTTCCCCGGCGCCAATATCGACCCGCGCGCACTGGAGATCACCGGCATCGACCCGGACAACCCGCTGCGCGGCGCCCTGGACGAGCGCCTGGCGCTGGACCATGTGTTCAAGCCGATCCGCGACGCCATGCGCGACATGGATTGCCAGCGCGCCGTGCTGGTGGGCCACAACGCGGCGTTCGACCTGGGCTTTCTCAATGCGGCCGTGCGCCGCGTCGCCCACAAGCGCAACCCGTTCCACCCGTTCAGCTGCTTCGACACCGCCACGCTGAGCGGGCTTGCGTTCGGCCAGACAGTACTGAGCAAGGCGGTCCAGGCCGCAGGCATTCCCTTCGATACGCGTGAAGCGCATTCCGCCATTTATGACGCGGAGCGGACGGCAGAGCTGTTCTGCACCATCGTCAACCGCTGGCGCCGGCTGGAAGAGTTCGAGCGGGACCAGATCGGCATCGAGTCGCTTTAGAAGAACAGTCCGGCGGCAGAAAAACAGCCCGGCGGCTTGGCGAAATCGCCGCTACTACCCACTGCATCGCTGCCCCTCACCGTCATTCCGGCGAAAGCCGGAATCCAGTGCCTTTTGAGGCAGTGAAGAGTGAAAGGCGCTGGATTCCGGCTTTCGCCGGAATGACGGTGAGGGGTTGTATGGCCAGCGGGGACGCCAGACACCCTTCCGGGGCGCCCCGCATCCGGCTCGCGTTAAATCGGACCATCTGGCTTCCGCCACATTCCCCTACCAGTCAATGCTTTATGACAAACACTTGTCCGCTGTCATATCGCTGAAACATTGAGCTCATTTCATTGCAACACGACGCGCATGAAATAACGGCGGGCGGGAATCCCCCGAAACCCTTATCGCTAAGGAGCAACCGTGTTGATCTCAACCAAATCTCTGACTCGCATCGGCACGGCCGCGGTGTTCGCGACGGCCTCGCTGTTTGCCATGGGCGCGCAGGCGACCGACATCACCGGCGCTGGCTCGAGCTTCGTCTACCCGGTGCTTTCGAAGTGGTCCGCGGGCTACGCTGAAAAGACCGGCAACAAGCTCAACTATCAGTCCGTCGGCTCTGGCGCCGGCGTGGCGCAGATCAAGGAAGGCACCATCGACTTCGGCGCCACCGATGCTCCGGTGAAGGCTGAAGACCTCGCACAGTTCGGCCTGGGCCAGTTCCCGGTCGTGGTGGGCGGCATCGTGCCGGTGGTGAACATCCCGGGCATCGAAGCGGGCCAGGTCAAGCTGGACGGCACCACCCTCGCCGACATCTTCCTCGGCAAGATCACCATGTGGAACGATCCGCGCATCGCTGCGATGAACGCTGGCGTCAACCTGCCCTCCAAGAAGATCACCGTCGTGCATCGCTCGGACGGTTCGGGCACCTCGTTCAACTTCACCAACTACCTGTCCAAGGTCAGCACCGACTGGGCCAGCAAGGTCAAGTTCGGCACGGCCGTCGAGTGGCCGACCGGCGTGGGCGGCAAGGGCAACGAAGGCGTGTCGCAGTACGTGAAGCAGATCGTCGGTTCGATCGGCTACGTCGAGTACGCCTATGCGGTTAAGAACAAGATCAGCTGGGTGAACCTCAAGAACGCCGCCGGCCAGGTGGTTGCGCCGAGCGCCGACGCGTTCGCCGCTGCCGCCGCCACGGCCGATTGGGGCAGCGCCAAGGACTTCAACGTGATCATGACCAACGCCTCCGGTGCGCAGGCATGGCCGATCACCGCGACGACCTGGGTGGTGATGTACAAGAAGCCCAAGAACGCCGAGCACACCAAGGTGGCGTTCGAGTTCTTCAAGTGGGCGCTCGAGAATGGCCAGAAGGATGCCGCGTCGCTCGACTACGTCGCGCTGCCGGACACCCTGGTCAAGAAGATCGAGGCTTACTGGAGCACCGAGTACAAGCACTAAGCCTGGCGTCTCGCCGGTCACGCTACGGCAACCGGCGAGTCTTAAGCTGATGGCTTGACCGCACCACGACGGCCGCCCGACTAACCTCGGGCGGCCTGTTGCTGAAAGGCGCCCGGAAGCGCCATCCATCAACCAGCCGGCACCCACCGGACTGGCCTGAATGCCGAGGAATCCTCCGCACATGCAAGCGAACGTAGGCGCCATCGCCTCCTCCGTGCCCCAGGAAGCGCGCGCCCGACGCGACGCCCGGAACGACCGCCTGTTCAGCTGGCTGCTCAAGGGCTGCGCCCTGCTGGTGCTGGCCTGTCTGCTCGGCGCCGCCGGCGCCACCCTGTGGGGCGGCCGCCACGCATTCGGCACGTTCGGCTGGCACTTCCTGGTCAGCGATGCCTGGGATCCCAGTTCCGACACCTACGGCGCGCTCGTGCCGGTGTACGGCACCATCGCCACCTCGTTCATTGCCCTGCTGCTTGCCGTTCCAGTGAGCTTCGGCATCGCGCTCTACCTTTCCGAAGTGGCGCCGCCGTGGCTGCGTACGCCGGTGGCCTCGGCCATCGAACTGCTGGCCGGCATCCCTTCGATCATCTACGGCATGTGGGGCTTGTTCATCTTTGCGCCCTTCTTCGCCGACCACATCAAGCCGTGGTTGACCAACTACCTCGGCGACAAGCCCGACGACGGCAAGCTGTCGTGGGTGGCCCAGCACGTGCCGTTCGTCGGCAAGCTGTTCGGCAGCGACTATCCGTTCGGCGCCAGCATCCTCACCGCCGGCATCGTGCTGGCCGTGATGATCATCCCGTTCATCTCCTCGGTGATGCGCGAAGTGTTCCAGACGGTGCCTACGCGCCTGAAGGAATCGGCGTATGCGCTCGGTTCCAGCACCTGGGAAGTGTCCTGGGACATCGTGCTGCCGTACACGCGTTCGGCGGTGATCGGCGGCATCTTCCTCGGTCTTGGCCGCGCGCTGGGCGAGACGATGGCCGTCACTTTCGTGCTCGGCAACGCGATGAAACTGTCGCCGTCGATTCTTGATCCGGGCGCGTCGATCGCTTCCACCATCGCCAACCAGTTCAGCGAGGCTGCGGGCCTGCAGAAATCCACGCTGATGGCGCTGGCCTTCCTGCTGTTCGTGGTGACCTTCATCGTGCTGCTGATCGCACGCTGGATGCTGCGACAGATGGCCCATAAGGAGGGTCGCTGATGGCTACCGATTCGAGTCTCTACACGCAGCGCCGCATCAAGAACATCATCGCGCTGTCGCTCAGCGTGGTGGCCACGTTGATCGGCCTGATCTTCCTGGCGTGGATCCTGTGGGAAACGCTGCGCCAGGGCATCGGCGCGCTGCGCCCGCAACTGTTCACCAAGATCACCGCCTATGGCGAGGACGGCGGCCTGCTCAACGCCATGGTCGGCAGCCTGACGGTGAACATGATCGGCATCGTCATCGCCACGCCGATCGGTGTGCTCGCCGGCGCGTGGCTGGCCGAGTACGCCAGCGGCACCAAGCTGGGCGAGTCGATCCGCTTCCTCAACGACATCCTGCTGTCGGCGCCGTCGATCGTGCTTGGCCTGTTCGTGTACACCATCGTGGTGCTGCCGAGCACGGCGCTCACCGACGGTTCCACCACGTTCTCCGGCTGGGCCGGCGGCATCGCGCTGGCATTGATCGCCCTGCCGGTGATCGTGCGTACCTCCGATGAAATGCTGCGCCTGGTGCCTTCCACCCTGCGCGAGGCCTCGCTGTCGCTGGGCATTCCGCAGTGGAAGCTGACCACGCAGATCCTGATCCGCGCCGCACGCTCGGGCATCATCACCGGCGTGCTGCTCGCGCTGGCCCGCATCAGCGGCGAAACCGCGCCGCTGCTGTTCACCGCGTTCGGCAACAACTATCTGACCTTCAACCCGTCGGACAAGATGTCCAGTCTGCCGCAGGTGATCTACCAGTACGCCAACGATCCGGGCGAAGGCTTGCACGCCATCGCCTGGGCCGGTGCCTTTGTGCTCACCATGTTCGTGCTTTTGCTGAGTCTTGCCTCCCGTCTGGTCCTTTCCCGCAACAAGGTGTCCCATGACTGAGTCCGCCGCCGCCGGCATCCACCCGCAGTCCGCGGCCACGCACGCTCCGCTTGCGCCGACCAAGATCAAGGTGCGCGACCTGCACTTCTACTACAACGGTTTCCATGCGCTGAAAGGCATCAACATGGACATCCCGGAGAAGAAGGTCACGGCCATCATCGGCCCCTCCGGTTGCGGCAAGTCCACGCTGCTGCGCATCTTCAACCGCATCTATGCGATCTACCCCAAGCTCGAGGCGAAGGGCGAGATCGTGCTGGACGAGGAGAACATCCTCGACTCGCGTTATTCCATGAACCGCCTGCGCAGCAAGGTCGGCATGGTGTTCCAGAAGCCGGTGCCGTTCCCGATGACCATCTTCGAGAACGTGGCCTACGGCATCCGCCACCACGAGAAGCTCTCGCGCGCCGACATGGACATCCGTGTCGAGCAGGCGCTGCGCAGCGCCGCGCTGTGGGACGAGGTGAAGGACAAGCTCAAGCAGAGCGCGCTCGGCCTCTCCGGCGGCCAGCAGCAGCGCCTGTGTATCGCGCGTGGCATCGCGCTGAAGCCCGAAGTGCTGTTGCTGGACGAACCGACCTCGGCGCTCGACCCGATCGCCACCGGCCGCATCGAGCAGCTGGTGGAAGAACTCAAGAGCGAGTACACCATCGTCATCGTCACCCACAACATGCAGCAGGCGGCCCGTTGCTCGGACCTCACCGCCTTCATGTACCTGGGCGAGCTGATCGAATTCGACCGCACCGAACAGATCTTCACCAAGCCGGGCAAGAAGCAGACCGAGGATTACATCACCGGTCGCTTCGGCTAAAACGTACGCCACTCCCTCTCCCCTGCGGGGAGAGGGTCGGGGTGAGGGGTCACGGAACCTCACCTTCCATAGATAGGGAATCCCCCATGAGCGGCAGCAGCAAAGAACACATCATCAAGAGCTACGACGACGAGCTGACCCGCCTCACCGGCGAAATCGTCCGCATGGGCGAACTTGCCGTGAGCCAGCTGGAAGCAGCCATCGACGTGATCGACCGCCGTGACGAGCGCGCTGCGCAGCACGTGGTCAACAACGACGACGCCATCGACCTGCTCGAGCAGGAAATCAGCCACGACGTAGTGCGCCTGCTCGCGCTGCGCGCGCCGATCGCCGGCGACCTGCGCAACGTGTTCGCCGCGCTGCGCATCGCCGCCGACATCGAACGCATTGGCGACTACGCGGCCAACGTGGCCAAGCGCTCCATTCCGCTTTCCATGGTCGCGCCGGTAAGCCCGACCAACGGCCTCGGCTACCTGGCCGAGCTTGCCGCACAGGAAGTGCGCGACGTGTTGATCGCCTACCGCGACCGCGATGCCGAGCGCGCCTACCAGGTGTGGAAGGACGATGCCGAGCTGGACGAAGCCTATACCGGCTACTTCCGCCAGCTGCTGACCTACATGATGGAAGATCCGCGCAACATCACGCCGTGCACGCACCTGCTGTTCATGGCCAAGAACATCGAGCGCATCGGCGACCACGCTACCAATATTGCCGAGAGCATCTGGTATCAGGTCAATGGCGAGCCACTCACGGCGCAGCGCGCCAAGCGTGACTTCACCTCCAACCCTGAGCTGACCAAGCTGGGCAACAAGCCCGAGTAAGCGACGGCCTGGTTGTCCCGGCGTGGAACAGCCACATCAACATCCCTCACCGTCATCCCCGCGCAAGCGGGGATCCAGCGCCTTTCTGCCGTTTAAAGCAACGGCACTGGATTCCCGCTTTCGCGGGAATGACGGTAAGGAAGTGCAGCCCCGGGTGCATCACGATCAGTGCGCGCCGCCGGTCAGCTTCAACCCCAGCATGCCCAACACCACCAGCCCCACGCAGGCCAGCCGCAATGGCGAGGCCGAATCGCCGAACAGCACGATGCCTAGTATCACCGCTCCCACCGCACCAATACCGGTCCAGATCGCGTAAGCCGTGCCGATCGGCAGACTCTTCACCGCCATGCCAAGCAACATGATGCTGGCGAGCATCGCCGAGGCCGTGATGACGCTCGGCCACAGGCGCGTGAAGCCTTCGGTGTATTTCAGTCCAATCGCCCAGACCACTTCGAGCAGTCCGGCGAGCATGAGATAAATCCAGGGCATGACGCGCTCCTCTGGATGAGAGCAGGGCCGTCCCTGCCGAAAACACTTGCGTGCGGGGCCGTCCCCGCAGACCGGCCTCATTGCGAGGTCGGTCAGGCCATTCTACCGGCCGTACCTGAAGGAATTCCTCACGATATCCGCAAATCTCAAACCTCCATTCTTCCCCTCCGTCATTCCGGCGAAAGCCGGAATCCAGTGCCTTTGCCCTTCAGCTAGTGTGTGGAAAAGGCGCTGGATTCCGGCTTTCGCCGGAATGACGGTGAGGGGAATCAAGGCGATGACCGAAAAACTGTCAGGGCGTGAACTTGCTGCCCAGTTCGCGGGCTTCGCGACGTACGCGGGCCGAATGCATGATGCCGAAGATGCCGATCACGATCCAAGCCAGCTCCATCAGCAATGCAGGCCAGTTGATCGCCACGCCGAACAGCAGCGACAGCACCACGCCCAGCGCACCAAACACGTTCATCAGCTGATAGACCAGGCCATTGCCGTGCAGCTTGCGTGCCTGCAGCAACAGGAAGGACGACAGCACCAGCACCACACCGATGTAACCGGCCCAGTCATACCAGAAGAACGTCATCGCTTTTCACTCCTTTGTCGCAATGCCTCGAACAACACGATGCCCGTGGCCACGGACACGTTCAGACTTTCCATCACGCCCGGCATCGGAATCTGCGCCACGAAATCGCAGGTCTCGCGGGTCAGGCGGCGCATGCCCTCGCCTTCGCTGCCCAGCACGATGGCCACCGGGCCACGCATGTCGATGCTGTAGACGGAAGTCTCCGTATCCCCGGCCAGACCGGTGATCCACACGCCGGCATCCTTGAGCGTGCGCAGCGCGCGGGCCAGGTTGGTGGCGGCGATCAGCGGCACACGATCGGCGCCCCCGGCGGAGGCGCGTCGCACCACGGGCGTCAGGCCCACGGCGCGATCCTTCGGCACGATCACCATGGTGGCACCCGCCGCCGCCGCGCTGCGCAGGCAGGCGCCGAGGTTGTGCGGATCGGTGACGCCGTCGAGCACCAGCACCAGGGCGTTCTGACCTGCCTCGGTGAGAAGCCGCTCGATGTCGTTTTCCGAAGCCATCGGCGGCGCTTCGTAACGCGCCACCACGCCCTGGTGACGGGCCTCGCCCGACACGCGGTCGAGTTCATCGCGCGAGCGATGATGCACGGGAATATTCAAAGCCTTGGCGCGGGTCGCCAGCTCCTGCACGCGCGCGTTGCGCTGGCCTTGTTCCACCAGCACTTCGCGTACGCGCGCGGCGTCGTTGCTCAGCGCGCCTTCGACCGGGTTGATCCCGACGATCCAACTGTCACTCATCGTTTGCCTTTCTTCTTTCCAGCTGTCGGTGCATTTGTGGTGTCTTTGGGCGCAGCGGCTTTCGCCTTGCGGCCCTGCGCGGCCGCCTTTGCCTTGGCGAACGCCCCCTTGGCAGCGGCCTTGGCCTTGGCAAAGGTGCTCTTGCCAACCGGCGCCTTGTCGCCGTCACGCGCGGCGGACTTGCGCTCCGCTGGCGGCAACGACGGCAGGGGTGCCGCGGGGGCGGCATTATCGCGCGCCGCGGGGCGTTCCGTCCCGCGCTTGACCTTGGGCAGCGAATAACGATCGCCGGCGGCGGCGTAGTTGTAGCGGCGCTCGCCGCTGGGCGGGGCCACGATTTCCTTGCCTTCCTTGCGCGGCGTGACCAGGCGGAAATCGATCTTGCGGTCTTCCAGGCTGGCTCGCAGCACCTGCACACGCACGTGGTCGCCGAGGCGGAACTGCGCGCCGCTGCGCTCACCCTTCAGCAGGTGACGCACCGGGTCGAAGTGGTAGTAGTCATTGGAAAGCTGGCTGATATGCACCAGACCCGACACCTTCGACTCATCCAGCTCCACGAACAAACCAAATGAAGTCACACCCGTGACGGTGCCTGCGAACTCGCTGCCCACGTGCTTGGACATCCAGGCGCACTTGAAGCGCTCGTCCACATCGCGCTCGGCCTCTTCCGCACGGCGCTCGCGTTGCGAGCAGTGCACCGCCATCGCGGCCATCTCGCTCGGGGTATAGCTGTACGCCGTGGGCTTGCCGCCGCCAATGGCGTAGCGGATCGCGCGATGCACCAGCAGATCCGGATAGCGGCGGATCGGCGAGGTGAAGTGCGCGTACGCCTCCAGCGCGAGGCCGAAGTGGCCGCGGTTGTCCGGCTGGTACGCGGCCATGCTCTGCGAGCGCAGCAGCACCGACTGGATCAGCTCGCGCTCGGGGCGGTCGTGCACCAGGCGGAGAATGTCGGCGTAGTCGCCTGGCGTCACTTCCTCCACCGGTGGCATGCGCAGTTTGAATTCGCGCAGGAAATTCTGCAGATCCTCGTACTTCTCGGCCGGCGGCGGTTCGTGCGCGCGGAACAGCGCGGGAATCTTTTTCTTTTCGAGGAACAAGGCCGCCTGCACGTTGGCGGCGATCATGCATTCCTCGATCAGCTTATGGGCGTCGTTGCGCTCGGTGGCGCCCATGGTTTCCACTTCGCCGCGCTGGTCGAGGCGGAATTTCACCTCGGGCGTTTCAAAGTCGATCGCGCCACGACGCTTGCGCTGCGCCGCCATCAATTTGTAAAGGCCGTGCAGATGCTCGATCTGCGGCATCACATCGGCCAACTCGTGGCGCGCGTCGGCATCGTTGAGGCCGATCGCCTGCCACACGCGGTTATAGGTGAGACGCGCATGCGAACGCATCACCGCGTTGTAGAACTTCGAGCGGACGACCTCGCCTTCTTCGTTGATCACCATGTCGCACACCATGCACAGGCGTTCGACCTTGGGGTTCAACGAACAGATGCCGTTGGACAGCGTCTCCGGCAACATCGGCACCACGAAGCCGGGGAAATAGGTGGAGGTGCTGCGCTCGTAGGCTTCCTTGTCGAGCGCCGAGCCCACCTTCACGTAATGCGAGACATCGGCAATGGCGACCACCAGGCGATAGCCGCCGCCACGCTTGGGTTCGGCAAATACCGCGTCGTCAAAGTCGCGCGCGTCGGCGCCGTCGATGGTCACCAGCGGCAGCGAACGCAGATCCACCCTGCCCTCGCGCTCGGCAGCCGTCACCTGCGGCTCGACCTGGGCGGCGTCGCGTATCACGGCCTCGGGCCAGTCGTGCGGCAGGTCGTGGCTCGCGATGGCCATCTCCACCAGCAGCGACGGCTGCAGGCGTTCGCCCAGCACGGCGCGGATCGCGCCCATCGGACCGCGATGCGGCGTCGGCGGATCGGTGATCTCGGCCACCACGATCTGCCCGGAACGGGCGCCCATGTCCTGGCCGGGCACGATCATCACGTCCTGATGCACGCGACGGTCATCGGGCGCCACCAGAGTGACGCCGTTTTCGATCACCACGCGACCGACCAGTCGGGGAGAGCGGCGCTGCAATACTTCGACAATCGCGCCCTGCTTGCGACCGCGCCGGTCGATGCCGACCACGCTGGCCAGCACGCGGTCACCGTGCAGCACGATGCGCATCTGCTGGGGCGAGAGATAGAGATCGTCGCCGCCGCCATCCGGACGCAGGAAGCCGTAGCCCTCGGCATTGGCTAGCACCACGCCTTGGATCAAGTCCAGCTTGTTGGCCGGCGCATAGCCGCCGCGACGCCCCAGCAGCAGCTGGCCGTCGCGCACCATGGCGCCGAGGCGCTTGCGCAGGGCGTTGAGATCGTATTCGTCGAACAACGAAAGCGCTTCGGCCATGCGCGCTTCGGTCAGCAATTCGCCGCGCTGTTCGAGCAGCGCGAGGATGGCCTCGCGGCTGGGAATCGGGCGCTCGTAACGCTGCGCTTCGCGCTCCGCGTGCGGATCGCCCACCACGCCTTCGCGCGGGCGGCTCGGCTCCACTGCCGAGCGACGGCCGCGGCCGCTGCCGCTCTTGCCGTTCTTGGGCGTGGGCGCCTTGGAACCCGGCTCCGGCTTACTGCTGCGCGGTTCTTTTTTTCTGGTCACTTCCTATGCCTTTTTAGTTGGTTTTATGGGGCTTGCGGACCCGAGGAGTGTCGGTCCGAAAAAAATCCGTGAAAGGATAGTTGACAACCCACCGACACATGCCTAATCTACGCGGCTCACGCAGCCCAAAAAGCTCACGTGACACCTGCCCAGGTGGCGGAATTGGTAGACGCACTAGTTTCAGGTACTAGCGGGTAAAACCGTGGAGGTTCGAGTCCTCTCCTGGGCACCAATTGTAGACGAAGCCCGCAGCGATGCGGGCTTTTTCGTTTCTGGCGTCAGGCCGTCACGCGATACGCCACGCGCTATCAACCAGCGACGCGCAGCGCATTTAATCCGCCGGCGAGCGAGTACACGTTCTCCACACCTTCACCACGCAACAGCCGCGCGGCATGCCCGCTGCGGCGGCCGCTGGCGCATACCAGCAGATAGCGACCTTCGATGAATTCCCCTGCCCGCTCGCCGACTTGAGCCGAAGGCATGTGCATCGCGCCAGCAATCGGCATCGGATCGCTGACCAGCTCGTCGGCCTCGCGCACATCCACCAGCAGATATCCGGCGGCAACAGCGTCATCAAGACGATCGAACACCAGATCAATCTCCTGCTCGTCCATCGAGCGGGCCAACGCGCGTCGCGCCACCTCGACGCAACCGCCATGCGCTGCACATCCGCCGGCCACATCGATCGGCAAGTGCTGGATGCTCAGGTCGATCAGGTTCACCAGTGACAACGAACCGGCGTTCGGTTGCGGCAAGCCGAGCAGATATTTCAGCGCCTCAGTGGCCTGCATCGCACCCAACACGCCCGGCACCGGACCGAGTACGCCCGACAGCGCGCAGCTGCCCACCGACTCCGGCGACGGCTCCTGAGGCCACAGGCAGCGCAAACATGGCGCACCCGGCTTGGCCGCCACGAACTGCAGCTGGCCTTCGTATTGATAAATGCTGGCGAGGATCAAAGGCGTGCCGCTGATCACGGCAGCGTCGCTGCTGAGATAGCGGCTGCGCATATCGTCGGTGCATTCGATCACCAGGTCGAACTGGCGGAACACATCGACCGCGTTGCCGGCGTCCAGGGGCTGCGTCCACGCCTGCACCTGCACGGTGGGATTGAGCGCGGCCACGCGACGCGTCGCGAGCTCGGCCTTGAACTCACCGATGTCCTGCGCGTTGTACATGGTCTGCCGATGCAGGTTGCTCGCGCCCAGGGTATCGCCATCCACGATGCCGAGCGTGCCGATGCCCGCGCCGGCGAGATAACTGATCACCGGGCAGCCCAAGCCACCCGCGCCGATCACCAGCACGCGCGAGGATGCGAGCTTCGCCTGCCCTGCTTCGCCGACCTCGCGCAATCGGGTCTGACGCGAGTAGTCGGGGACGAAGGGCTCGGCAGGCGCGTGGTGGTGATGCTGATGGCCCTCGTGCTCGTGCTCGCGATAGACATGCGTACAGGCAACCCAGTCGGATTCGCCGGTGACGTAGTGCTCCTTCTTCCAGATCGGCAGCCGGTGCTTGATCTCGTCGATGATGTAGCGGCAGGCGCGAAAGGCTTCGTCGCGATGCGGTGCGGACGCACCGACCCATACCGCCATATCGCCGATCTTCAGATCGCCCGTGCGATGCACGCAACGCGCGTCGGTGACGCCGTAGCGTTCGACGGCTTCGGCGACGATGCGCTCGCCTTCCGCGATGGCGAGTTCCGCATAGGCCTCATAGGACAGCCCGTCGACTTCACGCCCTTCGTTGCTGTTGCGCACCCATCCTTCAAACGAGCAATAGCCGCCACTGGCGGGATGGCGCAGCCGATCGCGCTGGCCGCTGGTATCGACCGCCGTGCTGGAAAGTTCGAAGCCGCTCATCCGCCAGCCACCGGTGGAATGAAGACGATGGTGTCGCCGTTGCGCAGAGGGCGCTCCCATGCGCTGAACTGGGCATTCACCGCCACCTTGAGTGCGTCCGCCGCCAGCGAGAAGCCGCGGGCGATGCGCAACTCCTCATAAAGCTCGCGCAGTGAACCCGCCGCGGTGTCGACCTGCTCGGCGCTGGTGCCGGCCTGCTCGCGCAATTGCGCGTAGTACTGGAGGTTCACCACTGTCATGCCAGGGACTCCAGACGTTGTTGCATGGCTTGCCGTTCCTCGGGTGTATTGACGTTGTCCAGCGCATCGCCTGGCGCAGGCAACAGCACGATGTTGGATTGCATCAGCGCCTTGCGCGGGCAATAGCTGCCGTTCTCGTAGCGCTGGTGCAGCAGCGCGTGGCTGCGCGGTTCCCAGATGGCGCACAGCGGTTCGGGCAGACCGTCGTGGCTGCTGGCGAACACGGTAGCGTCGGCTTGCGGATCGCGTGCGTCGATCAGACGACGCAGCGTGTCGTTGTCCAGCAGCGGCAAGTCGCAGGCCAGGACCAGCCATGCCGCGTCGGGATGGCGCTCCTGCGCGGAGAGGATGCCGGCCACCGGTCCCACCGCGTCGTAGCTGTCCACGATCTGCGGCAGCTTGGCGCGCAAGGCGTCGTCGCGCTGGCTCTCGCGCACTGAAACAAACGCGTGCGCGGTCACCGATTCGAGCAAACGCCAGGCGCGCAATAGCTGCGGCTCGCCACGATAGTCCAGCGCGGCCTTGTCCTGGCGCATGCGCTGACTCGCGCCGCCGCTCAAGAGCAAACCGTAAAGCGGAGCCGGTGTATCGCTCATGCTTGCTCCGTCGTCGCGAAATCCTGCTTGCCGCCAGTCTTGGCGACCAGCCGCACTTCGTTGATGACGATGTCGTGCGACATCGCCTTGCACATGTCGTAGATGGTCAGCGCGGCGATGCTGGCGCCCGTGAGCGCCTCCATTTCTACCCCGGTGCGGCCGTTGCAGGACACCGTGCAGTCGATCAGTGCGTGCACACCTTCCATGCGGATGCTGACGTCGCACCGGTCGATGCTCAGCGGGTGGCATAGCGGAATAAGTTGCGGCGTGGCCTTGGCGCCCATCACGCCGGCAATCTGCGCCACCGTGAGCACGGCGCCCTTGGGCGTGACATAGCCCGCTTCGTGCAATCGCGCGGCCACGTCGGCCGGGAACGTCACGCGTGCGCTGGCCTGTGCCGTGCGACGGGTAATCGCCTTGGCGCCAACGTCGACCATGCGCGGCTGTTGCTCGTCGTCGACATGGGAAAGCTCGGTGGATATCGCTGTCACGGACAACTCCTAAACCTGTCCCGATTATCGGTCCAGTGGCGGCGGCAAGGATGAAGAATTTGTGTTTCCCTCACCGTCATTCCGGCGCAGGCCGGAATCCAGTGGCGGTGCATCGGGTTTTCGCGTGGTACGCCCGGCGAAAATCGCGGCCCGTCGCTACTGGATTCCGGCCTGCGCCGGAATGACGAGCAGGGTGAGGTGGCATAGCGAGTCCGGCCAGACACTCAGCCCCCGATGTAATGCATTTCGATCTTGCGCGGTGCCTTGCCGTGGTGCTCCGCCCGCTCTTCGCTGTAGCGGTCGTGACGCCCCAGCCAGGTCTGGCGCAGCAGGTCGGTCAGCGCGTCGTCGCTTGCGCCCGCGCGCAAGGGGCCACGCAGGTCGGCGCCCTGGGTGGCGAACAGGCAGGTGTACAGCATGCCCTCGGACGACAGGCGCGCCCGCGTGCAGCCGCCGCAGAACGGCTGGCTGATGGAGGAGATCATGCCGATCTCGCCGGCCCCGTCTTCGAAGCGGTAGCGCGTCGCCACCTCGCCGGCATACTTGGGCAGCACGGCGCGCAAGGGCCAGCGTGCGTGGATGCGCTGGACCAGGGTTGCCGAGGGCACCACCTCATCGGCGTGCCAGTCGTTGCGATTGCCCACGTCCATGTATTCGATGAAGCGCACCACGATGCCGGTGCCGCGAAAGCGTTCGAGCAGATCGATCACGGTGTGCTCGTTGACGCCACGCTGCACCACGGTGTTGAGTTTCACGCCGTGCGGAAATCCCGCCGCCTGCGCAGCTTCGATGCCGGCGAGCACATCGTCCAGCGCGCCACGGCCGCCGCTCATGCGATGGAACAGCGCAGGATCGAGCGTGTCCAGGCTGACGGTGACGCGGTCCAGACCCGCATCGCGCAACTCAGCGGCGTGCCGCGAAAGCAGCACGCCATTGGTGGTCAGTGCGAGATCGGTGATGCCATCAAGTCGACGCAGCCGTTCCACCAGTTCGGCCAGATGCGGCCGCAGCAAGGGTTCGCCGCCGGTGAGGCGCAGCTTGCTTACGCCCTGGGTCGCCGCCAGCCGGCACAGGCGTTCGATTTCATCGAAGCTCAGGCGCTCGTCGTTGCGCAGGAAGTTGAAGTGCTCGCCATAGGTCGATTCGGGCATGCAATACGGGCAGCGGAAATTGCAGCGATCCATCACCGAGATGCGCAGGTCGTGCAGCGACCGGCCGAGCTGGTCGACCGGCCATGCCGAGGTCTGGTTGAGGCTGTTGATCGCGCTCATCTCACCACCGATAAAACGCCGCCACGCTGCCCGCAGGCGCCTTGCCCTGGCCGGGCGGCAACTGCACGAATCCCTGCGTACGCGGCAACGAGGAAAAATCACCCGAGGTCTTCGACGGTACCGGATAGGCCATCAACCGTCCCTGAGCATCGGTTTGCACACGGGCGGGCATGAAGCTCGCCAGCTGCGGGTTGACGTCCACATCGCTGTCCAGGCAAACCCATTCCGGCGCCGGCGCGAGCAAACCCTGCGCAGCGAGCAGCGCCGGGCGTGCGTAACGCGTGGCGCACACCAGCGCCGATACCGGGTTGCCCGGCAAGGCAAACACCGCCTGGCCACGCGGGCCGATGCCGAACCACATCGGCTTGCCGGGCTTCTGGGCGATACGATGAAACACCTTGCGCACGCCCTGTCCCATCAGCGCCGCGGGTACGTAGTCGCGCTGCCCCATCGAGACGCCGCCAGACAGCAGCAGCACATCATGACGCTCCAGCAAATCGGCAATGCGCTCGCCGGTGACGGCCTCGTCGTCGACGATATGTTCCATCACCACGCGCTCGAACCCGTCCAGCCGCAACGCGGCGCGCACGGCGCTGTCGTTGGAGCGGCGGATTTGTCCCTCGCCCAGCGGCGCGCCCACTTCCACCAGCTCATCGCCGGTCGACACGATGGCGATCGACGGCATCACCGCGACCTCCACCTGCGCCACGCCATTGGCGGCGAGCAAGGCCATTTCGGCCGGGCCTAAACGCATGCCGGGCGACAGCAGCAGGCTGCCCTGCGCGCAATCGGCGGCACGGCGATGGATAAATTGCCCGGCCACCGGCGCGCAGCCGTCGGACAGCACATAGTCCTCGCCGTCGCGCCGCAGCTGCTCGATCGGTATCACCCCATCGGCGCCCTCGGGCAGCATCGCGCCGGTGGTGATTTCCAGGCAGTCGTTGCCCGAGGGCAGCACTTGCCTGCGCATGCCGGCCATCTGTGCGCCCGCCACGCGCAGGCGGCGGGGCATGCTGGCGGACCAGCGGATGGCAATGCCGTCCATCATCACGCGGTCGAACGGCGGATGATCGTGTTCGGCATGCACCGGCTGTCGAAGTACCCGTCCTACTGCCTCGTCCAACGGCACGCGCTCGCTGCCAAACGAGGGCATATGTTCGGCGATCAGGGCTTCGGCTTGGCTGACGCTGGTCAATTCGCTCATGGTTTCAATCATGCAAAGAGGGGCGAATGCATGGGACTGAGCATAGCGCGCCGCTCAGAGTCCCAGCGCAACGGCTTTTACCTGCGCCCAGGCGTTGCTGCCCGGCGGCAGGCCCAGCGCATGCCATGAGCGCCGCGTGATGCGCGCCAGCAACACGCAGCCACCGGCGTCCAACTGCACCAGCACCTGCGAGGAATGCCCTGCATCGACCGCCGCAACGATCCGGCATGGCAGCTGGTTGAGCGCACTGGTGCCGGTCTGGGGCGCCGTGGCCAACACCACGTCGCGGGCGCTGATGCGGCAGCGCAAACGCTGCCCCACCCGCTCGTGGCGATAGGGCAACCATAGGCGACCGCCCGCGAAGGCCAGCTCGATCAGCTGGTCATGGGCGTCATAACCGACCACCTCGCCGTCGATCACGGCGCCCACCGCCTCGCCCAGCGCCGGTGGCAGGTCCAACCGGGTCAAGGTGTCCTGCAAGGCACCCTGGGCCACCACGTGCCCCGCTTCCATCACCACCAGATGGTCGGCCAGCCGGGCGACTTCGTCCACATTGTGGCTCACATAGATCATTGGCACCCGCAGCGTGGTGTGCAGGGATTCCAGGCATTCCAGCAAGTCCGTGCGGGCCGGACCATCAAGCGCGGACAGCGGCTCGTCGAACATCAGCAGCGCTGGATCCGACAGCAGCGCACGCACCATCGACACACGCTGGCGCTCGCCACCGGACAGACCGTCGACGCGACGCTCGAGTAACGGCCGCAAGCCGAAGCGGTCGATCAGCCCCTCGCGATCGAGATGCGCCGGGCGTCCGGCGCGGCGAAAGCCAAAATCCAGGTTGCCCGCCACCGAGTGATGGGTGAACAGGCTCGCTTCCTGGAACACGTAGCCGATGCGCCGTTGATGCGGCGGCACGAACACCCGATGGCTGCTGTCCTGCCATACGGTCTGCCCAAAGCTCACCCGGCCAACCGCATCGCGCTCCAGGCCGGCCATCGCGCGCAAACAGCTGGTCTTGCCGGCGCCGGAGGGGCCGAACAAGGCGGTGATGCCCCGTGGCGGCAGGGTCAGCTCAATCTCGAACGCCAGCGTGCCACGGCGCCAGGCAAGCTTGGCGTCGAGTCCGAGCTGGCTCTCGTTCGGCCGCTCAGTCACGCGCTTGCCTGCGGGTGCGCAACAGCGACATGGCGAGCAAGGCGGCAAACGAAACGACCAGCAGACACAGCGACAACACATTCGCCTGGTGGTACTCGCCCGCCTGCACATGGTCGTAAATGCGCATGGACAGCACGCGGGTCTGGCCGGGGATATTGCCGCCGATCATCAACACCACGCCGAACTCGCCCACCGTGTGCGCAAAGCCAAGGACAGCCGCCGTGATCACGCCCGGCAAGGCCAGCGGCAAGGCCACGCTGAAGAACCGGTCCAGTGGCCCTGCACGCAGGCAGGCGGCCACCTCCAGTGGTCGATCGCCCACCGCTTCAAACGCGTTGTGCAGCGGCTGCACCACGAACGGCAGCGAATACAGCATGGACGCCACCACCAGCCCCTGGAAGGTGAATGGCAAGGCCGTCAGGCCCGCCGCGGCGAACGCACGCCCCACCCAACCATCGGGCCCGAGCAGCATCAACAGATAGAAACCCAGCACGGTCGGCGGCAGCACCAGGGGCAAGGCCACCACGGCCGCGATCGGACGCCGCCAGCGCGAACGCGTATGCGCCAGCCACCAGGCCAACGGCAGTCCCAGCACCAGCAGCAACACGGTGACGGTGGTGGCCAGTCGCAAGGTGAGGCCCAGTGCCTCGATATCCGGTTCGGTCAGCAGGGCCATGAGGGGCGCTCAGCGCGCGGCGTCTTCGGGCAGGTTGAAGCCGTAGCGCGACAGGATCGCCTTGGCCGGGGCACTCTGTACGTAGCGCGCAAAGTCCTGGGCAAGCGCGTTGTTCGCGCCGCGCTGGGTGATCACGAAACTCTGTTTCAGTGGGTCATACAGCGCCTGCGGCACCGGCTCGAAACTGCCCTTGACGGCCGAGCCCAGCACCAGCGATTCGGCCACCAGTCCCACCTGTGCGTTGCCGCTTTGCGCAAACTGCGCGGTCTGCGCGATGTTGTCGCCAAATACCAGGCGCGCCTGCACTTTGTCCCATACACCTGCCGCGCGCAGCGCCTGTTCGGCGCGCTTGCCGTAAGGAGCGTGCTGCGGATTGGCGATGGCAATGCGCCCAAACCGGGGCTGCGCAAGATCAGCCACCTGCACGCCCTTCATGTCGATGCTCGCGCTCCACATCACCAGGTGACCGAGCGCATAAGGCACCGGCGTGCCGCTCGCCTTGCCATGCTCGACCAGTTGCTGCGGATAGCTGCTGTCGGCCGAGAAAAACAGCTCGAACGGCGCGCCCTGCTCGATCTGCGTCGACAGATTTCCCGACGAACCATAGACGACCTCGACGCGACTATCAGGATGGTCGTGGCGATACGCCGCCACTACATCGTCGAGCGCCTGGTGCAGGTCCGCCGCGGCGGCGACGGTGATGTGATGGTCGGCCGCGGTCGCCATCGACGATGCCATCACCAAAGCCAATGCCAGCAAGCCCTGCCATAGTCCACGCATCATCGTGTCATTCCTGTGTTGGCCCAAGACTAGCCCAAGCGTAACCAGCGCCATGTCAACGCTACTGCCTGGGCGCGCGACGATGACGGACGCTGTCGCGTACGTCGACGTCGAACAGCAGCTCCAGCGGATCGCCCTCCCCGCTTTCCAACTGGAAGACCAAGCCATCGCGCGTAGGCAGGTTGGCAGCATGCGCGCGCACCAGGGAGTCAGGCAGATCGATCACCCAGGCGTCGGGCTGTCCGGTGAAACGAGCGGCCTCGCTCGGCACCGCCTTGAGCGTGCACGACAGCGTCAGGCGGCTGGTGAAACGGGTAAGCGATACCAGGGACTCACCCGCCAGCAGCCGGGACAGTTCTTCCTCGCCGATGCGCACGCGCAGGTTTTGAGCTTCGATCTGCAGTTTCATGATGCGGCTCCCAATTGATCCCATCCCGCCAAAGCAGACGCGTCCGGGTGCAGGCTGGCGACGGTCACCAGTCGGCCGGCCGCCAGCTCGCCTGCTTCCTCCTCGACCACCACCCAGGCATCGGCCTGCGCGAACGGCTGGATGCGGAAGGGTTGCTGCTGAGGCAGCACGTGCGCGTGAAGTCGTCCCTGCTCGTCTTGCGCCAGCGTGGCGCGCAGGAAATGACGTAGCCCCGGCTTGAGTTGCTGAGGCGTGTCAAGCACGGCTCGCCACGTGCGTTCCCGGGCCTGCCCGCGCATGGCGCGCACCACCGGATCGATCAAGAAGCGCAGCCCCACGGCTACCGCCATCGGCGTGCCGGGCAAGGCGAACACCAACGCATCCCCCAGCACCGCCGCGAGTTGCGGCTTGCCGGGTCTGATGGCGAGCTTGTGGAACAGCACCTGGGCACCGAGTTCCGCCAGGGCATCAGGCACGAAGTCGTAACGCCCCATGGACACGGCGCCCGTGCTGACGATCAGATCGACGCCTGCCTGCTGTGCACGCTGCACGGCGGCGACAAAGGTGTGACTTGTATCGTCCACGGTTTCACACGACCGCACCTGCACGCCCATCGCGGCGAACGCGCCAACCAGATAGGGCCCGTTCGAGCCATAGATCTGACCATCGCTCAGCGGCTGCGCCAGATCGTCCTGCAACTCCTTGCCCGTGCAGATGATGGCCACCCGCGGCGCGCGCAGCACCTGCACCTGGGCCACGCCCAGCGCTGCCAGCAGCATCAGCTGACTGGCCTGGATGCGCGTGCCCGCCTTGATCACCGCCGCGCCCTTGGCCACGTCGCTGCCGGCGTAGCGCACATTGGCTTTGGGCGCCACGTCGTCGAGCAACCGGATGCGCGCTGGCGAACCGTCGTCGCGTCGCTCGAGCAGCGCCGTGCGTTCCACCGGCACCACCGTGTCCAGCCCCTGCGGAAGTCGCGCGCCGGTCATGATTTCCCAGGCGATGCCCGCCGATGTGCGCGAGGCATCACCGGCGGCTTGCGAACCCTGCACGGCGTGCTCGCTCCCTGCAGCCAACGGTTCGACCGCGTGCAGCGCATAGCCATCCATCGCCGAGTGATCGAACGATGGCAGGTCCATCGGGCTGACGACATCGACCGCAAGAACCCTGCCCAAGGCCTCGGCGGTCTTGCATGCCTCCGCCGGCAACGGCCGCACGTGCCGAAGTAGCTCAAGCAGTGCGTCGTCGTAGCCGATCATGCGGAAGTCTGGCCTGCGGCAGAGGGGATTCGCTACATGCTCGGCGTGGTGCGCATCACATTGCAAGAGTTCGATGCGCATCCATTGTCACAATCCGTTGCGTTGCAGCAACACAGTTGGTGCCACCTTGGCATAGTTCGGGTTCAAAGCAGGGGTGTACGACCATGGTCGGGTGGCGCGACCGACATGGCGGCTCTAAACATCGCGACTGCCATCCGGCCACATGGCCGACGACAACCGGGGGAGATGCTCATGGTGGGTGTATCGGAAACCGATGTCCTGACTGCGGCCGACACAAAGTCGGCCGTATTGTCCCGAGAAAGCACGATCGCCGGGCCGCGCTTCAATCGTTGGCTGGTGCCGCCAGCGGCCTTGGCCATCCATTTGAGCATCGGCATGGCCTATGGCTTTTCCGTGTTCTGGCTGCCGATGACCAAACTGGTGACGGAAGCGGACCCCGCGACCTGCGCCAAATTGGGATTTCTTGCGCAGCTGTTCACCACCGCCTGCAACTGGACGGTGCCTTCGGTCAACCACATCTTTGAAACCTTCATCGCCATGCTCGGCATTTCGGCGGCGATCTGGGGTGCGTGGCTGGAACATGCCGGCCCGCGCAAGGCCGGCTTCATTGCTGCCCTGTGCTGGGGCGGCGGCCTGATCGTCGGCGGCATCGGCGTGGCTATGCATCAGTTGTGGCTCGTCTACCTGGGAGCCGGCGTGCTAGGCGGCATCGGACAGGGATTGGGTTACATCACACCCGTCTCGACCCTGATCAAATGGTTCCCGGACCGACGGGGCCTGGCCACCGGCTTTGCCATCATGGGTTATGGCGGCGGCGCGATGATCGGCGCTCCTCTTGCCGTCGCCCTGATGAAGAAGTTCTCCATCGGCGACGTACCCGGCGTGTCGTCCGCGCTGATGTGCATGGGTGTGATCTACTTGGTCGCGATGATTGCCGGCGCCTTCGGTTTCCGCGTGCCGCCGTCGGGCTGGCGTCCGCTGGGCTGGACGCCGCCGGCGGCATCGACCAACAAGCTGATCACCCATCGCCATGTGCATCTGAACCGCGCGTGGAAAACACCGCAGTTCTGGCTGATCTGGATGGTGTTGTGCATGAACGTCACGGCCGGCATCGGCGTGCTGTCGATGGCCAGCCCGATGTTCCAGGATGTGTTCGGCGGCAAGCTGCTCGGTCTGGATGCCAACGCGGCACTGAGCGTGGCGCAAAAGGCCGCCATCGCCGCCTCGGCAGCGGGCCTGGTCGGCCTGATCAGCCTGTTCAACAGCCTTGGGCGCATTGCCTGGGCGTCGACCTCGGACTTCATCGGCCGCAAGACCACCTACTTCATCTTCTTTGCGCTCGGCATCGCCCTCTATTGCTCGTTGCCGACGCTGGGACACATGGGCCTGGCGGGTGTGTTCGTGATTGCCGTCTGCGTGATCCTGTCGATGTACGGCGGCGGCTTTGCCACGGTACCGGCGTACTTGTCGGATATTTTTGGCACCCAGATGGTGGGCGCGATCCACGGTCGCCTGCTTACCGCATGGTCGGTGGCGGGCATTGCAGGCCCCTTCCTGATCGCCGCGGTGCGCCAGGCGCAACTGGATGCAGGCGTGGCCAAGAATCTGGTCTACGACCGCACGCTGTATATCCTGGCCGTCCTGTTGCTGGTGGGCATGGTCTGTAACCTGCTGATCAAGCCGGTCAAGGAAACGGCGTTGATGAGCGATGCGGAACTGGAGCACGAAAAATCCCTGCAACACGAAACGCCCGCCATGTCGGCCCGTGCGCAGGATGCGGCGCGCGGACCCTTCGGTGTCGTCGGTGCGGCGGCCTGGGCGTTGGTTGGCATTCCCTTCCTGATTGGCGTATGGATAGCGGTCACCAAGGCTGCGGCCCTGTTTTGATCGCGCTTGTCCTGATGCAGAGAGACTTTGAAACATGAAACGTGCGGTTACAGGCTCGTCGCTGCCGGACCTTCCCGAATCCGTCCGGCTCGTCGTGCTCGAAGTCACGGGGCGCCTGAAGGACCTTCCGGGCGCCCTGCTTCCGGTGCTCCATGGCATTCAGGATGCACTCGGTTATGTACCTGAAGCAGCCGTGCCCCTCATCGCCCGCGAGATGAACCTCTCGCGGGCCGATGTGCATGGCGTCATCAGCTTTTATCACTACTTCCGGCAGCAGCCGGCGGGCAAGCACGTGATCCATCTGTGCCGTGCCGAGTCGTGCCAGGCAATGGGCGCCGTCACGCTGGAAAAACACGTCAAACAGCGCCTGGGCGTAGACTTTCACGAGACGACCCCGGACGGCCGCTACACGCTGGAGCCGGTCTATTGCCTCGGCAACTGCGCGTGCTCGCCGGCCATGATGGTCGATGGCGAGTTGAAGGGTCGGGTTACGCCCGAACGATTCGATGCGTGGCTCGCTGCGGAGGTTTCATGAGCTTCACTGTTTTTGTGCCGCGTGATGCCAGTGCCCTTTCGCTGGGCGCTGAAGCCGTGGCCGTTGCCATCGCTTCTGAAGCCGAGCGTCGTGGCGTTGACGTCCAAATCGTGCGCAATGGTTCGCGTGGTTTGTTCTGGCTGGAACCGCTGGTCGAAGTCGCAACGCAGAACGGACGCATCGCTTACGGTCCCGTGCAGGCCGACGATGTCGCAGCTTTGTTCGACGCAGATTTCCTGCACGGTGGTGACCACGCGTTGGCGCTCGGCCTGACCGAATCCATCGACTATCTGAAAAACCAGCAACGCCTCACGTTCGCGCGCGTCGGCGTCATCGATCCGCGCAGCCTGGACGATTATGTGGCGCACGGCGGCTATCGCGGACTGGAAGCGGCCTTGCGCATGAGCGGCACGGACATCGTGCAGACCGTGACCGATTCGGGCCTGCGCGGCCGTGGCGGCGCGGCCTTCCCCACCGGCATCAAGTGGAAGACCTGCTTGGACGCGCCGGCCGTGCAGAAATACGTCGCCTGCAATGCGGACGAAGGCGACTCGGGCACCTACGCCGACCGCATGATCATGGAAGGCGATCCGTTCGTGCTGATCGAAGGCATGACCATCGCGGGCATCGCGGCGGGCGCCACGCGCGGCTACATCTATCTGCGCGTCGAGTATCCGCATGCGCACCATGCGCTGAAGGAAGCCATCGCTGCGGCCGAAGCGAACGGCTATCTCGGCGACAACGTGCGCGGCAGCGGCAAGGCCTTCCATCTGGAAGTGCGGCTCGGTGGCGGCGCGTATATCTGCGGCGAAGAGACCTCGATGCTGGAATCGCTCGAGGGCAAGCGCGGCCAGGTGCGCGTGAAGCCTCCGCTGCCGGCCATCAACGGCCTGTTCGGCAAGCCCACGGTGATCAACAACGTGGTCACCTTTGCATCGGTCCCCATCATTCTCGACAAGGGCGCGGCCTACTACCGCGACTACGGCAGCGGCCGCTCGCGCGGCACCTTGCCGATCCAGCTGGCCGGCAACCTCAAGCGGCCGGGACTGGTGGAGCGCGCGTTCGGGCTTACCCTGCGCGAACTGATCGAAGGCTACGGCGGCGGTACCGCCAGCGGACGCCCAGTGCGCGCCGTGCAGGTGGGCGGTCCGTTGGGCGCCTATCTTCCTGCCTCGCAGCTCGATGCGCCGATCGACTACGAAGGCTTTGCCGCGGTCGGCGGCATGCTCGGCCACGGCGGCGTGGTGGTCTTCGACGACACAGTGAACATGGCGGCTCAGGCACGCTACGCGATGGAGTTCTGCGCAATCGAATCCTGCGGCAAGTGCACGCCGTGCCGGATCGGATCCACCCGTGGCGTGGAAGTGATCGATCGCCTGCTGACCGGTGACAACGCCGGACGCCAACGCGAGGAAGTGCTGCTGCGCGACCTCTGCCAGACCATGGTGGCCGGCTCGCTGTGCGCGCTGGGCGGCATGGCGCCCTTCCCCGTGCTGAGTGCGCTGGACCATTTCCATGAAGATTTCGCGGGCTCCGTCGAGCCGGTGACTTGAGAGCCTGCTCCATGCCTTGCGTAAGCGCCACCGCACCCCTAACCGTCATTCCGGCGAAAGCCGGAATCCAGTGCCTTCAGGCTCTATGGCCACGGCGAGCAAGGCGCTGGATTCCGGCTTTCGCCGGAATGACGGTGAGGGAAATGAACGCTCGGACAAGAGTCAAGTTTCACGGAGACACTGCATGCTTTCCATAGTCGAAATCGATCTGGGCACACCCAAATCGACATCGCACACGATGGTGTCGCTGGACATCGACGGCCGTCGCATCGAAGTGCCCGAAGGCACCTCGGTGATGCGTGCCGCCGCGCAGGCAGGCATCAGCATTCCCAAGCTGTGCGCCACCGAGATGCTCGATGCGTTCGGTTCGTGCCGCCTGTGCCTGGTCGAGATCGAAGGTCGCAAGGGCTATCCGGCCTCATGCACCACGCCGGTGAGCGCAGGCATGAAGGTGGCGACGCAGACGCCGAAACTGGCCGAGATCCGCCGCGGCGTGATGGAGCTGTATATCTCCGATCATCCGTTGGACTGCCTCACCTGCCCTGCCAACGGTCATTGCGAACTGCAGGACATGGCGGGCGTGGTCGGCCTGCGCGATGTCCGCTACGGCTATGAAGGCGCCAATCACGTCAAGCCTGCACAAATGGATGGCACCGCCAATCCCTTGTTTGCGGCCAAGGACGAATCCAACCCGTATTTCACCTTCGACCCGTCCAAGTGCATCGCCTGCTCGCGCTGCGTGCGTGCCTGCGACGAAGTGCAAGGCACCTTCGCGCTGACCATCCAGGGTCGCGGTTTCGAATCCAAGGTGGCGGCCAGCCAGAACAACCGCTTCCTGGATTCCGAATGCGTGTCCTGCGGCGCCTGCGTGCAGGCCTGCCCCACGGCAACGCTGTCGGAGAAATCGCTGATCGACAAAGGCCAGGCCGAACACAGCGTGGTCACCACCTGTGCGTATTGCGGCGTCGGCTGCAGTTTCCGGGCGGAGATGAAGGGCCAGGACATCGTGCGCATGGTGCCCAATATGGACGGCCATGCGAACCACGGCCACTCCTGCGTGAAGGGCCGCTTCGCGATCGGCTATGCCACGCATCCCGATCGCATCACCACGCCGATGATCCGCGCCAGGATCTCCGATCCGTGGCGCGTGGTGAGCTGGGAAGAAGCGATCGGCCACGTCGCCAGCGAGTTCAAGCGCCTGCAATCCACCTACGGCACGCATAGCATCGGCGGCATCACCTCCTCGCGTTGCACCAATGAGGAAACCTACCTCGTGCAGAAGCTGGTGCGCGCCGGCTTCGGCAACAACAACGTTGACACCTGCGCGCGCGTCTGCCATTCGCCCACCGGTTACGGCCTCAAGGCCACGCTGGGCGAATCGGCCGGTACGCAGGATTTCGATTCCATCCGCAGCACCGACGTGGTGCTGGTGATCGGCGCCAATCCCACCGATGCACACCCGGTGTTCGGCTCGCAGATGAAGCAGCGCCTGCGCGCCGGGGCGAGGTTGATCGTGGTCGATCCGCGCCGCATTGACCTGGTACGCACACCGCATATCAAGGCCGACTATCACCTGCGCCTGCGCCCGGGCACCAATGTCGCCCTGCTCGATACGCTGGCCCACGTCATCGTCACCGAAGGCCTGGTCGACGAGGACTTCGTCGCGCACCGTTGCGAACCCGAAGCGTTCGCCAAGTGGCGCGCCTTCGTATCGCAAGACAAATACAGCCCCGAGGCGATGGAAAGCGTCACCGGCGTGCCGGCCGAGCTGGTGCGCGGCGCCGCCCGCCTCTATGCCACCGGCGGCAATGGCGCCATCTATTACGGCCTGGGTGTCACCGAACACGCGCAAGGTTCCACCTCGGTGATGGCGATTGCGAACCTCGCCATGGCCACCGGCAATATCGGCCGCGAAGGCGTGGGTGTGAATCCGCTGCGCGGACAGAACAACGTGCAGGGCTCCTGCGATATGGGCTCGTTTCCGCATGAATTCCCTGGCTATCGCCATGTCAGCGATACCACTGTTCGCCAGTCCTTCGAGCAGGCCTGGGGCGTGCCGCTGTTGAGCGAGCCCGGCTTGCGCATTCCCAATATGTTCGAGGCCGCGCTGGATGGCAGCTTCAAGGGTTTGTACATCGAGGGCGAGGATATTGCGCAGTCCGATCCCGACACCCAGCACGTCACCGCCGCGCTGACGTCGATGGAATGCATCGTCGTGCAGGACTTGTTCCTCAACGAGACGGCCAAGTTCGCACATGTCTTCCTGCCCGGCAGCTCGTTCCTCGAAAAGGACGGCACGTTCACCAACGCCGAGCGGCGCATGTCGCTGGTACGCAAGGTGATGGAACCCAAGGGCGGGTATGCCGACTGGGAAATCACCCAGCTGCTGGCGCAGGCCATGGGCTATCCCATGAACTACACGCACGCCTCGCAGATCCTCGATGAAATCGCCGAACTGACACCGACGTTCCATGGGGTCAGCTTCGACAAGATCGAAAAGTTGGGTTCCGTCCAGTGGCCGTGCAACGACGAGCATCCGGAAGGCACGCCAGTCATGCACGTCGACGAATTCGTGCGCGGCAAGGGCCGCTTCATGCTGACGGAATACGTGCCGACCACTGAGAAGGTGAACGCGGAACACCCGCTGATCCTCACCACCGGCCGCATCCTCAGCCAGTACAACGTGGGCGCACAGACGCGTCGCACAGCCAACGTGATGTGGCATGACGAAGACCGTCTGGAAATCCATCCGCACGACGCGGAGGAACGCGGCATCGTCGACAACGACTGGGTCGGCATCGTCAGCCGCGCCGGCGAAACCGTGCTGCGTGCGGTGGTGTCCGAGCGCATGCAGCCGGGCGTGGTCTACACCACCTTCCACTTCCCCGGGTCCGGCGCCAACGTCATCACCACCGAGAATTCGGACTGGGCCACCAACTGCCCCGAGTACAAGGTGACGGCCGTGCAAGTGACGCGCGTGAGCCAGCCGTCCGAGTGGCAGAAGCGCTATCGCGCATTCAGCGAGGCGCAGGAAGCGTTGCTCGAACAGTCGGCGAAGCCCGCTTGACCATGGCTGACGAAGACGAAGCGATGCGCGGCTATGCCGTGCGTTCCGTCGATCGCTGGCGCAACGGCGCCGCCACGCACGAAGAGGATTTCGTCGCCGAAGAAATACCCATTGCCATGATCTACAACGGCGCGACCTTCGCCGTGATGATGGCAACGCCGCACGACCTGGACGATTTCGCGCTGGGCTTCTCGCTTACCGAGCGTCTGATCAGCGAGCCCGCGCAGCTGCTGGAGTTGGAAGTACGCACGCTGATCGAAGGCATCGAGCTGGCGATGCGGGTGACTGACGATGCGCATGGCGCGCACCTCGGGCGCGAACAGGAACGCCTGTTGCCCGGCCGCAGTGGTTGCGGCATCTGCGGAACGCGGGATCTCGAGAACGCCGTGCGCCACGACGGTCCTGTGGGCGAAGGT
Source organism: Dyella sp. 01L423 (assembly GCF_056399945.1). Classification (NCBI taxonomy): domain Bacteria; kingdom Pseudomonadati; phylum Pseudomonadota; class Gammaproteobacteria; order Lysobacterales; family Rhodanobacteraceae; genus Dyella; species Dyella sp. 01L423. The sequence continues at coordinate 1,032,954 of NZ_JBFTSI010000001.1, read as the reverse complement.
CCCGCGGTGTCGCGCAAGGCACTGGAAATCGCCCTGCACGAACTCAAGAGCCGCCAGCCGGTGAACCTGGCGACGGGCGCCGTGCATGGAGCCGCCTGGGCCAACGCCTCAGGCCAGATCCTGCTGGTGCGCGAGGACGTCGGCCGCCATAACGCCCTGGACAAACTCATCGGCGCGATGACCCGTGCGGGCATCGACGTCAACGACGGCTTCGCCGTGGTGACCAGTCGCGCCAGCTACGAAATGGTCACCAAGGCCGCCAGCGCGGGCATCGCCATGCTTGCGGCGATCTCGGCACCCACCGCGCTGGCGGTCGAGCTGGCGCGCAGCGCCGGCATCACCCTGGTGGGTTTTGCGCGTCCCGGCAGCCACAATATCTACAGCCATCCCGGCCGCCTGCTGCCGCCGGTGTCAGGGTAAGCACGATGCGCATCGAACGACTCGTCACCATGGCGAACGACATCGCCACCTATTTCACCGTCGAGCCCGATCATGCGGCGGCGGTGATCAGCGTGCGTGATCACCTGAAGCGATTCTGGGATCCGAGCATGCGGCGGCAGTTGAAGGCTTATCTTGAGGAAGGAGGCGAGGGTTTGATTCCGCTCGCGCGAGAGGCGGTGAGTGGATTGGAGCTGCCGCCGGCAGACGCGGGCTAAACCTCGCCGCCGGACGCATCCATACCTTTGTGGGAGCGCACTTTGTGGGAGCGCACCCTGTGCGCGACAGTCACGCTGCGGTGTACTGCTCCGTAGGTTTGTCGCGCACAGGGTGCGCTCCCACAGGGCAGCTCACCTCATCACGGCCGCGCCGTCGTGCCACCGTCGACCACTTCAATCGAGATGACGTTCCGCACCCAACGCGCCGGCCGCTTGTCACCCGGCACCAACAGCCGCACCGGGCCATCCTTGTCCAACGCCTTGCCGTCGCGCACATCCACCAGCAACACCTGCGTATGCCCCAGCGTGGGATCAAGATCCGCCAAGCCAAACACCACCTGATACTGATCAGCCGCCGTCACCCGCACGAACGACGCCAGCGCGCGACCGCGCAGCGGCTTGTCCAGCGACACACCGGCTTGCGCCAACACATCTTCGAGCTTTACGCCCCGCCATTGGCTGGCAGCTTCGTCGTGCGCGGAGGCCGAGACTTCTTCGTGCGGCATGGCAGCCAAGGTCTTGGCATCCAGCGATAGCACGGGCTTGCCTGCGACCATCACTTGAATGGCCATCGGTGTGGCGGGCGCATCGGCGCCATGGGCGAAAAGGACGACCCAAACGCCCAGCAACAGAGCACTAAGGGCATATCGATGCCACCTGCGGATTGCCATGCCTGGCTCCCTATCGTCAGTGAATTCACGCGGCTTTCACCGCTGCGGAAAAGCCCGAAGCGTACACTCGGCTTGTTGCATCGAAGCATGCCTTGTCAGCGATTGCCAATACGGATGGCTGCTCTGATCCAGATCAGGGGGCCAGGGGAATGATCGGTTTAGCTTAACGCGCAGATCTGGGAAGTACCGTCCAGCCTGTGGGAGGTGCGCGTGGAACCATCGACCAGCCTGAGCACCCGCAAGCAGGAGCGCACGACGTTCCTGTTGCTGCTCTTTCTCTTCCCCGTGCTGTCGGTGATGTTTATCGCCGCCTTCGGCTTCGCCGTGTGGTTCTGGCAGATGTTTGTCAGCGGCCCGCCACATGTCTGACCTTGGCCAACCGCAGGGGGCTGCCATGAGGGATGAGCATCACATCTCCAGCCTGGTCGTCCTGCATCGCCCGGACGCCGCGCAGACGCTCCGCGCCTTCGTCGACGGCCACGACGCACTGGACATCGCCGTGCAAGGCGATTGCCGCTGCGTGATGGTGTGCGAAACCGACAACCAGCGCGCCGTGATGGATCACATCGACGCGCTGCAGATGCTGCCCGGCGTTATCAACGTATCGCTGATCTATCACCACGTGGAGCCCGCCGCCGCCATGGACGAACTGGTATCCGCGGGCGCATCACATCAAGGAGCCGAGCCATGACCCTGTCCATGACACGCCGCGAATTCATCCGCAACACGGCGGTTGCGGTCGCTGCCAACGTGGCTGGCCTGGCCGTACCCGCCGCCGCCACCAATGTGCTGCTGGAAGGGGACATGGTCCAGCTCAAATGGAGCAAGGCGCCCTGCCGCTTCTGCGGCACCGGCTGCGGCGTCAACGTGGCGGTGAAGGATGGACGCGTGGTGGCCACGCACGGCGACCAGCTCGCCGAGGTCAACCGCGGCATCAACTGCGTGAAGGGTTACTTCCTCTCCAAGATCATGTACGGCGCGGACCGCCTGACGACGCCGATGCTGCGCAAGAAGAACGGCGTCTACGCCAAGGACGGCGCGTTCACCGAAGTCTCGTGGGACGAGGCGTTCGACGTGATGGCGGCGCAGTTCAAGCGCGTACTCAAGGAGAAAGGGCCCGAAGCCGTCGGCATGTTCGGCTCCGGCCAATGGACGGTGTGGGAAGGCTACGCGGCCAACAAGCTGCTCAAGGGTGGTTTCCGCAGCAATACGCTCGATCCCAATGCACGCCACTGCATGGCTTCGGCCGTGATGGGCTTCATGCGCACGTTCGGCATGGACGAGCCCATGGGCTGCTACGACGACATCGAAGCGGCCGATGCGTTCGTGCTGTGGGGTTCGAACATGGCCGAGATGCATCCCATCCTGTGGACGCGCGTCACCGATCGACGCCTTTCCAATCCCAACGTCAAAGTGGCCGTGCTGTCGACGTTCGAGCATCGCAGCTTCGAACTGGCCGACATCCCCATCGTATTCACCCCGCAGACCGACCTGGTAATCCTCAACTACATTGCCAACCACATCATCAAGACCAATCGCGTCAACAAGGATTTCGTCGCCAAGCACACCAGCTTCAAACGTGGCGTCACCGACATCGGCTACGGCCTGCGCCCCGACGATCCGCTCGAAGAAAAAGCCAAGAACGCAAAAGACCCGACCGCCAGCGATCCGATCGACTTCGACCAGTTCGCCGCGTTCGTGGCGCCCTACACGCTGGAAAAGACCGTCGAAATGACGGGCGTGGAAAAGGGCTGGCTGCAGCAGCTCGCCGAGCTCTATGCCAATCCGGACATCAAGGTCGTGTCGTTCTGGACCATGGGTTTCAACCAGCACACCCGCGGCGTGTGGGCCAACAATATGGTCTACAACATCCACCTGCTCACCGGCAAAATCGCCACGCCCGGCAATAGCCCGTTCTCGCTGACCGGCCAGCCCTCCGCCTGCGGCACGGCGCGCGAAGTAGGCGTGTTCAGTCACCGCCTGCCTGCCGACATGGTGGTCACCAATCCGGAGCACCGCAAGCACGCCGAGGAGATCTGGAAGATCCCGCACGGCATCATCCAGCCCAAGCCCGGCTACCACGCGGTGCAGCAGAACCGCATGCTGCGCGATGGCAAGCTCAACGCCTACTGGGTGCTGTGCAACAACAACGTGCAGGCCGGCGCGAACCTGATGCAGGAGACGTATCTGGGCTATCGCGATCCACGCAATTTCATCGTGGTGTCGGACGCCTACCCCACCGTCACCGCGCAGTCAGCCGATCTCATTCTTCCCGCAGCGATGTGGGTAGAGAAAGAAGGTGCCTACGGCAACGCCGAGCGGCGCACGCAGTTCTGGCACCAACTGGTGAAGGCGCCCGGACAGGCCCGCTCGGACCTGTGGCAGCTGATGGAATTTTCCAAACGCTTCACCACCGACGAATGCTGGCCGGCGGAGATCCTAGCTGCCAATCCGCAGTTCAAGGGCAAGACCTTGTTCGACGTGCTCTATCGCAACGGCAACGTGGACAAGTTCCCGACCACCGAGATGGAAGCGGGCTACGACAACGACGAAGCAGCCGCGTTCGGCTTCTACGTGCAAAAAGGCCTGTTCGAGGAATACGCAGCCTTTGGCCGGGGCCATGGGCACGATCTCGCACCGTTCGACGATTATCACAAGGCGCGCGGCCTGCGCTGGCCCGTGGTCGATGGCAAGGAGACGCGCTGGCGTTATCGCGAGGGTGCCGATCCGTATGTGAAAGCGGGCACGGGATTCGAGTTCTATGGCAATCCGGACGGACGTGCCGTGATCTGGGCCCTGCCCTATGAGGCACCGCCCGAAATACCGGACAAAGAATACGACCTGTGGTTGTCCACCGGCCGCGTGCTCGAGCACTGGCACTCCGGTTCGATGACCATGCGCGTGCCGGAGTTGTATCGCGCTTTCCCGGAAGCCGTCGTATTCATGAATCCCGACGATGCGCGATCGCGCGGACTCAAGCGCGGCGATGAAGTGAAGGTGATTTCGCGTCGCGGCGAGATGCGTTCGCGGGTGGAGACGCGCGGGCGCAACAAGCCGCCGCAAGGCCTGGTATTCGTGCCGTGGTTCGACGCCGGCCAGCTGATCAACAAGGTCACGCTGGACGCGACCGATCCGATCTCCAAACAGACCGACTACAAGAAGTGTGCGGTCAAGGTCGTGGCGGTTTAGGAGAGACATGATGCGCGACAAAGCCCTCATCGTCCTCGCGGTCATCGTGGTGTTGGTGGCCTCCGCAGTCGGTTTCGCGGTGGGCAGGAAGTCCTCGCCCGAACCGCACGTGGCCGCCGTGCAGAACACTGCGCCACCGGCGGTCGCGAGCACGGCCGAACCCGTGCCCGCAGGCGACCAGATCGACGCCATCCGACGCGGCGCCCCGGTAAACCAGGAAATAGCCGCACCGTTGCTGGCCCGTGTGGAGAACGCGGACATCAAGCGCGTGCGCGCCTATCCGATGCAGCCGCCGACGATTCCGCACTCCATCGACAACTACCAGATCGACAAGAATTCCAATCGCTGCCTGCTGTGCCACGCGCGCGCCAACGCGGACAAGTTCCAGGCGCCGCCGGTAAGCGTCACCCACTACATGGATCGCAACGACCAGTTCCTCGCCACCATTTCGCCGCGCCGCTACTTCTGCAACCAGTGCCATGTGGTGCAGACCGACGCCAAGCCGCTGGTCGCCAACAACTTCAAAGACATCGACACCGTGCTCTCCGAGCAGCCCGAGCAGAAGGCGAACTGATATGTGGCCGCGGCTCAAGGAATGGCTCATCGCGTTATGGCGGACGATCCGCCGCCCCAGCGTCCACTACAGCCTCGGCTTTCTCACCCTGGGCGGATTCATCGCGGGCGTGATGTTCTGGGGTGCGTTCAACACGGGTCTTGAGTTGACCAATACCGAGGCGTTCTGCACGGGTTGCCACGAGATGCACGACAACGTCTTCCAGGAACTGAAGTCGACCATCCATTACACCAACCGCTCCGGCGTGCGCGCCACCTGCCCCGACTGCCACGTGCCGCATCAGTGGACGGACAAGATCGCGCGCAAGATGCAGGCCTCCAAGGAGGTCTACGGCAAGATCTTCGGCACCGTCAACACCCGTGAAAAATTCCTCGACCACCGCCTGGAACTGGCCGAACACGAATGGGCGCGATTGAAAGCCAACGATTCGCTGGAATGCCGAAATTGCCACAACTACACATCGATGGACCTCACGCGCCAGTCGACGCGCGCGGCGGAAATCCACAAGCGCTGGCTGGGCTCGGGCGAGAAGACCTGCATCGATTGCCACAAGGGCATCGCGCATCATTTGCCGGATATGACCGGCGTGCCGCAAGGCTGAGGAGGCCGCCCTCCCTGTGGGAGCGACCCTGTGCGCGACCGTCCCGCTGCGGCGCACCTCTCCGCCGGGTCGTCGCGCACAGGGTGCGCTCCCACAAGGGCGGTCAGGTAGCGGCGGGCGGCCCCTTCAACTCGACCATATTCCCCTGCGGGTCGTACAAATAAATCGACGGCCCCTCACCCTTCGCCCCATAGCGCGACCCGATCTCCCCCATGCGCACCCCGTGCGCCTTGAGGTGGGCCACGATGGCCGCCTCGTCATAGTTCTCCACCTGCAGGCACAGGTGGTCCATGTTGTGGCCCTGCTCGCCCGGCCCCGCGCCGCCCAGGCGACCGAGTTTGCTGTCCAGCGCCACCAGGTCGACCAGCGAGTCGCCGGCACGCAACTGGACCAGGCCGATCTCGTCCTGGCGGCGCTCTTCCCGGCAGCCCAAGACGTCGACATAGAAGCGCTCCATGGCCCCGGCATCGCGCACGCGCAGCACCACGTGGTCGATCCGGGCCAGCTGAAACGGGGGCTTGGGCATGGGGAGGCTCCTGGGGCGGGCCTTTCATCTTATTCCGTTTGAGACAAGGCCCACACGGCGGACGCGCCCCCGACCGCCAGGGAGGAAATCCCGGCCGAGGCAGCTTATAATCGTCGTCGTTTAGCGTGTGGTGGGAGAAGCGGTGAGAACCGCTGCCGAAGGCGCAACGCCCGTAATCGCTCAGGCCCCAGACCATCACACGCACAGAAACTCTGGAGAGACCGGTTAGATCCGGCGCCGAAGGGGCACGAAGCGTGGGCTCATTGAGCCTGCTCTTCCAAACTCTCAGGCAAAAGGACAGAGGGGCGCTTCGCGTGCGGCATGCACGTTCGGCCTTTATTGGCCATTTTCGGAAGCCCCTGCCATGAGTCAGAACGCCCATCCTTCCCTGCGTGATCTCGAGCACCACGACGCCTTCATCGAGCGTCACATCGGCCCCAACGACGCAGAAATCGCCAAGATGCTCGCGCTGGTGGGCTACGACTCGCTGGAAGCGATGACCGACGCCATCGTGCCGGGCAAGATCAAGTCGCCGGCGCCGCTGGCCCTGCCCTCGCCGATCACCGAAGTGGAAGCGTTGGCCAAGATCCGCGCCATCGCCGACAAGAACCAGGTGTTCCGCAGCTTCATCGGCCAGGGCTACTACGGCACGCTGACCCCGAACGTCATCCTGCGCAACATCCTGGAGAACCCGGCGTGGTACACGGCCTATACGCCGTACCAGGCCGAGATTTCGCAGGGCCGCATGGAAGCGCTGATCAACTTCCAGACCATGTGCGCCGACCTCACCGGCATGGAGATCGCCAACGCGTCCCTGCTCGATGAAGGCACCGCCGCCGCCGAAGCGATGACGCTGGCCAAGCGCTCGGCCAAGTCCAAGTCCAACGTATTCTTCGTTTCCAACGCCGTGCACCCGCAGACGCTGGAAGTGATCAAGACCCGCGCCGAGGCGATGGGCATCGACCTGCACATCGGCGACGACAGCGAAGCCACCAGCGTCGACAGCTACGGCGTGCTGCTGCAGTACCCCAACACCTTCGGCCAGATCAACGACTACAAGGCGCTGGCCGACGCCGTGCACAAGCGCAACGGCGTGGTCTGCGTGGCCACCGACCTGCTCGCCCTCACCGTGATCGCCTCGCCGGGCGAATGGGGCGCGGACATCGTGGTCGGCAACACCCAGCGTTTCGGCGTGCCGTTCGGTTTCGGCGGCCCGCATGCGGCGTTCATGGCTTGCCGCGACAGCTACAAGCGTTCGATGCCGGGCCGCCTGATCGGCGTCTCCATCGACGCCGAAGGCAAACCGGCCTACCGCCTCACCTTGCAGACGCGCGAACAGCACATCCGCCGCGAGAAGGCCACTTCCAACATCTGTACCGCGCAGGTGCTGCTCGCCGTGATGGCCAGCATGTACGCCGTGTATCACGGTCCGGAAGGGCTTACCCGCATTGCCCGTCGCGTGCATCGCCTGGCCTCGATCCTCTTCGTGGCGCTGCGCCAGGCCGGCGTTGCAGCCAACACGCACTTCTTCGACACCTTGCATATCACCGGCGTCGATGCGGCCGCGCTGCACGCCAAGGCGCGCGCTGCCGGCTTCAACCTGCGCCCGATCGATGCCAACAGCGTCGGCATCAGCCTGGACGAGACCACCACGCGCGACGAAGTGATCGCGCTGGCCACGGTGTTCGGCGCTTCGATCACCGACATTGACGCACTCGATGCCAGCGTGCACGACGCATTGCCGCCGGGCCTGCTGCGCAAGACCAAGTTCCTTACGCACCCGGCCTTCAACACGCACCACAGCGAGCACGAACTGCTGCGCTATATGCGTTCGCTGGCCGACAAGGATCTGGCGATGGATCGCACCATGATCCCGCTGGGCAGCTGCACCATGAAGCTCAACGCCACCGCCGAGATGATCCCGGTGACGTGGCCTGAGTTTGCCAACATCCATCCGCTGGCCCCGGCCGACCAGGCCACCGGCTACAAGCAGCTCATCGATGAGCTCGAAGCGATGCTGGTGGAGTGCACCGGCTACGACGCCGTCAGCCTGCAGCCGAACTCCGGCGCCCAGGGCGAGTACGCCGGCCTGCTCGCCATTCGCGCCTATCACCGCTCGCGCGGCGAAGGCCATCGCGATATCTGCCTGATCCCGGAATCCGCCCACGGCACCAACCCCGCCTCCGCGCAGATGTGCGGCATGCAGGTGGTGGTGACCAAGTGCGATGCGAATGGCAACGTCGACGTGGAAGACATCAAGCGCGCCGCCGAGAAGTTCAGCGATCGCCTCGCCGCGCTGATGATCACCTACCCGTCCACGCACGGCGTGTTCGAGGAAGACATCGTCAAGATCTGCGAGATCGTGCATGAGCACGGCGGCCAGGTGTACACGGACGGCGCCAACATGAATGCGCTGGTCGGCGTGGCCAAGCCGGGCAAGTGGGGTTCGGACGTCTCGCACCTCAACCTGCACAAGACCTTCTGCATCCCGCACGGCGGCGGCGGCCCGGGCGTGGGCCCGTGCGCAGTGAAGTCGCACCTGGCTCCGTTCCTGCCGGGAACGTACGGCGCTGAAAGCACCGTAGGCATGGTGAGCGCGGCGAGCTACGGCTCCGCCTCGATCCTGCCGATCAGCTGGATGTACATCACCATGATGGGCGCCGGCGGCCTGCGCCGCGCCACCCAGGTCGCGCTGCTCAACGCCAACTACATCGCCAAGCGCCTGGCGCCGCATTACGAGACGCTCTACACCGGCCGCAACGGCCTGGTGGCGCACGAGTGCATCCTCGACCTGCGTCCGCTCAAGGACAGCACCGGCATCGGTGCGGAAGACGTGGCCAAGCGTCTTATCGACTTCGGCTTCCACGCACCCACGCTGAGCTTCCCGGTGGCCGGCACGCTGATGGTCGAACCGACCGAAAGCGAATCGCAGTACGAGCTCGATCGTTTCATCGACGCCATGATCCAGATCCGCGACGAAATCCGCGCCGTGGACGAAGGCAAGCTCGACCGCGAAGACAACCCGCTCAAGCACGCCCCGCACACCGCCGTGATGGTGTCGGCGTCGGAGTGGACCCACGCCTACACCCGCGAACTGGCCGCCTTCCCGCTACCCAGCCTGAAGTTCCAGAAGTACTGGTCGCCGGTGGCCCGCGTGGACAACGTCTACGGCGACAAGAACGTGTTCTGCAGCTGCGTGCCGGTGGAAGCGTTCAAGGGCGAGATCGAGGCGTTTAGCGAACCGAACGTCGCTTAAGCTTGCCTGCATCGTGAATGGAAAAAGGGCTCCGCATGCGGAGCCCTTTTTTGTTGAATGCCATGCATCACGTCAGACGCTTGCGACGACAGGCTCCTGTGATTTGGCCGCGAGCATGCGATGGTAGGCAAACGTGCCGCGCACGCCATTGATAAAGCAAAACAGCAGCACCACGGCCATGAAGATTCCAAAGTAAGCCTGAGGCTGCGTGGCAAACTGGAAAATCTTTTCAAAGACAAACAGCGCCAGACCGATCACCGCGAACACCCGCGAGCGAGCCCGGATGCGCCAGGCAATGATGGCCAGGAACAGCACGTCAGCGTAGGCGAACGCATTGATGCCCATGACGGTGTGGTTGGACAGCAGGCTGATGGTGGCGACGACTGCCGTCACGACCGCACAGAACACTGCGGCCCAGAAGCCCTGATTGGATGCCTGCTCGGCATCGGCGATGTTTCCGAACGTCGGCCAGTACCAGCGTTCCTGCTTGTAACGCGATCCCATAACTCCCCCTGTGAATTCTTGCGCCGGCACCCCCGTGCCGGTTCGGCGATGTTAGGCGGTATCTGATGTTTCGGCATCTGGCCGGATAGCCAAACTCCGCGATAGACAACGTTGTCAGAAAAGTCTTAGTCAAGGAAATGTGGACGTCCAGACGTCCAGGCCGAATTTATTGCATGGCACCATGGCATGTTTGCCTGATAACGGAGGATCGAAGTGCACTCATCGCTGCAACGCACGAAAAATCCCTGTTTTCCGGCCCTACTCCCCTACAACCTTGCGGGGTAATCAGGCCCGCCATTTCACAACCAGGGTCACAGTTTGCTTTGAAGATTGAGGACAACGTTGTCATCCGTGGACGCGAACAGACATTGCCGCAGGCCGGACAAGTCGCGGTGCGCAGAGACACACGAGGGGATATTTACGCTCGCCGCCCATGGGCCACGGCTGGTCACCACGGACACATCCGCCTTTTGATGCAGCACAAACCAGGAGACGATTCCATGCAGATGAAGCAATCGGTCGTTCGGTTTCGCACGGCACTCCACGCGCTCGGCACCACCGCCGGCGGCGCCATGGCCATGAGCCTGATGACGCTCGCCCCCATTCAAGCCGTACACGCGCAGGCCACGTGCGCCGCGGCATGGAGCGCAAGCACGGTTTACACCGGCGGCCAGACCGCCAGCGAGAACGGCACCAACTACCTCGCCAACTGGTGGACGCAGGGCAATGACCCGGCCACCAACAGCGGCGGCGCCGGCTCCGGCCAGCCGTGGACCTCGCAAGGCGCGTGTACGGGCGGTTCGTCCGGTGGCGGCGGCACAGGCGGCGGTGGTACCGGCGGTGGCGGCACGGGTGGCGGTAGCACTGGCCCAACCAATCCGCCCGGCACCGGCGCGAACCTGGTGTTCAGTCCTTACAAGGACGTGACCATCAACCTCAACTGGAACACCAATGTCATGCAGACCGCGGCGGCCACGGGCTCGTCGATACCGGTGGTCGGCAGCGGCAGTCTCAAGTCCAACTACGTGACCAACCTCGGCGCCATCACCCTCGCCTTCGCCACCGGCGAATGCGGCAGCGAAAACTGGGGCGGCGTCCCGGGCGCCAGCTTCGCCAGCGCCAATATCTCCGCGCTCTCCAATGCCGGCGTGTCCTACATCGTCTCCACCGGCGGCCAGGCAGGCACCTTCACCTGCGGCAGCACCGCCAACTTCGCTACGTTCCTGTCGCGCTACATGTCGCCGAAGATGGTGGGCGTGGACTTCGACATCGAAGGCGGCCAATCGCAGGCGACCATCAACAATCTCGTGGCTGCCGCCGTGTACGGCCAGTCGCTGTATCCCAACCTGCGCTTCTCCTTCACCCTCGCCACGCTGGGCGCGTCCGACGGCAGCTACGGCGGCGTCAACAGCCTCGGCGATATGGTGGTGAAGGCGATCAAGGCCTCCTCACTGACCAACTACACCATCAACCTGATGGCGATGGACTACGGCTCGTCCGCCGCCTCGTACTTGTGCGTGGTGTCGGGCAGCAGCTGCGACATGGGCCAGTCGGCCATCCAGGCGGTGAAGAATCTCGAACACACCTACGGCATCTCGCCGAACAAGATCGAGATCACCCCGATGATCGGCATCAACGACGCGGCGAGTGAAAACTTCACCATCGCCAACGCCGACGCCATCACCACCTACGCCGTCGCCAACGGCCTCGCCGGCATCCACTTCTGGTCACTCGACCGCGATACGCCGTGCAATCAGAACTACGCCTCGCCGACTTGCAACTCGGTGCCGTCGACCACGCCGCTGCAGTATACGAAGCGGTTCTTGAGTGATTTGGGGCGGTAACTTAGCGTGCGGCGGACCACAGAGGTCCGCCGCCTTCGCTTCGCATCGGCACGCTTCCTAGGCCGTGTGCGGATCCCGACGATGCGGCTGATTGCCTCGCATCGGGAGTAATAGGACCGCGATTTAACTCCACTCTGACCCCAGTTTTTGCTTTATCACCAAGGATCTCTATCACACCTGGGATCGCGACAGCCTGCTGATCGCCGACAAGTCGGTGGACTGGAACACCACCGATCCGAAGAAGGCCCATTACTCCATCACCACCACGGCCACCCAGCGCCTGGCCGACGGCACGGTCGATCGCACGCTGAGCGTCTACGACGGCGCCAACGACGGCGGCCGCACGCCCTCCACCACGACCACGACCTCTTATAGCTATACCTGGTTCGAGCGTGCCCAGCAGACCGAGATTCGGGCCAAGTCGGACAACGCCGATGTGAAGGGCAACTGGGCACCGGGTTTCAGTCATTACATCTACGACGACTACGGCCGTATCAAGCTGGCCTATGACGAGGCGGGCAACCGTGGCTTCAGCTATCAGGTCGATGGTGAGGGGCGCATTCTGCAGCGTGACGAGTTGATCGGTGGCACCGTGCAGTCCGACGGCTCGGTGACCAATGCCACCCAGAACCGCCATCACAGCTACTACCTGTTCGACGACAAGCAGGTGGGCAATGTCGGCAACGATGGCATCGATCGGATCGACTATGCCAAAGAGCTGGCCTTGCGCGTACAACAAAACGGCGCGGCCAACGATGCCAGCCATAAGCGCTTTACGCCGGTAGCCGGCGCGGACTTCGACGTCAACTATCAGCCGATCAACAGCCTCTACCCCACCGCTGCACCAGGCAGCGTCATTGTGCGGGCGGGCGATACCTTGCAATCCATTGCGATGGCGCTGTGGGGTGATTCAAGCCTTTGGTATCTGATCGCGGATGCCAATGGCCTCGCCCCCAATCAGCCGCTGATTCCCAACACGGTGCTGACGGTGCCCAACAAGGTCACCAACATCCACAACAACGCCGGCACATTTAAGCCATATGACGCCCGTTCGGCGATGGGCAATACGAGTCCGACCGTTCCCGATGCGCCGCCACCGCCGCAGGCCAAGGGCAATGGGTGTGGTGGGTTTATTCAAGTCATTGCGATTGTGGTGGCGGTCGTCGTGACGATCTATACGGCAGGTGCAGCGGCCGCGGCGATGGGCGCGGCCACCGCGGCGGGCAGTACAGGCGCCATGGCGGTGGGTGCGGCAGCGATTGGCGGCAGCGCAGTGGGCATCAGCACCGGAGCAATGATCGGTGCCGCCGCCATCGGTGGCGCTGTTGGCTCCATCGCCAGTCAAGGTGTGCTGATGGCCGGTGGCGTGCAAAAAGGCGGCCTCAATTGGGGGAACGTGGGACTGAGCGCGATTGGCGCAGCAGTCACTGCCGGTATCGGCGCCTCCCCGGTGGGGCAAGCACTGCGCGGCGCCTCCACCAGCGCAGGTACATTCGCTCGCGGCGCCGCTACCGGCGCCATCAATAGCGCCGTCACCAACGGAGTCGGTTCGCTTCTCAATGTCAGCCACTTCAGCTGGCAGGGTGTGGCGATCAGCGCCGCATCGGCCGGTGCGGGCGCCTTGGCGGCGCGCACGCTGGGACAGGTGGACGTATTCAGCGGCGACGGTGTCGCCGCCCGCGCTGCGCGCGGTGCGGCCGCTGGAATCACCTCGGGCGCAGTGAGTGCCGCCGCACGCGGCAACTTCTCCGGTGCCAGCTTGCAGCAGATCGGATTGGATGTCTTAGGCAGCACCATCGGCAACAGCATCGTGGATGTGGCTGCGGCCAAGAATACGGCGTTGCCAAGCAATGCGAACCCAGATGACGACAGCTGGGATCGCAACAGCGCCCTGTCAAAATACAACGCCGCAAACGTGCAAAACGGGCTTGAACAATACGCGGCGGCAATGGCTCGTCCTTGGCCGACGATGAATCACGGCGCGATACGCGGTCCAGTGGTTGACGGAGACAAGTATGACCCGAGCACACTGAATTGGCACGCGGAGGGCTTTGTGGCGTCGGGCACGGCCAATCCGGCCGATGCCAAAACCTTGCCAATGACCGTCGTGACTGCTGATGGCGTCACGGGGGAATACGCCACCGCGCTCAACGAGTGGGCAGATCGCTATCACCTGCCCACTCCCGCCCTCAGCAGCTCTATGAGCCAACTGCGGGCCTATCGGCACGATATGTATGCGCAGACGGCACCAGCCTATCAACAGTGGGTCAATCAGAGCTTCCCCACAACGCCTCGCTCCATCGCGCAAAGAGGGTACCCCGACATAGGAAACGATATCGAACAATGGGTTGCCCAGCCGATCGACAAAGCCATGGCCCGGGTACAAGAGCTATCGCATGAAGGCGCAGTCAATGCACGCGATTGGGCAACCGATGGCGACAGTTCGGCCTATATGGCGGCACACAAGGTGGGACTGTCGACACTGGTGACGCTTGGCGATGGTTTGGTGCAAGCCGCCACTGGCATGGTACGCGTCATGACTAATCCTGCGGCAAAAGTAGGCATCGCTTTTGCTGCAGGCAATCCAGGTGACACGGCGGCATTGGCTTGGCAGCACATCAAGGGCATGTCGAGTGAAGAATTGGGTACGGCGTCATTCGTGACGTTAGCGGATGGTGTCGGAGCCTTGCAAAAGCTGGGAGTGGGTACCGAGGCCGCCACTGCCACTCGATTTACTGCCCGTGAATTGGATGCTATCGCGGCCGGAGCTCCAAGCAATAAGTTGACAATTGCCGCGAACAGTGCACGTGGAAATCCATCCGCCATCTTTAGAGAGCTTGGTAAACTCAATTCAAGACAGGCCGCTGTCCTTGAAAAGCTTCCGGAGTTCGGATCGAATGTGATCGTAAGTAAGTCTTTTGGGCAAAGGGACCTGACCGCCTTGACTGCTGCGACCGGCGATGAATTTGCCATGTTCTCAGCTGGCGGCCGGCGTTTGATCTACCGTGGCGATGCTGGAAGTGTGCCGATTACGCCGGAACTAGGTGAGAAGCTCTCTGCTCAGGGTTGGCGTTGGTCATCGCATGTGCATCCGGGAGCTGATATCGGTGTCTTGCGTTCATCTACAGGAGATCGCGCTGTTCTTGACGCAATGGGCGGGCAACGAAGTGCAATCTTCAACTCAATTGGGCAACGGCGATTGTTCACACCACAGGGCGATAGCTTGGAAGGTTGGAGGCCATCATGGTAAGCAAAGTCAAGTTGTTGAAGCTTGAAGATATGGAGACCATCGCCAAAAGGGCTACATTCGACGCTCTGCAGGCCTATGCGCGACCAGAGGGTGATTTGGACCTTTTGACCCTAGGTACAGGGATTACTGATGATGAGGGCGTATTTGAGCTCTATATCGCAGGAGAGACTCCGCGTGATGCCAAAGTGATTAGCTGTGCGCGGGTAGATCGTAAGACCGGCGCAGTGAGTGTTGAGGTTTTCCTCGATAAGTAGTTCTGTAGTGTTGTTCCATTGTCCCTCCCAAAGTGTCCAATGCCGAAACGCTTGGCTTTCTACACCGCTTTTCAACAACCGAAAACCTGAACTAAGGGAACTCGGAAAGGGGCCCGGAAAGGGGCCGGAGGTAGTTAAAGGGCCACCAAGAAGCGAGTCTTTTTCGGGCAACCGATGGCCCGAGGCTCCGATATAGCTCAACAACCCGACGGGCAAAGATACCTAGATCTTCATCAAAGAACATTCGGTATGCCACGCTGACTGCGCCTGGCATTGCCTTCCGTACCCCTTCACATCATCCAGCGCGGCGTGAATCGTGGCGCCGTTTTCGTTGATGATGACGACCGTCAGCACTACCTAATGCCTCTTGCTCAAAGCGCGCGTGACCATGAAATCGCCGTCCATGCGTATGTCCTCATGGGAAACCATGTTCATCTCTTAGCCAGCGCCAAACGAGCAGGATAAGTGTCGGAAGCGATGCGGCAGTTGGGACAAATTATGTCCCCTTCTTCAACCGAAGGCGTCGCCGCACGGGGACGTTTTGGGAAGGCCGCTTCAAGTCTTGCCTAGTGAACACCGATCCATATCTGCTGACAGTTTATCGCTACATTGAACTCAACCCTGTACGCGCGGCCATGGTTCAAGCACCTGAGGATCACCCATGGTCGAGCGTTCACGCGAATCTCGGGTTACGTGTCGGTCCGCTCGTCACTCCCCATGCAACATTCCTTTCCATAGCTTCAGATCCGCACGAGCGTGCCAGCGCATATCGCTCTTGGCTACTTGCTGGCATAGGCGACGAGGAAATCGCGGCCATCCGGTTGCACCTTCTGCAAGGCCGTGCATGGGGCGATCAACGATTTCAGGCCATGGTTGAAAAGACGCTCGGCCACGCTGCCGCCTCCTGACCACCTGGTCTTCCGCCATGTGCTCGGATCATATGAGACTAACGCCAACGGGCTCAAATAACGCCCTCTGGAGTTACCAGGATTTAGTGGACACCTGATCGTCGTCGCCGATGCGCTGCCTCGAACTCATTCGGACTGACGCCACCTAGGTAACTGTGGCGGCGAATCGGGTTGTAGAACTGATCAATGTACTCGGATACGTCAAGGATGGCGGTTTCGCGACTGGCATAGATACGCTTCTTGACGCGCTCTTTCTTGAGGCTGCCGAAGAAGGACTCTGCCACGGCATTGTCCCAACAGTTTCCTCGTCTGCTCATGCTTGGTTCCAAATGGTTGGCTTTGCAGAATCGTCGCCAAGCATCGCTTCCGTACTGAGTTCCTTGATCCGAATGGATCAAGGCTCTTCGAGGTCGGCGGCATTGCACAGCCTTCTTCACCGCTTCCAGCACTAGCTCCTTGTGGATCGTCGGCTTAGCCGCCCAGCCAACGATTTTGCGCGAGAAGAGATCCATAACCACGGCCACGTAGAGCCAGCCTTGCCACGTGCGGATATAGGTGATGTCCGTCACCCAGGCCTTGTTTGGCCCCGACATCGAGAACTGACGTTGCAGCAGATTCGGAATCAACGCGGCTGGCTTGGCTACTGGGATGTGTCGAGTGCGATAGCCGTGTAATGCACGCAGACCGTTCTCACTCATCAACCGGGCAACCCGATGCTTGCTGCAGGTCTCACCATGCTCACGCAGGTCCTGCAAGATTCTGGGGGCGCCGTAAATACCATGACTGGCAATGAAGAAAGTTCGAATCAGGCGCAGAAGTCGTGCATCTTCCTGAGCCCGATCAGAAACAGGATGGTCAAGCCAGGTGTAGTACCCAGCACGGGCTACGCCGAGAACTCGACACATGGCCTGGATGCTGAACTCATTCCTATGAGCTTCGATGAACTTGTATGCCTGTCTGACCTTACTTAGGGGCTTGCCTGGGGACATAGCCGAAACCCTCAGCGGATCGTGTGGATACTAGGACTTGTCCACTAAATCCTGGTAACTCCAGAGGTAATAAATTGGCGCGTAAGCTAAGGGGACGGAGGTAGTAAATTGGCGTGACCTCCTCCGACCCTTCTCTTGGCACGCCGATGGCGGCACCGAAAAACTCGGCTACGACGTCTTCGGCTTGAAGCGCACCGCCACTGACGCCCTCTCGCGCACCACCAGCCACGGCTACGACAAGCAGGGCCAGCTGATCCGCGTCGACCATCCAACCGTCAGCGGCAAGGGCGTGCTCACGGTCAGCTATACCTATGATGAGCTGGGTCAGCGTCTGTCGCATACCAGCAGCGTTCTCGGCCGCGACACCACCGACTACGACAGCCATTTGTACGGGCGGTTACGCGGCACTCCCAATTCACGGGCGACAGCAGCGGCGGGCTTACCGCTGCTGTACTTCAGCCTCAGGGCTTCACGCTTGAACTCGGCTGAGATCGCTGGCCCTTTTCCGTCAAACATCTCCGTGCGAGGACTGTCCTCGCTTTTGGGTGTCCGAGGAATCAGGGGTGGTCCAAAAATCGGGGAGTAGTCCAACCTGACTCTGTTTTGACCCGGTATAGAGCGTGCGTTTATCGCCGATAGTCGGGTTCCGACCCCAATCGCTTCGATGCTCGACGGATACCATCGCTCACCGCCTCGAAGATTGCCTCTGGTACGGCATCCGGCAGGTGCTTGGCCACGTCGGCGAGGACTATTGGCACCTGCTCGATCATTTGCTCGATAAGCTCCGGCGCCTCCGGAAGGCCCAATTTCTCGGCCATGGCAATCCAGTGCCAGCGATGAATGCCATGAAGGTCGTAGTGTCGATTGCGTGACGTTACCGCCATGGCCATTCGGGCTCTGTGTGGATCGAGCTTGTTCGCCCTCCGCCCCATGATCGGATACGCAGAAAGGATGTCGTAGAGCGGCGTCATGCGATAGGCGCCGCCGGGTTGCAGACGAAGGCTGAAGTTCTTGGCGTGGCCGTCGGTAGCAGCCATTAGCCAGAACAGGAGTTGAGCCCTGAAGAACACAGCACGGTCTTCCGCGGCCTGAGAACCACGCAGAACCTCCATGATCTGGCGCATCCCAGGACCGCCATCGCTTTCATACTTGAGCGATGGCGGCACACCCAATGCCTGGCAGAAATCTTCCTGAGGTATACGCTGCCACCATCGGCGATCCTTGGAGAGCGAACGATCGAAGCGCTCAACGATAAGTGCCTTTTGATCTTCGAACAGGCCGATCTCGACGTTGGCGGCAGGCAATCCAAAGGCACGCACGATTTCCATGCAGAGCCATTCGATTTCCACGGAATGCCGCATATCGGCCTGCATGTTGCCCACAAGGCCAAGAGGCAACTTGAAGATATGCGTACTGGGTGTGGCACCCTCGGGAATACACCAGCGATCGCGATGCCTGAGCAATGCGGTCTTCTCCTGGGCACCGGCGATGGAAAGGCGGAAGGCTTCGCTTTCACTTGCTGGCAGCGGGCCGTTGCTCGTGGTGTCGCGTAGCAACTGGGCTACACCGGCTTCGCTTAGCGGGCAAGCATCGATGCGATGTGGATCGGCCGGCGACTCCCCTGCAACCGTCAACTGAAGAGCACCGGCGCAATCGCGACCGATCACAGCGAGCAAATCGAACGCCGATATCGAAGCCGCACGGTAACGATCCCGGAGACGGCGAAGAATGCGATCGTTATCCGGAATCAGATTCTCAAAATAGGCCGCTACGGCTGGCGAGGACAACGCAACGCCCTGACTGCCATCCTTGCCCGAGGCAAACGGCAGGGACAGCGAAAGCGGCCGCCCTTCTGCCGCTTTGATCCAGCCATCGTCGTAGATCAGGCGATCGTTGCCCGCACGTCCGCGTTCCCACTTGCCCACGAACAAGCCGTTCATCCATAGATCCAACGCCGTGATGCGACGTGCCACGGGTTACCACTCCGCCGTGGATGAGGATGACTTCGCGGGGCTACTGGCGATTCGTGGCTGAAGGGCGATATCTAGTCCCAGCAGCAAGCACAACCGGTGGACGCGATCGAAGGAGGCCCGGCCAGCGTGATTTTCGAGCTTCGACATGGCTTGCACTGAAATGCCTAGCTGACTGGCCACGTCGCCCTGCGTTAAACCTTGGCGTAGACGCGCAGCGCGCAAGATGGTCCCTAGCTGATCGGGTAGACGGATGATTTCCATGATTCAACCCACAGGTTGAAAATGACGAAATCAACTTACAGGTTTAATTAGCTAAAATCAACTCTAAGGTTGAGTAAGGGAACATGTCCCACAAAAAAACCCCGGTTAGCCGGGGTTTTGTGTTTCACCAAGTGGCCAACCAATCAAGCGAACGGATCATCCAACACGATCGTGTCATCACGATCCGCGCCGGTAGCAACCAGCGACAGCTTGCAGCCCGACAGCTCTTCCACGGCGCGCAAGTAAGCACGAGCAGCAGCAGGCAGCTTGTCCCACTCGCGGATGCCGGCGGTGGATTCGTCCCAGCCCGGGAATTCCAGGTAGACGGGCTTGCACTCGGCCCAGCCGTCCGCGTCGAGCGGGGCCAGTTCGCGGCGCTTGCCGCGGTATTCGTAGGCGATGCAGACCTTGATGGTCGGCAGGCCGTCGAGCACGTCGAGCTTGGTGATGGCCAGGCCGTTGATGCCGTTGATCTGCACGGCGCGCTTGAGCGCGACGAGGTCGATCCAGCCGCAGCGACGCGGACGGCCGGTGCTGGCGCCGAACTCGTTGCCGACCTTGCGCAGGCGCTCGCCCATCTCGTCTTCGAGCTCGGTCGGGAACGGACCGCCGCCCACGCGCGTGGCGTACGCCTTGCAGATGCCCAGCACGTAGTCGATGTCGCCAGCGCCCACACCGGTGCCGGCGAGTGCGCCGCCCACGGTGGTGTTGGACGAGGTCACGTACGGGTAGGTGCCGTGGTCGATGTCGAGCAGTGCGCCCTGCGCGCCTTCATACAGGATGTGGCCGCCTTCCTTGCGCACGTCGTGCAGGATGGTGGCGACGTCGTCGACCATCGGGCGGATGAATTCGCCATAGGCCAGCGCATCGTCCAGCACGGTCTGGAAGTCGACCGGCTCGGCCTTCAGCCACTGGGTGAGGATGAAGTTGTGGTACTCGACGGCGGCCTTGATCTTCTCGGGCAACTCGTGCGGGTACATCAGGTCGGCCACGCGCACGCTGCGGCGAGCCACCTTGTCTTCGTACGCCGGGCCGATGCCGCGGCCGGTGGTGCCGATGGCGCTCTTGCCGGCGGCGATTTCGCGCGCCTTATCCACGGCAATGTGGTACGGCATGATCAGCGGCGTGGCCGGGCTGATCTTGAGGCGCGAACGCACTTCCACGCCCTGCGCTTCAAGCTCTTCGATTTCCTGCTTCAGCGCCTGCGGCGACAGCACCACGCCATTGCCGATCAGGCACAGCGCGTCGTCGCGCAGAATGCCCGACGGGATCAGATGCAGCACGGTCTTCTTGCCACCGATGACCAGCGTGTGGCCGGCGTTGTGGCCGCCCTGGAAGCGAGCGACGGCGCTGACCTTCGAAGTCAGCAGGTCGACGATCTTGCCCTTGCCTTCGTCGCCCCACTGCGCACCAAGGATGACTACTGACTTGCCCATGATGATGTTGCTCTCGTCAATTTGAAGAATGAGGCGCCCCGCGGGGCACGTAAGACTGAAAATCTTCGCTCGTCATTCCAGCGAACGCTGGAATCCAGCGCCTTCAAAGTCGCTGGATCCCTGCTTTCGCAGGGATGACGGTGAGGGAGGTGGAAACTTCCCTCGATGGGTTGAGCGGCCCATCGCCGCGTTATTTCAATGCACCAACTTCAACGCCACCAGGCCGATGCCCATGGCGAGCGCGCCAAACACGCGCAGCGTGCGCGGGCTCATGTTGGCTGCCTCGCGCATGGTGGCTTGCCACCCGCGCGGCGCGGCAAACAGCACGAGCCCTTCAATCACCAGCACCAGGCATAACGCGCCCGTCAATTCACTCGACATCGTCCCCTGCCACTCAATGCTTGGACGATGCGCCGTCGCTGAAATACTTCAGGAATTCCGAATCCGGTCGGAGCACCAGCACGCCCTTGCCATCCTTGAAGGACGTACGGTACGCGGCCAGGCTTCGATAAAACGCGAAGAACTCCGGGTCCTGGCCGTAAGCCTGCGCGTAGATCGCCGCGGCCTGGGCATCGCCCTCGCCCTTCACCTTGGCGGCGTCGCGCTCGGCTTCGGCCTTGACCACCTGGGCCTGGCGATCGGCGTCGGCCTTGATGGTTTCGGCGGCCTGCTGACCGGTGTAGCGCAATTCGTTGGCGAGCTGTGTGCGCTCGGCGCGCATGCGCTTGTACACCGACTCGCTCACTTCGTCGGGCAGATCGATGCGCTTGATGCGCACGTCGACGACGGCAATGCCGAAATTCTTGCGGGCTGCCGTGTCGGTCTGCTTGCGCACGCGCTCGGTGACGTCCTTGCGACCGGCCGAGACCAGCTCCTGCAAGGTGCGACCGTTGAACTCAAAACGCAGCGCGTCCTTCACGATCGGCGTGAGGCGATTGGCCGCCTGCAGCTCGTCGCCCGCGGTGGCGCGGTAGTACGCGGCATTGTCGGCAATGCGCCACTTCACGTAGAAGTCGACGTTGACGCTCTTCTTCTCGGAGGTGAAGTAACGCTCTGGCGGCGCTTCCAAAGTCAGGATGCGGTTGTCGAACGTCATCACTTGCTGGATGAACGGCAACTTCGCGTGCAGGCCAGGCTGGTCGCCGGTGCGCACGATGCGGCCGAACTGCAGCACGAGCGCGGTCTGCCCTTCGTGCACCACGAACAAACTGTTGAAGCCGAGCAACACGATCAGCACGGCGACGATGGCGGAGACGATCTTCATGGCTGCTTCTCCTTGCCACCGAGGCTGCTGTCGCTGCCTGCCGATTGCATCACCGAGCCCACGTTCGGCACATCCTTGCCGGTCGCGCGATCGAGCGGCAGATAGATCATGTTGCGACCGCCGGAACCATCGAGCACCTTGGGATTGTTCGACATCACATCCTCGACGGTTTCCAGCCACAGGCGACGGCGCGTGACATCCGGCGCGGCCTTGTATTCCTTGAGGATGAGGTTGAAGCGCGAGGCATCACCGGTGGCGGTGGCCACGCGGGCAGCGGCGTAACCCTGGGCCTCGGCGGAAATGCGGGACGCGTCGCCGCGCGCCACCGGCACCACCTGGCTGGCGTAGGCGCGTGCGTTGTTCTCGGTGCCCTGCTTGTCTTCGCGTGCGGCGTTGACGTCGTCGAAGGCGTCCTTCACTTCCTGCGGCGGCGCCACGTTCTGGAAGCTCACGTCGGTCACCACCAGGCCGGCGTCGTATTCGTCCAGCGTGGCCTGCAGGATTTCGCGCGTCTGCTGCTGCAAGGTGTCGCGCGTCTGCGCCTTCACGCCGGTCACAGGTACAACGGCCGTCGCCGCCACGGACGAGGCCCGCGCCACGGTGCTGGCAACGGCAGGCGCGACGGTCTCGCCTTCGCCCTGGCTGGTGAGGATGTTGTCCATCACATTGGCGCCCACCACGGTGCGCACGGCGGCTTCGGAGGCCTGGCGCAGCGTGTCTTCCGGCGGACCGCTCAGCGAGAAGAGGAATTTGCGGGCGTCAGCCACCTGGTACTGCACGTTGAAGTCGACCGAGATGATGTTCTCGTCGCTGGTCAGCATGCGCACCTTGTCGGACACCGAACGAATCTCGGTGGTGCCGACCTTGGTCACCGTTTCAATCGGGCTGGGAAACTTCAGGTGGAAACCCGGCGGCAAGGTGCGGGAGTACTGGCCAAAGCGCAGCACCACGCCAGCCTGGCGCGCATCCACGATGGTGAAGCTGCTCATGGCGATCCAGACGATCAGGAAGGCCAGCAGGATGGTGAAAATGCCTCCGGCGCCGCCACCAAGCTTGCCCAGCCGGTTGCGTAGCTGCCTGAGCATGTCCTCCAGACCCGGCTTGTTGCCAGGCTGGCGGTTCCTGTTCCACGGATCGCGTTGCCCGTTACCGGGTTCGTTCCAGGCCATGGTCAGTCTCCTTAAGGCCGCTGGGAGGCCGGCTGCGTTGGCCGGAAAGCGCGTTGAACGGGTTTGGGCATAGGGTCGGCTGCTTGATGGGTACCGCGCGAGCGCGAATGGCCGCACACAAACACCGACCATTCTAACAGAGCTCGCCAGGGATTCCCTCCCCTTGTGGGAGCGCACCCTGTGCGCGACGAGCGCCGCAAGGTCACCCCGACAACCGGTTTTCGCCGGGCGCTCGGGCGCCTGTCGCGCACAGGGTGCGCTCCCACAGGGGTTTCGCTGGCTAGAGGGTGCGGTCCTGCAAGGCCTCTTCGGCCGTGCCAAGGATGGGCTGGAGCAAGGCTGCCTCGCTGGCGCTACCGCCGCTCAGCGGCGCAATCACGCTGCGCGGCGCATCGATATTCAAGCGCCAGCCATCCTCATCCACCTCTTCGCCTACGATGGCGCCGGCGGCCTTGAGCCGGGCATGCAGGCGGCCGGCGGTATGCGGCAGGCGCAGTTCGGACTGCACGCGCTCGCCGCCCAGCAGCTCGCCCAGGGCCTGCCTGAGCAGGTCCAGGCCCTGCCCGCTGGCGGCCGATAGCCACACGGTGGTGGGGCGACCTTCGGCGTCGCGGTCGATCCGCGGCTCGGTGCCAGCCAGGTCGATCTTGTTCATCACCCGCAGCTGCGGCAGGTCGCCGGCATCGATTTCTTCGAGCACGTTGTCGACTACGCGGGCGAGGCGCTCGCGCTCCTCGTCGGCCGCGTCGCTCACATGCAGCAGCAGATCGGCATCGCGCGCCTCGGCCAGGGTGCCGCGGAAGGCGGCGACCAGGTCGTGGGGCAGCTCGCGGATAAAACCAACCGTGTCGGCCAGCACGGCCGGCCCGCAGGACAGGCCATCGAGCTTTCGCACAGTCGGGTCCAGCGTGGCGAACAGCAGGTCGGCGGCAAACACCTCGCCTTCAGTCAACACATTGAACAAGGTGGATTTGCCGGCATTGGTGTAGCCCACCAGGGCGACCCTCGGCACGGTGTTGCGCAGGCGCGCACGGCGCTGCTGCACGCGCTGCGTCTGCACCTTTTCGAGGCGCTTGCTGAGCATCTTCACCCGCTCGGCGAGCAGGCGGCGGTCGGTTTCCAGCTGGGTTTCGCCCGGGCCGCGGTTGCCGATGGCGCCGCCGCGCTGAGCGTCAAGGTGGGTCCAGCCGCGAACCAGGCGCGTCGCAAGATGCTTGAGCTGGGCCAGCTCCACTTCGAGCTTGCCTTCGTGGGAACGGGCGCGCTGGGCAAAGATGTCCAGGATCAGACCCGCACGGTCCACGACGCGCACATTGAGCAGCTTTTCGAGATTGCGCTCCTGCACCGGGGTCAGCAGATGATCGACCAGTACCAGGTCGGCCTCGAGCGCCCGGGCGGCCTCGGCCACCTCGTCGGCCTTGCCGGTGCCGATGTAATAGCGTGGGTTCGGTTCCACCACGCGCGCCGGGATGCTGCCGAGGATCTCGGCGCCAGCCGAGCGCACGAGCTCGGCGAATTCTTCGGCACGCCGCGCTGTATCGCCCTCTCCACGGGAATGCGGGAGCACGAGGACGGCGCGTTCGCCTTTCTTTTGACGATCAAACACGAGGGCGGGAGGACCTTTATGGAGACGCGATGCCGCGGACCATAGACGGTCCACGGCACGGATCGGAGTGGGAAGTGTATGTGGATACGCCGCCGGCCGATAATGCCGCGACGCCTACCCTACTCAGATGGGTCGACCACCCGACGTAATCAAGCTTCCGCTTCGGGCGCACCGCCCGGCGCATCGCCCGGACCATCATGGCCATTGCCCATGCGGACGTTGCGGCTGGGTACCACAGTGGAGATGGCGTGCTTGTAGACCATCTGGCTCACCTGGTTGCGCAGCAACACCACGAACTGATCGAACGACTCGATCGTGCCCTGCAGCTTGATGCCATTGACCAGATAGATCGCGACCGGCACGCGTTCGCGGCGCAGCGCATTAAGAAACGGATCTTGCAATGATTGCCCCTTGGACATTTCTTGTTCTCCCCTCGCAGCGGACGGACCGGGATAAAAAACGCATAACGCGCCCCGGTCCAAGGCCGAGGAATATTAACCACTTTTAAACCGTTGATGAAAGGGCGAATGCAGCTTTCGTCAGGTGTGAAAAAGGTGTTTAGAGAACTCGTCGGCACACTATTGTTCGCCGAGAAACAAACGCAGGGCATCTTCGGCAAGATTCCGCGTCTCCGGACGCTCCGGATCGAGCATCCGCGCATCGAGCACACTGCGCAGCCAGGTGATCTGCCGCTTGGCCAACTGACGTGTCGCGAACACGCCGCGGTCGCGAAATTCCGCCTCGCTGGTTTGGCCGTCCAGAAAATCCCAGGCCTGGCGGTAGCCCACGGCGCGAATGGCCGGGAGATCGGCATGCAGGTCGCCGCGGGCACGCAGGGCGCGAACTTCGTCTAGAAAGCCATCGCGCAACATCGTGTCGAAACGTTGTGCGATGCGTTCGTGCAAGGGCGCACGGTCCTGCGGCACCAGCGCCAGCTTGAGTACGCGCCATGGGAAACGCTCGCCGCTGCCGCCGCGCTGCTGTTCCGACAACGGGCGACCGGTGAGCTCGATCACCTCAAGCGCGCGTTGAATGCGCTGCGCGTCGTTGGGTCCGATGCGTTCGGCGGCGGCGGGATCGAGCTGTTGCAGACGCGCATGCAGCGCAGGCCATCCGTCAACGGCGGCCTGTGCTGCGAGTCGCTCACGCACAGACGGATCAGCCTCGGGCAGCTGTGAAAGGCCTTGTTGCAGCGCGCGGAAATAAAGCCCCGTGCCGCCAACGAGCAGCGGCACCCGGCCCTGCGCCGTGATGTCCTGCATGGCGGCCACGGCATCGCCACGGAAATCCGCCGCTGAGTAAGGCTCGGCCGGATCGCCGATATCGATCAATCGATGCGGGTAGCGCGCCAGCGTCGGCGCATCCGGTTTGGCTGCGCCGATATTGAGGCCGCGATAGACCAGGGCCGAATCGACGCTAACCAGGTCGAGCGGAAATTGATCGCTGAGCGCGCAGGCGAGCGCCGTCTTGCCCGACGCGGTCGGGCCCATCAGGAATACGGCGAGTGGGCGTTGATCGATCGGCATCGGCGCATTCTACCGATGAAGCCGGCATCCCGACGTACCGTGCCTCACTACCGGCGCCGTTTCATTGTAGGAGCGCACTTGTGCGCGACTGCAGCGCCCTGTCGATGCCTCGGTCGCGCACAAGTGCGCTCCTACAAACAGCAGGGCTCGCTTAAGCGTAGAACTCCACCTTGCCGCCAACCAGGTGATACATCGAACCGACGATCTTGATCTTGCCGTCCTTCTCCAGGCCCGCCAGCACATCGCTGCGTCGACGTATCTCCGCCACCGTCTGACGCACATTGGTCGCGGCCACGGCATCGACGAAAGCATCGTTCTTGCTGGTGCGTTCGCCACTGAACTGGGTGGCTTCGACAGCCGGCTTGATCTTGTCGAGCAGGCCCGTGAGGTTGCCCAGCTTGGCGTTGTCGATGGCGCCCTTGATGGCGCCGCAGGCTGTATGCCCCATCACCAGCACGAGCTTGGCGCCGGCAAGCGCGCAGGCAAATTCCATGCTTCCCAGCAGATCGTCGTTGGCGACATTGCCTGCGACCCGCCCATTGAAGGTGTCGCCGATACCGGCATCCAGGATGATTTCGGCAGGTGCACGCGAGTCGATGCAGCTCAGGATCACCGCTGCCGGGTATTGCCCGCCGGCGCTGGCACGCTTCTGTGCCAGATAGTCGTGTCCCTGCATCTTGCCCGCGCAGAATCGCTGGTTGCCTTCCTTGAGCATGGCAACGACCTGGTCCGGCGTCATCGCATCGCGCTGCTCCTTGGTCAAGGCTGCAGCCTGTGCGAGACCGGGCATAAGCCAGGAAGCGCCGCCCACCGCGGCAAACGCGGCGGCGCCGATGGCTGATTTCAATAGCGAGCGACGCGCGTGGTCCGTCGCGCCAGCGCAACAAGCATCGTCATGCTGCATAACGTCCCCTCCCTAAAGGAAGGAGCTACTGCACGCCCGGGGGGATGAAACCGGTGTGAACCCGATTTCCCGACTGGGTGCGAACCTCACTTCCTCAGCTATCTGTGGGAGCGCACCCTGTGCGCGACTAGCGCCTCGACAGGGTGAGGCCGTCGCGCACAGGGTGCGCTCCCACAGTTGAGGATGTGAGATTGGCTGGGCTCAGCGCCCCGGCACGCCCATTTCCTTGAGCAACTGCGGCGCTGGATAGACCTTGTCCATCAGCCAGCGCATGTAACGCAAGTCGACATGGATGGCGCGCTTGTAGCGTGGATCGAACATCCAGCTCGCGCTTACCGCTTCCCAGTTGCTGTCGAAGTTTAGGCCTACCAGCTCGCCCTTGGCGTTCAACACGGGCGAGCCCGAATTGCCGCCCGTGGTGTCCAGATTGCTCAGGAAGTCGACCGGCATGGCCTTGGTCTTCGCATCTGCATAGCCCTCGTAGTCGCCCTTGGCAATGGCGTCGAGCAAGGGCTTGGGTGCATCGAACGGCTCCGCGCCGGTGTTCTTCTCCACGATGCCGGCAGTCGTCGTCTGCGGCTCATAGGTGACCGCATCGCGGGCCTTCAAGGGCGTGACCTTGCCGTAGCTCACGCGCAACGTGCTGTTGGCATCGGGATAAACCGCGCGTCCCTGCTTTTCGCGATAGGCAATCAGCGCGTCCATGTACGCGGGACGAAGACGCAGCAAATCGCCTTCGCGCGATTTGCGCTCGCCCTCCAGGCGCAACAAGGCGGGTTGCAACTGGGAGGCTAGCGCCATCAGTGCGTCGTCGGATTTGACCACCGTCGCTGGCTCTGCCTTCAGCCACGCCAGCCGTTTGGCTTCGTCGCCAAGCATCGTCGCGGCATAAACCTGATCGAGCTTGTGCGACAAGGCTTCGGGCGTGCGCCCGAACACCGCATCGAATTCGGGCACGCGCTGCGCATCAGGCAAGGCCTGATAGCGCGTGAGCAAGGCCGTCATCAGGCGCTTCTCGACCACGGGGTCGTAGCGACGCTGCACCTGGCGCAGCGTGCCGGCGATCAGTTCTTCGTCGCGTTGCTGGTAACCCGCCTCGCGCTGGGCATCCGCATGGCCGCGCTCGTAGGCGAGGCGCTGCAGCATGATGGCCGAACGCAGCAACTGCGTTTGTGATTGCATCAGGCCCAACAGCAGATCACGTTCGCGCGTGGCGTTGGCGGTGGCAATGAGGCGATTGACCTCGTCGATCTGCGGACGCAGCGTGCCAGCCTGCGGCTGTGCCGCCAGCCACGCCATCATTGCGTCTTCATCCTTGCGGCGGATGCCGACTGCGTCGCTGCGCTTGAGGCCATCGAGCTCGCCTTCAAAGCGCTTGATGTTGTTCTTCAGCGATTGCAGTTGCGAGGCATAGCGGATGGCCGCCGGGCGATCATCGCGACCGGCCTCTTCGATCACGTGCTGCAACTGCTGCATCACGGCCACCGTGGTCGGCAATCGCCACTGCACCTGATCGGCAAACTCCGCCGCTGTGCGATGGCGATATGTCGTACCGGGATAGCCCGCCAGCATCACGAAATCCCCGTCGCGCACGCCATCGCGCGCGACTTGCAAATGCGCCGGCGGGTGATAGGGGACATTGTTCTTGGCGTAATCCGCCGGCTTGCCATCGGGGCCGACGTAAGCGCGCAACAAGGTGAAGTCGCCCGCGTGGCGCGGCCACACGAAGTTATCCACTTCGTCGCCGTAATTGCCGATGGCACGCGGCGGTGCGTAGACCAGACGCAGGTCGCGCAGCTCGAGTTGTTTGACCAGGTAGAAGTCGCGGCCATAGAACATATTGACCACGCTGCAGCGCACGCCGGCTTCGCGTTCGCAATCGGCCACCAAGGTCTTGCTGATGGCGTCGATCGCATCGAAATAGGCGCGCCCGGTCTTGCCCTTGGCGGCCGCCAGTACCTGCTCGCTGACCTTGTCGAAGCCGGTGGTCACGCGCAGGCGGAAATCGGGGTTGGCGGGCAGCTCTTCCGTGCGCTCGTGCGACACGAAACCGTTCTGGATCAGATCGCGCTGCGCGTTGCTGTTGTACTGGATCACGCCGAATGCGACGTGGTGGTTGGTCAGCACCAGGCCGTCGTCGCTGATGAAGGAACCCGTGGCTCCGCCCACCTTCACCACTGCGCTCAGCGGCGCCTGGGTCAGGTCGGCAAGGTCCGCCGGGTTGCCCTGGAAGCCCGCCGCGCGCAGCTGCTTGCCGATGGAAGGCAGCTGGGAGGGCATCCACATGCCTTCGTCAGCGTGGCTAGGAATGGCCATCATCAAACCCCATGTTGCCGCCAGCAGCGCGAATGTCCGTCGTTTCATGCCTGTACTCGACCCGGGTTGTCGCAAAAAATTGCGACCATAATCCCTGGCCGGCCCCGGGGCAACGCTGCACTGCACGAAGCCGGCGCCCTGCCCAGGCTTCTATAATGTCCGTTTTCCCGCCCTTCCCCACGGAAATACCATGCCTCAGATGATGAAAGCCCTGGTCAAGCGCAAGCCCGAACAGGGCATCTGGATGGAAGAAGTGCCTGTTCCCGAGGTCGGCCCCAACGAGGTGCTGATCAAGCTGGAAAAGACCGCGATCTGCGGCACCGACCTGCACATCTATAAGTGGGACGAGTGGTCCCAGCGCACCATCAAGCCCGGCCTCACGATCGGGCACGAATTCGTCGGCCGCATCGTGGAGATCGGCCCGGGCGTGACCGGCTACAAGATCGGCGACCGCGTCTCGGCCGAAGGCCATATCGTCTGCGGCCACTGCCGCAACTGCCGTGCCGGCCGCCAGCATCTGTGCCCGAACACCGTGGGCATCGGCGTGAACCGCAACGGCGCGTTCGCCGAATACATGACCATGCCGGCCTCGAACCTGTGGCCGATCCCGGACCAGATCCCGTCCGAGCTGGCTGCCTTCTTCGACCCCTACGGCAATGCCGCGCACTGCGCGCTGGAATTCGACCTGATCGGCGAAGACGTGCTGATCACCGGCGCCGGCCCGATCGGCATCATCGCCGCAGGCATCGCCAAGCATGTGGGCGCCCGTAACGTGGTCGTCACCGATGTGAACGATTACCGCCTGAAGCTGGCGGCGGACATGGGCGCCACGCGCGTGGTCAACGTGGCCAACCAGTCGCTCAAGGACGTGATGAAAGACCTGCACATGGAAGGCTTCGACGTGGGCCTGGAGATGAGCGGCAACCCGCGCGCCTTCAACGACATGCTCGATTGCATGTACCACGGCGGCAAGATCGCACTGCTCGGCATCCTGCCCAAGGGCGCCGGCATCGATTGGGACAAGGTGATCTTCAAGGGCCTCACCATGCAGGGCATCTACGGCCGTCGCATGTACGAGACCTGGTACAAGATGACCCAGATGGTGCTCACCGGCTTCCCTCTTCAGAAAGTTCTCACGCACCAGATTCATATCGACGATTTCCAGAAGGGCTTCGATCTGATGGATGCGGGCAAGTGCGGCAAGGTCGTCTGCTCCTGGAGCTGAGCGAACCCTGTCACACCTCGGAATTTCCTGCGGGAATTCCAACCTGAAAGGTCGGCCGCCCTAGTACACTTCGACCAAGGCGGCCGACTAATCGCTGGGATTGTGAAGGTACCCGGCCCAAGGGCTTGGTACGGTCGGCGCGCGATGGCACGGGAGCATCGTCCGCATGGCTGATCTGTTCAGCAATCGTCATCTGGCCGCGGGACGCGACCGCGCCATCGCCGTCTACCAATCGCATCGCACACGCAAGATCGCCTTGATCGTTGCGATTGTCGTGGTCGTCTTCGGCATACTCGGCTTTCTTGCGGCGCCATCGATCATTCGCAGTCAGATCGAAAAGCGCGCCAGCGCCGCGCTGCAACGCCCCGTCACGCTGGGTGCCGTGCATCTCAATCCATACACCTTGCGGCTGCAGCTCGATCAGCTGCATATCGCCGACAGCGACGGCAAGTCGGCCTTCGTCGACGTGGATCAGGCCGTCATCAATGCCTCGTGGGCCTCGGTGTTCCGCATGGCGCCGGTGCTGGATCAACTGATCGTGCAGCATCCACACATCCGCATCGTGCGCACCGGCGACCAGCGTTTCAATTTCAGCGACATCATCGATCGCTTCAATGCCACGCCGTCCGATCCGAAGGCGGCGCCGGCGCGCTTTGCGCTGTCCAACATCAGCGTGCACGCGGGCGACATCCAGTTCGACGATGAGGCGATGAAGGCCAACCATCACGTGGAACAGCTGGAGCTGGGCATTCCCTTCATCGCCAACCTGCCCAGCGATACCGATGTGTTCGTGCAGCCGCTGCTCTCCATGAGCGTGGACGGCAGCCCGCTGCGTGTCGAAGGCCACACCAAGCCGTTTGCCGACAGTCGCGACTCCACCATCAACTTCCGGCTGGATCGCCTCGATCTGGCGCGTTACATCGGCTACGCGCCCACCACGCTGCCGATCGCCATACCCAAGGGTCTGCTCAGCGGCGATCTGGTGCTGCATTTCGTGCAGGCCAAGCCGGCCTCGCAGCTGCAACTCACCGGCAAGCTGCAGATCGACGACTTCGTGCTCAACAGCAGCAACGGCCAGGCGATCCTGAGCCTGGGCAAGGGAACGGCTGAGCTGTCCGATGTACAGCCGCTGGTCTCGCGTTATGTGCTGGGCGCACTCGCGTTCGACCGTGCGCAGCTCTATTACACCGCCGGTGCCGGTGGTCACAGCAATTTCGATGCGCTCACTGCGCCTCCGGCCAAAGCGGACGCGGACAAAAAAGCTGAGCCGACCGATCTGCGCATCGCCTCGATGACGCTCACCAACAGCGCCATCCATTACACCGACGCTGCCGGCAGCAAGATCGACCTGGGCAATCTGCGCGGCAACATGCAGGGACTGAGCCTGCAAGCGGCGCCCGTGGCAAAGCTTGATGTGACGGCGCAGTTCTTCGGCGGCGACCTAGGCATGAAGGGCACCGTGGACCTGGCCAAGAACAAGCTGATCGCCGCGTTGACCCTCAAACAGGTCGACATGGCCCCGCTGCAGGCTGCCACTTATCAAGGCATCAATGCACGCCTGACCAAGGGCAAGCTCGATGCCACCGGTCAGCTGCAAGTGGATTGGGGCACGCCGTTCAATGTCCATCTGGCCGACGCGCACGCCACGGTGACCGACTTTGCGATGGAACCGCAATTCAAGGGACATGGTTCGCCCGTGTCGTGGGCCACCATGGAAGCGGAGATCACCCAGGTCGACCTGGCCACGCAACAGGCGCAGCTTGGCACCGTCAAAGCTACCGGCCTCAGCCTGGACGTGCAGCGCGACAGCAAGAAGTACATCAGCCTGGTGGATTTGTTCGCTGCCAAGAACGCGCCGAAGAAGCCAGTCGCCGCGAGCGGGCCGCCGTGGCACTGGAGCGTGTCCCACCTCGCCTTCGACAATGCGGCCGTTGCGTTCACCGATATGGCAGCCGGCGACAAGCCGGTAAAGATCAAGATAGATGCCGTCAGCGGCTCGATGGACAACCTGAGCGACAAGCTCAACGAGCCGCGCGAGATGAAGTTGGCGGGCACGGTGGGCAAAGGCAGCTTCACCGCCAACGGCAAGCTGCAACCGCTGCCCACGCTGGCCGATCTGCAGATCGATACCAAGCGGCTCGATATCACCAACTTCCAGCCGTACATCAGCGTGCCCTTGAACGTGGTCATTTCCAGCGCGCGCGTCACCAGCAACGGCAAGCTGCATTACGACGGACGCAGCGCCGAGCCGAAAATGACTTACAAGGGCAACGCAGCGCTGGAACAGGTGCGCATCCAGGACAAGCTCACCGGCGATGATTTCCTGCGCTGGCGCACGCTCAGCGGTTCGAATCTCGATGTGGCTTACGGATCGGGCGCGCCACGCATGCACGTGGGCACACTGGTGCTCAGTTCCTTCTACGCGCGCGTGATCGTCAATGCCAACGGCACCTTGAATCTCTCGGAAGTGGTGGCCAACCCTGAAGTTGCGCCCGTATCGGTGACGCGTGCAGAAAATGAGCAACCGGCCGGCGCGGCGGTACCGCCGACCCCGGCCCCTGCAGCTACTGCACCGACACCTGCCGCCGCGACCGCCGCTGCGCCCTCCAAGACGACCAAGGGCACCACCACCACGGCGGTCGTCCCCGCACCAAACGCACCGGCGACACCGCCTGCGGATGTCCGCATTGGCGGCATCACCCTGGTCAACGGCCAGCTCAACTACACCGACAACTTCATCAAGCCAAACTACACGGCGAACCTCACCAAGGTGACGGGCAAGATCGGCACCATTGCCACGACGCCTGGCGATCCGCCGGCAGAGCTGTCAGTTCAGGCTGCGTTGAACGACAACTCGCCGGTGGACATCGACGGCACCGTCAATCCGTTGCAGCCGGTGGCCTTCCTCGACATCAAGGGCAAGGCGAACGAAGTCGAGCTGACGGGGCTGAGCGCTTACTCCACCAAGTACACCGGTTATCCCATCACAGCGGGCAAGCTGACGATGGACGTCCATTACACACTGGACCAACGCAAGCTCAATGCCGACAACCATATCTTCATCACCCAGCTGACCTTCGGCGATCGCGATGAAAGCCCAGGCATCAAGCATCTGCCGGTCAAGCTCGCCGTGGCCTTGCTCAAGGACACGCAGGGCAATATCGACGTCGATGTGCCCGTATCCGGCTCGCTCGACGATCCGCAATTCAGCATGGGCGGCCTCATCTGGCGCGCCATCGGCAATCTGATCGCGAAGGCCGCCACGGCGCCGTTCCGCTTGCTTGGCGCGGCCTTCGGCGGCGGCAGCCACGAGGATCTGGGCTACGTGGAGTTCGATGCGGGTTCGGCCGTGCTCGACAAGAATGCGCAGGATCGCCTGGGCAAGGTCGTGGCCATGCTCAACCAGAAGAACACCTTGAACCTGGACCTGATCGGTCGCATCGATCCGTCCAAGGATCAGGATGGCCTGCGCAAGGTAACCGTGGATAACTTGGTTCGACGCGCCAAGGCGCTTGACCAGGAGGGCAAGAATGCCGACACGTCGGATGCCGCACTCGCCTCGGTCAATGTGACGCCCGACGAGTACGAGAAGTACCTCAAGCGCGCCTATAAGGATGATGACTTCAAGGGCAAGCCCAAGAACATCATTGGCCTCAAGAAATCGCTGGAGCCGGACGAGATGCGCAGCCTGATGGAGACCAACATCGCCGTCGATGATGCTGCCATGCGCGACCTCGCGCAGCGTCGCGCCTCCGCGGTGCAGGTCTGGCTCAAGGGCAAGATCGACGACAAGCGCGTGTCGATCAAGGACCCCAAGATGGATACAAAGGACATTGACGATAAGGGCAAGACGACGCGGGTGGAGTTTGGGTTGCACCAAGGCTGAGGGATCCGCGCCCTGCTCCCTCTCCCCGCCGGGGAGAGGGCTGGGGTGAGGGGTCGGCCTAGCCTCATGCCCTCATAGATTCGTTCGTTGCCCTGGCCTCTTAAGAGCGACCTGGCTAAAGAAGAAACGCCGTCGCGAGCACCCGCCCCTCACCCCAGCCCTCTCCCAGCAGGGGAAAGGGAGCAAAAGGCTCGCCTTCCCACACCAGCCCCAAAGGCTCAAAATAGCCTTTTGACCCAGCTGGAATTCCCCCATGAGCTACCCCGGCCAGTCTCGCTACGCCAGCGAACTCGAATCGATCCGTGAGCAGGGCCTGTTCAAGGCCGAGCGCATCATCGTCTCGCCGCAGTCGGCGAAGATCCGCCTCGACAGCGGCAAGGAAGTGCTCAACTTCTGCGCCAACAATTACCTTGGCCTCGCCGATCATCCCGAAGTGATCCAGGCGGCGAAGGACGCACTGGACACGCACGGCTTTGGCATGGCCTCGGTGCGCTTCATCTGCGGCACGCAGGATCTGCACAAGCAACTGGAAAAGAAGATCGCGGAGTTCTTCGGCAAAGAAGACACGATCCTCTACGCCGCCTGCTTCGACGCCAACGGCGGCCTGTTCGAGCCATTGCTGGGTGAAGAAGACGCCGTCATCTCCGACGCGCTCAACCACGCCTCGATCATCGACGGCATTCGTCTGTGCAAGGCCAAGCGCTTCCGCTACGCCAACTGCGACATGGCCGATCTGGAAAAGCAGCTGCAGGCCGCCGACGCCGCTGGCGCACGCAGCAAGCTGATCACCACCGACGGTGCGTTCTCGATGGACGGCTTCATCGCGCCGCTCGATCAGATCACCGCTCTGGCCAAGAAGTACAACGCCCTGGTGCATATCGACGAATGCCATTGCACCGGCTTCCTCGGCGACACCGGCCGCGGCTCGGCCGAGGTCAACGGCGTGCTCGACAAGATCGACATCATCACCGGCACGCTGGGCAAGGCCCTCGGCGGCGCGTTGGGCGGCTTCACGACCGGCCCGCGCGAAGTGATCGAGATGCTGCGCCAGCGCTCGCGCCCCTACCTGTTCTCCAACTCGCTGCCACCGCACGTCGTGGCCGCCGGCATCAAGGTTTTCGAGATGCTTGCCGCCGCGGGCGATCTGCGCGACAAGGTCAAGGAGAACACCCGCTACTTCCGCGAAGCGATGACCAAGGCGGGTTTCGACATCAAGCCTGGCGTGCATCCGATCGTGCCGGTGATGATCTACGACGCGAAGAAGGCCCAGGCCATGGCTACGGAGCTGCTTGATGAGGGCATCTATGTCACGGGCTTCTTCTATCCGGTAGTGCCGCAGGGTCAGGCGCGAATTCGCACGCAGATGAGTGCGGCGCACACGCGTGAGCATCTGGATCAGGCAATTGCGGCGTTTACCAAGGTAGGTAAGAAGTTGGGCGTGATTTAAAGCGGATTGGAGTTGCGCCTTTCCTAATGGGAGAGGCGCGGTCTCTAGTCTTCTGTGGGAGCGCACCCTGTGCGCGACTACAACGTGCAGGATGGTCGGCTAGCTGGGCTGTCGCGCACAGGGTGCGCTCCCACATGGCCTGCACTATTGCGTGGCGCCACCGAGCGAACGTACTTCCTCGCTGCTCAGATGCCGCCACTGCCCTTTCGGCAGATCGCCTAGCGGCATCGAACCAATTGCCACGCGGATCAGTCTCAGCACATCGATCCCATGCGCAGCCAGCAATCGGCGGATATGCCGATTGCGTCCTTCATCGAGCACGATTTCCAGCCACGCATTCTTTTCGCCATGTCGCAGCAGGATCGCGCGGCGTGCAGCGAGTCGCTCGCCCTCTTCCAGCACGCCTGTGACCAACTGATCGAGCAAGGCCTGATCGGGAATATCGTTGACCTGCACGTGATAGGTCTTGTCCACGTGATGCCTGGGCTCGGTCAAGCGCGCCGCCCATACGCTGTCGTTGCTCAGCAACAGCAGGCCTTCGCTGGCCTTGTCCAAACGCCCCACCGGTCCCAGCCATGGCAGGCCGGCATCCTTCAGCAAGTCATACACGGTATCGCGACCGCGCTCGTCGGCGGCACTTACGACTATCCCGCGCGGCTTGTTGAGCGCGACGTAGACGCGGGTGCTCGCGGCAATGGGTTCGTTGTCCAACAGGATGCGTTGGCGGTCCGCATCGGCGGGACGCTCCGGATCGAGCACCACCTTGCCATCGACGCTGACCCGTCCTTCGCGTATCGCCTTCTCCGCCTGGCTGCGCGAGCACACGCCCATTTTGCTGAGCACGCGCGCCAGACCATGGCGAGGCGCCGATGGTGTGGACTGGCGTGGGGCGGGACGAGGCGGACGCATGAGAGAAAACTCGCAAACCAGTAAGGACAGCACGCATGGTAGGCGATACCTGCGCGTGTCCACAAAAGAAAAGCCCGGCTTGCGCCGGGCTTCTCGGTACAGCTTTCAGATCCTATTACTGCTGGACCTGCAGTTCGGTGCGACGGTTGCGAGCGCGACCGCTGTCCGTGTCGTTGGAGTCGATCGGGTCGTTCTTGCCGTGACCGATCGGGCCAACCAGACGATCAGCCGTGATGCCGTGGGCCGTCAGGTACTTGAACACGATCGCAGCGCGACGCTCCGACAGATCCTGGTTGTACTGGTCCTTACCGACCGAGTCGGTGTAACCGGCAACCGTGACCTTGACCTGCGGGTAACGCTGCAGGGTGTCGACAGCCTGGTCGAGGATGGCAACCGAGTCGGTGGTCGGCTCAGCCAGCGCCTTCTTGATGTCCGTCTCGCCCTTCTTCGGGCGGTCGAACTTGAAGTTGACGCCGCGCAGGTCGATCACGACCTTCTGCGGGCAGCCGTCCGGACCGACGATCGTGCCTTCCGGCAGATCCGGGCACTTGTTGTCGCACAGGTTCACGCCGTTGCGGAACTGCTTGGAGCAGTCCGGAGCGGCCGGAGCCACCGGAGCGGCAGCCACGGGAGCAGCAGCCGGCTCGCCGAAGCGCGACACGATGCTGAAGCCCAGGAACCAGTCGCCGTAACCGTTCTTCTCCGGCTGGGACTTGTCATCCCAGTCGTAACGGTAACCACCTTCCACGCGGAAGTCGGTGCTGTCGGTGACCGTCTTGGACAGGCCGACGCCCACTTCAGCGGCCGGCGACCAGGCGTGGTCAGCCGGGTTCATGTGGTAGCTGCCCATCACGCCCACGAGAGCGTACGGACGCCATGCGTTCCAGTCACCGTAGTAGAAGCGAGCAGCAACGCCGACGTTGTTGTTGGCCCAACGATCCGAACCGCCGTCGATGGTGCGCTTGGTGCGGTCGAAGAACACGTCGATCGAGGTGTTCGGCGCAATGAAGCGACCAAAGCCCAGGCCGTAATAGACCTGGCGGCTGTTGGTGTTGCGATCGGTATCGTTGTAGTAGCCGCCCACGGTCGGGGCGATGTACCAACGGCCGTCGTAGCTCGACGTCGTCGACGTGGTGGTGCTGTCTTGCGCGTGAGCGGCACCTACGCCGCCCAGAGCCAGGGCAATCAGGAAATACAGGCCCTTACGATTCATCAGGTGTCTCCTCATATTATTGGTATTCGCGTCCGTTCCACCCCAGACGGAAAACGCGCGTCTCCTACTACGGGACTTTTCCTGTCCCGTGCTTTGCGTCCCGATCGGGGGAAATGTCACAAGACTTCAAGCGCGGCGGAGTGTAGCAAAATCGTTAAGAGCATCGCACGGCTCGCAAGACGCTGTTGGTGAGCCACTGTTCAGGCAAAGCACGCGTCGATGGCGATGATGCTGAGCAACTGCGACAACGTGTCACTACGAAACAACGCCTTACTTCGATAAGCCATATTGCAAAAAAGAAAAGCCCGGCTTTTGCCGGGCTTTTCCTACATCTGACGCAGTGGTTCGATTACTGCTGAACCTGCAACTCCGTACGACGATTGCGGGCGCGACCAGCATCCGTGTCGTTCGTGTCGATCGGATCGTTCTTGCCGTGACCGATCGGACCTTCCAGACGACTTGCATCGATACCGTGCGAGGTCAGGTAGTCGTACACGATCTTCGCACGACGTTCCGACAGACCCTGGTTGTACTCCGCCGTACCCACGCTGTCGGTGTAACCGGCAACGGTGACGTGCACCTGCGGATAACGCTGCAAGGTATCGACAGCCTGGTCGAGCACGGCCAGCGAATCCTTCGTCGGCTCAGCCAGCGACTTGCCGATGTCCTTCTCGCCCTTCTTCGGACGATCGAACTTGAAGTTGACGCCGCGCAGGTCGATGACGACCTTCTGCGGGCAACCATCCGGACCAACGATCGTGCCTTCCGGCAGATCCGGGCACTTGTTGTCGCACAGATTCACGCCGTTGCGGAACTGCTTGGAGCAGTCCGGAGCCGGCGGCGGCGGCGGCGGAGCCGGCGGGGCCGGCGGCGCGCCGATGCGCGACACGATGCTGAAGCCCAGGAACCAGTCGCCGTAGCCGCTCTTGTTCGGCTGGGTCTTGTCGTCCCAATCGTAGCGATAGCCGCCTTCGAAGCGGACGTCGGAGCTGTCGGTGATGGTCTTGGACACACCCACGCCTACTTCAGCCGCCGGCGACCAGCCGTGCTCGAAGTCGCTGATGTGCTGGCTGCCCATCACGCCGCCCAGCAGGTACGGGCGCCATGCGTTCCAGTCGAGGAAGTAATAGCGGGCCGCAACGCCGTAGGTGTTGTTCGACCAACGACCGCCGCCGGCATCGGTGTCCACGGTGCGCTTGGTGCGGTCACCGAAGAAATCCAGTGAGAAGTTGGGCGCGAAATAGCGACCAAAGCCAATGCCGTAGTAGAACTGGCGGCTATTGGTGTTGCGGTCGGTGTCGTTGTAGTAGCCACCCACCGTCGGCGCGATATACCAGCGGTCGTCGTAGCTGGACGTTTCGGTGGTGGTGGTCGGTGCCGCAGTGCCGGTGTTGTCCTGTGCGTGAGCGGCGCCTGCGCCGCCCAGGGCCAGGGCAATCAGGATGTACAAGCCCTTACGTTTCATCAGGTGTCTCCTCGTTTATTGGTGTACGCGTCCGTTCACCCCAGACGGGAAAAGCGATCAAGCCTCGATTCCTACTCCTAGTGAATCTCGAACCTGACTTCTAACCTAGTGCTTGTTTACCCGAAACGGGCGCGGAGTAGCTTAGCAAAAGTTAAGCAATTGCAAATCGACCCCAAACGCCCGTTCATTTTCAGCTCACGCCGTCTTTACAGCGTGAAGAAACCAAGGAACTGCTGGATTGGCATGGCGTCTAGCTTAACGGGGTCTGCCGTGGCGTTCAGTATCGCTTTGACCTGATGGGATGGCAGCTGGCTGCGCACGGCCGCCTCAAACTTCTTTAACAACACCGGGATACCCTCCCCGCGGCGCTTGCGGTGGCCGATCGGGTAGTCGATGGACACCTTCTGGGTCCGGCTGCCGTCCTTAAAGAAGACCTGAACCGAGTTGCCGATGTAACGCTTTTCCGGGTCGTAGTAGTCCTTGGTGAACTGCGCGTTCTCGCTGACCACCGTCTTATCGCGCAGGGCGTCGATCCTCGGATCGGCGGCCACTTCGTCGCCATAGTCGTCGGCGGTCAGGCGGCCGAAGATCAGCGGCACGGCCACCATATATTGGATGCAGTGGTCGCGGTCGGCGTAATTGGCCAGTGGGCCGGTCTTGTCGATGATGCGCGCCCCTGCCTCCTGGGTCTCGATCACCACCTTATCGATCTGCTCGAGCTTGCCGGCCACCGCGCCGTGCAGCTGCATGGCGCACTCCACCGCCGTCTGGGCGTGGAATTCGGCCGGATAGCTGATCTTGAACAGCACGTTTTCCATCACATAGCTGCCGAACGGGCGTTCGAACTGGAAGGCGTTGCCCTTGAAGGCCACGTCGTAATAGCCCCAGGTCTTGGCGCTGAGGGCCGAGGGGTAGCCCACTACGCCGCGGTAGACCGCATTGATGGCATGCGTGACGGCGCGCCGGCAGGCGTCGCCGGCGGCCCAGCTCTTGCGCGGGCCGGTGTTCGGGGCGTGGCGGTAGGTGCGCAGCGCCCCGTTGTCGACCCAGCTATGGGAGACCGCCGTGATGATCTGCTCCTTGCCGCCCCCCAGCATGGCCGTGGCGACGGCCGTGGAGGCCAGGCGCACCAGGATCACATGGTCCTGCCCGACGCGGTTGAAGCTGTTCTTGAGGGCGTAGCAACCCTGGATCTCGTGGGCCTTGATGGCGTACGTCAGCACGTCGCGGACGGTCATCGGCTCGCCTCCCTCGCGCTCGGCCTTGCGGCTGAGGTAGTCGGCCACCGCCAGGATGCTGCCCAGGTTGTCCGAGGGATGGCCCCACTCGGCCGCAAGCCAGGTGTCGTTGAAGTCCAGCCAGCGGATCTGGCTGCCGATGGCAAACGCCGCCTGCACCGGATCGAGCTCGTGGCTGGTGCCGGGCACGCGGGCGCCGCCGGGCAGGTTTGCGCCCGGCACGACCGGTCCGAGGTGCTTCACGCATTCGGGGAACTTCATGGCCAACATGGCCGTGGCCAGCGAGTCCAGCAGCATGTAGCGCGCCGTGTCATAGGCCTCGGCGGAGTCGATGCGGTAGTCGATCACATAGTCGGCGATGTCCACCATCGGCTGATCGGGAGCGGGACGCTGGGCGGAGCGGATGTCGTGCGAACTCATGGGGACCTCGCGGCTGGGGGACGATGCTGCACAGAGGGACAGAAGGATCATCGCATTAACCGTTAGCGCCCAACGGCCGGCGTTGCCGGGGGCGCGTCAGCAACGCTGCGTTACAATAGGCGGCTTCATAGTGCGATTTCCGGCCTGCGGTCAGCCGCGCGTTTATTTCCAGGGTTCTTGATACTTATGAATACCGTCTACCGCCAATCTCTCCCCGGCACCTCGCTGGATTATTTCGATGCGCGCGCCGCCGTGGAAGCGATCCAGCCGGGCGCTTATGACGCGCTGCCCTATACCTCGCGCGTGCTGGCAGAGAATCTGGTGCGCCGCTGCGATCCGGCAATCCTCACCGAGTCGCTCAAGCAGATCATCGAACGCAAGCGCGAGCGCGATTTCCCCTGGTTCCCGGCGCGCGTGGTGTGTCACGACATCCTCGGCCAGACCGCCCTGGTCGATCTGGCCGGTCTACGCGATGCGATCGCCGAGCGCGGTGGCGATCCGGCCAAGGTCAATCCGGTGGTGCCGGTGCAGCTGATCGTCGATCACTCGCTGGCGGTGGAGTGCGGTGGCTTCGATCCGAACGCGTTCACCAAGAATCGCGCGATTGAAGATCGCCGCAACGAAGACCGCTTCCACTTCATCAACTGGACCAAGAAGGCGTTCGAGAACGTCGACGTGATCCCGCCGGGCAACGGCATCATGCACCAGATCAATCTGGAGAAGATGTCGCCGGTGATCCAGGTACAGCACGGTGTTGCTTATCCCGATACCTGCGTGGGCACCGACAGCCATACGCCGCACGTCGATGCACTCGGCGTGATCGCCATCGGCGTCGGTGGCCTGGAAGCAGAGAACGTGATGCTCGGCCGCGCGTCGTGGATGCGCCTGCCCGACATCATCGGCGTGGAACTCACCGGTAAGCGTCAACCCGGCATCACCGCCACCGACATCGTGCTCGCGCTCACCGAATTCCTGCGCAAGGAAAAAGTGGTCGGCGCGTATCTGGAATTCCGCGGCGAAGGCGCGGCGAGCCTCACCCTGGGCGATCGCGCCACGATCTCCAATATGGCGCCCGAATACGGTGCCACCGCTGCGATGTTCTTCATCGACGGCCAGACCATCGACTACCTGCGCCTCACCGGCCGCAGCGACGAGCAGGTCAAGCTGGTGGAGACTTATGCGAAGGCTGCCGGCCTCTGGGCAGACACGCTCATCGCTGCACAGTACGAGCGCACGCTGACGTTTGATCTATCGTCGGTGGTGCGCAACATGGCCGGTCCGTCGAATCCGCACAAGCGCCTTCCCACTTCTGATCTTGCCGCGCGCGGCATCGCCGGCGAGTGGACCGAGCAGCCGGGCCAGATGCCCGATGGCGCGGTGATCATTGCCGCCATCACCAGCTGCACCAACACCAGCAATCCACGCAATGTGATCGCCGCCGCCTTGCTGGCGCGCAATGCGAACGCGCGCGGCCTGGTGCGCAAGCCGTGGGTGAAGAGTTCGCTCGCGCCCGGCTCCAAGGCGGTGGAGATGTATCTGAAGGAAGCGAATCTGCTGTCGGATCTGGAGCAGCTTGGCTTCGGCATCGTCGCGTTCGCTTGCACGACTTGCAACGGCATGTCCGGCGCGCTCGATCCGGTGATCCAGCAGGAGATCATCGATCGCGATCTGTATACGACGGCCGTGCTGTCCGGCAATCGCAACTTCGATGGCCGCATCCATCCGTACGCCAAGCAGGCATTCCTGGCTTCGCCGCCGCTGGTGGTTGCCTACGCCATCGCCGGCACGATCCGTTTCGATATCGAGAAGGATGTGCTGGGCCTCGATGCCAACGGCCAGCCGGTGACGCTCAAGGACATCTGGCCGTCCGACGAAGAGATCGATGCGATCGTGGCATCGAGCGTGAAGCCCGAGCAGTTCCGCAAGGTCTACGAACCGATGTTTGCGCGCAGCGGCAGCAAAGGCACCAGCGCTGCGCCACTGTACGACTGGCGCGCTCAGAGCACCTATATCCGCCGTCCGCCGTACTGGGAAGGCGCGCTTGCCGGAGAGCGCACGCTCAAGGGCATGCGTCCCCTGGCCGTGCTCGGCGACAACATCACCACCGATCATCTGTCGCCGTCGAACGCGATCATGCTCGACAGCGCCGCAGGCGAATACCTCGCCAAGATGGGCCTGCCGGAAGAGGACTTCAATTCGTACGCGACCCATCGCGGCGATCACCTCACCGCGCAGCGCGCCACCTTTGCCAATCCGACCCTGAGCAATGAAATGGCGGTGGTCGATGGCACCGTGAAGAAGGGCTCGCTGGCGCGCGTGGAGCCCGAAGGCAAGGTGATGCGCATGTGGGAAGCGATCGAAACTTATATGGAGCGCAAGCAGCCGCTGATCATCATCGCGGGCGCCGACTACGGTCAGGGCTCGTCACGCGACTGGGCGGCCAAGGGCGTGCGTCTTGCTGGCGTGGAAGCGATCGCGGCCGAGGGCTTCGAACGCATCCATCGCACCAACCTGATCGGCATGGGCGTGCTGCCGCTGGAGTTCAAGCCGGGCACCGACCGCAAGACGCTGGGCATCGACGGCACCGAAACCTTCGACGTGGTTGG
The DNA here is from genome assembly GCF_056399945.1 of Dyella sp. 01L423. NCBI lineage: Bacteria > Pseudomonadati > Pseudomonadota > Gammaproteobacteria > Lysobacterales > Rhodanobacteraceae > Dyella > Dyella sp. 01L423. The sequence goes on along the minus strand of NZ_JBFTSI010000001.1, from coordinate 988,868 downwards.
CCTGCGTACGCCGCGTGCGGATCTCACGCTGGTCATCCATCGCAGCAACGGCGAACGCGTCGAAGTGCCGGTGACGTGCCGCCTGGATACTGCCGAAGAAGTGTCGATCTACGAGGCGGGTGGCGTGCTGCAGCGTTTCGCGCAGGATTTCCTTGAGGCGTCGCAGGCGGCGTGATCACAGTCAGCAAAACGAGGGCGCCTTCTCTTGCTCGTCATTCCTGCGAAAGCAGGAATCCAGCGACTTTAAGGCTCTCAAAAGCAGAGGCACTGGATTCCTGCTTTCGCAGGAATGACGAGCTAAAACATCTCGCGCTTATGAACTGGATTCCTGCTTTCGCAGGAATGACGAGCTAAGACATCTCGCGCTTGCGACAAGACCCGCTGCAGGGTGGGTCCGGACAAAAACAGGACAACACACATGGCATCGCTTCCCCAGATCCGCATTCCCGCCACCTACCTGCGCGGCGGCACGAGCAAGGGTGTGTTCTTCCGCCTTGAGGACCTGCCGGCAACGGCGCAGGCCCCGGGCGCAGCGCGCGATGCACTCCTGTTGCGCGTGATCGGCAGCCCCGACCCGTACGGCAAGCAGATCGACGGCATGGGCGGCGCCACCTCCAGCACCAGCAAGACGGTGATCGTGTCCAGGAGCACGCGCTCGGACCACGACGTGGATTACCTGTTCGGCCAGGTGGCAATCGACAAGGCCTTCGTCGACTGGAGCGGCAACTGCGGCAACCTGTCGGCAGCGGTCGGCCCGTTCGCCATCGCAGGCGGACTGATCGACCCCGCGCGACTGCCGCGCGACGGCATCGCCATCGTGCGCATCTGGCAGGCCAATATCGGCAAGACCATCATCGCCCATGTACCGATGACCGACGGCGCCGTGCAGGAAACCGGCGATTTCGAACTGGACGGCGTGACCTTCCCTGCCGCCGAAGTGCAACTGGAATTCATGGATCCGGCCGCAGAGGAAGATGGCGCCGGCGGCGCGATGTTCCCCACCGGAAATCTGGTCGACGAGTTGGACGTGCCGGGCGTCGGCACGCTCAAGGCGACCATGATCAACGCGGGCATTCCGACCATCTTTGTCGAGGCCTCGGCGATCGGCTACACCGGCACGGAGCTGCAGGACGCCATCAACGGCGACGCCAAGGCGCTGGCGATGTTCGAGACGATTCGCGCGCACGGCGCCCTGCGCATGGGCCTGATCCAATCGCTGGATGAGATCGCCACTCGCCAGCACACGCCCAAGGTGGCCTTCGTTGCCGGCCCGGCCGATTACGTCGCCTCGAGTGGCAAACCGGTGAAGGCGACCGACATCGACCTGCTCGTGCGCGCCATGTCGATGGGCAAGCTGCATCACGCCATGATGGGCACGGCGGCGGTCGCCATCGGCACCGCGGCCGCCATCCCGGGCACCCTGGTGAACCTGGCGGCGGGCAGCGGTGAACGCCAGGCGGTGCGCTTTGGCCACCCGTCGGGCACCTTGCGGGTGGGCGCGGCGGCGGCGCTGGTGGATGGGTCGTGGACCGTCACCAAGGCCGTCATGAGCCGCAGCGCGCGCGTGCTGATGGAAGGCTGGGTGCGCGTGCCGGCAGCTTGACCCGCGCGCACCATCGCATCGACAATGCATGAATACTGATCCCAAAAGGGAGTAGTTCAGGACACCGGTTCCATCGGTGTCCTTGCAGTGGTCGTCATCACGAGCGTCGCCACGCTCCGGTCACTGCGGCGGTTCTGCCGCGAACGAGACTTTTGCAGTCATGACGGGCCGCGCGCGTCCGTTCTGATTGCATTTGTCTTGACGCGCAGAGACCCGCCCATGGACCTTGCTGTTACCGAATTCCTCTCCGGCCTGATGGCCATCATCCTGCTGGACCTGGTGCTCGCGGGCGACAACGCCATCGTGATTGCACTGGCCGCGCGCAGGCTTCCCCGCGATATCCAGAAGAAGGCCGTGCTATGGGGCACCCTAGGCGCGATCATCGTGCGCCTGGCGCTCACCGGCGTGGTGGTCTATCTGCTCAAGCTGCCCGGCCTGATGTTGATCGGCGGCCTGTTGCTGCTGCCGATCGCGTGGAAATTGATGAAGCCCGATGACCATGCGTCGCATCACATCGGTGCCGCCGGCAGTTTCTGGGCAGCGATGCGCACGATCATTGTTGCCGATGCGCTGATGGGCATGGACAACGTGCTTGCCATCGCGGGCGCCGCGAAGGGCCATATGATGCTCGTGATCATCGGCCTGGCGATCAGCGTGCCGCTGGTGGTGTGGGGCTCCTCGCTGATCCTGCGGCTGATCGAGCGCTTCCCGGTGATCGTCTATATTGGCGCAGGTGCGATCGCGTGGACGGCTGCGCGCATGATCGCGCACGACCATTGGATATCGCCGTGGTTCGACGCGCATGACTGGGCGCGCTATGTGCTCGATGCCGTGCTGGTGATCAGCGTGTGCCTGGGCGGCTGGTGGATGCAGCGCCGTCGCCTGCGCGCACAAGCATCGGCTTGAGCTGCAGGCGCCCGGCAGGCGACACTTCGTGGCTGACGCCATCCAAGGAATTCCCATGAAGTTGTACTACCTGCCGGGCGCCTGCTCTCTCGCCGACCACATCGTCCTCGAATGGATCGGCCAGCCGTACGAAGCGCATCGCGTCGCGCGCGAGGAACTGGGCTCGCCCGAGTATCTGCGCATCAATCCCTCGGGCGTGGTCCCTGCCCTGCAGGAAGCAGACGGCTGGGTGCTGACCGAGAACGCGGCCATCCTCAATTACCTGGCGGACAAGTTCCCGCTCGCCGGTCTCGGTGGCGAAGGCGCGCGCGGCCGCGCCGAAGTCAATCGCTGGCTGGCCTATCTCAATGCGGATCTGCATTCGACCTTCAAGCCGGTGTTTCGTCCGGAGCGCTACATCGATGGCGAACACGCGCAGGAAAATCTTCGCAGCAAGGCGGTCGATCGACTGCGCGGCTACTACCAACGCCTCGATGCGCAGTTGCATGGGCGCGACTGGCTGACGGGCACGCGGTCGTTCGCTGATCCGTATCTGTTTGTCGTGTTGCGCTGGGCCATGGGCAGGGGCGTGGACTTGTCGGGCCTGGACAATCTCACCCGCTTCCATGCGCGCATGCAGGAAGACGCCGGCGTCAAGGCGGTGATGGAACAGGAAGGCCTGTAAGCGAGCCTTAGAACATCATCGGCACGCGCACCGTCACTGTCGCATCCGGCGTGTCGCGCGTGACGCCCACACCCAGCGTGAAGTTGAGGGTGCGCTTGTCGCTGAAGCGCCATGAGCCGCCGATCAGCAGCGTGCCCAGCACGACCTTGGTCGAACCGGGAACATTGTGGTTGTTCTGCTTCGTCGCGCCGACGAAGCTCTGGTCGTAACCAATACTGATCGACGCCTTTTCGTTGAGCGACAGACCCATGCCGATGCTCACGTCGACGATGTCGCCCAGCTTGACCTTGCCCAGGTCTTCCGTGCCGCCCAGGAGGATCTTGCGGGTCACGTTGTCGCGCGGCACGTTGTACAGATAGCTGAGGTTGCCGAAGAACACCACGGGGTCGGTCGGATACAGCCACGTCACGCCCGGCTGGATGGCCCAGAAGCCGGTACCCACCGGCTGCGAGAGCGGCAGGCCCGTGCCGGTAGCCGACAAGTCCACTTCGTTGATCACGTTCTCCACGCAACGCTGCACGCAATCGGTGGTGACCTGGAACGGATCCCTGCCCGTGTTCGACTTCACGCGCAGCCAGCCCACATAGTAAGCCTTGTCCGGACCGCCGACATTCAACTGGTAGCGCAACGTGGCTTCGACGTCGCCGAGGCCGTGTCCGCTGTTGCCAAACGCATTGTCGGTGGCGCTGCCGGTGAAAATCTCGCGGCTGGTGACGTCTTCATGCGCATAGACATAGGGCACGCGAACTTCCACTTCCATCCGGTTGGAGATGCCGTAGCGCCCGGTCAGCCAGCCGACCTGTGTGGTCGTTCTGACCTGCCGCGCGTCGATCAAGCCGATGAGGATGGCGGGAATCACCGTATATCCCACCAGGGCCACGCGATCGACGTTCGAATAGCCGAACTGATACGCCGGCTCGATGATGAACTTGCCCTTGGGCGTGAGCACGCCGGGCTGCTGGAAGATGGGCGCCACTTCCGGCGGGCGCGTATCGGCCTTGGGCGCCTCGCCCACCGGCTGTTGCTGTTGCGGTGCATTGGCTGCGACGGCATCGCCGGCCGGCATCGGTTGCGCGGACGCCATGGGGCCGCCGGCGGCGATGCTGCCGGCGCGCTGTTTGTCCAGCACGTCCATGCCTACGGCGTGGCGCAGCGATTGATAGTCGGCCTCCTGTTCGGCCAGCGCGCGTTTCATGGCGTCGAGCTGCGCCATCTGTGCGCTGATCTGGCTGCGCATCGCATCGATGCGGTCGCCCTGCTCGGCCACTTGTTTGCGCAAGTCGGCCGGATCGGCCGGCGCAGGCTTCGCGGACGGAACTGCGGTAATAGCGTTAGCCGCCGCCGCTGGAGTTGCCCCCACGTTCGGTTGCTGCGATGGCGACTCTTGTTGGGCCGCGACAGGCATGCCGAGCGCCACCAGCCCCGCACATCCTGCCGACCATACGTATCGCAACGCTGAGTGTCGCATCATGCTTCCTCATGCCCGTTGTTCAAATCGCGCAGACGAACGCGCCGCGGCGAGAGCCACGGCGCGTTCGCGGAAAGATCCAAGCCTTGGCGGTGCGCGTCCCATCTCAGTGCCCCAGGGACTGCAGCTGCGCCTGTTGCAACGCTTCCTGGAGACTGCCTTCCCGGAATGCGTTGAGCGAATTGGTCGTTGCGTTGATGGTGGTGATGTTCTGGATGTTCTGATTGTTCAGCGTGTTCTGGATCACCGTGCCACCCATCTTCCCGGCCAGGGCGGACGGATCGAAACTGTTGTTCGGGCCGATCTGGGTCACTTGCACCGTGTTCAGCGCCGACTGCATGGCCTGCGCTTGTGCCGTGGTCATATGCGCGATGTCCGGCACGTAAAAGGAGGTCGACGACACCAGGTTGCCGTTGACGTAGACCGCGCGATCGATACCGAAAGAGGCCACCAGGCCATTGCCAAGGTCGAAGCCGCCACGTGTCTGGTCGAGCGTGTCCTCGCCTACCGGTGTCCAGCCCGGCATATCCTTGGAGGTGGGGATGCCGGCGACCACCGTCTCCAGTGCTGCCGTCGGGGCCGCTGCAGTCGCCATCGCCGGTGCCGGGGTGGAAGCACTGTCCTGCGCCTGTGCTCCCACCATGCCCGATACGCATGCCACGCAAAGGACGGCGAAACCAGCAATGTGTGCGAGCGGTTTCATCATCCTTCCTCAAATGTCGTCCGGCCCGTGCTTGGGCATCACGGTGTTGTAGAGACCGTTGCGATCGATCGCGTTGCTGATGGGCGCCGCTGGCGCCACTCTCCAATCGTTGGGACTGTTGAACACCGCCAGGTTGCGACGGTTGTGGATGACGAACACCAAGTCGTTCTTCCACAGCGCCTTGAACTTGGCGGTCGACATCACGCGCGTGCCAAGCGCGGGATCGCCTACCAGCAGGCGATCATTGCGCATGCCTTTGACGACGACGAAGTGGTGGTAGCCCTTCTCATCGATCAGCACGATCGCCGGCAGGTTTTCCTGCGCCAGCTTTTCGATGGGCACCTTGAAGCCATCGGCTTCGAAACCATTCGCGGCAAGGAAGCGCTTGATGTCGAGCAGCGAAAATCCTTCCTTGCTGATCTTGGCCTGGTCGCCGTGCGTGTACATCTGCTCGAAGGCAACCTGCTCGTTGACGGGATAGCCATACTGATAAGTCAGCAGCGTCGCCACCGCGGCCGATCCGCAGCTGAAGTCGTATTTCTGGTGGATGGTGGCCTTGTAGCGAGCCTCCTTGAGGCTCGTCAGATGCACGGTGTAGTTGCCGGGGCCGTTGCTGACCACGCTTACCGGCGTGGTCGCATGACTCCCCAGCGGCAGCGCCGCGATCAGGATCAGCAGCGCCGCGAGCTTGTTCATTGCTTGAATTCGACGTTGAGTACCGTCGCGTTCTGGATCAGGACATTGTTTCCCGAATTCTGGATGATGGTCGGAAAACCCGTTGCCCCTGCGACGGAACCACCGGTGATCGTATTGTCGCCCGTGGTGAGATGGTCGGCCGAGTTGTCGGACACGGTGCCGGTGAGGTTGGTGTTCTGCACGATCAAGGTGCCGCCGCTGAGCTTCTCCAGCGTCGCGCTGTCGACGCTTTCGCCGAGTCCGCTCGCTACGCCCTGATGATCCACTTCAACGGCCGCGTTGTAGACCGCCATGGGCGAGTCCGCGCCCTGCAGCATATAGGCGGGAGGAATGCTTGCATCTTCTGCGTAGACCACCGCAGAGAGGGCGAACGCGCTTAGCGCGGTGATACCCAGTAGCCACTTGCACGATTGCACGGCACTTTCTCCCTCACGCATGAGCTGACCCATGACCCACGCCGATGCCGGCGAGGCCATTCCCTTTGAAACCGACACGAGGGAACGCAAGCGTTCCCTCGTGCCAGCCGCCCTATGGCTCAGTGCGCGAAGTTCAGGTTGGCCTGAACGTTGACGCTCTGCTGTACCAGCGCTGCCGCGCCGCTGTTCTGCGCAAGGATCGACACACCGGCTGCCGCCGCTGCCGAGCCGTTCATCTGGTTCGACATATCGAACGCACCGGTCGTCGACGATGCCGTACCGCCTGCACCGCCAGCACCGCCAGCCGCGCCTGCGCCGCCCGTGCCTGCGCCACCGGTATTGCTACCGCCTGCGCCGCCCGCACCGCCCGTGCCTGCCGTAGCGGTATCAGCACCACTGGTGCCGCCCGTCGCGCTGGCTGAGCCGCTGGTTCCGGTCGGTGATGCTGCACCTGCCGTGCCACCTGCGCCTGCGCCGCCTGCACCACCGGTACCACCGGTGTTCGCGCCGCCACCCGCCGTGCCACCACCGCCGCCAGCACGATTGTGGTTACGGATGCCACCGGCGTTGCCGCCGTCGCCGCCGTCACCGCCGCCAGCCAACGAAGCACCCCAACCACCGGCGTCGCCCGAATCGGCGCCCGAACCACCGGCGCGACCGCTGTGAGCACTGGCGCGACCGCCATTACCGCCGTCGCCACCGTTGGCGCCACCGGCCTTGCCGCCGTAGCCCTTGCCGCCGTCACCGCCGCTGCCTCCACGACCTCCGTTCGCGTTGCCATCGTTGTAAGACGAATTGCCGATGCCCCACACAGCTACTTTGGTGACTTCGCCGTTGAGGGTGCTGTTCGCTACTGCCTTGCTGGTGTTGAAGGAACTGGCCGTGCCACCGCTGCTAGCGGCTGAACCATTCTCACCAGCCGCTGAGGTGGTGTAGGTGCTGGTGTCAGTCCGGGTACGGGTGCTCGAATCGGTATTAGTAAGCGTGCTTGAACCTTTCGAAGTGTTGTTGTCGTCTGCAAAAGCAGGGAGCGTAAGCCCCAGACCCAACACAATCGCGGTCGCTATTAGAGTCTTGCGCATAGTCTTTCTCCTGGAACGATGCGGTGACCCCCTGTGTTGCCGGAGTTGCAAATCCAGCACGCTCTTGTCGCAACATGCGTGCCACGGCTTGTGCACGTCAGCTCACAAAGATGAAGACCATGAAATCAGCCACTTGAAGAGAATCACGAAGGCTGAGTTTGACTATGGTCAGGGAGCTGGAAAGCAGGAGTGCATCAAGGCTGTTACACCGCGTCGTCGACCAGGCCTTGCACCTGGGACATAAACGCTCGTGCATGAGTCTATATTTCAGCGCTTTAGCGCGTATTGATGTCTTCTCATAGCGCTGTGGAACACATGTATCAGATGGTTTACACCGACGCATACGAAACCATAGCAATGTCGTACAGGGTCCTGAACCATAACGAAACTTGTAAAAAAAGAAGGAGCCTTTCGGCTCCTTCATTCGGCATAGGCCAAGGTGCGATCAGCGCTTTTCGATCGGCACGTAGGCCAGATCGTCCGGGCCGGTGTAGTTGGCGCTCGGACGGATGATCTTGCCGTCCTCGCGCTGCTCGATCACGTGCGCGCTCCAGCCGGAGGTGCGGGCGATCACGAACAGCGGGGTGAACATGGCCGTCGGCACGCCCATCATGTGATACGCGCTGGCCGAGAACCAATCGAGATTCGGGAACATCTTCTTCTGCTCCCACATCAGCTTCTCGATCTTCTCCGACACGTCGAACAAGGTCGGGTTGCCGCCTTCCGTGCAGAGCTTGCGCGAGACCTCTTTGATGATCTCGTTGCGCGGATCGGACACCGTGTACACCGGGTGGCCAAAGCCGATGATGATTTCCTTGCGCTCGACGCGGGCGCGAATGTCTGCTTCCGCTTCGGCCGCATTGCGGTAGCGCGCGATGATCTCCATCGCCACTTCGTTGGCGCCGCCATGCTTGGGACCACGCAGGGCACCGATCGCACCGGTAATGGCCGAGTACATATCCGAGCCCGTACCGGCGATCACGCGCGCGGTGAAGGTGGATGCGTTGAACTCGTGCTCGGCGTACAGGATCAGCGACTTGTCCAGCGAATGCGTGCACAGCTCGCTCGGCTTCTTGCCATGCAGCAGGTGCAGGAAGTGACCGGCGATGGATTCGTCTTCGGTCTCCGTTTCAATGCGCTTGCCGTTGTGGCTGAAGTGGAACCAGTACAGCAGGATCGAACCGAAGCTCGCCATCAGGCGGTCGGCGATGTCGCGCGCGCCAGTGACGTTGTGGTCATCCTTCTCCGGCAGCACGGTACCCAGCACCGAGCAACCCGTGCGCATCACGTCCATCGGATGGGTGGCGGCGGGCAGCAGCTCCAGCGCACTCTTCACCGGCGCCGGCAGGCCGCGCAGGCGCTTGAGCTTGGAGCGATAGGCGTTCAGCTCGGCCCAGTTCGGCAACACGCCGTGCACCAGCAGGTAGGCCACTTCCTCGAAGGTACCCTTGGCCGCCAGGTCATGGATGTCATAACCGCGGTAATGCAAGTCGTTGCCGCTGCGGCCCACCGTACACAGCGCGGTGTTGCCGGCGGCCACGCCCGACAGCGCGACGGATTTCTTGGGCTTGGGAAGAGTTTGCTCAGTCATTCGGTACATCTCCTGAAGACATGCTTGCGTCAAACGTGAACGGCACCGTGATGCCGGTTATCTCGATGGGGACGATCAGCTCTTCTTGGAAAAGAGCTCATCCAGGCGGCGCTCGTAATCGTGATAGCCGATGCGGTCGTAGAGTTCTTCGCGCGTCTGCATGGTGTCGATCACGTTGCGCTGGTGGCCGTCACGACGGACGGCCTGGTAGACGTTCTCCGCCGCCTTGTTCATGGCGCGGAACGCGGAAAGCGGATAAAGCACGATGCCCACGCCTGCGCTGGCCAGTTCTTCCACGCTGAACAGTGGGGTCTGGCCAAATTCGGTGATGTTGGCCAGTACCGGCACCTTCACCGCATCGACGAAGCGGCGGTAGGTCGGCAAGTCATAGGCGGCTTCGGCAAAGATGCCGTCGGCACCGGCTTCCACGCAGGCAATGGCGCGTTCGATCGCAGCATCGACGCCGTCGACAGCGATCGCGTCGGTGCGCGCGATCAGGAAGAAATCGGCATCGGTCTTCGCATCGGCGGCCGCCTTGACGCGGTCAGCCATTTCACTGGTCGACACGATCTCCTTGCCCGGACGATGACCGCAGCGCTTGGCGCCCACCTGGTCTTCGATATGGCAGGCCGCCGCGCCGAACTTGATCAGGCTCTTCACGGTGCGGGCGATATTGAACGCGCTAGGACCAAAGCCGGTGTCGATATCCACCATCAGCGGCAGATCGCACACGTCGGTGATGCGGCGCACGTCGGTGAGCACGTCGTCCAGCGTATTGATGCCCAGATCCGGCAAACCCAACGAACCGGCCGCGACACCGCCGCCCGAGAGATAGATGGCGCGGTAACCGGCACGCTTGGCCAGCAAGGCGTGGTTCGCGTTGATGGCACCGATCACCTGCAAGGGGTGTTCGGCCGCCAGGGCAGCGCGGAATGCCGCGCCAGGGGATGCGATGTGGGCCATGAAACCTCCGCTTAAAGAGGAGATTTTAGCGCACGGTTTGTAAGTGGGCTGTTGCGCGGCAGCATGAATGGTTTCGAAGGGAGCGTGTAGTGGATTGGGGGTGGTTTTTTCGTCATCGCGCGGTGTGGCGGTGTTTCGCTCGTCATCCCGGTGCACCCCGCAAGAGGGGGTGACGGCCGGAGGCGCTTTTCAACAGCCGAAGGCTGGTCATCCTGTTTCGCCAGTCTTCGGACGTCGCCTCTCCGCCAGCGTGCCGCCTACGCGGCGGGCGTTTCGAACGGCTGCCGCCGCTCGAGTCACTTTTCTCTTGCTGGCCCAAGAGATCCCACGGGACTAGCTTCGCGTCGAAAGTAACCCAAAGAGAATGGCCTAAAACGCCCGCAGCATCGTGTTGGGATAAGCCCGAACGCTTGAGGCGGGTGGTTGTGGGACAACTTCCGATGGTACACAGCGGGTACTTCAAAGCGCTGCGCAACGCGCCCGAATCGCTGAGGACTTAAAGCGGGGGCCCCGCTGCGCATCGGCTTTAGCATGCGCCTCTGCCATGCCGGCTTGTCTGTGGGAGCGCACCCTGTGCGCGACAGCCACGCTGGGGTGTTCCGCTCCGTAGGTTCGTCGCGCACAGGGTGCGCTCCCACAAAGAGCGATCGCAAGATTGAATGGCCGCCACAACGTGCGAAACCCTTGTAGGAGCGCACCTTGTGCGCGACCGCAGAGTAGCGGCGTACCGCGCCGTGGGGCTCTCGCGCACAGGGTGCGTTCCTACAAGAGAATGCACGCCGGGCGACGACTGACCGTGCGCTCTTGATGCGGCTCTTGATGCGGCTCTTGATCCCCGGGGTCCCCGTATGACGCGGCGGGTGGGTGGAGGAATAGCCCGCAGGGTGGCCGGCATGGATGCCGGCCAGTTATTCGCCAGGGCAGGATGCCCTGTCGAAAAACCCCGCAACCCACCCGCGCACCTGGAGGGCCGCAGGCCCGGAAGGCGCGTCATCCGGGGGGCCCTTTCTTTTGGTTACTTTTCTTTACTCCGGGCATCCTGCCCTCCGCCCTTCGGGCCGGCTTCGCCGTTCGCATGCGCTCCTGCGCGTGCGTGGGCAAGCAAAGAAAAGTAACCCGGCCTTCCCAAAGAGGGGACTAGCTTCGCGTCGCCGGCAGGAGGACGGAAGCCCGCGGCAGGCGAGCCAGGTCGAAGGAGCGCAACAACCGAGCGAAAAGTCACTGGGTGACCAGACGTGTGGCTGTTGAAGAGCGCCTCCTGCCTTCGCAGGAATGACGAACAAGATCTGGCCCGCGCAGGCAAGACAAAATGGAAACGTTCCCGCGAGCACCCGCCCCTCACCCCGACCCTCTCCCCTGCAGGGAGAGGGAGAAAATCAGCTTCCTTGATCCGGCCCCCTCTCCAACGCCCTCCTCACCTCCTCCAACGCCCCCGGATCATCCAAGGTCGAAAGATCCCCAGGATCCGTGTGCTGCACCAGGGCCTGCAGCGACCGGCGCAGCAGTTTTCCGGATCGCGTCTTGGGCAAGGCGTTGACCACGTAGATGCGCGCCGGCTTCGCAATCTTGCCGAGTTGATCCACCACGCTTTGCTGCATGCCTTTGGCGACATCCGCCGAAGCTTCCGTCACACCTTGCCGCAACGTGGCAAACACCACCGGCACCTGCCCCTTCACATCGTCGTGCATGCCGATCACCGCGGCTTCCGCGCAGGCAGGATGCATCGCTACGGATTCTTCGATTTCGCGCGTGCCCAGGCGATGTCCCGCCACATTGATCACATCGTCGGTGCGGCCGAGGATGGTGGTATAGCCGTCTTCGTCGCGGATGGCCCAATCCAGTGAGCTGTAGAGCAGTTCCTTGAAGTGGCTGAAGTAGCTGGCCACGTAGCGTTCGTCGTTGCGCCATACCGTGGTGAGGCAACCCGGTGGCAGTGGCGGCACGAACACCAGCACGCCCTTCTGGTGCGTCGGCAGTTCCTCGCCGGTGCTCTCGTCGATCACCTTCATGCGATAGCCGGGGCTGGGCAAACCGGGCGAGCCGAACTTCAGCCTCTTCAGATCCAGGCCCGGCATCAAGGTGATCGCAGGCCAGCCGGTTTCGGTCTGCCAGTAGTTGTTGATTACCGGCACGCCCAGGCCTTCGGTAGCCCAGTGCGCGGTGGGTTCGTCGAGCGGTTCGCCGGCAAGAAACAACCAGTGCAGTTTCAGCAGGTCGTACTTCTTGAGCCAGCTCGGATCCTGTTTCTTCAGCACGCGCAACGCCGTGGGCGAGGAGAACATGCTGTGCACGCCGTAGCGTTCGCACAGGCGCCACCAGATGCCTGGATCGGGGTGTGCCGGCAGGCCTTCATACAGCAGCGACGTGGCGCCACCGATCAACGGCGCGTATACGTTGTACGAATGGCCAACGGCCCAGCCCACATCCGAGGTCGAGAACATCACCTGCCCTGGCTTGATGTCGAAGATCGCTTCGATCGACATCGCCATGGCGACGGCGTAACCGCCCACGTCGCGTTGTATGCCCTTGGGTTTGCCGGTGGTGCCCGAGGTGTAGAGCAGATAGCTGGGCTCGTTCGATTCGAGCCATTCGACCGGCACTTCGGCGCCCTCATAGGAGGCGCGCAAGCTGGCGTAGTCGAGATCGCGCCCGGCGACGCGCGTCATCTGCGGATCGAGTCCACGATCGATGATCAGTACGTGTGCCGGTTGGTGTTTTGCTTCGTCGAGCGCCGCATCGACCAGCGGCTTGTACGGGATGATCTTGCCGCCGCGCATACCCGCATCGGTGGCGATCAGCAGCGCGGGCTCGGCGTCATCGATGCGCAGCGCGAGGTTGTGCGCGGCAAAGCCGCCGAACACTACCGAGTGGATCGCACCCAGGCGCGCGCAGGCGAGCATGGCGAACACCGCTTCGGCGATATTGGGCAGGTAGATCACCACGCGGTCGCCCTTGCCTACACCCAGGGACGCAAGCACTGCAGCGAAGGTGTTCACTTCACGATAGAGATCGCGATAACTCAGCTCGCGCGTGATCCCGGTTTCGCTGGAGATCGCCACCAGCGCGAGCTGGCCGCCGCGCTCATCGAGATGCCGGTCGACGGCGTTGTAGCAGAGGTTGGTCGTGCCGCCGACGAACCATTGGCGGAACGGCGGATGCGATACATCGAGGATGCGCTGGGGCGGCGTATGCCAATGGATGCGCTGCGCCTGTTCGGCCCAGAACGCTTCGGGCTGCTCTATCGAGCGCTGATAGAACTCCTCATAGCGCATCGCGATCACCCTCGTTTCAACGGCTGATCGGTCTAGCCTAGATCAGCGCTGCCCAATGGGCTTTGCGACCTTGGTCGAGTCGTAGCATGGATGCTCGCGATGCTCGGCGATCATCCACGCACATAACTCACAGGCAGGACACCGCCGCGTCGCGATAGGCGGAGTTGTAATCCTTCTTCATATCCTGGCCTTCGTACATCACGACCAGGGCGCCGGTGCCATCGGCGGTTACGTTGATCAGTTCATGCGCGCCCTGCTTGTCGTTGCCGGACAGCTCGCCCGACTGGTCCTTGTGCGACATGCTCACTTCGGCGGTCTCGGCCCACTTCGCGCGGACGCATTCCAGGTAGGTCGGAATGTCCTTGTTGGTACGGCTGCTCATCTTCGGCGTGGTGTCGCGCAAGCCATGGGTGCCACCGCAGGCGGTGAGCAAGGCGCAGAGGGAAAGGGTCGCAAGAAGTCGCTTCATGTCTGGGTTCCGGTCGGTGCTCCGCCGATTCTACCGTTCCTAGGGCACGCCGCCAGCCACCCGGCGAAAATCGGTCTCAGAGGGCCAAAGAGAAATGGGCAGCCGAAGCTGCCCATTTCATCATCGCCGCTTGCGCGCGCGACTTACTTCTTGGCGAACAGGTGCTCGACGCCAGCACGCTCTTCGCGCAGTTCCTTGTTGGTGGCGTCCATGCGGGCACGCGAGAAATCGTTGATTTCCAGGCCCTGCACGATGGCGTACTTGCCGTCCTTCACCGTCACCGGGTAACCATAGATCACGCCCGGCTCGATGCCGTACGAACCATCCGACGGGATGCCCATCGAAGCCCAGTCGCCTTCCGCCGTGCCCTGTGCCCAGGTGCGCATGTGGTCGACGGCAGCCGAGGCAGCGGAAGCCGCCGAGGAAGCGCCGCGCGCCTTGATGATGGCCGCGCCGCGCTGCTGCACGGTCGGGATGAAGTCGCTCTCGTACCAGGACTGGTCAACCAGCGACAGCGCCGGCTTGCCGCCCACGGTGGCGTGGTGCAGGTCCGGGTACTGGGTGGAGCTGTGGTTGCCCCAGATGGTCATCTTCTTGATGTCGGTGCTGTGCTTGCCGGTCTTCTCGGCCAGCTGCGACAGCGCGCGGTTGTGGTCAAGACGGACCATCGCGGTGAAGCACTTCGGATCGAGATCCGGTGCGTTCTGCTGGGCGATCAGCGCATTGGTGTTGGCCGGGTTGCCGACCACCAGCACGCGCACGTCGCGCTTGGCGTGATCGTTCAGCGCCTTGCCCTGCGGGCCGAAGATGGCGCCGTTGGCTTCGAGCAGGTCCTTGCGCTCCATGCCCGGGCCGCGCGGACGCGCACCCACGAGCAGCGCGTAATCGACGTCCTTGAAGGCGACGTTGAGGTCATCAGTGGCGACCACGCCGGCCAGCGTCGGGAACGCGCAATCGTTGAGTTCCATCACCACGCCCTGCAGCGCGGGCAGCGCCGGGGTGATTTCCAGCAGGTGCAGGATCACCGGCTGATCCGGACCCAGCATGTCGCCCGCGGCAATGCGGAACAGCAGGGCGTAACCGATCTGGCCGGCAGCGCCGGTAACGGCAACACGAACGGGGGCTTTCATCGGAGAAACTCCTTCAACTTGGCTAACGTACAAAAGACGAAGGCCCACGCCGTGCGGCGCGGGCCCAAGACCATCAGGTCAATTCTGCAAAGAACGCCTGGATGCGTTCCAGCCCGGGCTGCAATTGTGCCGTTGGGCAGGTATAGGAAATGCGCAGGGCGCGCGGCTCGCCAAACGCCGAGCCCGGCACGCAGGCCACGCCCACCGCCTCGAGCAGCACGGCGCACAACTCGACATCGTCGTTGATGCGCGTGCCCTTGTAGCTCTTGCCGAATGCCACGGAGATATCGGGGAACGCGTAGAACGCGCCCTGCGGATACGGGCACACCACGCCGGGAATCGCACGCAGCGCATTGACCACGATGTCGCGCTTCTCGGCAAACTCTTTGCACTTGGCCTGCGGAATGTCCTGCGGACCGGAGAACGCGGCCACCGCTGCGGCCGTGATCACTTCCGGCAGGCTGGTGATGTGGTTGGAGTTGAGCGTGGTGATCGCCTTCGCCACGTTCTCCGGCGCGGCGATCAGGCCCACGCGCCAACCCGGCATGCCATACGTCTTGGACACCGAGTCGACGAAGATCAGTCGATCCTTCAGCTCCGGCTTCGCGTGCACGAAGTTGTGATAGCCGATGCCGTCGAACACCATCGAGTTGTAGATGTCGTCGGTGATGATCCAGGTGTCCGGATACTTCGCCAGCACCTCGGCCAGCGCGGCGATTTCATCGCGCGTATAGACCATGCCGGTGGGATTGGACGGGTTGTTGAACAGGAACACCTTGGGCTTGCGCGCGAGCGCGGCATCGAGCTGCGCCGGCGTGAGCTTGTAGTTCTGCTCGGGGCCGCAATGCAGGATGTTGGCCTTGGCGCCGAGGATGTCGGCGATGTCGCGATAGGTAGTCCAGAACGGCGCGGCGAAACAGATTTCATCGCCTTCGTTCAACAGCGCTTCGCCCAGGTTGTACAACACCTGCTTGGCGCCGATGCCGATCGAGAGATTCGCGCGTCCATAGCCGCTGAAACCGAGCTTTTCGATATGCACCAGGAAGGCATCGAGCAGCGCATCCGCACCGCGGTTGCTGCCGTACTGGCCGGAGTCGCGCTGCAGCGCCTCGCGTGCAGCGGCATACACATGCTCGCCAGGAAGAAAATTGGGAACGCCGATGGAGAAGCTGATGATGTCGCGACCGGCAGCCTTGAGCTGCTTGGCCTTTTCGGCGATGACCATGATCGCGCTGGGCTTGGCGCGACCGACACGCTGGGCAAGCTGGGGCATGACTTCCTCGTGTATGGGGAACGAAGACAGCAAACCCGGCGATTTTAGCATGTGATGGCGCGCCATCCGACGGCCCGCCTTTACCCGATGGTCTAAAGCCCCGCCCATGCAAGCGGTCGCCAGGCCTGCCCCAGTGACGTTCGTCACTTGCAAATCGGTGCCGTCAACTGGCTGATCTGCCTATGGATTGGCGTACGTCGTAAGCCTAGATTCGGGGCACTAATGGCCGCCAAGGAACGCATATGCACTGGCTCTGGGTATTCATCGTGGGTCTGGTCGTGGGACTGATCGCCAAGATGCTGATGCCGGGCAAGGATCCGGGCGGCTTCATCATCACCGCGATACTCGGCATTCTCGGCTCGGTCATCTCCACCTATGTCGGCGAAAAACTGGGATGGTGGGGCGAGACGGGGCTCGTGCATTTCCTTGGATCGATCGGTGGCGCGATCGTCCTGCTGCTGCTTTATCACCTGATCTTCAAGCGCAAAGCCACCGCCTGACCTCCTGGCGCAGGGACGCGAAACCGGCGACGCCTTGCGCGTCGCCGGTGTTTTTATGCGCGCGGGCTCAGGCCGTATTGGCTCCGCCGAAAAGTTTGCCCGCCAGCGACGCCAGCGAACCCAGGTCGAAACCACCCTGCCCTTGCGCCGGTACCTGGCCTTCGGGGGTCAGATGATCGACGGCGTGCGGCAACACCTGCGAGAGCTGTCCCAGCAGCTGGCCCTGGTCGACACCCAGCTTGCCTGCCGCATCCTGCAGCACCGTGCCGAGCCCGCCGTTCTGCAAGGCCTGGCCGAGCTGGTCGCCCGACACCGCCTGATTGCCACCGGTACCAACCCACGACTGCACTGCATCGCCCAGACCGTGCTGCTGCAGCATGGCCACCAGGCCCTGCACACCGCCGGCCTTTTCGATCAACTGGCCCGCCACGGCCACCAGGGACGAACCACCTGCCGGGTTACCCTGACCGCCGCCGAGCAGATCATTGAGAAAGGACATGACTGCATCTCCTAGGGAATGGGATTGACGCACATCGTTTCTTGCGTGGAGCCGTTCGATTCTAGGCTCCTGTTTCCCACATCGCCATGACAGCGCGGCCACAAAAAAAGCCGCCGTCGAGAACGACGGCGGCTTCTTCACGCAATGACGACGAATGGGCTCAGCCGCGCTCGTCGAGCACCGCGTTCCATTCCTTCACGCGGTCGGCCTGGGCGGCCAGCAACGCATCGACGTCGCCTTCCACGGTGACCTTCTCCACGATGTCGCCCTGGCGGATCGCGTCGACCACGGCCTGGTCTTCCGGACCAAGGATTTCGCCGAACACGCTGTGCTTGCCATCCAGCCACGGCGTGGCGCCATGGGTGATGAAGAACTGGCTGCCGTTGGTGCGCGGGCCGGCATTGGCCATGGACAGCACGCCCGGCTTGTCATGACGCAAGGATGCGTCGAACTCGTCTTCGAAACGGTAGCCCGGGCCGCCGCGACCGCTGCCTTCCGGGCAGCCGCCCTGCACCATGAAATCGGCGATGACGCGATGGAACGACAGGCCATCGTAGTAGCCGCGACGGGCCAGATTGACAAAGCTGGCCACGGTCACCGGCGTCTTGTCATCGTGCAGGCGCAGATGGATGGGACCGCGGTTGGTGGTCATGGTGACGTTGATGGTCATCAGGGGATCCTTCGTTGAAAGGCAGCGCGCAACCACAGGCGCCCTGCAAGCACGCAAGGATACCAAAGCCAGCCTGACTGCTGCTGCTCTCGTGGCACTTGGTCAATCTCTTGCTCAATGCTACCTACCCCCTCACCGTCATTCCGGCGCAGGCCGGAATGACGGTGAGGGGTGAGTAGCGCTGGGCAAGACTTCAAACAGGGCTCCGGACGCCCCTTCAGCGAGGCGCCTGGGTCCAGGTGGCGGGCAGATCGAGCGCGTCGCGCGCCAAGGCCATCGAGCCGCGCGGCCGCGGCGAAGGCGTGGGCACCAGAGCGGGCCACGGCGCGCCCTCATAGATGTGCGACCACAGACGATCCAGCGCCGCATAGCCATACGGCAGCAGGGGCACGTGGCGATCGCCGAAGCCGGGGATGGCGAGGAAGGCATCGAAATGCTGGGCGTACGGCACTTTCCAGTACAGCGGATGGCCGCCCTTGCTGCGCAGCCAGGCGACATAGGGTTCGGAGGTGAACGCCGTGGGCAACAAGCCATCGGAGGCCCCATGCACCAGCCACACCGGCAAGCTCGCGCGCGGCGCCTTCACCGTGGTCGCGGCGATGCCATCGCGCAGTGCTTGCGTGCTCGCATCCTGGTCTTCCCACAGCGAGCGCAGACACAGCACCCCGGGCAGTGTGGGATCGCCGGAACGATCGGCGCCGCCGAACAAACCCACGCCGTTGCCGGGTGGAATGCCCGATGCATCGGCCCACCAGGTCGCACGCGCTGCCGCGTCGACCGGTATCGATACACCCGAGGCGGCCACGCCGCCGTAGTGAAACCCGCAAGGCATGTCGTCGGGTCCACGGCGCATATAGGCGGAGGCATAGGCCACCGTGATCGCCCGCCACAGATCCAGCGAGGTGGTGGACGCTGCCGTGGTCATCGCTTCGTCAGTCCAACCGCTGGCGCGCAGGTGCTCATACGCCTCGGCAGCCTGCGCGGCGACGCGCGTGCCGCTGACCAGTTGGCGATCATGCAGTTGATGGCAGCGCTGCGCCCACCGCGGCGGCACCTCGCCTTTCGAAGTGCGTGCCATCGGCGCCGCGTCGAATCGTGCATCGGCGAGCGCGCACGGCAGCCAGATGGAGGCATCGGTGGCGTAGTCGAACAGCGCGCGCCCCTGTTCGGGCACGCGCACATTGGGCTCGATCGCCACCACGCCGGCGAGCATGCGGTCTTCGTCCAGTCCGGCCGCCTGCAGCACCGCGCCACCACCATTGGAAAGACCGGTGGCGATGATGCGGGTGTTTTCCTGCGTGAATGGCGCCTGGTCGGGGAAGGCGCGATTGAGCATGGCCAAGCCAAATTGCGCCGCCTGCAGGACGTGCCGGCCCCAGTCGGCTTCGGGGTTGTCGCCTGAATGGGCGTGCTTGACGCCTATATCGACGCGGCTGATGTGGGACGCCGGCTCGAATTCCAGCGTGGCCGTGCCGCGCTTGACCCGCGTGCCGTCGAGCGCGACGCCTGAGTCGCTGGCCGGATCGAAATAACCTGCGCCCGCAGCCTTGTCCGTATAAGCCACCGCGCAGCCGCGCGGCAAGCCCCAGGCACCCGCCAGCGCAATCGCCCCGTAGATGCCGCGCGAACCCGACGACGCCGTCACCACCAGGCAGCGGCGGGCGCGGTCGAAGTTGTCGGGTGCCTGCAACAACACACGGTGCGGTGCGTTTGCGCCGGAAATCCAGGCGAACGCCTGGTATTCGCGGCCGGGCACATCCGGCACGCCGCCATAGACGCTGCCGTAGCCGCCCAGCGGCCCCAGATCGGCAATCCCCTTCCAGCTCGCCTGGATCGCACGGCGGCGCAATTCGGCGGTGGTGGGTTGCAGGGGATGTGCAATAGGCGAAGGTGAGCCAGCCACCCCCTCCAGTCCCAGGCCCGCACTCAAGAGGTCGTCCCCTTGGCGATGTTCGGTCTCAAGCACCTCGCCGCGCACGAAATCGGGGGCATGCATGCCGTAATCCTTGGTCAAAGGCGGTGCGGCGCACGACGCCAGCAACGGTGCGACCAAGCATATCCATCGGGAAAGGCGATGGCCCATGCCCTCCATCCCTCTCGGGCGACAGGCCGCCCTCGAGAAGCAGTCCAGCACAGCCTTGGTCGCCCCCGGGTGATGAAACGCCCTCGGAGCGGCCTTAAACGGCCGTCGCGTCACGGTCTGAACAATTTACTAAGACTTTTCAAGCAAGCTGTCACATAACCCCGTATAATTCTCGGGTTATCCCTCCAGAAACCTCACGCGGCGGCTTTATCCCGCCCGAGCCGACCTCATGTCCATCGAAAATCTGCGCAATATCGCCATCGTCGCCCACGTCGACCATGGCAAGACCACGCTCGTCGACCAGCTGCTCAAGCAGTCCGGTACGCTCAATGAGCGCACTGTGCTCGCCGAGCGCGTGATGGACAGCAACGACCAGGAAAAGGAGCGTGGCATCACGATCCTGGCCAAGAACACGGCCATCACCTGGGAAAACAAGAAGACCGGCGCCAAGAACCGCATCAACATCGTCGACACCCCAGGCCATGCCGACTTCGGCGGCGAGGTGGAGCGCGTGCTGTCGATGGTGGACACCGTGCTGATCCTGGTCGACGCGATGGACGGCCCGATGCCGCAGACGCGCTTCGTGACCCAGAAGGCGTTCGCCATGGGCTTCAAGCCGATCGTCGTGGTCAACAAGGTCGACCGCCCGGGCTCGCGTCCGGAATGGGTGGTCGAGCAGGTGTGGGATCTGTTCGAGAAGCTCGGCGCCACCGATGAGCAGATGGACTTCCCGATCGTTTACGCCTCGGCGCTGAACGGTTACGCCTCGCTGGACGAAAACGCCCGCGAAGGCGACATGACCCCGCTGTACGAAGCGATCATGCAGCACGCGCCCAAGCCGGACGTCGATCCGGATGGCGCCTTCCAG
Organism: Dyella sp. 01L423; assembly: GCF_056399945.1. NCBI lineage: Bacteria > Pseudomonadati > Pseudomonadota > Gammaproteobacteria > Lysobacterales > Rhodanobacteraceae > Dyella > Dyella sp. 01L423. Next base: position 968,012 of record NZ_JBFTSI010000001.1, on the reverse strand, counting down.
ATGCGCATCAGCCAGCTCGATTACAACAATTTCGTCGGCGTCATCGGCATCGGCCGCATCCAGCGCGGCACCCTGAAGAAGGGCATGGCGGTTTCCGTGATCGACCGTGAAGGCAAGAAGCGCCAGGGCAAGATCGGCCAGGTGCTCGGCTTCCTCGGCCTTGAGCGCATCGAGCAGGAATCCGCCGAAGCCGGCGACATCGTCGCCATCTCGGGCATTGCCGAGCTGACCATTTCCGATACGGTCACCTCGCTGGACACGCCTGAAGCGCTGCCGGCGCTGAGCGTCGACGAGCCGATGATCAGCATGACCTTCCAGGTCAACAACTCGCCGTTCGTCGGCAACAAGGATCTGTCGGGCGGCAAGTTCCTCACCAGCCGCCAGCTGCGTGAGCGCCTCGACCGCGAGAAGGTGCACAACGTGGCACTGCGCGTGGAAGACGGTTCGGACGCCGACAAGTTCCTGGTCTCGGGCCGTGGCGAACTGCATCTGTCGGTGCTGATCGAAAACATGCGTCGCGAAGGCTACGAGCTGGCCGTGTCGCGTCCGGAAGTGATCATCAAGGAGATCGACGGCCAGAAGATGGAGCCGATCGAACAGCTGGTGGTCGACATCGAAGAGCAGCACCAGGGCGGCGTGATGGAGCGCCTGGGCATCCGCAAGGGTGACCTGAAGAACATGGTGTCGGATGGCAAGGGCCGCGTGCGCCTTGAATACCTGATCCCGGCCCGTGGCCTGATCGGCTTCCAGAACCAGTTCAAGACCCTGACCCAGGGTTCGGGCCTGCTGTTCCACGTGTTCGACCATTACGGTCCGTACACCCCGGTGGCGATCGCCAAGCGCCTCAACGGCGTGATGATCGCCAACGCGGGCGGCACCACCCCGGCCTACTCGCTTGGACCGCTGCAGGATCGCGGCAAGCTGTTCGCGGCGGAAGGCGACTCGGTGTACGAAGGCCAGCTGATCGGCATCCACGCCAAGGACAACGACCTCACCGTCAACGCCATCAAGCCCAAGCCGCTGACCAATATGCGCGCCTCCGGCAAGGACGATGCGATCCAGCTCACCCCGGCGACCAAGTTCTCGCTGGAGCAGGCGCTGGACTTCATCGACGACGACGAGCTGGTCGAAGTCACCCCGAAGGAAATCCGCATGCGCAAGAAGCACCTGACGGAAAACGATCGCAAGAAGGCCTCGCGCGGCGTGGCTTGATCTTCGGATCGCGTTGGGTAAAGAAAGGGCCGCCGAAAGGCGGCCTTTTTTATTGCGCGGCATCCCCTGTGGGAGCGCACCCTGTGCGCGACAAACCTACGGAGCGATACACCCAGGCGTGGCCGTCGCGCACAGGGTGCGCTCCCACAGGGGTGCCGGAGACATCAAACCGGCGACAGCGCGCGCTCCAGCGCCGCCACGCGGCGCTCGAGCCGCGGCCCCAAATAACAATGCGACCCGCACGGCATCAGCCCCACTTCGTTGAACGCCTTCAGATACCAGGACGGCGCACGCGCATGGAAGCCGTCCATGTCGCCGTCCACGCCATCCTTGCTGGTGAATACCTCAAGGAAGGCGACGCCTTCGAGCATGTCGCTGATGCCGCTGAGGCCCGCGCGAATTTCGGCAGGCTTGAGGTAATGCAGCACGTCCGTGCAAACGATGACGTCGAAACGCTGGTCGAAGCGCAGATATTCCAGTTGCCCGAAGCGCGCCAGGCCGATATTGCGGCTGCGCCCGTAACGCGCCACGGCGTATTCGCTCGCATCGATGCCCTGGTAAAGCAGGCCGGGACGCAGCTTCAGCAGCGGCGCTCGCCAAACCCCTTCCCCACATCCCACATCGAGCACCGAGCGCACCGGGCGACCAAGGTAGTACTCGGCCTGGGCCACCACCATGGCGATCTTGCGGCGCAGTTCGGCGGCCGATGCCACCGTGTGGTCGGGGTGGCGATACCACTTGTCGAAATACTCGCGGTCGTAAATCTTGGGCACGTGCGATCTCCGGCTTAAGGATAAATAGTAGCGTAGCGGCGGCGATCACCTGGCCTGAACATGCCATGCCGCAGCATTCTCACGCAGGAACCTGGGAGCCGCCCCGTATGCCCACGATCCGCATTCGCATGACCGGCACGCGCGATGATGCCGACACCTTGCTGACGATCCTGCATGGGATAGACGGCATCGAACACGTCGAGGAAATCGACGACGAGACCGCCTACCCGCGCGACGACTCCAGTTCCAATGAACTGCCTGACGACAACGGCAGCGAGCTATTCATGATCGAGGTGCTCGCCTCCGATCGTTTGCATGGTGACGCCGTGCGTGCGGTGACCGAAGTGGAAGCCTCCCTGCTTGGTGCGGTCGTCGAGTTCGTCGACGAATTCTGACGGCACACGCGCGCTAACTGAGGTACGCGCACCACCAAGGACTTGCGCGACGAAACCTGCGCCGCGTCACAACGCCCACCCGGCTCGCGCATGGACCATCGGTTGCGACCTGCCGCTGCGCCTGGCCTTCGCGAGTATGACGAAATCGAACCAAGCGCCTCGCCAAAAGCGCCGCAAGGGCTCGCCGCATGAATCCGCGCCGAACAAAATCGCGAGAGCCGTGCACCGGACGGTAAGCCGGGCATGCGCAACTGCGTTCCCATGATTGAATCCCGGCCCTCATCTCAGGACATCCGCCGCATGCGTGATACCCCGAACCGCCCTGGTATTCGTCCCTGGCTGGCCGCCTGCAGCCTGCTGCTAGTACTCGGCCCCGGCGCCGCGGCCGCACGCGACGCGCATGCGCTGTCACAGGACGATGTGGACTGGTTGCGCCGTGACAGCTTCGAGCTCGACAGCGCCACCGTCGCCACGTATCGCGAGCTTGGCCGTTCCCGTCTGCTCGACCGCCAGCTGGACGGGCGCATCAGCGACGATCTGCCCGCGCCGATCCAGTCGCTGATCAACTCCTACGAGGCCGCCAATACGCCCACCGAGCAGCTGCTGGGCAACCTGCGCGACGAGCAGGAGAAGATCAAGAACATGCCCGACGGCGACGGCAAGACCGCCGCCAAGAAAGCGCAGCAACAACACGCCAACGACCTTCTGCAGCAGGCGCAGGAGATCGAACTGCTGCACGCCATCTACGGGCCGAACCAGCTCAAGGAACAGATGGTGTGGTTCTGGCTCAACCATTTCAGCGTGTATGGCGCCAAGGGGCGCGTGCGCTGGGTAGCCGCCGATTATGCGCAGAACGCGATCCGTCCCCACGCGCTGGGCAAGTTCCGCGACCTGGTGATGGCGACGCTGGAAAGTCCGGCGATGATGGAGTTTCTCGATAACGCGCAGAACGCGAAGGGACACGTCAACGAAAACTATGCCCGCGAACTGATGGAGTTGCATACGCTGGGCGTGGGCTCGGGCTACACGCAGCAGGACGTGCAGCAACTCGCGCTGATTCTTACCGGCGCCGGCGTGGCGCCGTTGCGCGACCCTGCCGTCATGCGCCCTCGCCTTGCCGAGATGGTGGTACGCAACGGCTTGTTCGAGTTCAATCCCAAGCGGCACGACGATAGCGACAAGCTGCTGCTCGGCCACACCATCAAGGGCAGCGGCTTCGACGAGATCACCGAAGCGGTGGACCTGATCACCAAACAGCCGGCGTGCGCGCAGTTCGTCTCGAAGAAAATCGCCGAGTACTTCGTCTCGGACAATCCGTCACCCGAACTGGTGGCGAAGATGGCGCACACTTTCCAGCGTACCGACGGCGATATCGCCCAGGTGCTGCGCACCATGTTCGATTCGAAGGAATTGGCCGCCAACTATGGCAAGAAGTTCAAGGATCCGATGCAGTTCATGGTGTCCTCGGTACGCATGGCCTATGACGGCAAACCCATCGCCAACGCCAAGCCGCTGCTCAACTGGCTCAACCAGCTGGGCGAGCCCGTATTTGGTCGACTGACGCCGGATGGCTGGCCGCTCGACAGCGCCGGTTGGTCCAGCTCCGGACAGATGGCCAAACGATTCGAGATCGCCGGCGCCATCGGCTCCGGCAACAACCGCCTGCTGACGCCGGAGGGCCAGCCCAAGAGCGGCGGCGACTTCCCCATGCTCACCACCCGCCTCTACTACGACACCTTCGATACGACCCTGAGCGCGCCCACGCGCGACGCGCTGGCCAAGGCCACGACGCAGCAGGAGTGGAACACCTTCCTGCTCTCGTCGCCCGACTTCAACTATCGCTGAGGCATCGCCATGAATCGTCGCCAATTCCTGCTTGCCGCTGCCGCTGCTGCCGTCGCCGCACCGGCGATGTCGTTCTCCGGCAAGTTATTTGCCGCACCGGCGAATACGCCGCGCTTTCTGCTGGTGTTTCTGCGTGGCGGCTACGACTGCAACAATCTTTTGGTGCCCTATAGCAGCGACTTCTACTACGAGTCGCGTCCGACGCTGGCCATCGCCAAGCCCGATCCGTACAACACCAACAGCGCCATTGGCCTGGACAGCAATTGGGCGCTGAATCCGGTGTTGCGCGATTCCATCTATCCGCTGTGGCAGAAGCGTCAGGTTGCCTTCGTTCCGTTTGCCGGCACGGACGATTTGTCGCGCAGCCACTTCGAAACGCAGGACAATATCGAATCGGGCCAGTCATCGGCACAGCGCAGCAACTATCGCTCGGGCTTCATGGCGCGGCTGTCCGGACAAATGAGCACGGTGCCATCGATCGCCTTTACCGATGCACTGCCGCTCAGCTTCCAGGGCAGCGGCCGCGACATTCCCAATATCTCGCTGCGCGGCAATCCCAAGCCGGTGTACGACGAGCGCCAGGCAGGCATCCTCGCCAGCATGTATCGCAATACCTCACTGGCCTCTGCCGCGGCAGATGGCCTGGAACTGCGCCAAAGCGTTTCGAAGGAGCTGCAGGACGAGATGGTCAAGGCGAATCGCGGCGCGCCAAATGCCAAGAATTTTGCCGATGAAACCCAGCGCATCGCCACCATGATGCGCGACCAGTATCGGCTCGGCTTCGTCGATGTCGGCGGCTGGGATACGCACGTCAACCAGGGCAGCACCACCGGCCAGTTGGCCAATAACCTGGCCAACCTCGGCAAGGGACTGGCCGCCTATGCCGATGCGCTGGGCGATGAGTGGAACAACACCGTCGTGGTGGTGGTGTCCGAATTCGGCCGCACCTTCCGCGAGAATGGCAACAAGGGCACCGATCATGGACACGGCACGGTGTACTGGGTGCTGGGCGGCAAGGTGAATGGCGGTCGCATCGCCGGCGAGCAAGTGGCCGTGAATGCGCAGAGCCTGCTGCAGAACCGGGACTATCCGGTGCTCAACAACTATCGCGATGTGTTGGCCGGTGTTATGGGACGCATGTGGGGATTGTCGAACAGCCAGTTGTTGTCGGTGTTTCCGGGGGCGAAGCCGCGAGATTTACAGCTCGTCTAGCCGTTGAGTCGCGCACAGGGTGCGCTCCCACAGGGGTAAGGCTGCCGCCACCTTGTGGGAGCGCACCCTGTGCGCGACGCTCTTCGCCCATCACCCGCAACGGCTATAGCGCCCCGTCATCACCAACTCCCAACTCACGCCCCCATCGAACGAGCTTTCCAGCTTCAGCGTGAACACATCGTCACTCTCGAACTGATACACATGCCTCGTCTGCCCGCGCGGCGAACTGCGCACGAAGGTCAGCCGTTCGCCATTCCACAATCCCGGCGCCGGCGTGCCCGGCACGAAGCCGTAGCTGTCGAACCAGTAGAGGCTGTACTGGTCATGTTCGGGTTCGGCCACGAACACCGCGTGCACCTGCAATGACGGCTTGCCATCGCGTTCCTCGCGGTAGTCCTGTATCAGCACGCGGCCGTTGAGTTGCAAGTGTGCAGAGAACCAGGCTGTCGCTACGCCGCCCTGTCCCCAGCGCGTGGTGGCAATGGCCTCCTCGCCCTGCCACTCGCCCGCGAGGCGCGCCAGCATATTCGCCGACATGACTCAGGCGCCCTCGTTCACGCTGCGCACCAGCAAGCCCTTGGCGATCGCGCCGTGGAGCTTGCCCAGCCCGCGCACCATATGCAGCGTGGCGAACAACAGGAACACGCCGCCGATGCAGGTGAGCACGGCCAACGGCCAGTAATTGTTGTCGCACAGCCATTGCGGGATACCGCATTGCAGGTAGATCACATCGGCCACGCTCAGCGCCTTGAGGATCGGCGTGGCGATGAAGCCCAGCGAGATGCTCAGGAAGGTGATGGTGAGCGTGAAATACAGGATGCCCAACGGCAGCATCAGCAACATGTAGAACATCGTGGTCCAGGTGCGGCCATCGGTGAAGATCGCGCCCACGCGCCCCCAGAAGGACTTGCTCCCATTCGTCGGATACGGCGGGCGACGCGGCATGCGCACACCGAGCATGGTTTCCACGATGCGCCCTTCCAGCAGCGACAGCGCGCGCACCGTACCAAGGAACAGGATCATGAAGGGAATGCCGATGACCAGCACCGCCAGGCCCAGCGACAGCGACAGCCCCGTCACCGCCCAGGTGAAGTAGAAGATGCCCGTGCCCAGCGACAGCAGCATGTAGAACAAGGCGCCCCAGGTATGGGAATCGACGGCGACACCAAAGAAGCGGCCCAGTGCCGAGCGGCGCCGCGGCATCGGCGGCGGACGCAGCGCGCGCTGGATCTTGATCTCCTGGTCGCGATAGATATCGGCAACCTCTTCCGGCGCGCCATAGGTGCTCACCACGTGGGCCAGCATGTCCGCTTCGCTGCGCTTGGGATCCTCGGCCAGCTCGGCGCGCAAGTGTTCCTCGGCGTCGTACAGTGCATCCTGGATCAAAGCCGGATCCGCGCCCTTGAGCGCAGCGCGCAACTGATTCAGATATTCGGCAATCGTGCGTGGTGCGTTCATTACACCCCTCCTTGCAAAACCCCGTCGACAGAATCGCGCGTGGCCGCCCAGGCTTGCACCCAGTCGCGCAACACCTCGCGCCCTTGTTTGGTAATGCGGTAGTAGCGCCGCGGCGGACCGCTGATCGAAGGCTCGACCTCGCTGGCCAACAACCCCGCCCCTTCGAGATTGCGCAGCACCGGATACAGCGCGCTCTGCTTGCCGGCGAGCACGCCCTCCCCCACCTCTTCCAGACGCTTGGCGATCTGGTAGCCATACATCGGCTGCCGCGACTGCCCCAGCACCGCCAGCAGCACCAGCGACACGGTGCCCGCCGACAGCTCCTTCTGGAATTTCTTCAGATGGCTGCTGTTGTCTTCCACGCCCCACCCGCACTGCTACTCATCATGGAGTGAACAATAGTGCGGAGTTAACACTAGTGCATGGGTATGAAGTCATGGGGGGCAGCGCGGACACATTGGCCTCCGACGGTCACCGGGAAGGCCCAGACATTCGATCCACGGACGATTGCCTGCTGCGAGCGACGCAGGCCAATCGGCGAAGGATCTCCCAAGGGTTATTGAGGAAAATCGAAGTAAACGCGACCTTCATTGCGACCGAGCACCAAAGATGCACTGCTTAATGCTGGCGACGGCCAGCCGAAAGAAGCCGTCGCGAGATAACCACTGCGCGCCCGGATTAATTGCCACTTCGACCGCAGCCATTCTTCGCACCTGCCGCATCGCGAGCAGCAAAAAAACCTTGCACAACAACCCTTATGGCAAGCTTAGAAAATAGAGTTAACAAAACTTAGATTTACCTTATAAAATCACTTTCACAAATCTTATGATTATCTTAGCGAAAATAAATACGATTATTTGTCAAATTATCGAATAATCATTTTGTTGCTAAATTGTCATTTACCGTGATTACGGTGTCGCCCCACGTCGCCACTCCCCAAAATCGACCAACGGGCTCACCATGACACGGCACACTTCGGCGCTATTCGGGCGCTCCCGCACCACGCTTGCTCTTTGCCTGGCCGCCGCGATCGCCTCCCCCGCATGGGCCAGCGACAACGCCGCCGCCGACACCAGCGCCACGCCGCAACAGGCCAAGAGCCTGGATGCCGTACAGGTGACCGGCACCGACACGGTGACCACGATCGCCCCGTCGCAGGCCTCCATGGTGTCCACCGAGCCGCAATCGACCATCGGTCGCGTCTACATCCAGGAAAATGTGCCGCCGACTGGCGACTACACCGACATCGCGCAGATCTCGCCGAGCGTGTACACGGTCACGCCGAACGGTTCAGGGCTGATGGAGGCGCCGGTCGTCTCCATCCGCGGCTTCCAGGACGGCCAGTACAACGTGACGTTCGATGGCATTCCCTGGATGGACTCCAACGACTTCACGCACCACTCGACCTCGTACTTCACCAACCAGCAAACCAACTCGGTGACGGTGGATCGCGGCCCGGGCACCGCCGGCACGCTCGGCAACGCCACCTTCGGCGGCACCATTTCGGTGGACTCGCTCAATCCGCAGCAGCAGTTCGGCATCAACCCGTACATCAGCCTGGGCAGCTGGGAAACAGCGATCGAAGGCGCAACGATCAATACGGGCGCCTTCACCAGCAGCGGCACCAACGCGGTGATCAACCTGCAGAACAGCTCGTCGGACGGTTACCTCACGTTTGCTGGCCAGCGTCGCCAGACCGTGTTCGCCAAAGTGGTCCAGCCCTTGGGCGAGAACACCACGCTGACCTTCGTCGCCATGGCGAACGAGCTGAACCAGTATGTGCCGTTCGGCGCTACCAAGGCGCAGATCGCGGAGCACGGCAACAACTATGCGCTGAACGACGACCCGACCAGCCAGGCCTACTACCGCTACAACAAGGACGAGATCAACACCAATTTCGGTTACATCGGCCTGCACTCGGCCTTCGACGGCTGGACGATCGACAACAAGGTCTACACGTACGGCTACAACCATTTCGGCTTCAACGGCCTGGATCCGAACGGCGAGACGCCGAATGGCACGTTCTATAGCGCCACCGATGTTCCCGGCCAGCACATGCGCAACACGAACCGCTCGTGGGGCGACATCTTCCGCGTGGGCAAGGAACTGGGCCCAGGCGAATTGCGCGCCGGCGTGTGGTACGACCACCAGGACGACATCCGCTGGCTGTATGAGTTCGACGATACGATCAACCAGCTCAATCCTGTGATCGCGCCAGGCGCGTCCTCGCTGGCGCTTGCTTCGGCGGATCGGCGCATGACCGACACGCTGGTCACGATCCAGCCGTTCGTCGAGTACCAGTGGAACATCACCGACAACGCGTATGTCATCGGCGGCGTGAAGTACAACAACTTCGAGCGCGATCTGAACGCATCGGTCAACCAGAAAACGGAAACGCCGCTGGACTATTCCAAGAAGTGGAATGCCACCCTGCCTTCGGCCTCTTTCCACTACAACTTCAGCTCGAACTGGACGGCCTATGCGCAGTGGGCCAAGGGCTACCTCGCACCTAACCTCAACCTGCTTTACGTGCCCAACCCGGCGGTTTCCGATAGCGCCGTGGCGCCGGAAAAGACCACCAATATCCAGCTCGGCACGACCTGGACCGACGATCGCCTGACGGTGTCGGGCGATGTGTACAAGATCGACTTCAACAACTTCGTGCAGAGCCAGAAGGTCGGCGGCGTCACCGAGTTCTACAACGGCGGCGGCGTGCACTACAAAGGCCTCGAGCTGGAAGGCACCTATATGCTTGGCGCCGGCTTCAGCGTCTACGCCAACGGCTCGCTCAACCGTGCGATCCAGACCACGGACAACCAGTGGAATGCGAACACGCCGCACAAGACTGCCGCTTTGGGCTTCATCTACAGCGACGGTTCCTTCTACGCATCGCTGTTCGACAAGTTCGTCGGCAAGACCTACTACACGGCCAATGCTGAGGATGACACGCCGATCGGCGGCTATGCGATCACCAACTTTGCCGCCAGCTACAAGTTCGATCCCCACATCAGCGATGTGAAGGACATCAAGATCGGCGTGCAGCTCAACAATCTGTTCAACAACACCCACATCAACGCCCTGGCCGGCGTCACGTTGGCGGATAGTACGCCGCTGTACTGGACCATTCCGGCGCGCAACTTCAACTTCACCATTTCGGCTGACCTGTTCTGATGAAACGCCTTGTGCTCTTCTCGTTGATGTTGCTGATCGGCCAGCCCGCACTGGCCGACGGTGTCAGCCCGAATCGTGCTGGTATCGAACTGTCGAACCTGTTGCCGCCTCCCCCGGCAGCAGGTTCGGCTGCGGACAGGCAGGATCTGCAGGCGGTGCTTGCCGCACAGCGATCGCGAACTGCCGCCGAACAGTCGGCGGCCAAGGCGGATATGGAACGTTCGGTGTTCCGCTTTGCGGATGTCTTCGGTCTGTCCATGCAAGCGGCGGCCTTGCCGAAGACAGCCGCCTTCTTTGAACGCGTCGCTGACTTCGACAAGGCCGAGGTGAAGGACGCCAAGCTTGTCTGGCGACGCGCGCGTCCCCCGATGACGTCCGATCAGGTGCACCCGCTGTCCAAGGAAAAGCCGGACGATTGGAGCTATCCGAGCGGACACTCCACCTTCGGCTATACCGCGGCGGTCCTGCTGGCCAATATGGTGCCGGAAAAGCGCGCGGAGATTTTTGCCCGCGCCGACCTGTACGCGCAGCATCGTGTGGTGATGGGTGTGCATTTCCCAAGCGACGTGGAAGCCGGCCGACTGGCTGGAACCGTGATCGGTGCGCAGTTGCTGCAGCAGACCGACTGGCAGGCGGACTACCGGGCGGCGTGCGCCGAACTTCGGGCGACACTGCACTTGCCAGTTTCGCCTGCGCCACCACCTTGAGCCTTGCCTAGGCGACGTCGTCTCTCGTCCCAGCTGTCTTTCGCCAGAGAGCTCGCGGTTTGGGCCTATTCCCTCAAGCAGGAGGTCGCTCACTCACCCAGAGCGAAGTTCAAATGGGTCATCGCGTAGTATTGGCATGCCTCGCACTTGTGTTCCTGGCGATGGATAACAGCCGGATGGCCGACCCATGACCGCTTCGATCATCGCTCTCGCCGCCGCTATTGCGGCATCCACCTATGCGGGTCCCGATCTCCGACTCAGCATCGATGTTACCGACACGACACACAGGGTCGTATCGGTGCATGAACGCCTGAAGGTGACTCCGGGAGAACTCGTGCTCCACTATCCCCAATGGATCCAGGGGCATCACGCTCCGACCGGGCGCGTCTCGGAACTGGCGGGACTACGCGTGTTTTCCAACGGCGTTCCGGTCACGTGGCGAAGGGACTTGACCGACCCCTTCAGCTTCCGCATCCGGGTGCCGGCAGGTGCCAGCCAGCTAGACATGGAATTCCAATTGCTCAGCGCGCTGGATCGGCAACAAGGCAATACGTTCTCCAGCCCGCATATGGTTCGTATCCAATGGAACGAGGTTTCCCTCTATCCAGCGGGGCGCCCCATGGCTCAATTGAGCGTCGAAGCTGAGATAACCGCCCCTGGTGGTTGGCAGGTTGCCAGCTCGCTCGATACGGCCGCCAAAGACGCAACGCACGTTCGCTTTGCCCCGACAGACTACGAAACCCTGTTGGACTCGCCCGCTTACGCTGCCCGATACCTGGGGCGCTACGTGGTCGACCCTCGCTCCATTGCGCCGGTGGCCATCAATGTCATCGCCGAGCAGGAGAGGGACACTCTCATCTCCAGCGAGCAACTATCGTCTTTGGCAGAAGCCTTCGAACAAGCACGGCGCCTGTTCGGCTCCCAGCCTTATCGCCACTATGACTTTCTGGTCGTGCTGAGCAACCATCTTTCTTTTCAGGGATTGGAGCACCGGCAGTCTAGTGAAGACAGTCTCCCGCTGGACTACTTCACCGACACCGAGCGTGAAGTCACGAACAGAAATCTTCTTGTTCACGAATATATCCACGCCTGGAACGGCAAGCTGCATCGTCCTCAAGGACTGGTGAAGGCCGACGCGAACACTCCGCTGAACTGCGATCTGTTGTGGGTTTACGAAGGCCTCACCAAGTACCTCGACAAGGTTCTTTCGGTTCGCAGTGGGCTCTGGTCTCCCGCGCTTGGGCGCGACGCGTTTGCGTGGAACTTTGCCGATCTCGACAACGAATCAGGGCGCACATGGCGTCCCCTGCAAGACACGGTGGTTCAGCCCATCATCGGTGAAGCCCCACAGTGGCAGGACTGGGCGCGATCGGAAGACTACTATGAGGAAGGCGCGCTTCTCTGGCTGGAGATAGACACGCGCATCCGCTCCATGACGCAAGGAAAGCGATCGCTGGATGACTTCATACGCCGGTTTTTCGGACGAGATCCCGACAAACGCGTCGTGCCGTATAGCTTCGACGACATCGTTCGATCACTGAACGACGTTGCGCCCGGCGACTGGGCGACTCTCTTGACCACCAGGCTCGAGCAAACCACCGCGGCGGTGCCAAAAGACGGACTGATCCGCGGCGGCTACACGCTGGTTTACACCAGCCAGCCGTCCGAATGGGTGAACAGGCTCGAGCGACGAAACAAAGTTCTGCTGCTGGACTTTTCGCTGGGTGCCACCGTCGCCGAGGCTGGCGTCGTCTCCTCCGTTCGCTGGGGCAGCCCCGCGTATCTTGCCGGCATTCTTCCCGGCGACCGGATCACCCACGTATCGAGTCAAGCCTTCACCGTCGAGTTGCTGCGCGCTGCCATGGCGGCCACATCGACATCCGCCGGACATGGGGTCGACTTGACCATCGATGGCGCCGATGGTCGGCGCACGGTTCGCGTGGAGGGTCTGTCGGGACTTCGATACCCGCACTTGGTGCCTGTCGAGGGCCAGCCAGACGTGCTTGACGGCATTTTCTCACCGATAGCACCTGGTGCAGCCGCACCCCACTAAAACCGCTACGCTGCCACGCCGCGGCTAGACGTCTGCCTTGCCCACGCTCGCCCTCAACTCATCAAGGTGAGCAAGAAACAGCTGGAGGATCGGCGACGGATTGGACTCGCTGTAACCGACCACCAGGTCGATGATCGGCGCTTTACCTGCCAAAGGTCGACTGACCACCGACCAATGCATCAGCGGCTCCACATAGGACGGGATAAGTGCAATGCCGCGCGTGGATGCCACTAGGGACATCACCATCGCGGGGTTGTCCACCAGTTGTGCGGGTACGATCTCGACGCCGGCATCTTCGAGGTATCGGTCGATCACCGAACGCAGCACTTTCGCCTTGCTTGCCATGGCGATGAACGGAAGGCCGACCAGATCCTTTGCGCGCACGGAAGCACGCGCGGTCAATGGATGATCGCTAAGCATCAGGGCCACGAGCGGCTCCTTCGCAACGTGCCGATAGGTCAGCTCCAAGTCCGGCTCGGCCCGCATGAAAGCCACATCCAGCCGGCCACGCGCCACTGCCTCGGCAAGATCGGGCGAGTAGTCGCTCGATACGATCACCTCGATATTGGGCAGCTCGGCGCGCAGCACACGCATGACTTCGGGTAGCCACGTCATCTCCTGACCGGTCAGAAACCCTAGGCTGAAACGTTGCTTGGCAGGTTGCGCAGCACGTCGTGCTGCCTCCACGGCGGCATCCACTTTAGTTTTCTGTAAGCCAGCATGAGCGCGGAGCGGATCGACGAGACCCGATTCGCGCTCAGTCCGTTGGGAACCGGTCGCCTGCCACTATCCACACGAAATCGACACCGCTGGAGCGATAAACGCTTACCGAGACGCGGACGCCCCTTCATGGCCCTCATCACCTGTCCAGCATGTGGCGCACAGGTTGGCGAACTTGAACGCGTCTGCCCTTCCTGTGGGGCGGCGTTATCGAAAACGGCCCCCCTGCCCTCGGATGCCGCCACCGGAAAAAAGTCATTGGGGTCGTTCCCCCTGCTGCCGGTGCTCGTCGGAGCACTGCTCATTGCGGGAGTCATCGCAGCGGTTTGGTCGGCACACGAGCACAGGAAAGCTGCCGATGCCGCCATGGCACCCTCTGCGGAGAAGCGCGAGCGGAGCGACGCTGACGCGAAGCTCCACGATTCAGTGCGCCGAGCCATGCTTGGCAGCATCATGCTTCACGATGCCCAGCCCAAAACGGATGGTTATGGGGTGGATCGGGCGATGCTGATGGATGACGGCACCGTTTGTTACAGCTATCACACCCAAAATCCATCAGGAGGCACGGACGCGAAAAGCGCTGTCCTATTGCCAGACAGCCAGGTTCTCCAAGCCGATGTCGGCACCGAACAAACGGCTTGGACGAAGTCATGTGCCCAGCAGACAGGCATGGATGTGACTACCCGGGTCCGCTTGCAGTGACAGATATCATTCGTCGCGCGTAGATCGAAGAAGATTGCCGCGATGAGTGGCGATCTCTTTCTGACGCCGCGAAATCCTCGTTGGCGCTCGACGCACTAACTATCGAAGGTCCCAACAATCAGGCTCGATGCCTTGATGATCGCGACGACGGGCGTGCCTTCGCGCAGGGCAAGCGCATCGAGACTCGCGATGGTGATGATGGAAACAATCGCGTTGCCACCGTCCAGCTCGATGCCGATCTCGGCATTCACGGCGCCGCGCTTGATCGAAGAGACTTTTCCCTGCAACTGATTGCGGGCGGACAATCGCGTCGATTTATCAGGCAGGCCGATGATCACCGACGATGCCTTGATCAGCACGAAGGCACTCTTGCCCGGCGCAAGACCGAGGCTCTGGGAGCTCTCATGCGTCACGGTGGCAACCAGTTGCTGCCCACCTTGGATGTCGAGCTGGATCACGTCGTTGACGACGCCGGACTCGACGGTGGCCACGGTACCGGCCAATTGATTTCGTGCACTCGTCTTCATCGTGAAGCGCCTCACCAGGTCGATATCGGAAAGCGGGTTGTCCGCAATGTGGGCCAGCTGCTTGAGGAATTGCTGATGGACGGCTTCCATGCGTTGAAAGACGTCGATCAGTCGCCGCGCGCGCGCGGTCAACACCGCACCGCCGCCGCTGCGCCCGCCGACGGCACGAAGCACCAGCGGTTCGCCCGCCAGATTGTTCATGGCGTCGACGGCCTCCCATGCGCCTTTATAGCTCATGCCCACTTCGCGGGCAGCGGCTGCGATCGAGCCCGATTGGTCGATCTTCATCAGCAAGGCGATGCGTTCGCGCCCGCCGAAATTGCGGCCGTCGGCTTCCAGGCCGAGTGTCCCTTTGATGGCTAGCATGGGGCTTGCTCCTCCTTCACGCCCGGCATGTTCGTCCCTGCGATGACGGCGCCGGGTGCGACCGCCCTAGCGTACATCCCGCGGATGAAGGCATCGACCGGGCACGTCGCACGTGACGTCGCGTCTGCGCGGGCCCCGACTTCGACGCCTAGATAGCTGTCTAGACATATACATGTGCGAGCAGCGCAAAAATTTGTCGCAAGAATCTGATGCAAGTGGGATCTTCGCTATATAGTTGCCTATATATCGGTAGGACAAGGTTACCCCGCCCTCACGTGCGCTAACCCACCGCAGTGTCGACCAAAAGGACTCAACACCCATGCGTCGTGCACCTCTGTTTGCCGCCATTCTGGCGTGTTCGACCACGATTGCCGCTTTCACCCAGGCCACGGATGCACCAACGCCAACGCCACCGTCTCCCGCCGACAAAAACGACGCCACCACGCTCGACAAGATCACCGTCACCGCCCGCCAGCGCGAAGAGGAGCTGCAAAAAGTTCCGGTCGCCGTGTCGGTGGTGAGCGGTGAATGGCTCGACCGCTCATACACGGTCAACACCCAGCAACTGAGCCTGCTCGTCCCGTCGCTCTATTACAACTCCGCGAACCCGCGCAACACCGCTTACACGATACGCGGGCTGGGCTCCAATACGTTGTCGGTCAGCGCGGCGAACGATGGCATCGAGCCGGGCGTGGGGTTTTATGTCGATGGCGTCTATCACGGCCGCCCGGCGACGGCCGCCTTTGACTTCACCGATATCGAACGCATCGAAGTGCTGCGCGGACCGCAGGGCACGCTGTATGGCAAGAACACGACGGCCGGCGCGATCAATATCACCAGCCGCGAACCTACTTTCGTGCCGGAGGGAAGCGGCGAGCTCTCCGTCGGCGAGAACGGATTCCTGCAGGCCAAGGCGAATGTCTCCGGCCCGCTCAGCGATACGGTGGCCGGTCGATTCGCCGCGCAATTCACCGAGCGCGATGGCGTCCTGCACAACGTCACCACCGGCAAGGATGAGAACGGACTGGACAACTATGCCCTGCGCGGCCAGTTGCTGTTCAAGCCCAATGACGATCTCAACGTGCGCTTGATTGCCGATGTGTCCAATCTCGATTCGGATTGCTGCACGCAGAACTATCTGCGCGTCGGCACCAGCCTGAAAAGCGCGGCGCGGCAATTCGAAGGACTTTCCCTCAACCTGCCCGCCCACGGTTTTCCCGTCTATGTGCCGCCGAGCCGCAATGTGTACGACCGGCTCACCGATATCGACGCGCCCTTGCACATCAATACGCAGGACGGCGGCGTGTCGCTCAATGCGGACTGGAATCTGGGCGCCGTCACGCTGACCTCGATCACGGCCTGGCGCTACTGGAAGTGGGATGTTGCCAACGATCGCGACTACATCGGCCTGCCGATCCAGACGGTGCAGCGCATACCGTCGCGGCAGGACCAGTACAGCCAGGAGTTCCGCGTTGCCTCCAACGGCGAGGGACCTTTCAGCTACGTCGGAGGCCTGTATTTCTACACGCAGGAGATCAACGGCAAGCCGATCAGCGTGTATGGTCCGGCCGCCACGTATTGGCTGGTGAGCACGACGAATTTCCCGCGCATGCCGGACAACCTCGCCGACGGCTATGGCCAATACGGCAACTCGCATTTCGAGATGAAGAGTTATGCCGCCTTTGGCGAGGCGAACTACCGAATCACTGACAAGCTGACCGCGACGCTGGGCCTGCGCTACACCTACGAAGACAAGAACGGCGACTATTCGACCACCGTGTCGGGCGGCTTGCCGACCACGCCGGGCAGCATCCAGGACAGCGCCAAGCTCTCGCTGTTCCGACCGCAGAGTTATTCGGCATCCGATAGCGGCGGCAACGTGTCGGGACGCACCAACCTGGCCTATCAGTTCACCGACAACCTGATGAGCTATCTGAGTTATGCGCGCGGTTACAAATCCGGCGGGCTCAACATGTCCGGCTTGCCACTGGATGCCTTGAACAATCCGGCGCTCGCTACGGCCGTGATCAAGGACGAAACGAACAAGACCTGGGAAGCGGGCCTGAAGTCGGCATGGTGGAACGGCCGCGCGACACTGAACCTCGCCGCTTACCACACGACCGTCAATAACTACCAAGCCAACATCACCTCCAGCGTCGAGACCGCGGCGCTGCGTACGTATCCCGCCAATATCCCCGAGGTCACCGTCAAAGGCTTCGAAGCGGACTTCGCGGCGCAGGTGTTCCAGGGCTTCGTAGTGCATGCATCGCTTGCCTATGCCGATGGCAAGTACTCCGACTACCCGCTGGGGCCCTGCCCGCTGGAATGGCAGAACCCCAATGCGGCGGGCGGTTGCCAGCCATTCAAGGCGCCAGCCTCGCTAGCCAATAAGACGTCCAATCCGCGCGGCAACCCGAACGTGCCAGGCGCTTACGTGCTCACCGGATTGCCGTTGGCGGGCCTGTCCAAATGGGCGGGTTCATTGGGTTTCGACTATGAGCTGCCATTTCGCAGCGGCGCCTTCCTCTTCCATGTCGATTCGAGTGCGCGCAGCGGTTACAACAGCGACACCAGCAATTCCATCTATACGACCATCGCCGGCTATAACGTCACCAACGCCAGCATCGGGTATCGCTTCAACGAGCATTGGGAAGCGGACGTGTTCGCGCGCAATGTGTTCGACAGCAATTACATCACTGCGCTCACCATCCAGACGGGCAATTCCGGCTTGATTCTCGGACAGCCCAGCGATCCGAGAATGGTGGGTGTGACGGTGCGTGCGAACTTCTAAGTTGTTCCGCCTGGGCCGTGAATTCTGCGCGGATCGTTGATCCGGTCCGCGCAGAGGTCGGTTACCCATCCTTTGGCGACAGAGCGCGACGGTCGCCCGACGCAGATTCCGTCAGACCTGCGCCTGACCGCCGTCCACGAACAGTTCCGTTGCCGTGATGTAGCTGGCTTCATCGGATGCGAGGAACGACATGGCGCTCGCGATTTCCTCGGCAGTTCCCACGCGACCCAGCGGCGTGATGTCGGACGCCTGCGCAACAAACTGCTCGATCTGCTCGTCGTTGAGGCCAAGCTCCGACTTATACGCCGGGGTCACCACCGTGCCGGGGGCGACAATATTGACTCGGATACCCCGGCCCTTGAGGTCCGACGCCCATGTGCGCACGAAGGAACGCAAGGCGGCCTTGGTCGCCGCGTACACGCCAAAAGCGGGAGCCCCTTTGACCGCAGTGATCGACCCTGTCACCACAATCGAGGAGCCCTGACCCATCAACGGCAGCGCCTTCTGGACAGTAAAGAGCGTTCCCTTGACGTTGATGTTGAAGTACTTGTGGAACTGCGCCTCGGTGATCGCGCCCAGCGGTGCAAACTCACCACCGCCTGCATTGGCGAAGAGCAGGTCCAAGCGCCCCTCGGCGGTCTGGATGACCTGATAGATACGGTCGAGATCGGCATTGTCGGAAACGTCGCCCTGGATAGCCGTCGCGTGACGGCCGATCTCGGCGACTGCCGCGTCCAGCTCCTTTTGACGCCGGCCGGTGATATAGACCTTGGCGCCCTCCTGGGCCAGACGCTTGGCGGTGGCCAGTCCGATGCCAGAGCTTCCGCCGGTGACCAGGGCGACCTTTCCTGCATGACGTTCGACATTGATTTTGCTGCGATTTGCGGTGTTCATGTGCTCTCCTGTGGGTCAATTCGCCCGGTGAGCTCTGTTTATGGGTGTCCAGTTGCGTGAATAAATGCGGGCCTGGTGGTTTGTTTATGCACCCACGTGGATAATCGAACGACGTTCCGGAGCGCCCCATGGCTCATCTGCAAGCCATCCGCGTCTTTTGTCGCGTGGTCGAAACCGGTGGCTTCAATCGCGCTGCCCAATCGCTGCAGATGCCCAATGCCACTGTCAGCAAATGGGTCCGCTCGCTGGAAGCCCACCTTGGCGTCTCCCTGCTGGAACGCAACACGCGTCGCGTGCAGGTCACCAACGAAGGCACCGCTTACTTCGAACGCATGCGCCAGTTGCTGGCCGAACTGGACGATGTCGAGTCGACACTCGGCCGGACCAAGGCCAATCCGCGCGGCCGGTTGAGAGTCGACACCGGAGGTTCGACGGCCAGCGGCATCCTGATCCCGGCACTCCCTGAGTTTCGCGAGCGCTATCCCGATATCCATGTCGAAATCGGCGTGACGGATCGCGTGGTGGATGTCATCGGCGAAAACGTCGACTGCGCCATTCGAAGCACGGCCAATGACGGTTCGCTGATCGCCCGTCGCATCGCCAAACTCCGCTGGACCACCTGCGCCAGCCCCGCCTACATCGAGCGCTACGGCGTGCCCGAACATCCTCGCCAGATCCTCACGGGAAGCTATCCCGTCGCGGGCTATTTCTCCGCACGTACGGGCCAGGTCCAGCCACTGCACTTTCAAGACAAAGATGGTGCGTTCCAGATCGAGCCGGTCACCAGCGTGACGGTCAACGAGAGCAACGCGCACCTGGCAACCGCACTTGCTGGACTGGGGCTCATCCACACGCTTGATTTCATGGTGCGACCATCGATCCTGCGTGGGGAGCTTGTTCCCATGCTGGAGCCATGGCGCCCCGATCCTTTGGACGTCTATATCGTTTACGCGCCCAGTCGGCAGTTGAGCGCCAAGGTCCGCGTCTTCGTCAGCTGGATCACCGAGGTCTATGCGCGGCACCAGGACGCTTAGCGCGGGAATCGGCCACTGGCCTGCCGAAACACAGCGGCGCATCACCGACCAGGACAACGACAGCGAGGCCGCGGCCCTCACTTCAGGCCGTCGTAGACGATCCTGGTGAAGAAGTCCGGGCCGATGACGAACTTGCCGTAGGTGGCATCGAAAGCCGCAGTGGGCTTTGCTGCGACCACCTCGTCCCGCGAATTGCCTTGCTTCTTCAGAGCGGCGACGTTGTCGCGAATGCCAACGAGCATATCGCGGAACGCCACCAGATCCTTGCGGGTGCCGACGGGACCGTGACCGGGCACCACGACGGTCTTGTCCGTAATCACCGCGAGTATCTGATTGTCGACGTTGATCATGCCGTCGATGCCGCCGCCCTGCTCGTTGTCGATAAAGGGATAGACGCCATTCCAGAACAGATCGCCAAGCACGGCGACATCCGCCTTCTTGAAGTAGACGTAAAGATCGCTGTCAGTGTGCGACGGCGCCACCGGGGTCACCACAATCGTCTCGCCGTCGAAGTTGTATGTTTTAGGTGCGTCGACGATGACGGTAGGCATGCCCTCCGGCGCCATGGGCTTGAAGGTGTAGTTCCAGTCGTCCACCCGAGTGGCGGTGGAAAGGTGCTTTACCGTATTGGGCGTGGCGACGATGGTCGCCCCCGCCTGGTGCAGCCACGGGTTGCTGTCGCTGTGATCCCAGTGGTAGTGCGTGTCGATCAGGTACTTGATGGGTGCCTTGCTGACCTTGGCCAACGCCTCGGCAATCCTGTCTTTGGACAACGAGATGCCGCCATCGACCATGAACTTTCCCTCGCTGCCGGTCAGCACCGTGATATTTCCACCCGACCCGGAGAGGACACTGATGTTCCCACGCACCGGCGTGATGGTCATGATCGCCTTGACGGCGCCCTCATTGATGGTGATGACCGGACTGACCGGCTGCGCCTCAGTGCTCAGCAGCGCACCGGGGGAGCTGAGCATGAGGGCTCCAAGTATCACGAGCGCGGTGGGGCCTCTTTGCCAAAACGTCGTCGTCAACATGTCGCTCTCCAGCTGATGGAAGGGATTTGCGCCCTACTTCGTTACGCGCCGATCAAGGAAGTCGCGAATGAGCGGCACCATGACGTCGGCCTTGTCCTCCAGCGCAAAGTGCCCCGTCGGGATCAGATGAAATTCCAGCTCCTGAAGGTCACGCTTGTACGGATGGGCGCCGTCGGCCGGGAAAATCACGTCGCGCTCACCCCACACAATCAGGGTCGGTGGCTGGTGCCT
The DNA here is from genome assembly GCF_056399945.1 of Dyella sp. 01L423. Taxonomy (NCBI): domain Bacteria; kingdom Pseudomonadati; phylum Pseudomonadota; class Gammaproteobacteria; order Lysobacterales; family Rhodanobacteraceae; genus Dyella; species Dyella sp. 01L423. The sequence goes on along the minus strand of NZ_JBFTSI010000001.1, from coordinate 946,887 downwards.
GCGGAAATACTCCTGAATCTTGGGATAGAGCGGGAGGTTCGTCCGATAGTCGTACATCATGTCCAGCTGGATGTCTGAGTTGCCGGGCCGATCGAGCAAGGCCTGATCGTGGACCCAGTTGTCCGGCGACACTCGGGTCACGTCATCGACGCCATCGGTGTACTGGAATATGGTTGTTTTGAGCGTGAACAACTCAAGCAATGGCTTCGCGTTCTCATCGGATCGATCCGCCCAGTACTTCTTGATCGGATCCCAGAACGCCTTAAGCCCTTCGTCGTACGCGTTTCCGTTTTGCACGATCAAGGCCGTGACCTGCCCAGGATGTTTCAGCGCCAGGCGCCAGCCAACAGGCGCGCCGTAGTCCATGACATACATGGCATAACGCTTGATGCCCAGCTTGTGCAGCAGTTGGTCGACCAGTTCCGCGTAGCGATCGAACGAATAGGTGAAGGATGCGCGGTCGGGCATGTCACTCTGTCCGTATCCCGGATAGTCCGGCGCCAGTACGTGGTAGCGATCGGCCAGGGCGGGAATCAGATCGCGGAACATGTGCGATGAGGTGGGAAAACCATGGAGCAGGAGCACGCATGGGTTGTCCTTTGAACCTGCTTCCCGATAGAAAATGTTGATGCCGTCGATCTGTTCGAATCGATGATGGGTCACCGGCACGGTCAGTGCCTTGTCGGATTTCTCGCGATTCATGGAATGGCTCCTGGGCTGTGGGGACAGCGGTCAGTTGGTGGATCGGTGCTCGTGCGGGTGTGCCTAGGCCTGGGCTGCCAACGGGCGCAGCGGACCCCACAGCGGTGCCTCCAGAGCGCGCGCAAGCTTTTCCCGCCGCCAGGCAGACGGGCTGGCCTTTACCCGCCGAAAGAAAACCCGCGTGAAGTGACTCTGGTCTGAGAAGCCCGCGGCGGAAGCGATACTCGCGAGCGGCTCGTTGGTCTCGGCCAGCAGGGTTTTCGCCAGATCAATCCGGCGCCCCAGCAACCACTGGTGCGGGGTATGTCCGGTGGAATTCTTGAAGAGATAGGAAAAGTGGCTGATCGAAAGTGAGCACGCACGGGCCAGCCGCTCGACGGACAGCTTGTCGTCGATCTTCGACGAGACGATCGAGTCGACCTCGCGGATCTGCCACGGAGCCAGTCGATCGCGGTCGAAGGTCGAACGGGCCCTGGCGCGACCATAGGTCCGCCCTATATGTGACACCACGGCATCCATGACCTGTTGCAGATAAGCCGACCGCGGCTCCTCGGACGATTGGAGCAAGGGTATGCAAGCGAGCGCGAGATACTTGAGGATGGGATCAAACAGCGACAACCTGGCAGGCTTTCCCCCGAACATTTCGACGGCCTGGCCCTCGACGCCAGCCATGTGCAGGTCGAGCTGTGACTTGGGGAAATGAAATTGCATGCAATTGAGCGGTTCACGGACCAGGCACTTCCAGCAGTGCTCCCGGTCATAGATCCCTATCATCCCCGCGGACTGGAACGTGAGCGCCATGTGCTCGTTGTCACACCACATATCGTGCCCCACGCAGTTGGCGAGATAGACCAATACCGTGAACATGGAGCGATGCGAACGTGAATGGTGGATACACCCGTCCTGGGAAATCGAAGGCTCATAATCGATGGCGCAGCGCGTTGAGGCCAGGTAGGCGCTGCAACCCAACGTGCATGTGTTGCCGGAGTTCAGACCGGTCAGGCTCAAGATGGAAGCTTCTTCATCGCGCACGATCCACCCTCCAACGAAAGCTTGGAGCTACGACTCTGGGTTGCTTGAGGCAGCCGAACGTCAACAAGCGGGGACCGCTGAATCGGCATCCTCGCCTCGGCGCCAGGCATTGATCTTGCGCCGAGACGATGGGCAAGAGAATGCGTTGACTACGCAATGCTGCGCTTCATCCTGCGCAAGGATCGATCACCGGACGGAACCGCCGCACCTTGGCTCGGCTTTCTCATCGCGACTTGATACCCATGGTGTCTCTCGCGTCCCGCCCGGACGATCGCAAGGACGGCTTCTGGCGACAGGCACCATGGCCGCCAGACGGGCGAGCAATGGCACCATGATGACCTCCACGTATCCGCGAATTAAGGCAGGCCGATGGATCGCTATGGCGCCATGAAGATCTTCGTGAAGGTCGCCGAATGCGAAAGCCTGGCTGAGGCGGCGCGCGTGCTTTTCATGAGCGCATCGGGCGTGACCCGGGCCATCACCTATCTCGAAGAGCAAATCGGCACGCGCTTGTTTGTACGTACGACGCGCGCACTCAAGATCACCGAAGCTGGCACGCGTTATCTGCAGGACTGCCGGCGCATTCTTGCCGACATCGAAGCGTCCGAATCCGCTGCCGCCTCGGCCTATTCAACGCCATCGGGCAGGCTCACCGTCACCGCCCCGGAGCTCTTTGGCCAGCTTTATGTGCTGCCTATCCTGCTCGACTTCCTGCAGCAGCACCGCAGGGTGGTCGGGCATGCGCTATTCACCAATCGCGTCATGGATCTGGTGACCGAAGAGATTGATGTCGCAGTTCGGATCGGCAATCTGCCCGACTCCGACTATCGCGCCATTCCGGTGGGTTCGGTACGCAGCATCGTCTGCGGCTCACCCACTTACTTTGCAGCGCACGGGGTACCGCGCACGCCATCGGATATCCACGGGCACAATCTCATCGCCGTCGACGACGTGTTTGCGCCGCAGGACTGGGAGTTCTGCAATCCCGACACGACAGTCACCGTCAGTCCAAGACTGCTGTGCAGCACAGATGAGGCCGCAGTTGCGGCCACGATCGCAGGTTGGGGGCTGACGAACATCATGGTCTACAAGATAGCAACGCCGCTGGTCGAGGGCCGGCTCCAACCTGTGCTCACCGAGTTCGAAGGACCAGCTATCCCCATCCATGCGCTGGTTCCCGAAGGACGGCACATGTCGGCAAAGGTGAAGCTGTTCCTGGACACCCTGGTCGAAAGGCTGCGGCATAACTCGGTGCTAAACCAGCGGCATCCGTGATGATGGCATAGGGACCTGGACAGTCGAATCCAACACGACGTCTCTTGCTCGCCCCTCGTCGATCCTTTTGCATCTTTGTCCAATCGTCGGCGATTCAAACAATACGGCGACTCGCGCCTTAGCCAAGCTTTGCATCAAAGGCCCGCGTTTCAAGGCGTGGACCAGCCGAGGCAGCCGCTGATTCGATCGAGGTGGGCCGATGAAGATCTACTTAATCTCGCTCGCCGTGGGCCTCTTGGTGGGGCTCATTTACGGCGTTCTTGACGTCCGGTCACCCGCGCCGCCGATGGTGGCGCTGGTTGGACTCGTCGGCATCCTGGTCGGAGAGCAGGCCGTTCCCATCGTGAGGAAGATGCTCCAGGGCCAACCCGTGACGGTCGCGATCTGCACCAAGGAGCTGCGTGCTCACACCTTTGCACGCCTGCCCAGCGTCAATGACCTTAAGTCGAAGCAAGCAGAGCACTAGCTCCACGCGCAGGCAAGATCGGATGGCGGCTCAACAGCTATGGACAAGCTCATGGAAAAGACGCTGGCGGTCACGGTCCCTGATGGCCGGTTCTCGGCCTATGTGGCTCATCCAAAGACAGGCGGTGGGCCGGTGGTGGTTGTGTTGCAGGAGGTGTACGGCGTGAACGCCAGCATTCGCCTGATCGCCGGGGCGATGGCCAAGGAAGGTTTCATTGCGATTTGCCCCGACCTGTACTGGCGAGTTGCGCCCGATATCGAACTGTCGGACCACATCGAGGCCGAGGTCCGGCAGGCGTTCGAAATCTGCGATCAACTTGATATCGCCAAGGCGGTCGGGGATGTCAATGCGACCGTGGAGTGCGCGCGTCCCCACTCATCCACCCGCAAAGTCGGTGTCATGGGATTTTGCCTGGGAGGGCTGCTGACCAACCTCATGGCCTCACGCCATCGCGTCGACGCCGCTGTGTCCTATTACGGTGGCGGCACCGAGCGCTACGCGCAAGAGCTGCGAGGGATCGAAGATCCGCTTCTGATGCACCTTGCCGGGAGCGACGAATACCTGTCCCCGGCTGCGCAAGACACCGTCCAAAGAGCCCTGTCAGTCCATCCGACCGTGGAAATCGATGTCTATCCGCACCGGCATCATGCCTTTGCCCGGCCCGGGGGAAGTCACTACAACGAAGGGGACGCATCGCTTGCCATGCGTCGTACCGTGCAGTTTTTCCGCAAGCATTTATGCTGCTGAGCACGGCCTGTTTGTTGCAAACTAGCCGTCCATGATGGTGGCAATGGTCGGCGTGCCCGGTGGAGGTTCCATGAACAAGATCAAGATTCTTACCGTGCTTTTCGCTCTTTCACTGAATCTCGCCGGGACCATTGAGCCCGTGCTTGCGGACGATGCAAGCGCAAATCCGGCTGCCATCGCCGATGCCATGCCAACGGGCTACCGCGATTGGAAGCTGGTTTCCGTTGCCCATGAGGAGGGAAATCTCAACGACATACGCGCCATCCTCGGTAACGATATCGCGATCGAGGCCTATCGAACTGGCAAGCTGCCCTTCCCCGATGGCGCCATCATCGCGCGGATCGCCTGGCAATACGTTCCGTCCGAAGAGAACAACAAGGCCTTCGGCCGCCAGCAGTCTTTCATCGCGGGCCAGCCTACGAATGTTCAATTCATGATCAAGGATGCCAAGGCCTACGCGTCACAGGGTGGCTGGGGCTTTGTACAGTTCAACGGCGGCAAGCCTGCCCACATGGATGCTCATGCCTGTTTTGCGTGTCATGTGCCCGTGGAAAGTCGCGACTATGTGTTTACGCGCTATTCGCCTTGACGCCGCCATGTCGGTTCGGTCGCGGTCATCCGCCTGATCATGCTTAGCAAACGTGGGTCCTCATGAAGATCAGGAATTGGACGATGCGAATCGAGGCGAACAAGTAGCCAAGGCCCAGGGCGATCTGCAGCGCGAAGTGCCAGCGCAAGCGGGCCAGCCTGCGGAGTCCGTCGATGAAATTCAATGCGACCAGTGCGCAACCCAGGCCCGCGACGATATAGCCGGCGATCGTCGGGTTGGGCACGCCGATCAGGTCGGACAGGTCCGGAGTTCGAACCGTGCCGAGTCCCGCAGCCACAATAAGGGTGGCAACCACGGCATTTCGGGCATGGTCGAAGATGGCTCTCAAGCCGCCTCGATCGAACAGCGCAGCCATGAGAGAGTCAGGGGTCGTGCGCATGGATTCTCCCTCGTTAGCGTGAGCCCAAGACACGGTCGAGCCGCCGCTCCGCTTCGGCCCAAGGCCTGGGATGCTTCTGTTGCAGCCCGCGTGGCCGATATCCGCCGGCTGGCGCTCAGTCAGCCAGCTTGCGATACAGGCGGACGATCAACTCCTCCGCGACCAGCATCACCACAACGACGACAATGAGCGCCACGATGCCGTGGAATGCACCGTAGAACCGCACGTCCTCGCCAAACAGCTGGACGATCGCCTCCAGTATCACGAACTTCGATCCGAACAAGATCAACCACGCACAGAAGAACCTGAGGAATTTCATCCAGCCGCCCGGCTTCGCCTTGAAGTAGGTGCCGACGCGATGCTCGAGGGCCACGGTCAGTTTCAGCAGCACCTGCAACACGATGGCGCAAAGCAAGGAGGTGGTGAATGTATCGACGTAGACGTTCTTCCAGTACTCCGCAAAAAGGTTGAGCACCACCAGGTCCATCAAGACTCCGGTGTAGTAGCGAACGAACAGGCGCTGCCTGTTGGAGAGTGCTGCACCTGTGACCGGCAGGAGCGCTTCGCTCGTCATGGCTTATTCCCCATTGGTGTCAGAACCAGGCGCCAGGCAGCCCATCTGCGGATACATCACACTCCCGCGCCGTCATCTCAAGATAGCGCAGAGTTCGCGATGCGCGCGTTTGCAAATTCGCCCATCGCCAGCGGATCCGCATGCGCCGCGACGAGTTATCGAAAGAGACGAAAGAGTTCTACCTAGTGGATTTAGGTAGATCTACTGAGCACTGCGCCATCAACGTTACATCGCTCGGCTTCAACACGCAGGAACGAGCTTGGCGCGCGAGTGAAACCGGACAAATTCACAAGGATGCCACGCCTCGCGTTTCATGATTTGGTAGGGATCTTCCATGCGATCGGGGTGTCGCGTGAATCATCTGACCACGGCTGGCCATGCGCATCGGCGCAGGGTCCACGGGTAGTGATTCAACGAAGGGGGATATATGAAGTATCCACTCATCGCCTTTGCGCTGTTGTCCTGCATGCTTGCCGATGCGCTAGGTCCCGCGCTGGCCGACGAGCATCCGATGCTCGACTATGTGGCCATCGATGCCGGCATTTTTTCCAATGACTTGTCGGCGACCATGCGGGTCGACGGCGACATCAAGCGCTCCGGTACGTCGCTCGATTTTTCGCGCGATCTTGGCCAGGGGGGAACCAAGAGCCTGCCCTTCATCTCGGCAAGCTGGCGCCCCTGGGAGCGCCATGAATTCGAATTGACTTACTTCCATGACGACAGCGACCATTCGCGCACGGTCAACCGGTCGCTGGTGTTCAACAACCAGACCATTGCCGTCGGCAGCACCTTGAGCTCCAAGTTCACGCTGGACGCAGGCGGTCTGACGTATCGGTATTGGATCTGGATCAGCGACAAGGGAGCCTTTGCTCTGGCCGGCGGCTTGCAGAATTACAGTTTCGACCTGCGCCTGAAGGGCACGATCAACGCCGCCGGTACAAACGGCAGCGCCTCTGCGACGCGCACGGTCTCGGCAAGCGCGTCCACCGATCTCCCTGATCCATCCATCGGTGTGTCTTACCGCTACCAGATCGAAGACTGGGCCCGCTTCGTCGCCGACGCCGGGGCCTTCAAGGCCAACATCGGCGACATCGATGCCAAGCTTTACAACGCGCGCCTGGGTGTGGAGTTTTACCCATGGCCCAACTTCGGCGTCGTGACCCAGTACGCCTACAACAAGATCAACGCCGACATCGACAAAAGCAGCTTCAAGGGACACACGAGCTTCAAGTTCAATGGATTTCAGCTGCTGCTCAAAGTGCGCTTCTAGTGGTTGACCAAGCCGTACATTCGCTGCTGAAGGTCAGGGCGAGCCTGCGACGCAACCACCGGTGGCCCTGAGCGAACACGAAGGGGGCCGCGTGAGTCGCAGATGGCGAATCGACCAGCTTCCCTCACCCATCGCTCTGATCGTGGTCGCGGTGGCATGCATCCATGCGGGTTGCACGCTCGGCCCGGATTATGTGCGGCCGACCGTCGATGTACCGCAGGGCTATCGCTTTGCCGATGCGGCAAAAGGCTACGCCGTACCCGCGTCGACCCTGGCCGACGTACCCGCCTGGTGGCGCAGCTTCGGCGACACCGAGCTCGACGCCCTGGTGGCTGAAGGTCTGGCGGCCAACCACGATCTTCGTATTGCGACAGCGCGCGTGGATGAATTTGCCGCGCTTGTCGTGAGCTCGCGTGCGCAAGGCCTGCCCCAGGTCGGTTATGGCGCCAATGCCAGCCGCCAGCGCGTGAGCCAGAGTACGACCCCGCTGCCGGCGGGCGCCAATCCCGAGATTACGAGCTATTCCGCGCTCCTGTCGGCGAGCTGGGAGCTCGACCTTTGGGGGCGCATTCGTCGCGAAAACGAAGCGGCGCGAGCCAACCTCTTCGCGACCGAAGAAGCGCGCATGGGCGTCGCCCTGACCCTGGTCTCGACCATCGTCTCCGGCTATATCACGCTGCTCGATCTGGATCGTCAGCTGGAAATCTCGCAAGCCACGCTGGACGGCCGCAGGCGCACGGTCGAGGTATTTCAGCTGCGCCTGGATGGCGGCGCGGTGTCCGAATTCGAAATGATGCAGGTCACCGCCGAGTATGAAACCGCGGCGTCCGCCATACCGGTGCTGCAGCAGGCCATCGCGCAGCAGGAGCATGCCTTGTCGGTGCTGATCGGCCGCAACCCGGGACCGATCAAACGCGGACACAGCCTGCAGCAATTGAGCGTGCCGCGCGTGCCGGCCGGGCTGCCATCGGATTTGATCACCCGGCGCCCCGATATCCTGCAGGCAGAGCAACAGCTGGTGGCGGCCAACGCGCTGATAGGCGCCGCGCGCGCGCTGTACTTCCCCACCCTGTCGCTGACCGCTGCCGGAGGTGGTGCAAGTCCAGAACTCAATGGCTTGTTCTCCGGCCGTTCGCGCACGTGGTCGTACGCTGGCCAGCTGCTGGGTCCCATCTTTTCGGGCGGCGCCATCGATGCCGCCAACCGCCAAGCGGAGGCACGCCGGGATCAAGCGCTGGAGGCCTATCAGCAGACGATCCAGAGCGCCTTTCGCGATGTCGACGATGCGCTCGCCGCCATCCAGGCCAAGCGCGTGCTGATCGCCTCGCTTGAACGGCAGGTGGCGGCGCTCACGCGTGCGGTCGAGCTCACGCGAGAGCGTTACGACAACGGCTATACCGATTATCTGGAAGTGCTCGACACCGAGCGCAGTCTGTTCTCCGCGCAACTGTCGTTGAGTTCGGCGCGCGGGGACGGCTATCGCTCGCTGGTGGATTTGTACCGTGCGCTGGGTGGCGACTGGATTCCCCAGGTGGCGCCGCTACCGGTAGCGCGCCAAGCAACCAGCCAAGACCGCGCCACCGATGCATCGCGCCAGCCTGGTGCCCGGCCGGCCCTACCGTGAGTCACGTGACGAGAGCGCCCATGCCCACTGAGCCGTCCAACGATCGCCAAGAGCACGCCGAGGCACCAGTAAGCGAGTCGCCGCCCGCTGGTGCAAAGCCCGATGCCGCTGCGGCTGGTGCGCAACCGGTTCGCCGGATCGTGCTGGGCACGTTGTTGGTGTTGCTGGCGATCTTCATCTACCACATGGTGGCTGATCGTTTTACGCCGTACACATCGCAGGCGGCGATCGATACTTTTCTGGTGCAGATCGCGCCAGAAGTCACCGGGCCGGTGGTGGCGGTCGAGGTGGCCGACAACCGCAGGGTGAAGCAAGGGGATGTGTTGTTCCGCATCGATCCGCGACCGTTTCAGATCGCCGTGCGCGCAGCCCAAGCCAACCTGGTGCTGGCGACGCAGGCCGCCGACGCCTCGGTGGCCGACGTTCGCGTGGCCGAAGCGCAATTGAACCGGCAGCGCGTGGATCTGGCTGCCTCCCAGCAGCTGGGCAAGATCGTGCTCGATCTGTCGGCCAAACGCGCGCTCTCGGAAACATCGGCCATCCGCGCCCGCTCCGATATCGCCAAGAACATTGCCGATATCGGCCAGGGCGAGGCGCAAACCGAACGCGCACGCATACGCATGGGCGAGACCGGCGCCAGCAATGCGCAGGTACGTCAGGCGATCGCCGCCCTGGACCAGGCCGAACTCGATCTGCGCCACACCACCGTGATCGCGCCGAGCGACGGCGTGGTCACCAATCTGCGCTTGTCGCCCGGCCAGTTCGGCAGTCGCGGCCAGCCCGTGCTGAGCTTCGTGGCCGACGGCCCACGCTGGATCAGTGCCGCCATGCGTGAAAACCAGCTCGGTCATATCGCGCCGGGCAACCGCGCTTACATCGTATTCGACGATCGGCCGGGCAAGGTCTATCCCGCGCACGTCGACAGTGTGGGCTGGGGTATCGCGCAGGGTGACGAGGCGCCAAACGGGCAACTGCCCACGGTCAATGCGCCCAGCGGATGGCTGCGCGAGCCGCAGCGTTTTCCGGTACGGATCATGCTCGATCCACCCCGTGATTCTTCAGAACAGCTGCCACCCGGCCGCAGCGGTGCGCAGGCCAACGTGGTGGTTCTCACGCGCGAACATTCGGTGATGAATCCGCTGGCGCGCCTGTGGATATGGATGGTCGCCATGCTCAGTTACGTGCGATGAGCGCGGCCCGCACCGAGGCGCGCGCGCAAGGCGAGGTGAACTTGCATGCCACCCTGCGCTTTGCAGTGGGTGTCACGGCGGCGTTTGTCGTCAGCGAGATACTGCGATGGGCGCCAAGCTTTCTGGGCCCGGTACTCGCCGCCGTGCTGCTGACCAATCTGCCGATGCGGCCGCCGCTGAAGATGGCGTTGGGCCTGATGGTGGTGATGACGGTCACGTCGCTGTTTGCCTATGCCATCGCCTCGCTCTTTCGCCAGACGCCGGTCGTGTTGTTTGGACTGATTGGCCTGGGTGTATTCCTGGCCTTTCTTGGCATAGCCAAAGGCCGGCCGCCGTTGCCGCCGCTGCTGTTGTTGATCAGCCTGGCGACGATACCAGTGGTGGTGATGGTGGCACCGGCCCAGGCGGTCGTCCTGCCGCTGGCCTTGATTCGCAGCATGGGAGTGGCGCTGCTGACGATCTGGGTCGTGTACGCCGTATGGCCGCTTACGGCCGCGCCCAAGCCGCCTGCCAATGCGCCAGTGGGCATGAACGCGCCCGTGGCCATGGCGCTCGCCGGCGTGGCCATCGTGATGCCTCTGATGCTGGCCTATCTGCTGTTTGGCCTGGTCGATGTCTTGCCGGTGATGATTGCCACCGTGATGCTGGTGGCCAATTTCGATCTGCAGCGCGGTCGCATGCACGCGCTGGGCATGATTGTCGGCAATTTTGCCGGCGGCTTGCTGGGTTTGCTGATGCATACGATGTTGCTGACCACGCCCAGCCTCCCCTTCCTCGCCGGATTGCTGTTGGTGGTGCTGCTCGGCTTCGGGCAACGCGTCATCGCTGGCGGGCCGTCAGCCGGCGTTGCCGTGCTGGCCTGCAATGCGATGTTGATCATCCTCAGTACGGCGATTGCCTCTGATACCGGCTCACTTTCGCTGTGGCTGACGCGCGTGCTTCAATTTGCCCTCGCCGGTGCTTTTGCGGTGGGCATGATGACGCTGGCCTGGCATCGCGCGATGGAAGCGGCCGTGGCGAAACGCCCCTCCACCACCCACTGATGCTCACGCGACCCCGGATCCCGGAAATACAACGATGCCAACGCTGTATTCCTACCCCGATCTCTTTGGCGTTGCCGACAATAACCCGTTTGGCCTCAAGGTCTACGCCTTCATGCGACTGTGCGGCATGGCCTTCGATCACCAGCATGTGCTGGACACCAGGCAGGCACCGCGCGGGCAGCTGCCCTATCTGGTGGACGGCGATCAGAGCATCGGCGACAGCGACACCATCATTGCCTATCTCAAGCAACACTATCGCCTGACCATCGATGACCAGCTGTCACGGGACGAATGGAATCTCGACCTGCTGGTGCGGCGAACGCTCGACGATCTCTACTGGCCGATGAGCTACTCAAGGTGGAAGGACGATCGTTACTGGCCGCTGTTCCGCGATGCGTTGCTGAGCACGCATGCGGAGCTCAGTGCAGGCGATCTTGAAGCCGCCCGCGAGTACAACCGGTTGCGCTACCACTACCAGGGCATAGGACGCTATGAACCCGCGCAGGTCTACGAGCGGGGCGTGGCCAATCTTCGTGCGGTGAGCCAGGTACTGGGATCGCGTGAGTATGTGTTCGGCGCCAGGCCGCACTCGCTCGATGCTGCGATCTATGGGTTTATCGCCAACATCTATTTCTACGACATCGATACGCCGCTGAAGCAGTGCGTGATGGCCAGTCCCCAGTTGGTTCGGCATTGCCAGTCGATGCACGCGGCCATGGCCTTAAATCAACGCTAAGAGCCGCACGAGCCTGTCGCGCGTAGCGGCTACCTGTGGGCGCGCACCCTGTGCGCGACAACCCTACGGAGCTGTGCACCGCAGCGTGGCCGTCGCGCACAGGGTGCGCTCCTACAAGGAGAACGCTGGCTAGTGGGTGGCGGATCAAGGCGCCGGCCAGCTATTTGTGGGAGCGCACCCTGTGCGCGACAACCCTACGCAGCCGTGCACCGCAGCGTGGCCGTCGCGCACAGGGTGCGCTCCCACAGACAAGCAGCGGAGCCCCATCTCGCGCGCAATCATCTTTTTATACATGTACGCATAAAAACACTTGACTTCCCGCCACCACTGATTATTATGCGTACTTGTACAAAATAAGGCGCGCCCAGAAGGGATGCGAACTTGACGCAGGGAGCCCGCTCAAGGCGCTCGTCGCCACTATCTATCGGAGCCCTAATCATGAACGTCACATATTCATCTTTCCACCGCACTCTTTCAGCCAAACGCCTGCTCGCGACTGCCCTGATGCTGGGCGCGACCTTGGTCGCTACCCCGCTGCTGGCGGCAGACAACACCCAGGCCAATGCAGTGCCGCAAGTCGCCACGCAAACCCGCAACAGTGAGGCTCTCGAGGTGTCGAGCAGCCGTATCAACGGCCGCATCGATTGGGATGTGGACTACCCCTCCCAGCTTGCTCCGCAGCCGGTGGATACCCTCAGGCATGTCGGTCACGTCGCGGAGTCTGCATCGGCGGCTGCCTCGACTCAGGTAACGGTGCGCTGAAACCCGTGCCGCGGCGATTGACCGCGGCGTAACACGACGAACGACATGACTGGTCTGAAGCGATGGCGCGCCGAAGCGCCATCGCGGGCAACGATGCCGGACCGACATCGCAAGTAAGCACGACAGGACTGCCGGGCTTCACGGGCACGCTTTCAACGTCGCCGCCCTGCACGCCCTGCTTTCGGGCGTATTCAATACCTCAAGTTCAATTCCGGCACGCCCGGCCGGTTGAGCTCGAACAGCTCCTGAAATTCTTCTTCGCTGAGTTCATCCGGTGCATACACGGCCACCGGGTCCCACACGTGGTCGGTGGTCTGTGGCTGGCGGGGGCCGCCGCGCAATGAAAACAGCACGCCATCGCGCTCAAGCAGTTCGGGGGCTTCTTCGACGTGTTCGGTTTTCACGTCATGGGGGGCAACAAGGAACACGGCGAAAATCATGGGTTACTCCTCGTGCAACTACATCAGGCCGTCAGCGACCGATGTTACCTGCTTGTGCGATGGGGTGCCGACCGTGCGACAAGCCGCTCCCGCCCGCCGCGCCGATACCAAAGTATGGGTGACACCTTGGTGCAATGGTGCCGGCCAGATGGCCTGCCTATGGTGCGCACTTGGTTGACAGCGTCTTTCGGGTGCAAGCTCAGGCGTGGCGTCTCGGATTGCGCGTTCTTCGGGAAACTTTCGGCGCAAGCCGTCCGTCAAACCGCAGCGCTCCATCGAGGCCTTCACCATGGCACTGAGCAAGTTGCCCGTTGTTCCTGCGAGCTTCTTCGGCATCGTGCTTGGGATTGGCGGCCTGGGTAACGCCTGGCGGGCGGCGCATCAGGTCTGGCAACTGCCTTCGTGGGTCGGCGAGACCCTGCTCGCCCTGGCGGCCTTGGTATGGATCAGTTTGATCGTGCTGACCTCGGCCAAATGGATCTATGCGCGACCTGCCGCGCTCGCTGAACTAAGCCATCCCGTGCAAAGTTGCTTCGTGGGACTGGCCGGCCTCACCACCATGGTGATGGCCGGCGCTGTGTTGCCCTATTCACGCAACACGGCGCTGGTGCTGTTCGTGCTCGGCTTTCTTCACACGGTGAGTTTCGCCGTGTGGCTGACGGGTACGCTGTGGGTGGGGGGACGGGACAAGGCGTGTACTACCGCGGCGCTCTATCTGCCGGTAGTAGGCGGCTCCTTCGTGGCGGCAGCCGTGGCGGCCAACCTCGGCTACGCCGACTGGGGCCAGTTGGCCTTTGGCGCCGGTGCGTTCACCTGGCTGGCGATCGATGCGGTGCTGCTGCATCGGCTCTATACCGCCGACGCGATGCCGCCGATGATGCGCCCTACGCTGGGCATCCAGCTGGCGCCGCCGACGGTGGGCGCGATCGCGTACATCAACCTGAGCAGCGGTCCGCCGGACCTGTTCATCCACGCCATGCTGGCCTATGGCCTGATGATCGCAGTGGTATTGCTGCGCCTGCTGCCATGGATACGTGCCCAGCCTTTCTCAGTGAGCTATTGGGGCTTCACCTTCGGCGTCACCTCGCTCACGGCGGCACCACTGCGCCTCATCCAACATGGCGAACAAGGTCCGTTTGCCCTGATGGCTCCGTATCTGTTCATTGGCGGCAACCTGGTCATCCTGATCATGGCGGTGGCGACCCTGCGTCTGCTCGTGCCGGGGAAACTTTCGCCTCCGCAGTGAGTCGATTCCATGGGCGCTGAGCCTAGCCCTGATGCGCGCGGAGTTGTCAGCCATGAGCCACGTCGTATCCGTCAATGTCGGCCTTCCCGCAGATGTGCAGTGGCGCGGCAAAGTTGTGCGGACGGCGGTATGGAAACGCCCCGCGGGCGGACGCGTGATGGCGCGCCGGCTCAACCTCGATGGCGACGGCCAGGGCGACCTGCAGGGCCACGGCGGCGTCCATCGCGCGGTGATGGTCTATCAGGTCGCCTCGTACCGATACTGGGAGCAGGTGCTGCAGCGAACGCTGAGCGAATACGGGATGTTCGGTGAAAACCTCACCGTGGATGGACTGCCCGATGACGACGTATGCGTCGGCGACCGCTATCGCATTGGCGGCGCCGTGTTCGAGGTATCGCAGCCGCGCGTGACCTGCTACCGCGTGGGCATACGGATGGACGAGCCGCGCATGCCCGCCCTGCTCGTCTCGCATCGCCGTCCCGGTTTTTACTTTCGGGTGATCGAGGAAGGCGAGATCGGTGCGGGCGATGAGATCGTGCGTGTCGAACGCGGGCGTGAAGGCATGACGGTGGCTGAAGTGGATGGCTTGCTTTATCTGCCGGATCATCCGAAAGACCGCGTACAGCGTGCGGCCAGTGAGCCTTCGCTCAGTCCTGGCTGGAAGCAGTCGTTCGATGCCCTGCTGGCGAACACCGAGGGCCTGCAAGGAAACGCCGGACTCGCGCCGGTCTTACCGCCGGCTGCGTGGCCGGGCTTTCGTGCCTTGCGGGTAGTGAGCGTGGTCGAAGAAAACAGCGAGGTGAAATCCTTGCTGCTGACCGCGACCGAGCCGCCTTTTCTCGCGCCTCCGGCCGCAGGATCGTTCGTGGTGTTGCGCCTGCCCGTCACCGATGGCGGCAGCGCAGTCACGCGCAGCTATTCGATCTCCAATATCGGTGAAGAAGGCTGCTATCGCGTGAGCATCAAGCGCGGCTCCGGCGAGGGCAGCCAATATATTCACAGCCATATCCATGCGGGCGACCTGCTTGAGGTCAGTGCGCCGCGCGGAACCTTCACCCTGCAAGCGGGCGACGATCCCGTGGTCTTGGTGAGCGCCGGCATCGGCGTCACGCCGGTGCTCGGCATGCTGCATCAGTTGGCGGCTGAAGGCATGGCGGCCAAGCGCGAGATCTACTGGATCTACGGCGCGCGCAATGGCGCCGAACATCCGTTTGCGTTGGAAGTCCGCCATTTGCTCGGCGAGCTGCCGCATGTGCACGTGCTCGTCGCATATAGCCAACCTCGCGCTGAAGACAAGCTGGGCCGCGACTTCGATGCCGCTGAACACATCAGCGCCGCGACCATGCAGCGGCTGGGCGTACCCGATACGGCCCAGTTCTACCTGTGCGGACCAGCGCGCTTCATGTCGGACCTGATGGACGGCTTGGAAGCGGTAGGCTACGCGGCCACGCGTCTGCACACGGAAACCTTCGGCAGCGTAGCCTCGATCACACCGGGCATCGCCGCAGGCCCCGCAAAGCCTCCGCATCGGCCGGAAGGTCCAGCAGGGCAAGGGCCCACCGTATCCTTCAGTCGTAGCGGCCTCGCCCTGCCCTGGTCCGATCGATATCAAAGCCTGCTCGAATTTGCCGAAGCCTGCGATGTGCCGGTGCGCTGGTCATGCCGCGCCGGTGTCTGTCATACCTGCGAGACCGCGCTCATCGCTGGCCGGATTCGCTACGACACTGAACCGGTGGGCGCGCCCGCCGATGGCAGCGTGCTCATTTGCTGTGCACGCCCCAGTACCGACATCGAGCTTGATCTCTAAGGCAACCCACCCATCACCGGTTTATTTGCGCCTCGGAACAAAGCCCGGCACGCCAGTCTCGACCACGGCATTCAATCGAACCGACGTGGTGATGCCTTCTTTCATCTGGCGCATCGCTTCGTCGGGCAGCGAGTCGATAGCGAAGTTTTCCTCGATATGCGCGGGATTGGTCGACGTGGTGAGAAACGCCGTGCCACGCTGCGCAGCCCAGGCCAGCGCCACTTGCGCTGGCGTCTTGCCAACGCCCTGGGCGATGCCAGTGATCACCGCGTCGTCGGTGATACGCGGCTCCATGCCATGGCCCAGCGGCGCAAACGCCAACAACACTATGCCGTGTTGCTGGCAGTACTCGAACAGCTCCCATTCGGGCAGATACGGATGACATTCCACCTGCACCGCGGCGGGCTTGATGCGCGCCACCTCAACAATTTCCTTGAGCTTGGGCAGGGTGATGTCCGATAGGCCGATGGCGCGGCACTTTCCTTCATCCACCAGACGCTCCATCGCGCGCCAGGTCTCCAACAGGGTCACGCCAGTGTCGTAGACAGGTTGGTCGTGCTCGTCGCGGGGATCCATCTCGTCGCCCGGTCTGAACGCAAACGGCGTGTGGATCAGATACAGATCGATATAGTGGAGCTGCAGCCGGCGAAGGCTCGCTTCAAACGCAGGCCTGACGCGTTCCGGCCGGTGATTGGTGTTCCACAGCTTGGTGGTGACGAAGAGCTCCTCGCGCTTCACGGTGCCGGCCGCAAACGCCTCCTGCATCGCCACGCCGACCACATCCTCGTTGAGATAGCGTTCTGCAGCATCGAGATGGCGGAAGCCTGTTCCCAATGCCGTCTTGATGGCCTGCTTGGCCGCATCGCGGTTGGCGATCAGGGTGCCGAATCCCACCGCGGGCATGTCGCCGGTGCCGTGGGACAGGGGAATGGTGGTGTAACGAAGATGGTCGGACGAACGCATGTCGTGCTCTCTGGTGGGATGCGCCGCTTGCACAGGGCAGCTGCGGCGTGATTTGAAGTTTTCTTTCGGCGCCGCTGCTCAGGGTTGGTCGCGCGATGCCACGCGCTGCTCGGAGACGCCATTGGCATTGCCACCCAGGGCGATCGAAAGCTGCACCGTGTCGAGGTGACGTGCGGTCTGTGCCTGGATATGGCCGATCAAGGCACGCTGGTAAGCACGCTCGGCGTCCAGCACTTGCAGCACGCCGATCTCGCCCACCCGATAACCCTGCTGATTCAATTTCAAACTGGCCTCGGCAGCGCTCAAGGCGCGCTCCTGTGCTGCGTATTCCTCGGTGTCGTGGTTGATCGCCTGCAGCACATCCGCCACCTGGCCCAGCGAGGTGATGACGGTTTGCTGGTAGCCCGCGAGCGATGCCTTATAGCCGTCCACGGCACCGCGACGGTTTGCCTTCAAGGTGCCGCCGTCGAAGATCGGCCCGGCCAGCGCGCCTGCAATGCCAAACAGGGTTCCGATGCCAGGGCCCGCCTGGGTCAGCGACGCGGACAGGGTCAGATGCGGATACATATCCGCCGTGGCCACGCCGATCTCGGCGCTGGCCGCATGCAATTGCGCCTCGGCCTCGAGGATGTCCGGGCGCTCGCGTGCGAGCTCCGAAGGCAGCGTCACGGGCAGGTTTTCCGGCAGCGCGAAATCGCCGAGGTCAAAATCCGGTGCGGTCCATTCGCCCGGGCTCTTGCCGACCAGGATCGCCAAGGCATGCCGCGCGACATCCCGCTGCTGCGCCAGCGGCGGCAGCAGGGTTTCATCCTGCGCCAGCTGCGTGGTCGCCAGCGCGATATCCACTTGCGTGGCCGTGCCGTATTCGTGCGCCTTGCGCACCAGATCCAGGTTCTTCTGGTCATCGGCAATCAACACCTGCACCGCCTTGATCTGTGCACGGGCGGAAGCGAGCGCAATCGCTTCGCTGGCCACATCGCCCGTCACGGTGAGGTAGGCCGCATCGAAGCGATGCTTCTCCAACTCGGCGAGGGCGGTGCGCTCTTCGACCTTGCGTTTGGTGCCGCCGAAAAGGTCGAAATCGAAACTCACTTGCGGTCCGACGGCGTAGAAATTGGACGTGCCGACACCCGCACCGTTGCTGCCCTTCTGGCGGCCGCCCGTGGCGCCAAATCCCACTTGCGGACTCAAGGCGCCAGCAGTGGCAGTCACCGCTTCATTCGCTTGCGCGATGGTGGCGTCGGCGGCCTGCAGGTCGAAATTGCCGGCGATGGCTTTGCGCATCACCTCATCGAGCTTGGCCGAGCCGAGTGTCGACCACCAATCGCCCTGCGTTTTATTGCCAAGCTCGACGTGCGCCGCGCCTGCCGCCGAATGGCTGCCGTCGAGCGCCTGTTCGGCCTGTGCGTCGTAGTGCTCGGTGGTCGGTGCCGCCGGTCTTTCAAAGTTGGGCCCCACCATGCACGCGGACAAAAGCGCGGGCGCGGCGGCGGCAAGCAGGAGCGTTCGGACAAAGCTTCCCAACGCGGTTGTACTCATCGGTTTCATGGTGCGACTCCAGAATGTCAGTTGCCGGAACGCGGCTTACGCAGGAACAGGGCCAGCGGACTGACGATCAGCATGGCTATCATCAAGAGCTTGAACTGGCCGATCACCGCGACTACGGCCGCCTGACCGGTCACCAGTTCATTCATCATCGCGAGCGCCTGGCCCGTCAGCGGACCGGTGCGGTACGGCCTCAAGTTGTTGGCGAGCGCCAGGTGCATGCTCTGTGTGTTGCAGTAAAAGTAGATCTGCACGATGGCGATGCCGATCGTGCTGCCGTACAGGCGCGACAGGTTGAAAAGCACGGTGCCTTCGGCGCGAAATTGCGGATCGAGCGTGCTGAAGGCGGCCCGGGTGAGCGCCGGCATCAGCATGCCCAGGCCTGCGCCTTGAATGGCGCCCGCCGCCGCCACCGGCCACCAGTCCATCAACGGCGAATAGCCCAGCATCCGCCAGTTGCCGTACACCACCAGCGCCAAGCCGCCGAGGATCAGCCAACGATTGTCAAAACGCGACGGTGCGCGCCAGGTCAGCAGCAAGGCCGTCACCAGGGCGACGCCGCGGGGAATGCTGAGGTAACCCGCTGTATCGGCCGGATAGCCCAGCAATTCCTCCAGCATCGGCGAGGTCAGCGCCAGCGTCGGCAGCAACACAAAGCCGAATGCAAAGAACATCACCGTCGCCACGCGGAAGTTGCGGTCCTTGAACAAGGCCTTCTGCAGGAAGTGATGGTCTTTAGTCAACACATGCACGATGTAGAGATAGAAGCCAAGCGCCGAAGCCATGGCCTCCACCCAGATCTCCGGCGACGCAAACCATTCCAGTCGTTCGCCGCGATCGAGCATCATCTGCAGACCGGCGATGCCCAAGGAAAACGTCACCAGCCCGAAGAAGTCGAAGTGCTCAAGCTTGTGCAGCTTCTTTTCCTTCAGGTACACACTCATCGCCAGCGCGATAAACGCGACCATCGGCAGGCTGAAGTAGAAGATCGCGTGCCAACCGACATATTCGCCCAGCCAGCCGCCGATCGCCGGTCCACTTAATATGCCCAGCAAGGCAATCACGCTCCAGGCCATGCCGATGCGGCCATGGCGCAAAGGCGGCAGTTCATGCAGCAGGATCGCCATCGACAGCGGCGCCAATGTGCCACTCGCCGCGCCCTGCAGAATACGCGCGGAGACGAACTGCAACGGCGTCGTCGCCAGCGTGTCGAGGATCAGCGCGAGGCTGAACAGGGCCAGCGAGACCAGGAACACCCTCTTCCTGCCGTAGCGGCCAGCCAGCCAATGCGTCAACGGCATCACGATGGCGCTTGCAGCGATATACGAAGAGAACACCCAGCCGATCTCGTCGTCCGTCATCGACAGGCCGCCCTGCACATGCAGTACCGCCGCATTCGGGATCGAGATGTTCACCGCCTGCATGTATGTCGCCAGCAACGCAGCGGCGACCAGGCTCCAATGCGCCCGCACTTCGCTGTTGTGGTCTTGCGCCGTGTTCACTGCCCTGCTCCGCCCGCGTGATGGGTCGCCTCGCGCGTGTCGACCTGCGCGGTGACGCTCATGCCCGAGTACAGCGGCCAGTTCGGATCGATCGCGTCCAACTCCAGGCGCACCGGCAGGCGCTGCACCACTTTCACCCAGTTGCCAGTGGCGTTTTCCGGCGGCAGCAGCGCGAATTCCGAGCCGGTGCCGGGACTCATGCTCACCACATGCGCCTTGAAGCCATGCCCGGGATAGGTATCGACATCGATGGTGGCTGCCTGGCCCGGCCGCATATGGGTCAGGCCGGTTTCGCGAAAATTCGCTTCGATCCACACGTGCCGGCTCGACATCATCGAGAACACGGTGGCGCCGCTGCTGACGAAATCGCCTACCTGCAGATCATCCACCTTGGTGACCACGCCATCGTCCGGCGCCATCACGCGGGTATAGGAAAGGTCGAGTCGCGCGCGATCAAGCTGAGCCCGCGCTTCGCGTACGGTCGGATGGCGATCGACGTCGATATTGGGATCGCCGTTCAAGCCAGCGACGGTGTTGGCGACATCCTGCTGCGCCGATGCAATGTGCTGACGCGATACTTGCATATCGGTTTCAGCACGTTCGTAGGAAGCGCGCGAGGCGAAATCCGAGGCGAGCAACTCCTTCTTGCGCGCGTATTCGCGGCCGTCGAAATCCGCCGACGCCTTGGCCGATTCGAGATCGGCCAACTGCCGGCGATACGTCGCCTTGAGCGCTTCCACCTGCAAACGCGCGCTGTTGAGTCGAGCCTCGGCCTGCTCCACCGCAATGCGATAAGGCTCGGGATCGATCTCGAACAACAACTGACCGGCTTTGACCGGCTGGTTGTCGATCACCGCCACCTTCACCACCTGGCCGGGAATGCGGGCATTGATGGAGACCTTGGCGGCGCGCACGAAGGCATCGTCGGTCGCGATATCGCGCGCTCCATACAGGTATCTGGCGCCGCCGCCGACCAACAGGAGCAGCGGCAACGCTGCCATCAAAGGCCAGCGCAGCCGCTCTTTCAGGCTTCGGCGGGCCGTCTCGGCAGTGCCTGAGCCCAGGCCATCGCTGGTTTCATCAAATTGCTTACGCATGACAGATTCCTGTTGACTGGACACGGCGGCTGACCTTCGCGCAGTGCCTGTTGAATTTTGTACTGATCAGGATAATAATCCCGCTACAGACGAGAGGTCAAGTTTTGTATGCGATCAGGAACAAAAATAGAGAAGACCGAGAAAAGACCCCGCGGGCGGCCCCGCGCTTACGAGCCCGAAACGGCGCTGCGGCAGGCCGCCGAAGCGTTCTGGAAGACGGGCTACTCGGGCACGTCGCTGGACGACATCTCCGCCGCGACGGGCATGAACCGCCCCAGCCTTCGTGCCGCGTTTGGCGACAAGCACGACATCTACGTCAAGGCGCTGAACGACTACTGGGAACGCAAGTTCGAGCTGATGCACAAGGCCTTCGCCAGCGGCGGCAGCCTGGCCGAGACCTTGATGAAGGTGTACGACGCCGCGCTGTCGATCTATTTCTCCGGCGATGACCAGGTGCTGGGATGCTTCGTGGTGGGCACGGCGATTTCCGAGGCGCCAGGCGATCCGCAGATCCAGAAGCTGGCGGCGGATGGCTTTCGCAAGCTCGATGCGGATTTCGAAGCACGCTTCAAACTCGCGCGCAGCACGGGCGAGTTGAAGCCCGATGCCGATCCCAAGGCGCTCGCCCTGCTCGCTTCGGCCACCATGCACTCGCTGGCCGTGCGCGCACGCTCCGGCAGCTCCAAAACGGAGCTGCGCAAGCTGGCGCAGAAGGCCGTCAGCGTGATGTGCGAGTGACGGGCTGCTCGTGAGCAAGGAACTACCCGACCTCCTGGCCGACCGGCTCAAGGTGGTGTTCTGCGGCATCAACCCGGGCGTGACGGCGGCCACGGCCGGCCACCATTTCGTGAGCGGCAGCAACCGCTTCTGGCGCGTGCTTCATCTTGCCGGTTTTACGCCCGAGCAGATTGCGCCCGCACAGGATCGCTGCATCCTGTGCCATGGCTATGGCCTGACGACCGTGGTGACGCGGGCGACGGCAGCCGCCGATGAGTTGTCGCCCGGCGAATTCACCGCGGCCGCCGCGGCGTTCAAGCGCAGGATCGCTCGCTACGCGCCGCGTTTTGTGGCCTTTCTTGGCAAGGCGGCGTATGCGGGGCTTTCCGGCCAGCGCGAGCTTGCCTGGGGAAAACAAGCTGACACCCTCGAAGGCGCGGTGGTGTGGATACTGCCCAATCCCAGCGGCCGCAACCGCGCCTTCAGCCTCGACGCCCTGGTCGATGCCTACCGCGAGCTCTACCTGGAGATGGTGGCGACCACGGCGCACAGCAGCCCAACGGAGAGCTAGCGTGGGTCAAAAGAAATCCGCGTCGATCATCTGGCCAGGCAAGCGCTTATCGCGCGCTTTCTTCCAACGCCCCGCCACGACGCTGGCGCCGCGGCTGCTCAATAAAGTGTTGGCGTCCACCGATGGCCGGGCGGGACGCATCGTGGAAGTGGAAGCCTATCTCGGCGCCATCGATCCGGCGGCGCATACCTACCGTGGAAAAACACCGCGCAACGCCGTAATGTTCGGGCCGCCAGGGCATATGTATGTCTACTTCACCTATGGCATGCATTGGTGCAGCAATTGCGTCAGCGGTCCGGCGGGGAGCGGATGCGGCGTGCTTATCCGCGCGCTGGAACCCATACACGGCCTCGCGCAAATGCGTGCAGCGCGCCCCAACACCATGCTCGATCGCGACTTATGCCGTGGGCCCGCCCGCCTCACGCAGGCGATGGGTATCGCCGGCTCCCAAAACGGTATCGATCTGGTCGAAGCGCTCGAAGGCTTCGCCATCGTCGACGACGGCATGGCGCCGCCCAAGGATCCGCTGGTGAGTCTGCGCATTGGTATCAGCGTGGGCAAGGAACATCCATGGCGCTGGAGCGTGCGCGGCAGCCCTTATGTATCCGGCTCCTCGGCGCAGCGCGGTTGACGCAGCCCGCGTGTTAACAGCGAACCCACGCAGATTGCATCCCGGCTAACACAGGGCCGCGTAGTATCGGCCTGCGCTTCAACCATAAGCCCTCCAGGCGCCGCATGTCTTGGCAGACGCTTCGGTAAGCGCAACGGGGCAGTGTCCTGAAGTTTTTTCTAGGACCCACTGCCCCTCTTTCATGCACGGCGTGGACATGAGTCACTTTCCAGGCAGGGCACTCGTCATGGACGCTGCAACGTCTCGATGTGTCGCCCGCCACTGCGCCAACGGGAAGGCGTGGATATGCTGGTCCTTGCCGCTGTAATAGAGCGTGGAAAGATCAGGCGTAAGCCTTGCCTCGATGCCCGACGGACCCAGCGGCTGCGGCGTACTCCAGCCCTGCGGCGTGGCGGCGCTGATAAATAGCGCGCTGCCGCTTGCTGTCGCCGGTGACCGCGATGAGCTGAACACAATGAAGGACTGATCAGGCGCGAGCGCCGGGTCATAGTCGCCCGCAGTCCCGTCGCTGAAACTCACGGGACTCGGCGACTGATACTGACCGTGCTGCCAGCGGCTGAGATACAGCCGGAACTTGCCGCTGCTGGGATCGGGCTTCATGAAATACAGAGTGCCGTCGGCCGCCACGGCCGGCGAGAAGATCGCATTGCCGTCGTTGATGGTGTCCGGCAATCGCCGTGGCACGCCCCAACCTTGCGCCGTTCGATCCACCCGCCACAGGTTGCCGCCGCGTCCCGGTCTGGGCTTGCCCATGAAGTAGCCGTCCAACGCCGCACCGTCGCTGTGCGCCGGCCGGTTGGATGCAAACACCATGTACGAGCCATCCGGCGCCATCGCGGGCTCCAGATCCATCCACGATGCAGAAAACGGCGCGAGTGACGCCTGCGTCCAACCTGTTGTTGCGCGATCGGCGACATAGAGGTGCCGCTCCGCGCCCTGCCCGCGGGAGAACACCACCGATCGCCCATCCGGCGCGAATGCGGGCGAGGCATCGTCGGCCTGTTGCCAGGGATCGGTGGCATGAGCGGTCGCAGCGACCAGCAGAGCAGCCAGCAAGAACGAAGTGCGCATGATGTTTGGCCGTCGGGAGATTGGCCAAGGCTACGGGCGATATCGGTGGACGGTCCAAGCATCTGTGTCGACCGGCCTCGCCAAGGTGACCAGCGGCACATGTCGCATGGCGAGCGGTTTCCGGCGCTGATGCGCGTCGCGTAGCTTGTTGGCTGGACGCCTGCTATTTCATGGCCGCATCGACGATCGCCATATCCTCTTGCGTGGTGGCGCCGCCGCTGACGCCCAGGCCGGCGATCACTTGCCCGTTCTCGGTGATCGGCACGCCTCCGCCCATCGCAGTAAAGCGTCCACCGGCCAGCGTAAGCAGCGGAAAAAGATCCTGTCCCGGCTGCACCAGCGGGAGAAGATCGACGGTGCGCACCTTGATGAGCGCCGAGGTATACGCTTTGCGTTCGGAAATCTCGACCGAGAAAAGCGGCGCATCATTCATGCGATGCTGAAGAATCAAGTTGCCATGCACATCCATCACGGACACCGCCACCGGCACCTTGGCCCGCGCCGCCTCCGCTTCCACGCGTTCCGCCAGGGCCTTGGCTTTCGCAAGCAAATCCATGAGTCGCTCCGTTCGAAAACAGTCATTGGCCGAGCTGGCCGATGTAATAAGCAAGGCGTTCTTCCACATCGCCAGGCTTGTGGAAGCCCTTCGCCATCAGCGCCTTGATGCTCTGCTGCGCGCGCTCGCGGCCAATCGAGGCCATGCATGCGTCCCACCCGGCGCCAATCTCCACCTCCGGCGGCAGCTGGGTATTGACCAGGCGCTTGGTGTTGGCCAGCGCCCACTTGTCAAAGCGCGAGATACGCAGGGCGAGCGCTTCCACGAAATCGTCGAGTTCGGCATCGGGCAAGGCGCGATTGACATAGCCGTACGCGGCCGCCTGATCGCCGCCGAGGTCTTCCGAGCTCAGCAACACCTCCAATGCGCGATTGCGTCCGATCAGTTGCGGCAAGCGCGCCATCGGCCCACCGCCCGCCACCAGACCCACGCCCGCCTCCCACTGCGAGATGACGGTCTTTTCGCGACTGGCAAAACTCATATCGCAGGCGAGCGTGAGTTCGCTGCCGTTGCCCGTCGCGCGACCGCGTATGAGGGCAATCGACGCCACGGGTGCGTGCGTGAGGCGTACCAGCACATCCGGCCATGGCGGCAACCCGGTGGGGCCGTTCGGCATGCTGGTCAGGTCCTCGAAACGAGCGTTGAAATCGGAGTGGTTGAGGAAATAGCCGTCTACGGCACTGTCGAATACCACGACCCGCACTTGCTCATCGCCTTCGATGGCCGCGATGGCCTGTTGAAAGTCGCGCACCATGGGCGGGCCCATGACATTGATCGGCGGATTATCGATGGTGACGCGCCAATAGGCAGGCGTACGCCGCGTGATGCGAAGTTGCGCGGAAGGCTTGCTGTCGTTCATGGCGGCTCCTGTCGCGGGCATTGGCGAAGGGGGCTGCCAGTGTCACGCCAGCTATGGCGACAGACCACCACACTTTGGTATCGGCACGACCACGGTATGGAATGCACCGCGTTTCTTTGCGATGGGCCAATACACGTTGAACGACACCTTGGTGCAATGGCATGCACCCGGTTGTCTGCCTAGCATCGCTTCTAGATGCATCGATCGCTGTGCTTTTTTGTAGGAGCGCACTTGTGCGCGACAGCCTTTCGCGAGGGCATCCGGGACCGTGGTACAGCGCAACGCTGCGGTCGCGCACAAGGTGCGCTCCTACAAGGTCCGGGTGAAACCGGTTGTCTGCCTGGCATCGCCTCACAGCGCATCAAGCGGCGATTCTGTGGGAGCGCACCCTGTACGCGACAGCCTTTCGCGAGGACGTCCAGGACTGTGGTAGATCGAAGCGCTGCGCGAGCGCACGTAGGGTGCGCTCCGACAAGAAGCGCGGCGCGCGGCGCCGCCAAGGAGTCATGCATGAGCCTGGCGCAGGAGCACAACCAAGCCGCCACCGAAGCACCCAGCCCGCTCCCCTTCGACATGAAGATCGAGATCGTGGTCATCCCGGTCTCGGATGTGGACCACGCGAAACGCTTCTACGGCGCGCTGGGCTGGCGGCTCGACCTGGACTTCCGCAAGGGCGACGACTATCGGGTGATCCAGTTCACGCCGCCGGGCTCAGGGTGCTCGATCATCTTCGGCAAAAACGTCACGACGGCGGCGCCGGGCTCAGCGCGGGACCATTACCTCATCGTGGCCGACCTCAAGCTGGCACGCGAGGCATTGATACGCCGCGGTGTAGAAGTGAGCCAACCTTTCCATGATGCCGGCGGCGTGTTTCACCATGCGGACGATCAATGCGTGGTCCGTGGCCTCAACCCGACGCGACAAAGCTACGCCAGCTTCGCCTCGTTCAAGGATCCCGATGGCAACAGCTGGCTGTTGCAGGAGATCACCGCGCGCTTGTCCGCCGATCTGCAGCTGGGCGACACACGCTTCACCAGCCAGGTGCTGCAGGCCATCCACGGCGGCTAGCGCACCCGCTTCCCTGACCGTCTCCGGCTAGTCGTCCATGACGGCCATCGGCACCAGCAGTCCCCGCTTTAGCGTGCTCAGTGCAACGCGCGTATGGAAGCGGCGCACGTTCGCGTTCTCGGCAATCAGTCGTTGCATCGACGCCTCGAAGTCATCCACGTCGCGCGCGATCACGATCAGCACGTAGTCTCCCGCGCCCGTGACGTACCACGCCTCCTGGATGAACGACTGGGCGGTGATCCACTGCTTGAGGCTCGCCAGCAATTCCGGACGTTCGCGCTCCACTTCCACGTCGACGATCATGGTCAATGGATGGCCGACACTCATCGGATCGACCACCGCCACTTCCGCCGTGATGATGCGCTCGTCGCGCATGCGCGCCATGCGGCGCTGTACGGCCGAAGCCGACAGTCCGACATCCGCGCCGATCAATTCGGCCGGGCGGCGCGCGTCCTTTTGCACAATCGCCAGGATGCGTCGGTCGATCTTGTCCAGCGGCGTGGCCATGGGCGCGAAACCTCCGTAAAGCGGGGAAAAATCCTGCCTTGCCTTGCACAATCGCGGTCTGGCCGCGCGAGCGAACCCTAGCATAGCTCGCACCGTCCACCACGCAGAGTGCGTTCGCCCCATGAGGCTCCTGTATCAATCCCACTCGCCCTACGCGCGAAAAGTGCTGGTTGCCGCTCACGAGATCGGCCTTGCCGGCCGTCTCGAAGTGATCCATCACGAAACCAGCCCGACCTTGCGCAACAGCGAGGTGTTTGCACTCAATCCGCTGGGCAAGGTCCCCGTGCTGATCTGCGACGACGACACCGTGCTGTTCGATTCCAGTGTGATCTGCGAATACCTGGATGGCCTGCACGAAGGCCGCAGACTTTTTCCTGCGGAGCCACGGCTACGCTTCATGGCGCTGCGCCATCAGGCCATGGCAATGGGTATCGCCGACGCCGGCATCGCAGTGCGCTGGGAAACGACGCGCCGGCCTGAAGCCTACCGCTGGGCGCCGCTGCGGGACGGTCATCTGCAAAAAATCGAAGCCGCCGTCGATTTCCTCGAAGCCCACATCGGCCACGGGCACGCCGTCGATATCGGTGATATCGCGCTGGCGACGGCACTCAGTTGGATCGAGTTCCGCCAGATCCTTGCCTTCCGGGACGGACGGCCGCGGCTGGCAGCGTGGTACGAACGCATCAGCGAACGTCCATCGATGCTGGCCACCCTCTTCGCGGGCGACACGGTCGACGCCGCGCCAAACGCTGATTCAACCACCGGAGGCTCGCATGCGCTGGCCATGGCGTGACCTGCTTTTTCTGCATGGCCATATCGTTGAACCATTGCCGACGCCCGCTGCCGAGGCCGAGGAAAGCTCCGCCAAGTCTGGCGAGACAGAGCAACCAGCGACCCCAAGCTTCGGACAACGCAGCCTGGCGGCGTTCCGCCTCTGCCTGGGCATCGGCGATGGCGCCGTCCGCACGCAGTGAACCGGCAAGTGAAACTTGCCTAAAGCCGCCACGGCACGGACCGGATGGCTCCGCATCGCTGCGGAGCCACGCCGTGCTCAATTCCGGTGATTGGACACCTTGGGCGTCGCGATGAAGCCGTGACGCTTGCCCGCGGTATCGAAGTACTCACCCGCGACTACGCCGAAATTATTGATCGCCGTGACGATCGTCGCTGCCGCGCCGGGCAGGTCGAGTGTCTGGAACTTGCCCTTGGTTTCCACGAAGCCGTGGATCGCGCCCGTGGACTCGGTGTAGTAGCCCGCGATCACACCGTTGTCGGTGATGCCGAACGCCACCGTGCTCGCTGCGCCCGGCACATCGACGTTGGAAATCTTTCCGTTCGCGCTGCGGTAGTAGCCGTGCGTCACTGCCGGATCGTTGTCCCAGTAGCCGACGATCTCGCCGCTGCCATTGATGCCCAGCGGATAGGTGTCGCGCGCGCCGGGGACGTCGATCGGCGTATCCCAGCCAAAACCGCGGCGCAGGATGCCGTGATAAATGCCGTCGGCATCCCAGTACACTCCTGCGATGGCGCCGAATTCATTGAGGCCGTCCACGTTCGAATTGAGATGACCGGGAAAATCGACCGTGACCGTGCGGTTGCCGAGGATCACAAAACCGTGCTGGCGCCCCGCTGCATCCGTGTAACCGCCAAACGGGGAGCCAAGATCGGTGGGACCGCCGGCGGCACTGAAGTAGGTGCCCATCAACGATGGGTCCAGCGGCTCGAAATGGCCGTGGCGATAGGCCATGGCGTGCGAGGTGCCGCCATTGACGGCGTATTGCCCGGCCAGTTCGCCGAAATCGTTGATGCCCCAGAAGATCGTCAATGACGAGCCCGGTACATCCAGCGTTTGATAGCTGTAGGTCACGGGCTGGTTGTTGGACGACGCTGCGGCAGCATGGGCATCCGCCATCGCGGCGGTGGAGAAACCGGCCAAGGCAATTGCCAGCAGGCCAGCGGCCCTTGTGAGAACGCCGTGCGTAGAGCGATGATTCCACATGATTTCATTCCTCTGTAGGGTGCGACGGGCGATGGCCTTCCCAGGGTGTGCAGCCGTTCCGAATCACGCCATCTCTCCTTACAGCGCAAAACGGGAGCGGTTTGCGACACGCCGGCCCATCGCTTCGGTTCTCCCCTGCGCATGACCACCGAGTCGCCCATCACCGAAGTGCTCGCGCGCGCCGCCCACGGTGACGCGGGCGCACTCGACACGCTGATTCCCAAGATCTACGCCACGCTGCATCGCCTCGCCCGCCACCAGCGCGCACGCGAAGCGGCGCACACGCTGGAAACCACGGCGCTGGTCCACGAGGCCTATCTGAAGCTGGTTACCCAGGATGCCGTTACGTTCACCGACCGCGCGCATCTGTATGCGTACATGAGTCAGGTGATGCGCCATATCCTGATCGACCATGCGCGGCGCAAGAAGGCGCAGAAGCGGCAAGCGCCCGATATGACCGCGGGCCAGGACTCGCCGGACATCATCGACGTACTGGCCATCGACGAAGCACTGACCCGGCTGGCAGCGACCGATGAGCGGCTGGCTCGCGTGGCGGAGCTGCGCTTGTTCGCCGACCTGTCCAGCCCTGACATCGCCGAGGTACTGGGCGTCAACACGCGCACCATCGAACGGGATTGGCTGAAGGCACGGACCTTCCTCAGCGCCTGTCTGATGCACGGGCCGAGCTGATGTCGGTACTCGCGAGGTAAATACGCTATAGAGGTAGGTTGCCGAACCGGAACATACGCTGCCGATGATTTCCGCCTTTTCCCAACGCTGGCACGAGATCGAACCGCTGATCGACCGGCTGTTCGACGTACCCGTCGCCGAACGCACCCAATGGCTGCATCAGCATTGCGCGGACGACACGCTGCGGGTGTTGGTTGTGCAGGCGCTGGACAATGCATCGGGTATCGAGGCACTGGAGCGCGGCATGTCGCAATGGCTGCCCGCGCTGGTCGACGAGGCCGCGCAGGCGCTGCCGGCCATCGCCGGCTATCGCGTGCTTCGCTTTGTGGGCGCCGGCGGCATGGCCAGCGTGTTCGAAGCCGAACGCGAACTGCCCGGCGGCCCGCAGCGGGTCGCCCTCAAGCTGTTGCGCATCGATGTGCATGATGCCGACGAGCGGCGCCGATTCCTGCGCGAGCAGCGCATCCTGGCCCGGCTGCAACATCCGCATATTGCTCAATTGCTCGATGCGGGATTTTCACCCACGGGCACGCCCTTCCTCGCCCTCGAATACGTGGCTGGCGACAACCTGGTCGCCCATGCCGAACGCATGCGCTTGTCGCGGCGCGAGCGCCTCGCGCTGTTTATCGATGTCTGTGCTGCGGTGGAACATGCGCACCGCGCCCTGATCGTGCACCGCGACCTGAAACCCAGCAACGTGCTGGTGGGCGTGGATGGCGGCATCAAGCTGGTCGATTTCGGCATCGCCAAGCTGCTCACCGGCGACGGTGAGCGCACGCGCACGGAGGCACGGCGTCTTACGCGTTCCTATGCGGCGCCCGAGCAGTTTGCCGGCGATGTGGCCACCACGGCGATTGACGTCTACGCGCTGGGCATCCTGCTTGCCGAGTTGCTCGCCGGGCAAGCGCCACGCAGGGCCGGCGAGCAAGGCATCGACGATGAGACTAGGCGTCGAACGCTGGGCATCGACCTGCATGCCATCGTGCTGCAGGCGACGCGCCCCGACCCCACGAGGCGCTACGCAAGCGTGGCGGCCCTCAGCGACGATATCCAGCGCTACCTGGACGGCAAGCCGCTGCAGGCGCGTGCGGATACGCTGAGCTATCGCTTCGTCATGTTCACCCGCCGGCACACCCTGGCCGTGTCGCTCAGTGCGGTGATTGCCGTGCTGCTCGCCACGGCCACGGCTGTCGGCGTGTATGAAGCAGGCGTGGCAAGTCGCGCTGCCCATGCAGCGCGCGCGCAGGCGATGGCCGCCGAGAGCGAAGCGCAGCGTGCAGGCGCACTCAAATCGTTTCTGGAAGGTCTGTTCGACAGCTCGTCGCATGGCACCGAGGCGAACGAGACCGCACAGGAACTGCTGGCACGCGGACGCGAGCGCGCCGATCGCGACTTTGCCATGCAGCCGGCCTTGCGCGCGGAGATCATCGCCCTGGTCGGCGATCTCGAACGCCGCAGCGGCCATCCGGAGCGCGCCTGGCTGCCGCTGCAGGAGGCGGCTGCTCTCGCCAACATGCAGTTTGGCCCCACCGATCCGCGCACGTTGCATGTCGAATACCTGCTGGCCAAGGAAGCTGACGAACTGGGACGGGTGCGCGACGCCACGGCAAGACTGCAGCATGCCATCGATGCGTTCGAGCAAGGCTCCCATCGCGATTCCACCGAAGAAGTGCTCGCACTGGCGTGGCTGGCCGGCCTGGATGAGCGCATCGGCGAATCCGCCAAGGCCATCGCGGTGGGCGACAAGGCACTTGTCCTGGCACGCCGCACGCTTCCCGTCGACAGCAATGCCTTGACCGAGGCGGTGATGAATCTGGGCTGGATCCAGATGGACGCCGGCCGTGCCGACAGTGCTGCGCCTCTGCTGCGCGAAGCGCTGGCCCGCAAACGCAGCCATCTTGGTGCCGGCCACGCCGAAGTGGCCGATGCGATGGCCATCCTGACCTCGGATCTGGTCAAGCAAGGTCGCTATGCCGAGGGTGAACAGGTGATGCGCGACGCGCTCGACATCGACGCCCACGCCTATACGCACGCCAATGCACACACGGCCTGGCACCTCAACGACCTGGCCAATGTGCTGGCCTACGAGGGCAAATTCGACCAGGCCGGCGTGTTCTACGCCAAGTCATTGGCGATCGATCAGGCACTGGCACCGGCGGGTGCCCTCAACGAAGCAATCAGCATCGGCAATCTGGCAAGGCTGCAATTTGCGCAGGGCGCGTATGCCGCGGCCGAAACCGGGCTCAGGGAGTCGATCAACCGCAAACAAGTATTGCTGGGTGCGGACTATGCCGATAACGGCCGCAGCTATGACAGGGCCGGCCTCGCGCAGGTGCTGATTGCGCGCAAGCGCCTGGACGAGGCCCAGCTCACCATCGACAGCGCGCTGTTGGAAGCGCGGCAACGACATCGTGATGCACACCCCGACATCGCGTTCGCGCTTACCGTCGAAGCCGAACTGATGGCGGCGCAAGGTGCTCAAGAGCGCGCGGCTGTAGTAGCGGAAGAAGCGGCTGCCATGTATGCCAAGCTGGACGACCGGCATTCGGAAAAGTCCATACGCGCGAGCCTGCTGCTCGGCGATACCCTGCATGCGCTGGGCCGCAATCACGAAGCCGCCGCGCAACTGGGCAAGT
Organism: Dyella sp. 01L423; assembly: GCF_056399945.1. Classification (NCBI taxonomy): domain Bacteria; kingdom Pseudomonadati; phylum Pseudomonadota; class Gammaproteobacteria; order Lysobacterales; family Rhodanobacteraceae; genus Dyella; species Dyella sp. 01L423. Next base: position 914,572 of record NZ_JBFTSI010000001.1, on the reverse strand, counting down.
CGCTGGATGCCGCCCAGGCCATCACGCCGCGGGCAACGGCACTGATCGCTTTGATCGATGCGCATCTGGCCCGTGTCGATGACTCGCTGAATCAGCACGTCGCGAGTGAGCAGCGAAGCGCCGAGGCGACGACGCTATTGGCCGAGCTTGAAGCGGGTCCCAACAGCGACCGCGACTCAGCGGCACGACTGATTGCGAGTATCAAGGCCACGCCACGCACTCAATGAGAGGCTTGGTCGTCACCCTGCCCGGTGCGGTGAAACAAGGCTCGTATCCTGCCGATTCGCCCAGCGGTTCAACCAGGCGCACAGCACCAGTAGTACGGCAGTGACGAAGAACACGTCGCGCAATCCTACCCACGCACCGATCTGACCGCCGATCAGCGGCCCGATCACTTGACCCGCGAATTGCGCGGACTGCAGATAGCCCAGCGTCTTGCCGGTCTTGCGGTCTTCGACCAGGGCGCGCACACCCTTGGCCACCGCGGGCAGCATGCCGGCCATCGACATGCCCATCAAGCCGCGCAGCACGGCCAGCTGCCACCACTGCGTCACAAAGGCTTGCGGCACCATCAGCAAGGCCGTGACCAGCAGACATCCGATGATGACCTTGTTGCTGCCGACACGATCGGCGATGGCGCCTAGCCGCGCCGAGGTGAGCATGCTGCCGAAAGCGGATGAGGCCATCACGATGCCGGCCATGCGCGCGAGATGATCGTGCGGCACGCCGAGCTGAGCGATATAGACCGTGATGATGGGCTCGATCGACATATTGGCGAGCAACACCATCATGGCGGTCACCAACAGCGTCACGATCAGCCCCTTGTGCGCCATGCCCGTGGCGTCGTCGCTGTTGCCGAGCGGTGCGCGGGTATCCCGTTCGTGGTCGAAATCTTCCCGCACGAAAAAGATCGTGGCCAAGGCCGCCACGCCGATCACGCCGCCACCCACGAAGAACGTGCCGCGAATACCGACGAGATCCGGCAGGAAGCCGCCAACCAGCGGTCCGATCAGGCTGCCGGAAAGCGCACCAATCGACAGCACGCCCAGCGCCCAACCCGAACGCTCGCGCGGCGCCTGCGTGCCTACCATCACGGTGGCCGCCGACGCGTAGCCGCCCACCAGACCCGCCACCAGACGCAACAGCACAAGTTGCATGACCGTATGCGCCGTGCCGATCAGCGACATGACCACCGCCATGCCGATCGCCGCACGTACCAGCATGGGCTTGCGGCCGTAGCGATCCGCCAGGTGGCCCCATAGCGGCGCGGTCAGCGCGGTGCCCAGAAATGTCGCGCCAAAGGCGATGCCCGACCATTGCACGATCTCGGACGGCGTGCGGGCGCCCAGCTGCTCCACGTACAGCGGCAGGAACGGCAACAACATGCTCAGGCTCACCAGGGTGGTGAACGACCCAAACACCGCAATGGCAAGGTTGCGCTTCCAGAACAGCTCATTGCGTTGGGCGTAGCTGGTGGTAGCGCGGTTCAATTCGACGGAAGGCGGGGATGCAACGATCTGGGCAGACATGCGTTCACTTCGACTTTCGTGGCTTCGGCGACGGGGCGCAGACGTTCCGCGATGGCGCGATCGCTCGCGCCATCGCGACAGTTATTTCTTTTCCGCGGCGCGTTGCGCGCGGAACTCGGCGGCGGGCAATCCACCCCAGCCCCAGTTTTCCATCTCGACTTCATCGATGACGACGAAGGTCGAATCCAGCGGCTTGTGCAGCACATCGAGCAGCAGCTGGCTGACACCTTTGATCAGCAGCGCCTTCTCTTCGGCGGTCACTGCGCTGCGACCCGGCGCAGAGCCCTCGCGGGTCACCTTGATGTTCACGATAGGCATGGTCTTCTCCTTGAAGTAATGCGGGGTGGAGCCAGTTCCACCCCGCCACAACAGCAGGGGTGGACGTTTGCCCACCCCTCGTGACGACTTAGTGACCGGCAGCCTGGCCACCGTCGACGTGCAGGATCTCGCCAGTGACGAAGCCGGCGTTGTCGAGGTAGATCACCGCGTCGGTGATATCGGAGATCTCGCCCATGCGGCCCACCGGGTGCAGGCCCGCCAGCGCGCCATGCGTTTCCACGCCGTGCATCGGGGTCTTGATCACGCCCGGCGCCACCGCGTTCACGCGGATGCCGCGCTTGGCGTACTCAATGGCCAGCGAACGCGTGGCGGCGTTCAAACCACCCTTGGTGAGCGAAGCGAGCACCGACGGCACGCCGTCGATGGCGTGATCGACCAGGCTGGTGGTGATGCTGACGATGTGGCCGCTGCGCTGCTTCTCCATCTCCGCAATGGCGAACTGCGTGATGTGGAAGAAGCCGTTGAGATTGACCGAGATATTGTCGGCGTAGTCTTGCTCGGTGAACGCGGTGAAGGGCTTGGCGGTGAAGATGCCGGCGTTGTTGACCAGCGTGTCGATGCGACCGAAATGCTTGATCGCCTCCTCAACGACGCGCTTGGCCACGGCGCGGTCGCCGATATCGCCGGCCACCGTGATCACGTCCGGATCGCTGGACGGCTTGATCGAACGCGAGTTGGCGACCACGCGATAGTTGCGATCGCGGAACGCCTTGACCAGGCCTGCGCCGATGCCCTGCGACGCACCAGTGATGACGGCGACTTTCTGCTGATTGCTCATGAGATTTGACTCCAAAAAAGGGGATGGGGATTTCAGTTCAAGACTGATCGGCTGCGTTTGCCGACATCCACAATTTAGGAGTCCGACGTGCGTTGGAGAATTCCTGCTACTCGGCAGACACTCTTCCGCGTGGCGGTTGAATCGGCGCTTCCGGCGGGGACGCCGCGTCCTTGGCCAGGCAGGCGAAGCGTGCGCGCAGGCGCGGCAGGGCAAAGTCGACGAAGGCCCTCACCTTGGGTACGGCAAGGCGCCCATACGGCGACACGATGTTGACCGGAAACGGCGCCGGCTCCTCATCGGCCAGCAGCACCTGCAATTTGCCCTGCTTGATTTCGGGCGCCACGTGGTACGACAACAAGCGCGTGACGCCGTAGCCATCGACCGCCGATTCAACCGCCGCGCGGATATTGTTGACCACCAGCCGCGCCGTGAACGACACCGAACGGGACACGGACGAGCCCTCCAGCGGCGGAAAACTCCACGAATCCATGCCCATGTTTTCCATCGCGATGATCTGTTGCTTGCCCAGATCGGCGATGCCCGCAATGCGAGGATGCGTGGCCAGATAGCGCGGCGACGCCACGATCACGCGACGCACCTCGCCGATGGGATGCGCCACCAGGGTGGAGTCGGACAGATGGGTGATGCGCAGGGCCAGGTCCATGCCTTCCTCCACCAGGTTGACCGGTCGCTCGAGCAGATGGAGGCGCACATTCACGGTGGGGAATTCATCCATGAAGGCATCGACGATGGGGCGCAGGATCTCCACGCCCGAAAAGACCGTGGCGGAAATCGTCAGCGTGCCGCGCGGCACCGAGCGTTCGCCGGCTGCATTGCGATCGGCTTCCTCAAGATCCGCCAGCAGCTTGCGGCAGGCGATGGCGTAGCGCTCGCCCGCTTCGCTCAATTTGATTGAGCGCGTGGTCCGGTGCAGCAAGGGCACGCCCACGTGGTCTTCGAGAAACGCGATGGCGCGACTCACGGCAGCCGCCGAGCGGCCGGTCTTGCGGCTCGCACCGGCGAGGCTGCCCTCGTCCAGCGCGGCGACGAAAACCTTCATGGCATCGATACGATCCATAGGACGAGCCTTGCCTGTCAGCGCGAAAACCGGGGTCGGGAAAGTGTCCTACAAATGCTCGGCTCACGCATCGAACCATTCAACTCAACCCGTGGCTTGCCGCCATTCGCCGATCAAGACCTGCATCAGCGAGCGCGTGGACATCGCGCGCGCCAATGGCGCCCCCTGCCCGGCCCAGTGCGCGCCATAGCCCGCCTCACCGGCGGCGCGGCCTGCAGCATTGATCGCCTTGCCTGCGTCATAGGCGATCGGATAGTCGGGTACGTCGGCGTTGGGCACGCTCGCGCCCAGCCGGGTGAACAGGCTCGCCAGGCTGCGCGCCGGCCGACCGGAGACGGCGCGCGTCATCACGGTGGCGTAGGCGGCATCGCTGGCCAGCGCCTTGCGATAGCCGGCATCGGCGAGGGATTCGTCGGTGGAGACAAACGCGGTACCCAGTTGCGCCGCGGCGGCGCCCAGCTTGAGCACAGCGGCGATGCCCGCGCCATCCATGATGCCTCCGGCGGCAATCACGGGAATGCGCACGTTTTCCACCAGCAAGCGGGTCAGGGCCAATATGCCCAGCTGGCTGTCTTCACCATCGGGATCGAACATCCCGCGATGGCCGCCTGCTTCATAACCTTGCGCAATCACCGCATCGATGCCGGCGGCTTCGATGGCTTTGGCTTCGCGTACATCGGTGGCGGAGGCCATCAAATAAATGCCCGCGCCGCGCAGCGCCTTGATCTGCTCCGCCGTGGGCAGACCAAAATGAAAGCTCACCACGGCCGGTCGTTCCTCCACCAGCATGGCGAGCATGTCGTTATCGACCAGGAAGGATGTGTAGATTTCGCCCAGCGATGATGGCGGCGTCGCTCCGAAGCGCTGGAACTCCGGCGCGAGCCGCGCAATCCACGCCGACTGCTTCGCGGCGTCCGCATGCGCCGGCCGATGCACGAACAGGTTCACATTGAGTGGGCCCTTGCTCAATTGGCGAAACGCGTGAATTGCTTCGCGCGCCTTGCTTGCCGTCATGGCGCCCACGCCCAGCGAACCCAGGCCGCCGCTCTCGCTCACCGCTGCCGCCATGGCCGGCGACGATATGCCGGCCATGGGGGCCTGGATGATAGGCACGCTGATGCCGATCGCACGGAGCAATGATGAAGACGCGGCATTCGCCATGACGGGCCACTCCAGGCTCTTTGGGGACACATGCGACTTTACGCGCCCCGCCCATCACCTCGAAACCATCAGAGCCGGCAGTCAGTCTTCCATCGTGCGGAAGAATCGCCGCGCGCCGCTTCAGGCCTTGGCCACGCCGTAGCGCGACGCGGGCTGCGAATGCGACAGGTTGGGCATCAGCTTCTGTCGTGCGTCTTCATAGGCGCCCCAGTCACCTGCATCGGGCAAGGCCGGCACAGTGAACACTTCACCCTGGTCGAGGCCCGCCAGCGCCGCGTCCACCATATCGGCAGCCGACATCACCCATGCCGGCGGCAGATTGCTGACCGGATGGCCGAGCACGTCCCAGAACTCCGTCGCGGTCGCGCCCGGCAACACGGCCTGCACACGCACGCCCTTGTCCGCCAGCTCGTGCTGCAGGGAGCGGGTGAAGGCAAGCACATAGGCCTTGCTGCCGCCGTACACGCCGTTAAGCAGTTCCGGTGCCACTGCCACGATCGAGGCGATGTTGATCACCGTGCCATTGCCGCGTTCCACCAGGCCCGGCACCGCCGCATAGGTCAGGCGCGTAAGCGCGTTGACGTTGAGCGAAATCATCTCGGACATGCGCGCCACATCCGACTGCAGCAGCGGCGTGGCGGCGCCGAAGCCGGCGTTGTTGACCAGCACGGTGATGCTGCGATCGGTGCGCAGCAAGTCTTCCACCTTGGCCAGATCGGCCGGCTCGCTGAGGTCGGCCGGGAAGACCTGCACGGAGCGGCCAGTCGCGTCGGTGAGGCGGCGTGCCAGCTCGGTGAGGCGCTCGCGATTGCGCGCCACCAGGATCAGGTCATGGCCGCGGCGTGCGAGGCGCTCCGCGTAAATGGCACCAATGCCCGAGGAAGCGCCGGTGATCAGGGCCGTGCCCTTGGTTTGCGTCGTCATATCGATACTCCACAGCGTCCGGCGGAATGCCGGCGTCTGGAGAACGTTGTATGCTCACCGTCATAAGACTTAAATGTCGTATATGCCACCTTTTAGGCCATAGCGAGGCCGAGCCATGCAAGTTATTGGTTTTGTGATGTTTCCTCAGTTCCAGGCGATGAGCCTGGCGGCGGCTTCAGCCTTCGAATTCGCCAATATCGAGTTGGGCGAGACGGTTTATGACGTGCGCTTCCTGTCCGAAACCGGCGCGACCATCCGCAGTTCGTTCGGCATGACCACGCATAGCGAGCCGTTTTCAGCGCAGCCGATGGATACCTTGCTGATCTGCGGCGGCGTGGGCGTGCCCGAATCCACGCCCGCCCTGCTGGACTTCATCCGTGAGGCGCCCGCCCGCACCCGGCGCATCGCTGCGATCTGCACGGGAGCATTTCTGCTGGCCGAAACCGGCCTGCTGGACGGACGCCGCGCCACCACGCATTGGCTGCTCGCGCGCGACCTGACGGAACGCTTTCCCAAGGTGCAGGTGGAAGAAGACCGCATCTTCATCATCGACGGGCCGATCTGGACCTCGGCCGGCATGAGCGCCGGCATCGACCTGGCGTTGGCCATGGTGGAGAAAGATCTGGGCGCCGAGGTGGCGCGCCAGGTCGCGCGCAAACTGGTGCTGTATCACCGGCGCGCAGGCGGGCAGTCGCAGTTCTCCACCCTGCTGGAGCTGGAACCCAAGTCCGACCGCATCCAGAGCGCACTGACTTACGCCAAAAGCCATCTGCAATCGGCACTCTCCGTGGACGAACTCGCGGCGGCGGCCAACCTCAGCGCCCGCCAGTTCAGCCGCGCGTTTCGCGCGGAAACCGGGCAATCGCCGGCGAAGGCGGTGGAGCATCTGCGCCTCGAAGCGGCGCGATTGATGATGGAGCAGACGCGCCATCCAGTCGAAGTGGTGGCGCGTGAAGTGGGCTTCGCCGATCGCGAACGCATGCGCCGCGCGTTTCTGCGCGCGTTTGGCCAGCCGCCACAGGCGATCCGACGACAGGCAGCGCCGCAAGAACTCGATGAGCTGACGACGGCCTAGGTAGCGCGGCTATGGTCGCGTGCGTGCATGCGGCCGTAAGCCCCGGGCGGTGCGCCATAGCGCGTCTTGAATGCCCGGGTGAATGCCGCTTCCGACGCATAACCCGCCAGCTCCGCCGCCCTGCCCGCCGACAAGGTGCCGGCACGCAGCGATTGCGCGGCCACCGCAAGCCGCACGCCGTTGATCCAGTCCATCGGCGTCATGCCGCTGATCTCGCTGAAGTGCCGCGCAAAGCTGGCGCGCGAGACGTGGGCCAGCGCCGCCAGGCTCTGCAGTGTCCACGCCTGCGCCGGATCCTTCAGCACCGCGTCCACCACGTTGGCCAGCCGCGGATGGGTCAGCAAGCCGAGTATGCCCAGCTGCAGTTGTCCACTCGCCGTCATGCTGCGCAGGATCAGCGTAAACATCGCACCGGTGACCATCTCGATCACGGCGCTGCCGCCCGGCAGCGGGCGCCCTGCTTCATCGCGCAAGACCTGAATCAGAGCCAGCAGCGCATCGCGACGGTCGGTGCGCACATGCAGCACCTTGGGCAGGCCTGTCCATAAGGCGTCCGTCGCACCGGACAGCTCGAACTGGCCGCACAACATGTCCAGCGCAGGGCCCTCGCCGCCATGTTCGATCAAGGTGACGCGTCCCTGCGGACGGCGGCGGTTTTCCAGCTCAGGCCGACTACCATCGGCGCCAGCCAAGGCGCTGCGCAGGATGTGTGCGTCGCCATAGGGAAAAAGCAGCACGTCGCCCGGCGCCAGCGCCGTGGTCTTGCCGTCGATCTCCAGTTCGGCGCGGCCATCCAGGATTACGTGGTAGGGCAAATGGTTCGGCGGCAATGGCGGGTGATCGAGCGTCCACTCCCCAGCAAAGTGGCATTGCAGCTCCACCGAGCCGGTGGGTGCAATGGCATGGACCAGGCGATCGAGACCATCCATCGGGGTGAGACTCCGGAGCAAGAGGTTGAGACGCGCGTGTGCGGACCGAACGGGCCGTCGTTCCTATCATTTTCACACGGTCAAGCTTCTCCCACACCGGTTTCACCACCTTATCCAGGAGTACATGTCATGAACCGTCTCACCATGATCGACAACCTTGCCGACGCCCCCGAAGCCTCTGCCGCACTGTTCGCGGGCATCAAGAAGGCCGTGGGCAAAGTCCCCAATGCCTATGCCACCATCGGCAGCAGCGCGCCGAACGTGCTGGCGCACTTGCTGCAGACCAATGCCGTGCTGAAGCAAGGCGAGCTGTCCGCGCTGGAACTGGAAGCGATCAACCTGGCCGTGAGCGAAGCATCGCAGTGTGATTACTGTCTGGCGGCGCACACCATGACCAGCAAGATGGCTGGGTACACCGCGGAGCAAATCATGCAGCTGCGCAAAGGTGGACTGGAAGGCAACGCCAAGATCGATGCGCTGGCGAAGTTCGCGCTGACCCTGGTCACCAGCAGCAACACGCTGTCCGCCGAAGCTGTCGACAGCGTCAAGAACGCCGGTTACAGCGATCGACAGATCCTCGAAGCGATCCTCGCCATCAGCGCGATCCTGTTCACCAATATGGTCAACCGCGTCAACGACACGGTGCTTGACTTCCCGAAGGCGGCGTAACGCCCTGGCAAGGCCGCGACCTGCATCGCGGCCTTGCCCTTTCACATGGCCGAGCCGTCCTGGTCTTCTTCGGATCGGCCCATGCAGGCGGGATGCCCGCAATGGCATTGGCTCTCCAGATGGCCGGACGCTTGTGCCTGGCGGCAGTGAGGGCTGCAGAATTCGCCCCGCTTCTCCACGTAGCACTGGCACGGTGGATAGGCGCATTGGAAACCGGTCGGCATGTGCAGGCTCCGGTGGAAGAAAGCGTTAGCGTAGGCTTCGCCATCGACGCATAGGTCACGGCCACGTCAGCAAGGCGTTGCCGTTTCGATATGTTCACCGCGGCGCCCAGCATGTCCATCCGCTGTGAATCCAGCGTTTCGCCAACGGTATGCGCGCGACAAGGCGATGCACACACCGGTGTCACACGTCCGGGAGTGCGCTGGCATTACGTTCGATGGCACTCCTATGCGAAACAAGGTGGCCGTCATGAAACAAACGTCTCTCATTGTCGCCGCGGCGTTGTTGATCTCGGTGCCCGTGTGCAACGACCTGTGGGCACAGGCCGCCGCCACGGCAGCGTCGCCCTCGGCCAAGAGTCCGGTCTCGGACCAGGAGTTCTTCACCAAGGCATCGAGCGATGGGGCTGCCGAAGTGCAGATGGGCCAATTGGCCGTGCACAAAGCGTCGTCCCCGCAGACCAGGGACTTGGCACAACAGCTGGTGAAGGATCACACCGCCGCCAACAGGCAACTGGCAGCCCTGGCCGATCGCAAGCACGCCAACGTCGTGCTGCAACCGCAGCCCTCCGACGTGATGGACAAGCTGCAGTCATTGAGCGGCAGCGATTTCGACAAAGCCTATGCGTCGGCCATGGTGGGCGGTCATCAAAAGGCCATTGCGCTGTTCGACTCCGCTGCGCACAGCAGCGATCCGGATGTCGCCGCTTTTGCAAGCACGACACTGCCCACGCTCAAGCATCACCTGCAGATGGCGCAGAAGCTGTCGCCGGAGCAGCCGCTGAGTACTCCCTGAGCTGTCACGCGGCAACAGCGAACCACGCGATCCCGTTTTCCGGGATCGCGTGGTTTTGGCGTTGGCGCCGTCAGTGCGTCGACGCAGCCGGTGCTGGCGAGCTCTGCGGATACGCCGGGCTCGGCGTCATCGCGCTGCTGCTGGACGATGGCGTCGTGGCGGGCGACGCCGGCGATGGCGCGGCCGAACTGGCGGGTGCGGGCGGCGGCGTCGAGGCGTTGTCGTCACCCTGGTGACTGCAGCCGGCAACGGCTAGCAATGCGAGCACCAGCGGCGCACAGACCTTGCGGGTCGAGAAAACCATGTCTTACCTCCATGGGCGTTGGGTCAACTGAGATGGACGCGATGCGCATCGATTCACGCACGCGCTTTGCGGGTACGGGCAGCTTTTTTGGCGGCGGCGGAACGGCCTGCTGCACCTTTGGTACGCGCGGCCTTTTTGGCTGCCGCCGATCGCGATGCGCTGGTCCGTTTGCGCGCACTGCTCTTGGCCTGCTTGGACAAGGCAGTGTGGGATGCGGCCGCATGACCTTCCTTCTCCAAGGCGCCGCTGGTGGCGCGAGAACGCGTGGTGGAGGTCTTGCGGCGATGCTTGGATGCGGTTTCGTCCTGCGCGGCTTTCTTGCGAGTGGCCTTGCTGGCCGTCTTGCTCACCGGCGCCTTCACACCGGCCCGGCGCGCCTTGGACAACCCAATGGCGATGGCCTGTTTGGCGGAGCGAGCACCGTGCTTGCCTTTGCGCACGTGCTCCATCTCCTCGCGCACGAACTCGCCAGCCTGTGTACTGGCCGATTTGCCTTGCCGTTTATCGCGCGCAACGGCCTTGCGCGTTTTTGCCTCGGGCATGGGGTGGACTCCCGTTCGAGTGTGTCTCAACGTCTAAGCCACAGAATGTGGAGCTGGCGTCATCCTTTTGCGCAACAAGGGAAAACATTCAGTGGACACTCATGCTGATGCGCTCCCGGTCACACCGTGCCAGCGCCCTGTTAACACCTGTCATGCAAGGCTTTGCTAGCCGAGCCATCCCTGCGGGAGAGAGCCATGAGCGCCCTAATCGTTGCCAAGTTCAGCAATCAGTTCGGCGCGGCGTCCGCGTTCGACAAATTGATGTCGCGCGGTCTTCCCCGTGGCAAAGGCGTGGTCCAGTGCGATGAAAGCGTGGGTGGCTGCGCGGCAAGCGCCAGTGCGCCGACTAGCGTGGTCTCGCGCGTCAGCCATCTCGGCCGGCGCGAAGGCAAGCAGCATCACCTGCGCGAACCCGCCAGCTTGCCGCCGGCAGTCGAGATCGGCTTCGCCGTGCTCACGGTCGAAATCGACGACGACGGCCAGATCGAGGAAGTCACGGATATCCTGCGTGGGCTGCATGCCATCGACGTGCATGTGCTGCCCGGCCAGGCGCTACAGGAAGAGGATGCATCGCTGTGGCCCGAACAGGCCATGGGCAGTCAGTCCGACGTGGATCGTGCGATCTTCGCCTCGCAGCAAGGCAAGCCGCGCCTGCATTGATTCACTTAGCTGGTGGTGCGTCGTCCCTGGATAAACCTTCGAGCACGGGAGCCAGGGCCTTCGTCACTTTGCCCAGCAGGCAATCGACCTCCACGGGCGGGGCGCCTTCCTTGCAAGCCTGCTGCAGCTCGCCGGCAGCGGCGGCCACGTCCGTCGCGCCGATATTGGCCGCCGATCCACGCAACGTGTGCGCCATGCGATAGGCCGCGGATGGGTCGCCCCCTTGCGCCGCCTGCCGAAACGAAGGCTCGAAATGCGCATTGCTCTGAAGAAACAGATGCAGCAGCCGCCGATACAGCGATGCGTTGCCGCCACAGGTGCGCAAGCCAGCGGCGTGGTCGATGCCGGGAAGCGAGGCCATCTCCACCGACGCGGCTTGCTTCGGCGCAGGCGATTGGGGCTCCCCGCGACGCGGCTTGATCCATCGCGCCATGGTGGCGAACATGCTCTGGATGTGCAGCGGCTTGGTGATGTGATCGTTCATGCCCGCCGCGATCGCCTTCTCGCGATCGGCCGCCAGCGCGTCGGCCGTCATGGCGATAATGGGCAGCGTGGCGAGCTGCAATTGATCGCGGATCGCGCGCGCAGCGGCGTAACCATCCATCACCGGCATCTGGCAGTCCATCAGCACGCCATCGACATGGGCATCTTCCGTCAGGCGCTCAAGCGCTTCGCGCCCGTTGCCGGCCGTGACCACCTCGATGCCTGCGCGTCGCAGCAACTCGGTGGCCAACTCGCGATTGAGTTCATTGTCCTCCACCAAGAGCACGCGACTACCGGCGAGCGAGACAGCATCGGGTTGCGACGGGTGGGCCGTCACTTCGGCTGAAACGGCCAAGGCCGGCGAAAGCGCGTTCCGCAAGGCATCGCGCAAACCCTTCGGTGTGATCGGCTTGGTCAGCACATCAAGACGGGCGTCTGCTTCCATCGCGTTGGCAATGGCGGCGTCGTCGCCCTGGACAAACGCCATCACCACCAGTTGCTCCAGTCCCGAGGCGTGCGCGGGTTGCTTCAGCCCGTCCATGACTGCCAGGAAGCCAGGCAAGCGGGCATCGATCAGCACGACGCTGTACGGTCGTGCCGCCGCCCGTGCGTCCGCCAGCTGTTGCCGGGCCTGCTCGCCGCTCGCCACCGCCTGCACTTCAAAGCCGAGTCTGCGCGCCATGCCGGCAACCACGGTGCGCGCCACCTCGCCAGCTTCGGCGATAAGCAGGCGTGTACCTTCCTGCACCCGCCACGGCGTCTTGTCTGCTCCGTCTGGCGCCACGCCCACGCGCACTTCGACATGAAAAGTGGATCCTCGTGCCGGCGCGCTGTCGACCCAGATCGTGCCGCCCATCATTTCCGCCAGCGTTTTGGAAATCGTCAACCCGAGTCCCGAGCCGCCGTATTTTCGCGTGGTGGAGGAATCGGCCTGTGCGAAGGAATGGAAAATGCGCAGGCACTGATCCTCGGTCATGCCGATGCCGGTGTCCTGAACACGGGCGCGCAAGATGACCTCATCGCCGTCCACGCCCGCCTTCTCCATGCCCACCACAATGGCGCCGTGTTCAGTGAACTTCACCGCATTGTTGCCAAGGTTGATCAGTATCTGGCCCAGCCGCAGCGGATCGCCCATCCAGTGCATGGGCAGATCGACGCCGTATTCGAACAACAAGTCCAGCCCTTTTTCCTGCGCCTTGAGGCCGATGATGCCGGCGACCTGGCCAATCACGTCGTCCAGGTTGAAGGCCACGCGTTCCAGGCGCATGCCACCGGCCTCGATGCGGGAGAAGTCGAGGATGTCGTTGATGATGCGCAGCAGATTTTCCGCGGACAGATGGATGTTCTCCAGGTAGCCGCGCTGCCTGGCGTCCTGCGCCGATGCCAGGGCGAGATGACTCATGCCGATGATGGCGTTCATCGGCGTGCGGATCTCATGGCTCATGTTGGCGAGAAAAGCGCTCTTCGCCCGCGTTGCCTCCTCGGCCACTTCTTTGGCGTGGAGGATCGCCGCTCTGGCCGCCCTGGCTTCGGTGACATCCAGCAGCCAGGCAAGCACGCCGGCTTCGCCGTCGAAGTCGATCGGCAGGAAGGTCGCCACGATGTCGCGCTCGCGACGCTGCACGTCGTGCATGCGGATCTCCTGATTGGACACCGAGCCTTCCCGCTCCAGCGTTGCCCAGATATGCGCGCGCGCCGCAGTCTCCACGTAGATCGGCGCCGTGCTGTCGCCCAGGCCGGCTCCGAATGTCTCCACGAATTTCGGATTGGCAAAGCAGATGCGTCCCTGGGTGGACACGGCAATGCTGATGGGCGAGTTGTCGAGGATGCTCTGCAGCCGCTCCTGGCTCTGTATGAGCGCCATCTCCATCATGCGGCGCTCGCTCACGTCACGCACGGCGGCGCAGACGCAACGTCCCTGCCCGTCCAGCTCGGGCAGGAACGACAAGCTGATCTCCACGGACAGCTCGCTGCCATCTTTGCGCCGGCCGCGCAGATCGATATTGCCGCGCCCCATCTTTCGACTGATGCCCTCGGCAAAGAATGCTCCGCGCAGCCCCAGATGTTTCCTGTCCATCCCGTCAGGCACCAGCTGCTCCACCAGCACACCATCCAGTTCGCCGTCGGTGTAGCCGAAGATGGCCTCCAGGCGCGGGTTGGCCAGCAGGATGCGGCCGTCCTGACCAACGATCATCATGCCGTCCGGCGCCGATTCGATGATGCCGCGATACCAGGCACGGGCGGCCTCGATGGTGCGCTGGGTGGCCTCGAGCTCTTTGGTTTTCTCCGAAAGCGTTGTCGCCTGTCGCGCTGCAAGGTCAGCATCCTCGCGGCTCTTTGCCAGCAAGCCGCGCAAATCGGCGGCCTGTTCGAGCAGATCCATATTCATCGCCAGCAGCGGCATCAACTCGTCGAGCAACTCCTGCTGCATCGGGTTGAACGACGTCACGCTGGCGAGCTCCACCACGCCCAGCGGTCGATCGTTGCGCATGATCGGCGTGGCCACGATATTTGCCGGTGCCGTGTCACCCGGGCCGGCGGCGATCTTGAGGGGGTCCGCCGGGAGGTCACGCACGGCGAGGGTCTTGCCTTCCAGCGCGCATTGGCCGACCAGCCCCTCGCCCAGCAAAAAGGACTCGTGCGGATCGGTGGCGGCATAGCTTCCCGCCAGGCGCAGCCGCTCGCCGTCGGGTTCGAGGACATAAAGCGCGCCATGGCTGATCGAAAGCAAAGGCGCCAGTGCCGACAGGAAGCGATTGGCCAGCGATTGGATATCGGCCAGCGATTGCAGCTCGCCGGCAATCGCCGCGACGTGCGTCTTCAACCAGCGTCTGGCTGCCAGCTGTCTTGCTTCGTCCCGCAACATGACGACGGCGCGCGCCAGCTCACCGGCTTCGTTCGAATACTCCGTATAAGGCACTTCGGTTTCGAGCTTGCCAGCGCTCAGCGATTCGAGCGCGCGCCGCAGCGCATCGGTGGGCCGTCGAACCGCACGGCTGGTCAGGCTGCCAAACAGCACACCCACGATCAGCCCCAACAGCAGCAGCACGATGGTCAGCTGGTCGCCGAACTGGAACCGTGCCTCGACCTGCCGGGCCTCTTCATCGGCACCGTCCCGCTTGATGCGCACGATCTGGTCAAGCGACTCCTCGGCGGCTTCGCCGGCCTGCTGGAACTCGGCCGAGGCCAGCACCGCCGAGGCGGCGCCGGCCTCGTCTTCCGTACCGCGCAGCAGCGCCGTGACGCCATCCACCCGGTGACCGTAGTCGGCAAAGGCGAGCTCGAATTCGGCGACATGGCGTTGGTTGGCGCTGCGGTAGATGCGCAGCTTGGCCAACTCCATCTCCCGGCGCACCAGCGCGCGCGCCTCGCCGAGTCGGCTCAGCGCCTCCGCGCGGGCCGGAAGCTGGCGCGCCAACACGGCCTGGCTCAAGTGTTGTCCCATATCCGACAGCGCGGCGCGCGCCGCCTCGGTATGCAACAGGCCCTGGATGTCCTGCTGGTAGAGCCGGTCGATCTGCTCCTTCTGCCGATGCTGTATGGCCAGGATGTAGACGCCAAGCAACACCATGAGCAACAGGATGCCGCCAAACCCCAGTTGCAGGCGCCGTCGCAACGGCAGGCGTTCCAGGCGTTCGGACAAGGCGCTCATGAGCGTGCGATCAGGTGGCCAGGTGGTGCGCCGAATCGCGGCCCCGCATCGACTCGTCATCGGCAAATTGATCGGCGATCTGGCGAAACACATCCTGGGTGGCGAGAAACGCATCCACCACGTCGGGATCGAAATCGATGCCTCGCTTGGCGGCAATCGCCGCCGCGGCTGCCTCGTGCGCCATGCCTTTTTTGTAGACGCGCTGGCTGATCAGCGCGTCGTAAACGTCGGCCACCGCCATCAGTCGCGCGGAAACCGGAATGGCGTCGCCTTGCCTGCCTTCGGGATAGCCGCTGCCGTTCCAGCGTTCCTGGTGGCTGTACGCCATTTCCTTGGCGAAATGCAGAAACGACACCGGCGTGGTGAGCCTGTCCTCGGCTCGCTGCAAGGCATCGCGACCCAGCGTGGTATGGGTCTTCATGATCTCGAACTCTTCGGGCGTCAACCGGCCGGGCTTGAGCAGGATGCGATCGGGGATGCCGATCTTGCCGATATCGTGCAGGGGGGCCGACTGGAACAACAGCTGCCGCGTGGGTTCGTCCAGTACGGCGGCAAAGCGCGGATGGTCCTTCAACTGCTCGGCCAGCGCCCTCACATAATGCTGCGTGCGCCGGATGTGATTGCCCGTCTCATTGTCGCGAGTCTCCGCCAACGAGGTAAGCGCGACCACGGTGGCCTCCTGGATCGCCGTCACTTCGCGCGTGCGGCGCGAGATTTCCTGTTCCAGAAACGCGTTCTTGTCGCGCAGGAATTCCGCCGTCGCGCGCAGGCGCAGTTGACTGGCCACGCGCGCCATCACCACGGGCGGATTGACCGGCTTGGTGATGTAATCGACGGCGCCCAGCACCAGGCCGTGCGTTTCGTCTTCGGGCGAATTGAGCGAGGTAAGAAAGATCACCGGGATGTCGCGGGTCGCGCCACTCGCCTTCAGCTGACGGCAGACGTCAAAGCCGGACATGTCGGGCATCACTACGTCGAGTAGCACGATGTCGGGCTGGCGGGTCGCCGCCATGCGCAAGGCGCTCGCTCCATCCGCCGCTTCGATGACGCCATAGATCGGCGCCAGCAGCTCGGACAAGATCATCCGGTTGTCGGGGGCATCGTCCACCACCAGCACGGTGGGCCTGTCGTTGACGCCTGTCGCACCCATCTGGACGCTCCCTCCCACCGTGTGCGCGTGAGTCGCGGCGGTCGCCGCCATGCCTGCTGGCAATCCCGCCGGAGGTGGCGCCGGTACCCGGGGCGACAGCCGTTGGCTTGGCAAACGCCATGAGCGCGCAAGCGGTGTGAAAACCACGCGTACGCCCACCGCTCACCGCTCGGCTGGCAACGCTTACTTAGGGGAAATTACTTAAGCGTCGACAGGTAGATATTCGCTAGCCCCACAGTATCCGAGCGTATGAAATAGCCGCTGCATGGCCGCCGTTGCGACGGTCGATGCATCGCGGGATACCTCCAGCGCAGGTCATCCCCGTTCCCCACACGGCCTGGCGAGATCGGCGGAGAACAGCATGGGAACGATGGCGAAAATCAAGCACGAAATGTTGAAGATGGTGCCACCCACCGTCTTCTTCTTCGTCATGCTCAATCTCGTGTTGCTGGTGCGCGCGCTGCTGACGCGGGGAACCGGCCTGTCGCTGCCCACCTTTGCCACGGTGCTGATCTCCTCCCTGATCCTGGGCAAAGCCGTGCTGCTCGCCAATATGCTGCCCTTCATCAACCGCTTCCCGGAAAAACCGCTGATCTGGAACGCGGCATGGAAAACCGTGATCTACACCGTAGTCGCCACATTCATCCACTACCTCGAACGCCTGCACGAATTCTGGAAGGATACGCACGATCTCTCCGCCGCCAATCACGAGCTGTTCACCAGCATGAACTGGGCGCACTTCTGGGCGATCCAGATCCTGCTGCTGGTGCTGATCTTCAACTACTGCGTGTTTGCCGAACTGGCGCGGGTGATCGGCGTGGAACGGCTGCGCGCGATGTTTCTCGGCCCGCTGCCGCCCAACCCCAATGCGTTGGGCGATGCCTAGGAGGCGGCCGCGTCGATGGCTTCCACCACTGTCACTGTGGCGTTGCCCTCGGCTATCGCCAGGCATTGATCGGCTATCGCGGCGACACCGGCGCGATGGGATACCACGATCAGCACGGTTTGCGCCAAGCGGCGTTTCAGCACCGACAGCACGGCCAGTTCTGACTCCGCATCCAGCGCGCTGGTGGCCTCGTCCAGCAGCGCGATCGCCGGTCCGTGCAGCAGCACCTGCGCCAGCAGCAAGCGCTGCAGTTCGCCGCCGGACAGGCGGCTGGATGAGCTGTTCAAGGTCGTATCCAGCGCGGTGGAGGCATCGGCCAGGCGCTTGCCCAGGCCAACGTCGACCAGCGCCTGCAGCATCATTGCCTCGGTGGCCTCCGGTGCAGCCCACAGCAGGCATTCGCGCACCGTGATTTGCCACGGCCGCACGCTCTGGCTCACATAAGCCGACTTGCGCACGAGTGCGGCGTAACTGGCGAAGTCGATGGATTTGCCACCGACCCTCGCGCGAAACATGGCGGGCGTCACCATGCCGGCGAGCACATCGACCAGGCTGCTCTTGCCGATGCCCGAATCGCCGCAGACCAGGGTCAGTTCGCCGGGCACCAAGGTGAGTTCGCGCAAGTCCAGCGCCGTGGGCGTCTCAAGCCGAAGCTGGTGGATATGCAGGATCTCGTTCAAGCGTGCCGATGAGGCCGCCTGCGGTGGCTTGTCCGCAGCCATACCCACGTGGCGCAGCCACAGTTCGAACGCCGGGATGGAAGAACGAACCTGCTGGAAACCTTGCCGGGTGGAGACGAGATAAGGCAGCAAGCGCCCCAGCAACAGGCATACCGCAATCAAGGCGGCACGGTCCACACCGTGCCATCGATTGGCGATCAGGAAAATCGATGCGATACCGATCGCCGCCAACATTTCCAGCGCGAGCCGACCCGACGCGATCAACTCCTGCTGCCGTCGATAGCCGCGGCCAAGCCGCTGCGCGATATCGGCGTAATGGGCCTTCTCGGCATCTTCCCGGCCAAAGGAGCGGATATGGCGCCAGCGCCGCGGGAAATCCTCGCTCAACCAGAACAGGCGCGTGAGGTCGGCCACGTATTGCCGGCTCACCGCTACCTGTTCGCGACTGCTGATGCGCGCAGCGATCAAGCCGAAAGCCAGCACGAACGGCACCGCCAGCAACAGCGGCGGCGACAACCACAACGCCATGGCCAGCGTCACGGCCGCAGTCATACCGGCTACCAGCAACTGCAGGAGCGCGTTGAAGCCCTGGGTGACGACCTCGATATTGTAGGTCAGCACATTGGCCACCTCGGCCGAGGTGGCATCCGACAACGACGACAGTCGCGCATCGATCAGGTGGGCGTGCACTGTCTGCCTCAGCGTCATCGCATAGCGCCCGCTCAGGCGCGCACCGACGCGCGCGGCCTGCCAACGCAGCAAGGCGAACAACGCGGAGGCCACCAGGAAGGCGACGGCTTGGGTATCGGCCGATCCGCGCACCAGCCAGCCAAAACCTGAGGGCATGGGCTGGCCTGGTTCCACCAGGGGCACCAGGCAAATCGCAGCGAGATTGCCGATCAGCGCGCTGCCCAGCGACAGCGCGACATACCACGCAATGCCGCCAGCCCCGAGGCTGGCGAGCGTGGCAAAAAAAGGCCGCGACAGGCCACGTAACTGCTGATGCGATCGTGCGGTTGCGTTCTGCATGACTACCGAACCACACGACTTCTTACACGCGCCCGTCGCGGCACAGGTGGCACCTGATGACAGTGCAGAAAAACCTCTCGATCCGCTTCAGCTCCCATGCCCATGGGTGCGCAGCCGAGCGCCGAAGGTTGCATGCCGCCGCGGGCGATTCAGCCGAGAAGCCGCAGCAGTGCGTCCACCGAGTCGGCGGGGTGACGGCCACGCCGCAGCTCGTAAGCGCCACGCCGCTGGATCGCGCTGACAAAATCGTCCCACCCCGGCTGCGACGCGGCGTAAGGCTGCTCCGCGCGCAGGCGGCCCTCGATCTCGTGATCGGGAATGGCATGCACCAACGCCTCAGGATGGTCGGCCGGCCGAGGCGTAGCGAACACGACGCAGGCCAGTTCCAAGGGTTCTGGAGCCAGCCGGCCGTGGCCATAGCGCAGGTCCACTTCGTACTTTTCCACGCCGCTGCGGCGGCGGATGACGGGCGAGTGCTCGATCCAGTCGCGCAAACGCCGCTCGTCGACGAAACGCAGGGCGTCCGACTGCACGTGCAGATAGTTGGCCACACCGGTGACCTTCCCGCTTTGGGGATGCACGAACACCGCGTCCTCGGAAACGAACTCCAACCCCCGCAGCAGGCTATGCAGGGCCAGCGTGGACTTGCCGGCACCGCTGGCGCCCATCACCAGTGCCGCCCGCCCATGCCAGCCCACGCAGGCACCGTGCAGCGGCGCCAGTGCCAGCGCGCGCGTGGCCAGCGTGAACACGGCGAATTCGATCAGCTCATAACGCAGGTGATACGGGTGCACCAGCCGATCCGCCGAGGCCACCACCAGTGCGCGGCGTTGCTCGGGAAACAGCACCGCGTAGTTGCTTGCATCCATCACGCTGCACAGGATACCGGCGCCCGACTGCATGCGCGGCAGCGGGGGATCCCCAGCCGTTGGCTCAGCAGCGCCGGGCGCGAGCC
The DNA here is from genome assembly GCF_056399945.1 of Dyella sp. 01L423. Lineage (NCBI taxonomy): Bacteria > Pseudomonadati > Pseudomonadota > Gammaproteobacteria > Lysobacterales > Rhodanobacteraceae > Dyella > Dyella sp. 01L423. The sequence continues at coordinate 894,732 of NZ_JBFTSI010000001.1, read as the reverse complement.
TCAGCTCGACGTGGAAACTCGGCGACGCCACCGGCAGCGCATGCGCCGGCAGGCCGGCATAGGCCATCGCCGCGACGTCCAGCAGCGCGTCGCTGTCGCTGGTGAAATGGAAATGGCCGCCCAGCACATGGACGTCCATCGAATACCGTTCAGGCATCCGTTCAAGGAAAGGATCGGGGCTGAGATCGCCCGTTTGTAGGTCCAAGGTCGCGGCCATCGGCTTCATTCAATAGGTTGCGGCGCTGTGATAGCACAAGCCTTCACGCGGCGACATCGAAATATTTTCGAAACAGCCCGCAACCCCTGCGTCCCAGCCCGGCACTCACCTGCGACGAGCTTTGAACGCATGGAGACCCTCCCCTCGGTCTGCCATGGGACTGGCTCACCTATTGAGGCACTTCCAAGATGCTAACGATTCAGGTCGGCCACTCCTACTTCCTGCGGTTTGACCGCAAGCAATGGGAGCGTGGCAAGCCGTATCCGCCGCTCGCGACCCTGCATGTTGCCGCCTTGTTGCGACGCATGGGCCACGAGGTTTCGCTGTTCGATTCCATGCTCGCCGAAGGCGTGGACGAATTCGACACGTCCCTGCGCGCCGCCTCGCCCAAGGTCGTTGTCATCTATGAAGACAACTTCAACTATCTCACCAAGATGTGTCTTGGCCGCATGCGCGACGCGGCATGCGAGATGATCGCCATGGCGCGCGCCAACGGCGCACGCGTGATCGTGGCCGGTTCCGATGCGTCCGATCAGCCGGAGGCTTTCCTCGCGGCAGGCGCCGATGCGGTGTTGATCGGCGAAGGCGTCGCGCCGCTGATCGAACTGATGGGACGGCTCGACAAGAATCCGACGATCAGCACGCAGGAGTGGGTGGCCAACCTTCCCGGGGTTGCCTGGCGCAGCGCCGGACAGTTGCAGCTGACGCGAATCGGCGCCGTGCCGCCCGATCCGCGCATCGTCGGCCAGCCTGCCTGGGACCTCGTCGACATCGAGCGCTACCGCACGCTGTGGAAAGAACGCCACGGCTATTTCAGCCTCAACATGGCGGCTTCGCGCGGCTGTCCGTTCCGCTGCAACTGGTGCGCCAAGCCGATCTGGGGCAATCACTACAACCGCCGCACCGCTGAAGACGTGGCGGCGGAGATGAGTTACCTCAAGCACACCTTCCAGGCCGACCACATCTGGCTGGCCGACGACATCTTTGGCTTCCATGTGGATTGGGTGGAGGCATTTGCTGCGCATGTGAATGCGTCGAATGGTTCGATTCCCTTCACCATCCAGACGCGCGCCGACCTGATGAGCGAGCGCATGGCCGCCGCGCTGAGCCACGCCGGTTGCAAGGAAGCATGGATCGGCGCCGAAAGCGGCAGCCAGCGCGTGCTCGATCACATGAACAAGGGCACCAAGGTCGAAGAACTGATCACGGCGCGCGAGCGGCTCGGCGCGGCAGGCATTCGGGTGGGCTTTTTCATCCAGCTGGGCTATCTGGGCGAGCAGCTCGAAGACCTGATGGCGACGCGCGATCTGATTACCCGCGCCGCGCCCGACGACATCGGTGTGAGCGTGTCCTATCCCCTGCCCGGCACGCGCTTCTACGAACAGGTGAAGGCGCAGCTCGGCGAGAAGACGCATTGGCAGGACAGCGATGACCTCGCCATGATGTTCCAGGGCGCTTACGATTCGGAGTTCTATCGCCACGTGCGCGACCTGCTGCACGAACAGGCGATCGTGCAGCAGTGGAAAGTGGTGGGCCAGACCGATCGCCATCGCACGGCGGCGCATGCGCTGGACGCGCGCTGGGACGCGCTGATCGCCACGGAGGCCGTGCACCGCACCGGCGCCGCGGAGATCGTGCTGCGGCCGCGAACCAGCTGCCATGTGTGATGCCTTCGCCATGGCCGCCTCGATACCACCGCTGGACATCATCAAATCCGGCCTGCAGCACACCACCGAGCTGCTGGCTGCCGAGCTGGCCCGCCCCAGCGGCGAGACGCCGGGCTGGACCGAACTCGAATGGCAGCTGGCCACGGCAGTAGCCGCTGCGCACGGAGTGGCGCCGTTGTTCTCTCTGCAACCGCGCTGGCAGAACCCGGGATGGACCCGTTTCATCGACAACCAGTACGAACACGTGGCGCTGCGCCATCAACGCATCGCCTCCCTGCTCAAACGCATCGATACCGACGCGCGACTGGCGGGTATTGCGCTGGTCGCGCTGAAGGGCTCGGCGCTGCATGCGCTCGGGGTGTACTCGCCCGGCGAACGGCCGATGGCCGATATCGATCTGCTGGTGAGCGATGCCGACGCCGAACGCGCCGGCGCTTTGCTGGAAGCGCTGGGTTACGTGCAGTCGTTCGCGTGCTGGAAGCACCGCGTCTACAAGCCGGTAGATGGTCAGCCGACGGCAGGACTGGGCGAGCATCGCGACACGCCGATCAATATCGAGCTGCATACGCGTATCCAGGAACGGCTGCCGGTGACGACCGTCGATATCACTGAGCGCATTTATCCGCGCCACCCGGTGCCGGGCATCCAGCCCTATCCTTCGCTTGGCGCCTTGATGTGCCATCTGTTGCTGCATGCCGCCGGCAATGTCTGCAGTCGCACATTGCGCCTGATCCATCTCAACGACATCTCGCTGCTGGCCTCGCGCATGCTGCGCAATGACTGGCATGTCTTGTGGGACCACGACACGGGCGAGGCACCGTGGTGGGCCCTGCCGCCGCTGCAGCTGGTGTCGCGCTACTACCAGGGCGCCGTGCCGGCCGCTTTGCTCTACGAACTGGAATTCGACTGCCATGCGCTGTTGCGCAGCGTCTCGCGTCATCACACGCTTACCCAGGTGTCTTGTTCGGAACTGTGGCTGCATGCCTGGCCGGGCCTGGAATGGGTGCGCTCGGTGCGCGAGGCGGGCCACTACGTGTTGAACCGCCTACGCCCCTCCAAGGAGGCGAAGCAGGAACGCGACGACATGATCCGCACGCAGCTCTGGCTGCAGGGCTCGCCCTGGGTGAAGTCGCGCCAACTGAGCCGCATCGTCACCCTGTTGACCCGTTCGGTGCCGCGCATGGACACCATGTACGTGGTGCGCGCCGCGCTGGCGCAAACCACCACGACCTGGGCTCAGCGCCCGGAACCGACCGTCAGCACCTGTAGATAAAGTGCTTCGAACGCGCGGGCGGTATAGTCCGCGTCTTCGGTGATGGCACGCCGCTGCGCCGCCACCGCCAGGCGCAAGCGCAGCTCGTCATCAGCCAGCACCTGGCGAATCGACTCCGCCAGCGCCGCCCAATCACCCACCGGCACCGCCAACGCCGCACTCGGCGACCATTCCGCCAGATGGCCCACGGCGGTGCCCACGGTCGGCAAACCCATCACTGCCGCTTCGAGCAACACCAGCGGTCCGGCCTCGTGGCGCGAGGACATCACCAATACGTCGGCGGCCTCCATCATCGGCCGCAGCTCGCGTTGCGTCTTGAAGCCATGAAAGTGCACGCGGCCGTTGAGCCGCAGTTCGCGGGCAAGGCGCTGGATCTCGCCGTCGAGCGTATCCACGCCCACGATGTCCATCTCGAAGTCCACGCCGGATTCGGCCAGCACGGTCAGCGCGCGCAACAAGGTCGATTGATCCTTCACGCGGTTGAGACTTGCCACATGGATCAGTCGCGCGCGACCGTTGCGCCGGCAGCGCGGCGGCAACGGCGGCCAGGCGCGCAGATCCACGCCGAGCGGCACGCGACGGGCGCTCAACCCCAGCGCCTGCAGCGAGTCGATGATCGGCACGCTCGCCGCGGTCACGGCGTCCGCACTGCGCAGCACCAGCGCTTCGCGTATCCGCCCTTTCAAGCGCTGGCGTCCGCCATAGCCGATGTCGTGCAAGGCCACCAGCTCGCCGCCGGCGATGTGCACGAAACTGGGCAGGCGAAGCAGCATCGCTGCGGCCACCGCCACGAAACTGCAGGAGCCGGAGAAAATCGCCTGCACCAGATCGAACGGTGCGCGTCGATGCTCGTTGCGTATCGCCTGGATGGCGCGCAGGCGCGACCAGCCATCGCCGATGTTGTGGATGTGCGCGCCGGCCAGATGCCAGCAGTCGGCCGACGCTTCCTGGCGCAAGGCGAACACGTGCACCTCGTGCTCGCAGGCGAGGCGGCGAATCAAGGCCAGCAACACGGGGATCACGCGGAACTCGCCGCTGCGATCGACGCCGCCGGGAACCACCAGCGCCAGTTTCATGCGGTGACTCCCCGTCGACCGGCGTGCAGCTGCGCATAGGCCTCCGCCCAGCGACGCCCCACCGCCTGCAGCGACAGACAGCGGTCAAAATAACGGCGCACCTCGGCCGCCGACGGGCGACGCGTCGCGCTGCGCAACAAGGCGCTGGTCAGCGCCTTGGCGTCGCCGCGCGGCCATAGCTCGCCTACCTCGCCGACCAAGGCGCGAAACGAAGGAATATTGGTCACTACCGGCGTCACGCCGCAGGCCATGGCCTCCAGCAACGCGTAGCCGCAACTTTCCGCATGACTGCCTGACACGAAGATATCGGCGGCGCGCATCAGCGATTGCACCTGATCGTGGGGAACCTTGCCCAGCAGATGCACGCGCCCGGCCAGGCGCGCGTCGCCGTCGATGCGCTGCTGCACCTGCGCCAGTAGCGGCGCGCTGCCGAAGGCGCACCACAGTTGCAGGCCGGGCAGATGCGTGGATGCCTCGGCGATACCATCCAGCACGGTCAGCGGATCTTTGCCCGATTGCAGATGCCCGACCCAGACCACGCAGGGATCGCCGTGCAAACCGGTCTCGGCCCGCGCCTGTTCGCAACTGCCCGGGGTAAAGCGGCTGGTGGATTCGGGTATCACGAACAGGCGCGTCGACACGTCCAGCAGACCGGCCGTCACGTAGGGGCGCGCAAGTTCCGGTGCGGTGAAGGCGACGCCGGCGGCCGCCGCATACCAGCGGCGCCAGCGCAGTCGACGCCAGCGTGGGGGCATGCGGTCCGCGTGGTCCTGCAGCAGGATCGGCAGTTGCGGCAGCTCGCGCGACAGCGCATAGGCATCGCCGGCAGCGCCCAGGCTGTGTATGTGCGCCACGTCGACCTGCAGCTTGCCCAGCAACTGGGCCACGCGCCTTATGCGATCGGTAGCATTGCCGTTATGGCTGGCGATAAAGTGATAGTCCACGCCGTTGCGCTGCAGGCTCTGCGCATGCGCCGCCAGTTGGACCACGCTTACCCGCGTGCCTGCACTCGCGGCGATCTCGGCAATGTCCACCAGCGAAGGCCATGTTTGGAGGATGTCGGCCGGCATAAGGTCCACCGGTGCTGGAAAAAAGTTGATCTGCGCGACATGCAAGGGCACGGGTCAGAGCCCCGAAACCTGAGGCATGCGCAGGCGCACCAGGCGGTTGGCGAGATTCAACTCCCACGGCCGGTCGTAGCGACGCATCCGGTAGCGCCACGAAGCCGCCGCGGACAGCGTGCGCTTGGCCCAGGTCGGCGAACGCAGATCCTGCACGGTCGGATAGCGGCAGCGCAGCACAGTCACAAAATCATGGATGCGCTGACGCAGCTTGTCGCTTACCCAAGGCGCGTCCGCATGGCAGGCGTAGTCCACCCATTGCTTCTGCGTCCATTCCTCCGGGGTCGAGGGAAATACCAGGGGCTCGCCGTTGAGATCGAGCAGCGGCGTCGAAGCACGCTTGCCGCGATCCTTCTCATGCTTGCTGCTTTCCGGCAGCGGCGTGTAGATGTAGACGATGATCTCCGATTGCGGATTGACACGCTTGAGCTCACGGATGAACTCGAACGTATGCTCGGTCTCCTCTTCGGAGTTCTCCGGCGGCGCGACCATGAAGGACAGTTCGGGGATCACCCCGTGCCGCCGGCACAGCTCGGCCACGGCCAGCGTCTGGTCCGGACGCGTGCCCTTGCGGATTTCCTTCAGCATGGTGGGGCTCGCCGATTCCGCGCCAATGTAGGCCATGCGCAGGCGGCTCTTGCGCACCAGCTTCCAGGTGCTGTCGGAGAGATTGAGCAAGGCATCCGCGCGCGCATAGCACCACCAGGGCAGCTCATAGCGCGCCATGATCTCCAGCAGCGGAATCATGTCTTGCTCGCGGTCGAAGAAATTGTGGTCGAAGTACTGGATGGAATCAGCGCCCAATTCGTACTTCAGATACTTCAGGTCGCGTTCCAGCCGCGCCAGCGGCGGCAGCGCGGTGGCGCCGCCAAACATCGCCGCCACGCCGCAGAATGTGCAGCGGAACCGGCAACCCACCGACGCCTGATGCGCGGCGGTGCGACGGCCGAGGAAGGTACGCGCCAGATAGCGGCTGGGATCGCCCAGTTTCTCGTACGGGAGCACCGAGGGTGGTCCATTGCGCGAGAACGGACGGCTCGTGTTGTTCACCAGCTCGCCGTCCTTCAGCCACGACAAGCCGTTGATGGTGGAAAGCTTGTCCGCCTCGCCCGCGTGCAAGGCGGCGACCAGTTCCGGCAGGCTGTCTTCTCCCTGCCCGCGTATCGCGTAATCCACGTACGGCGCCCGGAGCGCCGTCTCGGTATACAACGTGGGAAAGTAGCCGCCCCACACGATGGGTACGTCGGGTCGATGGTCGCGGATGGCGCGCGACACCTCGATGGCCGGCTCAATCTGCGGGCCGCCCATCACGCTGATGCCGACCGCCGTGCAGTGGCCTTCATCGAGCGCGTGCAGCGTCTTCTGCACGAAGTCGCGATCCATATTGCCATCGATGATGCGACTGCTGCCCGCGCGATCGAGCGCGGTCGACAGATGCAGCAACGACAACGGAAATCGCGCGCTGGATCGCGACGTGATGGTCGGGTTGATCAGCAGCGTGTGCGGCGCAGGGTTCATGGGCGGACGTGTCGTAGCGTTGATCATGGCTTGCGCCACAACTGGAAAATAAGGGCGACCGGCACCTCCAGCGCGGCGCGGTCGAAATGTGCGCCGGGCGGAATATCGGTGGGGTCGAGCATGGGTTCGAGCACGCAGCCGATGTCCAGGCCCAGCCTGGCGCAGGCGGCATGCCAGTGGCTGTACAGATGCGCCGTGTGACGCACGGCATAGCGACGGCCCTCGGCCTTGAAGTCGCGCAACCAGCCCAGCGCATGGCCGATCGGATGCACGTCGCTGCACAACACCATGCCGCCCGGCTGGGTGACGCGACACAGCTCGGCGAGCACCGGCTCCAGTTGCTCGACATGGCCAACCGCCAGTCCGCAGATCGTCAGGTCTGCCCACGCATCGGTGACCGGCATCTGTTCCAGGCTGCCCTGCATCAGCTCGATCGAGGCGCGTCGCCGAACGTTGACGAGTTCATCGTGCGCGCGCATCAACATGTCGGGCGACAGATCCACGCCTACCACGCGGGCGGCGCCGCGCTGCACCGCATGCCGCATATAGCGGCCGGTGCCGCAGCCGGCATCGAGCACATTGCGTCCGCTGAAATCCTGCGGCAGCAGGCTGAGCATGGCGCGTTCCTCGGCCAGCATCACCGGGTTGTGCGCCCGCGCCGGGTAACTGGACGCCCAAAGCGCATAGGCGTCGGACGGATCGAGGATGGGAGTCTGGTGCAGCATCAGCAGCGCGCCTCGACGGTTAGGGCGTTGATCGGCGCGTGGCGCACGGCGGCAAGTTCGAGCCCCGGCTCCAGCGCCAGCAACTCTGCATCGGCCAGCGCCTTGGCCAGCAACTTGGGACGACCGTCGAGCAGCACCGATACCGTCTCCACGCCCGCCACCGCAAACCAGTCGGCAAAATCGGCATCGGCGATACGCGGCAGACCGTCGCGGACCACGGCGCGGATATCGCTGCGCTCCAGGCCGAGCAGGGCCGCCTGCGGGTCGCCGCCGCGGTCTTCCACGATCAGCAGATCGGCCTGCGCGCCGGCCTGCAGGCTGCCGTGCCACGGCAGGCGCAGCAGTCGAGAGGCATCGGTGGAGACCAGGCCAAGCAGTTGTTGCGGACTCAGGTCACTATGCATTGATGCGCTGTGCAATTCTTCCAGTAGGTCGCGCGAACCGCTGAGGCGCGAATCCGTACCCAGCGCAAGACGTCCCGCCTCGGCCAGCCGACGCGGGTCCAGCGTGCAGCCGAGCAGGCGTTGATTGCTGGCGGGGCACCACACCACGCCGGCGCCGCGTTCGATCACGCGATCGATATCCTGCTCGCGCATGCCCACGCCGTGTATAAGCACGCTGTGCGCCGCCAGGCAGCCCAGCTCATCCAGCACCGCCAGTTCTTCCTGCGCCGTGGCATCGCTGCCTTCGGCGAGATGGATCATCCAGGGTCGGTCGACCGGCGTCTGCGCAAAGCTCTGTTGCACCGGCGGGCCATACGAGCTCCAGCCCAGCGCGTAGCTCCAGCCGTAATCGCGCAACAGCGCCACCGGAAAATCCGCGGCATCCAGCGCCTCGTGCCAGGGATCGTGGTGCGCCACACAGGTAGTACCGGCCAACAGGTTTTTCAGTGCGCCGTGGCGCAGCCGCAGCGCCTTGGGCACGCGCAGCGCGGCCAACACCGCTGCATCGCTGAAGTGCGACTGGAACGCCTCGATCCACGCATAGCTGTTGGGAAACACCTGCGTGCCCGCCAACGGCGGCACCGCATTCACCTGCAGGTGGTCGTGCGCGTTGATCAGGCCTGGAAAGATCAGGTGATCGCGCAAGTCGATGCGGTGCGCCCAGGCCGGCACCGAGGCATCGATGCGGCTGCCGCGTATCCGCAATGGCCCGCGCGCGGTGCCCTCAGGCACGACGCATGCCGCTCCGCAGAGACTGGCATGGGTTCGAGCGAACCAGGCGTCCATGGCGTCAGCGCTTGCGCATCACGATCAGAAAGTGATCGCCCATGTCGCGCAGCAAGGGCAGCGCGCCCAGGCGATCGTCGAGTCGGCCCAGCTTTTCATACCAAGGCTTGCGGCGACGGTAGTAGTCCACCAGATAAGGCGGCGGCATGAACAGGCTGAGCGCGCGATAGTCGTCCAGCGTGAACAGATCGGCGAACGCACGATAGAACTCGCGTGGCAGGTAGTAATAGGTCCAGATCGTGTGCTTGTTCATGCCCACGGCGGCGGGACCGCGGGTGCCGCGCACGCTGGCACGGCGGAAGCGTCCACGCATCGCGTAGTGCCCCATTTCCCACGGACAGATGCGGCCGATCACCGAGAAGATCAGTTTGCCGCCGGGCTTGAGCAACCGCGCGCACTGCTCGGCCACCGCGTGCAGGTCGGGCGCGCAATTGAGCGGACCGAAGTTGGAGTAGATGCCGTCGAACTCTTCCTGCAACTGGTCCAGCTGCTGCACGCCAAGATGCTTCGCTTCCACATGCGATTCCAGCCCCGCCACGGCGGCGCGCGAACGCGTGCGACCCACCATGGCCGGCGACCAGTCGGTGGCCACCACCTGATAGCCGCGACTGGCGAATTCCAGCGCGTCGATGCCGGTGCCGCAGCCGATGTCGAGCAGCTGGCCGTTGGCCGGAACCTCATGGCAGACGGTATTCCACAGCGTGACGCGCATGCGCTGGATCAGCTCATTGTTGCCGCGCGGGCCGTCGTAGTCGGCGGCCACACTGTCGAACGCGCGCTGCGTGTCGAGCAGTTGCGCCTCGTTCAAGGTGGCTTCCAGGGGGCGCCGGCTCGCTTGTTCCATGGCTTGTTCCAACAGTGATTGCAGATTGATCGATATGGCCGCGCAAGCGGTCCGTTGTAGGTGCCGTCAGGCGTGTGTTTGGTTGAATGAGACCGTGGCGACATGCGCGCGGCGCAGGGCATTGCGCACAATCGCCGCGAAAGCGCCCAGCGACAGGCCAAACAGCACGCCGATGCCCCAGATCAACGTGAGATTCGGGGAGGCCGGCCCCTGCGGCACGTAGACCGGCCACATCAGCGAGGTCTCGTAGGTGTAGTTATGGGCCAGGCGAATGCTGAGCTCGCCCTGGGTCTGGCGCAGCTCGCGGATCTGCGCATCGGTGGCCGTCAACAGCATTGAGGCTACGCCCGCCCCCTGCGCGTCCTTGTCATGGCCCGTCGGCGTTGCCGCCTGCAACAACTGGCTGCGTTCGGCCTCGGCCGCCTTCACGTCCGTACTCACTTGATCCAGGCGCGCCTGGGTCAACGCCAACGGCTTGGCCATCAAGGCCTTATGCACCACCTGCAGCTCTGCCACCGTCGCCTCGGCGAACTGGCGCGCCTGCTCCGGTGACCAGCCGCGCACGCTGAATTTGATCAGGGGTCCTGCGTAGGGCAAGGGATCCAGTTTCACGCTCCTGCGATACAGCTTCGCTTCGGGCGCGTCTTCCTTGATGCCCAGATTGGCCAGCACGTGATTCTGGAACGGCACCAGCTGAAGGCGTTCAAGCACGCGCGCCAGAGGCTCCACCTTGGGATCGGTGCCTTGAATCGCCGGCACCTGCCCGATCTGGATGAACGCGGTGGCTTCCCACTGCCGCCGCGCCGTGTGCGCATACGCGAACACCGCAAGCAGCACCACCAGCAGGCCGGCCAGGAACCACGCCCACTCGCGAGCAAGGATGTGCCATAGATCCAATACGTAGACTTCGTCGTTTTGCATGATGGCGTGACTCATGGAAGAGAGGGTGGGACCACGCCGCTCGGCAGCGCGTGGGCATAGGGGTGTTGAGGACGGGCCTGCCGACGGTTCGGCAGCAGCGCGGCGATCAGCTGCATCAGCAGGCACAGCAAGATGAAACCGGCATTGGTCCAGGTGAAGGCTTGCGGCGCGAACGGCGCCATCAGGCAGGTATAGGACACGCGCAGGAAGATCAGCCAGCCAAACAGCGGCACGGTGGGCTGCAACCGGCGCACGCTCCACAGCAGCAGCACGTAAAGCGCAATGATCGATCCCACCGCGCCGACGGGACCGAACGCCATCAGGAACGGAAAGAACTCCGTACCCACGTTGATGTTCGCCGCATCCAGCGGGATGCCCGTGCCAGCCGTGGCAATCGAGCCCGACATCGGCACCAGCTGATTGATCAGGAAATGACTGTCCGTGTAGTGCTTGGCGAGAATGGAGCCGAAGTTGTACGGCCCCGCGCTGGCGTACAGCAACAACCACTTCACGCCCTGCGGCGAGGCCTTGTACAGGTCGCTGAAGGGAAGCGTCACGTAGTCGAGCGTGCCCGAACGCAGAATGCCCAGCACCGAGAACACCACTGCCCCGCCCACCGCCAGTACGGTGACGGTCTTCCACGGCAAGGGGCGCGCGTCGTCGCGACGGAACAGGATCACCAAGGCCATGGAGAACAACGCGGCAAAGATGCGGTTGCGATCGATCACCAGCACCGGAAACAGCAAGCCCGCCACCACCAGCGCATTGCGCAGCCACTTGCTGCGCGCACACAGCAAGCCGATCGGCGGCAGCACCCAGCACATATCCGACACGTGGCGGATGTGATCGCGGCCGCCTTCCATGTTGGCGTAGGACGACGGCGTGGAAAACAGCGGGATCGGAAACAAGGTCAGATCGAGCAGGCAGAACACCAGGATCAAGCCGGCAAACAGCAGCGCCACCAGGCCGTCGCGGGTGCCGACATAATCGCGGTGGCGGAATACCGTGCTGCGCGGCAGCCGTATGCCGGCCACGGCATCGAACGCAAAGATGGCGATGGCCATCACCGCCAGCAGCAGGATGCCCACCAGATAATCCGGTGGCAGATCGTAGCTGAGCAGGGTCACCCCGCAGGTCAGCAGCAGCGGAAAGCTCAGATAGAACGACGGCAGGCGCAGCAGCTGTTTCATGCCCGCTCCAGCTGGTGGTGCGGCCAACGACTGCGCGTGCGCGACATCAGCACCAGCAAGGCGTAACCCGCCATGTGCACGCCGACCGCCCACACGCGCCGCTCGAGGAAGGCGATCTTGGCGCCCATGTGGTGCGACTGCGCCAGCAGCAGGGTGCGGTACGGTTCCTCGAACATGGCCGAGCGGCGGATCGCCACGTCGCGCGCCTCCATGAGGTTGTGGATGCGCGTGCGCACGTCGCGCGTGCGGCTCAGGTTGCCGCCATGGATGCGATAGGCGCACACGTTGCGATCGATGAACCCGATCGCATCATGCGCGGCCAGGCGCAGGAAAAAATCCCAGTCGTCGATACGCAGGGTTTCGCTCCAGCCGGCCACGGTCTCCAGCGCGCGACGGCGCACCAGGGTCACCGGCCCGCCGATCGCCCACTGCGTGATCACCGCGCGGCGGATGCCGTCGTCACTGCGATACAGCGACTTGTCGGCATGGTGCAAGTCGCGCATGCCGCTGCCGTGCAGGCGGTGCCCATCCTGGTCGACCACTTCCGAATCGCCGATCACCGCCCATTTGTCGGGATGCGCCAACAGATAGTCCACTTGCGCGTCGAGCCCGCCCGGCAACAGATAATCGTCGCTCGCGCCCAAGCGCAGGAATTCGCCACGCGCCCGTGCGGCCAGCTCGTTGAGCGTGGCCGCCACCCCTTTGTTGGGGCGACGGACGTATTCCACCGGCACCTCGTTGCCATGCCGGGCGATCCACGCGGCAATGCGGCGGCCCGTGTCGTCGGTGGAACCGTCATCGATGATCACGATTTCCTTGCACGGGTATGGATCTTCCAACACGCTGTCCAGGCAGCGTTCCACGAATCGCTCGTGGTTGAAGGCGGGCACCAGGATGGAGACCAGCGGCATCCGCGATTCCGTCGACATGGCGTCGTTCATCGTCATAGCTCCCTCAGATAGCGGCGAACCACGATCACGTTGAAGACCAGGTACAGCGCGTAATTCACCGTGAAGGCGTACATCGCCCCGACCAGCCCGAAGCGCGCGGTGAAGAAATAAACCAGCGCCACGTAGCTGATCGCGAAGGCGAACTCCGAGGCCACGAACAGCCGCGTCATGGCCTTGGCGAGCATCACGTACGAAAGTACGAACGAGGCGATCTTCACCACGTCGCCGATCAGCTGCGGCGCGTACAAGCTGTTGGCGGCCGAGAAATCCGCACTGAACAGCAGCGCCGTCACCCAACCGCGGCAGACATAGATGCCCACCGCCAGCAGCAGCACGGCCGGCATGATGTAGCGATAGGCCAGGCGCAGTTCCGCCAGCAGCGGCGCGCGCTCGTGGGTCGAGGCCAGCTTCGGCAGGTAATAGACGTTGATGGCCGTGGTGAGGAACAACAGGTAGGCATCCGATACCTTGCTCACCGCCTGCCAATAGCCCACCTGTCCCCAGCCGAACTGCGCGGCCAGATGATCGCGCACGGCGATATTGACCAGCGGCGGCACCAGCGCGGAGGTCAGCGTCATCACCGAAAAGGTCGCCAGCCGCAGCGTCATGTCGCGATCGAAGCGGATGCGCAACATGCCGCGGTGGAAATACGGACTGCGCCACCACGCCGGCAAGCCCACGGCGAGCACCAGCAGCTGGCCGATCACCAGGGCCAGCAGCGCGCCGTAAAGCTGCAGCCACCGCGCCAGCAGCAAGGCCACCACGATGCTGAGCAGCGAACCCAGCGCCTGCACAAAGGCCAGGCGCTTGACGTCCATGAAGCCATTGATCACGGCAAGGATGTAGTTGATCAGCGCAATGCCCAGTTGCGCCGCCGCCAGCACGGCGATCAGACCCTGATAACGGATATCGCCCAGCAGCCAACTCGCCAGTTGCCGGCTGAGCAGCAGGCCGAGACAGCCGATCAGGCAGGACGCGCACAGCGCATACCACAGCGCAGCCGACAGCAGACGCGACAGGCGCTCGGGATGATCCCGATACTCGGCGACGTACTTGACCACACCGGCACTGATCCCGCCGCCGGCCAGGACCGCCAGCATCGACATCAGGCTCATGAACTGGCCCAGCCGCCCCACGCCCTCGGGCCCGGCCATCCACGCCACCAGCTTGAGTATCACCAGGCCCGCGAGCAGTTTTGCCGCGGTGGCGAAGGAGGCATAGAAGCCGGCGCGCAGGATGTTCATGGCGCACGCTCGAACGCGTTGCAAGCGGCGATCACACGCGCGATCGTTTCGTCATTCATGGTCGGCCCCATCGGCAAGCTCAGCACTTCATCGTGCAGTTGCTCCGTGATGGGAAGGCTCAGCGCGTGCAGCGCCGAGTACGCCGGCTGCCGATGCGGCGGCACCGGATAGTGCACCTGGCTATGCACACCCTGGGCTTCCAGATGCCGGCGCAGCGCATCGCGCTGGCCGCAGCGCACCACAAACAGATGCCAGGCGTGACGCTCGCTGCTCTCGGCGCGCGGCAACACGATGTGCGGATGACGAATGCCTTCGCTATAGCGGCCCGCCACCTGCCGGCGCAATGCCACCTCTTCATCCAGATACGCCAGCTTTACCCGCAACATGGCGGCCTGAATTTCATCCAGACGGGAATTGGCGCCTTGGTACAGATGCTGGTACTTCACTTCCGAGCCGTAGTTGCGCAGTGCTTTCACACGCGCCGCGAGTTCGTCGTTGTTCGTGACGATGGCGCCGCCATCGCCCAGCGCACCCAGGTTCTTGGCCGGGAAGAAGCTGAAGCCCGCCGCGTCGCCGAGCGCGCCCGCGCGCCGGCCTTCGCTGCTGGCACCGTGCGCCTGGGCAGCGTCCTCGATCAGCAGCAGGCCGTGCTTACGGGCAATGTCCGATAGCGCAGCCATATCCGCCAGCTGGCCGTACAGGTGCACTGGCATGATGGCGCGCGTGCGCCGGCCAAGCGCGGCTTCCACGCGCAGAGGATCGAGATTGAAGGTCGCCGGATCCGGCTCAGCCAGCACCGGCACCAGCTGATTGGCGGTGATCGCCAGCAAGGTGGCGATGAAGGTGTTGGCGGGAACGATCACTTCGTCGCCGTCGCGCAGCGCACCGAGTTCCTTGTAGCCGCGCAGGATCAGCGATAGTGCATCCAGTCCATTGCCCACGCCCACGGCATGGGCCACGCCGCAGTACGCCGCAAACTCGCGCTCGAACGCGGCCAGTTCCTCGCCCATCACGTACCAGCCCGAGTCGATCACACGCGACGCCGCCGCCTTCAGCTCGTCCGCGTAGCGGGCGTTGACCTCGCGCAGGGAAAGGAACGGCACGTCCATCACAGCACCCACTCGTAGATATCGTGCACCACGCCGCGCGCACCGAACGATTCCTTCTGCGCGATCAGGCCGCTGTTGAGCACCGTGCCTTCGTGTTCGGTGGAGATGCCGAAACTCAAAAAGGCGCGGTCTGCATAAGCGTCAGTGACCAGGCTGCCCAGCAGCAGACTCAGCGCATCGACACGCCTGCCCTCCTCCGACGCGGCGAGGTACTGCGTGTGCACCGTGCGGCCAAAGTCGTAGACCAACGCACCGGCAAGCAGCGCGTCGCCTTGCCGCGCTTCGTGCAAGGTGATTTGTCCGGGAAAACGAGAGCACAGGAGTTCAAGCTCGGACAGGCTGTGCGTAGGCACGGCATCATGGCGGCGCAGCACTTCACCCAACAGCGCGTGATAGCCGGCCAGATCGTCACTGCGGCGAACTTCCACGCCCATCGCGCGCGCACGCCGGATCGCCCGCCGCCGCGCCTCGGAGAACCCGACGGCATGCTGCAGCGGCACCACCGAAGAGATGTCGCGCCGCTTCAGGTTGGCGCCCACGCGTTGCAGGGCGTAGAGATCCTCTTCCGACGGATACGCGTGGAAGATATGCGGCACGGCCTTGTAGATCAGGCTGTCCACGGCTGCTTGCTGGTAGTGCTCGCCCATCATCTCGAACACCGACAAAGTGGAGTCGGCGCGCAGGTCGTGGGTGGTGATCAGGCCGGCATAGGTCAGGCCGCCGTGGCTGGTGACCACATTGTCGCGTCGGCTGGCCGGAAAGACGGCAACGATCTCCGTGCCGCGTTCCACCACCAGCGAACTGTCGACGAAGCGATCGGCGTGATAGTCCATGTAGCCGCGTCGATGCAGAAAGTTGCCGTTGCGCGAACGGCCCACCACGGCATCCCACGCGGCGGCGTCCTGGGCGCGATAAGGACGCACGCTAAACATGCGCCATCCCCGCCAGCGGCTCGCGTGCCACGGCCACCCCAAAGCCATCCATTCCCATGTCGTTGCCGTTGTAGAACATCAAGACGTCGTCGCCGCGTGCGATCAGCGCCGGGTAGCAGAGCGTGCGCGAATCCCAGCCGCTCTCGGACAAGGCCATGCCCAGCGCCTCGTCGCGGCGTTCCCAGTGGATGCCGTCGTCGCTGAAGGCCAGGCCCGGGAAGTAGTCGCCGCCGACGTTGCCGCGGGTGAAATACATCGCGTACCGGCCGTTCATGCGGTACACGCGCGGTCGCCCGATGCGGTACTCGCTGCCGCGAGGTTGCAGGCAGACGTGGTCCTCACGCGGTATGCGCGAGAGGTCTCCGGTGCTCACGCAACGAATGTGATAGCGGGGGAATGGACGCCCGTCGATGACTTCCCAGTCGTCACCCACGGCATACCACAGGCGCCATTCCCCGCCCTCAAACATGGCCGAGTGCACGGCCGCTATGGTGCTGCGACCCGGCGCGCGGTCGAGGATAGGGGTTTCCTGCACGCGCTCGAAATGCTCGCCACCATCGGTGGATACGGCCAGGCCGGTGAAAGCGAGGAACTTCGCGCGTGCCACGCGCTGGAAGCCCACGTAGAACATATGCAGTCCACCAGGCGCCTGCACGATGTCGCCCAGGATCATGCCGTTGTCGTCGAAGCAGCCGCCGCGGCCGATATCGAGCACCGGATCCGCACTGACGCGCAGCACTTCGGATGGATTGCTTGCGCGCACGTCGACATAGCCGATGCGGCTGACCCCGTCCTCGTCGCGAAAGCCCGCATAGACGCGGATGGTTTCTTCGTCCAGCCGCCACGGTGTGGGCGTCAAGGCGGAATGACGCATCCACCCGCCCACGCCCTGCCGCGCGGTATCGAATACCAGCCCTTGCTTGCGCCACGCCGCCATGGGCGTCAGAGCCTCACGTCAAAGCTGGATCGGTCCGGCACCGCCTTGGCAGGCGAGCCGACGTAGATGCGCCCTTGCTCGGTGTCCCGATGCACTAGGGCGCCGGAACCG
This sequence comes from Dyella sp. 01L423, assembly GCF_056399945.1. Taxonomy (NCBI): domain Bacteria; kingdom Pseudomonadati; phylum Pseudomonadota; class Gammaproteobacteria; order Lysobacterales; family Rhodanobacteraceae; genus Dyella; species Dyella sp. 01L423. The sequence goes on along the minus strand of NZ_JBFTSI010000001.1, from coordinate 877,668 downwards.
ATAACGTTGTCCGCGGCCACCTTGATGTGGTCGTTGAACGTGGTGTTGACCCCGATGAAGCTGCTCTCGCCGATCTCGCAAAAGCCGGAAATGACGGCATGCGAGGCAACAAACACGTGATCGCGCACCACCGTGCGGTGACCCACATGGTTGCCGCTCCACAGGATGCAGTTGTTGCCGATGCGAACGAAGGGCTGGATCACATTGTTCTCGAAGATAAAACTGTTCTCGCCGATCTCGGCGTTGCGCCACACGAAGGCGCGCGAACTCACATAGGTGGCGAAACGGTAGCCGCGCCGCTTGGCGTCGAGATAGAAACGCGTGCGCAGGCGATTGAGCTGGCTGGCGGGTATGGCCACGAACGCATCGAATTCCGCCGGCGGGTAATGCGTTTCCAGCTCTTCATAAGGCACCACCGGCCGGTCGGCCAGCGTGGGTTCGGTTAGGTATTGCCTTTCGACACTGAAACCGGCGACTTCGTAGTCACTGTCGTGCTCGAAGTATTCGCAGGCGATCTGCGCCATCTCGCCCGCCCCGATCAGGACTAGGCGCTTTGGCATGCGACCAGTTCCGTGGCAAACACGACGCCGCGCACCTCACGCAGGAACTCGTCGTAATCGGTGATGTAGTCGGCGGGGTCGTAATGATGGTCGGCCAGCACCATCAGCACGCAGTCGTCGCTGAAGTCGTATAGCTCGCGCCATACCATGCGGCCGAGCAACAAGCCCTGCGAGGGATCGTTGAGCACCACCTCCAGCGGCCCGGTACCGTCATCGAGCAGGAACGTGACCGAGCCGCGCACGGCCACGGCGAGTTGATGCAGATGGCGGTGCGCATGCTTGCCGCGGTGCACATCGTGCTGGGTCGCGAAGATGTAATACACGCGACGAATTTCGAAGGGCACGTTGCGGTCTTGCTCAAGGGCAATGAGCATGCCGCCGTGATCGCCATGTTGCTGCAACTGGACGCGTTCGATTTCCATGTTCTCGGCCGGGGCTCAGGGGCCGTCGACGACGACCCACGCAACTGAGTGCCAGCCTCATCGCGAAAGGTTGCGTCACGCGCGGGCCGTCAGATCCCTGACAACCTTTCCGCCCCTACCTAGCACTTACCCGCACAAAGCGAGTTTCATTCCACGCGTCTTCCCTGTCCCCAGGTCGTTCCCGGAGGACGCGTGCGAGGTGGATGCCCCCGATTGAGATGCAGAGGTCTGGACATGGAATGGCAGAAAGACACGCCGCCAGCAACGCATGCCGACGCGACGCCCGGCACTGGCCCTCGCCTGCAGGAGGATGTGCCAAAGCGACCGCGCGCCCTGGTCATCATGCATTGGCTGACGGTGCTCGTTCTGCTGATTGCCGCCACCCTCATCCTGTGGCGCGACCAAGTGGACGGCCGCAGCCTGCGGGTATGGCTGCTGGAAGGCCACCGTCATTTCGGCCTGTTCATTCTGTTGCTCTTTGTGGCCCGCATCGCCTATCGCTTCCGCGTGGGCAGGCTGCCCAGCGAGGGCAACACCTCCGCCCTGCTCCGCCTCGCAGCGGGGTCGACGCATGTGGCGCTGTACGTCTTGCTGCTGGTCCAGCCGCTGTTGGGCTGGGCGCTCAGCAACGCCGAAGACAAGCCGGTGCATTTTCTCGGCATCACCCTGCCGGCGCTGGTGGCCAGCGACGAAGACCTCGCCGACACGCTGACCACGTGGCACCAGGATGTCGCCTGGGTGCTGCTTGCCTTCATCACGCTGCACGCGGGCGCCGCGCTGTGGCATCACTTTGTACTGCGTGACCGAACGCTACGCATGATGTTGCCGAAGCGTCGTCCCTGATGAGCGTCGGAGCCTGCCCCTACCGCCGCACCACCCGAGACAAGGAGCTTTCATGTCGCCCTCTCTGACCCGAATCCTGCGCCGGGCCGCGTCTGCGCCGTGGATCCTGCTGATTGCATGCCTGATGCTGACCAGCAACCGCGCCCATGCCGTCCCGGCCTACGCCCGCCAGACCGGTAACGCCTGCGCCGACTGCCACGCGGGCGCCTACGGCCCGGCACTCACGCCTTATGGCATGCGCTTCAAGCTTGGCGGCTACACCGATACCGATGGCCAGGGCACCAAGATTCCGGTGGCTGCGCAGATCACCGGCGCGCATAACGTGCCCGCGCGCGGCGACAACACCACCCAGCTCAGCGAAGTAGACGTCTATCTCGCCGGCCGCATCAGCGATCACCTGGGCGGCTTCGTCAAGGTGGAAACGGACAATACCGGCAACGATCACTACAACACCAAGCTGAGCAATCTGGACCTGCGCTTTGTGGCGAAGGATCTGAAAGTAGCCGGCAAGGACACCATCGTCGGCGTGAGCGTCAACAACAGCCCGGGCTTCGACGACCCGATCTCCTCACTGCCGTATGCGTCGGGCCTGGGCCCGCCGGCCGTGTCCGGCACCCTGCTCAACCTGTCCAGCGCGCACTCGCTTTACAACAAAGTGATCGGCGGCAGCGTGTATGCCCTCTACAACAACGACTGGTACGGCGAAGTCGGCACCTACAACACCATGCCGACCTCGGTGCAGGATCACCTGGGCTTCAACCCCGCCGCTGATCCGGGCCATATCAGCGATACCGGCTATTTCCGCTTCGCTTATATGAAAGACATGAAGCGGCAGTTCTTCTCTGCCGGCGTGGTGGCGCTCACCACCAAGCGCGCGTTGCCGCGCAACGGACCGAGCGACGACATCACCGATCTGGGCTACGACCTTACCTACCAGTTCCTCGGCAATCGCGACAACATCATCCAGGCAAGCTACGTCAACATCCTGGAACAACGGGACTATGGCAGCACGCCCGTGGTCAACGGCGTCGTGGCCAAACCCAACGGCAATGCGCGCGACCAGACGCTGAGCGTGACCTACACCTTCAAGCAGAGCTATGCGCTGCAGGTGGCGCATCTGATCAGCACGGGCAGCCAGGACCCGGCGCGCTATCCGCCCTTTGGCAAACCCGACAGCACCGCCAACATGATCACCTTGTACTGGACGCCGTTTGGCAAGGACGACTCGTTCACTTCGCTTGCCAACCTGAAGCTCGCCGCCACCTGGTATCGCTACACGCGCTTCAACGGCGCCAGCGACAACATTTTCGGCGCACCGCCTGGCGCGTTGCTCATCACCAATGCAAAAGATCTCGATGCCTTCACCTTGAGCGCAAGCGTTGCGTTCTGAACCCCTAGGAGCCTGGACGTGACCAAAGCAAGGCTTGCAAGAGCGGCGCGCTGCGCCTTGATGACCGGCATGTTGTTCTATGGCGCGGGCGCCCTGCCCGCGCTGGCCGGCGATGCCGATGCCGGCAAAGATGTGTTCAAGCAGGAATGCTCCGAATGCCACAGCCCCAAGGAAGGCAAGAACAAAAAGGGACCCAGCCTGTTCGGCATCGTGGGCCGCAATGCGGGCAGCATTTCGGACTACAACTACTCGGACGCACTGAAAAACGCCAAATGGGTATGGACCGAGGACAAGCTGCACTGGTACCTGTCACAGCCAGCAAAACAGGCCAATCCCGGTACCAAGATGAAATATTCGGGTCTCAACGACGCCAAGCAGCTCGACGATCTGATCTCTTACCTGCAATCGAACCATTGAGGCTCCCGCGTCTGGTGTGTGCACAAAGGCCTTCCTCCTACTAACCTTGGAGGGCGCCGACGCGGCTCGTTCAAAGGACCGATGTTGCAGGTCGATTTTTTAGCCAGTGATTACCAGGCATCTGTTCCCGTGGCCAGTCCGCTGCTGCGGCGCTCGGGTTTGGGTGCCTGACATGGTGATACCGCGACGGGTTCACCATCGCATTGCGCTCGCGGCCTTGGCCACGGGCGCCGGATTGCCGTGGACGGCGGTGCAAGCGCAGACCGCCACCTTCAACGGCACGGTGGCGCTCAGTTCCCAACTGGTCGACCGTGGCCTGGCGATCACGCCCGACACCGCCATCGTGCAGGCTGCCGCCTCGGTCAGCCTGCCCTCGGGCTGGGTCTTCGGCGCCTCGGCGAGCGGAGAGGTGCGCGATCTCTCGCCGCTGGCCGAAGCATTTGTGCAGGCGTCCCATTACTGGCGCCTCACGCCGGACTGGCAATTCCAGGCCGGACTGATCTACTACGACTATCCCAACCGCGGCGGCGGTACGTTCAATCGCGTGGAAGCCACGACCAACTGGATCTACCGCGACGTGCTCACCCTGGGCGTTTCCGCCATCCAGCCCACCGGCAGCAGCAGCCACAAGCTGCGCGGGGCCGCCGACGTGGGCTTTCACTGGCCGTTGCCCTGGCAGTTCTCCTTTTCCGCCGGCGCCGGCTACGCCCAGGCCCAGGTGCCCTATTACTACACCTACGCCGACGGCCACAGCAGTTACGGCTATCACGGCGGCAACCGCGTAAACTCTTACGGCTACGGGCATCTTGGTCTGATCTGGGGCCAGGGCCCGTGGCGCGTGGAGGTCGATCGCATGCTGGTCGACCACGCCATGCGGGTGGAAAACCTGGCCGCTTCGCCCTGGGTGGCGACGATTTCCTTCACTTTTTGATGACGCAACCATTTCGGCCTGGGCGGGCACTTACGTGGTAACCCCCATGGGTAGTTCTAGCCATGAAAGACGCCGATATCGACGCTGATGAGACAGACCGCCTGCTGCTTCAACGCATGGTGGCGGGCGACCGCGCCGCGCTGGCGACGCTTTATCGCAGCTACCACGGACGTTTGTGCCGGTTCCTGTCGCGGCTGACGCGGCGGGCCGACCTGATCGAAGAGGTCATCAACGACTGCTTCTGGATCGTCTGGCAGAAGGCCGGAAGTTTCAAAGGCGAGTCGCGGGTGTCCACCTGGATCATCGGCATCGCCTACCGCTGCGGCCTGAAGGCGCTGCGCCAGCGTGGCGACGAACCGGTGGACGACGAAGGCATGCCCGAAGACCGCATGCCCTCCCACGACCCCGGCGAGGACCGCGAACTGCGCGACTGGCTGGGCAAGGGCATGGAGCGGCTTTCGGCCGATCAGCGCGTGGTGGTGGAACTGGTTTATGGCGTGGGCCACACGCTGGATGACGTGGCCACGATCATGCAATGCCCGGTGGGCACGGTGAAGGCGCGCCTGTTCCACGCCCGAGTGAAATTACGAAACGTACTGCCAGCCTTGGCTGGTGACCAGCTCACGCAGAAAGAGAGCGTGCCATGAAGTTGACGAAGGATACCGACAGGGACTGTTCCCGAGCCTGGGAAGCGATGCCGTGGGTGCTGCAGGACAGCGCCCCGCAGGAGCAGAGCGCCTGGCTCACCGAGCACCTTGCGCAATGTGAGGCCTGCCGCGAGGAATTCTCGCAGCAGAGCCAGTTGCGGCTTGCACTTGCGCTGCCCACGGACGTACAGCTCGATCCGGAGGTCGGCCTCAAGCGCCTGATGACCCGCATCGACGACCAGGTCCAGGAAACCACCGCGCATGTGCGCAGCAGCACCTGGTTCACGCGTGCGCTGGTAGCCGCCGTGCTGGTGCAGGCGCTGGGCATTGGCGTACTTGGCGTAAAGCTGTGGTCCGAAGATGCCGCACAACCGTATCGCACCCTCAGCCAGCCATCGCAGACGGCGATGCCGGGCGCCATCCATGTGGTACCGGACGCCAACATGAAGCTGGCCGACTGGGACAGCCTGCTGCATTCGCTGCAGCTGCAGGTGGTGGGCGGCCCCAACGACGTAGGGGCGTACACGGTGGTGCCGGAGCATGCGACGGCCCAGCAGGACACCTTGCAGCAGTTGCGCGCGATGCACGGCATCCGGCTTGCCGAACCGGCCACTACGAGTCCGTGACCACTTGCCCATGAAGATCCGCGCGCTGCTGCTACTGCTGGCCATGACGGTGCTGGGCGCGTGCACTGCCGCGCGTCCTTCTTCGTTGCCGGGCGCGACGGTCAGCCCCGACACATCGGGCAGCGACCACGTGGCCAGCATGAACAGCTCACGGGATATCGTGCTCGCGGTAGCCAACCCGCAGGAGCCGCCATCGACCCATGCGGGCTCCAGCATGCTCGGCTACGCGCCGCCGTCCAATTACGGCAAGGGTCAGCGCGCCATTTCCATGCTCGACAGCATGCGCGAACACTATGGCTGGCATGAAGTCGCCGGCTGGCCGATCAAATCGCTGAGTCTCTACTGCATCGTGCTCGAACCGCCGGCAGGCATGAGCCGCGATGACCTGCTCGCCGCCCTGGCCAAGGACGAACGCGTGGCGCTGGCCCAGCCGCTGCAGGATTACACCGTGTATTCCGCGCAGAACACCGACGGCGCACACAAGTACAACGATCCGTATGCCGACCTGCAACGCGGTTTCGTCGAAACCGATGCCGCGCTCGCGCACACCACCAGCCAGGGCGATCACGTGGAGATCGCCATCGTCGACACCGGCATCGACACCTCGCATCCGGATCTGCAAGGCCGTATCCACGACGCCAGCAACGAAGTGGATGGCGACGATGCCGCTTTCAAGCGCGACGCGCACGGCACCGAAGTCGCCGGCATCATCGGCGCCATCGGCGACAACCATCTGGGCATCGTGGGCATGGCGCCCAAATCCATCATCAGCAGCTACAAGGCATGCTGGTATCCCACCACGCTGGAAGCCGGCGCACGTTGCAACTCTTTCACCCTGGCCAAGGCGCTCGCCGCCATCCTCGATACCGATGCGCGCGTGATCAATCTCAGCCTGGGCGGACCGTCCGATCCGTTGCTCAACAAGCTGTTGATGCAGCTGCTGGAGGAGCGGCGCATCGTGGTCGCCGCCCTGCCACCCAATGGCAGCACGCGGGGCTTTCCCGATAGCGCGCCCGGCGTGCTGGTGGTGCGCGTGAGCGGGCCCACGCCCGCGCCTCCCGAGGTGTTGAGCGCGCCAGGAAGCGACATCCTGACCACGCAACCCGGCGGAGGCTACGACTTCACCTCCGGCTCGTCCATGGCTGCCGCTCACGTGAGCGGCATTGTTGCGTTATTGCTGTCGATATCGCCGAACCTGGATCCAAACAGCATCCGCGAGCTGCTGCTGAGCAGCAGCAAGCTGGTGGGCGGCATGCGCCAGGTGGATGCCGCCGCCGCAGTCACCGCGTTGAACAAGAACCTCAGTTCCTCGCGGCGCTGACGCCACACCCATTTCTTTCCCTTATCGCGGATCCCCACCGTGAAGCAGATTGCCGAAGCCCCCTCCTGCATGCCTGACGTCGCCGCCCAGCCCTATCTGGGTGGCCCACTCGACTGGGTCGGCATGGAAGGTATCGACGCCCCCGTGCGCATCGACGCAGGCGATGGAGACATCCAACAGGTACATGCCCGACTGGACGCCTTCGTCAACCTGGTACGTACCGATCGCCGCGGCATCCACATGTCGCGCCTGTATCTGTTGATCGACGAACACCTGGGCGCCGCGGCGCTCAGTCCGTTCACGCTGGAACGCCTGCTGCGCGCCTTCCTGCATTCGCATCATGAGCTCGCCGACCGCGCGCGCATCCGCTTGCGCTTCGATCAGCTGGTGCCGCGCAAAGCGCTTCGCAGCGATTACTACGGCTGGCGCAGCTACCCGGTCACGCTCGAAGCCACCCTTGGCCATGAGGGTTTCGAGCTGACGTTGGCTACCGACATCACCTACTCCTCCACCTGCCCTGCTTCGGCGGCCTTGTCGCGCCAGCTGATCCAGCAGCGCTTTGCGCAGGATTTCTCGGCGCATGAGCCTCTGCAGCATGCCGACGTGTTCGCGTGGCTGGGCAGGGAGCAAGGCATCGTGGCGACACCGCATGCCCAACGCAGCGTGGCGCATGTATCGGCACGACTCGCCCAAGGCGCGCCCCTGGATGTGATCGGCCTGGTCGATCAGGTGGAAACGGCGCTGGGCACACCCGTGCAGACCGCCGTCAAGCGCGAGGACGAGCAAGCCTTCGCGCTCGCCAACGGCGGCAACCTGATGTTTTGCGAGGATGCCGCGCGCCGCATCCAGCGCGTACTGGACGCCGACGATCGTCTCGCCGATTTCCATGTGCGCCTGGAACACCAGGAAAGCCTCCACGCGCACGACGCCGTGGCCTACGCCAGCAAGCGTCGATAAGCAGGGCCATTCGTGCCGGGGGTGGCAGCGCCGCTCTTCACATCTCGTTGGCGAACGTGGGTATGCACTGGGTGGACGCCTGCGACTGGGCAGGCTCCATCGGAGACCACGCGCATGTCCGACCACGTCTACAAGTCCATCGAGCTGACCGGCTCCTCCAAGACCAGCTGCGATGACGCCATCCGCACCGCCATCGCGCATGCATCCAAGACGATCCGCAATATCCGCTGGTTCCACGTGATCGAAACACGCGGGCATGTGGACGAGGGCCAGGTCGCCTATTGGCAGGTGACGCTGAAGGTCGGCTTCACCATCGAATAGCAGCCACCACCTGTCCGCGTTTGCGGCTGGCACGCTGCCACCGCAGCGTCGATCACGCGGCTATCGCTGGCGCCGCGTGATAGCTGCGCTTGAGATCGAGGAAATCGATGCTGCGTTCTGCCCGTAGCCACTGCGGCAGCTGCGCCTCATACGCCTGACGATACGGCCTGCCCAGGTGATGCTGCATGAAATGCTCCCTGCTGCAGGCCCACACTTCGTACAACACGAAGGTGTCCGGATCGTCGGGCGGCTGATGCAGATAGGTGCTGACGAAGTCCGGTTCGCTCGCCATGGCGTCGAGTACGCCGAGCAAGCCTCGCTCGAGTTCGCGTCGGTGGGCGTGCTTGGCGGGCAGCCGCACGATGAAGGCAATCGTCTCGTTCATGGGGATCACGCTCTGGATCGAAAGGCTTGGAGGAGTCATGCATGATCGGTTGCCCCCGCTGCCAACACGTCCGACCTCGTCGATGAACATGTTCGACTTCATCGAACAGGACCTGGCATGGACTTGCGCTTGACGCCGCCAGCCTCAACCTGACTCGGGTAGCTCAGCCCGACCACACGTTCCACCCCCATCTCCGGAGTCAAACGCATGCATATCGATCTCACGGGCCGCACGGCCATCGTCACGGGTTCCACCGCCGGCATTGGCCTGGCCATCGCCACCGGCCTGGCCGGCACGGGCGCTCACGTGGTCGTCACGGGCCGCACGCAGGCACGCGTCGACGAGGCCATCGCCGCCATCAAGAGCACCGTGCCCAATGCCAGGCTCACCGGCGTGGCGGGCGACCTGGGCAGCGCGGAAGGCGCGCGCCAGCTGATCGGACAAGTGCCCGAGGCGGATATCCTGGTCAATAACCTCGGCATCTTCGAGCCCAAGGCCTTCTTCGATATTCCCGACGAAGACTGGACGCGCTTCTTCGAAATAAACGTGCTCAGCGGCGTGCGCCTGTCGCGCCACTATGCGCAAGGCATGGCCAAGCGCGGCTGGGGCCGCATCCAGTTCATCTCCAGCGAATCGGGCCTGCAGATTCCCGCCGAGATGGTCCACTACGGCACCACCAAGACGGCGCAGCTGGCCGTGTCGCGTGGCCTTGCCGAATCGCTCGCCGGTACCGGCGTGACCGTCAATGCGATCCTGCCCGGCCCGACGCGTTCCGAAGGCGTCGGCGATTTCTTCGCCAAGATCGCCAGCGACCAAGGCATCACGCAGGATCAGGTGGAGCGCGACTTCATCCAGACCCATCGCCCCTCGTCGCTGATCAAGCGCCTAGCCACGGTGGAGGAAGTCGCCAATCTCTCGGTCTATCTCGCCTCGGAACAAGCCTCGGCCACCAACGGCGCGGCGGTGCGCGTGGACGGCGGCGTGGTGCGCTCGATCGCCTGATCGGCAAGTTCGACGGACGCCCGGTCATGCGGGCGTCCGTCGACGCAGCAGCCTCAATGCGATGAAACGAATTCCGATGCCGCCTGCGCGGGAGGCACCGCAAAGTCATTGCGCATGCGCCGCACTTCGGCCACCGGCGTGCGCCCGAAGAGGCGTTTGAACTCCCGATTGAACTGCGATGCGCTGGCATATCCCACGGCATAGGCCGCTGCCTCGGCCGTCATGCCCCGCCGAACCATGAGCAGTCGCGCCTGATGCAGCCGCGTCGACTTCAGGTACTGCATCGGCGATGTCCGTGTCACCGACCTGAAATGGCTGTGGAACGTGGGCACGCTCATGTCGGCTTCGCTGGCCAATTGCGCCAGGCGGATCGGCTGGGCGTAAGCCAGATGGATATGGCGCAGCGCCTTTCCGATCTTGCCGAACGGCCCCTGCATTTCCAGGGTCGAGCGCAGCGCTGCGCCCTGTGCCCCGGTGAGTACGCGGTAATAAATTTCCCGCACGAGACCCGGCCCGAGCACCGCTGCATCCAATGGCTCGCTCAATACCTCCAGAAAGCGCATCACCGACGTGCGCAACGCGGGATCCATCGGGCTGGACACCATGCTGCTTGGCGCGTCCTGCTCGGGGAGCGACGGATGCTGGGCGATCTGCAGCATCAGGTCGGCGGCGACCTGGAAATCGAGATGCATATAGATGGCTAAAAGCGGACGCTCCGGCGTTCCATCCGATTCCATCGTAAACGGAACAGGTACGCCGACCGCCAGATAATGCTGCTCGTCGTAGACATAGACCTGGTCGCCAAAATAGCCACGCTTGCATCCTTGGCACACGATCACGATGCCGGGGTCGTACAAGACCGGGGTTCGCTGCAAGGCACGGTCGGAACGCAGTATCCGCACCCCTGGCAAAGCAGTGAGGTTGTACCCCTCCTGCGGCGCCAGCTGTCGAGCCAGGCTGCCCATCGATGGACTTTCGACTGGCACCTCTTGGCGGTTAGACGAGATACGACGATTCATAGAAATGGGCAAGAAATACAGAGCATCAGGCGTAAAATATCCTCCATGCGTTGTCTATTGTGCAAGCACCAATTTCAAACCCGAGGTGCAGTCGCCATGTCGGCAAGCAAAACTTTGTTGATTACCGGAGTCAGCAGCGGCTTCGGCAGGGCCCTGGCCCAGGAGGCCCTGGCCATGGGTCATCGCGTGGTGGGTACCGTGCGAAACGAGCAAGCACGCCAGGAATTCGAAGCGCTTGCCGGCGGCAATGCCGTGGGGCGCCTGCTCGATGTCACTGACTTCGATGCCATCGATGGCGTCGTGGCGGACATCGAGAAGACTGTGGGACCGGTGGACGTGCTGGTCAACAACGCGGGGTATGGCCATGAAGGCGTTCTGGAAGAGTCGCCTCTGGCCGATATGCGGCGACAGTTCGATGTGAACGTCTTTGGGGCCGTGGCCATGATGAAGGCCGTGCTGCCCTATATGCGCATGCGCCGCAGGGGACACATCCTCAACATCACCTCGATGGGCGGCCATATCACGCTGCCGGGCATCTCCTATTACTGCGGCAGCAAGTTTGCCCTTGAAGGCATTTCCGAATCCGTCGGCAAAGAAGTGAAGCCTCTCGGCATTGCCGTCACGGCAGTAGCCCCCGGTTCGTTTCGCACGGATTGGGCAGGACGTTCGATGGTCCGCACGCCCCGCTCCATTGCCGACTACGACGGGCTGTTCGACCCTATCCGCGAGGCTCGCCAACAAAAAAGCGGGCATCAGCTCGGGGATCCCGTCAAAGCAGCGCGAGCGATGCTTGAGCTGATTGCCCATGACTCGCCTCCCGCACACCTGTTGCTGGGAAGCGACGCCCTCGAGCTGGTGCGACAGAAGTTGTCGTTGCTCGGCGAGGAAATCAACCGATGGGAAACCGTCACCCGTTCCACGGACGGCTGACGACGCGGGGCAATCACTGGGAGCAGCATGGGCGCTGCTCCCACAGGGCTCACTCCCAACCGAACGCCGCGGCTAGAACCGGCGCAGCTATTGAATAAGGAAACGCCACGCGTTCTGGCACGCCCCGTAAAGCAGCGCAATGGCAGCGGCGTAGATGAGCTTGGGCGACATGGTGGAGGAAAGCAGCAAGGCCACGCCTGCCACGCCAAGCATGAGCGTGGACAGCATGGGCACGAAGTAGTCGGTGAGCGAGGTCTTGAAGGCCTCGCCCCTGCGATAGCTGCGCACATGCTGGACATGCCAGACGACGCGGGCCGTCGCGATCAACAAAGCGGTCCAACCGACGAAAACCAGCGAGCCCCCGGGGACTAGGAGAAGTAGCGCGATCCCAAGCACTGCCAGGAAGTCGAAAAAGCTGCGCTTGGCGACCAGCAACATCCACCCGCGGTGCTCGCCGGTGGCGGCATTCAACTTCATGGATAGCGAAACAAACAGCAGCCCGCTCAACGTGGCAGCAACTTCCGCCATGGTCGAGTAGGCCGATTGCCATTCATTCATAGCTTCGGCTCCGCAGGACGCATCGGTCGCCGGGAAGCTTAGCCTGTCCGCTGCCGGCCCGCTGCGTTGGCTACATCAGGTGCATATGCCTGGCGGCATGGAGGGCATGGCCTTGAAAGAACAGCCGCGACTCAAGCAACGGAAAATCGCGAGCCTCAACGCGCAGCCAACAACCATTGCGAACAGCGCTCGATATCGCTCGCGTCATGCCAGCCATGCAGGGCAATGCGCAGATAGCCCTCGCGCGTGCTGGCGCTGATGCCTTGCACGTCGGCGGCACGCAGCAAGCGTTCGCAGCGCTCCGCCGGTACAGCGAACGACAAGATGGATCCAAGCCTGCCCGCACTGAGGAGTCCATCCAGTCGCTGCGCTTCGGCAGCCCATGCCGGGTTTGGCGCCAAAGCAGCCAGCAAGGCGCGCTGCAGGCCGACGATATGGGACTGCAGCCTGGCCGCGCCGCCGCTATCCACCAGCAGGCGAATGGAAGACGCCAGCGCGGCGCATGACACGATCGATGGGCTGCCCGCTTCCAGGCGTCGTCCGTCGGTGGCCCACAGCGCGTCGCTTGGCGCCTGCGTGCCACTCTGCGAAAAGTCATCCGGTGCCGAAAGCCAGGTCCCGAGGGGTATGAGTTGTTGACGGAAGCTGCGCTCGGTCCACAGCAGCCCCTGCCCCTGCATGCCGAGCAAACCCTTGTGCCCGCCGCTGGCAAACGCACTGACACCCTCCAACGAGGTCGCCACGGTGCCCGCGCCCTGGATGCCATCGACCACCAGATGCACGCCGCGAGCGCGGCAACCGCGTCCGAGTTTTTCCAGGTCCAGGCGAATGCCGTCCTGATAACGCACCCACGAAACCGCCATCACGCGCGTGCTCGGCGTGATCGCATCCAGCAAACGTTGTTCGGGTTCGATCTGCGCATCCGGCGCCACGGAAGGCTGCGCGAGCTGCCCCGTCCACAGCTCCACTTCCGTGCAGGTCACGCCCTTGCCGGCAAGCGCCAGCCACGGCAGCCGATTGCTGGGGAACTCGCCGGCGGGAAGCACCACTTCGTCGCCCGCCTGCCATGCATAACCCAGCGCCACCGCTTCAAGGCCGGTGGAGGTGCAGGTAACCAGACTGATGTCCTGTGCATTGACGCCCAGCAAGGTCGCGCCGACCTCGCGCAGCGAGCGCTGCACGTCGAGGAAGTCCTCGTTCCAGCGCACTTCCCAGGGGCGCAACTCCGATGCCATCAGCGCGCGTACCGCGTCGGCCGAGGCGCGGGGCAAGGGGCCATCCTTGCAGTGCGAGAACCACTGCACCGTCGGTGGCATATCGAACAGCTCGCGGGAGATCAGTGAAGCAATCGGCGGCACAACGCGTATTCCTTGATGCAGCAGAGCCTGTGGCCGCTAGTCACTGAAGTGCTCGGCGGCGGCAAACGGATGGCGCACGCTAGCACAAGGATTTTCGTCTCATCGCTGCGCAGAAACGACCGGCATTCACATGGTCTGCACGTTTAACACGTCCGACGCACGTGTCCGCGGACCGTCGCGCTTGTCCGGACACCGTCCGCGGACACTGCCGCCTGAACACGAGGAAGCGCGGAAATGGCTTGGGAATGCGGGTTTCCAGCGGTGCGAGAGGTTGGCACGGGGCTTGCCATATATCCAGTGAAAGGCCCAGTAAGAGCCACCCAACAACCCCCGTGAAGGAGTACGACCATGAAATTCGAGAACCTGATGCTGCACAGCCTGTTCGCCGCCTGCATGCTGGTCTGCGTGCTGACCCTGGGTGCGATGATTGCCGCTCCGGTTTACACCAACGCCGCCGTCGCCAGTGCGGCGCCGGTTGCCACGACGGCACAGCCGGCCGGTTGAGTCGCTCGCGTGCGCACCGCGTCGTTTGCCTTCGCAAGCTCGAACGGCTCCATCAGCGATATCCGCGCCGATACCTAGCCCCGGGGACACCCCGGGGCTCGACTATCGCGAGCACTGCGCCTGAGGGCCCAGTGGCCGCCAATGGCCTTCACGCGCGGCATCTCGACGTCCGCCACTGCGTCATCGAGGGCTTCAGCCCGCGGCGGAGGCTTGCCGACTCAGCTCGGTAAGTCCGTGCCGCTCCATCGTGGCGTAGACCTGCTCCCACCACCAGCGACTGTCCGCGCGGTCGATCGACGATGACGGCACCTGGACCAGCTGCTCGAAGGCTGCCCACAAGTCCTCTTCCGGCGCATCGCGCCTGGCCAATCCGTTGAGTTCCTCATCCAGCGCGGCAAACATCGTTGCCCATTGCTCTTTGGAGTAACGCACGTTCTTGGACCCATGATCGAAAGGGGATACGGTTGCACCGGTCCCTTTCTCGTCCATTTCGCAGCGCTCGCGAAGAGCGCTGCGACTGCCAGCGGCGAGCCGCCCGCTTGACGTCCACTTCACTCGCAAAAGTGGACTCTTTTTGGGCGTGTCGTACGTCCGGCGCTGTCTCGCAACGCTGGGATTCGCAGCCAATCACCTGCCCGGCGATGGCTGTTCCTCGCGCCCGGTTCGGACGCCACGCCAGCCACAGGGATCAACGAGTACGGGAGACGGTCACGTTTCCACGTCGTCGCGCGCGGCTGCCACTCGCCATCACCGTTCTATCGCTCCACTCCTCAACTGGCGTCATCGACGCCAGGTCTGTGTCCCGCGCAACTCAACCAACAGGTGCAAGCACATGGGCAGCAGTACGATCACCACCAAAGACGGCGTCGAGATTTACTACAAGGATTGGGGCAAGGGCCAGCCCATTGTTTTCAGCCATGGCTGGCCGCTGTCGGCCGACGACTGGGATGCACAGATGTTGTTCTTCCTCAGTCACGGCTATCGCGTCATCGCGCATGACCGTCGCGGCCATGGTCGTTCCACGCAGACCGAAGACGGCAACGACATGGACCACTACGCTGCCGATCTGGCCGCGCTCACCGAGAAACTGGACCTGCACGATGCCATCCACGTGGGTCACTCCACGGGCGGTGGCGAAGTGGTGCACTACGTGGCCAACTACGGCCTGAAGCGCACGGCCAAGATCGTGCTGATCAGCGCCGTGCCCCCGCTCATGCTCAAGACCAAGGACAACCCCGACGGCTTGCCGCTGGAAGTGTTCGACGGTTTTCGCGAGGCACTCGCGGCCAACCGCGCGCAGTTCTACGTGGATGTCGCCTCCGGGCCGTTCTACGGTTTCAACCGTCCGGGCGCCAAGCCCGTGCAGGGCACCATCGACAACTGGTGGCGCCAGGGCATGATGGGCGGCACCAAGGCCCACTACGACTGCATCAAGGCCTTCTCCGAAACGGATTTCACCGAAGACCTGAAGAAAATCGACAAGCCCGCCCTGGTCTTGCACGGTGACGACGATCAAGTCGTGCCGTACAAGGATGCGGCTTTGCTTTCGTCCAAGCTGCTCAAGAACGCCACCCTGAAGATTTATCCGGGCTACCCGCACGGCGCATTCACCATCCATCACGACGTGATCAACAAGGACCTGCTCGAGTTCTTCAAGAGCTGATGTACCCCGCAGCCCCTGCGTCAGGCGCGGGGGCTGCCTTCACCGCCGCTCAAGGATCGCCCGCGGCACGCCCTGTGACCGCAACCACAACGCACTCACAAATACCGGCGGATAGTCTGGCGCACGAATGCCCGGGGGTTTTATGGCAGTGTCGGCTCCGCTATCCACCGATGAAGGACGACGGCTCGAGCGCCTGCTTTCGCTCGGCATTCTCGATACGGAAGCGGAACCCTTATTCGATGCCTTGACCAAGGCCGCCTCCCTGCTCACCGGCGCCCCCATCGCACTGATGACCCTGGTCGACGATCAGCGGCAGTGGTTCAAGTCCAACGTGGGACTGGAGAACACGCGCGAAACCTCGCGTGCCGTGGCTTTCTGTTCGTACACCATTCTTGGCGACCAGCCCTTCGTCGTGCCCGATGCGACGGAAGACCCGCGCTTCGCCGACAATCCCCTGGTCACCGGTGACCCGCATATCCGTTTCTACGCCGGCGCACCAATCACGCTCAACGACGGCCTGCGCATGGGTGCGCTATGCGTGATCGATCGCCAGCCAAGACGCCTGTCAAGCGAACACGCCGAGATCCTGCGCGAGCTGGCGACCGCCGCCGCCGAAGCCTTGGAACAGCGCAAGGCCGCGCTCGAACGCAGCGAATCGCTGCATCGCGAAGCCTTGCTGCATCGGCTGTTGATGGAGGACCGCACGCGGCTGGCAGCCATCCTCGATGCATCGCAGGCGGGCACCTGGGAATGGAACGTACAGACCGGCGAGATGCGCTTCAACGAACAGTGGGCCAGCATTCTCGGCTACGCGCTGGAAGATCTTGATCTGCTCTCCTCCAGCGTCTGGCGGGATGTACGAGCAGACGAAGGCGGCATCATCCAGGGTGCGCAGCGCCGCCTCACCCATCCCGACGATTTGCCGCAGATGGACCAGTGCCTGCAGGAACATCTGCGCGGCGAGCGCTCGCTGTTCGAAAGCGAAGCACGTCTGCGCCATAAGGATGGGCACTGGTTGTGGGGCCTGCTGCGCGGACGCGTGATCAGCCGCACCGACGACGGCAAGGCGCTATGGATTTACGGAACGCTGGTCGACGTTTCCGAGCGCAAGCGCATGGAGCGCCGGTTGCATGAAAGCGAAGCCTTCCTCGATCGTTCGGGACGCGTCGCCGGCGTGGGCGGCTGGCAGCTCGACCTGGCCACCCATCAGCTCACCTGGTCGGACCAGACCTGCGCCATCCACGATCTTCCCGCAGGCCATATCCCCACGCTCGGCGAAGCGATCCACTACTACGCTCCCGAGGCACGCGAGCAGATTCAACAGGCCGTGGCCAGGGGCGCCGAAGATGGCAAAGGCTGGGATCTGGAACTGCCGATGATCACGGCGAAGGGACGCCACATCTGGGTGCGCGCCGCCGGCGCGGTCGAATTCGAGCATGGCAGACCTTGCTTGCTGATCGGCGCGATCCAGGACATCACGGCGCGCAAGCAGGCGGTGGAATCGGTGCAGCGCAGCGAACGCCGCTTCCGCAAACTGTTCGAGGAAAGCCTGGGCCTGATCTGTACGCATGACCTGCACGGCACCATTCTTTCGGTGAATCCGGCCGCCGCGCAATCGCTGGGCTATTCGATCGGCGAGCTGTTGGGACGCCAGTTCAAGGACCTGATGGAACCTTCGCTGCATGGCAGCTTCGACGCGTACTTGCGCCGCGTCACCAGCGAAGGCGTCGCGCACGGCCTGTTGCAGATCAAGTCCAAGGACGGGCGCAACCTGGTCTGGCAGTTCCACAATTCGCTGGATACGGAGGACGAGGAACCCTATGTGCTCGGCCACGCGCTGGACGTGACCGAACGCATGCGCCATGAAAGCCAGCTGCGCGAATGGAGCGTGCGCGATTCGCTGACCGGCTTGTTCAATCGACGCTACCTGGGCCAGGTTTCCGAGCAGCTTGGCCACAACGATCGCTGGGGCTGCATCGTGATCGATCTGGAGGGATTCAAGACGGTCAACGATACGCATGGACACCAACGCGGCGACGAAGTGCTGGTGGCGATGGGCCACTTCCTCACCATGCATGTGCGACCGGACGATATCGTGATCCGCTCCGGCGGCGATGAATTCCTGGTGTTGCTCCCGCACGCTGGCGAACAGGAAACGCTGGCCATCGTGCGGCGACTGGAAGCGGCGCGCGCCAGTGCGCCCAACCGCTTCACCATGGGGTACGCCATACGCATCGGCGGCATGCCGCTGGATGCCGCACTGGCCAGCGCAGACAACCAGCTCTATCGCGTGCGGCGCGATCGCGGCTACCAGGGGCGTTGAATCCGCTTAACGGAACAGATTGGTCTTGGCCAGTTCGATCAGCTCGTCGCCGCGTCCATTGATGACCGTGCGCAAGGCCCACAAGCCAAAGCCCTTGGCCTGCTCCAGCTTGATGCTGGGCGGCATGGCGAGCTCCTGCGTATTGGTCACCACATCGAGCAGAGCCGGGCCGTCGTGCGCGAGGATGTCCTTCACCGCGGCAGGCAGATCGCCGGGATCCTCCACGCGGATGCCATGCACGCCGATGGCACGAGCCATCGCGGCAAAGTCGGGATTGACCAGCGACGTACCGGTCTCCAGGTAACCGCCCGCCTTCATCTCCAGCGCCACGAAGCCCAGCGTGTGGTTGTTGAACACCACGATTTTCACCGGCAGCTTCTGCTGCACTAGGGTAAGGAAATCGCCCATCAGCATGGAGAAGCCACCGTCGCCGGAAAGGCTGATCACCTGCCTGCCCGGATAGGCGGCCTGCGCGCCGATGGCCTGCGGCATCGCGTTCGCCATCGAGCCATGCACGAGCGAACCGATCAGCCGGCGCCGACCATTCATCTTCAGATAGCGGGCCGCCCAGATCGAAGGCGTGCCCACATCAAAGGTGAACACCGCATCGTCCGTCGCAGCCTCGCTCAGCAGCTTGGCGAGGTATTGCGGATGGATCGGCTTGCGACCCGGCTTGCCGGTGGCGAGTTCGTCGAGTCCCTCGCGCGCCTTGCGATAGTGCGCCACGCTGGCGTTGAGATGCGCTTTGTCCTGCTTCGGCTTCAGTTGCGGTAGCAAGGCCTCGATGGTGGCCGCCACATCGCCCACCATGCCCAGGTCCAGACGCGCGTGCTGGCCAAGACTGTCCGGGCGCAGATCCACCTGCGCGATTTTTGCATCGGTGGGATAGAACTGCCGATACGGAAATCCGGTGCCCAGCATCAGCAAGGTGTCGCAGTTCAACATGGCGTAATAGCCGGAACTGAAACCGATCAGGCCGGTCATTCCCACGTCGTACGGGTTGTCGTATTCCAGGTATTCCTTGCCGCCAAACGCATGCACGATGGGTGACTGCAGAGTCTCTGCCAGCTTTACCACGGCGTCATGCGCGCCTGCGCAGCCGCGACCGCACAGCAAAGTGATGTCCTTGCCGCTGTTGAGCAGTTGCGCCAGTGCGTCGATGTCTTCTTGCGCCGGACGCACCACGGGTGGACGCAGCGCGATCGATGAGCCGGCCGACGGTTTGGCCTCCAGTTCAAGCAACGCCACGTCGCCGGGAATGACAACTACCGCCACGCCACGCATGCCGATCGCCGCACGCATCGCGCTTTCCAGCACGGCTGGCAATTGCTCGGGCGTGGACACCAGTTCGCAGTAATGGCTGCACTCGCGAAACAGCGATTCCGGATGGGTTTCCTGGAAATAGCCGCGACCGATTTCCGCGCTGGGGATCTGCGCTGCAATCGCCAGCACCGGCACACGCGAGCGATGGCAATCGAAGAGACCGTTGATCAGATGCAGGTTGCCGGGACCGCAACTGCCTGCGCATACCGCAAGATCTCCCGTCAGATGCGCCTCCGCCCCGGCAGCGAAAGCCGCGGCCTCTTCGTGCCGCATATGGATCCAGTCGATGTCGCCGCGCTGTCGCAAGGATTCGGTGATGCCGTTGAGGCTGTCGCCCACGACGCCATAAATGCGGCGCACCCCGGCGACATGCAGCGTTTCCGTGACGACATCCGCGACTTTCGTACGTGCCATGACCCGACCCCTTCGAAGGAAGATGCGCGCCTGCACGGCGCCACGTTTCCAACGAGTATCGCGTCGAGTTCGTGATTGCCGCGTCAGCCTGCCGATCCCCTTGCGCATCCGCACGACCCGTACGGGCCATGCGGATGCGTGTTTGCGAGTTACTTGGAGATCAACAACAACAGCGACTGTCCGCACTGGCCATAGGTTGTTCCTGCCCCGCCAATCAAGGTTTCGTTGCCGGGTGACACGAAGGTGTTGGCGCCATCGTTCCAGTTGCACGTGTCGGTGACGCGATACCACTGCGTGCCTGAGGGCGGAGCCGGCAGCATAAAGGTGACGCTGCCCGACCAGCCGTTGTAGGCGATATACATGGAGTTGCTGTCGCCGAGCGCTGGACCGTTGATGGTGTACGCAAGCGCGTAGTTGCTGGTGTTGTTCCAGTAGTTGGTATCTGCCGCCGCACCGCTGGGCTGGTACCACACGACTTGGCTGGCGGAATACCAGCTAGCCGGGCGCAAGGCGGGATGGGCCTTGCGGAACGCGATCAGGCGCTGTGCAAAGGTGTAGAAGTTGTTCTGATCCGTGGTCCAGCTGTTGGTGAGCCAGTTCGCGCTAGAGTCCAGGTTATAGGCGTTGTTGTTGCACTGGAGCGTGCGCAGGTATTCATCCCCACCCTGCATCAGCGGCGTGCCCGCCGATAGCATTTCGAAAGCCATGCCGGTGCGCGCGGCGCGACGCTGGTCCACTGCCGTGCCGGTACCTGCGGACATGCCCTGGTCCCAGCTGTAGTTCGTGCTGGTGCCGCCGTCGGATGGGCCGTAAGGCCAAGCCTGGCTGTTGCTGGCGCCATTGCAGGAATAGACGTCTTTCAGCGTCATGCCGTCATGCACGTCGATGAAGTTCACCGAGTTCCACGGCGAACGTCCATTGGCCTGGAACAGGTTGGACGAACCGGAGAAGTCGTTCGCATCCTGGGTGATATGGATGGTCATGCTGCCCAGTTCGTTCTGCGCCTGGCGCAGGCTGTCGCGGAACACGCCATTCCACTCGGACCATCCTTGCGGAAAGCCGCCAAGCTGGTACGAATTGCCACCGATGGCCCATGGTTCGGCAAACAGATCCAGGCCGCTGCCACCCGTGGCCGGGCGCACGCTGAATTCGCGCAGGATACGGTTGATCGCCACATTGGAATCGGCGGCGTCGAAGTTGTAGCCGCCGCTCGGGCAATTGGGCGCCGCCGAGGTATACGCACCGTTGAGGCAACTATTGCCGAGCACGGAGGCGAGATCGAAGCGGAACCCGTCCACGCCCATGGTGTTCGCCCAATAGGCCAGCGAATCGACGATCAGGTTCTGCGCCACCGTGTTGTAGGTGTTGTAGTTGGCGCCGATGCCGGTGTTGTCGTAGAAGTATTGGTTGCCGGAGGTCAGCTCGTAATACGTGGCGTTATCCAGGCCGCGCCACGATTCGATCGTTGCCGTGGTGGGATCGTTGCTGGTCCAGGTGCCGCCCTCGGCGGTATGGTTGTAGACCACATCCATGTACACCTTGATGCCGGCGATGTGGAACGCCTGCACCATCGCCTGAAATTCCGCCGTGGGGCCGCCGGGTGCCTTGTTGTAGGCGTAGCGACGATCCGGCGAAAAATAGTTCTCGGTCATATAGCCCCAGTAGTTCTGGTTGGCATCCGAGTTGGGCACGACATCGTTCGCGTCGTTCTGGGTCTCCTGCACGGGCAGGAATTCCACCGCGGTGACGCCGAGGCTGGCCAGATAACTCGCCTTCAGTCCTGCCCCGTAATACGTGCCGCGATATTGCGCGGGAATCGACGTGTCCTGCTCGGTGAAGCCGCGCACGTGCACCTCGTAGATCACATCGTCCTTTTGCGCCCGCGTCGGCTTGGTACCGGTGCTCTGCGTGCTCGGCGCCAACACGACGCCCTTGGGCGCGTAGATGCCGCTATCCATCGTGCGATAGCTAGCCCCGGATGCGAACACGTTGCCGTTCTGATTGGACGGGTTCAACGGATCCTGACTTACTTCCTGCGCATAGGGATCGAGCAGCAGCTTGTTGGGATTGAAGCGGTTGCCGCCGGCGTCGACGTCGGAAACAAAACCCGCCTGCGAGCCCTTGCCCCAGCTGCTGCTATACGGCCAGTTCGGTCCCCACGCGCGGTAACCGTAGTAGACCGAACCGGTAATGCCCGCTGCCTGGATCGATGAGACCGGTACCGTCACCGCCCATACGCCGCTGCCGACGGAGCTCAACGCGTAGGTCGCCGATTCCTGCGCCCCGTAGCCGCTCGCATACAGGTACAACACGATGCGCGTGGCGCTGGACGAGTAGACGCGAAAGGTGATGCTGGTCTTGGGCGCGTTGTAACTGGCGCCAAGACTCATGCTGTTGATGGCCGCGTGGGTCGGTGTTGCGGGCACGCCGGCGAGCGCCGCGCAGGCCAGCAGCGCGGCGAGGATTTTCGAGCACTTCATGGGTGAGCCTCCATCCTGCTTCGTTGACGATCAGGTCGAACAGCATCGACGCCACGGAGCGCATCCCTGCCGCGGCGGGCGCACAAGCGAACACCACTGTCGTTCGCAACTTCAGCGCGGTCGCGCGCACTCCCCACGCGCGACCGCCTTTCGGGCGGCAGTGCGTTGCATCCTAGAAAGCATCGCAGTGCAGCAACCAGCGGCTGCATACGTATTCATTGCGAACGAGGTCCGCAAAATCGTCACTCGACGGCGGAGCGCTCCCAGCGAGCGAGCTGTTCGCGCAGGGCGTCGTTGTCGGCCTTGAGCTCCGCCACTTCGGCCGTGAGCTCGGCAACGCGACGCTGCAGGGTCGGCAAGTCCTCGCCCTCGCCTGCTTCGACCACCGGCTTGGGTTTGCGCTTGGCTTCGCGCACGCGTTTCGCTGCCTGCTTGAGTTCGTCGTCGCCCGCGCTGGCAGCGGCGCGCTGCTCGTCCTCAGGCAAGGTCGCCACCGCCGCCGCCGCATTGATCGACAGCACGCCGGACTTCACCGCGGCCACCACTTCCGGCGCGGCCTGCTTCTGGATCTTCTCGATCATCACCACTTGGTTGTTGCTCAAGCGCGCCTCGCGTGCGATGGACTGGCGGCTCGGCAGCGGCTCGGACTTGGCGGGCGCTTCGGCCGCGTCGGCGGCTGGGGATGGCGGCACGATATGGTCAGCGGGCGCGGCGTCCTGTTCCGCCGGCTTGGCGCGCGAGCGACGTTCCTGCAGGATCTCGCGCTTGCGCAGCGCCAGCACGCCGCGCTGGAAATCGGACACGCTGCGACGGCCCAAGTGTTGCTCGATCATCCACAAATGCACGTCTTCCATCGACTGGAAGCGCGTGTTCTGCACCGTGTTGAACGGCAGGTCGTGCTTCTTGCAGATGCCGTAGCGGTTGTGGCCGTCCACCAGGACGTCGCCCCACAGCACCAGCGAATCGCGGCAACCTTCCGCAAGCAGGCTGCGTTCCAGCGCCTCATATTCGTCCGGGGTGAGCGGGTCGATATAGGCCTTGAGTTCTTCGTTGACGACGATGTCCATGGGAGCGTGCTGCAGCGGGCAAAGGGGCGGCATTGTAGAGAACCTGGGCGCTTGTTTCGCGGCTTGCGCGGGGCGGCGGAACGTGCACAGGCTGCGGCGAGGCCGTCGCGCACAGGGTGCGCTCCCACTGGGGAGACATGCGGAGGCCGGGATGGCTCTGCTACCTTGCTGGCTTTCCAACGAGGGGGATTCCATGCTGCTGCGCCATTGCCTTGCCGTTGCACTTGCTGTCGCGTTGTCCGCCACCGCGGCGGCCGACGAAGCGAAGCCTGCCCATACGCCCTCGCCGAAGGAACTGCTGGCCAAATCCCAGCCGCAGGAATGGCGCACGCCCGACCCGCAGAACCTGCTGGTCATGCAGCTGCCCCAGGGGCGCGTGCTGATCGAGCTGGCGCCCGATTTTGCGCCGCTGCATGCCGCCAATATCCGCACCATGGCGCACGAGCACTACTACGACGGACTTGCCATCGTTCGCGTGCACGACAACTTCGTCACCCAGTGGGGCGACCCGGCCAGCGACGACCAGGGCGACAAGAGCAAGCTCAAGTCGTTGGGCTCAGCCAAGGACAAGTTGCCGCCGGAATACACCCGCCCCTATGACGCCAAGCTCCCGTTCACGGTTTTGCAGGACGGCGATTTCTACGCTGCGGAAGTCGGCTTTTCCGAAGGCTTCCCGGTGGCGCGCGACAAGGCCAGCCAGCAGGAGTGGCTGACCCATTGCTACGGCATGGTCGGCGTGGGCCGCGACATCGATCCCGAAACCGGCAGCGGCAGCGAGCTGTATGCCGTGATCGGCCAGTCGCCGCGCGCGCTCGATCGCAACATCGCCGTGGTCGGTCGCGTGCTGCAAGGCATGGAATACCTCTCCGGCTTGCCGCGCGGCACGGGTCCACTGGGTTTCTATGAAAAGCCCGAGCAGCGCGTGGCGATCCCTTCCGTACGCCTCGCCGCCGACCTGCCCGCCGACCAGCGTCCCCACGTGGAAGTGCTGCGTACCGACAGCGCCACCTTCGCTGCCCTGGTGGACGCCAAGCGCAACCGACTGGACGATTTCTATCGCCTGCCCGTGCACAAGGTGGATTTGTGCAGCGTGAGCATTCCGGTGCGCGAGGCCAAGACATCGCATTGATCTAAGTGAACCCGCGCCCGCGGTCCTCACTGCACAACGACACCCCCTTCACCCGCCGCGTTGGCAGGATGGCGGCGCCATAGGGCGTCGGGAGCCATGCATGCGGCGGGGTTGGAAAATAGTGTCATGGATCATCGGCGTCTGCCTGGCGCTGATCGTGGTGTTGTTGATCGTCATCGCCACGTTCGACTGGAACCGGCTCAAGCCCACCATCAACGCACGCGCCAGCGAAACGCTGGGGCGGCCGTTTGCCATCAATGGCGATCTGAGCGTGCGCTGGCGACGTGAGGAGCGCGCCAGCGGCATCGAAAGCTGGGTGCCATGGCCGGAGTTCATCGCGCAGAGCATCAGCATCGGCAACCCCGACTGGACCAGCCAGCCGCACTTTGCCCAGCTCGATGCCTTGCGCTTCCGCATTTCGCCGCTGCCGCTGATCGTGCATCGCGTGGAAATTCCGGTGCTGTATCTCACCCAGCCCACGATTGACCTGGAGCGCAACGCGCAAGGCCAGGCGAACTGGGAGTTCGCGTTCACCAACAGCACCACACCCTCGGCGTGGAAACTCGATCTGCACGCAATCGGTTTTGATCGCGGCCATATCGTGCTCAACGATGCGGTCAGCAAGGCGGAACTGCAGATCACCATGGAAGCGCTGCAGCGCGCCATCCCCTATGGCGACGTTGTCTCGCAGCAATCGGCCGATGCACGCGAGCAGGCCAGCAAGACCGTCGGCGCCAATGCGAAGACCACGCTGGAGAAGGATGCGGGCACGCAGGAGAACCAACCCGGCCACACCAGTGCCACCTACCAGTTCGCCTTCCAGGCACAAGGCAAGTACCAGGGTGCCGCGGTCGACGGCAACGGCAAGACTGGCGGCGTGCTCGCGCTACAGGAGACCGACCAGCCGTTCCCGTTGCAGGCCGACATGCATGTGGGCGATACGCATATCGCCATGGTGGGCACGCTCACCGACCCGCTGCACCTGGCCGCGCTCAATATCCGCCTGTGGTTCTCGGGCAGCAGCATGGCCAAGCTGTACCCCTTGATCGGCGTCACCCTGCCCGACACGCCGCCGTATGCGACCGAAGGCCATCTGCGCGCGACCCTGAAAAAGGGCGCCAGCCATTTCTCCTACGATCATTTCCGCGGACGCGTGGGCGGCAGCGACCTGGCGGGCGATCTCGCCTTCGACACCGGCGGTGCGCGTCCAAAATTGACCGGCGCAGTGAAGTCGCAGTTGCTCCGCTTCTCCGACCTTGCTCCCCTGATCGGCGCGGACTCCAACGCGCAGAAGGATCAACGAGGCGACGCTACGCCGCAACCCAGCGACAAGGTGCTGCCGGTGGAGCCGTTCCGCACCGACCGATGGCGGGCGATGGATGCCGATGTCGCCTTCAGCGCGGCCAAGATTGTGCGCGACACGGCCCTGCCGATTGATGCGTTGCAGACCCACGTCCTGATGGACAACGGCGTGCTTACGCTCAGTCCGCTCAGCTTCGATTTCGCCAGCGGCAAGATCGACAGCAACCTGCGTCTCGACGGCAGCACGACGCCGATGAAGGGCGACATCAAGCTCAAGGCGCGCCATCTCAAGCTCAAGGAGCTGTTCCCGAAATTCGCTCCGATGCAAACCAGCTTCGGCGAGATCAATGGCGACGCCGCGCTCAATGCCCGCGGCAATTCGGTGAGCGAACTGATGGGCACCTCCACCGGCGAGCTGAAGCTGCTGATGAACGACGGCGCGATCAGCAAGGCGCTGCTGGAGACGGCCGGCCTCAATGTGGCGAACATCGTGATCGTCAAGCTGTTCGGCGACAAGACGGTGAAGATCAACTGCGCCGCATCGGACCTGTCGGCCACCAACGGCTTGTATCAGACCCAGTTGTTTGTGTTCGACACGGAGGACGCCACCATCCGCGTGAACGGCACCGTCAACTTCGCCAACGAAAAGCTGGACCTCGACGTGCGGCCGGAATCGAAGGGCGTGCGCTTCCTCTCCTTGCGATCGCCGCTCTACGTGAAGGGCACGCTCAAGGATCCCGATGTGGGCGTGCAGCCGGGGCCGCTGATCTTGCGCGGCGGCGGTGCCGTGGCGCTGGCCGTGTTTGCCGCACCGGTCGCCGCGCTGCTGCCGCTGGTCGCCACCAGCAAGGGCGAGCAGGACAACACCTGCGCCACCGTGCTCGAGCAGATGCGCGGTGCATCCAAGGCGCGCGCCGCGCCGCTCCCAGACAAGGCCAAGGCCGCCAGAACGCACTAAGAGACGCGCCGCACGGCTAGAATGCCGGACTCCCTCTTCGTCGACATTCGTGCATGCAACCGGTCAACAAGGCCCGCTGGCAGATCCATTTCTGCGTGCTGCTCTGGGGCTTCACCGCCATCCTGGGCAAGCTGATCACCCTGCCGGCCATGCAACTGGTGTGGTGGCGCATGCTGCTGGTGTCAGGCGCATTGCTGCTGGTGCCACGGGTGTGGCGTGGCCTTAGGGACATGCCGGCGAAACTGCGCTGGGCCTACGCCGGTATCGGCGTGCTGGTGTCGCTGCACTGGCTGACCTTCTACGCGGCCATCAAGCTCGCCAATGCCTCGGTGGGTGCCACCTGCATCGCGCTGGGGCCGGTGTTTCTTTCGCTGGTGGAACCGTGGATCGCCCGCCGCAAGTTCGATCCGCGCGAGCTGCTGATCGGCGTGGCCGTGGTGCCTGGCGTGGCGATGGTCGTTGGCGGCGTGCCGATGGACATGCGCATGGGCATCGTCGTGGGCGCCCTCTCGGCGCTGCTGGTGGCACTGTTCAGTGCCTTCAACAAGCGCATGGTGGAACACGGCGACCCGCTCACCGTCACCTGCATCGAGCTGGGCACGGGTACGTTG
The DNA here is from genome assembly GCF_056399945.1 of Dyella sp. 01L423. NCBI lineage: Bacteria > Pseudomonadati > Pseudomonadota > Gammaproteobacteria > Lysobacterales > Rhodanobacteraceae > Dyella > Dyella sp. 01L423. The sequence continues at coordinate 850,207 of NZ_JBFTSI010000001.1, read as the reverse complement.
TTCCTCACCTTGCTGGCACCGCTGCTACCGCACACAGGGCCCGCCTTCGTGTTGCCCAGCCTGCATGACGCCGCCCTGCTGACGGTGCTCTCGTTCGGCTGCACGCTGCTGCCATTCGCCCTGGCGCTGGTGGCCTTGCGCCACATGAGCGCCTTCGGCACGCAGATGGTGACCAATCTGGAGCCGGTCTACGCCATCGTGCTGGCGATACTGCTGCTGGGCGAGCAGCGCCAACTGGATGGCTGGTTCTATGTCGGCGTGGCGGTGATCCTGGCTGCCGTGTTTATTCACCCGCTGTTGACGCGCAAGCAGACGGCGACCACCCAGCCGGAATTGCTGGGCACGGCCGAAAGCCACAATGTGGTTGAATAGGCCGCCGTCGCCACGGTGACTCACGCCACCGGGTGAACGTGCACGACGCCCAGCGTCGATCACGACTGCGGGGAGGTGCTTGCGATGACGCGGGTCGGATTCCCAAGAATCGTGCGGCGCGAGTGGTTCCTCGCCATCAGCGTGGCCACCGCCCTCGCCTTCCTGCTCTTTGGTCCGCGACTGCTGGACGGGCTCGATCATCCGCTGTGGCTCGCCGTCATTTTTGCATGGCTGTTCGCCGTGATCCTGGGTTCCGCCCTGGCCGTAGTGCGACACGCGGAACGCCTCGGCGAACAGCTGGGCGAACCCTATGGCACCCTGGTGCTGACGCTGTCGATCACCACCATCGAAGTGATCAGCATCACCGCCATCATGTTGCACGGGGCCAACAACCCCACGCTGGCGCGCGACACCTTGTTCGCCGTCACCATGATCGTGCTCAACGGCATGGTGGGCCTGTCGCTGCTGGTCGGTGGCTGGCGGCATCGCGAGCAGCAGTACAACCTGCAGGGCGCGAACGCCTATCTGGCCGTGGTCATTCCTTTGGGCATCCTGGCGCTGGTGATGCCCAACTACACCATCGACCCGCACAAGACTCTCACCTTGGCGCAAGAGGTCTTCCTCGCGGTGATCTGCGCCGGGTTGTACATCGCGTTCATCGGCTTGCAGACCCGTCGGCACCGCGCCTATTTCGCGGCCGTGGAGGACGACGACGAGAGCCCATCCGAGATCCAAGGCAGCGTGGCGCGCACCACCTCCTTCCACGCACTGCTCCTGCTGGCCTATATGGTTCCCGTGGTGTATCTGGCCGAGAAGCTCGCCCACCCGATCGATTACGTCGTGGAAACGCTAGGCAAACCGGCGGCGCTGGCCGGACTGGTGATGGCCGTGCTGGTGGCCACACCGGAAGGCATCGGCGCCGTGCGTGCCGCGCGCCACAATCATATGCAGCGCTCGGTAAACATCTTCCTTGGCTCGGTACTGTCGACGATTGGCCTCACCATTCCAGCCATCCTCGTCATCAGCCAGCTCACCGCGCATCCCATCGAACTGGGCCTGCAGCACACCGACCTGGTGTTGTTCCTGCTCACGCTGACAGTGAGCCTGGTGACGTTTTCCAGCGGCCACACCAACGTGCTGCAAGGCGCCGTGCACCTGATCCTGTTCGTTGCCTACCTGTTCTACATGTTCCAGGCCTGAGGCCATCAGCCCGAGGCGGCGAGCGTCGCGCGCAGGTGGTCGATAAAGGCGCGCACTTTCGCTGGCGGCTGGCGTCCGGGATACACCGCGTAGATGCCGCAGACCGGCAAGCTGTATTGCGCCATCAGCACAACCAGCCTGCCCCGGCGGATATCTTCCGTGACCAGATAATCCGGCAGCACGCTGACACCCGCGCCGTGGCACACCAACGCATGCGCGGCGGTCACGTTGTTGGCCTGCACGCGCTGGCGCATGCGCACGGTGCGGCGTGTGCCGTCGGGCGCGGTGAACGTCCATCGCAGCGGCGTGGCCAGCAGGGTGAGCGCGACCCAGTCGTGCGATGCGAGATCGGTGATCACACGCGGCTGCCCGCAGCGCGCGAGATACTCAGGCGCAGCGACCATCAACTGGCGAAACGTGCTCAGGCGGGTGGAACGCAGATTGGAATCGCGCAGCCAGCCCATGCGAATCGCCAGGTCGAAGCGTTCGGCGATCAGGTCGCTCATGTGATCGTTGAGCACCAGATCCGCCTGCAACGAAGGATGGGCGCGCAGGAATTGCGCCAGCGCCGGCGCGACCACGGCCGTGCCGTAATCGCCGGTGGCAGTGAGCCTCAACGTGCCGCTGGGTTGCTCCTGACTGCGCCCGACCTGGGCGATCGCTGCCTGGGCCTCGGCAAGAATGCTCAAACACGCGGCGTGGAAAGTGCTCCCTGCCTCGGTCAAGGTCATGCGCCGAGTGCTGCGCGACAACAGCGATACGCCCAGCTCACTCTCAAGTCGGGCAATGTGCTGGCTCACCATGGCCTTGGTCATGCCGAGCACGTCGGCCGCCGCGGTGAATGAGCCAGCGCGCACCAGCGCCGTGAATACGGACAAGCGATTGAGATTGACCTCGGTCATGCCGTCCTCCGTACTGTCAACTCAAACTTTACAGTGAATTCTCACTTGATGCGTTTATCTGCACCTGTCGCAAGCGCATGCTGGGCGTTGCTGGTGGCGCTGGCAGTTTTTTCACGGCAGCCCCGTCATCGTCCCCCGCACTCCCCTATCCCCGCTGGAGAGCACTACCCATGAAGATCGCCTTGTTCGGCGCTACCGGCCATGTCGGCCACGCCATCCTCGACGAAGCGTTGGCACGCGGTGCCGATGTCACCGCCATCGTGCGTGATCCGTCGCGCCTGACCGCCCGGGACGACCGCGTCAACGTCGTCACCGGTGATATCGCCGATCCGCAAAGCTGGCTGGATGCCGTTCGTGCCTCCGACGTACTTATTGTGAGCATTTCAGCCCGTCGCGATGGCTCCAACGATGCCGTTCCGGCCATCGCCGCGACCGTGCTCGACTACCTGCCCAAGGCCGGCGTGAAGCGCCTGGTATGGGTAGGCGGCGCTGCCTCGCTGGAGACTTCGCCCGGCGTGCGCGTGATCGATGATGCGCACTTCCCTGCGGCGTGGAAGGACGAGGCCCAAGGTCAGATCAAGGCGCTGGAAGTCTTCCGCCACGACAAGAACGCGGTGGAATGGACGTATATCAGTCCCTCTGCGCTGCTCGAAGATGGCCCGCGCACCGGCAAGTATCGCGTCGGCAGCGACCAGTTGCTGGTGGACGCCAACGGCAAGAGTCATATCAGCGTGCCGGACTTTGCGGTGGCGCTGCTGGACCGCGTCGAGAAGAACGATGCGCGTCGTCAGCGAATCACAGTCGGCTACTGAGGTGCGGGCTTGCGGTCATTACGGAAGGTTCGGGATGCCGACGAGTGTCGGCATCCCGCGGCTCACGTTCAAAACCACAAGCGCACGCCTGCCACCCAGGTTGTCTCGCGCGCATGCACGGGCGGCACGCCGGGCTCGCTCTGAATATCGCCGAACCGTCGCGCCCAATCCACGCCGATATACGGCGCAAACTTGCGACTGACTTCATAGCGCAGACGCAAACCCGCCTCGACCTCGGAGAGTCCGGATGAGATCCCGCGTTGCGGATCGTCCTTGCCGTAGAGATTGAGCTCGATCTTTGGCGTGAGAATCAGTTTCTGCGTAAAGCGCATGTCGTAACTGGTTTCCACGCGTAGCGCGGTGCGGCCTTCTTCACCCACGTAGAACGTGGCCTGCGTTTCGAACCAGTACGGCGCCAGGCCTTCCACACCCATCGCCACCCAGGTGCGGTTAGGTCCCTGGCCGAAGTCCTGGCGCACACCCAGCTGCCCATCCCAGAAGCTGGTCCAGGCATGACTCCAGAGCGCTTCAACGCGCGCATCCTGCGTGCCATCGCTGCCGCGCTCGCCTTCGGTCTTCAGCCACAGGCGGTTGATGGGATTGCCGTACCAGCCTTCGGCTTCCCAGTTGGTCGCGTAGTCGCCAGAAGTGCTGCGACTGCGTTCGAGCCGGTCGACCAGCAGCATGCCGATCGACTCGTTGTCGTCCATCTGCATCATCGCGTTCATCTGCGACGGCGACATCTCGTGCAGCACGTATTGCGGCGGTGGCGGCGCTACGTGATCGTTTGCCGGCAAGGCAGTGGCGTCCGCCATCTTCGTCATGTCATGGCTGCCGTGCTGCATGTCGTCATGCGGCGACGGCGTTTGCTGGGTCGCGTGTGATGGTGTGGCGCTGTCTTGGGGCATGGGCATGGCCATGCCCGGCATGTCTTGCATATCCATGCTTTGCGCCAGCACGCTCATCGGCAGCGCGCCAAGACACGCCATGATCCATCGCGTAGTTGAGCGGCTCATGTCACCACCACTTCGCGGAACATGCCCGCTTCCATGTGGTACAGCAGATGGCAGTGATAGGCCCAGCGGCCCAAGGCATCCGCATTGACGCGATAGGCGATGCGCTGCGCCGGCTGCACCATCACGGTGTGCTTGCGCACTTGGAAATTGCCGTCCGGCGACTCGATTTCGCTCCACATGCCATGCAGGTGGATGGGATGCGTCATCATCGTGTCGTTCACCAGCACGATGCGCACCTGCTCGCCGTAGTGCAGTCGCAATGGCTCCGCGCCGGAATAGCGCTTGCCGTCGAACGACCACAGGTAGCGCTCCATGTTGCCGGTCAGGCGCAGCGTCATCTCACGATCAACTCGCGGAGCAATGGGCGTATCGACGGCGTGCAGATCGGCGTAGCTGAGCACGCGGCGACCGTTGTCGCGCAAGCCCACGCCCGGGTCGTCGAGATTGCTGCGTGGCGTGGTCACGCGCGCATCCACCTCGGGCCCCGACTTCAACGGCTCGGCTCCCTCATGGCCATGCGGCATCGCCATCCCCGGCATGCCGCCCATGTCCATGCCTGGCATGTCATGTCCCATCGCGCCGTGATCCATCGTGCCCATCATGTCGCCCATGGCGAGCAAGGGACGGGCGTCGAGCGAAGGCACTTCAGCCGCCATCCCTGCACGCGGTGCCAGCGTGGCCCGCGCATAGCCGGTACGGTCCGTGCTCTGCGCGAAAATCGTCCACGCGCGATCGGCCGACGGCTGCACGATCACGTCATAGGTCTCGGCGGTGCCGATGCGGAATTCATCCACGCTCACCGGCTCGACGGCCTGCCCGTCCGCAGCGACCACGGTCATCCTCAGACCCGGAATGCGCACGTCGAAAAACGTCATCGACGAACCATTGATGAAACGCAGGCGCACTTTCTCGCCCGCGTTGAACAAACCAGTCCAGTTGCCGGCCGGCGTGCAGCCGTTGGTCAGATAGGTATAGGCGACGGAGGAAACGTCAGCCAGATCGCTGGGGTCCATCCGCATCTGGTTCCACATGCGGCGGTCATCCAAAGCCTTGGCGATACCTGCGCTACTGGCGTCGTGGATGAAGTCGCCCACGGTGCGCTTGCCGATGTTGTAGTAGTCGCTCTGCTTCTTGAGGTTCGCGTAAATGGTTTCCGGATCGAGATCGGTCCAGTCGTTGAGCATCACCACGTAGTCGCGGTCGGCCGGATGGCGCTCGCCATCGCGCGGCTCGACCACGATGGGACCGTACAGACCGGTCTGCTCCTGAAAGCGCGAATGGCTGTGGTACCAGTACGTGCCCGACTGGTTCACCGTGAATCGATAGGTGTACTCGCCACCGGCAGGAATGCCGTCGAAACTCAGGCCCGGCACGCCATCCATATCCGCCGGCAACACGATGCCATGCCAGTGGATGGAACTGCTGACCTTGAGGCGATTGCGCACCCGCAGCGTCACCGTTTCGCCCTGCCGCCAGCGCAGCAGCGGCGCCGGCAGCTGACCATTCACCACGGTGGCGACGCGCTTGCGACCGGTGAAATCCACCGGCAGCTCATCGATCTCCAGTTCGAAATGGTTGCCGCGCAACTCCGCCCGCGGTGTCGCCATCTGCGCCATCGCATTGCCGCGCCAAAGGCCCAGCCCGGCTGCAACGCCGCCCAGTGCCAGACCTTGTACAAAACGCCGGCGCGGCAGCTGAAAACCGCGCGGTTCCTGCTTGTTCATTGCATTGCTCCGTGTCGCGCGTCCGCCTGCAGACGCATCGAATCGGCCGACGCGTGCCGGCCAGTTGCCTTCAACGGAGAATCAGGCGACCGGTGGCCTCAACGGCGGATCGTAGACAGGTTGCGGCGCCGCCTCGCGATGCGACTGCCACGACGAACCATCGGCCTGCACATGCAGCACGTGCGGCACCATCGATAGCGGCACACTCGCGGGAGCGTGGCTGCAGCAGCTGTCGGACATGGCGTTCGAGGCGTGCGTCGCCGCGTGATCCAGCGACGCGTGCTGCATCGCCATCATGCCCATGGCCGCCGTCGACGCGGGACAACAATCGTCATGCCGCGGCATCGCCCAGGCCACGCTGGACAGCGCCAGCCACGCGCACATGGCCAGCACCAGCAAGGTGCGGCAGCGACGGAGGTGGCGGAGCGCGAGGCGGGTCATGGGTGGAGGATAGCGATGCGGTGGGTAGGGGCTCAACTCTGGAGGTGGGTCTTGTTGGGTTGGGGGGGCGATTGGCGTTATTGATGGCACCGAATGCCTGGTTCTCAATTTCTGCCTCGCGCCGGCTTTCGCCACCCATCTCCGTCGCGCCTGCTCGTCTGTGGGAGCGCACCCTGTGCGCGACTGCCACACTTGGGTGCACCGCTCCGTAGGTTTGTCGCGCACAGGGTGCGCTCCCACAAAGGGCGTCCGCCATCGCGACTTACAGCATGCGCACCCTTGTAGGAGCGCACCTTGTGCGCGAACGCGGCCTAAAAGGCCGCCCTGGGGCGGCGTTCGCGCACAGGGTGCGCTCCTACAAAAGAGGGGCCCGGCAACGCCGGGCGTGGTTTGGCTCGTGATGTAGCTCTTGCCCGTGGGGTCCCCGTATGACGCGGCGGGCGGGTGGAGGAAAGCCCGAAGGGTGGCCGCATGGACGCGGCCAGTTTTTCGACAGGACAGGGATGTCCTGTCGAAAAACCCCGTAACCCGCACGCGCACCTTCCGGGCCATAGGCCCGGAAGGCGCGTCATCCGGGGGGCCCTTTCTTTTGGTTACTTTTCTTTGGGCAAGCAAAGAAAAGTGACCCGGCCTCCGGCAGGAGGTCGGAAGCCCGCGGCAGGCGAGCCAGATCGCGACACGGCAACAAGCGGAGACCGACGCCACTGGATGGCCAGCCTTCGGCTGTTGAAAAGCGCCTCCGGCCGACGCCGCGATGGCGAATAGAAACGTTCCCGCGAGCACCCGCCCCTCACCCAACCCTCTCCCCTCCGGGTAGAGGGCTAAAAGCGCGGCAGCCCCCCCCTCCCCTATACTGTCCAACCACCCAACGCCCACCCCCATGAACTATCGCCACGCCTACCACGCCGGCAACTTCGCCGATGTCCTCAAGCACAGCGTGCTCTTCGCGCTGATCGAAGCCATGCAGGCGAAGCCGACCCCGTTTGCCTTCATCGAGACGCACGCCGGCAGTGGCTGCTATGCCTTGGACGGCGTGGAGGCAGGCAAGACGGGCGAATACAAGGACGGCATTTCGCGCCTGCTGTATCCGGACCTGTCTCCGAACAACAGCAAAGCCCAGGCGCTGCCGCCGCTGCTGCGCCGCTGGCTCGACGCCATCCTGCGCCTGCCGGGCAACGATCACGGGCTGAAGCTCTACCCCGGCTCGCCACTGCAGGTGGCCAACGCGATGCGCGATATCGACAGCGCGCAGCTATGCGAACTGCATCCGGAGGAAGCCACGCGCCTGCGCGACCTGTTCCACCGCGACCACCGCGTGCACGTGCATCAGCGCAACGGCTACGAGGCACTCAAGGCGCTGCTGCCGCCCAAGGAAAAGCGCGGCCTGGTGCTGATCGATCCGCCCTATGAAGCGCAGGACAGCGAATATCGCGTGATCGAGAAGGCGCTCAAGGCGGCGATGGAGCGCTGGCCCACCGGCGTGTACGCGGTGTGGTATCCGATCAAGCTGCGCAGCCAGGTGCAGCCCTTCCATCGCTGGTTGCAGCACTGCGGCGCGCGGCGCGTGCTGCGTGCGGAGCTGCTGGTGCATCCGGACGATTCGCCGCTGCGCCTCAACGGCTCGGGCATGGTGATCCTCAACGCCCCGTGGAAATTGGACGACGCCCTGCGCGACTCGCTGCGCGCGATGGCGCCCATGTTGTCGCAGGAACGTCCTGCCCAGTGGCGGCTCGACTGGCTGGCCCAGGACAGCGCCAGCTGAACGCGTGACCTGGTTTCCACTTGCCGTATACCTTCCGCGCGAGGAGCCCGTTAAGCTCGAACCAACTCACGCGGAATACGGCCATGACCCACGCCACCAGCAACCTCCTGCGCAGTGCCGCCGCCCTCGCCATGCTGGGGCTTGCCGCCTGCGCGCCGGCTCCCATCTACAAGCCGTCGGCCAACACCGTAGCCACCACGCCCAACAACGTGGCGCAATCGCCGGACCGTTATGCCAATGCCGATGTGATCTGGGGCGGCACTGTGGTCGAAGTTCGCAACTTCCCCGACCGTAGCGAAGTGGAAGTGGTGGGCTATCCGCTGGACAGCTCGCAGCGTCCCAAGCTGGACAACAACGGCGGCTGGGGTCGTTTCGTCGCGGTAATGCCGGGCTTCGTGGAACCGTTCAACTATCCGACCGGCTCGCTGATCACGCTGGCCGGCCGCATCACCGGCACGCGCCCCGGCAATGTCGGCCAGGCCAGCTACGTCTTCCCGACGGTCAGCGTGGCGCAGTCGCACGTCTGGACCGCCTCCGAAATGGAAGCCGGCAAGTCGAACGTGAGCTTCGGCATCGGCGTGGGCGGCGTCATACACTGAGACCACGCATAGCCGGCTAAACTTAGTGCCTTCGTCCAAAGGAAGGCACGATGTCCGGCCAGGCAAATTCACTCAGGGCGATCCTGCTCGCCCTTGGCGCCAACTTCGCCATTTTCATCAGCAAGCTCGTGGCCGCGTTCATCACCGGCTCGGGCGCCATGCTGGCCGAGGCCGTGCACTCGCTGGCCGACTGCGGCAACCAGGGCCTGTTGCTGCTGGGCATGCGCCAAGCCGACCGTCCGCCCTCGGATGAGTACCCGCTCGGCTGGGGCCGCGCGCTGTATTTCTGGTCGTTCCTGGTCGCCATCCTGCTATTCAGCGTAGGCGGCATGTTTTCCATCTACGAAGGCATCCATAAGCTCAGCCACCCGGAGCCGCTGAAATGGGCGTGGCTGGCGATCGGCGTGCTCACGTTCGGCGTGGTCGCGGAATCCTTTTCGATGCACGGCTGCCTCGTCGAGGTGAACAAGGCACGGGAAGGCCGCAGCTTGTGGCGCTGGTTTCGCGAAACCCGCTCGAGCGAACTGCTGGTGATCTTCGGCGAGGATCTCGCCGCCCTGCTCGGTCTCACCATTGCGCTGCTCGCCGTGCTGGCCACCATGATCACCGGCGACCTGCTCTACGACGCGGCGGGCACCATCGCCATCGGCGCACTGCTGATGCTGGTGGCCGTGGTGATCGCCAACAAGGTGAAGGACCTGCTGATCGGCCAGGGCGTTGAGCCCAGGCGGCGCGAGGAGCTGGTGGCCTTCATCAACGCACGTCCTGAAGTGGACGTCGTGCTCAACCTGCTCACCTTGCAGATGGGCCCGGACGTGATGGTCGCGGTGAAGGCGCGCATGTCGCCCGCGCCCGATCAGACGGCGCTGGTCGAAGCGATCAACAACGTGGAGCGTGCGATGAAGCTGCAGTTCCCGGATATCCGCTGGAGCTTTTTCGAGCCCGATATCGCCGACTGACCTGTGGGAGCGCACCCTGTGCGCGACGCCACGCCTGGGTGTATCGCTCCGTCGGCTTGTCGCGCACAGGGTGCGCCCCCACAGGAACCCGTCCGGGTTACGCGGACTTGAGCTGCAACAAATCCCACTTGTTTCCGTACAAATCCTGGAACACCACTACAGTGCCATAGGCTTCTTCGCGCGGCGTTTCGCAGAACGTCGCGCCCGCCGCTTCCATCCGCCGATAGTCGCGCCAGAAATCATCGGTGTGCAGCAACAGGAACACGCGGCCACCAGTCTGGTCGCCCACGCGCGCTGACTGTTCCGGCGACGTTGCCTTCGCCAACAGCACACGCGTTTCCGTAGCACCTAGCGGTGCCACCACCACCCAGCGCTTGCCGCCGCCCATGTCGGTGTCGTCGATCAGCGTGAAGCCAAGCACGCGCGTGTACCAGTCGATCGCTTCGTCGTAGTCCGCCACAACGAGGGCGATGCTGCCGATGTATTGCTTCACTTCTTGGGTTCCTTGGATGGCGGCCACTCGCCCAACTCGGCTTGCAGCTTCTTGGTGAGCTTGGCGCGGATCAGCCCGTACGCCGTGCCAATCAGCTCCGACAATTCCTTGGTGCTGAAACGCTTAGGCTCCACCACCGAAATCCAGCGCGCCCGGGCGAGATAGGGGGCGGCGATCATACCCGGCTGGTCGCTGAGTTCCAGAAAGCGCTCGTCCTCCACCTTGAAGGACAGCCGCCCGCCATCGGTCGGCATGACCGCGAACATCTTGCCGCCCACGCTGAACACCAGGTCCGCGCCCCACTTGATGTCCTTGGTCACGCCGGGCCAGCCCGCGCAGAGCTTCTCCAGTTGTGCCGAGGTGATGCCTTTGGACGCAGTCGCCATGGATTTCACTCTCCCTCAACGCCGTCACAGGCGTGCTGGCGCATTCTGCCCGGGTCCGGCCGGCTCGCGCAGAATTCCGCGGGCGCACAACCATGCGGTGCGACATAGAGTCGCGAAGAATCGCCGTATGGAGGCCCTTTTGTTCATGTTGCACTGCACACAGTACGGTAAAGTATGGGCATGCCTCCCGCCATCGACTACTACTCCAACAGCCGCGCCTTGGTGCCCCTGCGCAGCCCCGAGCGCTTTGCACGCCCGCGCCTGGTGGAGCCGCCCAAGTCCAAGGGCGAACGGGTGCAGACGCATGATGGCCGCGAGCTGTTCCTGCGCGGCATCGAGCCGGGCGACGTGGCCGCGCTCAAGCGCCAGTTCTCGCGCCTGTCGCCGGAAGACATCCGCCGCCGCTTCCTGCATTCGATGGGCGAGCTGCCCGATTCGATGGCACTGCGCCTGACGAATATCGATCCCGAGTTGGAAACGGCCTTCGTGCTGATGGACGAAACGGTGCAGCCGGCCGAGCTGCGCGGCGTCGGCCGCATCTTTGTGGACGAGTCCGCCAACAGCGCCGAGTTTTCCGTGCTGGTCGAGCATGACTGGGCCCGCCAGGGCCTGGGCGCCCTGCTCATGCAGCGCCTGGTCGACGATTGCCGCAAGCGTGGCCTGAGCGAGATCTGGGGCTACGTGCTGCTGGAAAACCGCCCCATGCTCCAGCTGTGCAAGGAGCTGGGCTTCGTGCGCCGCCTGACGCCGGACGAACCAGGCACTGCACAGATCTCGCTGCAGCTCTGAGGCAGCCGCCGCCTGGGCTTGTCGCGCAGCGCGCGCGTTCCCATATAGGGATGTCCATCCGCCCCGGCTTGCCCGGGGCGGTCGCGTTACACTTGCGCGCTTTCCGGTACGGCTTGCCGCCGCGCCTCTGATTGTCGGGTTCGCATGACCAAGTCGATTCCCCACCCTTCCCTGCCCACCAGCCCCAAGCAGCGCCGCTTCTGGACGTCGCCGCACGGCTCCTCGCGCGCCCTGCTGGTCGCCGAGGCCGCGCGCACCCACCAGGGCCTGCTCGTCGCCGTCACGCGCGACACCCAGCGGGCGAGCGCGCTGGAGGATGAGCTGCGCGTGTTTGCGGGCAACCTGCCGGTGCTGCATTTCCCGGACTGGGAAACGCTGCCCTACGACGTGTTCAGTCCGCACCCGGACATCGTCTCGCAACGCATCGCTACGCTCTACCAGTTGCCCACCGTGCAGCGCGGCGTGCTGGTGGTGCCCATTGCCACGCTGATGCAGCGCATCGCTCCGCGCAGCCATATCACCGGCGCCGGCCTGGTGATGAAGAAGAACCAGAAACTGGATCTGGCCGCCGAACAGCGCCGGCTGGAAGCGGCCGGCTACCGCAACGTGCCGCAAGTGGGCGAGCCCGGCGATTTCGCCGTACGCGGCGCGCTGATCGACATCTTCCCGATGGGTGCCGCCCAGCCCTACCGCATCGAGCTGTTCGACGACGAAGTGGAATCGATCCGCAGCTTCGATCCGGAAACACAGCGCTCGCAGCAGCAGGTGGAAACCATCGAGCTGCTGCCGGCACGCGAATTCCCGCTCACCGAGAACGCCGCCAAGGATTTCCGCACGCGCCTGCGCGAACGCTTCCCGATCGACGTGCGCCGCTGCCCGCTCTATCAGGACATGAAGGAAGGCGTGACGCCGGGCGGCATCGAGTACTACCTGCCGATGTTCTTCGAGCAGACCGCCACCTTGTTCGACTATCTCGCCGACAACGCGGTGTTCTTGCTTGGCGAAGGCGCGCTGGAATCGGCCGAGCAGTTCTGGACCCAGACTGGCGAGCGCTACGACCAGCGCGCGCACGACATCGAACGTCCCGTGCTGCCGCCCGCCGAGCTATACCTGCCGACCGAACTGCTGCGCGAACAGCTCAACAAGCGCCTGCGCATCGAAGTGGTGGAAAGCGGTCACGAGCACGCCCTGCCCACCGGCACGCAGCCCGCGCCGGAACTGCCGCTCAACCGCAAGGGCGAGGAACCGGGCACCTCGCTGCGCCACTTCCTGTCCCATTATCCGGGACGCGTGCTGATCACCGCCGATTCGGCGGGTCGTCGCGAAGCACTGATCGAGCAACTGGCCGGCGCGGGTCTCAAGCCCGAGACACTCGATGGCTGGCCAGCGTTCCTGAGCAACGACAAGTTGCGTCTTGCCATCACCACGGCAGGACTGGAACAAGGCTTCGCGCTCAACGATCCGGCTCTCACCGTACTCACCGAGCGCGAGCTGTTCGGCGAGCGCGTGCGCACGGAACGCAAGCGACGCCGCGGCGCCGCGCGCGATCCGGAAAGCATCATCCGCGATCTCACCGAGCTGACCATCGGCGCGCCCATCGTCCACGTCGATCACGGCGTGGGTCGCTACCAGGGGTTGGTATCGATGGAACTGGGCGGCATGGACGGCGAGTTCCTCACCATCGAATACGCCAAGGGCGACAAGCTCTACGTACCGGTGGCGCAGCTGGGCCTGGTCAGCCGCTATACCGGTACCGCGCCGGAACTGGCGCCGCTGCATTCGCTCGGCGGCGACGCCTGGGAGCGCGCGCGCAAGAAGGCCGCGGAGAAAGTCCGCGACGTGGCGGCCGAACTGCTCGGCATCTACGCGCAGCGTGAAGCGCGCGGCGGCGAATCGATGCCGATCGATCGCCAGATGGTGGAAGAGTTCGGCGCCACCTTCCCGTTCGAGGAAACGCCCGACCAGCAGCAGGCGATCGACTCCGTGCTGCACGATCTGGCCGCGCCTCGCGCGATGGATCGCGTGATCTGCGGCGACGTGGGCTTTGGCAAGACCGAGGTGGCGCTGCGCGCCGCGTTCGCCGCCGCCACGGCCGGTCGCCAGGTCGCCGTGCTCGTGCCGACCACCCTGCTCGCGCAACAGCACTACCGCAACTTCGCCGACCGTTTCGCCGACTGGCCGGTGAAGGTCGACGTGCTGTCGCGCTTCAAGTCGACCAAGGAAGTCAACGACGCCCTCAAGCGCCTCGCGGACGGCCAGATCGACGTGATCGTGGGCACGCACAAGCTGCTCGCGCCGGAGATCAAGTTCAAGAACCTGGGCCTGGTCATCGTCGACGAGGAACAGCGCTTTGGCGTGCGCCAGAAGGAGCAGCTGAAAAAGCTGCGCGCCGAAGTCGACCTGCTCACCATGACGGCAACGCCGATCCCGCGCACCCTCAACATGGCGATGGCCGGCCTGCGCGACCTGTCGCTGATCGCCACGCCGCCGGCCCATCGCATGGCCGTGCGCACCTTCATCGCGCAGTGGGAACCGGCGCTGGCGCGCGAAGCCTTCCAGCGCGAACTGCAACGCGGCGGCCAGGTGTATTTCCTGCACAACGAGGTGGACACCATCGAGCGTGCCGCGCGCGAAGTGCAGGAGCTGATTCCCGAAGCGCGCATCGGCGTCGCCCACGGACAGATGCCCGAACGCGATCTCGAACGGGTGATGGCGGACTTCCACCGCCAGCGTTTCAACGTGCTGGTGTGCACCACGATCATCGAAACCGGCATCGACATTCCCACCGCCAACACCATCATCATCAATCGCGCCGACCGCTTCGGTCTTGCGCAGCTGCATCAGCTGCGTGGGCGCGTGGGCCGCTCGCATCACCGCGCGTATGCCTATCTGGTGGTGCCCGATCGCAAGGCGATGACCGCCGATGCCGAAAAGCGCCTGGAAGCGATCGCCTCGCTGGAAGAACTGGGCGCAGGCTTCACGCTCGCCACGCACGACCTCGAAATCCGCGGCGCTGGTGAGCTGCTGGGCGACGAGCAGTCGGGCCAGATCCAGGAAATCGGTTTCGGTCTGTACACCGAGTTGCTCGAACGCGCCGTGCGCGCGCTGAAGTCCGGCAAGGTGCCCGACTTCGATCTCAGCAGCGAGCACGAAACGGAAGTCGAGCTGCATCTGCCCGCGCTGATTCCGGATGACTATCTGCCTGATGTGCACACGCGCCTGACGCTCTACAAGCGCATCGCCAGCGCCCGCAACGACGACCACCTGCGCGATCTGCAAGTGGAAATGATCGACCGCTTCGGCCTGCTGCCCGACCCGGCCAAGCAGCTGTTCGCCATCGCCCAGCTCAAGCTGATGGCAACGCCGCTCGGCATCCGCAAACTGGACTTCGGCGCCAATGGCGGACGCATCGTTTTCCGCGACAAGCCGGAAGTCGATCCGATGGCCATCATCCGCCTGATCCAGGGTCTGCCGCGCGTCTACAAGCTCGACGGCCAGGACAAGTTGAAGGTGAACCTGGAACTGCCTGGGGCGACGGAGCGGATTCGCTCGGCGCATGAGGTGTTGGTGCAATTGGGAGCGCGCAGGCCGGGGTGAACGGCCGGCGCGCTTTTCTCGCAACCCTCAATTATTAGGGCGCAGCGACTCGCGATTGCCTGTGGGAGCGCACCCTGTGCGCGACCGCCACGCATGGGTGTACCGCTCCGTAGGTTTGTCGCGCACAGGGTGCGCTCCCACAAATTGCCGACGGCAACTTTGATGCACCATTCAACAACGTGCCTGCTCCCTTGTAGGAGCGCACCTTGTGCGCGACCGCAGCGCTGGGATGTACCGCTCCGTAGGCTAGTCGCGCACAGGGTGCGCTCCTACATATGGCGGCTTATTGACTCTCGGCGCCCCAAATCGTGGCATCTGGACAACCGAGCGCCCCGGGCTTGTCGTACCATCCCCTCACACTCGTTCGAAAGGCCCGAACATGTTGTCCGAAGACGAACTGGCCCTGCTGGAAGCCATTCGCGAAAGCGGCAGCCTGTCCCGCGCCGCCGCGCGACTGGGCAAAGCCCCCTCCACCATTTCGCACGCCGCCCGCCAGCTGGAAACCCGCTTCGACGCGCTCCTTTTCGACCGCCGCCGCTACCGCCTCCAACTGACCCCCGCCGGCCAGCTACTCGCACTGGAAGCTGCGCGACTCATGCAGGACGTGTCGCGCCTCAGCCGCCGCGTAAAACAAATCGCCAGTGGCTGGGAAGATCGGCTATGGATCGTCACCGACGAAATCATCGAGTTCGAACTTTTCTCACCCGTCATCCGCAGCTTCGATGCACTGCAATCGGGCGTCGCCCTGCGCATGACGCATGAGGTGCTAGGCGGCACATGGGAGGCGCTACGCGATGGCCGTGCCGACCTTATCGTAGGCGCCACCAACGAGCCGCCGGTCATTCCCAAGTTGCGCTGGTTCGAGTTGGGCGTGATGGATTGGGTGTTCGCCGTCTCGCCGAGGCATCCGCTGGCCAAGGCTGCCGAGCCGCTGGAACGCGAAGTTGTCACGCGCCACCGTAGCGTGGTGGTGGCCGATTCATCGCGCAGTTCCGGCGGTCGCGCTTATGGCCTGATCGGTGGGCAGGCCACGCTGGCGGTGCCAAGCATGGCGGCGAAAATCCACGCTCAAAAAGAAGGCCTTGGCGTGGGCTGGCTGCCGCGCCAACGCGTCGCCGGCATGCTCAAGCGTGGCGAGCTGGTGGAGAAACGCATGGCCGATCCGCGCGAGCCCAATGTGCTCTACGTCGCCTGGCGCGGCGACCAGGAGGGCCGCGCCCTGTCGTGGTGGCTGGAGCAACTGCGCCAGCCGCGCCTGGCCAAGCGACTCGTTCGTGGGGTCGAGATCACCGGCTGAGCACGTCGTGTAACGCATCGTGGCAAGCTTGTTCGTGCATAGCGACCAGGAAGGTTTCCATGATCATCAACCGCTCCATGCCACCGGGCGTCATCATTCCCGAGCTGGCCTACCCGGATGTCCTGGCGGCCTCGGCCTGGTTGTGCCGTGCACTCGGCTTTCGTGAGCGCTTGCGCATCGGCGATCACCGCGTGCAATTGATTTATGAGGGCACCTGCATCGTCGTCACCGAACTGGCCGATGGCAGCCAGGCAGCCGATCATGCGCATGGCGTGATGGTCCACGTGGCGAATGTCGACCAGCACTACGCCCAAGCCACCGCCAACGGTGCGCGTGTGCTGCGGCCGCCTACCGACTACCCTTATGGCGAGCGCCAATATTCGATCGAGGATATCGGCAAGCATCGCTGGACGTTCTCGCAATCGATCGCCGATGTCGACCCTGCCAGCTATGGCGGCATACTGAGCGATACCCACTGAGCCGGAGCAATCATGACACTCGACTCGACTCTCACCGAAGAGCAGCCGCTGTTGCAGCCGAAGATGTTCCTGCGCCCCGCCATTGCGTGGGCAACCGTAGCCATGTTTCTGATCTTTGGCTCGGACTGGATGCAGCACCTCAGCAACCACGCCATCGGCCTTTCGTTGTTCGCGTGGCTGTTCGTGGTGATCGTATGGGGCTCGTTCGGCGTCGTGCACGAAGCGGAGGAACTGGCCGGCCTGCTCGGCGAGCCGGTGGGCACGCTGGTGCTCACCTTATCCATCGTCTTGATCGAAGTGGTGCTGATCTCCGCGGTGATGCTCGGCGCCGGCGATACGGCCACGCTTGCGCGCGACACCATGTACGCGGTACTGATGATCGTGTTGAACGGCGTGGTGGGGATAGGCTTGCTGATCGGCGGCATGCGCCATCACGAGCAGGCGTACAACCTGCATGGCGCTTCGGCCTTCCTGGCGGTGATCATTCCGCTGGCGATGATCGCGCTGGTGCTGCCCAGCTTCACCGCCTCGACCCCGGACGGCTCGCTGACGCCGGTGCAGGCGGTGAGCTTCTCCATCCTCACCATCGGCCTCTACGGTTTGTTCCTGTGGCTGCAGACGGGACGCCACCAGGGCTACTTCGTGGCGCCACGCTCTGACACCGACGCGAACGTGCCAGAAGAACCGCCAGCGCCGCCGCGCCGCGCGCGCAAGGGCGAGATGGCGCTGCATCTGATCATGCTGCTGGTCAACATCCTGCCCATCGTGATTCTCTCCAAGAGCCTCGCCAAGGTGCTCGATTACGGCATCGCGGCAACCGGCGCGCCGCATGCGCTGGGCGGCGTGATCATCGCCATGTTGGTTTTCACGCCCGAAGGCATTTCGGCGCTCATTGCGATTCGCCGCGATCAACTCACTCGGGCGATCAACCTGTGCCTGGGCGGCGCCGCATCGACGGTCGGCCTCACCGTGCCGGCCGTGCTCGCCATCGGGTTGTTCACGGGCAAGCCGGTGGTGCTCGGCCTGCCGCCGGCCAGCATGGTGGTGCTCGCTTCCACCCTGGTGCTGAGCACGCTGACCTTCTCGGGCTGGCGCACCACCATGCTTGAAGGTGCGGTGCACCTGTCGATGTTTGTGGTGTTCCTGGTGCTGGTATTCAGCCCTTGAAAGTGTGAGCGCGCTTCTACGCAAGCGCGCTCTATCAATTACTCAGGCCACGCGGGCGCCGGCACGCACCAGGTAGTAGACGGCGAACATGCCCTGCGGATCGGTCCATTCATGGGCAATGGCGAGTCCCGCCTTGCCCGCCAGTGCGGCGAAATCCTCGGGCGAGTACTTGCAGCTGTATTCCACCTGCATCGCCTCCTCCGCAGTGAAACCCACCTGCTGCTTGCCCACGCGCACCTTCTGGTCCTTGCTGCTGACGATGAAGGTTTCGATGCGCCCGGCCATGGCGTTGTAGTGCGCGCGATGACGGAACGCCGACAGGTCGAAATCGCTGCCCAACTCACGGTTCAAACGCATCAGCAGGTTGAGCGTGAATTCCGCGGTGACGCCCGCCTTGTCGTTGTACGCCGCCTCGATGGTGGCGGTGTCTTTCTTCAGGTCGGCGCCAATCAGGATGCCGCCGTTGTCGCCCATCTCGCCGCGCATCTTGCGCAGCAATTCGGCGGCGTCGCGCGCCTCGAAATTGCCGATGGTGGAACCGGGGAAGTAGATCACCGTGCGGCGCGGCGCACGCGGCGGAATCGGCAGCCGCAGCGGACGCGTAAAGTCCGCATGCAAGGCCTGCACCGGCACGCCCGGAAAGCGCTCGTTCAAGGCCTGGGTACTGTTGCGCAGCGGCTCGGCGGAAATCTCCACCGGCACATAGGACACCGGCGCGTGCAGATGTTCGAGCAGCATGCGCGTCTTGATCGCGTTGCCGCTGCCGTATTCGACCAGGCGCACGTCTTCGCCCAGCACATCGGCGATATCGCCCGCATGCGCATCCATCAGCGCGATCTCCGCGCGCGTCAGGTAGTACTCGGGTTGCTCGCAGATCTCTTCGAACAGCTGCGAGCCACGTTCGTCATAGAACAACCAGGACGGCAATCGCTTGGGCCGTGCGCGCAGACCGCGCTGCACGATGCCGAGCAGGTCGTCGACGGGTGGGCGGCGGTCGTCGTCGCGGATATCGAAGGCTTGCACACTCATCGGTCCTGTCCCAAGCGTATCCCCATGAACTGCCAACGGGCATGGGGAGGAAAGAAATTCCGGTACGTCGCACGTAGATGTTCGCGAGGTGTCGCGCACGAGCCGCCGCGCAGCACCCACTGTCCGTTCATGAATTTGCCGTTGTACTCGCCCAGCGCGCCGGCCAACGGCCGGAAGCCGGGATAGCTGACGTAGGGCGAGGCGGTCCATTCCCAGACGTCGCCAAACATCTGGAGCAGGCCTTCCCCGCCCTTCGCTGCTTGGGGATGGAACGACTTGGAATCAAGTAGGTTGCCCTGCACCGGCAAGCTGGCGGCCGCACTTTCCCATTCCGCTTCGGTCGGCAGACGCATGCCGGCCCAGCGCGCAAAGGCGTCGGCTTCGAAGTAGCTGATATGGCTCACCGGCGCATTCGGATCGATCGGCCTTACGCCGGCCAGGGTGAATTCGCTGGCAAGGTCCTCCTGCCAGTAGAACGGACGCTGCCATTGTTCACGGTTGATGGTGTCCCATCCTTCGGACAACCACAGCGAGGGCTCGCCATAACCGCCGTCATGCACGAAGGCCGCGTACTCGGCATTGGTCACCGGTCGGTTCGCCAGCGCGTGCGGCTGCAACAGGCTGCGGTGCCGCGGCGATTCGTTGTCGAACGCAAACCCGCCACTCTGATGGCCGATCTCCACGATGCCCTCCTTGCCCGCGATGAAGCTCATGGGCACGGCGGTCGGCGCCGAGGACGAACTGAGCGGCGCGGTATAGGCCGGCAGCAGCGGATTGATGAAGAACGCATGCTTGATATCGGTGAGCAACAACTCCTGGTGCTGCTGTTCGTGCTCCAGCCCCAGTTCGATGATGCCCATCGTGGTGGCGTCGATATCGCGCGACAGCCAGTCGCTGATCGACTCGTCCACCCGCTCGCGGTAGTCGCGGATCTGGGCAACGCCCGGGCGCGAGAGAAGGCCACGGCGCGGGCGGGCGTGCATCGGGCCCACGCTCTGGTAGTAGGAGTTGAACAGGTAGTTCCACTCCGGATGCGGCGACCGGTAAGCCGGATCGCGCTCAAGCACGAAGCGTTCGAAGAACCAGGTGGTGTGCGCAAGATGCCACTTGGCCGGGCTGGCGTCCGGCATCGACTGCACCATCATGTCTTCGGGAGTGAGCGTCGCGCACAAGGCCATGCTGCGGGAGCGGATTCTCCGGAATCGCAGCGTCAGCGCCTCGGCTTGCGCGGCCGAATGCGCCAAGGTCATCGGGGCCTCCGGGAGGCGGTCACGGGGCCGTCGGACATGCCAGAGATTTTATGGAGACTCATACCGCGATCATTGCGCCGTAACATACGCAAACGATGCCGGACAGAACGTTCAAACGGTGTGATGTGAAGATGGCGAAACGTTGAAAAGTGCGCACTCGCGATGGTCCTTTGGTATCGCCGTTGCAACAAAAAAGAAACCCGGCACTAGGCCGGGTTTCTTCCGTATCAACGAACGCCTGCGCGATCAGTGACCGTAGTAACGGTAGCCGCCGCGATTGTAGTAGCCGCGGTTGTAGTAACCACCGTGATGGTAGTAGCCGCCATGGCCACCCACCACCACTGCAGCGCCAACGGCCGGGTAAACCACCGGGCCACCATAAACGGGACCGCCATAGACGACCGGAGCCGGCGCGTAATACACCGGCGGAGGCGGTGCGTACACCACCGGGGCCGGAGCGTAGTAACCCACGCCCACGGCCGGCAGACCGATGCCCACGTTCAAGCTGACGTGGCCTGCGAACGCCGGGGCAACGGCGGCACAGCCAACGATCATGGCCGCGGCCATCGCAACGCGCTTGATGGTGGAAATCTTCGTCTTATTCATGAGTTTGTCTCCCAAGGGAGGCTTGATTCCGACAGAAGGATTGGACGTTGCCTTCTATCGCTCTTTGCCGGGATCAATGCTGTGACTTTTGCGCTGAATCCGGACTGAGTAGAAACCGTGAAATCGCTTAACGCCTGGCCTTGTTCCTGACGTGGTTCACACTCTCGCCCCAGGGCGATTCCTGTGGATGCAGGCGCAGCAGCCAGCAGCCGTGGATATCGGACCGGCGGGTGAAATCAAACGGGATGCTGGGCGCACTCCAGTCCTCGATGATGAACCGTTCAGCCAGCGCCTCCTGGTTCAGCTTGAAGCGGCGGAAGTTGTTCGAAAACACGATCACGCCGTCGCTGGAAAGACGTTCCGCGCACGCCAGCAGGAGCTCGGCATGATCGCGCTGGACGTCGAAGTCTTCCGCCCGCTTGGAGTTGGAGAAAGTCGGCGGGTCGACATAGATCAGCCCGTAGCGTTCCTTGTCCTGCTTGAGGAAGCTCATCGCGTCCGCCTGCATCAGGCGATGCTTGCCGCCGGTGTATCCATTGAGCGCAAGATTTCGCGACGCCCAGTCCAGATAAGTGGCTGACAAGTCCACGCTGGTGGTATCGCGCGCCTCGCCTGCCGCCGCGTAAACGCTGGCCGTGGCGGTATAGGCGAACAGGTTGAGGAAGCGCCGGCCTGGGGCCAGTTCGCGGATCTTGCCGCGCACCAGCCGGTGGTCGATGAACAGGCCGGTGTCCAGGTAGTCGGTGAGGTTCGCCAGGAAACGCAGACCGCCTTCGGCCACCTCGATGAATTCGCCACGCTGGTCGAACTGGCCGTACTTGGAGCCGCCCTTGCCGCGCTCGCGCGTCTTCAGCGCGATGCGGTCGCGCGGGACGCCCAGCACTTCGCCGGCCACGCGCACGATCTCGCGCAGGCGATGGCGTGCCGTTTCGACGGGGATCTCGGCCGGTGCGCGGTACTCCTGGATGTGCAGCCAGGGTTCCGCGCCTTCCCTGCCATAGACGTCGATGGCCGCCGCGTATTCGGGCAGATCCTGGTCGTAAGCGCGCCAGCAATGGATGTCTTCGCGGTCAAGGCGCTTGCGCAGATTGCGCAGGTTCTTCTCGAGGCGATTGCGCAGCATCTGCGCGCCTTCGGAAAGCGGCTTCACCTCGCGCGGGGTCTCGCTGCGCGCGTGCAGTTCGAACACCAGCAGCTGCGTTTCCAGGGCGCCGTTGAAGAGCGTGTATTTCTTTTCGGCGCGCAGCGGGATCGCCTGGCCCAGTTCCGCATCGCCCGCCAGCACGGCGGCGCGCCAGCCGGCAAAGCGTTCGCGCAGGGTCTCGCCCAGGGCGCGGTAAAGGCGCGGCATCTCCACGCGGTCGCCCAGGCGCTCGCCGTACGGCGGGTTGGTGATCACCAGTCCGCGCGTATAGCCCGGCGGCGGCGACACGTGGGTGGCGTCGTGCTTGTCCAACGTGAGGAAGCCGGCGACGCCTGCTTCCTGCGCATTGCGCTTGGCCGTCTGCACCATGCGCGAATCCGCGTCGCTGCCGAAAAAGCAGCCACGCAGCGCACGCAGGCCGGCCTCGGCGCGCTGGCGCGCGTCATCGAGCAGGCTGCGCCATGCGGCGATGTCGTGCTGAGCCCAACCCAGGAAACCGTAGTACTCGCGGTGCAGGCCTGGCGCCACGTCAGCGGCCATCCAGGCGCCTTCGACCAGCAGCGTGCCCGAACCGCACATGGGATCGAGCAGCGCGCCGCCTTCGGCATAGATCTCCGGCCAACGCGCACGCAACAGCATCGCGGCGGCCAGGTTTTCCTTCAGCGGCGCTTCGCCCTGCACTTCGCGCCAGCCGCGGCGATGCAGCGGCGAGCCGGCCAGGTCGAGCGACAGCGTCGCGCGGTCACGGCGCAGGCGCAGGTTGATGCGCACGTCCGGCTCGTCCGTATCCACGGCGGGACGCGAACCATCACGCTGACGGAACTGATCGACCACGGCGTCTTTCACGCGCTGGGCGATGAACTGGCTATGGGTGAGTTTGCTCTGCGCCGAATTGGCGTCGACTGCCAGGGTGGCGTGCGAGGCAAGGTGCTGCGACCAGTCGATCGCCTGGACGCCCGCGTAGAGTGCATCGTCCGTGGCGGCATCGAAGTCGGCCAGCGGCAACAGCACACGGCTGGCCAGGCGCGACCACAGGCAGGCCCGGTAGGCGGTCTCCAGCGTGCCGGCGAAATGCACGCCGGCCAGCGCCTCGCGTACGTCTTCGGCGCCCAGCGCCACCAGTTCGTCGCGCAGCAGGTATTCGAGGCCCTTGGGGCACGTGGCAAAGAAAGCGCTCATGCGGCCGCCAATGAAGTAAGGAACAGGCCGAACTGGTCGACGATACGATCGACGCTATCGCTCAGGCGGTGGTCGTCGTCGACCACGATCAGAGGCAGGCGGCGGCGGGCGGAGAAACTGATCACCCCTTCCGGCGGACATACGTCATCGCGCCAGCCGTGGTAGAGCAACGTGGGTACGCCCTCGGCCAGGTCAAACGCCTGGCGGTAGCCAGGGATCTCGCTGGGCGTGGCCAGCAGGAACAGGCCAGCCACCGGGCGCTGCAGCGAGGCCAGGCCGGAAACGAAGGACCCCATGCTGGAACCGACCAGGATCGGCGGCGCGTCCAGCGTGTCGATGGCAGCAATCAGACGCTCCACGCGCGGCGCGACCGAGCCGGCGTATCCCGGCAGGTCGTCGCTGCGATAGTCCGGGCGCTGGGTTTTCCAGCCCAGGGACTCGGCAAAGGCGGCCAGCACGCTGACCTTGGTGGCGTCCGGACCGGAATCCGAACCGTGCGAAAGAATGATCTGGCCGCGCATCGCGGTCTCCAAAACTGCATTTATCAGGCCGCGCATCGTAACAGGCGACGTCCCAGCCCACCGTCGCTAGACTGCCGGCATGCCTCTGACCATCATTGATCAGCCCCTCCCGTACGTCCCTCTTCTGCCCGAACGCTCTGCCGATGCGGTGGAGATGGTGGTCATCCACTGCACCGAGCTGCCGGACCTGGCCATCGCCCGCGAGTATGGCGAGCGGGTTATCTATGAAAGCGGCGCGGGCGCCAGCGGGCACTACTACATCGACCGGGACGGCAGCATTTACCGGTATGTGCCGGGCACCCGCGTGGCCAACCACGTGCGCGGCCACAATCCCCATTCCATCGGCATCGAGCTGGTCAACCTGGGGCGCTACCCGGAGTGGTGGGATTCCCGCCGCCAGACCATGACCGAGCCCTACCCGCCAGCCCAGCTCGCCGCGCTGCGCTCCCTGCTGGCAGAGCTGAGGCAGGACTTCCCCCGCTTGCAGCTGATTGCCGGCCACGAGCAACTGGACACGGCCCGCCTGCCGGCCACTGACGATCCGACGCTTGACGTGCCGCGCAAGCTCGACCCGGGTCCGCTGTTTCCCTGGTCGGAGGTGCTGGAAGACAGCGGGCTGACCCGATGGACGCCGGCTAACGCCTAGGCGGCATCGGTATGGGCGTGACGCGCCAGCGCTACCGCCAGCATCACCGCGACGCGTGCCTGCGGGCTGTTGCGCCAGGAGGTGGCGCCCAGCAGGGTACTGATCTGCAGGAGCACATCGTCCACCTCGGCGCTGGCCAGCTGGTCGAGCGTACAGATGCCGATCTGCTCCAGGCGGAAGATGACGATGAGACCGACCCCGGGCGAGTCCAGCAAGCGCTGCCGCTCCCACTCTGAAAACTGCTCCATAACCGCTCCCCCTTGGTCGTGGAGCGATGAATACCGTCGGCGCCAAGCGCCCGTCTGCCGGCCCATCCCGACCGCGACGGTCGGCGCGTCGCTATAATTCCCGGCCACCTACACCGAGCCTGCTCTCCATGACGGAAAACCACGTCCGCGAACTCGTCGACCTGCTCGAACTGGAGCGTCTGGAGGACAACCTGTTCCGCGGCCAGAGCCGGGACATCGGTACGCATTTCGTCTTCGGCGGCCAGGTGCTGGGCCAGGCGCTGTCCGCCGCCCAGCGCACCGTGGATGCGGATCGCGAAGCCCATTCGCTGCACGCCTATTTCCTGCGCGCGGGGGACATCAAGGCGCCCATCGTCTACAACGTGGAGCGCACGCGCGACGGCGGCACGTTCTCCTCCCGCCGGGTGGTGGCGATCCAGCACGGCCAGCCCATCCTCAACGGCTCGATTTCCTTCCAGGTGCCGGAAACCGGCTTCGAGCATCAGTCCTCGATGCCCGAAGTGCCCATGCCCGAGGACATCGAGCCGATGCAGGCGGTGCCCCCGGAGCAGCTGACCAAGCTGCCGGAGAAGCTGCAGCGCTGGCTGGGCGTGGATGCGCCCTTCGAATTCCGCCATGTCTGGCCGCAGGACAAGCTGCATCCGACCAAGCGGCCGCCGATCCAGCACATCTGGTTCCGCCTGACCGCGCCGGTCAGCGATTCGCCGATGCTGCAACGCTCGTTGCTGGCCTACGCCTCGGACTTCAACCTGATCGGCACGGCCACCCTGCCGCACGGCATCTCGTACTACACACACAATGTGCAGATGGCGAGCCTGGACCATGCGCTGTGGTTCCATCGCCCGTTCCGGGTGGACGAGTGGCTGCTGTACTCGTTCGACAGCCCGACCGCCCAGGGCGCCCGCGGCCTCGCCCGGGGCCAGATTTTCACCCGCGAGGGCGAACTGGTCGCCTCGACCGCCCAGGAAGGCCTGATCCGCCTGCGCGGCTGAGCGACCGAGTCACCGTAGTAATATGGGTCTGGCCGATCCCCGCGGCCAGCCTTTCCCGTACCTGCCCGCCCGGCGAACCAAGGTTTCCTTATGCGTCAGCTCTATACCTCGCCCCGCCAGGAAAACATCGATCGGGTTGCCAAACTCCTCAAGGAGCAAGGCATCGAGTGCACCATCGAGAACCGCTCGAACTACAACCGCGGGACCTACCAGCGCTTCAGCTATACCCAGCGCCAGGAGAACCGGGACAACTGGGCCCAGGTCTGGGTGACCCGGGCGGACGACTACACCCGCGCCCGTGCCCTGTTGAAGGAGCTGGGCATCGAGCCGGTGATCCGCCACGGCGAGGAACTGGCGCTGGCCCGCAACGCCACGCCGGACATGAAGCGCCAGGGCATGGCCAACCGGGTACGCCGCATTGTCATGTTGGCCGTGGCGGGGGCCTTTGTGGTCCTGATGCTGCGTTACATGGGTGTCATCTGACCCCGATCTGGCTCAGCCAATCGCCATATCAGATTTCCCCTACTGACACAGTGACGTGGACCGGACATAGAATCAGGCCATGCGCTCTGACCGTGTCCGCCTCTTCCAAACCCTGCCGCACGCCTGCGGCTACTTTGCCGAGCGCACGGCACAGAACCTTGTGATCGATCCGGCCGCGCCGCAGCTGGACCAGCTCTATGGTCCGGCGCTGGAGCGCGGCTTCCGTCGCGCAGGCGGACACCTCTACTACCCGTACTGCACCAGTTGCCGCGCCTGCACGCCCTGCCGCATCGACGTGGAACGCTTCACGCCGGACCGCAGCCAGCGCCGCTGCCTCAAGCGCAACGAGGATCTGCAGGTCGTCGAATCGATGGCCGGCTACAACGCGGAACGCCACGCGCTCTACGAGCGCTACCTGCGCCAGCGTCATCCCGGCGGCGGCATGGACGAAGCGGACGCCAGCGATTTCCGCCGCTTCCTCACCGCGCCGTGGAGTCCGACCATGTTCCTGGAATTCCGCCAGGGCTCCCGCCTGCTCGGCGTGGCGGTGACGGACGTTTGCCAGCAAGGGCTTTCCGCCGTCTACACGTTCTACGAACCGGAAGAAACGGCGCGTGGCCTGGGCACCTTCGCGATCCTGCAGCAGGTTGCGCTGGCCAAGCGTCGCGGCCTGCCGTGGATTTATCTGGGCTTCTGGATCGCCGGCCATCCGAAGATGGACTACAAGCGCAAGTTCCGCCCGATGCAGATACGCACCAGTGAAGGCTGGACGGAGATGGCGGAAGGCTGAGGCCGGCGTTGCCTTTCGCAAACCCTGTGGGAGCGCACCCTGTGCGCGACAACCTGACGGAGCGATGCACCGCAGCGTGGCCGTCGCGCACAGGGTGCGCTCCCACAGGTGAAGTCAGTCGCGATTAGGCCCGTGCCGCTCCGTGCGGCACCACCGGATACGGATACAGCTTCACCAGCGGCACCGAAATACCGTCATCTCCCACCACACGGCAATGTGTGCGGTTGAGCTGACGCGGCTCGTCCACACCGCAACTGTGCGCAATGATCCCAACCTCGTGCATCAGGTTGGTGGCGTAGTTCGCCACGCGCTCGCTCTTGTCGGCAACCACCAGGCCACGCTGCAACTTGGGGTTCTGCGTCGTGATGCCGGTAGGACAAGTGTTGCGGTTGCACTGCAGCGACTGGATGCACCCCAGCGACAGCATGAAACCACGCGCCGAGTTGACGAAGTCCGCGCCCATCGACAAAGCCCACGCCACGTCGTACGCGGTGATGCACTTGCCCGAACAGATCACCTTGATGCGTTCGCGCACGCCTCGCACCACCAGCAAGTCGACCAGCGCGGGCAAGGCCTCGTGCAAGGGCAGGCCCACGCCTTCCATCAAGGTTTGCGGCGCGGCGCCGGTGCCGCCTTCCGAACCGTCGACGATGATGAAGTCCGGTGCGTGTTCGATGCCGCGCTTGCCGATCTCATCGCACAGATCGGCAATCCATTCCACGCCGCCAAACACCGCCTTGAAGCCCACCGGCTTGCCAGTGAGTTCGCGGATGTGGTGTATCGCATCCATCAGCTCCTGCACGTTGCCGATGTCGAGGTGACGGTTGGGGCTCTGCGAATCCTGTCCCACGGGAATGCCGCGAATCGCGGCGATTTCCGGCGTCACCTTCGCGGCCGGCAGCAAACCGCCCATGCCAGGCTTGGCGCCCTGGCCGAGCTTGATGCTGACCATCTTCACCTGCGGGTGAGCGCAGATGTCCAACAGCTTCTTGTCGTCGAGTTTGCCGTCGGGCGTGCGCACGCCGTATTTGGCCGTGCCGATCTCGAAGATGATGTCGCAGCCGCCTTCCAGGTGGTAGGGCGCAAGACCGCCCTCGCCCGTGTCCATCCAGATGCCGGCTTTCTTTGCGCCGCGCGACAGCGCACGCACCGCCGGGGCGGACAACGCGCCGAAACTCATCGCCGAGATGTTGAAGAACGCGGCATGCGAATACGGTTCGCGCGAATAAGGGCCCAGCGTCACCGGCAGCGGATCGACGTGTTTTTCGCCCAGTGCGGGAAATGGCGCATTGACGAAAAACGGCACGCCCTCGCCGCGCAGGTCGCGGGTGGAACCGAAGCTGTTGGTGTTGTCCACGTTCTTGGCCGCGCGATACACCCAGGTGCGCTGCGCACGGTTGAACGGCAGTTCTTCGCGATCGCTGGAATACAGGTACTGGCGGAAAAACTCGCCCAGATGCAGAAACCAGTAACGGAAGTGGCCGATCACCGGGAAGTTGCGCAGTACGGAGTTGCTGGTCTGGTTGCGGTCGACCAGCCAGACCACTGCGATGACCACAACCAGCAGCGCCAGCAGCACGAGAAACAGCGCGGCGAAGGTTTCCACCATTACCACCAGCCAATGGGCGAAGCCTGTCGGTTGCATCAATGTCTCCCTATGTTCGGCGCCTAGCCGGGCATCCATGCGGGGCTGGGGACGATTCCCCAGGCATCCGCCACTCGATCAACGATACAAGCGTATTCCTTTCACGCCCCGCACGAGGGCGTCAGAACGTAACGCGGATGCATTTGGCAGCGCGGATCGCTTTTGCCTTCGCGGTCTCCACGTCTTCGTCACGCGCCAACGTCACCGCCATGCGGCGACGGCCCTTCACGGCCGGCTTGCCGAAAATGCGCAGCTGCGTGTCTGGCTCCTGCAAGGCCTCGGCCAGGCCGTGGTACTGCGGCGCCTCGCCCTCGCCTTCCACCAGCACCGCGCACGACGCCGACGGACCCAACTGTCGAATCGCCGGAATCGGCAGTCCGAGAATGGCGCGGGCATGCAGCGCAAACTCCGAAAGGTCTTGCGATATCAGCGTCACCAAGCCGGTGTCGTGCGGACGCGGACTCACCTCCGAGAAAATGACGCTGTCGCCCTTCACGAAAAACTCCACGCCGAACACACCCCAGCCACCCAGTGCGCCGGTAATCGCTGCCGCCTGTCGCTGCGCCTCTTCCAGCGCGGCCGCGCTCATCGCCTGCGGCTGCCAGGATTCGCGATAGTCGCCGTCTTCCTGGCGATGGCCGATGGGCGCGCAGAAGCTCACGCCATCCTTGTGCCGCACGGTGAGCAAGGTGATTTCGTAGTCGAAGTCGACGAAGCCCTCGACGATCACGCGTCCCTTGCCGGCGCGGCCACCCGATTGCGCGTAATCCCAGGCGTGCTGCAGCTCGCTGGCCTGGCGCACCACGCTCTGGCCCTTGCCGGAGGAGCTCATCACCGGCTTGATCACGAACGGCAGGCCGATGCTGGCCGCCGCGTCCTGGTATTCCGTTTCGGTGTCACAAAACCGGTAGCGCGAGGTCGGCAGCTTGAGTTCTTCGGCGGCGAGGCGGCGGATGCCTTCGCGGTCCATGGTGAGCCACGCGGCGCGCGCGGTGGGAATCACACGCAGGCCTTCCTTTTCCAGCTCGATCAGCGTGGCGGTGTGGATGGCTTCGATCTCCGGAACCACGAGATCGGGCTTTTCCTTTTCGATAAGCGCGCGCAGTGCCGCGCCGTCCAGCATGTCGATGACATGGCTGCGATGCGCCACCTGCATCGCCGGCGCGTTGGCATAGCGATCCACGGCGATCACCTCGACCGCGTAGCGCTGCAATTCGATCGCCACTTCCTTGCCCAGTTCGCCCGATCCCAGCAGCAATACCCGCAACGCATGATCGGAATAAGGCGTGCCAAAGGGCTTCATCGGTGTCTCCGCAGAGGTGGCAAAGCGCCATTGTAGACGGCAGCCTCGGCGATCGCGCGCGACTGCTTCGTCATCACGCAAATTCCATTGACGAACGACGCGGACCGGCATTGACTGTAGTTGCACCGTCCCCACGGAGCGACCTATGCGCTATTGGCTTGCCGCGCTATGGATGGCATTCGCGCTGAGCTCTCCCCCTGTCGCCGCCGGCGGGGCGATGGAGAGCGTGCCCACCAGCAACACGACGTGGATGACCGTCATGCTGGCCGGCCGCCGTATCGGCCACCTGCGGATCGATCGCGTCAGCGACGGCAAGGTCATTACCACCACGCAGGACCTGCAGATCGAGATCAATCGCGCCGGCCGCACCGTACCCATGGCGGTGCTGACCCGCAGCATGGAGACGCTCGACAGCCAGCCGCTGGGCTTTTACTCGCGCAGCACGCTTTCCAGCTCGGACAGCATCGTCGATGGCCAGCGCCAGGCCGACGGCCGCTACGCCATCACCACCACCGTGGCCGGCCTGGCCACCCAGTCGACGCTGGCGTGGCCCACGGGCGCCCTGCTGAGCGATGGACAGCGGCAGGCCATGGCGGGGGCGGCCAGCCGCCCCGGGCATTACGCGCTGAGCCTGTTCGATCCGGCGAGCCAGGACGTGGCCACCGTGGACATCGAAGTGCTGGGCAACGAGCGCGTGTCGCTGCCCGATGGCGCCGAGGTTCTCAACCACCAGCGCGAAGTATTGCAGACGCCCCGCGGCGTTCAACGCATGGACCTATGGGTCAATGCACGCGGCGAGACCCGCAAGAGTTCGCTGGAAATGCTCGGCCATCCCCTGGACATGCTCGCCTGCAGCCAGGCCTGCGCGCAAGCGCCCGTGCAGGAGCTCGACATGTTGCGCGCCTCGATGGTGGATTCGCCGCAGGGGCTCTCGTCGTCCATGCGCGCAGGCTTCCTGCGCTACGTCATCCACGTCGCCGACAGCGATGCCCAACCCCTGATCAGCACGGATGAACAGCGCGTCACCTCGCTGGGGCATGGCAATTGGCTGGTGGATGTGGGCAATCCGGTCGCGGGTGGCCAGCCGGCGCCGGTGCCCGAAGACACGCAGCCCAATGCCTGGGTTCAGTCTGACGCGCCGCCGATCCGCAAGCTGGCGGCGCAGGCGGTGATCGGGGCAGAAGACGACCTGCAGAAGATGATCCAGCTGCGCGATTTCGTCAGCGCCTATATCCCGCCCCACAGCCGCGATATCGGCTACGCCTCCGCGATGGAGGTGGTTCGGGAGCGAGCGGGCGACTGCAAGGAACACGCGGTGCTGCTGGCGGCGCTGGCGCGTGCCGAACATATTCCAGCCCGCGTGGTGACCGGCATGGTCTATGCCGACCGCTACGCCGACAGCTCACGCGTGTTCGTGCCGCACGCCTGGGTGCAGGCCTGGGTGCATGGGCGCTGGCAGAGCTTCGACGCCGCCCTTGGGCACTTCGACAGCACCCATATCGCGCTGGACAGCGGCGACGGCGATCCCTGGCACTTCTTCAACCTCGCCAATCTGTTCGGACAGATGCGGATTGCCCAGATCGGCACCGCGCCGGAGCAAACCGCAGCCACCATGAGCGGCACGGTCGCCACCCGAGACTAACCCCTCCTTGAATTAGATATCACTTTGATATCTAATTTCCCCAACCAGGGAGGAACCCCCATGAACGAACAGCAAGGCTTTTCGACCGCCGGCATCCCCACGGTCTTCTTCGTGCTACTCCTCGGCGCCGTCGGCCTGGCCCTGGAAGGCTACGGACTGGTGCACGAGGCACCCGCCGTCGTCGCGATCGGCCTCGGTATCGCCATCCACCTGCTCGCCGGTTTCATGGCCAAGGGCTTCTTCCAGGTCGCCCCGAACGAAGGCCAGGTGCTGCAGTTGTTCGGCAAGTACCACGGCACCGTGCGCGAGGAAGGCCTGCGCTGGACCAACCCGTTCTGCAGCCGCCGCCGCGTCTCGCTGCGCGTGCGCAACTTCGAGAGCAGCAAGCTCAAGGTCAACGACAGCGACGGCAACCCCATCGAGATCGCCGCCGTGGTGGTATGGGAAGTGGTCGATACGGCCGAAGCGGTGTTCTGCGTGGACGACTACGAGAACTTCGTGAACATCCAGAGCGAATCGGCCTTGCGCCAGATGGCCCAGAACTACCCCTACGATGCGCACGACGATGGCAAGCCTTCGCTGCGCAGCCACGGCGAGGTGATCAACAATCACCTGCGCGATGAAATCCAGGCACGCCTGGAAAAAGCCGGCGTGCACGTGATTGAAGCGCGCATCAGCCACCTCGCCTACGCGCAGGAAATCGCCCAGGCCATGCTGCAGCGCCAGCAGGCCAACGCCATCGTGGCCGCGCGCGAACGCATCGTGGAAGGCGCCGTAGGCATGGTGGCGATGGCGCTGGACAAGCTCAAGTCGCAGGGCGTGGTGGAGCTGGACGAAGAGCGCAAAGCCGCCATGGTCAGCAACCTGCTGGTGGTGTTGTGCGGCGATCGTTCCACGCAACCGGTGGTGAATGCCGGCACGCTCTATGGCGGTTGAGAAAAAAGCCTATCCATTACGCATAAGCGCTGCGGTGCTCGAAGCCATGCAGCGCTGGGCCGACGACGATCTGCGCAGCGTCAATGCGCAGATCGAATTCGTACTGCGCGAGGCCTTGCGCAAGCAGGGCCGCCTCAAGCGCGAGGCGGCCGAACCCGTGCAGGACATCGACACCGATTGAGGCGTGAGCGCCCGCGGCGTTTATCCCGCTTCGACGCAGCCTGCACGACACCGGCGCTAGCTTGTTTGCTTCAGTGACGTCCGGAGAACCGCCATGGCCGAGAGCCAAACCTATCGCCTGCTGCCTGACGGCCCGGTGCTGTGCGAAACCTGCTCCAGCACCGGCGAGAGCGTGGAGATGGAACGCTACGATCCGCTGCCCGCCGAAGCGCAGCGGTGGTCGCAGGAACAGCGCACGGAACTGCAAAGCTACCGTTGCCCGGAGTGCGAAGGCGTACGGGTGTTTCGCGTCGACTAAGCCATTGGGCGCAAGAATCGGATGGCCGGAAAGGCTTGATCGCGCGACGCTGGGAATCGTCGATTCCCAGGAGCCCCGTCATGCATTTCCGTCTTTCCGGCCTGCCCGCCGCACCGTTTGCCGAATTGTTCTCGCTGTCCGACGAAGCGCTGGCGCAGCGTCAGGCCATCCGCGTGGTGGCTGATCAGCCCCATGGTTACCCGTGCCGCATCAGCCTTACCGATGCCGAACCCGGGCAGCCGCTGATCCTGCTCAACTACGAGCACCAACCGGCGAACTCGCCGTTCCGTTCGACCCACGCGATCTATATCCGCGAAGGCGAACAGCAATACGACCGCATCGATGAAGTGCCCGACCAATTGCGCCGCCGGCTGCTGTCGGTGCGCGGCTTCGACGAGCAAGGCATGTTGCGGGATGCCGACGTGGCCCAGGGCACAGCGCTGGAACCGCTGATCGAGCGCTTGTTTGCCGATCCGACGGTTGCCTATCTGCACATCCACATGGCGCGGCCCGGCTGCTACGCGGCGCGCGTGGATCGCGTCTGAGCTACCTCAGGAAGCGTCGCGACCGGATCGCGCAGCCAGCGCGACGCCGAGTGCGATCCAGCCGACGATAAAGGCCACGCCGCCCAGCGGCGTGATCGCGCCAAACCAGCGCGGCGCCCCCAGCGCCAGCGCGTAGAGGCTGCCGCTGAACACCACGATGCCGATGGCAAAGGCGGCGACGGCGACCCGGCGTGCGCGCCCTGTCGCCGCCATCACTGCGAAGGCGAGCGCGAGTGCGTGCCAGAAGTGATAGCTCACCGCCGTATGCCACAGCTCGCTGCCGCGGGCATCCAGCACATCGCGCAACGCATGCGCGCCGAACGCCCCCAGGATCACGGCGCTGGCGCCGGCCAGGCCGACCAGCACGCCTGTAGCGTAGGCAGGTTGTCGCATGCGCAAGGCTCCTCGGTTCGCCGCCGTCCAGGCGGGCGGCCAGTGTCGTATGCTGCCTGGATGATTCCTATCGATTCTCGCACGAAGCGTTGTCGCACCCGCCGGTGGCTGATGCTGCTGATGCTGGCCTTCGGCACGTGGCTGCTAGCCGGCTGTCATCGCGACGACAACATCGAATGGCAACTCGTCAATGTCACCGGCCATATGCCGGACCTCGACTTTCAGCTGGTCGACGACCATGGCAAGAAAGTCTCTGGCCAGGACTATCGTGGCAAGGTAGTGCTGCTGTATTTCGGCTACACGCATTGTCCTGACGTCTGCCCACTGACGCTTGCACAACTGCACGTGGTGATGCAGCGCCTGGGGCCCTTGGCCGATGGCGCGCGCATCCTGTTCGTCAGCGTCGACCCCGCGCGCGATACGCCCGAGGTCATGCACGCCTACGTCAATGCATTCGATCCGCGCGCGATCGGCTTGTCCGGCACGCCGCGCGAGATCGAGGCGCTGAGCAAACGCTATCGATCCGCCTTCACCCGCGAGCCCGATCGTGCCGACGGCCAGTATGAAGTGAGCCACAGTTCGGCCATCTATCTGTTCGATGGCCAGGGCAAGGCACGCCTGCTGTCCACGCCCAACAACACCCAGGACGAAATGGTTCACGACCTGCATCTGCTGCTGAGCCTGGGATCCAGATCATGAGTCGTCGCATCGCCCTGCCCTTGCTCCTTGCCGGCCTGATGCTGACGACCGGTGCCGGCGCCACCGAGGCGGAACACGTCCGCGCCAGCGGCGCCTGGATTCGCGTGCTGCCCGGCGATCTGCCTGCCGGCGCTTACGTGGTGCTGGAAAATACCGGCGACCAGGCGGCCAGCCTGCGCGGTGCGCATAGCTCGCGTTATGGCGAGGCGATGCTGCACCAGAGCTCCGGCGCCGGTGGCGTCAATCGCATGGCGATGGTCGATGAGCTCGCCATCCCGGCGCATGGGAAGGCTGAGCTATCGCCTGGCGGTTACCACTTGATGCTGATGAAGGCTGCTGCGCCGGTAACGATTGGCGAAAAGGTCAAAGTGACGCTTACCTTCGGTGACGGCAGCACGCTGGATGCCGATTTCGTGGCGCGGCCGGCCAACGCCACCGGCGGATAAAACTCGCCGCACCACCTGTGGGAGCGCACCCTGTGCGCGACAGGTTCGGCAGCCGAGCGCTTGGAGGCTTCGCAAGCCCCGAGTCGCGCACAGGGTGCGCTCCCACAGTGAGGGTTATTGCTGCGCTGTTGCGGCAGATCGCCGAGACGGCCACGGCTTGCGCCGAATACGCCCGCTGCGCGAGAGCCGCAACCATTGGCGCATCGCCAGCAGCCCGCCGATGGATTCGATCAAGGCCGCCGGCACCCACATGATCACGCCGCCCACCAACTGCGCCGTGAGCACGTTGAAGGTAAAAGCGCGGCCGCAGATCTCGAAGATCGGATAAAGGTCGGTCTTGGAGAAGGTGACGATGGCGCCGGCCAGGATCTGCGGCGTCATGGTGATGCCAGGCGACAGCACGCGGATGCCCGGTGTCATGCGGCCTGGGGGACGGGGGCGATGGTCGAGCACCAGCCACCAATAGGTGAAGCCACTGGCCAGCATCGACCAGTTCATGAAGCGGTAGATGCGCCAATCCAGCATGGCGAGCGTCTGCATCGACGGGATCAGCCAGATCAGGATGAACGCGACGAACAGCACCGTGGCCACCGCCGGGTTACACCACACTGCGCTCGCCATGCGCCACGGCGCCGAACGGCGAATGGGATGCAGCAGGCGCAAGCGCCATGCGAAGGGCACGCCCTTGTGCAGCACCGTGCCGGGATACGAGGCAATGATCAGCAAGGGCGCCAGATGGTGCAGCAGGATCTGCTGGATGCGATGCATGAAGAACTCATGCTCGAAGAAATAATCCAGATAGGTGTGCAGCGACACATAGATCAGCGCCATGCCCGTCCAGAACGACAGGCGGCGGCCGAAGCTCACTTTCAAGCGGCGGCATCCGCGCACGTACAACACGCAGCAGGCGACAAAACCGAGCAGGAACACCCAGGAAAACTCCCAGGGCACGATCCACTTGAGCACGCTATCCATCATCGAACGTACCGGACCGTATCAGTGGCGACCAGCCATCATACGCGCCGCTCCGCGCGCATCCACGACAAGCGGCTGCGACACTTCAGCACTGCCGGCCAGCTTCACGCACGCCGCCTGCTGCGCCGGGAGCGGCGCCAGCCGTAGAGCAGGCCGATCACCGTCACCAGCGCCGGGATCAGCACGATATTGATGAACTTCAGGCGTAGGCCCAGCGCGTCGATCTCGGCGTTGAACTGGTGCTGCACATCGCGCAATTGCTTGTTGATGGCCAGCTGACGCTGCAGGAACTGTTCGATCTCGGCGCGCTGCTCGGGGCTGGCGGTGTCGCCCCGCCCTGCTGACTTGGCCGGCTGCAATTCGCTCAGGCGCGTACGCGTGACGGCCAGCTCGCGCTGCAATTCCTGCTTCTTGGCCAGGTACTTCTGGTCGGCCGCGCTCTGCAGGGCGAGCACGCGCGTGAAGGGTCGCTGCGAACTCACCCGGCCATGGATGGAAAGCAGCGCCGAGGAACCGCTGAGGTTATCGGCGATATTGGTGATCAGATCGCCGTTGTTGGCGATCGCGCTCAACTGCGGCTGGCCCAGCAGGCTCTGCGCGTACGACACCCACAGGCGATCGCTCAGCAGATCGGTATCGGCCACCAGGATCACTTCCGCATTGCCTACGCCAGGCACGTGACCCTTCTCCCCGGCACGTTCCGGGAACGCACTGGGAAACTGGCCGCGCACGCGTGCGGCGATCACATAATGCAGGTTGTCGGGCTTGTAGTTGTCGAGCAGTCCGGCCGGGTTGTTGAGCGACTCGCGCACGCGTTCGCTCGACACCACCTCGGCATCCGTCGTCGACTGCATGAGCGGCTGCAGGCGCGAGGTGGTACCCGGGGCCAGGTCGAAATAACCCACGCTGGACACATTGATGCGCTGCAGGCTCGCCGTGGTCACGTCATCGTGATTGAGTTCCTGCTGGCCCAGGCCGAGCATGGCCGGATGGCTCATCGAACTGTTGTCAGCCAATTCGATGCGCAACGCGCGCGAACGATCGAGCACGACTTTTTGCGGATCGTATTGCACGCCCCAGGCCTCGAACAGGCGCGACAGATTCGAGTTGTGGTCGTCGGTGACGCCGCTGCTGTCGATGAACGGCGTGTTGTCCATCTCGGCCACCGGGTCCACGAACACCACCAGATGACCGCCGTTGAGCACGTATTGATCGATCGCATACAGCGCATCGGCCGGCAGGTGCTTGGGATGGATCACCAGCAACGCCTTGATGTCGGCATCGACGTGGGTGAGCTTGCCCGGATCGAACGACTTCACGTCAAACTGCTGGCCCAGCTGACGCATCACCGCCCACGGCTCCTCGCCGATCACCGGATTGCCCTGCACCGGCAGGCTGCTGATCACGCCGATATGCGGCTTGGACGGCTGGTCCAGCTCGTACAGCAGCTTGGCGATGTCGTATTCGAGGAAGGTTTCACGCGACGGGTCGAACAGCGCAATCGACTGCACCTTGGTGGGCAGGTGCGCGTCGCCATCGCCATCGCCATCGGCGTTCGAAGGCAGCGTGCTGCCCACCAGGCCGAAGAACACGCGCTCGCCGTTGGTGCCGCCGCTGATGGGCGACAAGCCATAGCCTTCCGCGCTGGCCTCGTCGTCTGAATACGGCACGGGATCGACAATCTGCAAACGCAGGCGGCCGTGCGCACGCGCCACCATTTCCTGCAGCATTTCGGCCACGCGCTGCTCATAGCTGCGCAGCTGCGGCAGGTCGCGCGTGGCATGGCTGGAGAAGTAAAGCGTGAGGCGCAACGGCGCATGCAGCCCATCCACGATATGTACCGTGCCGGGCGTCAGCGTGTAGAGCTTGTCCGAGGTAAGGTCGATGCGGCCCATGCGCCAGCGGCTGCTGGCCAGCACGAACGTCACGAACACGATCGCCAGCAGCACCAGTGCCACCGACAGTACGGCGCGACGACTGAAATGGATGCGCCGCATGCTCATGGCGTCCGCTTCAGGTCGAGCGTCAATACGCCGGCCGTGAGCCAGGCGGCCATGCACGCCACGAAATACAACAGATCACGCAGGTCGAGCACGCCACGCGAGATCGCCTCGAAGTGGCGCACCATGCTCAGGTGCGCGAGGCCGTTCACCAGCTTGCGCGGCAACGCGCCCTGGAAAAACTCCATCACCTGCGGCTGCCCCACCAGGATCAGCAGAAAACACACGACCAGGGTCAGCACAAAGGCCACTACCTGGCTCTGCGTCACCGCGGACAAGCAGGCGCCGATGGCGAGGAACGCGCCGGCCATCAGCCAGCTGCCGATGTAGCCGGCGAGGATCACGCCGTTGTCCGGCGAGCCCAGATAGTTCACGGTGATCCAGATCGGGAAGGTGAGCACCAGCGCCAAGCCGATAAACAGCCACGCGGCGAGAAACTTGCCGAGCATCGCCTGGGCCAGCGTCAACGGCAGGCTCATCAGCAATTCAAGCGTGCCGCCCTTGGCTTCTTCGGCCCACATGCGCATCGATACCGCGGGCACCAGCACCAGATAAAGCCACGGATGCATCACGAAGAACGGCTGCAGGTCAGCCTGGTTGCGCTCGTAGAAATCGCCCGCGTAAAACGTGAGGATGCCCGACAGCACCAGGAAGATCACCAGAAAGACGTACGCCACCGGCGTCACGAAATAACTGCGCAGCTCACGGCGTGTCACCGCTGCGATCGGACTCATTCGCGGTTCTCCGCGCCGGTGGTGATCTGGCGGAAGACTTCGTCGAGGCGCCCGCGTTCAAGCTGGATCTCCGACACCTCGAGCCCTTGCTGACGCAGCAGCGTCTCCACTGGTTCCAGGATGCGTTCGCCCGGGCGCGGAAACACCGTGATGCGCCCGTCCATCGGGTCAACTTCGATCGACGACACCTGCGGCAGCCGTCCGAGCATTTCCTGCGATACGCCACTGCCTGGCGCACTGAAGGACACGGCGCCGTGGTAGCGCGAGCGCGATTCGAGCTCGGCCGGCGTGGCATCCACCATCAGGCGCCCGTTGGCGATGATCACCACGCGATTGCACAAGGCGTGCACCTCTTCCAGCAAATGCGTGGAGATGAGGATCGTGCGGTCGCGCGCCATCTGATCGATCAGCTGGCGCACCGTGTGCTTCTGGTTGGGATCCAGACCATCGGTGGGCTCGTCGAGCATCAGCACCTGCGGGTTGTGCACGATCGCCTGGGCCAGGCCCACGCGGCGCTTGAGGCCCTTGGACAAGGTATCGATGCACTGGTCGAGCACGCTCTCAAGCTGCAGTCCGCCGACCACGCGATCGAAGCGCCGCGAGCCTTCGTCGCGCTGCAGACCACGCATGCGGATGATGAAAGACAAAAATTCGCGCACCGTCAGCTCGCCATAGCTCGGCGCGCCCTCCGGCAGATAGCCCAGCGCGCGCTTGGCCTTGAGCGGCTCCTTGCGCACGTCGTAGCCGCACACGCGCGCGGTGCCCGAGCTGGGCTCGAGGAAGCCCGCGATCATGCGCATGGCGGTGGTCTTGCCGGCGCCGTTGGGGCCCAGCAGCCCGAGCACCTGGCCCGGTTCGGCGCGGAAACTCAGCGAGTCCACCGCCGTGAGGGCGCCATAGCGTCGAGTGAGCAGTTCGGTTTCGATCATGTCCTGTGGAGTCAGTCGCGTGCAGTGCTGCGCGCATGGCTGCGGGATCGACCCGCACTGTAACCGAAAGTTCGCCTGGCCCGATCCACGCAGGGCCCGAAAATGAAAAGGCCCTTCCGAGGAAGGGCCCTTTCGATGCTTGCCGCCGGGGCGACTTACTTGCCGGCGCTGGCAGCGCTGGCCGGAGCGGCGGTGCTGGACGAGGCCGGAGCCTGGTCGCTGCCGGTGTCGTCGAGCGACGGCGGCTTGATGCCCGCAGCCTGTTCCGGGGTCTGGTCCGGAGCCCAGCTCAGCGGCAGGTACACGTCGAACTCGGCGTACTGCGTGACCTGGTCTCCCTGCTTCACTTCCGGCTTGGCTTCGATGTCGTAGAAGCGGTTGGTCACTTCGTCGAACTTGTAGCCGTGGGTCTGGGCATAGGCCTTCATCAGGTCGCGGGTCTGCGGCACGCCGGCGGCGGTACCGTTCCACACGGCCTTGAGGGCCGGGCCACCGAAGGCGAGATAAGCGCGCACATCGTTGTCGACGATCAGGCGGCCAAAGCGGTCATGACCACCCGGAGCCGTGTCACCGGCGGTGCTGCCCGCATCGGCGCTGGTGCTGGCCGCGGCGGCATTGAGGTCCGGTGCCTTGGCGGCCACCAGCTCGACGGTCTGGCCGGCAACGTTCAGGCTGGTCGCGCTGATCGGCATGGCCACGTCGAACGAGTAGTTCTGGTCGCCGTAGTTGGTCGTGTAGATGATGCGCGGACCGGTGGTGGTCACGCCCAACTTCTTGGCGGCGGCCTGGATCTGGCCAATCGCCTTGTCCGTCGCGTCATTGAGGGCTTCGAGGCCACCCTTGCGCTCGATCGAGGAGGACACCATCAGCACCGGCGTGGGCTGGGTCTGCTCGATGTACGGGATCAGCTTGGTGTAGTCCACGTTCTGGACCGCAGCCAGCACGTTCTGCAGGTTGTTCAGGCTGAACTGGATGAAGGAATCCGGATCGCCGTGAATGTACAGATTGGAATAGCGGTTGATCAGGTTGAAGCCGTAGTCGACGTCATACGACCAGGTCACCTTGGTCAGCTGGCCGCGGCTGCCGTTGCGCTCCAGATCAAGCGTGAAGTGCTTGTCATTGCCGCGCCAGTCGTTGTCGACGTTCCACACGATGGTGGACTTCTTGGCGGTCGAGTCGACCTTGTCGAAGCTCGGATCGGCGGAGGCGATGGTGAACTTGCCGTTGCCGACCTTGCCGTCATCGCTGGTCCAGCTGATTTCGGCGCCCGGGCCATAGGCCTTGCCCGAGAAGTCGTACTTGATGTTGCGGTCGTACTCGCGCTGCACGGAATACTCCGGGAAGCGGCGGAAATTGCTCAGAACGTCATAGACCTGACGCATGTCCTTGCCGACGACCAACGACCGCTCGACATGGCCGCTGCCAGGCATCACCACGCCCACTACCACCGCCACTACTATGACGATGATCAGGGCAACAATAAATTCAAGAACACGCATCATTCCAGGATTCTCCGCACGTCTCTCTGCTACACGGCACAAGGGCAGTCGCCGGAGACCGGCCCGCCACGGGGGATTCCCGAAGGATCGCTGCATGCACGGGGGGTCGGCCAGCGCCGAAGTCCCCGATACTACTTGCTCCGGCATCCAGCCGTAAAGACTGCCTGACACGGGCCTTCCAGACGCCCGCGAATGGCGCCCAGCAAGGCCCTGCGGTGGATCAGACGATGCCCAGCTCCAGCGCTTTGAGGACGGCGCGCGTGCGGTCGCGCACGCCCAGCTTGGAGAGAATGTTGGAAACGTGGTTTTTCACCGTTCCCTCCGCCACTTTCAGCGAGTTGGCGATCTCTTTGTTGCTGTAGCCACCCGACAGCAGGCGCAGGATCTCGGTCTCGCGCTCGGTCAGCGGGTCGGGCTGTTCCAGGCTGGTGAACTGGTTCTGCATGCGGCCGACGCCTGCCAGCAGGCGCTGGGTGACCATGGGCGCCACCAGCGAGCCGCCGGCGGCGACGGTGCGAACGGCCTCCACCAGTTGCTCCAGCGAGACGTCCTTGAGCAGATAACCGCGGGCGCCGGCCTTGAGGCCTTGCAGTACCAGCTGATCGTCGTCAAAGGTGGTGAGGATGATGGTGGGCGGCAATTCATTGCGGGCGGACAGCGCCTGCAGCACTTCCAGCCCGCTCATGTTGGGCATGCGCAGGTCCAGCAGCACCACGTCGGGCCGGATCCGCGGGATGTCTTGCACGGCCTGCGCGCCATCGGCGCATTCGGCCACCACGCGGATGTCCTCGGCCAGGTCCAGCAGTGATCGGACACCCTGGCGTACCAGGTTCTGGTCGTCAACGAGACAGACGGAAATCATCGCGGATCCTCGAAACGTAGGTGGCCGGCGTGCGATGCCCGCGGCCAACGGAGAGAACGATGTCGCTTTCCAAGCGGCACATTTTTACACGACCTCCGCCCAAGGCTACAGCATGCCCAGCGCGGGTGGCTCGAACCGTGACGGGGTGTGCGCGAGTTCCGGCAGCTCGCCCAGCGGCAGGCGCACGGTGAGCGCAAACCCCTGCAGCAGCGCCGGATCGACCATCACACTGCCCTCGAACTCGACCAGTCGCTCGCGCATGCCGGACAAGCCGTTGCCCGGGCGGAAGTTCGTCGCGCCGCGACCATCGTCGCGCGCGTAGAGCTCCAGCAGGTTGGCGTTGACGTAGTCAAAGCGCAGCCACAGGTTGCGCGCGCCGGCATGGCGCGCAGTATTGGTGATGATTTCCTGCGCGCAACGCAGCAGCACCTGGGCCCGGCGGGGATCTTCCACGCTGAAACGCGGCGGCGTTTCCATGTGGACGGTCAAGCCGGGCACGCCTTCGGTGAGGCTGCGCAGGGCGACGGTCAGGTCGATCGCGTCGTCCTGGCGCAGCTCGCTCACCACTTCGCGCACGTCCGACAGCAGATGCTTGGCCGTCACCTGCGCCTTCTGCACGTGTTCGGCGGCCTGCGCATTGACCAGGTGGCTGGCCACTTCCAGATTCAGGCTGAGCGCCGTCAGGTGATGGCCGACCAGGTCATGCAGATCGCGCGCAATGCGCATGCGCTCGGCAATGCGGGTTGATTCGGCCAGCAAGGCGCGCGTGGCGCGCAGCTCGGAATTGAGCCGCCGCTGCACTTCGCGCTCCTCAGCCTGCAGGCTGGCGATCATCGAGGTGAAGAACACCAGCGCCGAGATGCCCAGGTACATGCACACCTGCAGGAACGCCGTGACGATGGTCCAGCCCATGTAACTGGCGATGATCGGGATCAGCATCAGGTTCTGCAGCAGCATCCAGGCCAGCCCCGCGCCCACCGGGAGCTGCCAGGGCAGCACCACGGCGATCACCAGCATCAGCATGGCCGACAGGCCGCTCTGGCTGAACCAGCCCATGGCCACCGCCGAACCGGTCAGCACCACCAGCCCCAGCAACTGGACGATGGAGGGGTAGCCAGTCTGGCGTGTCATGCCCGAGCGCCGCGTCAGCAGCAGATAGGTCACGCCGAAGATCAGGTAGGAAAGAATCCAGCCGGTGATATTGGGATTGCTCCACCACGCACTGACCTCCGCCAGCCCGCCAGGACCGGAGAGCAGCGGCAGCGCGACGCACAGGTACGTGAACAGACCAGCGTACCGGAGCAGCCGGATGTGATTAATGTTTGACCAGGCCATATGCGCATCATTCGCTACCCGCAGACTTGGTGCAATGCGTG
Organism: Dyella sp. 01L423; assembly: GCF_056399945.1. Taxonomy (NCBI): domain Bacteria; kingdom Pseudomonadati; phylum Pseudomonadota; class Gammaproteobacteria; order Lysobacterales; family Rhodanobacteraceae; genus Dyella; species Dyella sp. 01L423. Next base: position 806,862 of record NZ_JBFTSI010000001.1, on the reverse strand, counting down.
AGAAGTCATTGCTCCACCCCTGCCAGAAGGCACGACCGTTGGCGCTTTACAAAGGTTTTACATGGTGCGCCGTGTTATGTGCGGCCGCGTGGCACATGTCATAATGCCGGCGTCACGCGGGGCCGAACCAACGGTCTTACTCTTCGAACCACACACAGCGGAGCAACGAATGGCCCTTGCCATCCGCGACGTGCGAGAGCACGACCTGGATGCCGTACTGGCGCTCAACAACGCCGCCGGCCGCACCATCCTCGCCCTGGACACCGCACAGCTGCGCTATTTCTACGACCATGCGGACTATTTCCGGGTGGCCGAGATCGATGGCCATCTTGCCGGTTTCCTGGTCGCCTTCCGCGAAGGTCGGGACTACGACAGCCCGAACTACCGCTGGTTCTGTGAGCACTACCCGCAATTTGCCTATATCGACCGCATCGTCATCGCCAACGCCTACCGCCGCCACGGCCTGGGTCGCATTTTCTATTGCGACGTCACCAGCTATGCGGAAGTGCGCGTGCCGCTGTTGACCTGCGAAGTGTTCCTGGAGCCCCGCGATGACGTGGTGGTGCTGTTCCACGGCACCTACGGCTTCCAGGAAGTGGGCCAGCAACGCATGGGCAGCGACGGTCCCCAGGTGAGCCTGCTCGCCAAGGACCTGCCCAGCTACGCCTTCGTGCGAGAAACCTATCTGGACCACGACGGCCTTCCCGATGTGCCGTGGCTGGCCGAACGCCAGCACCCGTCCTCCTCCCCTGATACCACCCGGCGCCGCCTCGCGGGAGAGCGCCGCCAGTGAATGCAAAGATGGATCAACAAGACGCCTGTGACCTGCGCTTCGGCCAGGTAGGCATCGCCAACGTGCGCATCAAGCGCGTGGACGCCGCTGCGCTCTGCGAAGAGCTGGAACGCCGCGTTCGTGCCGCGCCCCAGCTATTCGCCCGCGCCGCCGTGGTGCTGGATCTCAGTCACCTGATGAACCTGCCCGACGACGGCACGGTCGACGCGCTGCTCGAAGCGGTGCGCAGCGCCGGCATGCTGCCAGTGGGCCTGGCCTATGGCACCAGCGAAGTCGATGCGCTCTCGCAGCGCATGGGTTTGCCGTTGATCGCCAAGTTCCGCGCCGCGTATGAGCCCGCCGATGGCGGCAGCATCGCGCCGCCGGCACCGCCAGCAGCCGCTGCAGAACCCGCGCGCCGCGCCGAGCCTGTGCGCCAGGAAGCCGAGCCCGTTGCGCCGCTCACCAACGCCGGTGCCCAGCATTACGAAGGCACGGTGCGTTCGGGCCAGCAGGTGTATGCACGCGATCGCGATCTGGTCGTCACCGGCGCCATCGCCAATGCTGCCGAGGTGATTGCCGACGGCAGCATTCATATCTACGGCAGCTTGCGCGGCCGTGCGATGGCCGGCGCACAGGGCGATGAGAAAGCGCGCATATACATTTCAGACTTCCGCGCGGAATTGGTGGCCATCGCCGGTCACTATCGCGTGTTTGAACAAATTCCAAAGGACCTCGAAGGCCAGTCTGTGCGATGCTGGCTCGAAGGGGAAAAATTGCTGATCGCCAAGCTTTGACGATCAGTCATTACAACTACAAAGAACCATGCGGAGATGAGCCTTGACTGCTGAGATTATCGTTGTCACCTCGGGCAAGGGTGGCGTGGGCAAAACCACGACCAGTGCCTCGCTTGCCACGGGCCTCGCCATGGCCGGCAAGAAAGTCGCGGTGATCGATTTCGACGTCGGCCTGCGCAACCTCGACCTCATCATGGGCTGCGAGCGGCGCGTGGTGTACGACTTCGTCAACGTCGTGCACGGCGAAGCCACGCTCAAGCAGGCGCTGATCAAGGACAAGCGCTACGAGACCCTTTACGTGCTGGCCGCCAGCCAGACGCGCGACAAGGACGCGCTGACCCAGGAAGGCGTCGAGAAGGTGCTCGAAGACCTGGGCAAGGAAGGCTTCGATTACGTCGTTTGCGATTCGCCCGCCGGCATCGAAAAGGGTGCGCACCTGGCGATGTATTTCGCCGATCACGCGGTGGTGGTGGTGAACCCGGAAGTGTCCTCGGTGCGCGATTCGGATCGCATCCTGGGCCTGCTCGCCAGCAAGACGCGCCGCGCCGAGCGCGGCGACGGTGCGATCAAGCAGCACCTGCTGCTGACGCGCTACAACCCGGCCCGCGTGGCCGTGGGCGAAATGCTCAGCGTGAAGGACGTCGAGGAAATCCTCGGCATCAACGTGGTGGGCGTGATTCCCGAATCGGAAAACGTACTGGCCGCCTCCAACGCCGGCGTGCCGGTGATCCTGGACGACAACTCGTTTGCCGGCCAGGCATACAGCGACACGGTTGCCCGCATCCTTGGTGAAGAACGTGCCCTGCGCTTCCTCGAGGTGCCGAAGAAGGGCTTCTTCCAGCGCGTATTCGGAGGCTGATCGGCATGGGTATTCTTGATTTCCTGAAGCGCAAGCCGGAACCCACCGCTGGACTCGCCAAGGAGCGTCTTCGCATCATCGTGGCTCAGGAGCGCTCCACCCGCGGCGCTCCGGACTACCTGCCGTTGCTGCGCAACGAGCTGCTCGAAGTGATCAAGAAATACGTCCACGTCGACCTCGACGCCATCAACATCAATGTCGAGCGCGACAGCGGACACGAGATCCTCGAGCTCTCCGTGGCGCTGCCCGAGAACACGCCAGCCAAGTCGATCTGAAGTCGTGGCGCGGCACTGCCGCGCCACGCACTTCGCGATGTGCGTCGCCGCTGAACCACGGCGACTCTTTCCCCATGCCAGTTCCCACCTCTCCTCCTGACGAAGCCAGCGTGATGCGCCTAGCCGAGATCGGCTTCGAGGCGCCTGCGCGCCTGCTTGCGCGTTACGGGCTCGACCTGCAGCGCGTGGATGTCGGCACGCCTATTCCCGGCAGCTTCTGGGGCGATGAGGAAGCCGGCATCATCGGCACGACGGTTTACGCGCGCGACGACACGCCGGTGCATTCGCTGCTGCATGAAGCCGGTCACCTGATCGTGCTGCCGCCGGAGCGCCGCAGCGAGGTGCATACCGACGCCACCGACTCGGTCGCCGAAGAAGACGCCACCTGCTATCTGCAAATCGTGCTCGCCGACGAACTGCCCGGCGTGGGCCGCGAGCGGCTGATGGACGATATGAATGCCTGGGGCTATACGTTCCGGCTCGGCTCCGCCCAGGCCTGGTTCGGCGAGGATGCCGCCAATGCCCGGCAGTGGCTGGTGGAACACGGCCTGTTGAGCCAGGACGGGCAGCCCGTTTTCAGCTGACCCAAGCGGGCCAAGCAAAACCTCCCGCTTATCTCACACCGAGACAACACCCGCTGGCGCAGTGTGATATCGCCAATCGGGAGACCGTGCGTGACACCATGGCTGAAGACAGCGGCCAGTGTGCTATGTGCCGCGATGCTGGCCTCGACCACGCTTGCCGGCGATGCCGCCGGTGGCTCGGCGCGCTCCGGCGGTTTCGTGGCACGCATTGATCTGAGCGGACCGATCGGCCCGGCCGCCGCGGAATACGTCGATACCTCCCTGCAGCACGCCATGCGCGACGGTGCCGCGGCGGTGGTGATTCAACTCGACACGCCGGGCGGCCTGTCCGATTCGATGAGGCAGATCGTCGCCAGCATTCTTGCTTCCCGTCTCCCGGTGATTGGTTACGTGGCGCCGGGCGGTGCGCGCGCCGCATCGGCAGGCACCTATATCCTCTATGCCTGCCCGATCGCCGCGATGGCGCCCGGCACGCATCTGGGTGCGGCAACGCCGGTATCGCTGGGTGGTAGCGGCACGCTTCCTCTACCCTCGCCCGCCACATCCGCGCCGGAGACAACGACGCCAACAGGCGCCGATGCGGAATCCAACAAGGTGGTCAACGACGCCATCGCCTTCATCCGGTCGCTGGCGCAGCTCAACGGTCGCAACGCCGAATGGGCTGCCAAGGCCGTGCAAGGCGCGGCCACGCTCACCGCCGACGAAGCGCTGCAGAAGCACGTAGTGGATCTGGTAGCGCCGGATGTTTCATCGTTGCTCGCCCGCCTGGAAGGTCGTCACGTGCGTGTCGACAACCAGGATGTCACCCTGCATCTCACCGGCCTGCCCTTGCGCGACTACGCACCGAACTGGCGCACGCATCTGCTGGGGCTGGTCACCCATCCCACCATCGCCTACCTCCTGCTGCTTGCCGGCATCTACGGTCTGGTGCTCGAAGCCTTCCACCCGGGCGTATTGTTGCCGGGCGTCGCCGGGGCGATCTGCCTGCTGGTCGGGTTATACGCCCTGCAGTTGTTGCCGGTGAACTACGCCGGCCTAGCCCTGATGCTGCTGGGCGTGTGCCTGGTGCTGGCGGAAGCCTTGATGCCATCGGTGGGCGCCATCGGCATCGGCGGCGTGCTCGCCTTCGTGATCGGCTCGATCATGCTGTTCGATGCCGGCGTGCCGGGCTATGCGGTGAACATGGGTGTGATCGCGGGGATGGCCCTGGCGGGTGTGGTGGTGCTGTCGCTGCTACTGCGCCTCGTTGCGCGGGCGCGCCGCACGCGGGCCTTCAACGGTGACGAACGCATGCTGCTCAGCACCGGCGAATTGACCCAGCCGCTCGACGCGGCGGGCGATGGCTGGGCGCGTATCGGCGGCGAGCAATGGCGCGTGCATGGCGACGCCCCGCTGCCGGCCGGCTCACGTATTCGCGTGGTGGGGCGCGACGGCTTGCTGTTGCGCATCACCCGTGCCTGACATCGGCAACAAAGGAGAGGCTCATGTTTGGCTTTGTCGGCGTGATCGTGATCTGGGTGGTGGCCTTGCTGTTCCTTTCGATCAAGGTGCTGCCCGAATACCAGCGCGGCGTGGTGCTCACGCTGGGTCGCTACACCGGCACCAAGGGGCCGGGACTGGTGATCCTGGTGCCCATCGTCCAGCGCATGATGCGGGTGGATTTGCGCGTCACCGTGATGGACGTGCCGCCGCAGGACGTGATCTCCCGCGACAACGTCTCGGTGCGCGTCAACGCAGTGGTGTATTTCCGCGTGGTGGAACCGGACAAGGCGATGCTGCAGGTGGCGGATTTTTTCCAGGCCACCAGCCAGCTGGCGCAGACGCGTCTGCGCTCGGTGCTGGGCCAGCACGAGCTGGACGACATCCTCTCGCAGCGTGACTCGATCAATCACAGCCTGCAGCAGATCCTGGACGAAGCCACCGATCCGTGGGGCATCAAGGTCAGCAATGTCGAGATCAAGGATGTGGATCTCAACGAGACGATGGTGCGTGCAATCGCGCGCCAGGCGGAGGCGGAACGCGAGCGCCGCGCCAAGGTGATCCACGCCGAGGGCGAATTGCAGGCCGCCGAAAAACTGCGCGATGCCGCGGCCATGCTTTCGCAGCAACCGCAGGCGCTGCAGCTGCGCTATATGCAGACCATGTCGGACATGTCCAACAGCGGCAAGGCCTCGACTATTGTGTTTCCGCTGCCGCTGGATCTGTTGAGGCCGCTGCTGGGCCCGAACAGCTAAGCGCTCCCACAGGGGCGGGACTTGTGTGTCTGTACAATGCCCGGCCACCCATCATCCGCGCCGCCATGTCCAGCACGCCTACCCACGTTCGCCTCGCCGTCATCGGTGGAGGCCCTGCCGGCCTGATGGCAGCGGAAGCGGCGCATGCGGCGGGCGTGGCGGTGGATGTGTTCGACGCCAAGGGTTCGGTGGGGCGCAAGTTCCTTATCGCCGGCAAAGGCGGCATGAACCTCACGCATGGCGAAGCCAAGCCGGATTTCGTGCAGCGCTACGGCAAGCGTGCGCAGGAAGTGGGGACATGGCTGCAGGACTTCGATGCAGACGACTTGCGCGCCTGGGCACGCCAGCTGGGAGTGGAAACCTTCGTTGGCACTTCGGGCCGCGTATTTCCCAGCGACCTCAAAGCCGCGCCTCTGCTGCGTGGCTGGGTACGCCGCCTGCGTGAGGATGGCGTGCGCTTCCATGTGCACCACCGATGGCTGGGCTGGACGGACGACGGCTCGCTGCGCTTCGCCACGCCCGATGGCGAACATGCGGTGCGCGCCGATGCTGTAGTGCTCGCCATGGGCGGAGGCAGCTGGCCGGAACTAGGTTCGGATGGTGCATGGCAGGCACCGCTGCTCGCCCGCGGTGTCGATGTGTCGCCCTTGGTACCTTCCAACTGCGGCTTCGACATCGGCTGGAGCGAACATATCGCTGGTCGTTATGCGGGCGCTCCGCTCAAGCCGGTGGTGATCCATCTGCGCGACCAGCACGGCCGCGAGCACGCGCGCCAGGGCGAATGCGTGATCACCGCCGGCGGCATCGAAGGCAGCCTGATCTACGCGTATTCCGCCTTGATTCGCGATGCCATCGCCGCGCATGGTCCGATCACCATCGAACTCGATCTTGCACCCGATCGCACGCTCGATCGCCTGCGCGCCGATCTGGCCAAGCCGCGCGGCAAACACTCCATGAGCGACCACCTTCGCCGCCAGACCGGGCTCACTGGCGTCAAGGCCGCGCTGCTGCACGAGGTACTCGATCGGCAGCAGTTCCACGACGTCGACACGCTGGCCCGCGGCATCAAGCGCCTGCCGCTGCGACTCACCCGCGCCCGCCCCATCGAAGAAGCCATCAGCAGCGGTGGTGGGGTGCGCCTGGAAGCGCTGGACCCGAGCCTGATGCTCGCCGACCTGCCCGGGGTTTTCTGCGCCGGCGAAATGCTCGACTGGGAGGCGCCCACCGGCGGCTACCTGCTCACGGCCTGCTTCGCCAGCGGGCGGCGCGCCGGACTCGGGTCGGCGGCATGGATCAAGCATTTGCCCCCTGCTGCCGATAACTGAGCAGAGCGTCGCAGCGCGGCACAGTCGCACTACATTTTTTCCGCCAGCTGCCGATACACCCAGCGTAGCGGGGGCCACAGAGGGGAGCTGGCAGCACGATGATGGGGAACTGGTGGCGGGTATTCGGGCGTGAACGCGCGGCAGAACCAGCGGCGACGCGTCCGGCTGCGCCCGAGCCGGAACTCCCGGTGGAATCCGCCCTGCCCCACGGGATGGTCTCGGGCGACGAGCTCGCCGAGCGTTTCTTCCGCTTCATCCTCAACCAGCCGGTCGACGCTGGCGAGAGCGCCAACAAGCCGCGCGAACAGGCCATTCTCCAGCGCCTGAAGGACCAGTGCGAAAACGGCCGCTTCGACGTCCGCAGCCTGCCGCGCATGCCCACGGTGCTGCCGCAGCTGATGCGTGCGATGAAGAACGACAAGCTCAGCGGCGCCCAGCTGGCCGACCTGATCAAACGCGACCCGGTACTGGTGGGCGAAGTCATGCGCGTCACCGGCAGCGTCACCTATCGCACTGCCCATCCGGTGGGCAGCCTGCAGCACGCCGTGGTGCTGCTCGGCCAGATCGGCTTGCGCCACGTGGTGACGTCCTATGTGATGAAGCCCATCCTGATGGCCAGCGCCGGTGCCAACGGGCAGATCGTGGGCCAGCGTCTGTGGGATCACGCCGAACGCTGTGCGCACGCCGCGGTGTATCTCAGCAAAGGCCAGTGCGACGCGTTCGAAGCCTATCTGGTGGCCCTGGTCGGCTATAGCGGCCTGGGCGCGGTGGCGCGTTTGCTGGACAAGGAGTTACAGAACGCCGAGCTACCCGCCAGCTCCATCGCCTTTATCGATGGCTGCGTGCAGCTTGCCGCCGAACTCACCGTGCAGGCGGGCCAGCATTGGGACCTGCCGCCGCCGGTGCAGGAAGCGCTGGTGGAACATCGCGAGCACGGCCACGCCGCGCTGATGCTGCCGATGAGTCGCGTGCTCTATGTGTCACAGCGACTGGCCATGAACCAGCTCCTCGCCGAACAAGGCCTGCTCGATAGCGAGGCCGGTTATGGCGAGGACCCGGTGGCCGCGTTTCCCGCGCAACTGCTGGCGCGTTGCCAGCAGGATCTGCGCAGGAGTTTTGCGCCGGCCTGATCGCAAGCGGCGTCAGCCCAGCAGACGCTTCCGCACGTCGGCCACGATGGCGTACGAGCGACAACGCGCCTCGTGCTCGAACACGTTGGCGGTGATCATCAGTTCGTCGGGACGATGGCGTTCGACAAACGACTCGATGCCCTGCTTCACCGTCTCGGCGCTGCCGATCACGGCGCAGGCGAGCGCATGCTCGACGCCGAACTTTTCAGTGGGTGTCCAGAAGTCTTCGATGTTGTCGATGGGCGGCGGAATCAGGCCCGGTCGGCCACGGCGCAGATTGACGAAACTCTGCTGCTGGGTGGTGAACAGGCGCTTTGCTTCCTGGTCGCTTTCCGCCGCGACGATATTGACGCCCAGCATGGCGTACGGCGCGGACAGGCGCGCCGAGGGACGGAAATCGCGGCGATACAGGGCCAGCGCTTCGTCCATCGCATCCGGCGCAAAATGCGAGGCAAAGGCGAACGGCAAACCCATCGCAGCCGAAAGGCGAGCGCTGAACAAGCTCGAGCCCAGCAGCCACACCGGTACCTGTATGCCGGCACCGGGAACGGCGCGCACGGGTTGACTGGGTGTCGCCGGCTCGAAATACGCCAGCAGTTCAGCCACGTCCTGCGGGAATTGCTCGGCGCTATCGAAGTAACGGCGCAGTGCACGTGCGGTGGCGTGATCGGTACCGGGCGCGCGCCCCAGTCCCAGATCGATGCGCCCCGGATAGAGCGACGCCAGCGTGCCGAACTGTTCGGCCACCTGAAGCGGCGCATGATTGGGCAGCATGATGCCGCCAGCGCCAACGCGAATGGTCGAGGTCCCACCCGCCACGTGACCGATCAGCACGGCGGTGGCCGCGCTGGCGATACCTGGCATGTTGTGGTGTTCGGCCAGCCAGTAGCGGTTGTAGCCAAGCGCCTCGGCGCGACGCGCCAGATCCAGCGTGTTGGCGAAGGCCTGGGTGGTGTCGCTGCCTTCGGTGACGGGTGCCAGATCGAGGACGGAGAACGGAATCATGGGGCTTCCTCATGCGGGAAGCCCCGATGTGGGGACGCTGTGCCCAATTGCCAGTGAGGCGGACCGGCGTCTCAGCCCATCCGCCAGTTGCGCTCCTCCACGCGACCACAGCGGCTGCATTCGCGGCGGCCGGGCTCCGGTCGAGCCCATTGATGCTTGAAAACGCGGCACATCAGCCGCTCGAGCCACTGCTTCCCCTTCATGCCCACTCCCTGACCTGCATGCCAAATTGTGCTCTACGTCACAATTTAACAGTGGCATTCAGAAAAGGCGATAACAGCGGTATGACAGTTGGAAAATGGCCGTGTTTGACGCAAGTGCTTGCATCTGCCTGACTTTTTTTCAGGCAGGCGCGGTCAACAACAACTTGGGAGAGCCGCGGAGCGCGGCATCGACGTCCGTCCAGTCCGTCGCCTCCCGCTGCCGTCAAATGACGGCAACGGGATTGGACGACGGTGCCGGTGCACGCATGCTCAGCGCATGATGCCCGTGTGGCCGAGCGAATAACGGCCCGGCTGCGGCCATACGGCGAGGCCATGCGGCTCCTGGCCGACATTGATCTTGCGCACCTGGCCGGTGGTGGTGTCGAACGCATACACCACGTCGTCAAAGCGGCCCGACAGCCACAGCGTCTTGCCGTCCGCGCTCACATTGCCCATGTCCGGGCTGCCGCCACCGGGGATCGGCCAGTTGGCCACCACCTTCTGCGAGGCGAAGTCGATCACCGACACGCTGCCCTTGCCGCCGCGCGGACCGTGCACCTTGTTGGAGCCGCGGTTGGCCACGTAGAGCTTGCTGCCGTCGCGGCTCGGATACAGGCCATGCGTGCCCACGCCGGTCTTGACGAAACCCACCTGCTTGAAGCTGGCGCCGTCGATCAGGTACACGCCGTCGGCCATCATGTCAGCGACGTAGAACGTCTTGCCATCCGGGGACGAGCGGATGTCCTGCGGCATGCCCTTCTTGGACAGGTCCAGGTAGCCGAGCACCTTGCGGTTGACCATGTCGATCTTCACCAGCTTGCCGGTGAACTCGCAGGTGAAGATGGCATAGCTGCCGTCAATGGCGAAGTCGGCGTGGTTGATGCCCTTGCAGTCCGGCGCGCTGAGGCTGGAATGCTCCTTCATGCTGTGCGCATCGCGGAAATCGAGGCGCGCGAACGCTTCGGCGACGACGATCGCTTCCTTGCCGTCCGGCGTGAAGTACATGTTGTACGGATCATCCACCGGCACTGCCGTGCCCGGCTTGCCGGTGGCTGCGTCGATCGGCGTCAGGCTGCCGGTCTTCTTGCGCTCGGCATTGTTGGTGACCCACAGCGTGCGCAGATCCCACGACGGCACCACGTGCTGCGGGCCCTCGCCCACCTTGAACTTGTCCACCACCTTGTAGGTGGCCGGATCGATCACGTAGACGTCGTTCGAACGCAGGTTCGGCACGTAAATGCGCGCCGGGTCGTTCTTCACGGCGGCGCTCAGGTGATTGAGCCCGGCCTCGCTGTACATGTTGGCGGCATTCACCACCGGCGGCATGCCAGGAACGGTGGTGACGGACGAAGCCGCCAGGGCGGTGCCGCCCAGGCACGCAGCGGCAAGCGCCAACGGTGCGAGGCGGAACAGACGGGAGGTACGCAGGGATTTAGCGATGGCCATGGCTCACAACTTAGGTCGGGTGATTCGGGGAGGTCAGTGCGCTTGCGTGTCGCGACGCAAGGCATTCACTGTATTTACCACAATAGCATTCACGCCCAGCTGACCGAGGTCAGCCGCGGAGCGTCGCGGGTCACCGCCATAGACGCCATCGGCGGCGCCCAGTTTGGGGCCGTCCTGCAACTTGCCGAGGCGCACCATCTGGGGGGCCACGGCCAGCTGCAGCGAGGTGTCGGCCAGGCCGGCGTGGGTGCCGATCTCGTCATCCCTGATGCCGTGCTGGCGAAGAATCTGATTGAAGCCCTCGGACGAGGTGGCGTAGTACTCCGGCGGCACGATGACGCGCGCCTTGCCGCCCCAGCTCTTGTTCAATTTGGCCGCGACATGGTCCAGATCCTTCAGATAGCCGCCGTGGTCGCCCAGCAGGACGATGTTGCGGAAGCCGTGCACGGCAAAGCTTTGCGCGGCCGATTCCAGCATCTGCTCGAACACGGCGTCAGGCATGGTGATGGTGCCGGGGAAGCGCATATGCGAGCTGGGCGGCGCAGTACCGCCTTCGGGCACGTAGGTCACCACCGGCGCCACCAGCGCATTGCCCAGCCGTTCGGCGATCTTCTGCGAAAGAAACGCCGCGCGCGCGTTGTGCTTGCCCACGGCGATGTACGGACCGCTTTGCTCGGTACCGCCGATGGGAATGATGATGGTGGTCTTGCCGGCCTGGACCTGGTCGCGGATCTCGGTCCAGGTGAGGTCTTGGAGCAACACAGTGTGCGGCGTCTGGGCGAAGGCGTTCGAGGCGAACAACAGCAAAAGCCCACAGGCAAGCGCTCGAAGCGGCAAATGAGACATGGGATCGTCCTGAAAAGCAGGCGCCAAGTGTAGAACGCGCCCCTGTGGGAGCGCACCCTGTGCGCGACTGCCACGTGTCAGAACCCTCGCCCGTCGATCATCGCCAGGCAAATGATCAACACTGAGGCAGTCGCGTACAGGGTGCGCTCCCACAACAGTACGGCCTCACGGTACCGCGACAATCAGTCGGGCGAATGCAACGGATGCCGCTCTTTCCACGCGGCCAGGGCCTCGCGGTACTTGCCCATGGCTTCATCGTAGAAATCGAAGATGCAGGGCACGCAGCCCTGGCCGCAGCAGTCTTCGTCGTCGGGGCGTTGCGGCGGGGTGGGCGGTGGGTCATCGGAGGGCGCGGCCGCGCCCTCCGCTAGCGTGGTTTGCTGTGGATCGGTCAAACGCTTATCCGGGTTTGCGGAATCGATAGACGAACTGGTCGGTATGACCGCGGATCGACTTGTCGAATACCTTGATGTTGTGCGGGTCTTTGGGATTGCGCAGCACGTCGCTTTCGCCGTCGAACACAAAGCCCACCGACTCGACCTGCTTCTTCACGATCGCCGGATCGATGCGATGCAAGGTGTCGGTATCGCGCATGCCCGAACCGGCTTCGGCCACGTGATCGATCACCACGAACAGGCCGCCGGGCTTGAGCGAATCGAACACTTGCTTGTCGAACGTCACCGGATCGACGCTGCCCATGAACTTGTCCGGATAGTCGTGGTAGTTCTGCGACGTGAAGACGAGATCAACCTTCCCTGGCGTCTTGAACTGGTTGGCCGGCACCATCAGCACGCCGACATTGGCGTAATGCGGGTTGGCCACCAGCGCCTTGGAGGCTTGCACATCCGATTGTGCTTCCTTGCCGTATTCGTTCGGCCACACCGCGTAAACCTTGCCCTGGGGCCCCACCACGCCGCTGAACACACGCGTGAAGTAACCACTGCCCGGGATGAGGTCCACTACCGACTGACCCGGCTTGACCTCGGCGAAGGCCATCAGATCGGCGATCTTGCGGCGATCATCGTTGACGGTGTCGTCCTTGCGCGCGGGATCGTTGACCGCGGCGGTGACGTACGAGGGGACCTCTGCTGGCGCCGGCGGGGTCGCCAGCGCCGCGGTGACAGGGAAAGCCAGAGCTACCAGCACTGCAAGGACGGTCGGACGCATGACGAACTCCGTTTTCAGTTTAGGTGTTGGGGGCGCCATTCTGCGCCCCCTCAGCATAAACCGCAGCAGGAGTTTCGGCACGGTCCTGCGTCGCGCTATTTGCCGCTGGCTGGGCCCGCCAGAGTGGTGAGCAGCACATGCCAGTACGTCACGTCGTCATAGAACGACTTCACCGGCACGCGCTCGTTGAGGCCATGCGCGAACGCATCGCTGTTCTTCATGAACATGCCGTTCACGCCATACGTGGGTATGCCTGCCGCCCGGAAATAGATGCCGTCGGTGGCGCCCGACTCCTGCACCGGCGTGATGGCCACACCGGGACGAATCGAGTGCACCGCCTTGGTCACTGCCGCCACTACATCCGGACGCAGCGGTGAGGCATCGCTGGAAATCGCCTTGCCGATCAGGTTGACCTCCACCTTGGGACCCACCTGATCAGCCAGCGTTTTGCGCACTGTGTCGATGGAAACGCCAGGGAAGATGCGGCAGTTGATATTCGCCGTCGCCGATTGCGGCAGTGCATTGTCCGCATGACCGCCGCGCAGCATGGTGGCGATGCAGGTCGTGCGCGTCTTGCCCACTTCCGCGGGATCGGCCGCCAGCACGCTTGCGGCGTTGGCATCATGCGGATCCTTGGCGAAGTCGCGCATCGCCTGCCCTACTTTGCCTTGCGTGGTCGCGCCGAGTGCCTTGAACGAGGCGATGGTGGTGTCGTTCCACATCACCGGAAACTGATAGGCTTGCACTTTTTTCAGCGCGTCCGCCAACTCATAGATGGCATTGTCGGCGCGCGGCAACGAGCTGTGACCGCCCGCGTTGCGCGTGGTGAGTTCGAAATCCGCATAGGCTTTTTCAGCGGTTTGCAGGCCGAACACCAGCGGCTTGCCATCCTCGCCCAGCTCGCCGCCACCGGCATCGGTATTGAGCGCGAACTCCGCATCGACCAGGTCGCGATGGTTTTTCACCAGGTCGTCCATGGTGTCTTGCGAGGTCTCTTCGTCGCCGGTGTAGACGATGATGAGGTCGCGCGTGGGCACGAAACCGGCTTTCTTCAGCTGGATGAAGTTCGCCGCGAGCACGGTGACGCCACTCTTGATGTCTTCGGTGCCGCGCCCGTAGAAGTAGCCGTTCTCCTCAATCAGCTTGAACGGGTCGCGCTGCCAGTCTTCCGGCTTGGCGGTGACCACGTCCATATGCGCCATCAGCGCGATAGGCTTGCCGCCCGTGCCGTTGCCGCGATAGCGCACCACCATGGCCGCGGTCTCGCCGTGGGGAATGATATGGATGTCCGAATCCGGGAAGCCGGCCGCGCGGAACTGGTCGGCAAGGTAGTTCGCCATCACCGGCACCTGCCCCTGCCCGATCTCCGTCTTGAACGCGATCAGGTGACTGAAGATGTCACGCGCCTGCGCCTGGTTGGCGTTCGGCGCCGCGGCCATGGCGGGAAGCGCGACCGAGCAGGTCAGCACAGTAGCGAGCAGGGGTTTCAACATGGGCGTCTCACCGGCGTCGGAAGGAGCCCTGAGTATGTCGTGTTACGCAGCCGCTCGGCATCCTGCGGCGCGCCATGGCCCTGCGGGCTACGGCGCCTGGAATCGCCAGACATCCAGTATGCGGTAATCACCGCCGCCGACCACGCTGTGCACCAAGGAAAAACCCTCCACGCGCCAGCTGACCGGCTCGATCGCCGTTGGCTCCGGCAGGCGGCCTCGGCTATAGGCAAAGGTCACATGAGGCGTGAACTGGCGGGAGAGGTGTCGCCCCAGTCCGGCCAGCGACAGCGTCTGCTGCAGATCATTCCACAGTCGCTGCAGGCCCTCGGGTACCTGCGAGCAACGCAGCACGCAGGGTGGCTCGCGGCCATGGAAGGCCGCGGCCGAATCCAGCACCAACTCAAAGGGACGAGCCTGCACCTTGCCAGCGGCCGCCATCGCCGCCTTGGCGATGTCCTCGCGCAACATCGGGTGATCGCCCAGAAAATGCAGCGTGGCGTGGTACCGCGACGAGCGGATCATGCGCGCTTGCAGGTGCTGCTCGGCGGCCACGCGCGAGGCGGCCGCCTCGATGCGCTGAGCCACGGCGTCGCCCGGCATCAGGGCGAAGAACAGGCGATGGACTTGCGGCGGCGTGTTGCCACCCAGCAGATCAGGCTGGCGATCGGCGGAAGAAGAGCGGTTCATACGTCTACGGCGTGGGGCAAGCAGCACACGATACCGCACACGGCCGCCCTACTTGCGCGACACCCGGCCCTCGGGAGTAATCTGGCCGCGCCGGCTCGTCCCCAGATCCGGCGTCCCACATCGATGCCACTCACGCTGTAAGGAGGAAGTATGGCTTTCTCTGCACGTGTTTCCGATGCCCCACTCGCCCAGATCAACGTGACGCCACTGGTGGATGTTCTGCTGGTGCTGCTGGTGATCACGATGATCACCTCGCCCGTACTCACCCATAAATTGAAACTCGATCTGCCGCAGCCTGGCCGCACCAACCACACCGTGATATCGGAAGCGGTACGGTTGTCGATCCGTGCGGATGGCTCGATGACTTGGAACGATGTCCCGATCGATGCCGCGATGTTGTCGTCGCAACTGACGCTTGCCGCACACCAGGGCCAACCGCCGCGGCTGCAGCTTGATCCCGCCGATGGTGCGCCCTATCAGTCCGTAGCCAGCGTGATCTCCGCAGCCAAACGCGCAGGCCTGCAGCAGATCGACTTCGTTTCAACGCGCTAGCGTCAATATCGGCGAGGACGTTGCGGCGTCCTCGTCGCTGTCGTGACAACGCAAATGTCACGCGGCAGCGACATAAGCAAACCGTTGCCAAAGTCGCATGAAAATGCGGCGCAGTATTGTGCTGGCGTGCACATGGCCAGACCTACGCTTCCTCACGTGCGACACCACCGCCGCACGGCCGGAGGGAACATTGATGAAACACCATTCGTCTATCGCACTACATCACAAGCTTGCCGCCGCTGCGATGGCCGTGGCGTGGTTGGCGCTGCCGCTGCCAGTACTGGCGCAGTACCACCATGGCCCGCCGCCGCAGCACTATGACCATCACAACTATCACGACTATCACGGTCATTACGACAACCACTACGACTATCACCACGACCACTACGACAACAGCGGCGCCGTGGTTGCAGGCGCGCTGCTCGGCGTCGCCGCGGGCGTGGCCATTTCCGGCGCCAACCCACCGCAGCCGCCGCCGACCGTGGTCTACACCTCGCCGCCCCCTCCGCCGCCGGGCGTCGTCTATTACAACGACGGCTACTAGCACGCTGCCGCCATCCACTGCATAGGGAAACCGACGATGAAAACCATTCTTCGCAGTTTGACTCTGCCGGCGCTGGTGTCCTTGGCGCTGGTGGCCGCTCCGGCATGGGCGCAACAGGCCGCGCCGACCAGCGCACCTGCCGCGCAGAAATTACCCACGGCCACGCCACCGGGTGCGCAGGACCATGGGCAGAAACACTCTGATACGGTCGAACAACGCATTGCCGACCTGCATGCCCAGCTGAAAATCACCGATGAGGAAGCCAAGCCCTGGGATGCCTTTGCGCAGACCATGCGCGACAACGCACGCAAGGCCGACCAGGCGTTCCGCGAACGTGCGCAGAAGCTGCCGACCATGAGCGCCGCCGATGCAATGAAGTCCTATGCCGATCTCACCGAGACGCATGCGGACAATATGAAGAAGCTGTCCTCCGCCTTCAGCGATCTGTACAGCGCGCTCTCGCCCGAGCAGAAGCAGATCGCCGATGCGATGTATCGCAATCCTCACGGCGGCCCGAAGGGCGCAGGTCCGCACAAGGGCGGCAAGGCGAGCAAGAGCTCACCGGCTGGCGCAACTTCAACCGCGCATAGCTGATTCCGCCCTGGCACCATGGAGCGCGGCACGACGATCGTCGTGCCGCGCTTTTTTTTATCCCGCGAAGGTTGATTCCGCTGCCGCGTTCAGCGCTATACGGCGAACACAATCCAACGGCCCCAGCTGATCGCGGGCATCGTAAGTGACGTACTGGAGTTCGCTTGCTCGCAGCGAAGACGGTGGCGCTGCGACATCGCCCAATCGCTCGCGCAGCTCCGCAGCGGATACGCAGCGGCGATACAAACCCAGGGTGATGTGCGCGACATACGGCGCCTGCCTGATCTCGCCGCTGCACGCTCCCAAGGCGAGCCTCCACTGATCCAGTCGTCCCATCGGATCACCCACGGGAATAAACGCTGCGCTGGCGAAGCTGTCGAGGCTTGCGAGTGGCAAGCTGCACGTGGCACCCGCGTGCGCCTCCAGCAACGCCACCTGCTGCTCCAGCCGTCGTGGCGGGAAGTCGTCGTCCCGCTGGCCTTCGCCATGAAAGCCGCAGACGAATACGGTCAGGTGCGGTTGTCGACGCGGACTGGGATGCAGCAAGTCCGCCAACTGGTCGCGAGCGGCTCGGATGTAATCGAGCAGCGCGGGATCGTCCACGGGAACCACCCAGACGCCGTAACGCAGGCGCCCCTGGCGCCACTCCGGGTAGTCGCGCAAGTCGGCCACCAGGGTTTGAGCGGGTGCTGCCTTGGAGTCGGAAAACAACATGGATCGATGCTAACGATTTCGCCACATGGGTAGCGGCCGGCGACCCTGCAAAGAGTCATGTCGCCCCCCGGCCTGTATGCGTTTAGAGTAGCGGCGCCAGACGCCACGGAGAACACCATGACTCGCTCGCGTCATTCCCTGCTCGCCGCCATCCTCTGGGGTGGCCTGGTCGCCGGCACGCTGGATATCGGCGCCGCCTCGCTCATCAGCGGCTACAGCCCCGTGGTGATCCTCAAGTACATCGCCGCCGGCTTGCTCGGCAAGGGTGCACTGGCCGGCGGTCCGACGGAAGCGGCGATAGGCATGCTGCTGCAATGGGCCATGTCGCTGGTGATCGCGGCCGTGTTCGTGCTGCTTGTGGGTCGCCGCGTGGCGGCCACGCGGCAGTGGCCTGTTTGGGGCGTGGCTTACGGCGTGGTGATCTTCGCGGTGATGAATTACGTGGTCGTGCCGTTGTCCGCCTTGCACAAGGTGCCGCATTTCAGCGTCTTCAGCTTCGTGGCGAACCTCGCAGCGATGCTGCTGTTCGGCTGGATCATCGCGTTGTTCGCGCGGCGTGAGTTGTCGGGCTGAGCAAGCGACTCGCCTGTAGGAGCGCACTTGTGCGCGACCGAAGCATCACATCGTCAACAACCGTTGCGTTCCGTCGGGCGCGGCGATGAGCGGTTGTGACTGTGACTATTGCGGCAAATCGGCAGCGTGTGGTCGCGCACAAGTGCGCTCCTACAGGGGTGGGGATGGCACACTAGTACGACCTTACGCCCTTTTCGAAAGATGCCCGACGCAACCGACGCGAACACATGGTGCCTCTACCTGATCGAATGCCGTGACGGCAGCTACTACGCTGGCATCACCAACGATCTTGAGGCGCGCTACCAGGCGCATGTGAGCGGCAAGGGTGCGCGCTATACGCGCTCGCACCCTCCCCTGCGCTTGATCGGTTCCCGTACCTATGAAAATCGCGCGGCGGCGTCGCGGGCAGAATGGGAAATCAAGCAGCTGCCCAAGCATCGAAAGATCGGCTACCTGGGCGCCGCAACCGTCACTCCGTCGTTGTAGGAGCGCACCCTGTGCGCGACCGTCGCCTTGGCGGTGGCCGCTTCGTCGAGTGGCCGCGCACAGAGGTGCGCTCCTACATGGGGTTAGGACTTCTTTAGCATCGCGGTGATCTTGTCCAGCTGTTCGCGGTAGCCATCCAAGGTCTTGGCGGTAGCCTGGGCATACTGATTGGCTTCGTCCCAGCGACGCCCCTCGATCGCCTCGCGCACGCCCGGCACCGTTTTCACGCCATAGCCGGTGAGCATGCCCGGCGCATAGATCATGTGGCGGAACCATGGACGCGTCGGCAAACCGGCAGCGCTGGTCAGCGACTGCTCCATCTTCCCCATCAGCGCATTGACCTGCTGCTGTTGGGCGGCGGGCAGGTTGAAGCCCGCCGTCTGGCGCTGGCTATAGGCGGCTTCGAAGGCCTGTGCGCTCTTTCTCAGCTTGCGCGCCGCATCGTCCAGCGGGGCGAGCTTGATTTCCGGGACATCGCTATCGCGCTCGGGCGCCAGCAGCGGACGGGTGGGATCGGACACGAGCGCGTACGCGTGCTTGTCGAGCAATTGATGTTGCTGCTCGGTGTCCTTGCGCGTATCGGCGACCAGTTGATGCAACTGCTCGACATAGCGATTGAGCGTGTCGCTGAAGTCGTCGAAGCGCATCGGCAGCACGGTAGCGTCCGCGGTGCGCAGCACGATATGACCGGCGACCTTGGACAGCGCCACGCCGTATTGGAAATCGGGATCGCCAAAGCGCACGTAGTGATCGAAGGAATCGTACGCCGAGTGATAGACGCCCTCGTTGTCCTCCTCGCCGCTGAAGCCCAGGTCGAGCGAGGCAATGCCCAGATGTTCGAGGAAGGCGCTGTAGTCGGAACCCGAACCAAGCGCGCTGATCGGCACGTCGCCGCCGGCCGCGGCGAGCTTGGCGAACTCTTTGGCTTCAGGCTTGGCATCCTTGGCGGCGCCACTGACCATCATGTGCGCGCGCATGCGTTCGAGCACGCTGCCCTTGGTCTCCGGATCGGTCACGCCTGCCGCGACCTGGTTCACCAGATGCTGGTAGGAGTGGCTTCCACCTGCGTCGAGAAAGCCGCGGCTATTGGTATCGGAGTTGAGATACAGCACGGCCTTCTGCTGCAACTCGTCGGCATGGGTTTCAGCCCATTCGGTGGAACCGAGCAGGCCGGCTTCTTCGCCATCCCAGCTGGCATAGACCAGGGTGCGCTGCGGCCGCCAGCCCTGCTTGTAGAGCGCACCGATGGCTTTGGCTTCGGCCAACAGGGCGACATTGCCCGCCAGCGGATCCCAGGCGCCAAACACCCAGCCGTCATGATGGTTGCCGCGCACGATCCAGCGATCGGGTTCGGTGGAACCCTTGAGCGTGGCGATGACGTCATACACGGGCTTCTGGCCCCAATCGGACTGCACGGTCAGATGCACCGGCGCCGTGCTCGGTCCCATGTGATAGGTGATCGGCAGCGAGCCGCGCCATCCGCCCGGCGCCACCGGCCCGCTCAGCGACTTCAGCAGCGGCGTGGCGTCGGCATAGGAAATCGGCAGCACGGGAATCTTGAGGATGGTCTTGGCTTCGCTCAGCGACAGACGCTTGGCATTGTCGGTGGAACCGATGCCGGGGGTGAGCGGATCGCCGGGATACTGCTGCATGTCGGCGACGGAGCCGCGCTGCACGCCATCTTCCGGACGCCAGCCGCCTTGCGGATAGGTGTCGCCTGCCGCATAGCCGTCCTCATGCGGATCGGAATAGATCAGGCAGCCAACGGCGCCGTGCTCCTGCGCCAGCTTGGGCTTGAGGCCGCGCCAGCCAGCGCCGTAGCGCGCGATGACGATCTTGCCGCGCACGTCGATGCCACGACGGGCGAGGTCTTTGTAATCGTCGGGCATGCCGTAGTTCACGTAGACCAGCGGCGCGCTCACATCGCCGTCGCCACCGTACACGTTGTACGGCGGCAGCACGCCATCCTTGATACTGGAGGTGGCATCGCCGGCCACGGCTGGCTCGTGCAGCTTGGCGGTGTATGGGTGCGGGCCCTTCAGTTCCAGCGCCACTTTCTTGGGCGTGGGATAGAGCACGTTGAAGGTTTCGATGTGGGCGTCCCAGCCCCATTCCTTGAACTTGGCCAGCATGAATTCCGCGTTGGCCTTGTCGTGCGGCGAACCCACCTGGTTGGGGGCGGAGGACATCTGCTTGAGCCACTCGCGCTGATCGGCCGGATCGAGCAAGGCATCGAAGCGTTGCTCCAGACTCTTCTGCGCCGCGGCGCCATCGCTGGTGAAGCCCAACAGGCCAGTGTCCTCGTGGCCAGGGCCATCGGCGGCCAGGGCACTACCCATGCAGGCCAGCAGGCAGGCCGTCAGCAGCGGCCGTAGCGTCAAACGGGTCATGCGTTTCTCTCCCCAGCGGTGGCACAGATAAGTACGCGGCGCTCTCCCGCCGCGACGAGGTTCGATGCTGTCATGGCACTTATACCTTGCGGCCGCGGACAACCGCCTAGGACAAAGGTCATGCCCCGGCTGCACGTCTTGCCAAGACGGGTCATGGGCAGGCCTCGGAAAACCGGCTTGGCGCCCCTCCCCGGCAACCGGGCCGGATCGCCGCGAACCACTGGGCCACTGAAGTTTGGCGCCCCGGCGCCGATAAACACCGTGTCGCCCGGCAACGGCGTGGCATCAACTTCTTCCCTTGGCGGGACACCTATGCTGCAGACCGCGCCCAACATTCCGTATCTCAAAGCCGCTTGGGCGGCCTTCGCCGGCATCAGCGGCACCAACGCCAAGCAAAGCTATGAGGCGGCGGGCCTGAGCTTCACGCGCATCAACCATTCCACCTTGGTGCGCAAGAACGAGGTGCAGGTCTCCACCATGCCCATCCACTACACGCGGCATGAGCTGCGCGTGGGTTTCCTGGGCCGCATTGAGAATGAAGTGCGCAAGGCGGTTGCGGAGATGGACGCGGTGTTCTACGGGAAGCTGCACCTGCCCGAAGGCCATCATCTGGTGATCGAACTGGAAGAGTGCCTGCGCATGCTGCGCCGCCGCGGCAACCGCTCGCTGTCGATCCTGATCGAACCCGATGGCTCGGCCCCGCTGACGGCGTGCATGCGGGTGGAAATGCGCGTGTTCCTCGATGCACCGCGCGCCTGCCTGTTTGCCAACGCCGCGGATGCCACCACCCAGGGCTGGGTCGACCTGCTGGAAGACGCGCCCAAGCGCGCCCGTACGCCGCGCGCCAACGACTACGCCGAGCTGGCTCGCTCGATCAGCGTCACGCTCAACGACGCGTTCGCCTCGCTCCCGCGGAGCCAGCTGGCCGCCTGAGCGTTATTCCACCGGGATGTACAGGTCGGTCTCCGAAGCCGGATCATCCGGCGCCACGAAGCGCTCGTCGTAGCGTTCGAATTCCACGCCGGCACACGCTTTGAGGCCCAGCTTGGGCAGCAGGCGGGTATGGATGGTCTGGAAACTCTCGCCAATGCGCGTGGCCACGCCGCGATGGGTGAATACCCCGTACTTCTGCGCCGGCACCTGGATCTTCACCATGCCTTCGGGCACCGCCGCGTCATCGGCCACTGGCAGGCCAGCCACGTAGCGCAGCATGCCGTCGGGCAGCGGCGCGCAGACGCCGTAGGACACGCCGGGCTGGGTGCGCAGCCCCAGCTCGTGCTCCCGCGGCAGGAAGCGTTCCCACAAGGGCCCGATCCCGTTCGGGCTGCGGGCGATGTGCTCCAGTCCGACGACCGTGAAAGCAGGCAACGACACAATCCGATGATCCATGGCGCAGACGTCCTGGCAGCAGCGTTGAACGAGCCCCCAGCCTACGGCACTGGGCGCACGTGACAACAGGGTGAAAGTGGCCACTTGCATCAGGCCGCTGTTTTTGTCTCCGGCCAACCGGGCGTTGTCGATCTGGCCAGGGTTGGTTCGTCATGGAGATAGACGCTGCTTTCGCCCTCGCCGGCCGAGCATGCGTCGCGCCTACTCCCACCGCCTGCGCCGAGGTTTTCTCCCATGACTGCCGTCTCCACCCTGGTCCCCGTTGCCGAACTGGTCAAGCGCAACGGCGTCACGTTCGCCCGTGAAAGCGCAGCCTACCGCCACGCCCGCGATGCCTTGCTCGCCGAAGAAATCGAGCTGCGCCGTCATATCGAACGCGTCGCCGAACTACGCCGCGCCCTGCCGCCCGGCCCCGAGGTGCAGGGCGACTACCAGTTCGTTGGCGAGCGAGGCCCAGTCGATTTCGCCGGCCTGTTCGGTGACAAGCAGACCCTGGTGACCTACAGCTACATGTTCGGCCCGCAGCGCGAGCGCCCCTGCCCCATGTGCACCTCGCTGCTGGGCGCGTGGAACGGCGAAGCCCGCGACATCCAGCAACGCGTGGCGCTGGCCGTGATCGCCCGCTCGCCGATCGAACGCCTGCTCGCGTTCAAGCAGGAACGCGGCTGGAGGGATCTGCCGTTGTATACGGATGCCAACGGCCATTTCAGCCGCGACTACGGCGCCATTGCCGACGACGGCAGCGATATCCCCGCGTTCTGCGTATTCACCCGCCGCGACGGACACATCCGCCTGTTCTGGGCCGGCGAAATGGGCGGTGAAACCGCCGATCCCGGCCAGGATCCGCGCGGCGCGCCTGACCTCATGCCGATCTGGACCATCCTCGACTGCGTGCCCGAGGGGCGCGGCGGCAACTGGTATCCCAAGTTGGATTACGGCAGCTGATGGTCCAATCACGGGCCGCTGGATTGGCGGCCCGTGGCGGTGTTCACTCCCCCGGCGTCTTCAGGCAATTGACCATCCAGGCCTTGCCGTAGCGATCGGTGAGCATGCCGAAGCGGTGAGCCCAGAAGGTTTCGCCGATGGGCATGCCCACCTCGCCGCCTTCGGACAAGGCCTGGAATACGCGTTCGGCTTCGGCGGGATCGTCGACACTGATGTTGACGCAGCCAGTCGAGCGGGTGGTATGCGGTGGGCCATCCGCACCCATGAGAATGCTATGACGTGTCTCCAGCTGCGAATGCATCACGCGGCCGTGCGTTTCCGGCGGCATCTGCGCGGCCATCGGCGACTCGCCGTAGGTCATCCGCATGGTGATCTTGCCATTGAACGCCTTGGCGTAAAAATCGAACGCCTCGCGCGCCTGGCCGTCGAAATCGAGATAGGGAATGAACTGCATGTGCCTGCTCCTGCTGCGTGGGGACTGAGAGCCTCTTCAGGCCACCGCCATGTCCGATGGCAATCGCTTGAGGCCATCCATGGAAACGTGCCTGAAATCGCTCGCGGGCACGCTTTCCCAAGGATGACGAACGAGCGTCTCAGGAATCGACACGCAACGATGGCGAGCCGTCACTACTCCGGTTCCACCCATTGCGCACGCCACGCCGGCGCATCGAAAGGATCGGCGAAGTACTGAACCTCGTGCGCCACTTTGCCGTCGCGAAACTCCATGATGCTCACCGTGAAGGCCCGCTTGTCCTGGTAGTTGATCTCGTACTCGCTCACCCAGAGATTGCCCTCGCCCACGATGCGCCGGACCTTGAATCCCGATGGCTTGCCGGGGTGATGGCCACGCAGTGCCTGCAGGTTGCGCCGACCGCGGATCACCTCGCCCGACTGCGGGTACTCGCACACGGCATCGTCGTGATAAATGTCGTGCTCGGCATCGATGTCGCCCGCTGCCGATGCCGACCAGTGTCGATCGATGGCCGTCCGAATGCTCTGCGTATCCATCACCGTCCTCCGGGGATTGCGCATGCGCGGCACCGGCTCTCGATCGCGCCGTGATGCCCGAGTGAAGAGAGGCACGCGACGCGAACCTCTTCAAGCTGCAGGCAGCGTGCACTCGCGCGGCGTGCAGTTCAAGTGCTGCCAACGCGCATGCACCGGCAGCAGAGTAAGCTCCGTCGGATCGAAATTCCGGTGGTTGCCATGAGCCAGATCGGAAAGCCTCCCTGCGACGACGCGATCATCCTCAGCGGTGCGCCGGCGCTGCCTTGTTCGGCGCCATCGCGACACTGGACGCTGGTGGCGGCAATCCTTGGTTCCAGCCTCGCCTTCATCGACGGCACCGTGGTCAATGTCGCGCTACCGGCCATCCAGCGAGACCTCGGCGCCACCACGGCCGATGCGCAATGGGTGATGGAGTCCTACGCGCTGTTTCTCGCCGCCTTGCTGCTGGTCGGCGGCGTCCTGGGTGATCGCTTCGGGCGCAAGCGCATCTTCATGCTCGGCACGGCTCTGTTTACGCTGGCCTCGGTGGCCTGCTCGCTGTCGGGCGCAGTAGGCCCCCTGATCGCCGCTCGCGCTGTGCAAGGCATCGGTGCGGCCCTGCTGGTGCCTGGGAGCCTGGCCTTGATCAGCGCGAGCTTTCCGCAAGCCGAACGCGGTGCCGCCATCGGCACGTGGTCGGCTTTCAGCGGTATCACGGCGGCGATCGGGCCGGTGATCGGCGGCTTTCTGGTCGATCACTATTCCTGGGTATGGGCCTTCCTGGTCAATGCGCCGGTGGGCGTCGTGCTGTTGGCGATCTGCGCAGCGAAGGTGCCGGAGAGCAAGGGCGGCCTGGAGGTGGGTCCGATCGACGTGCGTGGCGCCAGCCTGGTGACGATCGGCCTGGCGGGCCTGGTGTTCGCCTTTATCGAGGCACCGATGCGTGGCTGGACGGCGACGCCGATCTGGATGGCGCTGGTGATGGGGGTTGTCGCACTACTGCTGTTCAAGCGCGTGGAGGCAGCTTCGGCGTCGCCCATGCTGCCGATGGCGCTTTTTCGCGAGCGTGATTTTGCGGGCGCCAACCTGCTTACGCTGCTGCTGTATGCCTCCTTGGGCGGCAGCCTGTTCTTTCTGCCGCTGAACCTGATCCAGGTGCAGGGCTATAGCGCCACGGTGGCGGGCGCGGCCCTGCTGCCGTTTATCGCGATCATGTTTCTGCTGTCGCGCTGGGCAGGAACCTTGGTGGACCGGTTCGGCTCCAAGCTTCCGTTGGTGATCGGACCTTGCGTAGCCGCCATCGGTTTCGCCATGTTTGCGTTGCCGTCTGTCCAGAGCGACTACTGGACGAGTTTCTTCCCGGCCGTCTGCGTGCTCGGATTGGGCATGAGCGTCACGGTGGCGCCCTTGACCACGACGGTGATGAACGCGGTGGGCAAGGATCGCGCGGGCACGGCGTCGGGCATCAACAACGCGGTGTCGCGTACCGCGGCCCTGCTCGCGGTAGCGCTGTTCGGCTTCGTGCTGACCGTGGTTTTCAATGCGACCCTGAATGATCAACTGGCAGGTCTGCAGGCGCCGTCCGAACTGGTGTCCGCCATCGTGTCGCAACGCCAGAAGCTCGCCGGCATCGAGATACCCAACGGCTATCCGGCAGCGACCACGGCGGCACTGAAGCATGCCGTGGACGTGTCGTTTGTCGCAGGCTTCCGCTGGGTGATGCTGATCTCGGCAGGACTCGCCTTGCTGAGTGCGATCAGCGCCTGGATGCTGATCCAGGGCAAGGCAGCAGTGCCCAAGGCGGCCGATCGAGCGTAGACCCCAAACACTATCCAAATGCCAGGACGATGTGCTCAGTCATGCACGCGCCGCCACACCACCTCGCCATGCGCACCTTCGGCAGCGCCGCTGGATGGCTTGGCCACGGTGTAAGTGAGTTCGTCACCATTGAGGGTGTATTTCGAGTCGCCGCTCCTGCCGTCCCAGTTCGGGAATGAGGCATGCACGATTGCGCTGTGCATCGCGTTGGCATCAGCGCTCACGTGGCCGTAATGGGCATTGCTATCCATCGACGCGGCGCGGTACTCGTCCGGCGTGCCCTTGGATTTGTCGTTCGCCGCGAACGGCATGCGCTTGGCCCGCACGATCTGCATCATGTAATCGCCTTGCGCATCGATCAGCCACATGCCCTCCGGATGCGGCCCGTACAGTTCCACGCGGTGGCCGTCCGGATAGACGTTGTCGCAACGCACCAGCGTCCAGGCGCCGATCAGTTGCTTGGGAACGGTCATCGCGCCGGCGGGCTGTTGCATGGTTTCCTGGGCGCTGGCCCCGAACGGCGAGGCGATGGTCACGGCGAGGCAAGCGATCAGCAGCGGAAGTTTGGCGTGGAACATGGCGACACCTGGGGTGAGTGTGGGTGAGCCGCATCGTCCCCTGCCCGCCCGATTTTGATAATGGGTCCGTATCTTTATTGACCTTCAAAGGGCGTTTGAAGATCATCAGCCCTGTCATGCAGCAGGACTGGATCGATGAACCGCCTTAGCGACATGCAACTGCTCGTCGACGCGGCAGACCTCCATAGCCTGTCCGCCGCCGGCCGCCGTGCAGGGCTTTCTCCTGCCGCCGCCTCCGCCTGCGTCCAACGGGTCGAGGCCATGCTGGGCGCACGGTTGTTTGAACGCACGACGCGGCAATTGCGCCTCACTGATGAAGGGCGCATCTATATCGCCTCATGCCGCATGGCCATCGAGACCATGCAGGACGCCGAACGCGCGGTGCGCAGCGGCACCGACCGCGTCAGCGGAACGCTGCGCATCTCGGCGCCTTCCGACCTGGGGCGCAACCTGCTGGTGGATATCCTTGATCGCTTCATGGATCGGCACCCGGACGTGCGCATCGTGCTGACCCTCTCCGATTCGCTGTCGCGCTTCGTGCCGGACGATATCGATGTGGCCATCCGCGTCGGTGCGCTGGAAAACAGCGACATGGTCGCCCGCCATCTGGCCGACAGCTGGCGCGTGGTGTGCGCCGCGCCGGCCTGCATCGAACGCCATGGCATGCCTGTCCACCCGGACGATCTGGCCGATCTGCCCACCCTGGTGCTCACCACCAAGGCCGGTCCGCGCCATGAGTGGCGCCTTGGCGAGCATCTCGTTCGGGTGCGCCGCTACCACGAGTGCACGGACAGCGAAGTCATCCGCCGCTGGGCGGTGCTCGGCCACGGTTTCGCCTATCGGCAACTATGGGCGGTGACCGCCGACGTGCGCGCAGGCCGGCTGCAGTTGGTCAACGCGCCGGCGTGGTCTGCGGCTGCACCCATCCATGCGATCTATCATCCGAATGTGTTTCAGCCGCCGAGGGTGCGGCGGTTCGTCGAATTTCTGCATGCCGAGATCACCGAACGTCTTCCCGCCAACGCGAAAGAAGCGATGGCTTTTGCCTCTGAACGCAACCGCCCGACCGGGCGATAGCCTCGAGACCACATCGACAAGGAGCGAAGAGTGACTTCCATCGTGACGCAACCCGTTGCTGCGCGGCTCACTCATGCCGCCATTTTTCTCGTGGTGACGCTGCAGCCCGACGGGCGCAGCGGTGAGGCCGTGCGAGCACTGTGCGGCGATATGGCCTCGCTGCTGCGCGCCATCGGTTTTCGCAATCCGGACCGCCGCCTGTCCTGTGTGATGGGTTTCGGCTCCGACGCCTGGGACAAGCTGTTCGGCCAACCGCGGCCGGCCGATCTGCATCCTTTCCAGGAGATCAAAGGCGTACACCATGCGGTCTCCACGCCGGGCGACGTGCTTTTTCATATCCGCGCCACCCATATGGATCTGTGCTTTGAATTGGCGACGCAGATCATCTGCCGCATCGGCGAAGGGGCGACGGTCGTGGACGAAGTGCACGGCTTCAAATATTTCGACGAGCGCGATTTGCTCGGCTTCGTCGACGGCACCGAAAACCCGGTGGACCAGGGTGCGCTCGACGCCACCATCATCGGCGACGAAGATCCCGCGTTCACTGGCGGCAGCTATGTGATCGTGCAGAAGTACCTGCATGACATGACGGCCTGGAACGCGCTGCCGGTCGAGCGGCAGGAAACCATCATCGGCCGCAAGAAGCTCTCGGATATCGAGCTGGACGATTCCGCCAAGGCGACTTATGCGCACAACGTGCTGACCAGCATCGAAGAGAACGGCCAATCGCTGGAGATCGTGCGGGACAACATGCCGTTCGGCGAGGTGGGCAAAGGCGAATTCGGCACTTACTTCATCGGCTACGCCCGCTCTCCTGCTCGCATCGAACAAATGCTGACCAATATGTTCGTGGGACGGCCGCCGGGCAACTACGATCGCCTGCTCGACTTCAGCAAGGCGGTAACGGGTTCGTTGTTCTTCGTGCCATCGGCGACGTTTCTCGACAGCGTGCCGACGCCACCTAGCAACGCAGGCGGCTAGTTCAGACCCTGACCAGGCCGTCGCTTTCCGTATCGGTCATCACGCGATTGCGTCCCGTGCGCTTGGCGCGATAGAGCGCCGCATCGGCCTCTTTGCGCAGGCGCTGCAGTTCGTAACCGCAGCTATCGGTGGCTGCCAGGCCGATGCTGGCGGAAAAGGCGACCAGCCCGCCATCGCTGGACACCGGCGTCGCCTCGATCGCCGTGCGGATGCGATCGGCGATCGCCATACCCTGCTCTTGCGTGCAGTCCGGCAACAGGATGCCGAACTCTTCGCCGCCCAGGCGGCCGAACAGATCGGTCGGACGAAGCTGGCGCTGGCATAGCGCGACGGTGTGCTTGAGTACCACGTCGCCGGTAGCGTGGCCGTGGGTGTCGTTGATCTGCTTGAAATGATCCAGATCGATGGAGATCAGGCAGGCAGCACCATGGCGCTTCTCCAACACGCGCAGCACACGTTCGGCTTCACTCACGAAATGCTGGTGATTGAAGATGCCGGTAAGGCCGTCGTGATAGGAAAGCATCTTGAAGCGCAGCTGCGAGCGCTTGATGCGCAGGAGCCAGAACACGATGGACACCAGCACCACGAGCAGCAGGGTAATGTATAGACGGCTGGTCTCGACCGCCTTGGTGTCCAGCGCCTGCTGCAAGCGGAGAATGCTGTTCTGCTTGCTCAGCCGTTCCGTTTCCAGCTTTTGCGCCAGCGTGTGCTGCTGCACGGCGGCGTAGGCCAGGGTCCTGGCGCTGATGCCGTCGATATAGCCCTTGTCCTGAGCCACGTAACGTTCGTAGTACGAGAGCGTGGAGGCGATATTGCCGTGCTTTCGCTCGATCCGGTAGAGCACGCCGTAGGCATCTTTCAGAGCGTCGCTGATTTCGTCCGGGCCACTGATGTTCAGCACGGTGAGCGCCGCCTTGCGAGCACTGTTGTCGTCGTTCAATTTTTCGGACGCGAGTGCAAGCTGCACCTGTGCGGCCCGTACGTGGGCGTAATAGCGGTTGGCGTTGATGCTGGGCAAGATGCGATTGACCAGATCGAGCGCCTTGGCCGGCAGCCCTTCGCTAAGATAAAGATCGCCCTTGACCAGCCTCAAGGTGTTGGCAAATACCGGTTGTCCGGCGGACAGGCAGGTGTCGATCCCTTGCTGCAGGGTCGGACTGGACGAGGTGAGCTGCTTGCTCTCGTAAAGCGCGCCAATCTCCAAGGCGAGCGGATTGCATAGGCTTTCGCCCTGAGGAATGGTCTCCTCCATCAGGCTCGCATATTTGAAGCCCAGGTCGCTCTGCTTGGCGGCCGTCATGAGCTGCGACAAATTGGCCAGCACGGTGAAACGCGCCAGCTTGTCGGTGATGTCGGGCAACTCGGAGACCAGTTGATTGGCGAGCGTGAAGGCCTCTTCGTAGTGGTTGTTCAGACCCAGGTTGTGCATCAGCAAGGCAGAAGCCTTCGCTTTCAGCGTGATGTCACCGGAGTGATTCATCACGTCGCGCAACATCATGTTGGCCTTGGCTGTGTCACCCTCGAAGGCCGTCTGCCAGGCTTCCAGATAGCGCAGATACCACTGCTGTCCCGCGGACAGTTGCGGAGCCTCGTCGCGCATCTGCGCCAGCATGAGGACAAACCGCGGATGATCGGCAGTGCGCACCCGTTCGGTCTGCTCCAGGAATGCCCCCGGATCGGCAATCGCCGTCGAGGCATGGGCTACCTCGATCAATGCGCAAAAGGCCAGGCCCGCTAAAGCGAGCCATGGCCAACTTCTGCGCCGCCGGTGCAGCATCCGGGTCGCCTAGCCTTTGGGCGAAGGGACGCTTTGCGGTTTCGGGATGCCCTGCTGTTCTTCCTCGGCCTCATCCTCACGCGCGGGCTCGTCGCCCTCGGGAAAGGTTTGCGAGGCCTGGTTGACGAACATGTCGCGGTGCCCAAATTCCTGGGTCAGCCACGCGCTGTCGCCGGATGCCACTGCCGCCATGAGGGCTTCGGACGCGTCCGCCGCCTCAAGCGTGCTATTCAACTCGCCGGCCGAGGCATGACGCAGCGTCGCGTCCTGGCCAATGGCCTCCAGCCAATCCATCGTGTCAGTCATACGTTTCCCCCGGTTTTCTTCCGATGATGGTCTTTCAATTGCCTGCCGGATTCTGCGTCCCATAGCACGCAGCACCCGCCAGCACCCTGTCATCGCACCCCGCGCCCTTCCCGCGTGGCGTGCGACTACTCTATCCCGTCAGGCCGGCAAACCGGCCTTTTCCAATTCGTCCAATGCCGCCAGGCGCGCCTGGATGGCTAGGTTTGGCTTCAGCTTTTCCGCGGGCGGCAGCACCACGGTTTCTTCGGCCGGCAATTCGATATGAGGCAGCTCCCGCAAGGCAACACGCCGTATGCGCGGTTGCTGGATCGGCAAGGTCGCTGCGCGATAGACAATCACTTCGTGGTCCAGCGGATAGTGCTCGCTGAGCAGCTCCACCAGCACCTGCCGATAGGCCGAACCGGTCTGGAAGCGCGCCAGCGAACGATCCCCCACCAGGCCCACCTGCCACAACACCAGGTAGCTCGTGGGATCGATGCGGCGTTCGAACAGCAGCAACTGGCTGGCTTCGAAATGCTGGCAACCGAAACGGCCCGGGTCGATACCCAGATCGGCGTACAGGCAGTCCTCGGCAGAAATGCCCGGCTCCATATGAGCTGCATACCCTTCGGCCCGCGCCGCGTCGATGGCCTTGTGGGGCGACCACGCGAAGATGCCGGGATGCCCGTAGAACACGCCGCAGACGCGCTTGCCGGCGCGCACTTCGGCCATCATCAGGTCGACCCACTGCCGGTACGTGGTCAGGCGCGACTTGCCTTCCTGGTAGTAGGACTGGAGGCTGCGCACATCCGGATGCATGCGCTGCAGCCACATCTCCACGATACCGTCGGACAGACCGGCAAACACCACGTCCGCCTGCACGATATGACTGCGAGCCAGGGGGGTCAGATGCGAGCCCAGGGTCATGCCCAAGCCGACGCAGGCCAGGCTGCCACGGTGTCCTTCCATAGGGGGCTGAGTCGCAGGATTTGTCATCGCGTGATAGTAGGGCAATTCTGTGACGCTGCGCACGCCAAGAGACATATGACAAACAGAAAAGGCCGACCACCGGGTGCAGCGTAGAATCTGCCCCCAACGACGCCAGGTCGTCATCAGACTCGGCCCGCAAAATGGCTTCCCATGGCCGTTCGCGAGAACATGTCGACAGCTGCCCGCAAGGAAAACGGTCGCGTCGTCGGCGGCAGCGACACCCTTGCCAATGCCTTCGCCAGATGGCTGAGTCGGCGCGTACGGTCTCGCTGATGCCGCTCTCCGTACGCTAACTCGCAGGTATGACGGCGCCATGGAGACCGCTGCACTGCCTGGGAACGAGCTGTTTTGTGATGGGCTCACTGGTACGGGCGCATCCCGTCTCGCGGTCATCAAACCGTTGCTTGCAGTCCCGCCAGGCACCCGGCAAGCTTCTTCGTTTCCCCAAACCGGAAGTGTCATGTCCTCACAAGAAAACATCCTCCAGATCATGCCCGCCACGGGTTGGGTTGCCGTGTTCGACGAAGACGGCGACGAGAGCGCCGAGGCGCTGGTGTGTTTTGCGCTGGTGGAGTCGGTGCGCAACGGCAGCACGCAGCGTGACGTACGCCCGATGCTGGCCAACGGCAAGCAGGTGAGCTTCGCCGATGCGGCGCCGAATTTCCTGCGCGTCGAAGAACTCGAAACCTTCGAGGACGAAGGCGAGGAAGAGGAAGACGAGGAAGACGGCGAGGAGTAATCCTCTCCCGCTCATCCTGGAACGGCCGGCATTCGCCGGCCGTTTTTGTTTCAGCTGGCGATGTCGATCACCACTTTGCCGCGCGCCTCGCGTCGCTCGATCAAGGCATGGGCGTCGGCGACGGTATCGAGGTTGAAGTGGCGCGCATCGACGAACGGCGCGATCTTTCCCGCCTCCGCCAACCGAGTGATCTCGCGCAGGATCTCGCCGTGATGCTCGCGGCCTTCGCCGGTAAGCAGCGGCAGCAGCGTGAACACGCCCGAGTAGGTGCCGGCGCGAAACGACAAGGGCGCCAGCGCATGCGTGCCCCAACCAAGTGCGCTCACCACATGGCCAAAGCGCCTGACGGCCCGGAACGAAGCGTCCAGACCTTCACCGCCCACGGTGTCGTAAACCAGATCGAAGCCTCGGCCATTCGCATGCTCGGCCACGTAGCGTTCCACCGGCGTGTCGCGCTCGATGGGAATCGCGCCCCAGGCCCGACTCTGCGCAGCCTTCGACGCCGAGTCGACGGCGGCCACCGTGGCGCCGAAGGCGCGCGCCAGCTGGATCACGGCATGGCCCACGCCGCCTGCGCCCTGCACCAGCACGCTCTGCCCCGCCTTTACCTGCGCACGGTCGACCAGTCCCTCCCACGCCGTGATGAATGCCAACGGCAGGGAGGCCGCTTCGCGCATGCTGAAGTGCGCCGGCTTAGGCGCCAGCAGACGCGCATCGACCGCGGCGTATTCGGCGAGCGAACCTTGCACGCCGCCCACGCCGCCCGTCATGCCGTACACCTCGTCGCCGGCGCGAAACGTGCTGACGCCCGGCCCCACACTCTCCACCACGCCGGCCATATCGATCCCAAGGATTGCCGGCAACGGATGCCGCGCGTGCTCGGCGTTACCGGTGCGGATCTTCAGATCCAGCGGGTTGACGGCGCTGGCCATGATGCGTACCAGCACCTGCCCCTCGACGGGGTTGGGCCGCGCGATGGCCGTGCGACGGAAGATAGGGCCGTGCTGCTCCAGCACGGCGGCTTGCATGGACGGGTTTGCATTCATGGCCAAGGCCTCGTAGTTCGGATGGGTCCAAGCTACGCCAGTCCAAATTGCATGAAAACTAAATAAAACGCATGATATTCATGCAAATTTGCATGACACCTAGCACCAGCCTGGAGCACCGCGATGGAGTGGAGCGATCTGCGCATTTTCCTCGCCATCGCCCGCGAAGGCACGTTGGGTGCGGCGGCGCGCACGCTGGGACAAACCCAGCCCACCATGGGCCGCCGCTTGCGTGCCCTGGAAGCGGCGATTGGCCAGACCTTGTTCCAGCGCACCAGCGATGGATTCGTACTCACCGAAGAAGGCGTGCTGGTATGCCAGCACGCCGAACGCATGGAACAGGAAGTGCTCAGCTTCCAGCGTGGACTGGCCGGCCAGCAGCAGGAACTCGATGGCCTGCTTCGCATCACCTCGTCCGACTGGTTCGGCGCACAGGTACTGGCTCCCGTACTCGCCGAATACGTGCGGCAACATCCGCGCGTCACGGTGGAACTGCTCACCGATACCCGCCTGCTCAGCCTGGCGCGCCGCGAAGCGGATCTCGCCTTTCGCATCAAGCCGTTCGACGAGCCCGACGTGGTCTCGCGAAAACTGCTGCGCATGCACTACGGCGTCTATCAGCTCAAAGGCGCACGCAAACCCAAAGCCGGCGATGGCAAGGGCGTGTCGCTGATCACCATGGACCAAGCGTTTGGCGAGATGCCCGACGTCAGCTGGTTGCACGCGCAGTTCCCCAACGCCAGCGTCGCTTTCCGCAGCAACGCGCGCGACGTGCACGCGCGCCTGTGCGCCAGCGGCGCCGGCCTTGCCGTCTTGCCGCGACCGTTGGGCGACGCCACGCCAGGCATCGAACGCCTGTCGATGAAAGAAGAACCGCCCACGCGCGACACCTGGATCGGCTACCACCGCGATCTGCGCCGACTGGCACGTCTGCGCGCCCTGCTCGATCTGGTCATCGATCGGCTGGCCAGCGATTAGGCGGAGAGCGCCTCACGGCGAGTCGACATGAACCTGTGCAGCAGCGCCTGCGTTGCCACCGTCGGCGCCCGTCCCCGATACGGCAATGATCGCGGCTTTCGCCGGCACGATGGACGCCACCGCGGGCAGCAACGCAGGCGCATCGTGTTCGACGCCAGCGCTCTCCTGCGACAGCGAGGCGGCCTCGGCCTGCCGGTTCATCACGATGATGCTGATGCGCCGGTTGATCGGGTCGCCCGGGTTCACGCGATCGAACGGCACCGAAGCGGCCAGCCCCACCACGCGCGCAATCTTGTCTTCCGTTAGGCCGCCGGAGAGCAAGGCGCGCCGCGCCGAATTGGCGCGATCGGCGGACAGCTCCCAGTTGCTGTACTGATGATCGCTGCTGTACGGCGCGTCATCGGTATGACCGGAGAGACTGATGCGATTGGGCACGCGATTGATGAAGCCGGCAAGCTCCTGCAGGATCGTCGTGGTGTACGGCCGCAGTTGCGCGCTGCCCAGGTCGAACATCGGGCGATTGAGCTTGTCTACAATTTGCACGCGAAGACCTTCGGGCGTGATGTCGAGCAGCAGCTGATCCTTGAACGGCGCCAACGCCTGGCTCTTCTCGATCGCCGCCTCCAGCTGTTGCATCAATTCTTCCAGCCGCGCGCGCTCCTGCTTGCGCGCTTCCTTCTCGATCTCCTTGGGATCGGTGCTGGCCGCCGCTGCGCCCTGGCGGTCCTTGCCGGGCCCATGGGGTAGATCCAGTGCACCACCGGCCTTGATCATGCTGGTGCTGGCGCCGCCCGGCCCCATCTGCCCCGGCGGTGCCATGGTGGCCGTGCCCTGCATCATGCTGGGGTTCTTGAAGTATTCGGAGATGGCCGCGCGCTGCTCGCGCGTGCCCGCGCCGATCAGCCACATGACCAGAAAAAACGCCATCATCGCCGTGACAAAGTCCGCATAGGCGACCTTCCAGGCGCCGCCATGATGGCCATGCCCTTGCTGCTTCTTGCGGCGAATGACGATCAGCGGTGCTTCGCCCTGCTCGCTCACGTGGCCGCCTTGGCGCGCGGCGACTTGAGGTGTTCTTCCAGGTCCTGGAAGCGCGGGCGGGTGTTGGTCGCCAGCGACTTGCGCGCAAACTCCACCGCCACCTTCGGGTTGTAACCGCGCAGATTGGCCAGCAGCGCGATCTTCACGCATTCGAAGGCCCGGCCGTCTTCCTGCACCCGGTTTTCCATCGCCGCACCCAACGGGCCGATGAAGCCGTAGCAAAGCAGGATGCCCAGGAAGGTGCCGACCAGCGCGCCTGCGATATGCATGCCGATGCGCGAGGTGTCGCCATCGAGCTGGCCCATGGTGGTGACGATGCCGAGCACCGCCGCCACGATGCCAAAACCCGGCAACGCATCGGCGAGTTTGGTTACCGCCATTGCAGGCGCCACGGCTTCGTGATGATGGGTTTCCAGCTCCACCTCCAGCAACTGTTCCAGTTCATGCGGATTCATGCTGCCGCCCACCATCAGGCGCAGGCAATCGGTAGTGAACTCGATCAGGTGATGCTCGCGCTGCAGGCGCGGATAAGCGGAAAACAGCGAGCTCGCTTGCGGGTCTTCGATATGCTCTTCCACGCCGAGCAAGCCTTCCTTGCGGATCAGGCTGAACAGCTCATAGAGCATCGACAGCAGATCCACATAATCCTGCTTGTTGTACTTGGGCCCTTTCAGCAGTCCGCCCACATCACGCAGTGCGGCCTTGACCACCTTGGACGGATTGGCCGAAAGAAACGCACCCAGCGCACCGCCGCCGATGATCAACAGCTCGTACGGCTGCCACAAGGCAAGGATCTGGCCGTGCGACAGCACAAAGCCGCCAAGCACGCACACAAGCACCACCACTGCACCGACCAGTACCAACATGTTCGCTCCGGGATACGGAGCCCATCACTCCGCGCTCACGTTTTATCGGCGCGCTCCCAAGGAAGTTTAGAAAACGCTCCTTCCCGCGGTGTCTTACGAGAGGCCTTCACGCTGGCTTCCGCTGGCGCGCCCAGGATGTCCGGGCCCGGGTCGCCGCGGGTCGGCGTCGAGCAGACGCAGGGGCGTTTCGACGATGAAACATGGCGGCAGCTTGATGGCCCGGCATCAACACCTTCGTCTGATGGATTTAAGTATCGCGATGATTTGTGATCGAGCCGATGGACTCACGTCCACAGACCACGCGTGTCCACGACAACCATGCGAGGAGTAGCCATGAAGCGCACTAGCAAGCTCGCCATTGCGACCGCCGCCGTTCTACTGGTCGTGCTGGGTGGAACGGCCCTGTATGCGCAGGACAAGGCCAAAGCCGGCGTCAGCATCAAAGACAAGTATTCGCTCGTGTCGCCCAGCGGCGTCGCCTTCGCCGATTTCAAGGGCTATGAAGACTGGTCCGTGGTCTCCTCCGCGCGTACCGACGAAGTGCTCAAGGTGATCGTCGCCAACCCGATCATGATCCAGGCGTACAAGTCGGGCATCCCCGGCAACGGCAAACCCTTCCCCGAGGGTTCCAAGATCGCCAAGCTGCAGTGGAAGTTCAAGAAGAGCACCGAAGCCCCGTTCGCCGTGGACGTGCCAGACGTCTTCACCCAGGCTTTCGTCATCGAGAAAGACAGCAAACGATTCCCCAAGAGCGCTGGATGGGGCTACGCGCTGTTTGATTTCGACGCAACTACCAGCACGTTCTCAGCCGACCCCACCGGTGTCTCCGATTGCGGCCATGCGTGTCACGTGAAGGTGTCCGCGAAGGATCACATCTTCCATCCGTATCAGATGCGTTGAATCGCGCCGGGAACGGCCTAACCAACACACGCGCGTCAATGCGCGGTGTTGGTTGCCTCAAACTTCATCGCGGCTGCGATGATCTTGTTATGAGGGTCGAGCTTTAACGCCTGCCGAAAGCTTTGCACGGCGGCCTGTGGCTGATCCGCCAACTCATACGCTTCTGCGAGGGACATCCACCCATCGACGCTCTT
Source organism: Dyella sp. 01L423 (assembly GCF_056399945.1). Classification (NCBI taxonomy): domain Bacteria; kingdom Pseudomonadati; phylum Pseudomonadota; class Gammaproteobacteria; order Lysobacterales; family Rhodanobacteraceae; genus Dyella; species Dyella sp. 01L423. The sequence goes on along the minus strand of NZ_JBFTSI010000001.1, from coordinate 769,598 downwards.
GGGATAGACATGCACCCAGAGCTTGCAGACGCCTAGGGCGTCCTTGCTTCGCGCAAGATCCGATAAAGAGGAAAACCAGGCGCCGAAGGTATCTTCGTTCACCTTAAAAGCAGGATGTTGCCTGGTGTAAGCCGCATAGGTTTCGATGGACCGGTCAAACCCGTCCCTCTGCAGCGCCTGCGCAAGGGCAGCCACGGAAGGGCTTGGCCCCACGGAGGCCCGGTGCCGAATCGTGAGCGTGCCCGCGGGGACGCCGACCGCGTCCGATGCGGCGCTCATGAAGGCCTTGGCGCTTGCATCACCCTTCAACACGTCGTCCAGAAATTGCTGTGTGTAGCGGGCTACCCAGGCGTAACTCTCGTTACGTTCGTCGAACGTGGTGTGGACCGGCCCGAATCGGCCGGGAAACCGCGAGCTATCGCTGCACAAGTCGTCATGCGTCAGCTTGAGCAGGCCGACTTCGGTCACGTCCGCGTGGCGGATGCGCGCGAGAAAGCTGCCGGGCTTGGAGTCTTTACCGGGAGCAAGCGGGTCTTCCTGATCGGCAAAGAAGAGCAGCGGAACTTGGATGCGATCGGGCGTGATGTCCGGCGCTGCGGCGAGGACCTTGGGGAAGTAGCGAACCGACCCGTCGAGGTCGACCAGTGCGCGGATGCGGCTGTCGTTGGCGGCGGCAAACGTGCTGGACATGCCGCCCCAGCTGTACGCCACCACGCCCACCTTGGCCGTATCGACCTGAGGCAATGAGGCCGCATAGCCGATCAGAAATCCGATATCGGCCGCCTGGGCGCGCGAGTTTTCCACGTTGTCGGCGACATGGCCGTCTGTCATGTAGCGCACGTGCGCGCCGTGCGAGGGGCTGGCAATGACCACGTAGCCGTGACTCGCCAGGTACTCGCACAAGCTGTCGTTCTCGTAGGCCGATGAGCTATCACTAGGTGCATAAATGACGAGCGGAAACTTTCCCGTGGCCACTGGGGCGTCGCCCGTGGCATGCACCGGTTCTGCCATGACGCGCGAGATGTCTGCGGGGAGATAGCCGCGCGAGAGGTAGGCGCGCATGGAAGCCTCGGCAATGCGCTGACTTTCGCCGTGGCCCAGGTCGAAGCGATCTTCGAAGCCGCCCAGATGGACGTAGTCGGCATACAAAAGGGGGCGTCCCGCCGATGCGGCCGGGTACCAGATCAAGGTTTCGATGGGCCGGCCCTGGGGAGTTCGGTCTGCCTCGCCCGTCACGGCGTCGACACCGGGGCGGTAGCTTCGGCTCATGTCGTACTGCTGTACGACCTTGAACCCCACGTCATAAGGCCCGTAGGGCGCCGTGAACCGGAAACCGTCGGCAGCCCAGGCCGCCTGGCAAACCATGAATACGACACACGAAGCCATCCATCGCATCGCGTTACGTCCTTTCATCAGTGTGGAAAATTCGTTCGTGGACTCAGGCAGCACGACTCAGCCACTACCAATGCAGGCTCCCAATGCTGCCAGCTCGCGGCTCAGGGCCTCCACATCGTTCTTCGCGTCATCATGGAACACCCCATGCATGCCTAACGCACGGGCCGCACGCAGGTTGGCCTCGCTGTTGTCGATGAAGATGCTTTCTTGGGGTGCTACTGCTGCGCGGGAGAGCGCATGCACGAAGATATCCCGCGTGTCCTTCGCGCTACCCACTTCCGAAGAGACCACGATGGGATCGAACATGACATCCAGCTGCTGGTGCTGCCTGAGATGGTCCATGCGCTCCTGCCGGTTGTCGGTGATGATGCCGACCGCATGGTTGTCCTTCAGCCGGCGCGCCAATTCGAACATGCCTGCATTCACGGGCGTGCTTTCGAACGCGGCCAGCAACAAGCCGATGTCCAGCTCCTTGCCGATGGCCTGGCAAGCCTCGCTCCAGATCTGCGCATGAGTCACCCGGCCCATGATCAAGTCGCCGATATAGGGTTGGAAAGCGGCACCGATGGTTGACTGCGCGATGCCGGTAGCTGCGCTCAGATAGCGGTCGGTGGTGAGCGTGCCACTTTTATCCGTGGTTAGCACGCCGTCGTAGTCGAAGAAAATCGCCTTGATCACCCTGCTCTCCATGTTGCCTCGGAACTGTTGCGGAATGATAAAGCCGGTCTACTCTCGAAACGAGCCACGAAGCGCTTCACGCAAGTATCGGGCGAACGACGTTGCCTTCCGCAGCAGGGTACCCAGTGGTTCATCGGATACGTAGGCCGTTCGAAAGAATTCCAGCAACTGATCGCGAGAGATCACCAGTGCGACGATCAACTGCGTTTCCAGTATCGCGAGAAATACGTCGATGCCAACCGAGTCGATATAGATCGCCGTGGGTGCGGATTCCGGGTGGCAGAACAGGGCCAGGACCACGATGGTCGTCACTACGCCGATCAAGCACCCACGCACGTCTTTGCGCCGCCATTCGGCGGCCAGTGCTGCGGGTGTAAACCACTGCGGGTCCAGCCAGGCCATATCCCCTCCCTGTTGCCAGCTAAGCGTTGAACGAACGCCCCTCTCCCAGCGCCACCATGGAGGCACTCGGCCGGCAACAAAAGGGGCCAGGGTCGTTTTGTATCCCAATGTATCGACGGGCCTGTCTGGTACACGAACTTTCAAATCCCCGGCACCCCCACACAGAGCAGACACAGGGGCATGATCTTCTATGCGGGCACACCAACCCGCAGGGAGATGCTTCATGTCGGACCAGATCAACCAGCAGCGCCGGACCTTCCTCGGAGCGACGGCCATGGGGCTCGCGATCGCCCCATTCGGTCTCGCGTCGCTCGCCAGCGCACAGACGGCCAAACCAGCAGCCGCCGCAGTCAAGCACAGCATCACGGGCGGCGGTACGTCGTTCAAGCCGCTCAAGCATGTGAAGGCGGGTGTACTGGACGTGGCCTATGCGGAAGACGGCCCGGCGAACGGCAAGCCCGTGCTGCTTCTGCATGGCTGGCCGTATGACATCTACAGCTTTGTCGACGTGGCGCCCATCCTTGCCGCTGCCGGTTATCGCGTGATCATTCCCTACCTGCGCGGCTACGGTGACACGCATTTTCTTTCGGCGGATACCAAGCGCAATGGCCAGCAGGCCGCACTCGCTGCCGACGCCATCGCACTGCTGGATGCGCTCAAGATCGACCAGGCCGTCGTCGCCGGTTTTGACTGGGGTGCCCGCACGGCGGACATCCTGGCCGCGCTGTGGCCGGCGCGCTGCAAGGCGCTGGTGTCCGTCAGCGGCTATCTGATCGGCAGCCAGGAACTCAACCGCGCGCCGCTGCCGCCCAAGGCCGAGCTGCAGTGGTGGTATCAGTACTACTTCGCCACCGAGCGCGGCGAAGCAGGCTACGCCAAGTACACGCACGATTTCGCCCGACTGATCTGGGAACTGGCCTCGCCGCAATGGGCGTTCGATGACGCCACCTTCGCGCGCTCGGCCACCGCCTTCGACAATCCCGACCAGGTGGCCGTGGCCATCCACAACTACCGCTGGCGCCTGGGCCTGGCCGAAGGAGAGCCACAATACGAGGCGATCGAAAAGAAACTCGCCGCGCTGCCCACGATCGGCGTGCCGACGATCACGTTGGAAGGCGATGCCAACGGCGCGCCGCACCCGGAACCGGCCGCCTATGCCAAAAAGTTCACCGGCAAATACGAGCACCGCTTGGTGACGGGCGGGATTGGCCACAATCTGCCGCAGGAAGCGCCCGAGGCATTCGCCAAGGCCGTGATCGACGCCGACCATCTCTAAGCCATCGCCAAGGAGCGCGCCATGCCCGACATCATCGCGTCAACGTTCGTATTGGCCGTGACCGACCTGGAGGCATCGCGGCGTTTCTACATGGACAAGCTTGGTTTTGAAGAGAGCCTCCGCGTCGATGGCTGGTCTTTCCTGCAACGCGGTGCCTGTCGCCTGCGCATCGGCGATTGCCCGGATGCAGAGCCGATCTCCCGATGCCAGGATCACTCCTGGTTCGCCTATCTCCATGTGCGCGATGCCGCGGCTCTCTATCAAGAGCTGTTGTCGAAGAACGTACCGATCTGGCATGCGCTCGACGACAAGCCGTGGGGCATGCGCGAGTTTGCCATCGTGACGCCCGATGGCCACCGCATCGTGTTCGGCGAAGAACAACGCTGAGTGATCGGGTACTCAGCCACAGCACAGCGCTGACGGCTAAATCGCTTTCATCCGATGAGGACCGCGCTGTCCAGCCAGTCAGCCGTCTTACTTGGGAAACAGCAACGTCACCACCGCGCGATAACCCCAACCGTGCGGACTGGTGGCGCTGCTGGCCGCCCAGTAGCGCACGCCGCCGGTAAAACTCACCGGCAACTTGCCCACCTTGGTCAGTTTGGCCACGGTGAAATTCAGCGGCACCGCCGCCCGATGCGCGTGCCAGTCATAGGTGGATTCGGCATTCACGCCATAAGTCCAGGCGGTGGGCGTGGTGTAGGACAGGAACGGCTGGAAGAACAGGCTGCTCAGCGGAGCGCGGTCGCGATTGTTTTTCACACTGGCAATCGACCATATCTGGTTGGTCAAAAAACCGTACGTGAAACCCTTCGATTGCTTGAGCAATACCAGCGTGGGGCCCAATCCCCACTTCTTCGCGCCCAAGAGATCATCTGTGGCCGTGGGCAACAGGAAGGCAGGGCCGGCGCCCCAGATGATGCCGCCGGCGCCCGGCGCCTTGGGCGAAAAAAACAGGCTCTGCGTGATGTCGCCGATGCCCGACTGGCTTCCGGCGCCGGGCGAGATGTCGGCTTGGCTGGTCACGGGAAGAATCGTGCGGGAGATCATGTTCCAGTCGTCGCTGATGGAGATCGGCACCACCGGCTGGATGTTCATGGTCAATCGGTGTCCGCGTTCATCGGGACCGATCTTGCTGTCGTAGTTGAACTGGAAGGGCGCACTGATCAGCGATGCCACCGGGTTCGACAATTTCTTGGCCAGATCGGCGGAGTCGTTGGCCGCTGCCTCGTCCGCTGCCGATTGCGCCTGTGCGACGAAGCAAACCAGCGCAAGCGCCAACGAGAGATGTCGATATCGCAAGGCGCTCTCCGTCTCCGGTCACATGACTGGTACTGTCCTTTGCGGCTCGCAGGAAGTACATGCGGAGAACTACGGGGGACCCCTACGTGGTTTTACCTAGTGCACAGTCAGGTTGAGCCTTGCCCTGCGTACACTGACGGACAGCCGCAAATTCACAACCTGGAGGACCCTCCGCATGTCCAAGACGCCACCCGATGGCCTGCCGCGCTACCGCCTGCTCACCGGCAAGGATGACGCTGCCTTCTGCCAGCGCGTTTCCGAAGCACTGGCGCTGGGCTACGAACTCTACGGATCGCCCGCGGCCACCTTCAACGGCGAACATGTGGTGGTTGCCCAGGCCATTCTTTGGCCCAGGCACGCCTAGCGGCAGGCCGCGCATGGGCCCAAAAAAAAGGGGCGGCCGCATGGACCGCCCCTCTGGTTACTCGCGAATTACTGCGCGCGCCTGGGCAGCTTCCACTCCGCTCGCGGAAAGTGGCAGGTGTAGCCGTTCGGAATGCGCTCCAGATAATCCTGGTGTTCCGGCTCGGCTTCCCAGAACGGGCCGGCAGGCGTGACCTCGGTGACCACCTTGCCCGGCCACAGGCCCGAGGCGTCGACATCGGCGATGGTGTCTTCTGCGACCTTCTTCTGCTCGTCGCTGAGATAGAAGATGGCCGAGCGGTAGCTCATGCCCACGTCGTTGCCCTGGCGGTTCCTGGTGCTCGGGTCGTGGATCTGGAAGAAGAACTCCAGGATCTGGCGATAGCTGATCACGCTGGGATCAAACACGATCTCCAGGGCTTCGGCGTGCGTGCCGTGATTGCGGTAAGTAGCGTTGGGCACATCGCCGCCGGAATAGCCCACGCGCGTGGACAACACGCCCGGGTAACGCCGCAGCAAATCCTGCATACCCCAGAAGCAGCCGCCAGCCAGGATCGCCGTTTCGGTTTTCGTGCTCATGTGTTGGTCCTTCCCATAGGTGACAGTGGTGCGTGGTGGGCCGGCATGCAGGCAACCAGAGAAGCCGCATCGCACTTGCGTGCGCCGTTCAACGGCGCCATGTCGCGATGACCGACCCAGGCGACAAGCGCCCGAAAACTCCCCAACGCAGCTGACATCCAATGTGGTGTTTGGCGCCGGCGTTCTCAAGCGGGGACCTCAGCCGACCACGTGGCCACCCTGCCCCTGGGCGATTTGCTCTGGGGCGGTGACTGGACTTGGGTATCGCCGTTTCGCCTTCTGTCGATTGAAGCCACTCAGCCATCATGAGCCGCCAGTAGTCCCATCCCTACGACACCCGTCCTGTGCCACATGGGGAATGGCGCAGCGGCCGTGATGGGCGCAATGTGCACCCCGCTTCAGCAGATGCCCGCTCAGGCCGACGACCCGATGACCTCGACGGTCAAGCCAATGAGCGCGTTCTACGATCAGCTCGCCGGAATGCGGCTGACGCCCGGCCGCGACATCGCACATGCTTATAACCCGGGGGTTGGGTATGTGCGATCGCCGCGGCGCTGCCGGGGTACCGCCCATGTCACGCGCCGCAAAGTCTGCGGCGCGCGATTGCCTTCAGGCCAACCGTCCTGACTCGCGCGCTGAAGCTGCCGATGTCAAAGGGTCAACGCGGCTCGGCGACGGCTAATTGATAGGCCTGGGTGTTGGCGTTTTCCAAGGCGATCGCATTGGCGCGATGGCCCTTGTCATGGCCAGCCTTGGCACGCGCCCCATTCAACCACGGCGCTTCGTAGCCAGCGCCTGCGTCGATAGCCTTCAGCGCAAACAGAACACGGGTGTCGCTCAGCAGCGGGGCATGGACGCCTTCCTTCACCGCGTGGTGGCGAACCGGAGCCTGCGCCACCGCGACAGCATGGTATGGCCTCGATGCGTTGGCCATATACAGCGGCTCATCCAGCGCCTGGGTTCCCACCCACACCAGCGGAACTACCAGGACAGCCGAGGCGATCAACCAGTCCCGCAGGCTGGCGCGCAGTTTTGCATCATCGGAATGAGACATCTGAGCCGTCTCCTTTGATAGACCCAAGGACGCAACAACGGGCCGCTTTGACTGCCTGGAATCTGCCGGGATATCCACGGACCGTTCACAGGCGCTGAAAGCCAGCCCTCAGACTAAGGTTAGCGAAAGATAACGACGACGCCGTGACGCGGGCGTTTCTGCGTCTCTACACCATCGGGCCAGCCTCGTTCGCAGGCAGCATGAGACGCGCTACACCGGCACGTATTCGCCAGACCTGAGATAATGGTTGATTGCCCTTAAGCGCGCGGCTTCTTTATGCACATCGGCATCGACTTCGGCACCAGCTATTCGGCAGCCGCGGCCATCATCGGCGGCGAACTCACGCTCGTGCGCTTCGGCGCCGCCGAGCAGTTCCGCACGGCCGTGTATTTCCCCGAGCTGGTGCCTGACCCGAACGACTTCGAGCTCACGCCTGAGCTGGAAGCCCAGATGGACGCGCATATGCGCTCGGCCCGCCTCGATCTGCGCCGGTTGGCGGCGGCAGGCAACGAGGTCGTCAGATCGGATGCCGATCTGCGCCGCGACGCCTTGCGCGTGGTGCGCCGCCAATGGATGGAAGAACAGGCACGCGCCGCCACCGCCTCGGTTGCCAGCTTCCAACATGCGCTGTTCGGCGAAGATGCCGTGGAAGGCTATCTTGAAAGCGGCGGCGGCAACCTCATCGAATCGCCCAAGTCGATGTTCGGCTATCGATTGGACCCGCAGGTGCGCAAGGTGATCGTGCACATTGCTACGCATATCCTCGAACACATTCGTCTTACCGCCAGTCGCCAGTTCGGCGAGGCCGTGCGCGGCGCGGTGATTGGACGCCCGGTGGAGTTTCGCAGCTCGATGGGCGCAGCCGGTTCCGAACAAGCCATGGAGATTCTGCGCGAAGCGGCGGCTGCAGCGGGTTTCGACGAGGTGAGCTTTCTGGAGGAGCCGGCCGCAGCAGCGATGCATTACCACAAGAGCCTCAGCGACCGGCAGCACGCATTGATCGTGGACATCGGCGGCGGCACCACCGACGTGACACATGCAGAGCTGGGCGGCGACGCCTCGCCGTTCATCGCGCGAAACTGGGGTCTACCCAAGGGCGGCACCGACCTGGACGTGGGCGTGAGCCTGCACAGTTTCATGCCGCTGATGGGCAAGGACATCGTGCGCATACCGCAGCACCAGTTCGTGGAAGCGGCCAGCGTTCACAACCTGCCCAAGCAGCGCGAATTCCGCAAACAGAACTACCGCCTGGTCGCTGCGCCTTATGGTCCGCGCCTGCGCGCCCTGCAGGAACTGGGCGCCACCACGCGACTCAATCAGACGGCCGAACGCACCAAGATCATGCTGAGCGGCGACATCACCTATCGTGCACCGCTGGATTTCATCGAACACGGCCTCGCTGTGGATGCCACGCGCAGCGATCTGGATACAGCCATCGAGCCCTTCCTCATCCAGCTGGAGCGCACACTCACCATCGTGCGCGACGACCTGGCCGCCCTGCCCGCCAGCGTCTTTCTTACCGGCGGCACCTCGCGCTCGCCCCAGGTGAAGGCACGCGTGCAGGCGTGCTTTCCCGAGGTTCCCCTGGTGCACGGCGATCCGTCGCTGGGCGTGGTGTCGGGGCTGGCGGTGGCGGCGAGCGAGGCGATTCGCGCAGAATGCTGATCGTCATCGAACAGGGACAGTGCGGTGAAAATGCAGAAGTGGACAGGCACACCGGAGTTTCTACTGATCTGCCTGCTGGCCGCCGGCGTCGGATTGATCTTGGTCGCAGGCTATCGCAGCGCACGAATGTACTTCCTCGTGGGCGAATTCGTGGTGCTGTCCTCTCATACTGAGTGCCCTGCGCGCAATCACTGCGTACAGCACTATTCGGTGCGCACGCCGGACGAAGAAAGTGCCATCGACTTCGTTCCCTTTGACGATGAGTTCAACGGAGGCGCCTTGTACCAAGGCGCCTCCATGATCAAGCGCAGCACGGGGTTCGACTACACCGTCAACGGTGTTACAGAACGCTGGCCGTTTCTTCTGAAGCAGGTCGCTCTGTTTATTGCCGGCATCGCGGGCCTGATCGGTTTTATCGCCCTATCCGGACCACGCTATCTTCGCTGGAGTGCGGATCGGGGCGCCGAACCTGAACGTGGGAACTGAGCCTGCATGACATGTATTCCGCCAGCGCGCGTAGCTTCCACCCCACAACTATCCATCGTTATGCAGCGCTCGCCTGGCGCAGGGGCGTGACGTTGGAGGCGGCACGATCGGCATCGACGGCAGCCTCCGCCGCAACGAAACTTGGCCGCGCCTGTATCACCTGCATGGCCCGCTGCACGTTCCGATATTTCGCCAACAAGCCCGGACCTTCCGGCGTCTGCGCCAGCGAGTACAGCAGCGGTGCGGCGAGATAGTCGGCGATGCACGGCCCGTTGCCGACCAGGAAATCGCGCTGTCCGTAGCCTGCATCCAAAGTGGCCAACAGGCGGTCGATATCGGGCAACGCGGCGTCGATGATGGCGCGATCAGGTTGGGGACCCGATGGGAACATGTACTGCAGGATGAAGCGTGTGACGATGGCGTCGTAGCCATAGTCATCCAACACGCTGTACCACTGCTCGGCCCTGGCGCGCGAGGTGACGCCGCTGGTGGGCAGCAGATCCGGTCCATCGAAGGCTTCGTCGATGTAGCGCAGGATGGCGCGCGTTTCGTAAAACTGCAGCGGGCCGTCGTACATGGCCGGGATGCGGCCGAACGGATGGATCGCATCGGCCTCGGCCGAATGCGGCGCCACCGACACGAGCGAGTACGCCACGCCCTTCTCCGCCAGCGCCATGCGCACGGCACGCACGTAAGGGCTGATTGGACTGCCCACCAACACCACAGAGCCGGCCGAGCCATCCGGATCGAGGTAATCCGCCAGTCGGTTGAAGACGGACGTCCAACCCTGGTTGTGGTCGTCGCGCACGGCGGCATCGGGGAAGCCGGTGTGGCGCATATGCAGCTGGGTGCCGCCATCCTTCTCGGTCAGCGTCACCTCGATCAGCGTGGCGCGCGCAGCGATGTCGCCTTCGCCATCCCAGGCCCAGGTATAGGCGAGGAACGAGGGGCGCTCGATCACTTGGTAGGTGCCGCTGGAGCCGTGCACGGTGCCGTCCTTCTTCACCATGGTGACGCGGTAGCGTCCGCCCACCCGCACATCAGTCGCCACCTCGCCCACATGCAGGCCGCGCGGGCAGTGCCATGCGGCAAGCGCAGATTCATCGGTGAACGCGTCGAACACTCTCTCCCGCGGCGCGCGGATGAAGCGGGTCATTTCCAGCTCGAACGTTGCAGCTTGCGTGCTCATGGCTTTTTCCTCGGTACTCGTGGGGCGCCTTTGCCACGCTTCTTCGCATCGGCGCGATGGGTCTGTTCGACAAACTCGACCAGTCGATCCAGGCTGTCTTCCCAATGACGGCGATAAGCCTCCAGCCAATCGTGCGCGTCATGCATGGGCTCCGCCCGGAGACGGCAGATACGCCAGCGGGCGTCCACTTCCCTTGCGATCAGGCCGGCGCCCTCCAGCACACGCAGGTGCTTGGAAATAGCTGGTGCGGACATGTCGAAGGGTTCGCCCAGTTCACCGACGGTGGCGTCGCTCCTGGCCAGGCGTGTCAGGATCGCGCGTCGCGTCGGATCGGCCAACGCGCTGAAGGTGAGCGACAAGCTGTCTGGGGTAGTGGCCATGATCGTCAATTAACCACTTGGTTAATCGACAGTCAAGCGTTTTCTTGTCGCGACTTTGTGAACACGCGGCCGATGCAGACCGTGGGATGGCGATGGCGGCCATTCGCCGCCATCGCAGGTCGATCAGAACTTGTACGAGATCATCACGCGGTTGTACGTGAACGACTCATTGCCCGGATTGAGGTTGGCGATGCCGCCCACCGAGCGCTCCCAGCGATCGCGCAACTGCAGACCTTTGAGCACGCTATCCATGTTGTAGATGATGTCGAAGTACACGTCATGGCTATTGCCGCGTTCAAGCGAGGTGTACTTGGCGTAGGCCGCCACCAGCTGCAGTTTCTTGTCGAAGAAGTTGTATTGCGCGCGGCCCTTCCATGCGTGCCCTGGACCGATTTCGACGAGTCCACGGATCATCGACGTGGTGAACAGCGGATCGGTCGCGTAATTCACCGTGTACGGCGAAATGAGCGCGCCATTGCCGACCGCGCCGGATTCGCCTTCGAGCTTGTTGTACGAAAAATCAATGCGGCCGTCATAGATCGACGTACCGATGTCCGCGCCCCACGCCTCGGCCTTCACCCGGTCGCCCGCCACGCCCACCAGCTTGGTATGGGTCTGCACGAGGATGTTGTCGCTGCTGCTGTTCTCTTCGAGCGCCTGCACGGCGATAAAGGGATTGAACGGCGTGCCGGTGGTGAATGTATAGCTGCCGTTGACGTAGCCCATCCGCGCGAAGCGGAGGAAATCGTAATACCAGGCCTCACCCTTGAAGCCGCCGCTGGTGTAGTTGGTGCCCGCGGCCCAGGTGCCATTGGCCTCCGGCGCGGTGAGCGGCAACGCGCCGTTGTTGCCGTACATGGAATCGCCGCTGTACTTCGACGGGTAGTACAAGTTGTCGTCGTACATACCGTTGGAGGTGCGGCTCTTCCAGCTGAAGGTGCGGATCGCAAAGATGTTCCAGTCTTTCACCGGCGTGAATTGCGCCAGCGCGGCGTTGTACGACGAAGGAATCACGCGCGAATCGTTACCGCCCATCCACGGTGTATTGAGATACTGATAGCCGCCACGGAACAGAAACCAGTCGCGCTTGAATTGCAGGTAAGCCTGACTCCAGGCACCCAGCGAACTGTTAGGGCCCATCAGCGAGGTGTCGACCTTGGCGGGATTGTCGTCCTTGGTGCCCAGCATATTCGCCGTCACGAACGAACCGCCGACACTGAATCCACCCCAGAACGCACCCGTCTGTGCGTTGATCAGCGCAGCCAGTGAAAGCGCATGCGCGTCTGGCGTGGTGGGTGTCTCGTAGAGGCGGTCGAAGTCGTAGAGACGCAACTCACCATCGACGTGGCCGTTGGTAAAGATGTCGTTGAAGCTATCGCCATCGGCATGGGCGCCGGTGGCGCATACGGCGAGGGCCAGGGCAACTGCCAGCTTGCTGCGCATATGATTCTCCCCACATGAGCGTTCAGGACCAACCGGCGCGCACGGCCCACCCTGCCGGCGCTATAAAGCCAGAGTGTAGACGGTTTATGACAACTAGATGACAGTCCAGGCGGACGCCTATATGAGCATTTGCCATGACCTCATGGACGTAAGTTCTTGAGGCTGCTCAGGTGGCGATGTGATGCAGGTGCCGCGCCGGTGCGCCGCCAAAGCGCAGCAGCCATTCGAAATCTCGTGCGACTGCCACATTGCTGAAACACTCCATCACATGGACCCGTGCCGCAACGCCCATGCGGCGGGCCAACTCGGGATCGCACATGGTCAGGATCGCATCCCGCCACGAGGCGATGTCGCCTGGCTCGATCAGGTACCCGGTAACACCATCCTCCATGGTTTCCGGAATGCCGCCGATGCGGCTGCCAATCACCGGCACACCGCAAGATTCCGCCTCGATGGCCACGCGGCCGAATGTCTCGGGCTCCACCGAAGGAAAGGCCAAGAAGGAGAATGCCTGGCAATAACGCACCGTGCTGTCCACCCAACCGGTGAAGTGATGCCGCGTCGCTGCGCCGCCCTGCTCGGCCATGCCATGCAGCACGTATTCTTCCGGACCATTACCCACCCACAGCACATGCAGTCGCGGCTCCATGGCCATGGCGGCGTTGGCTGCCTGCATGAGCTGTGCGACACCCTTGCCGCCATGCATGCGCCCGGCGTAGCCCATCACGATGGCGTCCTCCGGTATGCCAAATTCGCGACGCACCTGCGCCTGACGTTGCGGATCGGGTCGATAGAGGCTGGTGTCGACCGGGTTATACGAAATATGCACGAGTTCCGGCGGCACGCCGCGCGCGAGATAGGCATCTCTGGCGTAGTCAGACACTGCGATGAAGCGCTGCGCCAGCCGCGGCACGCCATACTCGGACACCTTGCTCATGCGCGGATTGCGATGGCGGAACAAGGCCACCGGCGTACCGGTCAGCCGTCCGCAGGCAATCAACGGCCAGTATTCCTTGCCGAAGTTGCCGACCAGCCAGTCCGGCGCGAACGGTACAATGCGACGAAGCACGGCGGCATAGCCGCGCTGGTCGAATGCATTGCGGAACGAGCTGGGAAATACGGGAATACGCGCCGACTGCATGCCTGCGCCGATCATGCCCTGCCGGGACACAATGCTTTCCACCTGATGTCCAGCCTGCGACAGCGCACGCGCCAATGCCACAAAATGAGTGGCGGCTCCCGTGTTTTCGGGATTGGTGCCAACAAAGAGCAGCTTCATGCGCGCCTGTCCTCATAACGGGTGAGGACCTTCGCTGCCACCTGGGGCAGTAGGTGATGGCGTGCCACCTGGATGCGCGGAAGTCGCCACAGATCGGTCGCATCGCCGGTGCTCACGCGGCCGCGATCGGTCGTGGTCGCAGCGTCGTAGCCGGCGTTGCGGGCGGCATGCACCGCACGCTCGTCGTAGTCGCCGTACGGGTAGCAGAACTGCGTCACGCCGAAGCCGAGGCGATCTTCCAGCTCGGCCTTGCTGCCATGGATTTCGTCGTGCTGCTGCTGGTCCGTGCACTGGCTGAGCCGCACATGCGTGCGCGAGTGCGCGCCCACCTCCATGCCACCGGCACGCCATGCGCGCAGCTGCTCGACGGACATCAGCGGCTTGCGGATCCCGAGCTTCTCGCCGTCCCAGGCGTTGTACTGGCCGATGTAGCCGCTCACCGCGTAGCACGTCGCGGTGAAACCGTAGCGACGCAGCGTGCCCAGCGCGGAGTCAAGATTGTCGACGTAGCCGTCGTCGAGGGTCAGCACGGCCACCTTGCCGACGCGATCGCCGCGCAGGTAAGGCATGGCGTCGGACATCGACAAGCCGCGATAACCAAGCATTCGCAGCATGGCCAACTGTCGAGAGAACGCAGCGGGCGACACATACAGACTGCGGTAGACGTTGATGCCCTCAGGCACCATCGCAATATTGTGATACATCAGGATGGGGAGTTTCACGACACGCCTTCGACTGCAGGAACGGGGATAGGTGTGTTCGTGTTACTCCGCGAGAGCTGCGAATACCTTTCGCTTGCTTGCGTCGACTTGTCGCTTCACACGGCGTTTTAACCGCAGGCGCCTGTAACTGACAAAAGACTTTCGCGAGCATGAAGCTCGGCTGTCTAACCCATGCCTGTCGCCTCGAAAGATGGACGTCCATCCCACAAGAGACAGGGCCTTGCTTGCGACCTGACTCAGCGTTGCATCGCACGATCCGACGAATGGCGGTGTCGCAATCTTTACGCGATTTATATGCAGCCGGCGGCTGCGCGATATCGATTCTTTACGAATCGCCTGACGACAATAGCGACATGGCGATTCACACAAACCGCTCCCGCGCTATCGGATGGCGAACTGCCGGCATGGTGTTGTCGGCGCTGCTGTTCGCGCTTTCCATCGTTGAACTGATCTTGCGACCGGGCGGCGACGCGGCCGTATGGCGTGGCCTCGCCCTATCGTCGCTCTATCTGCTGATATGCCTGAGCCAGCGCCGCCTGTTCGCCCCCGCGCGAACGCGACACAACCGGCGGATGCGGTAGCAGGAACTCACGCTGTAAGCGGATTCGTCCCATCGGCGTTCTCGATACGGCCAGCGGTTGATTGGCGCCCAGGCGTGTCGATGAGATCAGGAAGGCTTGCAGCCGGGCGGCCGCAGGTCGGGTGAGCGGGCAGCAACCATGTACCTGCGGCACCGGTTGCAAACCTTCCTGATTTCGTCGCATCGAAATCCGGCGACGTGGCGCAAGGAATGCGCTCTTGCAGGCTCAGCCGTGTGCTTGGGCAGGGTCATCACCAACCCGCCCAAACGCAGACCCCCGGCTGGCCCATGCAAGAGCGCACTCTTTGAACCACGCACTCAAGCCAGCGTGTAAGGACCGCCGCGTTCCAGCGCGCGTCGATACGCCGGACGTTGCTGCACGCGTTTCACAAAGGCGGCAATGTGCGGAAGCTTGCTCTTCAGTCCGCTGCGCGCGATGGCGGCTTCCATCGGAAAGCTCATCTGTATGTCCGCCGCGCTGAACTCACTGCCGACAAACCAGCCGGTTTGCGCCAGCTCGTTGTTGACGTAATTCAAATGCAACGCCAGCTGCGGGTCGACAAAGGTCGACTGCAGCTTGTTGGCAATCTGTCGTGCGATGGGCTTGGCGAAGAACGGCATGGGCGCGGTAGCGATACGCGACGCCACCAGCTTCAGCAGCAGCGGCGGCATGGCTGAACCCTCGGCGTAGTGCAGCCAATAAGTAAAGCGCAGGCGCTCAGGCATATCGGGCAGCGGAGCCAGGCGACCCGTGTCGTAGCGATCGACCAGGTATTCGATGATGGCCCCCGACTCCGCGATGATCTGCCCGTCGTCCTCAATCACCGGCGACTTCCCCAAGGGATGAATCGCCCGCAATTCCGGCGGCGCCAGCATCGTCTTGGGATCGCGCTCGTACTTGCGCAGCTCATACGGCACATCCAGCTCTTCCAGCAGCCAGAGCACACGCTGGGAACGGGAGTTGTTGAGATGGTGAACGATGAGCATCGATGTCGCCAGCGAGGAGAAAACCGGAGGCTAGCATGGCGGTGGATGGCTGGGTGTGCGGGAGAGCGCGGTGGCCAGCGGTGAACGTAGTCCGTCCAATCGCTGTGCCAATGCTCGGCCACTAGAGCTTGTCTGTCGGAGCGCGCCCTGTGCGCGACAGCCACGCTGCGGTGTACCGCTCCGTAGGTTTGTCGCGCACAGGGTGCGCTCCCACAAAGACCCGACCGGCAATTTGATCCGCCATCCACAGGCCTGCGTTCCCCCCCCGGTCGCGGTACCGCGACAACTGAGCGCCGAGACTCTGGGTCCCGGCCTGCGCCGGGACGACGAGTTGAAACTTGCGTGCACCGCGATGACGAGCCAAAAAAAAAGCCGCCCCCATCGGAGCGGCTTCATGCGATTTGCCCCGCCCCCAATCGAGAGGGAAAAGGCAAATCCCTTCCTTACATATTCCGCCGATACTCCCCACCCACGTCATACAACGCGTGGCTGATCTGCCCGAGCGAGTTGTACTTCACCGCCTCGATCAACTGCTCGAACACATTCCGGCGATCACGCGCCGTCTCCTGCAACACCTTCAGGCTCTCCGGCGCCAGCCCGTTACGAGCCTTGCCGAACGCCAGCACGTTGTCGATCTGCTGGCCCTTCTCGCCTTCGGTGGAGCGGATCAGTTCGATCTCGGTGGCGATCTCGCCGCCGTGATCCTTCGGCAGGAAGGTGTTCACGCCGATCAGCGGGAGGCTGCCGTCGTGCTTCTTCTGCTCGTAGTACATCGACTCTTCCTGGATCTTGCCGCGCTGGTACATGGTGTCCATCGCGCCGAGCACGCCGCCGCGCTCGCTGATTGCCTCGAACTCCTTGTACACCGCCTCTTCGACGATATCGGTCAACGCATCCACGATATGGCTGCCCTGCCAGGGGTTCTCGTTGAAGTTGAGGCCCAGTTCCTTGTTGATGATCATCTGGATCGCCACCGCGCGACGCACGCTCTCTTCGGTCGGCGTGGTGATGGCTTCATCGTACGCATTGGTGTGAAGGCTGTTGCAGTTATCGAACAACGCGTACAGCGCCTGCAGCGTGGTGCGGATGTCGTTGAACTGGATTTCCTGAGCGTGCAGCGAACGGCCCGAAGTCTGGATGTGGTACTTCATCATCTGGCTGCGCGCGCTGGCGCCGTAGCGCTCGCGCATCGCACGCGCCCAGATGCGGCGGGCCACACGACCGATCACGGTGTATTCCGGATCCATGCCGTTGGAGAAGAAGAACGACAGGTTTGGCGCGAAATCGTCGATGCTCATGCCGCGCGCGAGGTAGTACTCGACGATGGTGAAGCCGTTGCTCAGCGTAAAGGCCAACTGGCTGATCGGGTTCGCGCCGGCTTCGGCGATGTGATAGCCGGAGATCGACACCGAGTAGAAGTTGCGCACCTTGTGGTCGACAAAATACTGCTGGATGTCACCCATCATGCGCAGCGCGAATTCGGTGGAGAAGATACAGGTGTTCTGCGCCTGATCCTCTTTCAGGATGTCCGCCTGCACCGTGCCGCGCACGTTCTGCAGGGTTTCTTCCTTGATGCGAGCGTAGGTGTCCGCATCCACCAGCTGATCGCCGGTGATGCCGAGCAGTCCAAGGCCCAGGCCTTCATTGCCCTTGGGCAGCTCGCCGGAATACTGCGGACGGCCGTTCGGGAACATCGAGGCGATCTTCTTCTCAGCCGCAGCCCAGCGCGCCGGATCTTCCTTCAGATACTTCTCGACGTTCTGGTCGATCGCGGTGTTCATGAACATCGCGAGGATGATCGGCGCCGGACCGTTGATGGTCATCGACACCGAGCTGCTCGGCGCGCTGAGATCGAAGCCGGAGTACAGCTTCTTCATGTCGTCGAGGGTGGCGATATTGACGCCGGAGTTGCCGATCTTGCCGTAGATGTCCGGACGCGGCGCCGGGTCTTCGCCGTACAGCGTCACCGAGTCGAACGCGGTGGACAGGCGCGTGGCCGCACCGCCCTGGCTCAGGTAGTGGAAACGGCGATTGGTGCGCTCGGGCGTGCCCTCGCCCGCGAACATGCGGGTGGGATCTTCACCGGTGCGGCGATACGGATACACGCCGCCGGTATACGGGTAATAGCCAGGCAGGTTCTCGCGCATCAGGAAGCGCAGCAGGTCGCCCCAGTCCTTGGTCTTGGGCGGCGAGACCTTCGGGATCTTCTGGTGGCTCAGCGATACGCGGTAGTTCTCCACGCGGATCACTTTGTCGCGCACCTTGTATTCGTTGACCTCGTCGGTCACCGACTTGTAGCGCTTGGGCCAGTCATGCAGAAGGTGGATCGCTTCGTGGCTGAGTTCCTTGATCGCCGCGTTATAGCGCTGACGCAAGATCAGCAGCGTGCGATCGGCACCCTCTTCGTGCAGCGCTTCGGACTCATAGCGAGCCAGTTCGCGCGGCAGATGCGCATCGCCAAGGTCCTTCAGCGACTCGTAGTAATGCTGCGCCTTGCTGGCGAATTCCGCCTCGTGCTCGATTTCCTTGTTGATGCCGCGGCCCTGCTCGGCGATCTCGGCGAGGTAGCGCACGCGGCTGCCCGGAATGAGCACGGTGGCGCGCGGTTCCTTCAGCGTGGTGTCGAGCTTGGGCGTCCACTTCTCCGCCGGCAGACTGAGCTTTTCCCGCATCAGGCGGCACAGGTTGCTGAACATCCAGGTCACACCCGGATCATTGAACTGGCTGGCGATCGACGGATACACCGGCACCTGCTCGTCGGTGAGCGTGAACGCGGTGCGGTTGCGCTTCCATTGCTTGCGCACGTCGCGCAGTGCGTCTTCCGCGCCACGCTTGTCGAATTTGTTGAGCACGATAAGTTCGGCAAAATCGAGCATGTCGATTTTCTCGAGCTGGCTCGCCGCGCCGTAATCGCTGGTCATCACATAGGTGGGGAAGTCCACCAGGTCGACGATTTCCGAATCGCTCTGGCCGATACCGGCGGTTTCGACGATCACGAGGTCGTACGGCTGCGCCTTGAGGAAATCGATGCAGTCGCGCAGCACGGCGCTGGTCGCGGCGTGCTGGCGTCGCGTGGCCATCGAGCGCATGTACACGCGATGGCTGCGCAGGGAGTTCATGCGGATGCGGTCGCCCAACAGCGCGCCACCGCTGCGACGACGGGTCGGATCGACGGCGAGCACGGCGATGCGCATCTCGGGGAACGAGTGCAGGAAGCGCAGCAGCAGTTCGTCCACGACGGACGACTTGCCCGCGCCACCGGTACCGGTCACGCCGAGCACCGGCGTCTGCTTGCCGGCCATCTTCCACTGCTTGCGCAGGTGTTCCAGTTCGGCTTCGGCCAACTCGCCTTCTTCGATGGCCGAAAGCACGTGGCCCACGGCGATCTCATTGCCGATGTCGACCATCGGTGTGATCGTGTGAGCCTCTTCTTCCTTCGCACGCTTCACCGCGGCGGCACGCGTGCGATGCATCACGTCTTCGATCATTTCGGTCAGGCCGAGCTTCATGCCGTCGTTCGGGTGATAGATGCGCTCGACGCCGTACGCCTGCAGCTCGCGGATTTCTTCCGGCGTGATGGTGCCGCCACCGCCGCCAAACACACGGATGTGCGAGGCATGCTGTTCCTTCAGCATGTCGACCATGTACTTGAAGTATTCGACATGGCCGCCCTGGTAGGACGACAGCGCAATCGCATCGGCGTCTTCCTGCAGCGCGGCGCGTACCACGTCTTCCACCGAGCGGTTATGACCCAGATGGATCACCTCGGCGCCCTGCGCCTGGATGATGCGACGCATGATGTTGATGGCGGCGTCATGGCCATCGAACAGGCTGGCCGCGGTGACGAAGCGCAAGGGGCGGGTCTCCGCATGGGCGGCGCTGGCGGAAACGTGCTGGGCGGGGGAACTCATGGGGACTCCGGGACTGCGGGTGCGTCGGACCCACCATTTTAATGGATGGTTGCGTTTGGAACATGTTGCGGCGCGGAGGAGCACTGATTGGCAACGGATTTCAGGGTTCCGGCGAGGACCGTGCGCCGAGGTATCGTGCGAGGTCTGTCGCGCACAGGGTGCGCTCCCACAACAGGCGCCCCTTTTGCGCGACTGGCCCCTCAATCGACTCCGAACGGCAGGTTCGGCGAAGACACCACGCGTTCGCCGACGTTCTCGCCTCGCAGGAAGGCCAGCGACACCTCGATCACCTCGGGTGCGTCCAACACCTTGTGATGCCCCAGCCCCTGGGTGGTGAATAGCCGGGCGCCGCGCCAATGACGCGCATAACGCTCGCCTTCCGCCCACGGCACGTCGTGATCGTCCATGTCATGCACGATCAGGCCCGGCTGCCCCAGCGACGGCAAATGACGATGCACCTGCAGGTCATGAATATTGATACCCGTCATCGCCTCTAGCCCGTCATGCAGGCGACCGCTCAAATGCTGGCCCAGGCGCACGAATTGCGTGAAGCGCTGGGTGGCCGCCACCGGATCGGCGGCGGGCGCGATCAGGATCAGCTTCTTTGCATGCCATGCCTCACCCTGGGCCATCGCCGCTGCAGCGCCGCCCAGCGAATGGGCGATGGTGAGCGCGGCGTTGCCGAAGTGACGGCCCACTTCGCGCACGGTCTCGATGAAATCGGGCAAGGTGCAGTGGCGGCCGTCGCTCAAGCCATGGGCTGGCTGATCGAACGACACCAGCGCGTAGCCCATGTCGCGCAACGGCTTGACCCATGGCAGATAACGCAGGCCGAAGCTGGACCAGCCGTGCACCAGCAGCACATAAGGCTGGCGCGACGGGTCACCCCACACATACGTCGCGATGCGCTTGCCGTGCACGTCGAGCTCGCCGCGTTGCATGTCCTGATCCGGCTTGGCTGCCTGCGCGCGGGCACGACTGCTGGCGAACGGCGTCACGAAGATGCGGACCGCGCCTTTGACCGCGCGCTTCGGCGCGATGCGGCTCACTAGCGCAAAACCGGCGCGCACCACGCCCAGCTTGAAAGCCCCGGGTCCACGATGAGGCTTTGCGGGAGTGGTTTGGCGGTTCAGGGCGTGGTCCTCCGCTCAGCTTGCGGGCTATTGCTGTTGATGAGGCGCTCGAAACCCGCCAGCGTGTGTCGGCGTGCTTCATCGAATCCGAACAGGCCCGCGTCGTGGTGCAGGCCCAGCATGAGTGCGTAGATCTCAAAAGCGAGCTGCGGAGGGTCGGTATCGTCGCGCAGCTCGCCATTCGTCACGGCGTGCTCGATCGCACGGCACATCTCCTGCCGCCAGCCTGCCTGTTGCTTGATCACCACGTTGCGCAGGGCACCCTCGCGACCGTCGTATTCACTCGCCGCGGTAAGCAGCACGCAGCCGCTCTGGTATTCCTGCGCCCATGCCACCCAGTTGGTGACAATGGCGCGCACCCGGGCAAGCCCGCGTGGCAACTTCAGCGCCGGCCATTTCACGTTCTGCAGGAAGCGCAGTTGCCCCGTTTCCAGTACGGCCAGTTGGAGGTCTTCGCGCGATCCGAAATGGGCGAACAGGCCGCTCTTGGACATGCCCACGTCCGCGGCCAGCGATCCGATGGACAGCCCTTCCAGACCGTCGCGGCGCGCCATGTCGTAGGCGTGATCGAGGATGAGTTCGCGGGTGGCGGCGCGCTTGCCTGGGGTCGTAACGTTCATGGTCGATAAAATAGCACGACCGTTCGTTCTTTTCGCGTCAAGAAGCTGAATGGATCGCAGCGAATTGCCGGCGCGAACCTGAACGAGCCGGACCGAGGCGGTCAACAGGGCAAGGAAATACGCCGTTCCCCGTCGTGAGGCCGCGGGGTGCGGCCGATAACCAAGGAGACTCTTCATGCTGAGCATTACCCGCAAACTCGCCCTGCTCGCCGCTCTTGGCGTCGCCAGCGCGGGCGCCATGAGCTATGCCCCGACCGCCGCGGCTGGCGTGGATGTCTCAGTCGGCATTGGTGTCGCCCCGCCGGCACCGCGTTACGAGGTCGTCCCGCCGCCGCGTGCGGGCTATGTTTGGGCGCCGGGCTACTGGCGATGGGATGGTGGCCGCCATGTCTGGATGGGCGGTACCTGGGTACGCGCCCGCCCCGGTTACGTTTATCACCAGCCGCATTGGGAACACGCCCGCGACGGCTGGCGCATGCACAACGGTTATTGGGGCCGCTGATTTTCTAGCTTCTTGCGGGCGGCGCAATGCCGCCCGCGTCGCTATTCGAACCGCTCATTCCCGCTGACTGCATCGAGCCAGGGGCGATCGCAAGTATTTGCCGGTAAAGAAAAAACTCTGCGCTCTCACGAAAGCTGATGCACAGCTTTGCGCGTCATGGTTCCGCGCCGCCGCTTTCTTCATCCAAACAGAGGCCACGTCATCTATGTCGATGTCTACGACCATTCGTTTTGCCGCACTTGCCGCCGTCATCATGCTCGCCAGCGGCTGCGTGGTTGAACAACCCGCGCCGCGTCGCCGCCCCGTCATCGTCGAACAACCGGCGCCGGCGCCGGGCTATGTCGAAGTGATTGCCCCGCAGGCGCCGCCGACCGTGCTCGTGGAAGAAGAACCAGCGCCGCGCCCGGGCTATATCTGGGCCCGCGGCTACTGGCACTGGAACGGTCGCAAGTACGTCGCCATGCGCGGCCATTGGGAACCGGCACGTCCGGGCTATCACTATGTGCATCCGCACTATGTGCAGCGCGGCGACGGCTGGCACTTGAGCGTCGGTGTGTGGGCCCAGGGCTAAGCAGCAGCGGCCGTGGCGACCGCGTTTTGAGCAGGTCGCCATCGGATCGCAAGCCCATACGGACGCGCTTTGATGCGCCGCGGCACCAGTGCCGGCCCGCCGCGTATTAGAATTGGGAACTCGATTCATCGCCCCAGCCCTGCTGGGGCGTTTGAGTTTCAGGCGTTTTCAGCCTTGGCGGGTCCGCGCTGCACCGTACCCGCCGCCATTCCGGCGTGCCGTCCCCGGGCACACAACTTGGAGTTTCCGTTCCAATGATTTTCGAAACCATCGCCAAAACGGGTCACGAAGAAGTCGTCTTCTGCCATAACAAGGACGCTGGCCTGAAGGCCATCATCGCGATCCACAACACGGTGCTGGGCCCTGCGCTCGGCGGTCTGCGCATGTGGCCGTACAAGACCGAGCAGGACGCGGTGAACGACGTGCTGCGCCTGTCGCGCGGCATGACCTACAAGAACGCCGTGGCCGGCCTGAACCTGGGCGGTGGCAAGGCGGTGATCATCGGCGATCCGAGCAAGGACAAGTCCGAGGCGCTGTTCCGCGCGTTCGGCCTGTTCGTCAACTCGCTCAACGGTCGCTACATCACGGCCGAAGACGTCGGCATCGACGTCAACGACATGGAATACGTGTTCCGCGAAACCGAATACGTGACCGGCGTGCACCAGGTGCACGGCGGCTCGGGCGACCCGTCGCCGTTCACCGCGTTCGGCACGCTGCAGGGCCTGATGGCTGCGCTGCAGGTCAAGCACGGCAACGAAGACGTGGGCAAGTACAGCTACGCCGTGCAGGGCTGCGGCCACGTGGGCAGCGAGTTCATCAAGCTGCTGCGCGAGCAGGGCGCCAAGGTGTTCGTCACCGACATCAACAAGGATGCCGTGCAGCGCTGCGTCGATGAACTCGGTTGCGAAGCGGTGGGCCTGGACGAGATCTACGACGTCGATGCCGACGTGTACTCGCCGTGCGCGCTGGGCGGCACGCTCAACGAGCAGACCATCGACCGCATCAAGGCCAAGATCATCTGCGGCGCGGCCAACAACCAGCTTGCCACCGACGCCATCGGCGACGAACTGCAGCGTCGCGGCGTGCTGTACGCGCCCGACTATGCCGTCAACGCCGGCGGCGTGATGAACGTGTCGCTGGAAATCGACGGCTACAACCGCGAGCGTGCGATGCGCATGATGCGCACCATCTACTACAACCTGGGCCGCATCTTCGAAATCTCCAAGACCGAAGGCGTGCCGACCTACAAGGCGGCCGACCGTCTGGCCGAAGAGCGCATCGAAGCGATCGGCAAGATCAAGCTGCCGAGCATGGGCCATCATGGTCCGCGCTTTGCTGGTCGCATGCGCGGCCAGTAAGCACTCGCGGCAGGTTTGAAGAAAACGCCGGCCTTGTGCCGGCGTTTTTTGTTGGCCCGCGACCACCTCCTGTGGGAGCGCACCCTGTGCGCGACTGCTCGTCGGATCGGTTTTCGCGCAACCCGTCGCGCACAGGGTGCGCTCCCACAGGAAAGAGGCGGCGTCGTATGCTGGCGCCATGCTCTCATCCCTCGCCTACCGCTGGCGCCGCGTGCGCGGCTCCGATCGTTACGCCGAATGCCTGCGCGTCTTGCTGGCGCTGAGTGGTGCGGTGGCCTGGTGCTTCGGGACCGGACACATCGAGGCGGTGGTCTCGGTCCTGCTGGGCATCATCGCTTGTGCACTGGCCGAGACCGAGGACCACTGGCGCAGCCGTCTCTCCACCTTGCTGCTGACGCTGGCCTGCTTCGCGTTCTCCGCGATGGCCGTGCAATGGCTATTCCCCTATCCCGCGCTGTTCGCCATCGGCTTGCCGCTATCCACCTTCGCGCTGGTGATGCTGGGTGCCGCGAGCGAGCGCTACGCCACCGTGGCGGGCGCGACGCTGTTGTTGGCGGTGTACACCATGATTGGCGCCGACCAGGCGATCAGTGGTCCCTGGTGGTATCAGCCCGCCCTGCTGCTGGCGGGCGCCTCCTGGTATGGCGTGCTGTCGTTGCTGTGGAGCGTGCTCGCACCGCAGCAGGCGGTACGACTGTCGCTGGCGCGGCTGTTCGATACGCTCGCCGATTGCATGGAGGGCAAGGCAGCACTCTTTACACCCGTCCACGGCGTCGATCGCGAAGCGATGCAATGGGCGCTCGCCATGCAGAACGAGCGGGCTGTGGAAGCACTCAACGATACCCGATCGATGTTGGTCGATCGCATCGGCGCACGCCGGCCACGCGGCGCCATGGCCGCGCGACTGCAACTGTACTTCCTCGCGCAGGATCTCCACGAACGCATCAGTTCCGCGCACTACCCCTACGATGCGCTGGCCGAGGCACTGTTCCACAGCGACGTCTTGTTCCGCTGCGAACACCTGCTGCGGCTCGAAGCACAGACCTGTCGCCAGCGTGCAGAGGCGTTGCGCTTTCGCACCAAGACGTTGGCAACGACCCGCGCCGACAGCGTCGCCACGGTGAACGATCTGCATGGCGCGCTCGACGCCTTGCGCCAACAAGCCACGCCGCCGCCGGCACATCTCCTGCGCGCGGTGGATGCCTTGGTACGAAATCTCGCTTCGATCCAGCAACTGCTGGCCAGCCATGCGTCGCATGGGCTCAGCGGCAACCGTTCGGAACGACTGCTGCAGCACCCTGGTCCGCAATCGATTGCCGACGCGTGGGAACGCATCCGCATCCAGCTGACGCCTCGATCGTTCCGCTTTCGCCATGCGCTGCGCCTCGCGCTGGCGCTGCTGGTGGGTTATGCGGTGCTGCAGGCGATGCATCCGCGGCATGGCTACTGGATCCTGCTGACCACGCTGCTGGTGTGCCAGCCCAGCTATGGCGCTACCCAGTTGCGACTGATTCAGCGCGTGGTGGGCACCGTCGTTGGCCTCGTGCTCGGCTGGGCCACGCTCAAGCTGCTGCCATTCGGCCCGTGGCAGATGCCGTTGGTGGTGCTCTCGGGCGTGATGTTCTTCGCCGCACGCCTGCGGCGCTACACCACCGCGACCGCCGCCATCACGCTGTTCGTGGTGCTGTGCTTCAACCAGGTGGGCAGCGGTTACGATGTGATGTGGCCGCGCCTGTTGGACACGTTGATCGGCACCGCCATCGCTGCGCTCGCCATGCGCCTGGTGCTACCCGACTGGCAGGGGCGTCGCTTCGACGAAGTGCTGTCCGATACGGTGCGCGGCGATGCCCGCTACCTGGAACAAATCATCGCGCAGTACGCCAACGGCCGCCGCAATGACCTGGACTATCGCATTGCCCGTCGCGACGCGCACAACGCCAACGCCACGCTGAGCGCCGTCCTTGCCAACATGCTGCGCGAACCAGGACGCCACAGCCGCCGCACGGAAAGCCTGCTGCGATTTCTATCGGCGGCGCATACCTTGCTGGGGCAGCTGTCTGCGCTTGGCGCCAATCGCGAAGTGATTGCCTCGCCGAACGCACGCGATGGGGTAGTTCGCGCCGGCGCCGCCGCGGTGAATGCGTTGGCGCAACTGGGCGATGCGCTGGCCAACGGTCTCACGGCGCAGGTCACCACGGACGATGCCGCATGGCTGGAACCCTTCGCTGCCAGCGCCGACGACGATGCCGCCCGCCTCGCGCTGGGCCAGCTTGCGCAGGTGCTGGTACAACGCGACCGGCTTGCCGAGCTCGCCAACACGCTCAATACCCCCGACGCCTGAACTGCCGAGGGCTTGTGCGTCGCGCAACGGCTTGTTAAGGCCTGCGCGGTACTATGAAGGCCTTCTGTGATGGTGGAGTTTCAAGGCATGCGTCCGTTCCCACTGGGTGAAGAGATCGATCTGTTGCGCGACAGCGTGCATGCGTTCGCCGAGAAGGAGATCGCTCCCCGCGCCGACCATATCGATCGCGAGAACCTGTTTCCCGCCGACTTGTGGCGCAAGTTCGGCGACATGGGCCTGCTTGGCATCACCATCCCGGAGGAATACGGCGGCACCGGCATGGGCTTCCTCGCGCACATGGTGGCGATGGAGGAAATCTCGCGCGCATCCGGCTCGGTCGGTCTTTCCTATGGCGCGCATTCCAATCTGTGCGTGCAGAACATTTTCCATAACGGCAACGAAGCGCAGCGCCGCAAGTACATCCCCAAGCTTTGTTCGGGCGAGTACGTGGGCGCGCTGGCGATGAGCGAACCGGGCGCCGGTTCCGACGTGGTCGGTTCGATGAGCTGCAAGGCGGAGAAGAAAGGCGACGTATGGGTCGCCAACGGCTCCAAGATGTGGATCACCAACGGCCCCGATGCCGACGTGCTGCTGGTTTACATGCGCACGGCGCCGCGTCCGGCGGGCAGCCGCTGCATGACGGCCTTCATCGTCGAAAAAGGCATGAAGGGTTTCAGCACGGCGCAGAAGCTGGACAAGCTCGGCATGCGCGGCTCCAACACCTGCGAGCTGGTGTTCGAGGACTGCGAGATCCCGGAAGAGAACATCGTCGGCGAAGTGAACGAAGGCGTGCGCGTGCTGATGAGCGGCCTCGACACCGAGCGACTGGTGCTGTCCGGCGGTCCCATCGGCCTGATGCAGGCGGCGCTGGACATCTCCCTGCCCTACGTGCGCGAGCGTAAGCAGTTCAATGCACCCATCGGCACGTTCGGCGTGATGCAGGCGAAGATCGCCGACATGTATACCGCGCTGCAGAGTTCGCGTGGTTTCGCGTACATGGTCGCGCAGCAATTCGACCACAACGTGAAGTCGCGCATCGATCCTGCCGCGTGTCTGCTCAATGCATCGGAGAATGCAGTGAAGGTGGCGCTGGAAGCGATCCAGACGCTGGGCGGCAACGGCTACATCAACGAGTTTCCCGCAGGTCGTTTGTTGCGCGATGCGAAGCTGTACGAGATCGGCGCAGGCACCAACGAAATCCGCCGCATGCTGATCGGGCGAGAGTTGTTTCACGGCAAGGCGTGATAGGTCGCGTTGACGAAGAAATTGCCGCGCTGTTGTAGGAGCGCACCCTGTGCGCGACCAACCTACGACGCGGCACACCCCAGCGCTGCGGTCGCGCACAAGGTGTCCTCCTACAAGGGGTCGCTTGCCTGTGGATGGCTGATCAAAGTGCCGGTCGGCTCTCTGTGGGAGCGCACCCTGTGCGCGACAAACCTACGGAGCGATAGGCCGCTGCGCGGCGTTCGCGCACAGGGTGCGCTCCTACAAGGGAACGGCACGCCAGAGGGTGGGCTAAAGTCGACGCGCAGCGAGGCCCCGCTTTAAGTCCTCAGCGATTCGGGCGCGTTGCGCAGCGCATTGAGGTACCCGCTGTGTACCCTCGGAGGTTGTCCCACAACAACGCGCCTCGAGCGTTCGGGCTTATCCCAGCACGATGCTGCGGGCGTTATCAGGCCATTCTCTTTGGGTTACTTTTCTCTTGGGCCAGCAAGAGAAAAGTGACTCGAGCGGCGGCAGCCGTTCGAAACGCCCGCCGCGTAGGCGGCACGCTGGCGGAGAGGCGACGATCGAAGACTGACGAAACGGGATGACAAGATAGAAGCGCCCCGTGAGCACCCGCCCCTCACCCCAACCCTCTCCCCGGCGGGGAGAGGGAGAAAGGCGCGATCAGAAATTCAGCCGATAATTGAGCATCCCCATCATGCCCTGGCTGTTCTGCCCAAAATACTGATCCATCCCGAACTGCAGACTCGAACGCGCCGACATCGTCCAGTCCAGCGACAGCCCCACCTGCCCTTCGTAGCGCGATAGCCCCACGCCGCCGACAGGTGCCCACTGGTCCACGCCGGTGAAGCTCGCATCGAACACATCGCCATGCATCGCAAAAGCCTGCTGCCATTGCGCGCGCGCCTGAAGTCCGAGACTGCCACCGCCAGCCAACGACCAGGTATGGCCAGCCCGCACGCCGAAACCGGCCTGCCAACGCTCCACGTCCTGCTCGCCGCTCTTCAGGCCGAAGCCGTAGCCGCCCAGTTCGTTGAAGCCATCGCGCTGGATGTGCGCGTACTGCATGTTGACGTACGGCGTGACCTGGATGCCGCCCAGCGAGGAACGCAGGCCGCTTTCGCCATAGGCCACGGTGTAGCGGCCGTTGGTATCGCTGGCCACGCCTGACACATCGCTGCCCAGCTCGAGATGGCGACGCATGTTCTCCCGGTACGTGCCGTAGCCGAGTCGGCCCATGCTGTACCAGTTGTCCTGCATGACGCCACCGTAAAGCATGCCTTCGACGGCGTTGCTCTGGCCCTGGTCCGCGAATTCCGCGAGGCGGCCCAAGCCCTGGCTCTGGCTCACGGCAAAACCCAACACGCCGTTGCTGCCCAGCTTGCGGTCCTGGCCGGCCATCCATCCGCTGAGGTCGTAGCCCACATCGCCGTAACCGCTGCGGCTCATGCTGCCGTGGTAACCGAGTGTCTGCGCCCAGCCGCCCGTCGTGCGCGTGCCGACCAGCCCGTCGAAGTGATCCGACAGCGCGCGTGTGCCTGCATCGATCGCTTCGAACGTCATCGCCGCGCTGGCGGCATGCAGCTGGCCCGAAAGGCTTTCCAGCGACTGCTGCAGGGCCGCGGTAGTCTGCGTCTGCTGCAGGTTGGCCGCGGCATGCATGAAGTCCGTGCCTACCGGCGTGCCGCCAGCAGGCGGCGTGCCCTGCCCCAGCTGCGAGTTGATCGCACCGAAGGCATTGTCGACACGCTGGGCGGCACCGTACGAGGCCGTGGTGTATGTCATGCCATTGACGGCACTGGCCTGCACCTGGGTCACGTTGAGCCATGCGCTGTTGCTGTCGTAGTTGAGCGTGGCTGCGAGCAGCACGCCAGTCGCCACATCCAGCCCCGTGAACTGGCCGTTGAGTCCGCCTTTGGCGGTGAGCACGTCGGTGTGCGAGTTGGCCACATAGCCTTGCTTGGCGCCAATCACATAGAGATTGCCGCCAGTGAGCCACGCCTGTCCGTCGATGGTGAGCGTGCGTCCCAGTTCGAGCGCGAGCCGACCCGTTTGGCCGTCCGTTGCGGTGAAGCCCTGGTAATAGCTGCCGCTGATGTGCACGTCGCCGCCAGCCACTACCAGCGTGCCCAGGTTTTGGACGTCCGAGCCAAAGCTGTGCGCGCCGCTCATGATCGCGTCGACGTGGTCGATGTAGAGCTTGCCGGCGATCGACGGCGCGACCAGCGCACCGTGCTCGATGAAGGTATCGCCGGTATAGGTCGGGTCCTGGGTCAGCGTCAGCGTGCCGGTGCCTTCCTTGGTCAGGCCGCCGCTACCGCTGATCGCATTGCCCCAGGTGGAATTGGTGTTGAGCGTGACGTCGAAGTTGCCCCAGTCGAACTTGGCCGGACCCAGGATGGCCTTGCCGACGTCCAGCTCGCCGTAACCGAAAGTGGAGTCCACGCCCGGCGCACCAAGATCGTCAGCCGTACCCAGCAGCGTCTGGCGCACCTGGTCATTGGTGAAGTACGGGAACGCCTGCCACACCACCGCAGCCGCACCGGATACGGCAGGCGCAGACAGCGAGGTGCCTTCGACGATCCAGTAAGTCTGACTGCTGGTGGTGTCGTCCTTGCCGCTGACGATGACGTTGCCCGGTGCGGCCAGGCAGTAATTCATGGCCACGCCGCACTTGTTCGAATAACTCGCCAGTTGCGTGGGATTGCTGCTGTCCAGGGCGACGACGGTCAGCCAGCCTTTCTGCAGATCTTCCGCCCCCGGCATGCTGGGCAGGGCGGCGATCGTGCTGGGGTTGGGCAGTGAATCGTTGCCTGCGGCAAACACCACCAGGCCGCCGCCGTTGACGAACGGCGCGTAGGCATCGTGGAAGCCCTTGGTCGTTGCGGTGTCGGTCGATGCCCAGGTGATGCCACCCCAGGAGTTGTTCATCACCTTGACGCCGGCGTTGATCAAGTCCTGATTGATGTAACCGAACGGCACGGCGTCCTGCCCCGACACGGTGGACGGAGGCGTGGATCCGTCATCGTCCGGCGCCTTGTCGGAGATGATGCGTGCCGACACGAGGCTGGCGCCCGGTGCAATGCCGCCTGCGAATTTGCCGAAGGCGCTGCCGGCGGCAATCTCCGAAACCCAGGTGCCGTGGCCGACGACATCGTCCACCGACAGATTGTTGGTCGACGGGTCGATATAGGTCATTTCTTTAGTGACCTTGCCCGCCAGCGCCGGGTGGTTGCGCATGATGCCGCTGTCGACCACACCGATGGTCACGCCCGTGCCGGTGAAGCCGGCATTGTGGGCGGCATAGGTATTGGTCAGCGACAGCTGCGCGTCGATCGGCGGCTGCGTAAGCGGCGGCGTAGTGGGCGGTGTCGTCGGAGGTGTGGTGGGTGGCGTGCTTCCACCCGAACCAGGACCGGTGGGCGGCGAGTAACCCGGACCAGGCGGGGTATAAGGCGCGGCCGGCTTCACATTGCCGTTGCCGCCGCCACCGCAGGCACTCAGGCCCAGCGCCATCCACACCAATACGGAAACCTGGCGGAAACGCATTCCGCCGAGACCATTCTCCATTGTTCCCCCTGCGCGCCCCCGTAGGGCATCCCTTGCATCCATGGCGCGGCGGCCCGTTACTGGACTCCGCCAGCACCTCCCTGACTAATCTTCGCACAACATCGTGCGAAAAATTCCTAGAGGTTCACAGGATGGAAAAGGCCCGCATTGCATGGATGCGGGCCGGATGCCCCCCCTTTCGGAGGATCAGAACGACAGGCGATAAGCCAGCGTGTCCATCCTGCCGTGCTCGTGCTCGGCGACGTATTGATCCATCCCCAGGGACAGGCTGGCGCGATGCGAGATAGCCCAGTCCACACTCAGTCCGGCCTCGCCGCCATAGCGGGACAGGCCGATGCCACCGACCGGCGCCCATTGGTTGAGCACCGCAAAACTCGCATCAAGCACATCGCCGCGCATGCTGAAGGCGCGTTGCCACAGCATGTGCGCCTGCACGCTCAGGCTGCCGCCGCCCGGCAACGACCAGTCGCGGCCTGCGCGCAGGCCGGCCCCCGCCTGCCAGCGCTCGATGGTCTGCGCAGCGGCCTTCAGCCCGAAGCCAGCGCCGCCTAGTTCGTCGAAACCGTCGGTGCGGATATTGGCGTACTGCAGATTCGCGTACGGCGTGATGTGCACACCGCCCCACTGCATGCGATAGCCGCTCTCGCCATAGGCAATATCGTAGGTGCCGTTGGTATCGCTGGCGACGCTTTCCACATCGCTGCCCAGCTCCAGATGGCGACGCATGTCCTCGCGGTACGAGCCCATGCCCAGTCGTCCCATTGCGTACCACTGGTTCTGCACGAAACCGCCGTAAAGCATGCCTTCCACGGCGCGGCTGCGACCCTGGTCGGCGAATTCGTCGAGGCGTCCCAGGTCCTGGCTTTGGCTGACCGCAAAACCCATGACGCCGTTGCTGCCCACACGGCGATCCTGGCCCGCCATCCAGCCGTTGAGGTCATAGCCCACGCTGTTGTAACCGCTGCGATTCATGCTGCCGTAGCTGCCCAGCGTCTGCGTCCAGCCGCCGGCGCCATAAACATCGCCCAGCTGGTCGAAGCGTTTCGATAGCGCACGCGTACCCGCATCCATCGCATCAAAGGTCATCGCCGCACTCGCCGCGTGCAGCTGGCCCGATAGCGAATTCAACGACTGCTGCAACGCACTGGTCGACGCGGTCTGCTGCAAGCTCGCCGCGCCATTGATGAAAGAAGTCGGCAGCGGATTGCCGGTGACGGTCGTCCCCGAGCCCACCTGTGTGTTGATCTGGTTGAACGCACCATCGATACGCTGCGCGGCGCCAAACGATGCCGGCGTATACGTCATGCCCGTCACCGCCGATGCCTGCACCTGGCTCACGTTCAACCATGCGTCGGTGCTGTTGTAGTTGATCGTGGCGCTGAGCAAGACCCCAGTCGCCACGTCCAGCGAGGAGAATGTGCCGGAGATGCCGGCCTTGGCCGTCAATACATCCGTATGCGCGTTGGCTTGATAACCCGAATTGATGCCGGTGATATAGAGGTCGCCGCCGCTGAGCGTCGCGGTGCCACCCACCCGCAGCGCCGAGCCCAGCGATACCGCCAGCCGACTGCCCGCCTGTTGCGCGTAGTTGCCTGCCACGTTGACATCGGTACCGGCCACCGCCAGCACGCCGGCATTGGCAACCGATCCGCCTATCGACGGTGTGCCGCTCAGTACGCCTTGGGCGCCGATATTCACGCTTGAGGCCAGCGATGCAGCCACCAGCATGCCGCCTTGCACCTGCGTCAAGCCGGTATAAGTAGCCGGTTGCGTCAGCGACAGCGTCCCAGCGCCCTGCTTGATCAGGCCGCCTGCGCCGGAGATGGGATTGTTCCAGCTCGAGCTGCCGCTGAAGCTGACGGTGACATCGCCCCAGTTGAATTGCTCCGGTCCATTGACCGCCTTGCCCACGTCGAGCTCGCCGTAGCCGAACGTGGCGTTCGGCTGCGAGCCACCCAAGGGATCGGCGGTACCGAGCAAGGTCTGACGCACCAGATCGTTGCTGAAATAGGGATAGGCCTGCCAGACCAGGGCTGCGGCGCCGGAGACCTGCGGCGCTGCCAACGAGGTGCCTTCGACAATCCAATAGGTCTCGTTGGCCGTGCTGGTATCGCTCTTGCCGCTTACGATCACATCGCCGGGCGCGGCCAGGCAGTAGTTCATCGCGATGCCGCATTTGTTGGAATAGCCGTCCAGCTGGGTGGGGCTGCTGCTGTTGATCGCCACCACGGTAAGCCAGCCCTTCGCCAGATCCGGCGCCAGACTCGGCAGCGCGGCGATGGTGCTGGGATTGGCCTGGGAATCATTGCCCGCGGCAAACACCACCAGGCCGCCCCAGCTGTTGATGAAGGTGTTGTACGCGTCGTGGAAACCCTGGGTGGTGGCGGTGTCGCTGGCGCTCCAGCTGATGCCGCCCCAGGAGTTGTTCATCACCTTGACGCCGTTGGCGATCAGATCGGCATTGACCTGGCCCAGCGGGATCGCATCGGACGAAGTCACCGGCGCCGGTGGCGCGGAGCCGTTATCGTCAGGGGCGCTGTCGTCGATGATGCGTGCCGACACGATGTTTGCGCCCGGCGCGATGCCGCCCACGAACTGGCCAAAGGGCTTGCCGGCGGCGATCTCGGCCACGTAGGTGCCGTGGCCGTTGACGTCATCCACCTTGAGGTTGTTGGTGGCGGGATTGACGTAAGTGAGCTCTTTGATCACGCGCCCCGCCAAGGCCGGGTGGGTGGAGGTCACGCCGGTATCGACCACGCCGATGGTGACGCCCGCCCCGGTATAACCGGCCGCGTGCGCGGCATTGGTATTGGTGAGCGTCAATTGCGCATCGATCGGCGGCGGCGGCGCGGTGGAAGCCGGTGGCGGCGCGGGTGCAGGCGCAGGCGCGGGCGCCGGCGGCGAGGGTTTGGTGCTGCCACCGCCGCCCCCGCAGGCACTGAGCCCCAGAGCCAGACAGACCCATACCGCGCCACGACGGTACCGCAACCCCTGCATCACCGTATTCATAAGGCCCCCGCCTGCCGAATCGCGTTCAAGATCCCCAGTTCCGCGCGTGTCTCCCTGGTATCCGCCACGCGCGCCTCCATATTTGCACAACGAAATCGCAACTAAATGCCTGCAAGATCCCGCTGGCATCGCAAATTGGGCCGGTTTGCCCCGGTTACTGGCGGGCTGCGATAATTCTCGGACTAAACCGGGGCCTCGCCCCATCAAGTACTTGCGGAGATCCCCATGTCGGACGTCAGCGTTGTCATCGTCGGTGCCAAGCGCACTGCCATTGGCTCCTTCCTAGGCCAGTTCACCGGCGTACCCACCCCCACCCTGGGTGCCACCGCCATCCGTGCCGCGATCGAGCAGTCTGGACTGGCGCCCGCCGATGTCAGCGAAGTCATCATGGGTTGCGTGCTGCCCGCCAACCTCGGCCAGGCCCCTGCCCGCCAGGCCTCCCTGGGCGCAGGCCTGCCGGTGGCCGCCGGTTGTACGACCATCAACAAGGTCTGCGGCTCGGGCATGAAGGCCATCATGCTGGGCCATGACCTGATCAAGGCCGGTTCGGCCTCGGTGGTGGTGGCTGGTGGCATGGAATCGATGACCAACGCACCGCATATGGTCAATGCGCGCACCGGCATCCGCTACGGCGATGGCACCCTGGTCGACCACATGGCGTGGGACGGCCTCACCAACCCGTACGACGGCAAGGCCATGGGCGTGTTCGGCGAGCTGTGCGCCGACAAGTACCACTTTACCCGCGAAGAGCAGGACACCTATTCGAAGGAGTCGGTGGACCGCGCCAAGGCCGCCCAGGCCAATGGTGCATTCGCCGACGAAATCGTTCCGGTCACCGTCTCCAGCCGCAAGGGCGACATCACGGTCGACACCGATGAGCAGCCGGGCCGTTCGGACACCAGCAAGATCTCGTCGCTGAAGCCGGCGTTCCGCAAGGAGAATGGCACCATCACGGCCGCCAGCTCCTCGAGCATCTCCGATGGCGCTGCCGCGCTGGTGCTGTTGTCAGCCGACGACGCCAAGACGCGTGGGCTCAAGCCCCTCGCCCGCATCGTCTCCCACGCGACCCATTCGCAGGAGCCGGAGTGGTTCACCACCGCACCGGTCGGCGCACTGCATAAGGTGCTGGAGAAGGCCGGCTGGAAGGCCAGCGACGTCGACCTGTACGAAGTCAACGAAGCCTTCGCCGTGGTGGCCATGGCCGCCATGCGCGAGCTCGACATTCCGCGCGACAAGATCAATGTCAACGGCGGCGCCTGCGCATTGGGCCATCCGATCGGCGCCAGCGGCGCCCGACTGGTGGTCACCCTGCTCAATGCATTGAAGACCCGCGGCCTCAAGCGCGGCGTGGCGTCGCTGTGCATTGGTGGTGGCGAAGCCACGGCCGTTGCGGTGGAACTGCTCGACTAAGCCCTTGATTGGCGGTCAGGCCAATGGCCGCCGATGAAAGCGGGGTTAACCATTTTTGCCGGTTCACACAAAGATGTGGCGGATTTTCCGCGAAAGCGCTATTAATACGCCCGCCAAACGGCATTCCACGGCAAAGGAGATTCAACATGAAGTTCACGCGTACCCTTCTCGCCTCTGCGCTCGTCGCGCTGCTGGCGGCTTGCAGCAACGGCGCGCAGGATTCCGCGCAGGACGCTCAGAAGTCGGCTGACCAGGCTCAGCAGGCTGCTGACCAGGCTCAGAAGGCTGCTGCTGCTCCGGCAGAGGCTCCGGCCGCAGCTCCCGCTTCGACCGCTGCTGCTCCGGCCGAACAGCCTGCGCCGACCCCGGCTTCGACCGCTGCTGCTCCGGCTGCCGCTTCGACCGCTGGTCACTAAGTACACTCGTGTACTTCTAAAACCGGCCGCCTTGTGCGGCCGGTTTTTTTTTGGACCTATGAAAAGCAGCGGCCGCTTTGACGACCGGCCTTCTTGCTTAAGTGTAAGTACGTGGCCCTCTATGCTGCGACGCCGATTTAGCCCTCGGCCATGGGCCGCTATGATCGACATTCCCCACCAAGGCAGTCTTAGCCCATGAGTGTCATCGCGTCGCAGATCGACCCCCGCTCGCCGGATTTCCAGGCAAGCAGCGCGCAGCTGAAAGGACTGGTGGAGGACCTGCACCATGAGCTGGCCCGCAGTGCTGAAGGCGGCGGCGAGAAGGCCCGCGCCAAGCACACGGCCCGTGGCAAGCTGCTGCCGCGCGAGCGCATCCGCGCCCTGCTCGATCCCGGCTCGCCCTTCCTCGAGCTGTCGCCGCTGGCCGCCCATGGCATGTACGACGATGCGGCGCCGGCGGCCGGCATCATCACCGGCATTGGCCGCGTCAACGGCCTCGAAGTGGTGGTGGTCGCCAATGACGCCACGGTCAAGGGCGGCACCTATTTTCCGATCACGGTGAAGAAGCATCTGCGGGCGCAGGAAGTCGCGCTGGAGAACCGCCTGCCCTGCATCTACCTGGTCGACTCCGGCGGCGCCTTCCTGCCGCTGCAGGACGAGGTGTTTCCGGACAAGGAACATTTCGGCCGCATTTTCTACAACCAGGCGCGCATGTCGGGCCTGGGCATTCCGCAGATCGCCGTGGTGATGGGCTCGTGCACCGCCGGCGGCGCCTATGTGCCGGCGATGAGCGACGAAACCATCATCGTGCGCGAGCAGGGCACCATCTTCCTGGGCGGCCCGCCGCTGGTGAAAGCCGCCACCGGCGAAGTGGTCGATGCGGAGGCGCTGGGCGGTGCGGATGTCCATACGTCTGTTTCGGGTGTCGCCGATCACTACGCCGAGAACGATGCCCACGCGCTTTCCATCGCGCGCGACATCGTCGCCAGCCTCAACCGCAAGAAAGACATGCCGCTGGCCTTGCGCGCGCCGTGCGAACCACTGCACGCAGCCGAGGAGCTGTACGGGGTGATTCCGCAGGACAACCGCCGTCCATTCGATATCCGCGAGGTCATCGCGCGCATCGTGGACGGCTCGGAGTTCCACGAGTTCAAGGCGCGCTATGGCAAGACCCTGGTGTGCGGCTTCGCGCATATCCACGGCTATCCGGTGGGCATCATCGCCAACAACGGCATCCTGTTCTCCGAGTCGGCGCTCAAGGGCGCGCACTTCATCGAACTGTGCAACCAGCGCAACGTGCCGCTGGTGTTCCTGCAGAACATCACCGGTTTCATGGTCGGCAAGAAATACGAGAACGCCGGCATCGCCAAGGACGGCGCCAAGATGGTGACCGCGGTGGCGTGCTCGCATGTGCCCAAGTTCACCGTGGTGATCGGCGGCAGCTTCGGCGCCGGCAATTACGCCATGTGCGGCCGCGCCTATGGCGCGCGCTTCCTTTGGATGTGGCCGAACGCGCGCATCAGCGTGATGGGCGGCGAGCAGGCCGCCTCGGTACTGGCCACGGTGCGCCGCGACGGTATCGAAGCGAGCGGCAAAAGCTGGAGCGCAGAGGACGAAGAAGCATTCAAGGCGCCGATCCGCGACCAGTACGAACGCCAGGGCCACCCTTACTACGCCAGTGCGCGCCTGTGGGACGACGGCATCATCGATCCGGCCGATACGCGCCGAGTGCTTGGGCTGGCGATCTCCGCTTCGCTCAATGCGCCGATCGAACCGCAGCGTTATGGCGTGTTCCGCATGTAGGCAACCACCCTGCATCGCCTGCCGATCAAGGGCGGGCGATGCGTGCTCAAAAGCAGGGCGGCGTCAGCGCGGAACGCGCAACGAAGACTCGCGCAAGGCGGTCTCGTGATCCACTTCGTCGTGTCCGGCGATGTCCAATGTGTCGACCACGTTGTGCCCGGCCGGGTGATGGACGTGCGTCGGCGAAATGATCACGTCGGAGAGGTCGCCGTCGGGCACGGCCGTCTCGGTGTTGGGCGTGTGCTGCATGGAGGGGACTCCTGTGGAATCGGCGCATTCTAGCCGCGCTTGGTCTCAACTGCGCTGGGGCAGCGCGCCCCGCGACAAGGGCAAGAACTTGCTGCAAGCCACCGGCCGCGGGCCAGCGGGCTCAGGACAGCCTCAGCGGGCAAGGCGTGCCGGTGGATCTCCCTCATGCATTGGCGTGGATGGCGTTGGCGGCGGAGCCCAACGAGGCGCAGTACGTGCGCGCACGCCAGTTGGTGTACAGCCATCCGACGCCCGAGCAATACGGCCAGGCGAACGTGACCTGCGATCCACTCATGGCGATGGCGCTGCCCTGCCCCGCGCCAAGGCGCGCTGGCGCGAGGCACGGCAGGACG
This sequence comes from Dyella sp. 01L423, assembly GCF_056399945.1. Taxonomy (NCBI): domain Bacteria; kingdom Pseudomonadati; phylum Pseudomonadota; class Gammaproteobacteria; order Lysobacterales; family Rhodanobacteraceae; genus Dyella; species Dyella sp. 01L423. The sequence continues at coordinate 731,345 of NZ_JBFTSI010000001.1, read as the reverse complement.
CCACCGGTTCGCGCGTGGGTTCGTCAGCCGCCCACGCCATCGTCGGCGCCGCCGGTGGCGCGCCTGACCATATGAGGTCACCGAACTACGACTTCCACGATGGCTGCCGCGTCGGCACCGACCAGGACAACAAGAAGAGCAGCGACGAAGGCACGATCCGTAGCCGTCGTTGACCCGTCGGGCGGACGCTCCCCGCTCGCTGCCCGAGACAGCAGCCGCGTCATGCCGGCAAGCTGGCCGGCGCCATTGGGCAGCACGTTTTCCCGCGGCATCTTCAGGCGCTTACGTGCCATTGCCCGGTGCTGGCGTTGGGAGTAGCTTGGTTTCGCTGCCTTCCCCTGCAGACGATGCGAGGTGTCGCCATGACTGTGCGAAATCACCTGATGCAGACTCCGTTATCCCTGTTGGCATGCGTCGGGCTGTGGTTCTGCCCCGGCCTGCACGCTACGGATACGGCGCTCCCCACCATCCCCATCGATGCCCAGACGCCGCCGCCGAAAGTGGTGAGCTACAAGGCCACCCCCGACGTCCCCACCAGCCGCACCGATCCATTCAACCGGCCGGAAGACGATGGCCGGCCGGGCGAGTACTTCTTCTATCTCGGCGCGCTGGCCAATCAGAAGCACGACTACGAGCATGCGATGGCGATGTACAAGGTGTCGGCCTCGTGGGCGTACAAGCCGGCCGAGTACAACCTGGGCGTGATGTATCTCAACGGCCACGGATCGCCGGTTGACCTGCCGCGCGCCATGGCGTGGTTTGCGCTGGCGGCCGAACGCAACGACACCCAATACGTCTATGCCAAGCAGTTGCTGTACGCGCACCTGACGCCTGAGCAGTTTGACCAAGCCAATGTGATCTGGCGCGAGCTGCTGCCCACCTACGGTGACGCCACGGCACTGGTGCGGGCCAAGGCGCGTTGGCGCGAAGTGCTGATGTCGGCGACGGGATCAAGAGTCGGTTCGGCCGCACCCCATCTGGTCGTTGGCGGTACGACCGGCAGGAACAGCCACGAGTCCCCGCTCAACTACGACGTGGGCATTGGCGGCATGCAGGCGTTTACCGCAGGTGAGATCACCGGCGTGCACCAGACCGACGGCGTCATCGCCTACCAGCAGCTGCGTGCGAGCACGGACCCGTACGATCCCAAGTTCACCTCGTATCTGCTGTCGGGCACGGTGACGGTGGGCATACTCACACCGGTGAAGGCCGACGATCCGGCCGTGCACAAGATCAAACCGCCGATGGATCCGGCCAGCCATGAGTGACACGGCGCATTGAGCGCTTACTTGCTGCGCGGACGGAACTCCAAGGGATGCACGTCGCGCGCAGCAGCCGGCGGTTTGGGTCCACAGGCGCCGCAAGTATCGCAGCCATCGCTGCAATTGCCGGTGGCCTGCTTGGGCTGCAGGCGGTGTGCCAGTGCGCGCTGCCACGCCGCACTGCCCTGTCGGTCAAGACGCAGCGCCAGCGACGCCAGCCAGCGGCTGGTCAACTTCGGCGCCAGTTTACGCAGGGTAATCCATGCGCTGATCAGGACGATCACGCCGATGATCACGTATTGCACGAGCAGCCCGGTACTCATGTCAGCCAACTGGTGATCTGGTAGGTAAGGAACGAGGCGATATACGCCACCACGAACATGTAGCCAAACGAGATGCCCACATTGCGCCACGAGTTGGTCTCGCGGCGAATCACGGCCAGCGTGGACATGCACTGCGGCGCAAACGCAAACCACACCAGCAAGGACAACGCGCTGGCCAGCGAGAAATTGGCCGCCAGCGCCTGCGCCAGACCGGCGCCATCGGCACCGTCGCCGCCGACCGCATACACCGTGGCGAGTGCGGCCACGGCGGTTTCACGCGCGGCAAAAGCGGGAATCAGCGACACGCTGATCTGCCAGTTGAAGCCCAGCGGCGCGAAGATGAACTGCAGGCCGCGCCCCATGTAACCGGCAAAGCTGTAATCGATGGCGGGACCGGTGGCGCCTGCCGGCGGCGACGGGAACGTGGAGAGGAACCACATCAGCACCGTCAGACCGAGGATCACGCCGGTAAGACGCTTGAGGAAAATCGTGCCGCGCTCCCACAGACCGAGCGCCACGTCGCGCACCTTGGGCAAACGATACGACGGCAGCTCCATCAGCAGCGCATGCTCGCTGCGATCGCGGCGCATTTTCTTCATCACCCAGCCGACCAGCATCGCACCCAGCACACCGGCCGCGTACAGCGCGAACAACACCAGGCCCTGCATGTTGAAGATGCCCAGCACACGACGCGTGGGAATAAAGGCGCCGATCAACAGTGCATACACGGGAAGACGCGCCGAACACGTCATCAACGGCGCCACCAGGATGGTCGAGAGACGATCGCGCGGGTCGGTGATGCTGCGCGTGCCCATGATGCCGGGGATGGCGCAGGCGAAGCTGGAAAGCAGCGGGATGAAGGAGCGCCCGGTCAGCCCCACCGACACCATCAGGCGATCGAGCAGGAAGGCCGCGCGCGGCAGGTAGCCGGATTCTTCCAGCACCAGGATGAAGAAGAACAGCACCAGGATTTCCGGCAGGAAGCCGATCACCGTGCCGAGTCCGCCGAACACGCCATCGACCAGCAGACTCTGCAGCGGACCGGCCGGCATCCACGCGGTGGCGTGCTCGCCCAGCCAGCCGAAGCCGTCGCCGATCAAATCGGTCATCGGCTTGCCGGCGGCGTAGACCGCCTGGAACACCAGGAACATCACCAGGGCAAGAATGGCCAGGCCGAACACCGGATGCAGCGCCCAGCGGTCGAGCGCGTCGTCGATCTCGGCGGTCGCGCGCGGCATGGTCACGGTGGCGGCCATCAGCTCGCGCACCTGCGCATGCAGGTCGGCGCGGCCTTCGGCGTCATCTGCCTGCGCGGGTGAGGCCTGCGGCATTTCGCCGTCGACCTGGGCGATCAACGCCTTCACGCCGTCGCGTTTCACCGCAATGGTTTCCACCACGGGGATACCCAGGCGTCGCGCCAGTTCCGGCACATCGATGACGATGCCGCGCCGGCGCGCCGCATCCATCATGTTGAGCGCCAATACCACGGGGCGACCGAGGCGTTTCACTTCGAGCACGAAGCGCAGGTGCAGGCGCAGGTTGGTGGCATCGGCTACGCACACGATCAGGTCCGGCACAGCCTCGCCCGGATAATTGCCTTCCAGCACGTCGCGCGTGATCTGCTCGTCGGGGCTGGTGGCGTCGAAGCTGTACGTGCCCGGCAGATCGAGCAGCTGCAGCACGCGGCCGGAAGGTGCGGTGAAGCGGCCTTCCTTGCGCTCCACCGTGACGCCGGCATAGTTCGCCACTTTCTGGCGACCGCCGGTGAGCTGGTTGAACAATGCGGTCTTGCCGCAGTTGGGATTGCCGACCAGGGCAATGCGCAGGGTGCCCGCACTCATCCAGCATGCTCCGACTGGACCTGCACGCGCTCCGCCTCTTTGCGGCGCAACGCGAAGCGCGTCGAGCCGATCTGGATCAGCAAGGGATCTGCCCCCAGCGGGCCCTGTGCCACCACGCGAACCGGCTCGCCCGCCACGAACCCCAGGTCGCGCAGGCGCTGCGCGATCGGGTCGAAAGCATGAGCATCATCCACTCGGTCCACCAAGGCAGTAGCCCCTTTCGGAAGATCGGACAGGCGCACTGGTCACCAACTTAAATAAGAATGGTTCGCATTGTACATCAGCCACCCGGGGTACTGCAGCGCGGCCGGATGCCGCCTATAACCCCGTTAAGCCGCAAGAACATGGGACTGAACCGTTGCCATCGACGCCGCCTTGGAACTGGTGGCCTACGCCCCGATAGCAGTGAGGCAGGGATCGCAAGCCACTGCGATGCCGCTACCCCATGGATACCGAGGTCCACATGGCTCTATTCGCCAGACACGCGAACGGGTTACGTCTCGAACGCATGCAAGCTTCCTCGCAGTACGCCGGCGAGGCGTTTGCCAATACCTATCCATCCAGCACGCCGCGCGTGGCAGACGACAAGCCCTCGCTGGTCGATTTCATTTTCCGCGGCGAAGGACGCACCCCGCCCCGGCCATTGCCCACGCTCGATCCGCGCGCCGCGTGGACGCGTCCGGTGGAAACCGGTCTGCGCAGCACCTGGCTCGGCCACTCCACGGTCCTGCTGGAAATCGACGGAGCGCGCGTGCTCACCGATCCGGTCTGGGGCGAGCGCGCCTCGCCGTTTACCTTCATGGGGCCCAAACGCTTCCAGCCCGTGCCGGTGGCGATCGACGCCCTGCCGCCGCTGGATGCCGTGCTGATCTCGCACGATCACTACGACCATCTCGATTACCCGAGCATTCGCGCGCTGGCAAAGCTGGACGTGCCCTTCATCACCTCGCTGGGCGTGGGCGTGCACCTGGAAGCCTGGGGCGTGCCGGCCGAACGCATCACCGAGCTGGACTGGTGGGAAAGCACCACGCTGCCGTGCGGACTCACGCTCACTGCCGCGCCGTCGCACCACTTCTCTGGCCGCAGCCTGCACGATCGCAACGCCACACTGTGGTCGTCCTTCGTCCTACGTGGCGAACGCCATGCCGTGTTCTTCAGCGGCGATACCGGCCTGTCGCCGCATTTCAGCGAGATCGGCGAACGACTCGGGCCGTTCGACCTGGTGATGATCGAAGTGGGCGCGTTTCACCCTTCGTGGGGCAGCGTGCACCTGGGTCCTGACAATGCCATCAGCGCGTGGCGCCAGTTGGGCAGCGGCCGTTTTCTGCCGGTGCACTGGGGCACCTTCAACCTGGCCATGCATCCATGGGCGGAGCCGGCCGAGGTCCTCCTGGCCAGGGTGCCTGAAGGCCTGGTGATGCCGCGCCTGGGCGAGGCGATCGAGCCCGCGCAGTTTGAAACCGTGCAACCGTGGTGGCGCGAACTGAGCGCGGAACACTCCAGGGGATGCGCGCGGCAAGCCGCCGAATTCCTGGTGCTGCCGACCAAGGACTAAGTCCCGCATCCCCGGCCCACGAGATGGTCGGGGATGGTTCGGTTTACGATGGCGCTCCCCAGCAGGAGCTTTCCATGGCCAGCAGCATCCAGATTGCCGATCACGGCAGCGTGCGTCGCATCGCATTGAATCGTCCGCAGGTGCACAACGCGTTTGACGACGGCCTGATTGCCGAGCTTACCGAGGCGCTCAAACTGGCGGGCGCCGACACTGCCGTGCGCGCCGTGGTGCTCACAGGCGAAGGCGCCAGCTTTTCCGCCGGCGCGGACCTGAACTGGATGCGTGGCATGGCCGGCGCGAGCGAAGCGGAGAATCGCGAAGATTCGCTGCGCCTCGCAACCCTCATGCGCACACTGCAATACCTTTCCAAGCCCACCGTCGCCCGCGTCAACGGCGCCGCTTACGGCGGCGGCGTGGGCCTGGTGGCGTGCTGCGATATCGCCATCGGCGTAGACAGCGCGCGCTTCGGCCTCACCGAGGTGAAACTCGGCCTGGTGCCGGCGGTCATTTCGCCGTATGTCATTCATGCCATTGGCCTTCGACAGGCGCGTCGCCTGTTTGTCACGGGCGAGTTGTTCGATGCCGCGATGGCGCTGCAGATCGGTCTGCTTCATCAGTGCGTGCCGGCGGATCAATTGGACAGCGCGGTCGACGCTGCGCTTGCGCTGCTTTCCAAGGCAGGGCCGGTGGCGCAGGCAGAAGCCAAACAGCTTGCATTGCGCATGGCCGGTGCCGACGCGGCGCAAGCGGAATCGATTGACCGCGAAAACGCTGCGTTGATCGCACGCCTGCGTGTCTCCGCAGAAGGCCAGGAGGGGCTGGGCGCATTCCTGGCCAAGCGCGCTGCGGCATGGTGCGCGGCAGGCTGAAGGCACTTTAGCAAGGCATTTCGTCCATTCTTCGGTTAGGGAGCGGCACGATGATCGACCATGTCGGATTGCAGGTTTCCGGTTACGAACGCAGCCGTGAGTTCTATCGCAAAGTGCTCGCCACGCTGGGCGGTGAATTGGTGATGGAGGTGACCGCGGAGCAGACCGGCGACGGTTCGCACGCCGGATTCGGCGTTGCGGGGCGCCCGACGTTCTGGATCGGCACCTCGCAGAATGTTCACGCCAGCGGTGCCGTGCACGTGGCATTCACGGCCCCCGATCGCGCCGCCGTGATGGCCTTCCATCGCACTGCCATGGAAGCCGGCGCCACCGACAACGGCGCACCAGGCCTGCGTCCGCATTATCACGAGCATTACTACGGCGCCTTCGTGCTCGACCCCGATGGCCACAATATCGAAGCGGTCTGCCACCTGCCGGGCTGACGCCGCACAGACAACCATCACTCCATGGAGTCCACGCCATGACGCATCCCATCATCAATATCGCCGACGTCGAACTGCAGTCGTTTCCGCCGGGCATGGCGCCCACCGGCGACACCGCCGAACGTTTCGAAGCGCGCATGGGTCGCTTCGGTCCGCAGATCGGCGCAAAAAAGCTGGGCTATAACATCACCGCCGTGCCGCCCGGCAAGCGCGCGTTTCCGCTTCACTGCCATCGCGTCAACGAGGAAATGTTCTTCATCATCGAAGGCAGTGGCGAAGTGCGCTTCGGCGAGGAGCGCTATCCGATCCGCGCGGGCGACGTCATCGCCTGCCCGCCCGGCGGTCCGGAGAAGGCGCATCAGATCATCAATACCGGCACCAGCGAGATGCGCTACCTCGCGGTGAGCACCAAGGAGTCGCCGGAGATCTGCGAGTACCCGGATACCGGCAAGATCGGCATCCTGGCGGAGTACCCGCCCGCGGCTGATGGTTCGCCGCAGGGATTTCGCATGGTGACGCGGGCCGATATGCAGGTGGGTTACTGGGACGAGGAATAACCCCCTCAATCCTGTGGGAGCGCACCCTGTGCGCGACGGGGCTGCCTCACCGTTCGGCCGTCGCGCACAGGGTGCGCTCCCACAGGGGTTGAAGGATCATGCTGCGCCGCGCATCGGCTCCGACGCCCCAATCTGGTAGTTTTGACGGCTCCCAGTCTCCCCCGGAAGCCGCATGTTCGAGCGCGTACTCATTGCCAACCGTGGCGAGATCGCCTGCCGTGTCATCCGCACCTGCCGGCGCCTGGGGATCCACACCATCGCGGTGTATTCGCAGGCCGATGCCAATGCGCAGCATGTCCGCCTGGCTGATGAGGCATGGCCGATCGGCGGCCCGCGCCCGACGGAATCCTATCTGCGCGGCGAAGCCATACTCGACGTGGCGCGCAAGAGCGGCGCACAGGCGATCCACCCGGGCTACGGTTTTCTTTCCGAAAACACCGCATTTGCGCGCGCCTGTGCCGATGCCGGCATCGCCTTTATCGGCCCACGCCCCGAAAGCATCGACGCCATGGGTTCCAAGGCTGCTGCCAAGGCGCTGATGGAACAGCATCAGGTGCCATTGGTGCCTGGCTATCACGGTGAAGATCAGTCCGCCGACGTGCTCGCCGAGCAAGCGCGCCGTACCGGCTTCCCGCTGATGATCAAGGCCGCGTCCGGGGGCGGCGGCAAGGGCATGCGCATCGTGCGCAGCGAGGCGGAGTTCGTCGATGCACTGGCGTCCGCGCAGCGCGAGGCGGCCAGTTCGTTCGGCGACACACGCGTGATCCTTGAGCGCTACGTGGAACATCCGCGCCACATCGAATTCCAGGTGTTCGGCGACACGCAAGGCAACGTCATCCATCTCAACGAGCGCGAATGCTCGGCGCAGCGTCGCTATCAGAAGGTGCTGGAGGAAACGCCCTCGCCCTTCCTCGACGACGCACGCCGCGCCGCCATGGGCGCTGCCGCCGTCGCCGCTGCCAAGGCGGTGAACTATGTCGGTGCGGGCACGGTGGAATTCATCGTCGCCCAGAACGGCGAGTTCTTCTTCATGGAGATGAATACGCGCCTGCAGGTCGAGCATCCGGTGACCGAGGAAACCCTCGGCCTGGACCTGGTGGAATGGCAGTTGCTCATCGCCGCAGGCCATTCGTTGCCGCTGGCGCAGGCACAGGTCAAGGCGCATGGCCATGCCATCGAAGTGCGCCTATATGCGGAAGATCCCGACCAGAACTTCCTGCCCGGCTCCGGCAAGCTGGTGAGGCTGCGTTTGCCTGCGCCATCGCGCCACGTGCGTCTGGACGGCGGCGTGATCGAAGGCGACACGGTCACCATCTTCTACGACCCGATGATCGCCAAGCTCATCGTGTGGGACGTCGATCGCCCGCAGGCCCTGCAGCGCCTGCGCGATGCGCTGATGGCCAGCGAAATCGTGGGGCCGAAATCCAATATCGCCTTTCTCGAACGGCTCTCGCGTCATCCGGTCGTGGTCCAAGGACGCATCGACACCGGCTATCTCGACCGTCATCTGGACCAATTCCTTGCAGGCGATGTCGCGCCGGCGGCGACCGTGCTGTTTGCCGCGGCAGTGGCTGCGCTGATGCACGAAGAAACCAGCGTCACATCCAACATCAACGATCCGCATTCGCCTTGGTCGCGTGCCGACGCGTGGCGTGTGGGCCATGCTGGCAAGCGCATCGTGGCCTTGTCGCTGCACGGCCAGCGCCATGAAGTGGAAGCGCATGGCCATGACGGCAACTATCAGCTGCGCTACGGCGATGCGTCCTGCGGCGTGCAAGGCGCTCGTCTTGGCATGGATGCATTGAGCGCATGCTTCGATGGCGAGGCCCTGCGCCTACCCGTACACACTGACGCCACTCGCGTGACCGTGCACGACACACACGGCTATCGCTACGCGTTCGAGCGCGCGCCCGCCTTTGCATGGGAGTCAAAGGAGGCCACCGGCGGCAATCAGATCACCGCACCGATGCCTGGCCGCATCGTGCTGGTGAAGGCCAATGCCGGCGACACCGTCGAAGAAGGCCAGGAATTGCTGGTGATGGAAGCGATGAAGATGGAGCTTGCCTTGAAGGCGCCACGCGGTGGCAGGATCGCCAGCGTGCATGCAACCCAGGGCGATTTCGTCGAAGCGGATACGGTGTTGCTGCGCTTCGCCGACTGAACGCGCGGATTGACGCCGCGTCGACAACACAATCCCGACGCTTGCCCCATCGCCCGTGCCATTGCACGGGCCACGGGGAGAATCCATGCTCGCGCATATTCGTTGCTTGCGGTCGTCCATGTTGCTCACCCTGCTCGCCATCCCGCTGCTGGCTGCCTGCGGCAAACACGGGAGCGAGGCAACGTCGGGCGCCGACAACAGTCAGGCAGACGCCGCGAAGCAGGCGCAGGCAGACGCTGCCTCTACGGCCCAATGCGCTGGCAATCCCCTCGCCCAGGCGCTACCGCCCAAGGACGACATCGATGGCCTGCCGTTTCGGTTATGGGATTGCACGCCTGCCAGCATCCGCGCGGTCTACGGCAAGAACGGAAGCAAGCAGGTCGAAATCTCGGTGACCGACACGCGTCCTGCCGACCATGGCGCTCCAGCGGGTGCGGATGACGTCAACCGCCACACGCGCGACATGCAGCGCTCGGTGACGCGGCAAGCTATCGAAATGCTCACCGTCATGGCCGATCCGATGCAAACCAACGCCGAATCCTTTCGTGCCCTGGGCGGCCCGGATTATGCGCCCGTGCTGGTGCACACGTCGGCGCCGGCATCCTTTGTCATCCACGTCACGGCACAGTCGGAGGTCGGTCCGGCCCAGGCCATCGCGCTGTTCAACGATCGCTACGTAGTCACCCTGCAGTCCACCGATCATGGCAGCGCGCTGACGGGCCTGACCACGCCGCAGGCGCAGGCGCTGTATCTGCCGTTTATCCAGCAATTCCACCCTGAGCAACTGCCGCAATAATGCGCCGGCCCTGGCAGTAACGCGCTATGCTGATCGGCATGAGCACGAACCATGTCCGTATTGTCGAAGTCGGTGCGCGCGACGGCCTGCAGAATGAGAAAACGCTGCTGCCGGCCGACGTGAAGATCGCGTTGATCGATCGCCTTTCCAGCACCGGCCTCAAGACCATTGAAGCCACCAGCTTCGTCAGTCCCAAATGGGTGCCGCAACTGGCTGACGCCGCCGAGGTGTTCCAGGGCATCCGCAAGGTCCCCGGCGTGAGCTATCCGGTGCTGGTGCCCAACGAGCAGGGCTATGAGCGCGCCCGCGCCGTGGGCGTTGCCGAGATCGCGATCTTCACCGCCGCTTCCGAAGCGTTCAACCGCAAGAACATCAATGCATCGATCGACGAATCGATCGAGCGTTTCCTGCCGGTGATGGCTCGCGCGAAGCAGGACGGCGTGAAAGTGCGCGGCTATGTCTCCACCGTGCTGGGCTGCCCGTATCAGGGCGATGTGCCAGTGAGCGACGTGGTGCGCGTGGCGCGTCGCCTGCATGAGGTGGGCTGCTACGAAGTCTCGCTGGGCGACACCATCGGTGTCGGCACGCCGGCCAAGGCGCGCGCCATGCTCAAGGCGGTGGCGCAGGAAGTGCCCATGTCGGCGCTGGCCGTGCATTTCCACGACACCTATGGACAGGCGCTGGCCAATATCCTCGCCTGCCTGGAAGAAGGCGTGCGCGTGGTCGACAGCGCGGTATCGGGTACCGGCGGCTGTCCGTATGCCAAGGGCGCGACCGGCAATGTCGCCAGCGAGGACGTGGTCTACATGCTGCACGGCCTGGGCATGGAGACCGGCATCGACCTGGACATCCTGGTGGCCACCGGCGCCTGGCTGGCCGGCCAGCTGCACAAGGAAACCGCCAGCCGTGTGACGCGGGCACGCACCGCGGCCTAAGGGCCTGCTCAACATCTCCTGGCCATCCAGTACTCCTCACCGTCATTCCCGCGAGGCGCTCTTCAACAGCTGAAGAGCTGGTCAAGCGGGAATCCAGTGCCTTCTCAGGGTGCACAAAGGCGCTGGATCCCTGCTTCCGCAGGGATGACGGGAGGGAAATCAAGCGCGGCCAAATATCTTGAACAGGCTCTAAGCCGGCGCTGTTCCGCTCCCCTTTCGTTCCGCGATGGGCCCGTTTCGTCGCCCCAGGGCCGGTTCCGTCGAAAACCACGCGCCAGCGGCAAAGCGGCTGGTTATGCTCCGACGCATCCCATTCAAGGACGTCGTGATGAAGAGCGTGTTCTTCGTAGTCCGCCTGATCGTGTTCTGGTTCTTCATGCTGCTGTTCCTGGCCTTGTTCATCGCCAACAGCCCGCCGCTGCGCTACAAAGAAACCGGCCCGACGTTCGCGCTGATCATCTTCCTTATCCTGATGATGGTGGTGACCAGCGCGGTGACCCATCTGCGCCGCGTGCGCCTGATCGCCGGCCATCTCGACGACAGCACCATGGGCAACCGCCAGCGGCGGCAGATCGAGATACCGCTGGAAGCCGGCGAAGCGTTCGACCTGCTCGACGCCGCCATCCGCGAACTGCCGCGCAGCGAAGACGTGGAAAGCGCGCGCGACAGCCTGCAGATCCGCGCCAAGGTGCAGCGCCCCAAGGCCTATGGAACCAATCCGTTCGAACGTCTCGACCCGTCGCTGTGGTTCGGCCATGTGCGCAACCAGATCTTCGCCACGGTCACGCCGCGAGAGGGTTCGGGTAGCGTCACCCTGATCTGCGAGCCGGAAGCCGGCGCGTGGACCGACTGGTTCCGCGTGGACGACGGCACCAATCTGGAGAACGCCGAGGCCATCACCCGCGCCATCACCCGCCGCATCGCCGAGAAGCGCCGGCAGGAACAACGCCGCGCTACGCAGACGGAGAACGAGAAAGAACGCACGGTGGCCCGCCTCAACCTGCTGCATGCACAGGTGGAGCCGCACTTTCTCTACAACACGCTGGCCAGCGCGCAATACCTCACGCGCACCGATCCGCTGCAGGCCGATCACATGCTCGGGCATCTGATCCACTACCTGCGCCACTCGCTGCCGCAGCGCGACGATACGCTGTCCCTGCTGGGCGATGAGCTGGAACGCACCCGCGCCTATCTGGAAATCATGCGGCTGCGCATGGGGCCGCGACTGTCCCTGCAGATCGACGTGCCTGACGCGCTGCGCGCCATTGCGATGCCGCCGATGATGCTGCAGACCCTGGTGGAAAACGCGATCAAGCACGGCCTGGAGCCCAAGCCCGGCGGCGGCACCGTGTGGATCCTCGCACGCCGCGACGACAACACCGTATCCATCACGGTCGCCGACGATGGCCGCGGCTTCAGCGACGCCAGCGGCGGCACCGGCATCGGCCTGAAGAATGTGCGCGAACGGTTGCGCCTGATCTATGGCACGGACGCCTCGCTCTCGGTGGTCAGCAATGCGCCCGAAGGCGTGGCCGCCACCATCACCCTGCCCCTGCGCAACGAGACCACGGAACCCGCGTCGTGACCACTGCCATCCTTGCCGAAGACGAAACCCTGTTGCGCACGGCGCTACGCGATCTGCTCGCGCGCGTCTGGCCGGAGCTTGAGGTGGTCGCCGACTGCGAAGACGGCGCCAGCGCCCTGGAAGCGATCAGCGAGCATCATCCCGACATCGCCTTCCTTGATATCCGCATGCCGGGGCTGAGCGGACTTGAAGTCGCCGAAGCAGCGGCCGAGGCGAGTCCGCAAACGCAGGTGGTGTTCACCACTGCCTACGACCAGTACGCGATCGACGCCTTCGAACGCGGCGCCGTGGACTATCTGCTCAAGCCCATCACCGAGGCGCGACTCACCGCCACCATGCAGCGCCTGCAGACGCGCGCCGCGCCCCGCGCGACGGATGCCGCTGCGCTATCGCAGCTGCTGCGCGACGTGATGCTGCAGCCTGGCACGCGCGCCGAGCCGCTGACCTGGATCACCGCCAGCAACGGACGCGAAACGCGGCTGATCATGGTGGACGACGTCGCCTATTTCCGCGCCGACAGCAAATACACCATCGCCATGACGGCCGACGGCGAGGCACTGCTGCGCAAACCCATCCGCGAACTGGCGGCGGTACTCGACCCCGCCGTGTTCAAACAGATCCACCGCTCCACCATCGTCAACCTGCGCGCGGTCGCCTCGATCGTCCGTGACGACACGGGCAAGGGCACGCTTCGGCTCAAGCAGCGACCCGAAACACTGGTGGTGAGCCAACCCTTCATGACGCTGTTCCGAAACATGTAAGTACCGGAAACCTTCCCCTGCCGAGCATCACAAGAGGTCACCATGGAAAAGCTGATCCTTTTGTTCTACCTGTTGTTGTCCTTCACCGGTTTCGAACCCACACGCACCGTCGTCACCCACGAACTGACCCACGGAATCGACCTGGTCTACAGCAAGATCCAGATCTCCGGCGAGCTGGCCACCTTCCGCTGCCTGCGTAGCCAGAGCGGCCTGTGCCACTTCACCGTGCTGCCCGGCTCGTGCAGCACCAGCCACGTCGCCTGCGAACCGCCGATCACCGTCTTCACCATGCGCCAGGGCGATACGTTGTTGTTGACGCGTCTTCCCGACGATTTCGCCAGCTGCGTCACCTCGGCACCGACGGCCGAAGGGGCTTGCGCGCAGCAGCTTGCCAGCGCGGGTCGCCCCGCCCTCTGAGCGGTGGCCTCGCGGCCCAGTGCCGAGCCTCGCTAGAATCGGCAGGAGCGATGGGCGGGAGCGGGCAATGCGGTGCAAACAGCGTCAAGGTTGGATCGGCCTGCTGACGGCCATGGCCATGGCCAGCGCCACGGCGGCGAGCGCGGTGCCACCCAAGGGTGACGTGCTGCTGGTACCTGATCGCGTCTGGACCGCTGACGGCGATGCCGCGCATGCGGGATGGGCCGTGCTGGTGCATGACGGCGCCATCGCTGCCGTGGGGCCGGTGGACAGCCTGAAGGCACCGGCCGGCGCCCAACGCATCGCCCTGCCCGGTTCCACGCTCACGCCCGGTCTGATCGACCTGCACTCGCATGTCTTCCTGCACCCGTACAACGAGACGCTGTGGAATGACCAGGTCCTGAAGGAACCGCAGGACTACCGCACGCTCGAAGCCGCCGCCCATGCGCGCGCCACCCTGATGGCCGGCTTCACCACGCTGCGCGACCTCGGCACCGAAGGCGCCGGGTTTGCCGATGTGTCGATCAAGCGCGCCATCGACGAGGGCATGATTCCGGGGCCGCGCATGTTCGTCGCCACGCGCGCCATTGTGGCGACGGACAGCTATGGTCCCGGCCCGCGCGGCTTCCGCCCCGATATCGATCTGCCCGGCGGCGCGCAGGAAATCAGCGGCGTGGACGAGGCCATCCGCGCCACCCGCGAACAGGCCGGCCATGGCGCCGACTGGATCAAGCTCTACGCCGACTACGACGTGGGCGCGGATGGCAGCACGAAGCCCACGCTGTCGCTGGCCGAAATGAAGGCCATTGTGGACACGGCCCATCTTTCCGGTCGACCGGTGGCTGCGCATGCGTCCAGCGATGAAGGCATACGCCTCGCAGTGGAAGCGGGCGTGGACAGCATCGAGCACGGCTATGGCGCCAGCGAAGCAACCTTCCGCCTGCTCAAGCAGCACGGCACCGCCTACGAACCCACACTTACCGCGGTGGAAGCCACCGCGCAGTATTTCGAGCACTACGTGCCGGGGCAGAGCGAACCTACCGCGCGCATGAAGGAAGCCGAGCACGCGTTCCGCACTGCGCTCAAGATGGGCGTGATCATCGGGAACGGCAGCGATGTGGGCGTGTTCACCCATGGCGACAACTGGCGCGAGCCGGCCAATATGGTGCGCGACGGCATGACGCCGCCGCAGGCCTTGCATGCTGCCACCAATATCGCGGCACGCATCCTGCGCCAGCAGGACAAGTTCGGCCGTATTGCGCCAGGCCTGCGTGCAGACCTTGTCGCATTCACCGGCGATCCCAGCACGCATATCGACGATCTCCAGCATCCCGTCTTCGTGATGAAGGACGGCAACCTCTACCGCACACCACAAGCCACGCCATGACCGACTTCCTGATCCGTCCCATCGAAGCACGCGACAACGCCGCTGTTGCCGACATCATCCGCACCGTGATGCCGGAGTTCGGCGCCGACGGCCCGGGCTTCGCCATTCACGACGCCGAAGTCGGCGCCATGTACGAAGCCTATACGCGGCCGCGCAGTGCCTATTTCGTGGTGGAGCGCGACGGCAAGGTGATCGGCGGCGGTGGCGTGGCGCCGCTGGAAGGCGGCGAAGCGGATGTGTGCGAGCTGCGCAAGATGTATTTTCTACCCGAGGCGCGCGGCATCGGCGCCGGCAGCGCGATGATGCTGCGCTGCCTCGATGCGGCCCGCGAACACGGCTTTCATCGCTGCTACCTGGAAACGCTCACCGGCATGGATGCGGCCCAGGCGCTGTATCGTCGCCACGGCTTCCGCACGATCTGCGCGCCGATGGGCGGCACCGGACACTTCAGCTGCGACCAGTTCTATCTGCGCGATCTGTAGGAGCACCTCATGGCCCGTGATCACCGCATCGATGCCTATATCCTCAAGGCACCGCCGTTCGCCCAGCCCATCCTTGAGCATCTGCGCGACGTGGTGCACGAGGCCTGCCCGGAGGTCGAGGAAGGCATCAAATGGAGCATGCCGTTCTTCAGTCTCAACGGCTCGCCGATGTGCCAGATGGCGGCCTTCAAGCAGCACTGCGCGTTCGGCTTCTGGCGGCACAAGGAGGTCACGGGCAGCGATCGACAGGACGGCATGGGCCAGTTCGGCAAGCTGACATCACTGAAGGACCTGCCGGCGAACAAGACGCTGATCGCGCTGATCCGCAAGGCCAAGGCCTTGAACGAAACCGGGGTGAAGGTGCCGCGTGCCAAGGCCGCGCCCAAACCAGCACCGACATTGCCTGAGGATGTCGCCGTGCTGCTCGCGATGAAGAAGCACGCCGCTGCCCGCAAGACCTACGAGGGCTTTCCGCCCAGCGCACAACGCGACTATGTCGAATGGATCACCGAGGCGAAGACGGACGCCACCCGCCAGAAACGCATCGCGAGCACGCTGGAGTGGCTCGCCGAAGGCAAGCGGCGCAACTGGAAGTACGAGGCATGCTGAAAGCGCCGCTACTGCATTTTGAGATCGACGATCCCACATCGCCGGATGTCGCGCTGTTGATTCGCGAATTGGACGGCTATCTGGCCGAGCTCTACCCCTCGGGCAATATCCGCCACATGACCGCCGAGGAACTGAGCCAACCCAACGTCAGCTTCCTCACCGCTCGCGTGGATGGCACGCCCGTGGCCTGCGGCGCCTTCGTGACGCACGACGACTACGTGGAAGTGAAGCGCATGTACGTGCTGCCCGCCTGCCGTGGCTTGGGGCTTGGAAAACAATTGCTCGAAGCGCTTGAAGTGGAAGTCGCACGCTCCGGCGGCCGCATCCTGCGCCTGGAAACCGGCACGGCGCAGACCGAAGCGCTGGAACTCTACGCCCGCGCCGGCTATCGTCGCTGCCCGCCGTTCGGCGAACACCAGTCCAACCCGCGCAGCATCTGTATGGAGAAGGTTCTCTGATGATCCGCATTGCCCACGCCGACGATGCGGCGGCTGTCCACGACATCTACACCCCCTCGGTCTTGCACGGTGTGGAAACCTTCGAGACCGAACTGCCTGGCATTGACGCGATGCGCGAGCGCCTCCTCACCCGCCTGCGCCACTACCCGTGGATCGTCTGGGAAGAGGACGGCCGCGTGCTGGCCTATGCCTATGCCAGCCGCTTCCGCGAACGCGCCGCCTACGACTGGATCGCGGAGACCTCGATCTACGTGCACGCCGATGCACGCCGTCGCGGCATCGCGCGCAAGCTTTACGGCACGTTGCTCGAGGTGATGCGCCTGCAAGGCATCAACCAGGCCGTCGGGGTGATCACCCTGCCCGGCCAGAGCAGCGTCACCATGCACGAATCAATGGGTTTCACGCCGGCCGGCGTCTGGCGCAGCTCCGGTTACAAGCTCGAGCAGTGGTGGGATGTGGGCGTATGGCAGAAGCAATTGCAACCAACGCAAACGCCGCCGCAGCCCGTGACACCGTTCCCCTCGGTAGACGCTGAGCAACTGAAGGCTCTTTTCACGGCATAAGCCGTGGGCCAGTGCCGGGCCCGTCTTGCACTCATCGCAGCGAGTTGATCGCCTTCACCGCAGTGTTCAGCCAATCCCACGCATCGGGCAGAAACACGGTGATCAGGATGGACCCCATCGCCAGCAGCTTTGGCCACAAGGCTGACAAGGCGCTGCCCAAGCTCAAATGGTCCTTGTCGTTGGTGAACATGCGTCCCAGCAAATAGTCCTTCTCCAGCGTCAGCACGCCGTAGGTGATGGCGGCAAAGCCGAGCACCATCAAAATGGCCGCCGCCGTCGTCTGCAAACGTTCGTAAACCGGTGGATAGACCTGGATCAACATCAGCGCCACGGTGGCGCCCAGCACGGCGCACCACGCACTGGACCTGACAGCCGTACCGGCCAGTTTCATCTGAGATACCAGGACGGCCTGCCACTGGCGAATCTCCGCCTTGTCAAACGGAGAATCGACCGTGTCACTTAGCAAGACGTTCGTTTGCAACACCCAGGCGGCAAGATCAGACCTGCGCAGCGCGTTGTAATTGTCGATGCGCATGACGACGTTGAATGGGCTGCGCGGTCGCTCGTCCAGCAGCTTGGGCGTTGGCCATGTCTCGTCTTCAGCGCACTTCTGCACGGCAGTCACCGTCCTGCTGAGCTCCAGGCTCATGCAGCGCCAGCGGTCCAGGCCTTCCAGGTAGAGCACCAGGAAAAAGCCGCTGCTGCCCAGCACGAACGCGCCGGCTAACACGGAGAGCCAGACCGAATGGGCCCCGCTTGGCCGGTAGTCGTTGACGCAAAGCACCAGCACGAGCAACAGCAGCGCCGTGGCGATTGACGCGCGGTAATACGCGCGGTGGCGGAGGCGGACCTTGAGACGCGACGAGTCGTTCACATGCTCGGCGATGGTAAGACAAGCGGCATTCCACACCCTCATGCGAACGCCACAGAACGCCATGAAACACGCATAGGCAAGACACAGGCAGATCAACGCCCAACGATCCGTGCCATGCGCCAGATCCGTATCGCCGGGCGCCGCCGGTGGAAACATCACGATGATCTTGTACCCGGCAATGACGATGCCGAACGCGGCAAAAGCGATCCATGGCACCAGCCAGCCCCAGCTTGTCCTTGGCTCCTTTGGCTGCGTCGATGATGCTTGTGCGCCGTTTGGCGTAATCAACATGTCCATCCAGCGCATGGCGTGGCGGCTGAGCGGGAGCGTCGCCAGTTCGGGCGTGCGCCCGTTGCGGACCAGCCATATCGCGGTGACGAGCAGGATACCCAGCACGATTCCCATCGACAGGTAGACCGGCTGCTGCAGTTGCATGCGGTTATCGGCAACGATGGGAATATCGCGAGGTCTGCGCTTGCGGTCCTCGGCTTTACTCTCCGTTTGTTCTTTGCCTCCGACCTTGCTCTTGGTCTCTTCGTCGCCCTGGCCTTTGCTCTCGTTTTCTTTGTCGGCCCGGTCGAGATCCGACTCGTCCACACGCTGGAAGCCCGCCAACGTCGCCACCAGCATGTTGGGCTTGTTGGGCGAGGCGTCACTTGGACAGATCATGCCCACGACCGCGCGAAACATGTTGGCCGCGTAATCCGTCGGAAACGAGAAAAAGCGTCGATCGCCAGCCTGGCTGCAATCGTTCGACGACACGTCTGGCGCGTTGCCGGCGGAACGATGCGCCGCCTGCTCGCGCGGCGGCGCATCGGATTTGTCGTCGCTGGAGAAGCAGTCCAACCCTGAAACGTTCAGGCAAAGCAGGCTCTTGCCGGCCGGCATGATAATGCTGCCGCGGCTCATGGCGCGGTAGTCCGGATGCACCATCAGGTTGTCCTGCTCCAGCACCACCGGCAGCGCGCCAGGAAACGCATTGCGTATCTCGCTCAGCAGGAACAGGCGATCGCGCACATCGGTAGCCACGATGACGACCGCCGCAGGCGTGGCATAGCGCTGCAGGGCATCGAAGGTCTGGTAAAGCATCAGCTCGTCCGAGCGCGAACTCAGGCTGGGCTGATACGTCGGCGGTTGATCGACACCCGTTTCCACGCCGGTCAGATCCAGTTCGAGCAGCCGCTCGGGGAGCATGCTGCGACGTTGCTTGCTCTCTTCCTGTTTGAGCTGAACATGCTCGGAGCGAATAGCGGCGATGTTCGGCGGAAACTGCACGCTGATGAACTGAACTTGGGGTTTCGCCACCGAAGACGATGACGATGGCGACGACGACGACGACGATGATGGGGGCGAAGGCGATGATAAGGGCATCGCCAGCTTGGAAGCGCCCAGGCCAAAGCTGGATTCTTCGCTGAGTATGACTACTTTTTCGTCGTCGTGAATCAGGCTTTCCAGATAGCGCTTCACCCGTTTCAACTGATCCCCGACGCTGTAGGCCAGCGGCGTATAGGTCAAGCTGACGAAAGGCTCCAATTCGCTGAGGTAAGCGTTCTGCACGATCTGGTCATTGCTGTCGACGCTGGCGGAGGGCGACCTGAGCAGGATGTTCAGGTGGCCGATGCCGTGGCATCCAGCACCCGTCGTTTCAGGGGCTGTGTTGCTTGCGACCTTGTCCTTGGCGTTGGCTACTTTTGCCGCGTCCGTGGCCGCGTCCGTCGCATGGCCTCTTGCTTCCGTGGCCACCTTGCTCAACGCCGACGCCATCGATTCCATGGCGCCGGAAAAGGAAGGGCCGATCACCGCAAGGCTCGCGTCGCACGACCAGGTGACGCCCTTGGTCGGCGCCTTCCACGCAATCCGATCACAATCGACCTGATTGAGCGCCTCGGGAAGCGAGTTCTTCTCTTGGCGATTGCTCGAGTCCAGTGCCATCGCACAACGCGCGGCGCGCATGAATGACTCAGGATGGATGCCAAAGCTCGGTGTCTCGCCCACCAGAAACAGCGCGTAGTACGTCGATCCGCAACCGTCGCTGTCTCCTTGCGTGTCCGTTTTGGATTTGCAGCTGCGCCAGTTGTCTTTGCGAAAAAGCATCACGCTGGGCAGCGTACGGCGGCTCGCGTCCGTGTCGTTGGCAGTGGACTTGCCGTCGGCCGATCGGGGCGTCCAGGTGAAAGCAAAACCGTCCAGCACGTATTCCTTGGCCTGGAACGCGCCAACCAATGCGGTCAGCTCGGTGTCAAAGGATCGGCCAAGCCGGGTCTCCACGGGATCGGGCATGGTCACCACGGCCGCGTGCACATTGATCGCTGCATTGTTGGGCAAGTGTTCGAAAGGCCGCAGCGGATGCGCGAGTTCAGACGCCGCCACGAAATACGATGACGAACTCACCGCGGGCGGCGAGACTGACGAAGCAGCCGCAGCAATGGCGCTGGCTTCCCCCGAGGCCTTCGCCCATGTGGCTGGTGTGGCGCAAATCAGCGTGGCGAGGAGCAGCCACTGCGCCACATGCCGCAAGTCTCTTTTCGACCAACGCGCACCTGGCCACGCGAAAAGACTGGTCGACACCTGGGACGAGGCGACCGGCATTCCCACTGAAACAGATCCCCGAGCGGGATGGTTCATGGCGATTCTCCCTTTGCGAACGCGCCAGTCATCTCACTCCGCTGGTTCTACGCCACAACGCTGCCAAAAACGCCTGGAAACATGGCGTAAGCCACGGCTCCAAAGGTCATACGTATAATCCACTAGGTACACCATCGAAGCGATGCGGCGCCCGCCCGAAAACGTTGCGCGGCACGCCCCGCCCGGCATCTTTCCATGGCCAGGAAGCGCCGCGGAGCGCGGGGTGGCGTCTGATGCGGCCTGCTGCGCTACCATTGGCGTTTTCCACCGCGTTTTGGACTCCCTATGCAGCTCAATCAGGTCAAGGCGATCATCACCGGCGGCGCCTCCGGTCTCGGCCACGCCGTAGCCCAACATCTGGTCGCCAACGGCGCCAAGGTGGCCCTGTTCGACGTCAACGAGGAAAAGGGCCAGGAAGCCGCCACGGCGCTGAAGGGTCACTTCTTCCGCACCGACGTCACCTCGGAGGATAGCGTGTCCGCCAACGTCACCGCTGCGCGTGACGCGATGGGCGGCCTCAACGTGCTGGTCAATTGCGCCGGCATCCTGGGCGCGGGCCGCATGCTCGGCAAGGATGGCCCGATGCCGCTCAACACCTTTGCCACCACGGTGATGGTGAACCTGGTGGGCAGCTTCAACGTCGCCAAGGCTGCCGCCTCGCTGATGCAGAACAACGACACCGGCGAAGACGGCGAGCGCGGCGTGATCATCAACACCGCTTCCGTCGCTGCATTCGAAGGTCAGATCGGCCAGGCTGCATACTCGGCCTCCAAAGGCGGCGTGGTCGGCATGACGCTGCCGATGGCTCGCGAACTGTCGCGCTTCGGCATCCGCGTGGCGACGATTGCTCCGGGCATCTTCTGGACGCCGATGGTCGACGGCATGCCGCCGCAGGTGCAGGAATCGCTGTCGGCCTCGATCCCGTTCCCGTCGCGCCTGGGCAAGCCGGACGAATTCGCCAGCACGGTGGCCTTTATCCTCGGCAATCGTTATATCAACGGTGAAACCATCCGCCTCGATGGCGCGGTGCGTTTGCAGCCCAAGTAACCCTTCAACTCGTCATTCCGGCGCAGGCCGGAATCCAGTGACGGTATGGCGTGGTTGTCGCGAATTCTGGGGGGCTTGTACGTGGGCCACGCGATAACCAAACGCCACGCAACTGGATTCCGGCCTGCGCCGGAATGACGAACTAGAACATCAACCATCCGGTCAAACACCCCATGAAAGCTTCCGACGTCAAGAAAGGCAACGTAGTCGAACACGACGGCACCGTGTATCAGGTGCGCGACATCGAGCGCAGCTCGCCGACCGCGCGTGGCGGCAACGTCACGTTTCGCTTCACCATGTATTCGATCCCCGGCGGCCGCAAGTTCGACCTGAGCCTGCGCGCCGATGACGATCTGAAGGAAATGGAGCTGGTGCGCCGCGAGGCGAACTTCTCGTACATGGACGACGAAGCATTCGTCTTCATGGACAACGAAGACTTCACCCAGTACCTGCTTTCCACCGAACTGGTCGGCGATAACGCCGGCTATATCGTGGAGGGCGTCGAAGGCTATTACGTGCAGCTGATCGACGATGCGCCGGTGGGCCTGCAGGTGCCGACCAGCGTGACGCTGACCGTGGTCGACACCGCCCCGGAAATGAAGGGCGCGAGCGCCACCAAGCGCACCAAGCCGGCCAAGCTCAGCACCGGCATCGAAATCCAGGTGCCCGAGTACATCAGCAACGATGAGAAGGTGTGGGTGAACACGCTGACGGGCGAGTTCGCCGGCCGCGCCTGATCGATGTTGCAGGTTGGTCACGAAAGCGCCAGGGAAACCCGGCGCTTTTTTTTGTTTGGCTTGACGCGGTGGCACGACTGCGGCACGTTCGCCTCTTCCCGCCCAGGAATGAATGCCGTGTCGCGTCCCCACGCTCCGCATGGTCGTTTCTTTCGCGCTCGCCACCTGCTGGCGCTGGTACTGCTGACGCTGGCGCTTTCGGCGTGTGCACCGGCGCCCGTACGCAATCCCATCGCACAGTGGGTGCCTTCGCCCAACTTCGATGCGCGCCGTCCGGTGCTCATCGTGATTCATTTCACCAACGAGCATTCCGCCGAGCAGGCGCTGCACACGCTGCGCACGGCCAATAGCGGCGGTCCGGTGAGCTCGCATTACCTGATCGGCAACGACGGTCGCCTCTACCAGTTGGTCGCCGATAGCGACCGCGCATGGCACGCTGGCGCGGGACGGTGGGGTACGATTACCGATGTGAATTCCGCTTCCATCGGCATCGAGCTGGACAACGATGGCGACTCGCCGTTCACCCCGGTGCAGATCGACAGCCTGCTGCGCCTGCTGGCTGACCTCACCGATCGCTTGCGCATTCCGCGCACCCAGATCATCGGCCACGAAGATCTCGCGCCCGGACGCAAGGACGATCCCGGCCCACGTTTCCCGTGGCAGCAGCTGGCGCAAGCCGGCTTTGGACTTTGGCCGCGCGGTGCGCTGGTTGATCCGCCGACGGGGTTTGATCCTTGGTCAGCATTGGGGCTGATCGGCTATCCGCTGGACGACCGCAATTCCACCGTGCGCTCCTTCCATCACCACTTTCGCGGCATGGACGGCGACACGCTGGACGAGCAGGACCTGCGCATTCTCTACAATCTGTCGCGGCAGCTTGGAGCGGGTGGTAATGGGGTCGTGGCGCCCGAATCGCCGAGGAACTAAAGCGGGGCGTCGCTGCGCATTGGCCTTGGCCCACTGATGCCGCGCTTGGCGCTTATCTGTGGGAGCGCCCCCTGTGCGCGACAGCCACGCTCAGGTGTGCCGCTCCGTAGGCTTGTCGCGCACAGGGTGCGCTCCCACAACAGCAGGCCCGGCGACTCCAATGCACTTCGCTGCTCCCTTCCACCGAGAAGCCAGCCAGACTCTGCGCCCTCCCCGACCAGCCACCCATAGCCCGTCGCGTTCGCTTCAGGCTGTTTGAGGCAGAATCACCGTATTGCCAAGGAGTCTTGTCGCGTCATGTCCTCGACGGGTTATTCGCTGCGCGCCACGGTCGTCGACAGCCTGCTCACGACCAAGCGACCTGACGTGCCGGTACGCGTGGTCGTGCGCAACACCGCCGCCGTGGTGCTGCCGCTGGCGATTGGCATCCTGACCGGACATCCGGGCATCGGCCTGGGCATCGGCGCTGGCGCGCTGGACACCATGTTCTCGGACCAGCCGGGACCGTATCGCCAGCGCATGACGCGCCTGCTGCTGGCATCGCTGGCGGCGGGCCTCGCCTCGCTGATCGGCTTTCTGATCGGCGACCAGCTGATCCCCATCCTGGTCGCCACGGCCGCGTTTGGATTTTTCGGCGGCCTGCTGGTGGTGTTTGGCCCGGACATGGCGCGCGTGGGCATGACCAGCATGATCCTGCTGGTGGTAACTGCAGCCACGCCACGTCCCCTGGCCGAAGCGCTGGGTGCGTCGGCGTTGATCTTTGCCGGCGGCTTGCTACTGACTCTGTTTTCCGTGGCGGCCTGGCCACTGCAGCGTTATCGCCCCGAGCGGCACGCGCTGGCCGCGGTCTATCGCGGCCTGTCGACGCTGGCGCGCCAGCAGGAACACGACGACGCCGATGTCCCCGCGCTCACCGACGCCATGACCACGCTGCAGCACACGCTGCTGGGTCGCC
This sequence comes from Dyella sp. 01L423, assembly GCF_056399945.1. NCBI lineage: Bacteria > Pseudomonadati > Pseudomonadota > Gammaproteobacteria > Lysobacterales > Rhodanobacteraceae > Dyella > Dyella sp. 01L423. The sequence goes on along the minus strand of NZ_JBFTSI010000001.1, from coordinate 707,176 downwards.
ACCACGCGCGCGGCCGCGCGATGGAGGCGTTCGGCGTGCTGCTGGAGCTGGCCGAGCGCATACGCCTGGAGCTCACGGCAATGGCGGAGTTGCGTGCCAATGCGACTATCCACGCCATGTTCCGGGGCGACGCGGCGCGCGTGCTCGCAGCCATCGCAGACGCCCTGGAGCTTGCCGAATCGCCGCGCCAGGCCGAGCACGCCCTGCGGACCTTGCAGGCGAGCGAGAACGCCCTGCTCAGCAACGGCGGCGACGCCGATGGCCTGGCCACGCATATCCATGCATTGTCCGGTCAGCTTGCTGCAGCGGTGCGTAACGCCAACTGGGCAGGCAGCCGCGGTGAGTTACGCGCGGCCGCGGCGGAGACGCCACTGCCGACAGCACTGCGCAGCAGTTCGGCGCGCGCCACCCTGCGTGCCAATCTCACGCCGCATTCGGTGGCATTCCGCCATGCCGTACGCACCGCTGTCACGCTCACCGCCACGCTGTTCGTCTCGCGCGAACTCGGCCTGCCGCATGGCTATTGGCTGCCGATGACCGCCGCCATCGTGCTGCGTCCGGATTTCGCCGCCACCTTCAACTTCGGCTTGTTGCGCGTGGTCGGCACCATCCTCGGCCTGTTGCTCACCACCGCCCTGCTGCATTTCACGCCGCACGACATGTGGGCGCACCTGCTGTTGATGGCGGTTCTGTGCATGGGATTTCGCTATCTCGCCACGGCGCACTACGGCATCGCGGTGGCGGCGTTGACCGGCACCGTGGTGATCCTGCTGTCGTTCGAAGGCGTCAACTCCAGCGATGCGGTGCTGGACCGCGTGATCAACACCGCGCTCGGCAGCGGCATGGCCTTGCTCGCGTATGTGCTGTGGCCCACCTGGGAACGCGCGCGTGCGCGGGCGGCGCTATCGGACATGCTCGATGCCTATGCCGATTACCTCAACGCGCTCGCCCATCCCGAACGCCGCGACCACCGCCGCGAAACGCGCACAGCCGCGCGCACGGCACGCAGCAATGCCCAGGCATCCCTGGACCGCATGCGCGCGGAACCGGCCACGCCGGCAACCCTGCTGGAACTGGCCAATGCGCTGTTCGCCAACGGCAATCGCCTGGCCCGCACGGCAATGACACTGGAAGCGCTGATCGATGACCACCACAGCCTGCCGGAGACGGCGGAAATGTGCGCGTTCGTCGACCACAGCGCCAAGGCCCTGCATGAAGTCGCTTCCGCCCTGCGCACGCAGCGCGCGCCGGAACAGCTACCGGATCTGCGCGGCCTGCAGCGCACCCTGGCGGCGCTGCTCAATATGGCGGAAGACCGCCAGGCCGCGGAGATGCTTGCGCGCATCAGCGACCGGCTGGTGGACAACGTGAACACGGTTGCGCATATCACCGGGCGGAGTCACAGCAAGTCGACGGCGACGGCCTGAACGCGCGAGCCACCCCTTGTGGGAGCGCACCCTGTGCGCGACGGCCCAACGAAGAGGTAGCGGCGCGGCTCCGCGGTCGCGCACAGGGTGCGCTCCCACAGTGAGGCACGGGTTACGCTTTATGCCCCGACGCGCCGGCGCACGGCATCGATATCCCGCACCGGCCTCACCTCGATGCGCCCGGTGCGCGCCCACGGAAATTCCGCGGCGATGCGCACGGCTTCGGCCATGTCGGCCGCTTCGATCAGGTTGAAGCCGCCGAGGTACTCCTTGGCTTCGGCAAACGGGCCATCCATCACGCTCATGGTGTTGTCGCGCACGCGCAGGGATTTCCCCTGGGCCGGCGATTCAAGCTGCATGGAATCGAGCAGATGCCCTTCGGCGCGCAGTTCGTCGGCATGGACGAAGCAGCCGTGCATCATCGTGTCGAACTCACCCGGCGGCAGGGCCTCGAGCAGGCTGTCGTCGTTATAGATCATGACCAGAAACTTCATGTTGCCTCCGATGGCTGCGGACGTCGTCGCGCCAGCCATGATGCCGCCAGCCGGGACGGCTTGCATGTGCAATCGGGCCCATGTTCAGCTGGCGGGAATCTCGCCCCAGTTGAGTCGGGCCGCTCTGCCGCCCCGTACGGCATTTACGCTGCACCGCGCCGAGACGGCACCGCGCCCCTGACTTACACTCGGCGGCATGCTCAAAATCGACACGCACGCCCATATCCTCCCCCGTGACTGGCCGAACCTCGCCGCCAAGTTCGGCGACGAGCGCTTTCCGGTGATGATTCACAACGACGGGCGCCATCGCATCTACAAGGACGGCAAGTTCTTCAGAGAGGTATGGGACTCGGCGTTCGATGCGCAACAACGCATCGACGACTACGCCCGCTTCGACGTGGGCGTGCAGGTGGTCTCCACCGTACCTGTGTTGTTCTCGTACTGGGCGCCAGGCTATCAGGCGCTGGAACTGCACCGTCATCTGAACGACGAGACGGCGCGCATCTGCAACGACTACCCGCGTCACTACGCCGGCATCGGCACGGTGCCGCTGCAGTCGCCCGACCTGGCCATCCGCGAGCTGGAGCGCTGCATCGACGAACTGGGCCTGCAAGGCGTCCAAGTGGGTTCGCATTGCAACGACTGGAATTTGGACGCACCCGAACTGTTTCCCTTCTTCGAGGCAGCTGCCGACCTGGGCGCCGCGGTGATGGTGCATCCCTGGGACATGATGGGCGCCGCCAGCATGCCCAAGTACTGGCTGCCCTGGCTGGTGGGCATGCCGGCCGAACAGTCGCGCGCGGCCTGCTGCCTGGTGTTCGGCGGCGTGCTGGAGCGCCTGCCGCGGCTGCGCGTGATGCTGGCCCACGGCGGCGGCAGCTTCCCGTGGACCATCGGCCGTATCGAGCATGGTTTCCGCATGCGCCCCGACCTGGTCGCCACGGACAACCCGCGCAATCCGCGCGAATACCTGCAGCGCCTGTATTTCGACTCCTGCGTGCACGACCCGGCCGCCCTGCGCTATCTCCTGGATGTGACCGGGGTCGATCGCGTGATGCTGGGGACCGACTATCCTTTCCCGCTGGGGGAGCAGCATCCCGGCAGCGGCATCGAGTCACTCGGACTCGACGATGGCGACCGCGCGCGACTCTTCCACGGCACGGCCCTGGAATGGCTGGGGCTGCCATTGCAGCGTTTCGAACCTCACCCTCACGCACAGGAAAAAGCATGAGCTTGTTCCGCACTTTGGTTATCGCCGGCGCGCTTGTGTTGGCCGGAACCGCCCACGCCGCTGATGTCAGCATGGCCGGCGGCAGCGTCACCTTCAGCACGCCCGACCAGTGGATGGGCATCATGGAAACGCAGGGCGATCCGGAAGTACGCGTGTTCCAGGTACCCGACCCCTCGCCCAACGGCAGCAGCAGCCTCGCCCGCGTCACCATCACGGTGAAGCAGGTGGGCAACGCCGGCGAGTTCCAGCAATACGTGAGCGGCGCCATGGGCAAGGCCAAGGCCCTTACCGGCTACCAAGCCGCCAGCGGCGGCACGCCGGACAACTTCGTCTACACGGCGCAGGAAAACGGCGCGCAGTACAGCTATAGCGAGCGCTACTGGTTCAAGGACAGCCACGCCATCCAGCTGCGCTGCGTGCGTCCCGCGCAAGGCCAGGCCGGTGCCGCATGGCGCGCTGCGTTCGACAAGGGCTGCGATGCCATCGCCGCACGCATGAAGTAAATCGTCATCCACGTCGTGCCCGCGCTGGGCACGACGCTTCAGCAAGAGATTCCCGATGTCCCCTCCGTTCGAAGCCACCCTCGCCTGGGCGCAGTCCCAGGATGCCGCCGATCCGCTGCGCGGCTTCCGCGACGAATTCCTGATACCCAGGCATGAGGGCCGCGACGGCCACTATTTCTGCGGAAATTCGCTGGGCCTGCAGCCGCGCGCCGTGCGTCCTGCGCTGAGTGCCGAACTCGACTCGTGGGCCGATCAGGCGGTGGAAGGCCACTTTCGTGGCGACCTGCCGTGGATGGACTACCACGAGTTCGTGCGCGACGACCTCGCCAGCGTGGTCGGTGCGCAGCCGTCCGAAGTGGTCGCGATGAACACCTTGGGCGTGAATCTGCACCTGATGATGGTGAGCTTTTATCGCCCCACGCCGGAGCGGCACGCCATCCTGATCGAAGCGGGCTCGTTCCCCACCGATCGCTATGCAGTGGAATCCCAGGTGCGTTTCCATGGCTACGACCCGGCCACCTCGCTGATCGAGCTTCAGGGCGACGAAGCCAACGGCGTGATCTCGATGGACGCCATTGAACGCGTACTGGCCGAACATGGCTCGCGCATTGCGCTGGTGATGCTGCCGGGCGTGCAATACCGCACGGGCCAGGCCTTCGACCTCGCTGCAATCACGCGCCTGGCCAATCGCCACGGCTGCATGGTGGGTTTCGACCTGGCGCATGCGGTAGGCAATCTGCCGCTGCAGCTGCACGACAGCGGCGCGGACTTCGCCATCTGGTGCAGCTACAAATACCTCAACAGCGGCCCGGGTGCGGTCGGCGGCGCGTTCGTGCATGACCGCCACGCGCGCACCACCCTGCCGCGCTTCGCCGGTTGGTGGGGCCACGACAAAACCTCGCGTTTCCAGATGGGTCCGCAATTCGTGCCCACCTATGGCGCCGACGGCTGGCAGCTGAGCAATCCACCGATCCTCGCGCTCGCGCCGCTGCGCGTGTCGCTGGAAATCTTCCGCCGCGCCGGCATGACCCGGCTGCGCGAAAAATCGTTGCGACTTACCGCTTATCTGGAATGGCTGGTGCAATCCCAGTTGAGCGATGTGCTGGAGGTGGTGACGCCGAGCGATCCGTCGCGCCGCGGCTCGCAGCTGTCCATCCGCGTCCTCGGTGGGCGCGCGCGTGGTCGTGCGCTGTTCGATGATCTGGTGGAACACGGCATCATCGGCGACTGGCGCGAGCCCGACGTCATCCGCATTTCGCCGACGCCGCTCTACAACCAGTACGCCGACTGCGTGGCGTTCGTCGAAGCCACGCGTCGCTGGGCGCAACGCAGCTGATCAGGCGGCGCGCCGCATGCCGCGCCATGTCGCCGCATCGAGCGCAAAGGCCAGTGCGCACAGGACCAGGGCGACGCAGCACACGCCGGTCCATCCCGCCGCAGCCCATGCGCTGCCAGCAACGACTGCGCCCCCGCCGCCACCGATGAAGAACACGCCGACGAACAATCCGTTGAGTCGGCTGCGCGCGGCCGGATCGAGCATATTGATCGCACGCCGGCCCAGCGTCTGATCACCCACGGCACCGGCATCGATCACGATGGCAGCAAGCACCAGCAGGCCTAGCGCCAGTTGCGGATGTTGCGCCGGATCCATACCGAACCAGCCCGCGCCGGCCAACCCCGCGAGCACGAAGCCCGCCGTCGCCACAGCGTGGGAGATCGGCATGCCCACCACGCTGTGACCGCGATCCCCTGCTTTGCCCGCCAACGGCGCCACCACTGTGCCGGCCACGCCGGCGAGTGCAAACCATGCCAGGCCGCGGCTATCGAGCAGAAACGGCGCCTGCACCAGGCGCAGCGCAATCCCGGTCCAGAACGCGCTGAATGCCGCCATCATGATCGCCGCCGAAAGGGCGTAGCGACGCAACACCGGTTCATCGCGCCATAGCGTCCACAGCGAAGCGATCAGTCCGCGATACGAGGTATGCACCGGCGGTTGTCGTGGCGGCAGGGCGAACCACAATGCGATCGCAAGCAACGCATCGAACACGCCAAGCATCCCGTAGCACGCACGCCAGCCCCACGCGCCCTCCACCAGGCTGGCAAATGGACGCGACAGCAGGATGCCCAGCATCACACCGCTCATCACATTGCCCACGGCACTGCCGCGATGCTCCGGCCGGGCCATCGCTGCCGCCAGCGGGACCAGGATCTGGATCGCGCACGAGGTGGCCCCGGCCAGGCATACGGCCAGCAGCAACCACCACGCCTGCTGCGCCACGGCGGCTGCGCCCAGCGCCAACGCACATGCCAGCAGCGTGATCGTGGTCAGGCGCCGGTTCTCGAACAGATCCGCCAATGGCACCACAAACAGCATGCCCACGGCGTAACCCAGCTGCGGCAGCATCGCCACCAGCCCGGTGAGCGACGGACGCAGGTGCATGGCGCGCGCGACCGGTCCGGCCAGGGGCTGCGCCGCCGTGAGGTTGATGATGATCACGCCCACCGCAAAGGCGAACAGCAGGGTCAAAGGCATGGTGAGCTCCGCCGGCGCCTCGTTCGCCACAGCATCGATACGGCGTCGTGAGAGGTATTGCATGTCATAGGCCTTGCCAATCGATAGGCCTGCGATGCTAAATACCCGAGCATCATGATGACAGTGAATAATCATCATAGTTTTTATGCGTATTTCGCATACTAGGCAGGATGATCGGCATGAATACGCGGGATGTCAGGGCTTTCATTGCGGTGGTGGACACCGGCTCCATCGTGCAGGCGGCGGCGCAACTGCACCTAACCCAGCCTGGCGTGACGCGTCGCGTGCAAAGCCTGGAGGCGCTGCTGGGCGTGGAACTGCTGGACCGCCAGACCAAGCCGTTGCGTCCCACCGCAACAGGACGCGAGATCTACCAGAAGGGTCGCGACCTGCTGCACGCCGAAGCCGACCTGCTCGCCCTGGCGCGCACCGACACCGAACCTTCCGGCGAATTGCGGCTGGGCATGCCGCCGTTCCTTGCGGAGCGCGCCCTCACCACGCCCATCGATCTGCTGCGCTCGCGCTATCCGGGCCTGGCGCTGCGCATTCATTCGGCCTGGTCGCCCGGTCTGGTGGAACAAGTGGAAACAGGCCTGCTGGATGCTGCCGCGGTGGTGCTCTCCGAGCACACGCCGCCGCCGGCAACCATGACGGCGCACGCCATCGATCGCCAGCCTTTGCGCATCGTCGCCGCGCCATCGCTGGGCCTGCGCGCACGCGCCACGCTCAAGTACCTCGCCGAGTTTCCCTGGGTGCTCAGCCAGAACGGCTGCGGCATGCGCTCCACCCTGCGCAGGGCCATGGAAGAGCGCGGGCTGCCCTGCAACGTCGGCGTGGAAGCCTTTGGAGCGGATCTCCAGCTATCCCTGGTCGCGCGCGGCGCAGGCATCGGCATCATCACGCCCGACCTGCTGGCCGCCAGCAGCTATCGCAGCCAGCTGAAGCTCGTCACCGTCACCGACTTCCAGCTGGACATGATTGCCTGGCTGATCCACCGCGCCCTGCCACCGCGCCTGGAAGCACCGGTCGCCATGCTGCTCGAGCAGCTCAAGGCGGTGATGTCGCGACGGCCACGGTCACGCTGAGCGCCACGAGCAGACGGACGTCCATCCATCAGGCATGGATGCGAGGGTTGGCTGATTGAGCCATGATGGCCCCATCCAAGACAAGGAATGGCCATGCGCAACGCACTGCTCGTCCGTCTGTTCGGTCTGATCGCCCTGCCGTTGGCCGCTGGCCTGGCCTATGCCGAAACACCTGCCACCATCCCGTCCGGCGACGAGCTGACCCGCACCATTGCTTCGCTCGACAGCAAGGTCTTCGACGCCTACAACCACTGCGACCTGAAGACCTTCGGCGAGTTCTTCAGCGACGACATCGAGTTCTACCACGACAAGGGAGGACTGATGACCTCTCGCGACGCCATCGTGGATGCGACCCGACGCAATATCTGCCACAAAGTGCGCCGGGAACTGGTCGGCAGCATCGAGGTGTATCCGATCAAGGACTACGGCGCGATCGAGATCGGCACGCACAAGTTTTGCCAGCTCGACACCGGCAAGTGCGAGGGCATGGGCAAGTTCTTCCATATCTGGCGGTACCAGAACGGCCGGTGGCTACTGACGCGCATAGTGAGTTACGACCATCACTCCATCGCACCCGCGAACTGATCGACAACCCCTCACCTGTGGGAGCGCACCCTGTGCGCGACTGACCTTGCCTCAAGACCCAGTCGCGCACAGGGTGCGCTCCCACAAAATTACGGGACGCGGCTTTCGAGATGCCGTACCTGACCTTCTCCACGCACCACGAACCGCTCGATCGTCAACGACTCCGCCCCCATCGGCCCGTACGCATGCAGGCGCGTCGTCGAAATGCCGATCTCCGCCCCGAGCCCCAGCTGCCCGCCATCGGAGAAACGCGACGACGCATTGACCATCACCACCGCCGACCGCAGCGACTGCACGAAACGTTCCGCCGTCGACGCATCGCTGGTGGCAATCACCTCGGTGTGATCGGAGCCGTAGCGCCGAATATGCACGATTGCCTCGTCAAGACTGTCCACCACGCGCACTGCGATGATCAGATCGAGAAATTCGGCGGCGTAATCGTCCTCGCTGGCAGGACTCGCCTCCGGAACCAGCGCGCAGCTAGCCTCATCACCGCGCAAGTCAACGCCCCGCTCGCGCAACGCTGCCGCAGCGCGTGGCAGGAACGCGCCAGCCACGTCGCGATGCACCAGCACCGTTTCCAGCGCGTTGCACACGCCGGGACGCGACGTCTTGCCGTCGATCAGCAGATTCAGCGCCAGCGCCAGGTCGGCAGAACGATCCACGTACAGGTGACACACGCCTTTGTAGTGCTTGATCACCGGCACGCGTGCATGTTCGGTTACGAAACGGATCAGGCCTTCGCCGCCACGTGGAATGGCGAGATCGACGAGATCGCTCAACTGCAGCAGCGCCACCATCGTCTCGCGACTGAGATCCTCCACCAAGGTCACCGCAGCCGCTGGCAGGCCGTGCGCATGCAGCGCTTCGTGCAGCGTGGCAGCGATGGCGCGATTGGAGTGGATGGCCTCGGAGCCGCCGCGCAGGATCACCGCATTACCCGCCATCAGGCACAACGCGGCGGCATCGGCGGTGACATTGGGGCGCGCCTCGTAGATCATCGCGATTACACCGAGCGGAATGCGCACGCGCTCCACCGTGACGCCGTTGGCGAGGGTTTCCTGTCGCGTGACAACGCCGACCGGGTCGGGCAGCTGCGCCACGTCGCGCAAGGCCTGGGCGATACCGGCGACGCGAGCCTGGTCGAGTCGCAGACGATCCAGCATGGCGCCCTGCACGCCTTTGCCGGCGGCATGTTGCATATCTTGGGCATTCGCGACGAGCACATCGTCGACGCGCCGTTCGAGCGCGTCCGCCATATCATTCAACAGTGCGCGCTTGGTGGGCGTATCGAGCATGGCCAGCGCGGGCACCGCGTCGCGGCAGGCCAGCGCCAAGGCACGGATGTCGCTCATGCGTCGATATCTCCGGTGGTCTCGATGTCGGTCGTGGTGGCGAGATCATCGCGATGCACGACTTCAGCGCCGTAGCTGTAACCCAATACGGTTTCGATATCGCGGCTATGTCGCCCTGCCAGACGCTTTACTTCGCCAGCGCCGTACTGGCTCAGTCCACGCCCCACCGCACGCCCCTGTTCGTCGACGATCTCGACCAGGTCGCCACGATGGAATTCGCCGGTCACCGCGAGCACGCCGCCCGGCAGCAGGGAAGCACGTCCACTGGCCAGGGCACGCACCGCGCCGGCGTCCACGTGGATATGTCCCGGTGCTGAAGGCGCATGGCGCAACCAGTACTTGCGCGCCTGCATGCGGCTGCGGCCGGCCGCAAAGAACGTACCGTGCAGTTCCCCGTTGGCCAGCGCCTGCACGGCAACCTCGTTTCGGCCGCTGAAAAGCGCCGTGGGGATGCCGGCAGCGCCGGCCTTGGACGCCGCCTCAAGTTTGGTATGCATGCCGCCCGTACCGACGGCACTACCGCTGCCGCCCGCCATCGCGAGCACGTCGGGCGTCAGCGCATCCACCCGAAGCACGGGCTCCGCTGCGGGATCGCGGCGAGGGTCGGCGGTATACAGCGCATCGATATCGGAAGCGATCAGTAGCAGGTCCGCATCGACCAAGGCGGCAACGATGGCGGCAAGGTTGTCGTTGTCGCCCAACTTCAGCTCATCGACCGCGACGGTGTCGTTCTCGTTAACCACCGGCAGCACATCGAGCGCGAGCAGCTCGCGCAGCGTGGTGCGGGCATTGAGATAGCGACGACGGCTGCGCAAGTCGTCGTGGGTCAGCAGCACCTGCGCCACCGGGCGCGTGCTGAGCGATTGCCACAGCGCAATCATCGGCGCCTGCCCCAACGCAGCCAGCGCCTGGCGAGCCGCCAGGTCGCCGCCGCTCGGCGCATGCGCCCGCAACTGAGCCCGCCCTGCCGCCACCGCGCCGGACGACACCAGCACCACCTGGCGGCCAGCCTCCCGGCTCAGCTGGATGAAATCCGCCAGCGTCTCGGCATAGCGCGCGGTGAGGCCGCCGCCATCGGCTGCCAGCAGATTGCTGCCTACCTTCAACACGGCGCGACGCCAGGAAGGCAGCGCCTGCGGGGAAACCGGCCTGCGCTGCCCTTCGCTCATTGTTCGGTACTTCCCGTACTGACGGTGGTCATGCCGTTCTCCGTTTAGACGTCCAGATGGCCGAGTCTAGCGCGCAATTCGTCCAGGCGCAGGTCGTTGCCGGAACCGGGCGACACACGAGCCGCCAGGCTGCCCTCGGGAGTGCGTCCAGCGCCGGCCGACGCGGCGGCGTCGGCCGCTGCCCGATAGGCGTCGCGGAATGGCACGCCGGCTGCGGCCTGCTCGATCGCCACGTCGGTGGCATACATGGCCGGTTCGATCGCGGCACGCATGGCCGGCTCGTTCCACTCCATGCGGGCCAGCAGGTCCGGCACCAGCTCCAGCGCGGCCAGACCGTGACGGCAACCGTGGAACAGCGAACCCTTGGAGAACTGCAGGTCGCGCTGGTAACCCGATGGCAGCGAGAGCAGCTGCTCGATCTCGGTGCGGGCGGCCGCGACGCTGGCATAGCTGGCGCGCAACAGCTCCACTACGTCCGGATTGCGCTTGTTCGGCATGATCGAGCTGCCGGTGGTGTACTCGGATGGCAGCTTGACGAAGTTGAATTCGGCCGTGGTGAACAGCGACAGGTCCCACGCCATGCGACGCACATCCAGCAGCGCACCGGCGATCGCTTCGAGCACAGCCATCTCGAACTTGCCGCGGGAGAGCTGCGCATAGATCGGCGACACCTGCATGCGGGCAAAGCCCAGCGCGCGCGTCGTGTGTTCGCGATCCAGCTTGAGGTTGACGCCATACCCAGCGGCGGTGCCCAGCGGATTGGCGTCGATCAGCAGCGCGGTCTGTTTTGCACGCAGCGCGTTGTCGATAAAGCCTTCGGCAAAACCGGCAAACCACATGCCTGTGGACGACACCACCGCGCGCTGCAGATGCGTATAGCCGGGCAACGGAATCGCGGGCCGGGAGGCGCGATCGAGGCATACCTGCGCGATTGCGCGGCAATACTGTTCCAGCGCGGCCAGCTGTTCCTTCAACCAAAGGCGCGTGGCGACCAGGATCTGGTCGTTGCGGCTGCGGCCGGTATGCACGCGGCGGCCGGCATCACCCAGTCGCTCGGTAAGACGCGCCTCGATAGCCGAATGGCCGTCTTCATAACGGTCGTCCAGCACGAACTCGCCGGAGCGGAAATCGTCGGCAAGCGCGTCCAGCTCTCGCTTGAGCGCGGCGGCCTCGTCGGCGCTGACCACACCGATATTGGCCAGGCCTTCGACATGCGCCTTGCTCGCGGTGATGTCGTGCAGGAAAAACTCGCGATCCAGCAGCACGTCGTCGCCGGCGAGAAACGCCATGATGCGAGCGTCGATCTTGATGTTGGATTTTTGCCAGAGGGGCTGGGTCATGGAAGAATTTCCTGCTTTTAAGCTCGTCATCCCTGCGAAGGCAGGGATCCAGTGCCTTGGGACGTACCGGTGACCTTAAGGCGTAGAGTCACTGGATTCCTGCCTTCGCAGGAATGACGATCAAGAGAACGGAATCGCCGTGTACTCATCCACGCCAATGGCGCGATTGATATTCTGCATCGCCTGCGTCGCCGCACCCTTCAACAGGTTGTCCAGCGTCGCCACCACCACCACGCGCTTGCCGTCATTGGACACCGCAAAGCCGCCAATATCGACATGATGCTTGTTGGCGATCTGGCTCACCCAGGGCGCCTCGTCCACCACATGCACCAGCTTCTCGCCTTCGTAGGCGCCGTTGAAGCGCTTGATAATGTCCTCTCGCGTCACGGGGCGAGCCAGGTACAAGTTGGTGGTGACGGTCAGGCCGCGGAAGTGCGGCGCCACGTGCGGCATGAATTCCACCGGCACGTTGAGATGGCGGCTCGCCTCCTTCTCGTGCATGTGGCCGGTAAGCGAGTACGGCATCAGGTTGTCGCGCAGCTTCTCCGGATTGTTCTTGTCCGAAGGCGTGGTGCCCGCGCCGGAGTAACCGGAAACACCGAAACTCACCGGCGGCGCAGCGAGCAAGTCCTTCAACGGCGCGATGGAAAGCTGGATGGCGGTGGCGTAGCAACCCGGGTTGCTGATGCGCTTCTCGCCGCGCCACAACTGGCGGGTGAGTTCCGGCAAGCCGTAGTACCACTTCTCGTTGAATCGATAATCGGCGGAGAGGTCAACGATCAGCGTATCGGGCTTGGCCTTGTCGATCGCCTCCACATAGGGCGCTGCCTTGCCGTTGGGCAAGGCCAGCACCACCACATCCGCCTGCTGCGCCGCCACGGCCTCCGCATCAAGGCTTACGTAGCGCAGCTCGCCGGTGTAGCCGTCCACATGATCAGCCACGCGCTGGCCATCGAGCTCGCGCGAGGAGACAAAGGCCAGCTCCAGCGACGGATGCGCTGCCACCAGGCGAATCAGTTCGGCGCCGGTGTGACCGCGTGCGCCGACAATGCCAATGCGATGTCCAGTTGTGCTCATGATTCAATCCACCAGGGTCGGCAGGCGTTGTGCGCAATGCGCCACGCAGCTGGCGATCGTGTCGAAGTCGTCGATGCCATACCAGAACACCTTCCAGCTCGGCTGCTTGAGGCAGCCGTCCGATTCGGCGTAGTAGAAATGGTTCACGCTGTTGCCGTGACGCGAGCGCCAGAACAGCTGCGGATTCTCGTCGCGCATCACCTGCCATACCGCGCGCCCCAGGCCTTCGCCCTGCGCGTCGTCGAGCACGGCGAACTTGTCCAGATACGGCAAGCCGTCTTCCATGGTGAGGATCATCGCCGTGCGATAGTTTTCGCTCACATAGACGCGGAACGGCTTGGTGCGCTCGAAATAATCGGGTACCAGCGTGCGGCCGAAGCTCGACTCGATCAGCTCGCGCATGCGACCCAGATCGATGCCTTCCCACGACTCGAAACGCTTCACCTTCTCGCCGCGGCGAACCAGAGTGCCCGAACCCTTGTGGGTGAACAGTTCCTTGGCCAGCTCAGACGGCTTGGTGATCGACACCGACGAGGTCAGCGGCAAATCATTCAGCAGGTCGGCGATCTGTTCGATCTTCAGGCGCATGCCGCCGTTGATCCACGGCTGCGCCATCAGGTGTTCGAATTCCGTGCTCAGGTTGATCGAGTCGATGATCTTGCCCTGATCGTCCAGCAGGCCGCCGGTGCCGGTAAGGAACACGATCTTGTACGGCTGCAGCACGCGCACCAGTTCATTGGCGGCGAAGTCGGCGTTGACGTTGAGGATCTGGCCCTCCTCGGTTTCGCCAAGGCTGGCGATCACCGGGATGGAGCCGGCACGCAGACTCGCCTCGATCGGCGCGAGGTTGATCTGGCTGACCTTGCCGACCAGGCCATAGGTATCGCGGTCGATGTAGCTGGCCGTGAATACGCCCGACGGCACCGAGGTGGCGCGCGTATCCATGGTCTGCAGTGCTTCCACCAGGCGCAGATTCTGTTCCTGGAACACCTTGCGCACGATCGACAAGGCCTTGGGCGTGGTCACGCGCAGGCCGTTCACTGTGTGCTTCTCGATGCCCGCGGCCGACAGCTCTTCGTCGAGCTGCGGACCGGCGCCGTGCAGCACGATCGGGGTCAGGCCTACCTGCTGCAGGAAGGTGAGCGACGAGGTGAGCGCGGGCAGATCATCGCGCAGCACCGCGCCACCGACCTTCACCACGGCGAAGCGCTTGGCGTCCAACTGGGAAAAACGCTTGAGGTACTGCTGGATCTCCTTCGCGCTGCCCATGCTCGAAAGCAGGCGGACGATGGTTTTCCGGGTGTGCTTGTGGGCTTCCACTTGGGTCTTAGCTCTTATCGATGATGCGGTAGATGGTTTCGGCGTAGTGCTGCAGTTGATCGAGCGCGACCCACTCGTCGGCGGTATGCGCCTGGGCGATGTCGCCAGGTCCGTAGACAAAGCTGATGTAGCCCGCGGCGGAGAACAGCGCCGCTTCGGTCCAGAAGTCCACGGCGTTGCCGATCGGGATGTTCAGCTCATCGGCCAGATCGCGTGCGGCCAGGCGGCGCGCTTCGGCCGTGGCCGTATCGCCCGCCGGCAGCGAGTCGCCGCGGAACAGTTCCTCGAATTCCACGGGCTGGGGTTCCACCAGCGTGCGGAAGGTATGCAGCAGTTGATCGGGCGCCATGGTCGGCAACGGACGGAAGCCGAAACGCACATCGGCGGACGGCGCAATCATGTTCGCCTTGATGCCGCCATCGACGCGACCAATGTTGAAGCGCAGGCCGGTAAGTCCACCAAAGCGCTCGTGCGCCTGCTTCTCCACATAGTCGAGCGCGGCAGCGCCCCAGCGCACGGCCTGGTGCACGGCGCTGTCGCTAGGCTTCTGTTCGCCCGAGGCGTGGCCGGCACTGCCCTTGAAACGCATCTGCACGGAATGGATGCCGCGATGCGCCAGCACGGCTTCGCCCTTGGTCGGCTCGGCCACAATGATGGCGTCGTAGGCTGGCTTGTCCTTGAGGAAGCCGGCGATGCAACGCGGGTCGTTCGCTTCTTCGTCGGTGGACAACAGCAGGGCCATGTCGCCACTGGTGACGTTGGCCACTGCGACGAGCGCAGCGGCTGCGCCCTTGATGTCGCAAGCGCCCAGGCCGATCGCACGGTCTTCGGTCAAACGCAGCTCGTGCGGGCTCGCCGTCCAATGCGGCGAATCGGGCACCGTATCCAAGTGCACGTTGAACAGCACTTTCGGTTTGCCGCGCACGGCGTACAAGGTCACCGCGCCGGCGCCGTAATCAGTCACGCTGACATCGAAGCCCGGCAGGTTGCCGCGCAGATAGTCGAAGATGCCGCCCGTGCCGATCTCGCGCGGCGGATTGCGCGTGTCGTAGCCGACCAGCGCGCGTAGATGTCGAAGAGTGTCGTCCAGTAATGCGCTCATGCGATCCGTCTGGTGAAGGTTGCCTCGAAATTTCCCATCCGTCATTCCTGCGAAAGCAGGAATCCAGTGCCTTAGCTGGAAAAGGCGAAAGTCACTGGATCCCAGCCTTCGCTGGGATGACGAGAAAAAAATCAGCGATTGATTTCAGCCCACAGCGTGCTGCTCATGCCGAACAGCTTGATGAAGCCTTCGGCCTCCTCCACGCCCCAGTCCGCCGACTGCGCGTAGGTGGCGCCCTTGGCGTTGAGGATATGCGGCGAACGCACTTCCACCGCCGTCACTTGGGCACCAGAGGTTTCCAGCACCACTTCGCCATTGACCTGGCTCTGGCTGGACGAAAGGAACGCTTCCAGATCGGTCTTGATCGGATCGTGGAAGAAACCCTCGTACACCACTTCCACCCACTTGCGCGCCACCTCGGGCTTGAAGCGGTTCTGCTGCTTGGTCAGCACCGCCTCTTCCAGCGCGCGGTGCGCGGCGAGCAGCGAAATCAGGCCCGGCGCTTCGTACACAATGCGACCCTTGAGGCCGATGGTGGTGTCGCCGGTATACATGCCGCGGCCCACGCCGTACGGCGCGAACAGTTCGTTGAGCTTGGCCAGCAGCTTGTCGCCCGGCAGGTTCTGGCCATTGAGCGATACCGCCTCACCCTTCTCGAAACCAAGGGTGACGGTGAGCTTTTCGGACGGCCATTCGGCGCGCGGCTTGCACCAGCCGCGGGCGCCTTCGCCCGGCGTCTTCCAATGGTCGATCTCGCCACCGGAGAGCGTCACGCCGAGCAGGTTCTCGTTGATGGTGTAGCTCTTCTGCTTGGCGCGCACTTCAAAGCCGCGCTCTTCCAGATACGCTTGCTCGTAGGCACGCGTCTGCGTGTGTTCCTTCTGGATCTCGCGGATCGGCGCCACGATCTGGTAATCGCCCAGCGCCTTCACGGCCAGATCAAAGCGAACCTGATCGTTGCCCATGCCGGTGCAACCATGCGCAATCGCCTTGGTACCCAGTTCCTTGGCGCGCGCAATGGCCGCGTCCACGATCAGGTAACGGTCGGACACCAGCAGCGGATACTGGCCCTGGTAAGCCTCGCCCGCCTGCACGAACGGCTTCACGAAACCGTTCCAGATCGCCGGACCGCCGTCGACGGTGACATGGCTGGCCACGCCCAGCTCCTTGGCGCGCTGTTCGATATAGGCGCGCTCCTCGGCATCCACGCCGCCGGTATCGGCGAACACGGTATGCACGGCCCAGCCGCGCTCCTTGAGGTAAGGCACGCAGAAGCTGGTGTCGAGGCCACCGGAGAAGGCGAGAACGATGTCTTTGCTCATGACTTGCGAATCCTGAGATGGAAGGCTAAACGGATAAATGACTAAACAGATTGAACCACGATGCGCGGTTCCACGCGCACCGGGAAGTTCACGGAATTAGCAATAAAGCAGCCGTGGTGCGCAGCGTCGTGCGCCGCCTCGGCCTTGACCGGATCGCTGTCGGCCGTGATGGTGACCACCGGATGCAACACCACTTCCGTAAAGTGGCCGCCATGCGTGTCGGTTTCCATCGTGCCCTCGGCGCTATCGGTGTAGGCCGTCACCACCACGCCCACCAATACCGCCTGATGCAGGTACGACAACATGTGGCAGGTGGACAGCGCCGTCACCAGCATGTCTTCCGGGTTGACCTTGCTGGCATCGCCGCGAAACATCGGGTCGGACGAGCCTTCGACGGTCGGCTTGCCTTCGATGCGGATCTCATGGCCGCGACCATAGCCCTGGTAGGTCTTGGTGCCGGTGCCCTGATTGCCCGTCCAGGTCACGTCGACCTTGTAGTGGTGTTGATGCGTGTGGCTCACGAGCTTCCCTCTTCCTGTTTGGACATGAGTGCGGCCAGCTCCGCATCGCCGCGACCGGCGCGCTGCCCGAGGCCAGCCACCACACCGGCGCGATTGGCCGCCGGGTGGTTCTGGTTCAACTTGAACTTGCCTTCGATGCGCTCGATGGAAATCTCCAGCCCGGAGATGGCGCGCAGCATCTTCTCGATGTGATCTTCCGGCGCATCGGAAACATGCCAGGGCGCCGGAAGGCCGGCTTCATGGCGATCGGTGAGGCGCTCCAGCAACTGACGCAGCCAGGCCGCGTCGTCGATCACGCGCAGGCGACCATGCACGTGCACCACGGCGTAGTTCCAGGTGGGCACTTCGCGATGGGTTTCCTGCTTGCTGGGATACCAGTTGGGACTGATATAGCCGTCCGGACCGCGAAAAATCACCAGC
Organism: Dyella sp. 01L423; assembly: GCF_056399945.1. NCBI lineage: Bacteria > Pseudomonadati > Pseudomonadota > Gammaproteobacteria > Lysobacterales > Rhodanobacteraceae > Dyella > Dyella sp. 01L423. The sequence continues at coordinate 689,692 of NZ_JBFTSI010000001.1, read as the reverse complement.
ACCTCGGCCCCATCCATGCGCGCCAGTTCATTGCCGCGCGCGACGTGGCCGTGCAGTTTTCCATCCACCAGTTCGATCGGCAGATGGTTGGCTGCCAGGCCGTCCTCACCCTGCACCACCACGGTGGCGAACGGGTACTCACGCATCAGCGCGCGCAGCGTCTCGCTGTCCGTCTGCTTGAAGTGCGCGGGCTGGTACATGCTCAGCCCTGGCCGATCAGCGAGGCCATCACCGCCTTCTGCACATGCAGGCGGTTTTCGGCTTCATCGATGGCAATGCATGCGGGCGAATCCATCACGGCATCGGTGGCCTTGATATTGCGGCGCAATGGCAGGCAATGGCTGAACAGGCCGTTGTTGGTCAACGCCATCTTCTGCTCGTCCACGATGAAGTGCTTGTGCGCGTCGCGGATCGGCTTTTCCTGGTCCCAGCGACCGAAGAACGGCAGCGCGCCCCAGCTCTTGGCGTAGACCACGTCGGCGCCGCTATAGGCTTCTTCGATGTTGTGGCTCACCTTGAGCGAACCGCCGTTTTCCTTGGCGTTCTGATAGCCGAACTCCATGTAGCGCTCATCGAGCACGTAGTCCGGCGTGGGGCACAGCAAGGTCACGTCCATGCCCATCTTGGTGGCGATCAGCAGCGCGGAATTGGCCACCGCCGTGTTGAGCGGCTTGGGGTGATAGGTCCAGGTAAGCACGTACTTCTTGTTCTGCAGGCTGCCCAGGTGTTCCTTCATCGCCAGCGCGTGGGCGAGCTCCTGGCACGGGTGGGTGATGGTTTCCATATTGATCACCGGCACCGTGGCGTACTTGGCGAACGCCTTGATCACGTTGTCCTGGCGATCCACCTGCCAATCCTGGAATTTCGGGAAGGCGCGCACGGCGATCAGGTCCACATAGCGCGACAGCACGCGCGCCACTTCGGCGATGTGCTCTTCGGTGTCGCCATCCATCACCGTGCCCACCTCGAATTCGATCGGCCATGCGTCCTTGCCCGGCGCCAGCACGATGGCGTGGCCGCCCAGATGGAAGGCGCCGAGCTCGAAGCTGGTGCGCGTGCGCATCGAGGGATTGAAGAACATCAGCGCCACCGACTTGCCGGCCAGCTGCTGTCCGCGCGGCGAGCGCTTGAACGCGGCGGCCTGCTCGAGCAGCGCGTCGATCTCAGCGCGACTGTAATCCTGGGTGGTCAGAAAGTGGCGAAGCGTCATGAGGGAGTTGCCTTTGTCCAATCGTCGGAATCCGGAAACAAAAAAACCCGGCTGCTAGCCGGGTTTTATCGTCGATACACGTGAAACGCGTGCGACAGCCTACCCGGCCATAAAGCGGCGCAGCGGTCGGCGAGCACGCGACGTCATCCCAGCGGCCATGCGGGCGCTAGTGAGGACAGTGGCGGTATAGACGGCTGCGGACATGGGTGTTCCGGGAGGTTGAATCGTGATGATGACGGGATTTTCGCTGCCATGCAACAACGAATGCCTCTGATCGCGGCACCCGGCACCAAATCGCCGCCCGGAGGCGGCGATGACGGGGATCTCAGTCGGCGGGAGAAACGCTCACCCGCACGCGCAGGCGCTCGCCGGGGTCGTAATTGAGCCGGGACAGGTACACCTCGCCCCGATAACGGTATTCCACGTCGTAGCCCATGATGCGGCGCTGCTCGCTAACCGCAGCGACCTGGCGGCAATGGGTTTCGGTCGACTCGTACTCGCCGCCACCGGACTGGGTGGCACTGTTGCCCACCGCGCCACCGGCGACCGCGCCGGCCACCGTCGCCGCCGTGCGGCCATTGCCATGGCCCACGGTGCTGCCCAGCACGCCACCGACCACGGCACCCAGAATGGTGCCGGCCGCCGAGCCCTGGCTGGGCGCCTGGCGCACTACCTGCTGGTCGTAGCATTCCTGGCGCGGCACTTCGGTACGGGCCACGCCGTACACGGGATCGACGCGCAGCACATCCGCCCAACCGTAATGGGTGTTGTCGTCATTTTGATTCTGATACCGCGCATCCTGCGCAAACACGCCAGTGGCCATTACGGACAGCACGAGCGCAGGGAACAACCACTTGGTCATTACGACCTCCGCAGGAAGCAATTCGGGCGCATCTCTGCACCTCATACCATCCATTGCAGCAAATTCACGCTGAATCGACGCTTAGAGCTTTTCTTGCGCCATGCGATCGACGGTATGGATTCATCGGGCACCGACCCGGCCAACCGCTGCCCTGGCTGTCCCAGGCCCCAGCGGAGGCCTCTGCGGCTTGTTAAGATGCGCGACCGGCTTGCGCCCGCCTGGCGCCTGCTCCCACCGTCCGGACCACCCGACCGATGCCGATTTCGCTCCACAACAGCCTGACGCGCCGCGTAGAGACGTTCACTCCGCTCGACCCGGAGCGGGTCACCATGTATCTGTGCGGACCGACCGTCTACAACTACGTGCACATCGGCAACGCGCGTGGGCCGGTGGTGTTCGACGTGTTGGTGAAACTGCTGCGGCGCCACTATCCAAACGTGGTCTACGCCCGCAACATCACCGACGTCGACGACAAGATCAACACGGCCGCCCAGCAGCTGGGCGTGGGCATCGAAAGCATCACCACCCGCTACGCCCAGGCGTATCGCGAAGACATGGCGGCGCTCGGCATTGCGCCGCCGGACGTGGAGCCGCACGCCACCGACCATATCCCGCAGATCATCGCGATGATCGAGCGCCTGATCGCCAGCGGCCATGCTTACGCCGCCGAAGGACACGTGCTGTTCTCGGTGGATTCGTATGCCAAGTATGGCGAGCTGTCGGGCCGCGATCCGGAAGAATTGCTGGCCGGCGCCCGCGTCGAGGTGGCCCCGTACAAGCACAGCCCGGGCGATTTCGTGCTGTGGAAGCCTTCCACGCCCGACCTGCCCGGCTGGGACAGCCCCTGGGGCCGCGGCCGCCCCGGCTGGCACATCGAATGCTCGGCGATGAGCGAAGCCCACCTGGGCGACACCATCGACATCCATGCCGGCGGCGTCGACCTGCAATTCCCGCATCACGAGAACGAGATCGCCCAGTCCACCTGCGCCCACGGCGGCAAGGTGTTCGCGCGCTACTGGCTGCACAACGGCATGCTCACCTTCAGCGGCCGCAAGATGTCCAAGTCGCTGGGCAACGTGATGCTGGTGCACGAACTGCTCAAGGAGCATGCGCCTGAGGCGCTGCGCCTGCTGCTCTTGCGCGGCCACTACCGCCAGCCGCTGGACTGGTCCGATACCGCCATCACCCAGGCCATCAGCACGCTGGATGGCTGGTATCGCGTGCTGCGTGATCTGGTCAATGTGGACGTGGACACCCGTGCCCTTCCCATTCCCGCCACAGTGGAAGCCGCCCTGTGCGACGACCTCAACACTCCGCAAGCGCTCGCCGAGCTGTCCCAGCTCGCTGATGCCGCGCGCCAGGCTGGCACCGAGGAAGAACGCCGCAACGCCAAGACCGCCCTGCTCGGCGCCGGCGCCGTGCTCGGCCTTCTGCAACAGGATCCCGAGGCCTGGTTCAAGCAGTCCAGCGGCGCCACCGAGGTAGACGCCGCACGCGTCGAAGCCCTGCTGGAAGAACGCCGCACCGCCCGCGCCAGCAAGGATTTCAAGCGCGCCGACGCCATTCGCGAAGAGCTCACCGCGATGGGCGTTGCCATCGAAGATGGTGCGCAGGGGACGCGGTGGAGTGTGGTGAAGGGGTGAGGTGAAGGGTCAATCCTTCGCTCTTTTCCCTAAACCCTCTCCGTAGAAACCCTCTCGCGAGCACCCGCCCCTCACCCCAGCCCTCTCCCCTGCGGGGAGAGGGAGAAGTGGCCTGCACCGCGATGCTCTCTAGGCGGCAACCCAGCCATAACGCAACTGTGGGAGCGCACCCTGTGCGCGACAAACCTACGGAGCGGCACACCGAGGCGTGGCGGTCGCGCACAGGGTGCGCTCCCACAGACAAGCGCAGCGCCAGGCGCGGTACGCCGCTCGCAACGTGTTTGCCGAAGCCGATGCGCAGCGAGGCCCCGCTTTATAAGTCCTCAGCGACTCGGGCGCGTTGCGCAGCGCTTTGCAGTACCCGCTGTGTACCCTCGGAGGTTGTCCCCTGACGGCCTGCCTCGACCGCTCGGGCTTATCCCAACACAATGCTGCGGGCGTTATCAGGCCATTTCTTTGGGTTACTTTGGGCCAGCAAAGAAAAGTGACTCGAGCGGCGGCAGCCGATCGAAACGCCCGCCGCGCAGGCGGCCAGATCGCGGTAACGCGACAACCAAGCCCAAAGTCACTGGATTCCTGCTTTCGCAGGAATGACGATCAAGAGCGAGATCCGGCGTACCGCCAGGAAGACCAGCTACGCGCAAAAAAGCGGAAAACGCCCAAAAGCGCGATAATCCCCCCATGAGTGCCCTTGCCCCCTCCAGCGCCCAACAAGCGCAACAAGAGATCGTCGACGAATTTGCCTTCTTCAGTGATTGGACCGAGCGCTACCAATACCTGATCGACCTGGGCAAACAACTCCCCGCCTTCCCCGAAGAGCTGAAAATCGAGGAATACCGCGTGCACGGCTGCCAGTCCATGGTGTGGCTGGTCCCCAGCGGCGACGCGAACAACCTACATTTCCAGGCCACCAGCGACTCGGCCATCGTGTCGGGCCTGATCGCCCTGGTGCTGCGCGTGTATTCGGACCGTTCGGCACGCGACATCGTCGCCACCGAACCGCGCTATATCGAAGCGATCGGCCTGGCGAAGCATCTTTCACCCACACGTTCCAACGGCCTCGCCGCGATGCTGGCCAAGATCAAGGCGTACGCAGCGGCCAGCCTGGGCGACAGCAAGTAGCAGCCGGTACGGCGCGCACCGCTGCGCTGCCGACGTTTGCCGGCCTGTGGCCAAACAACAAAGCCCCGCACGAAGCGGGGCTTTGTCCATGACATCAACGTCGAGCGCGCGACCTCAGTCGCCCATCTGCTTCTGCAGATGTTCGCGGCGTTCCTGCGCGTCCAGCGACAGGGTGGCGATCGGGCGGGCGTCGAGGCGCTCCAGGCCAATCTCTTCGTCGGTTTCCTCGCAGTAGCCATATCGACCTTCTTCGATACGGCGCAGCGCCTTGTCGATCTTGGAGATCAGCTTGCGGTAGCGGTCGCGCGTGCGCAGTTCCAGCGAGTTTTCAGTCTCGCGGGTGGCACGCTCGGCCTCGTCGCCCACGTCACGCACCTCGTCACGCAGGTTTTCCATCGTCTGACGCGACTCTTCCACGAGCTGCTCACGCCATTCGCGCAACTTGTTGCGGAAGTACGCGAGGTGCTTGGGGCTCATGTACTCCTCGTTGTCGTTGTTCGAGGGGCGATAACCCTTGGGCAGGTCGATCAGGGTCGTGGAAGGCAGCGCATAGCGACCGTCTTCGCGGGTGATGCCATTGTCGAGAGTTGCGGTTTTATTCATCGAGGACTGCTGGGCTTTCTGAGTTTTGATAGGGGTATGACGAGCGGTTGCGCTGGCCACTTTGCCCGTGAAGGGCGACGTCGCCGGCTTGCTCGGCTCCTTGTGGGTCACTGCAACCGCCTTCGGAGCCAGCGCTGACTGCTTGGCAGCGGCTGGCTGCTTGGCAGGGGCGGCGCTGGCAACCGGCTTGGCGGGTGCTGCCTTGGCCGTCTTGGCCGGTGCGGGAGCCGGCTTCACCGGCTTGGTCACCGACTTGGGCGGCTGCTTTTTGGCGGGCGCCGCGACCTTCTTGGCGACCGGTTTTTCGATTTTCTTGGCGACTACGGGCTTTTTGACCGGAGCCGTCTTCTTGACTTGTGGCTTGGGTGCGGGCTTCTTGGCGACGCTCTTGGCCGGAGCCTTGGCGACCGCCTTCTTGACGGCAGGCTTACTGGCGGCGACAACCTTCTTCGCCGGCGCTGTCTTGGCAGCCGGTTTCTTGGCCGCAACGGCCTTGGCCGGTGTCGAACTCCGCCCGGCGGCTGGCTTCTTGCCGGCCTTGGCGTCTTTCACCTTACCGGCAGGCTTTCCCTTCTGCGGCTTGGTGGCTGAAGCACTACGCGTCGTTTTCGCCATTTCCCTTCACCATTTTAGCCTTGGCGGCCGGGTGTTATAGCCCATGCGGCTTACACCAGCAACCGTGCTTCTGGAATACTTGCGACACTACAAGCCGCAAGCTGTTTCGGCAGCGTCAAACCGTCGTGACCCGACTGATACTTTTACTGCTTGGCTTCTACAAGCGCTGGCTAAGCCCCCTGCTGGGTCAGCGCTGCCGCTTCCATCCCAGCTGTTCCGATTATGCACGGATTGCGGTTGTGCGCTTCGGTCCGCTCAAGGGTGGCGCACTTACCGGCTGGCGTCTATTGCGCTGTCAACCTTTGTGCGAGGGCGGTGAAGATCCCGTGCCAGAGCACTTTACTTTCCGCCGTTGCCGCACCCCAGGAGATAACCATGTCCACTGACTGGCTGATCAAGAACGCCGAATTGGTCAATGAAGGCCGCCGTTTCCACGCCGACGTCCGCGTGAAGCAAGGCCGCATCGAGGCCATAGCCGGCGATCTGGATGCCCGCCCCGGCGAAAAAGTGGTCGATGCCAGCGGCCTGTGGCTGTTTCCCGGCATGATCGACGACCAGGTGCACTTTCGCGAGCCCGGTCTGACCCAGAAGGCCGATATCGCCCATGAGTCGCGCGCCTGCGCCGCCGGCGGCATCACCAGCTTCATGGAGATGCCCAACACCAAGCCCCCCGCGCTCGACCGCGAGACGCTGGAGGCCAAATACGCGCTGGGCGCGCAAAACTCGGCCGTGAACTACGCCTTCTACATGGGCGCCAGCAACGACAACCTGGAAGCCATCAAGAGCCTCGACCCGCTCGCCGCGCCAGGCATCAAGGTGTTCATGGGCGCTTCCACCGGCAACATGCTGGTGGACAACCCCGAGGTGCTGGACGGCATCTTCAAGTACGCGCCCACGCCGATCATCACGCACTGTGAAGACACGCCGATGATCGACGCCAACCTGGCCAAGGCGCATGCGAAGTACGGCGACGACATCCCAGCCTGGGAACACCCGCTGATCCGCTCGCGCGAGGCCTGCATCAAGTCCACCCGCCTGGCCATCGAACTGGCCAGGCGCCACAACAGCCGCCTGCACGTCCTGCACATTTCCACCGCGGACGAGCTGGCGTTGTTCGAGCCGGGTCCGCTCAAGGGCAAGCGCATCACCGCGGAAACCTGCGTGCACTTCCTGCATTTCGATGATCGCGACTACGAGCGCCTGGGCTTCCTGATCAAGTGCAACCCGGCCATCAAGACCTCGGCCGACCGCGAGGCGATCATCAAGGCGCTGGCCGAGGGTCGCCTGGACGTGCTGGCCACGGATCATGCGCCGCACCTGCTGGAAGAAAAGCATCAGCTCTACGACAAGGCCCCCAGCGGCCTGCCACTGGTGCAGTACGCGCTACAGGCGGCGCTGCAGCGCGTGTTCGAAGGCAAGCTGACGCTGGAACGTGTCGTTGAAGCAGTGACACATGCCCCCGCCACCTTGTTCGACGTGAAGGAGCGCGGTTACCTGCGCGAAGGCTATGCGGCCGACCTGGTGCTGGTCGATCCGAACAAGCCGCATACGGTGACCCGCGAGGAAGTGCTGTCCAAGTGCGGCTGGACGCCGTTCGAGGGCTACACCTTCAACAGCTCGATTGCCGCCACGTTCGTGAACGGCCAGCGCGTATGGGACGGCAGCAGCGTGGACCAGAGCGTGCGCGGCCAGCGGCTGAGTTTCAGCCGCTAATCTCCTCAGGCGTCCATTTTCCCCACGGTCATTCCGGCGCAGGCCGGAATCCGGTAGCGAACCCGTTGAGTTATCGCGATAGCCCACATTCTTGAAAGGCTTCGCGAAAACCTGATACAGAGGCCACTGGATTCCGGCCTGCGCCGGAATGACGAGCTGGGCTTACGGCACAGCCTTGAGCGTGATGCTCACCGGGCCGTTCTCGCCCGAGCGGCCAAGCACGCTGGTGCGCGTGTCGTTGATGGCGAGCAGTTTGTCGCCCTGCTGCAGGCGTACGCCAATCGCAAAGTCCACGCCGTCTTTCAGTTCGGCGGGGTCATAGCTCAGCATGAAATCCACCGGCGAGGCGCCGACCGGCTGGATGCGATCTTCCGCCACCGGGCGTGCCGCAACATCCTGGCGACTCACATCGGACAATGTCACGATCAGCACCGCGTCTGCAGGAATCGCCTGTGGCAAGTCGTAACGCACGTCGCCGACCAGGGTCTTCATCAGCGCCTGATGCACGGGTGCCGCAGGTGCGGCTGTCGCCGTCGGCGCGTCTTCCTTGTGGTGGTGCGAGAACATCGAGCAGGCCGATAGCGCGAGCAGCGTGACGGCTAGCAAGGGAAGACGGAACGACATGCGAATCTCCATGGGGAAGGCCCGGGGACGGGCTCCCGCCATGCTATCAGGCCGCCGTTAAAGCACGGCTCAGGCGCAGCCCTTGCCCGCGTAGCCGCCTTCCACGCCCTTGCTGGCATAGGCGACGGCGTCGTGCGGATGCAGGCTCTCCTGGTGCTCCACGCGAATGTGGAAGTCGCTCAGCGCCTTGTCGACGTCCAGCGCCTTCTGGATGCGGCGCGCCGCGTCCTCGCAGAACATCAGGTTGCCGCCATTGGCGAGCGCGAACGCCTGCTCGTCTTCGCGCTTCACCGCGGTTTGCACCGGCGTGCCCAGCGCCTGCTCGGTCACATTGATCAGGTCGATCAGGTTGAAGGCGGCGCCTGCGGCCGGGCGCACGCGCAAACGAGCGACGCTGCGCTGCGCGTGCGGCGTGGCGACGATGCCTTTTTCGCTGCCCAGCCAGGCCAGCACGGCGGAGTGATCGACCGGCTTGCCGGCATCGAAATCCTTGGCGAACTGGTCCTGGATCAACTGGCGCGACAGTGCCGCTGACGCCGGACAGGTCGACGAATAAACAATCTCGGTACCGAACTCCAGCAGGAATTCGTCGCCGATCATGCTCGCTTCGATGGTCACCGGATACGAGCGCCAACCGCTGTTGGCACTGCGCAAGGCAGGACGACGCACCAGGTGCTCAAAGCGGATGCTGAGGCAGGCGCGATCGGAGAGATCCTTGTGCGATTCCAGGAAACCGCGCAGCAGGTCGCGCAGCGTCTCGGTGCCGAGCGTCTTGCAGCTCAGCGCCTCTTCCACCTGCAGATAGAGACGCGACATGTGGATGCCACGCTTGTCCGGGCGACGCAGATTGACGAAGGCGCCGACGCGCGCGCTGGCGCGCTGTACGTCGCCGTCGCCGGCATCGAAACGCACCGGCACCTCGATGCCATCCATACCCACCCAGTCCAGCTCGCCGACGAGATGCGGCTGGGCATGGACTGCCACGTCGGGCAGCAGGCGGGCGGTGTTTTCCTCGGTGTACATGGGTGAATCCTGTGTGGTCCGACTGGCGGTCTTAGCGCCTGGGAGACCTCAATTTTGGGGCACCATCGGCGCCTCGCAATAGTGGCGCGCGGGAAACGCTGCGTCCGGAACGCCTCCTCAACCCTTTGCGCGCTGCCAGGCACGCGCGGCCTGCCAGGCTTGCCAGGTCACGCCCAGCCCCTGCCTGCCCTGCCCCTTGCGCAGCACATCGAGCGGATCGGCGGCCTTGCGGGCCTTGGCGACCAGGGCGCTCCCCTGGCGCGATTCCAGCCCGCGGAAGGCGCTCAGCGGTCCCGGCAGGCGCCCGGCGTCACGCCAGGCGGCTTCCAGATCGTCCAGCTGCGCGCGCACGGCGGCATTGCGCAGATCGCTCGTTTCACGCAACTGATGACGGCTCAGGCCGAATTTCGCCAGGCGCGACATCGGCAGCGCGAGGCGGTCGCGATCGGCGTCCTCCTGCAGGCGCAGCAGGGAATACAGCAGATGCGACAGTGTCGCCACCCGCGTTGCGCGTGCACTGGATGCCTGGTCGCCAAACCACCATGCGGTTTCCAGATCGGCCAGGGCGCCATGCAACAGCGAACCGGCGGCGATCTGTGCCGGGAAGTCTGCTGCCGTGCCCTCTTCCAGCTGACCCATCGCCGCCAGCACCGGGGCGACCCAGCGCTCCGCCGAAATTTCGTGCGCGCGCTCGCTGTCGAACAGCACCTGGGTCAGGGGATGACGCCCGCCGCTCGCTGCCGCGCCGGACAGTTCCTCTGCCCACCAGTTGAGCTTGCCGGCCGCCACGTGCGGCTCGCGTATGCCATAAGCCGCCGCAAGCAGTTCCTGCTCGAGCGCCGCCAGCGCGATATGGCCCGGATAGTTGTTCTGATCGACGAACGCCAACGCAATGCGCTGCTGCGGCTGCACGGCCAGCCACTTGTCGATGTAACTCTGCAGCGCGGTGCTGCTCACGCAATCACCTTCAGGCGGCCGGTGAGCTCGGATGGATGATCGATCACCAGGTCCGCGTTCCACTCGGACGGATCGCCACCATCCAGATAGCCCCAGCGCACGGCGACGGTATACAAACCGGCAGCCGCGCCCGCCAAGACGTCGCGGCGATCATCGCCGACGAACAGGCAGCGCGATGGATCGAGCCCGGCACGCTCGCACGCCAGCAACACGGGCGCGGGATCGGGCTTCTTTACCGGCAAGGTATCGCCGGATACCACCGCGACCGCGCGTGGCGCCCAGCCGATGCGCACCAGCAGATCATCGGTGAGAAAGCCCGGCTTGTTGGTGACCACGCCCCAGCGGATGCCCTGCGACTCCAGCGACGACAACAGCTCGTCCACGCCGTCGAACGGACGCGAGTGCTCGTCCATCATCATCTGGTAAAGCTCCAGATAACGCGGCATCAAGGCCGTCAGCGCGGCGTCATCGATGTCGGGAAACGCACAGCGCAGGATGGCGCGCGAGCCGCGCGAGACGACTTCGCGCACCATCGCATACGGCGGTGCGGCCACCTGCATTTCTTCGCACTGCGCCTTCAGCGCGGCATAGAGATCGGGAGCGCTGTCGAGCAAGGTGCCATCGAGATCGAACAGCACGCCCTGGATATTTTCGGGAAACGACTTCATGCGGGCTTTCGTGCGCTGATCAGGTAATTGACGGCCGTGAGGCGGCTCAACCACGCCTTGCGGCTGATCGGGTTGTAGCCCAGGCCGGAGACGTCGTCGACTTCAAGACCGGCATGGCGCATCAGGCGTCCGAGCTCCGACGGCTTGAGGAACTGCGCGTAATGATGCGTGCCACGCGGCAGCATGCGCATGATGTATTCCGCGCCAAGAATCGCGGCGCCAAAAGCCGCCGGCGTGCGATTGAGCGTGGACATCACGACCACGCCGCCCGGCTTCACCATGCGTACCAGGTCGCCGACCAGCGCGGCCGGATCAGGCACGTGCTCGATCAGCTCCATACAGCACACGGCGTCGAAGCTTTCCGGCTCGGCGGCGGCCAGGTCGGCCGACGACTGCACGCGATAGTCGATATCGAGGTTCGGCGTTTCCAGTCGCGACTCGTGCATATGCAGGCGCGCGATCTCGATCACCTTCTCGCCCAGATCGATGCCGGTGACGCGCGCGCCGGCCTTGGCCAGCGCCTCGCTGAGCAGGCCGCCGCCACAACCCACATCGGCCACGCGCGCACCGCGCAGATCCAGCCGATCGGCGACGTAAGCCGCACGCACCGGATTGAGATCGTGCAGCGGACGGGACTCGCCATCCGGATCCCACCAGCGCGCGGCGAGTTTGCCGAAGCGGGCGATTTCCTCGGGACTGACATTGGTTGCGGCTTGCATCGAAAGCATCCTTCAGAGCTGTGCGCGGAGCTTAGCGCGCGTTCCATTCGTAGACGGTGATATCCCAGCCGCCACTGGCGTGGGCCGGGTCCTGGTGGACGATGGCCAGGGCCTCGTTCATATCGACCGCACGCACCAGATAGGCGCCGCCGGACTTGTCGCCGAAAGCACCCGTCATTTCCAGGCGACCGCCGGCGCGCAAGCCTTCAATGAAGTCCTTGTGCGGCTGGACAACGGCCTGATCGAAATGCGGCCGTCGCATCATCATCACCAGATAGCGGTTCATTGCGTTCCTCTCAACCCGCATCGATCGCGGCGATGCGCTCGCGCCACGCATGCGTCTTGGCCAGCACGGCGTCGGTATCGATATCGGTGAGGATGCGGCCGGCCAGCTTGCGCACGCCATTGATCCACACGTCGGTGACCTGATGGCGGCCGACGGCATAGGCCAGCTGCGAGGCGATGTGGAACAGCGGCTGCGTTTCCAGATCGGACAGGCGCACCGCGGCAAGGTCTGCCTGCTTGCCGGCCTCGATGGAGCCGATGCGATCTTCCAGACCCATCGCGCGGGCGCCGTTGAGGGTGGCCGCACGCAGCGCATAGGCCGCATCGAAGGCCGCCGCATCGTTGGCCACGGCCTTGGCCAGGAACGCGGCCGTACGCATCTCGCCGAACATGTCCAGATCGTTGTTGGACGCGCAGCCATCCGTACCAATCGCCACATTTACGCCGGCTTGGCGCAGCTTCTCCGCCGGGCAGAAACCGGAGGCGAGCTTGAGGTTGGATTCGGGGCAATGCACGACGGACACGCCCGCGGCTGCGCAAGCCTCGATTTCCGCATCGTTGAGCTGGGTCATGTGCACGGCGATCAGGCGATCGTTGACCAGGCCCAGTTTCTGCAGTCGCTGGAAAGGACGCAGGCCGCTCTTGGCCTTCTCTTCTTCCACTTCATGCGCGGTTTCGTGCGTATGCAGATGCACCTGGATGTCGAGCTGGTCGGCCAGCACGCGGATCCGTTCGAAGCTTTCGTCCGACACGGTGTACGGTGCATGCGGCGCAAACGAGGTGCTCACCAGCGTGTCGCCGAGGAAGCTGTCGTGCACTTCGATGGCGCGCTCGAAATATTCGTCCTGCGTCTTGGCCCACGCGGTGGGAAAGTCGATCACCGGCAGGCCCACCACGGCACGGAAACCCATGCGGCGATAAGTGGCGCCAATCACGTCCGGGAAAAAGTAGTTTTCGTTGGCGCAGGTGGTGCCGCCGCGGATCATCTCGGCCACCGCCAGTTCCACGCCGTCGCGCACGAACTCCGGTCCGATCACCTGGCCTTCGACCGGCCAGATGTGCTTCTGCAGCCAGACCATCAGCGGCAGATCGTCGGCGAGGCCGCGCAGCAGCGTCATCGGGTTGTGCGTGTGGGTATTGATCAGACCCGGGATCAGCACGTGCTCACCCAGCTCCACGCGCTCGCGCGGCGCATAGGTGGCGCGCGCATCGGCGATCGGCAGCAGGGCCACGATGGCGCCTTGGTCCACCGCCACGGCGTGATGCTCAAGCACCACGGCATGCGGTTCCACCGGCACGACCCAGCGCGCTTCGATCAACAGGTCGACGGTTTGCGGAGCGGTCTGGTTCATCCGGTGGCTCACTTTTCTTGTGTTGGATACGACAGGGGGCGGATCACCTTGCGGTGGCCGCCCCATGATTCACTATCGGCATGACGATTTTTAGCTCGTCATTCCAGCGAAAGCTGGAATCCAGTGGCTTTGCTTCACGCGGCACGAAAGCGAGAAGGTGTGCTACGCACGACGTATTTCACTGGATCCCGGCCTGCGCCGGGATGACGAACTGGCAAAGGCGCGGGCGCAGCCCGCGCGCCAGTTCGTCACTTGCCGACGCGGCTGACGTATTCGCCCGTGCGGGTGTCGACCTTGATCATTTCATCGGTGCCGACGAACAGCGGCACGCGGACCACCGCGCCGGTTTCCAGCGTGGCCGGCTTGCCGCCGCCACCCGAGGTGTCGCCGCGCACGCCCGGGTCGGTCTCGGTGATCTTCAGTTCGACGAAGTTCGGCGCCTGCACCGAGATGATTTCGCCGTTGAACAGCGTCACCACACACTCTTCCTCGCCCTTCAGCCACTTCACGGCATCGCCCATGCCGGCCTTGTTGGCCTGGTGCTGCTCGAAGGTTTCCTGCTGCATGAAGTGCCAGTACTCGCCATCGGAATACAGGTACTGCATATCGGTATCGACGACGTCGGCGACTTCGAAGCTGTCGCTGGACTTCATGGTCGATTCGCTGGTGCGGCCGTTCTTCAGGTTGCGGATGAAGATGCGGGTGAACGCCTGACCCTTGCCGGGCTTGATGAAATCGGCGTCGGTAATGACCCAGGGGTCATTGTTGTGGAGGATCTTCATCCCCTTCTTGACGTCGTTGAGACCGGCGGTGGCCATGCTGCGCTCCAGATGTGACGCCGCCGACAGGCAGCTAGAATAGGTGGTTTCCCGGGCACTGGGCCCGATTCAAGACCTATTATGATAACCGCAAGCCACGCCGCCCGCCTATCTGTGCCCGGACCCGACTGGCGCACGCTGTGGCGCGAAGCCGTTACCGATCCGCGCGAATTGCTGGCCTTGGTGGGCCTGGAGCACCTCGCCAGCCGCCTGCCGGCTGACGATGGGGGCTTCGCCGTACGTGTCCCGCGCGGCTTCGTGGCTCGCATGGGCCAGGGCGACCCGCTCGACCCCCTGCTGCTGCAGGTGCTGCCCCAGCTGGCCGAACTGGACCAGGTGCCGGGGTTTGGGGTGGACGCGGTCGGTGACATGGCCGCCCGTTCCGCCCAGGGCGTGCTGCACAAATACGAAGGGCGCGCCCTGCTGATCGCCAGCGGCAGCTGCGCCATCAACTGCCGCTACTGCTTCCGCCGCCACTTCCCCTACGGCGACGAGATGGCCGCCGCCGGCCAGTGGCGCAAGGCGCTCGAGCACGTGCGCCAGGACAGCTCCATCAGCGAGCTGATCCTCTCCGGCGGCGACCCGCTGTCGCTGGCCACGGCCAAGCTGGAGGAGCTCACCCGCGGCCTGGCCGAGATCCCTCATGTGACCCGCCTGCGCATCCACACGCGCCTGCCGGTGGTGCTGCCCGAGCGCGTCGACGAGGCCTTTGGCCGCTGGCTGAGCGAGCTGCCGCTGCAGAAAGTGGTGGTGCTGCATGCCAACCACGCCAACGAATTCGACGCGGCCGTGGATGCGGCCTGCGCCCGCCTGCGCGACATGGGCGCCACCGTGCTCAACCAGTCGGTACTCCTGCGCGGCATCAACGACGACGCCGACACCCTGGCCGCCTTGTCCGAGCGGCTGTTCGCGGCGGGCGTGCTGCCTTACTACCTGCACCAGCTGGATCGCGTGCAGGGGGCGGCGCATTTCGAGGTGGACGACGCCCGGGCCCTGGCCTTGGTGGATGGCATCCGTCTACGCTTGCCGGGTTACCTCGTTCCCAAGCTGGTCCGGGAAGTGGGCGGCGAAGCGTCGAAGCGGCCGCTGTAACAGAACGGCGGCACAGTTGTGGGCCGCGTCACTCCCGGAACATTTCCGCTGGCAGTGACCGGAAGAATCCGTTACAACCACGGATGGCACGCGCCCTGCTGTCATAGCAGGTACCAGCAGCAGCGGCGAACAACGGATAGCTCGACGAGCCCATGAAAACCGACCAGGTCATAAAGATACTTTTCATCGAAAAGTCAGTCGAAGACGCGGAACAGATCATCAGCCTGCTGCGCAACAGCGGCATCGCGGTTCGACCGGCACGCGCCACCAGCACCGAGCAGATCACCGCCGCGCTGGACGAGCTGGGCCCCGACATCGTCTTGTTCGACCCTTCAGTGGGCACCCTGGAGCTGCGCGAGGTGTCGCGCATGCTCGATGCCCACGGCCGCGACCTTTCGCTGATTGCACTCGTCGGCCAGGTGGACAACGCCACCATCACCGAACTGTTCGTCAACGGCGCCCGCAGCGTTGCGCTGCGTCCGCAGCCGAAACAACTGATGGCGGTGATCCAGCGCGAATTCGACGCGCTCAACGCGCGCCGCCAGTTGCGCCGCCTGGAAACCGCGCTGCGCGAATCCGAACGCCGCTGCGATGCGCTGCTGGATTCGTCCACCGACGCCATCGCCTATGTGCATGAAGGCATGCACGTGCGCGCCAACCAGGCCTATCTGGACACCTTCGGCTACACCGAATTCGATGACCTGCTCGGCCTGCCCGTGCTGGACATGATCAGCCCGAGCGACGCCGACGAGTTCAAGAACACGCTCAAGGGCTTGTCCAAGGGCGAGAAGGTCAACGGCGCCATCGAGCTGCAGGCGCGCCGCGCCGACGCCACCAGCTTCAAGGCCAGCGTGGAATTCGCGCACGCCATCTTCGAAGGCGAGCCCTGCCTGCAGGTGGTGTTCCGCCGCCAGAAGGTGGACGCCAACGTCATCGAGCAGCTGCAGCGCGATCCGGTCACCGGCCTGTTCAACCGCTCGCGCATGCTCGAGTGCATCGACGAAGCCGTGGCCGCGGCCACCCAGGGCACCAAGGGCCAGTCGCTGCTGCTGATCGAACCGGACAACTGGCAGAGCATCGTGGCAGGCGTCGGACTGGCCAAGGCCGACGAATTGCTGGCCGCCTTCGCCAATCGTGTGGAAGGTCAGCTCACGGCCCAGGATACCGCCGGCCTGCTGGCGGAACACACGGTCGGCGTGCTGCTGCACACCCGCAACGACGAAGGCATCAAGCAGTGGATTGCCGGGCTGCAACAGGCCATTGCCGGCGGCATCTTCGACCTGGGCTCGCGCTCCATCACCATCACCGCGAGCATCGGCGGCAGCCTGCTGGGCGAGCGCAACGCCAATACCGAACTGCTGCTCAACCAGGCCAGCCAGGCCTTGCGCAACGCGCAGAGCCAGGGCGGCAATCGCAGCGACCTGCATGATCCGGCGGCCCGCGAAAAGGCCGACGAAGAGCGCGAGCGCTACTGGCTGGGCGTGATCGACCAGGCTCTCATTCAGAACGAATTCGTGCTGTACCACCAGCAGACGATCAGCCTGCAGGATGCCGAAGGCGAGTTCTCCGAAATCCTGTTGCGCCTCAATGGCCCGCAGGGCGAGGTACTCCCCGGCTTCTTCATGCCGATCGCCGAAAAGCACAACCTCACCCCGGCGATCGACCGCTGGGTGTTGAACCAGGCGATCGAACACCTGCGCGCCCGCGACCGCATGGGCCAGCCCACCACGTTCTTCGTCAAGCTCACCTCCGGCTCGCTGGAAGACAAGGCCCTGCTGCCCTGGCTGGGCGAACGCCTCAGGCAGGCCGCGCTCAAGCACGGCCAGCTCGTGCTGGAGATGACCGAGAGCAAGGTGGTGACCGCCCTGCGCCCGGCGCAGGAATTCATCCAGGCGTGGCAGAAGCTGGGCGGCCAGTTCGCGCTCGAACAGTTCGGCTCAGGCCTCAACTCGTTCCAGTTGCTCAACCACATCAACGCCGATTACCTGAAGATCGACCGCAGCTACATGGCCGATCTGCCGCAACAGCAGGAAAGCCAGAAAAAAGTGGCCGACATCTGCCGCCAGGCACGCGAGCTGAAAAAGCAGACCATCGCCGAATGGGTGGAAGACGCCGCCAGCACCTCGCTGCTGTTCGCCTGCGGCGTGGACTTCGTGCAGGGCAACTTCCTGCAGGAGCCGCAGCGGCTGGCTTGAGGGGCTCGATCCCTGGGCGGCTTTTTTCAGAAAAGCTCGCCCGATGAAGCAAGCACCCGCCCCTCACCCCACCCCTCTCCCTGACGGGAGAGGGAGAAGAACTGTGGGAGCGCACCCTGTGCGCGATCACCCAACGGAGCGATACACCCCAGCGCTGCGGTCGCGCACAAGGTGCGCTCTTACAAGGGGTTCGCACGCTTGCGGATGGCGAATCAAAGTTGCCCTTCGGCTCTTTGTGGGAGCGCACCCTGTGCGCGACAAACCTACAGAGCGATACATCCCAGCGTGACTGTCGCGCACAGGGTGCGCTCCCACAGACAAGCGCCATGCGCGGCACCCAATGCGAAGCGAGGCCCGGCTTTAAGTCCTCAGCGATTCGGGCGCGTTGCGCAGCGCATTGAACTACCTGCTGTGTACCCTCGGAGGTTGTCCCACAACGACGCGCCTCAAGCATTCGGGCTTATCCCAGCACGATGCTGCGGGCGTTTTAGGCCGTTCTCTTTGGGTTACTTTTCTCTTACTCCGGGCATCCTGCCCTCCACCCTTCGGGCCGGCTTCGCCGTTCGCATGCGCTCCTGCGCATGCGTGGGCCAGCAAGAGAAAAGTGACTCGAGCGGCGGCAGCCGATCGAAACGCCCGCCGCGCAGGCGGCCACCTCGCGGAATCGCCAAAACCTCAAAAGCCCAAACAAACAAAAACCCCGCGGATCGCTCCGCGGGGTTTCGTCGAATCGAATCGAAAGAGGCGCCCGAATTACTCGGCGGCAGCCTTCTTCTTCGCAGCCTTGGCGGCAGACACAGCAGCCACGTCTTCCTTGATGCGGGCAGCCTTGCCTTCCAGGTTGCGCAGGTAATACAGCTTGGCGCCACGCACCTTGCCCTTGCGCTTCACTTCCAGCGAGTCGATGGCCGGGCTGTGCGCCTGGAACACGCGCTCCACGCCGGTGCCGTGCGAAATCTTGCGCACGGTGAAGGCCGAATGCAGGCCGCGGCTGCGCTTGGCGATGACGACACCCTCGAACGCCTGAACGCGCTCGCGGTTACCTTCCTTCACCTTCACATTGACCACCACGGTGTCGCCAGGGCCGAATTCCGGCAGCTGGCGGGTGATCTGCTCGGCTTCGAACTGTTCGATGATCTTGTTCATGGCAACACCTGTCTAATTTCTGCGCCCTTAATGGGCCGTATCGTCGTGCCGCGTCTGCTGAGCATGCTCGCGGCGGAATTCGTCCAACAGCGCTCGGGATTGTGCATCCAGCGCGCGCTGCGCCAAAAGATCGGGACGCCGCAACCAGGTCCGTCCCAGCGATTGCTTCAGGCGCCAGCGACGAATGGCCGCGTGGTCGCCGGAGAGCAATACGTCCGGCACGTCTCCCAGTGCGTCATGCACCGGCTTTGCATAGTGCGGGCAATCCAGCAGTCCGTCCGAAAACGAATCCTGCTGCGCCGACTGCGCGTCATTCAACGCACCGTCCTGCAAGCGGCCCACGGCATCGATGATCACCGCGGCGCCAAGCTCACCGCCGGACAGCACATAATCGCCGATAGAAAGCTCTTCGTCGACTTCGTGCGCCAGCAGACGCTCGTCCACACCTTCGTAACGCCCGCAGAGCAAGGCGATGCGCGGCAACTTGGCCAGCGCTTCTACCCGACCCTGCGTCAACCTCGCGCCTTGCGGGCTGAGGTAGATCACATGCACCGGTTCCGGTGCGGCCTCGCGCACTGCCTTCAAGGCATCGCGCAGAGGCTGAATCAGCATCACCATCCCGGGTCCGCCGCCACAGGTGCGGCCGTCCACGGTGCGGTAATTGTCGGTGGCGAAATCACGCGGGTTCCAGGTTTCCACCTGCAGCAGCTCACGCTGCTGGGCCCGCCCCACCACGCCAACGGCAGCACACTGACGCATGAAGTCGGGAAACAACGTGACGACATCGATGCGCATGATCCTCAACCCTTGATGCAGCGCGTGGCGCGCTCAGAATTCAGGATCCCAGTCCACCACCATGCGCCCGCCGGACAAGTCCACCGAACGCACATAAGATCCCTGGATGAAAGGCACCAGCCGCTCGCGCGTACCGTCCTTCACTACCACGACGTCGTTGGCGCCGGTTGCGAACAAATGACTCACTCGCCCCAGTGCCACGCCTTCCGTGGTGACGACCTCGAGACCTTCGAGATCGACCCAGTAATACTCATCCTTGCCAGGAGGTGGCAGCAGTTCGCGGGAGACATAAATGTCCTGCCCTATCAACGCTGCTGCCGCGTCCCGGTCGTCCAATCCAGGGAATTGGGCTACCAGCCCTTTGCCCTGCGGACGACCTTTGACTCCTGCGATCTCCGTTTCCGCACCCGGCGCCGAACTCAGCAGCCAAGGTTGGTAAGTGAAGATCTTCGTGCGGGGCTCAGTCCAGGATTCGATCTTGAGCCAGCCCTGCACGCCGTACAGCCCGACGATGCGTCCCACCAGGACGCGCCGACCGGCTGCCGTCATACTCAGGCAGCCTGCTGCTTGCCGGCTTCCTTGACCAGGGCGGCGACCTTGTCGGTCAGCTGCGCACCCTTGCCCACCCACTCCTGCACGCGGGCAACGTTCAGCTCAAGGCGCTTGTCCTTGCCCGAAGCAACAGGGTTGTAGAAACCGACGTTCTCAATGCTGCGGCCGTCGCGCTTGTTGCGCTGATCGGTGACAACGATGTGGTAGAACGGACGGCCCTTGGCGCCGCCGCGCGAAAGACGAATCTTGACCATAAGTAAAAGCTCCAGAGTTGCCGGGATGCCGGCAGCACGCACGCAGCGGTGCGCGGTGAACGCGACATTTTAATGAATTTTAGGGAAAAAGGAAGAGCTGACAGGCAAATCCGGCCAGATGGACTAACCGGACCCTTCAGCCTCAGCGCATCGGGGGCAAACCACCACCCATGCCGCCCATGCCCTTCATGGCGCCGCGCATCTGGCGCAGCAGGCCCTTGCTGCCGCCCTTGGACAGCTTGGACATCATTTTTTCCATCTGCATGTACTGCTTGAGCAGACGGTTCACGTCAGCCGGCTGGGTGCCCGAGCCGCGCGCCACACGGGCACGGCGGGAGCCGTTCAACAGATCCGGATGACGGCGTTCTTTCTTGGTCATCGACTGGATGATCGCGACCATGCGCTTGATCTCACCGTCGTTGACCTTGGATTTGACGCTATCGGGCAGGCCCGACACGCCCGGCAGCTTGTCCATCAGGCCAGCCAGGCCGCCCATGTTGGACATCTGTTCGAGCTGGTCGCGCATGTCGTTGAGATCGAAGCGCTTGCCCTTGATGACCTTCTCGGCGAGCTTCTGCGCCTTTTCCTGGTCGACCTTGCGCTCCACTTCTTCGACCAGCGACAGCACGTCACCCATGCCGAGGATGCGCTGAGCGACGCGGTCGGGGTGGAACGGCTCCAGCGCATCGGTCTTTTCGCCTGCGCCGAGGAACTTGATCGGACGGCCGGTGACATAGCGCACCGAGAGCGCTGCACCGCCGCGGGCGTCGCCATCGGTCTTGGTGAGCACAACGCCGGTAAGCGGCAGCGCTTCGGCAAAGGCCTTGGCGGTGGTGGCCGCGTCCTGGCCGGTCATGGAGTCGACCACGAACAGCGTCTCGATGGGGGTGATCGCGGCGTGCAGCGCCTTGATCTCGGCCATCATCGCTTCGTCTACGTGCAGGCGGCCGGCGGTGTCGACCAGCAGCACGTCGACCACTTCGCGGCGCGCCGCAGCGATGGCGGCCTTGGCGATGTCGACCGGGTTCTGGCCCGCCTCGGACGGGAAGAACTTCACGCCCACCTGCTCGGCCAGCGTGCGCAACTGCTCGATGGCGGCCGGACGATAAACGTCGCAGCTCACCACCATCACCTTCTTCTTTTTGCGCTCGGTGAGGAACCGCGCGAGCTTGGCCACCGTGGTGGTCTTACCTGCACCCTGCAGGCCCGCCATCAACACGACGGCCGGCGGCTGCTGGGCGAGATTGAGCTCCGCATTGGCGGTGCCCATTACCGCCGTCAGCTCGTCGCTGACCACCTTTACCAGGGCCTGGCCCGGCGACAGGCTCTTCATCACTTCCTGACCGACCGCACGCACCTTCACGCGCTCGATCAATGCCTGCACGACCGGCAGGGCGACGTCGGCCTCCAGCAACGCGATGCGCACTTCGCGCATCGATTCGCGGATATTTTCCTCGGTCAGGCGACCACGGCCGCGCAAGCGGTTGACGGTGGTGGAGAGGCGTTGGCTGAGGGACTCGAACATGGTCAGGCCGGTGGGCGGAAAACGGCGATTATAGCGGGATGGGCAGCGGCAGGTGCGAAGCGGGTCGCCGCCGTTCACATGGCCCGGGTGGTGGCCATCGCACGCTGCGCAGCCATGCCGACAGAGTCCCGCCACAACGCCGCGCCCCCTCTACCCACCCCCAAGGCCCCATGCCACACTCGCCCGCTATGGCTGCCACCGTCCTTTTCGCCCTGCTCGCCATCGTGCTCTACCTCACCGCAGCGACGGCTTTGGCCCGGCCGCTGCTTGGGGGTGGGCAACCGCTGAACCGCTCCGCGCTGCTGCTGGCCGGCAGTGCCGTGCTGCTCCACGCCGGCACCTTGCTTGGCGCGCATCGCGGCGCGCTCGACCTGCATTTCTTTTCCGCCCTGTCGCTGGTCGCCTGCGTGGTTTCGGCCTTCACGCTGGTGGTGAATATCTGGCGACCGGTGGCCGCGCTCGGCGTCATCGTGTTCCCGCTCACGGCCTTGTTGCTGGCGCTGGATACTTTTGCCGCGCCCGTCACGGCCCCGCTGCCGCTGGAATGGCAGATCAAATTGCACGTCACCGTGGCGCTGCTGGCCTTCAGCGTGCTGTCGATCGCTGCAGTGCTGGCCATCCTGCTCGCCGTGCAGGAGCGCGCGCTGCGTCATCGCCAGGTGGGAACCTGGATGCGTGCGCTGCCACCGCTGACGCTGACCGAGACACTGCTGTTCCGGCTGATCGGCGCTGGTTTCCTGTTGCTCACGCTCACCCTGCTCACCGGCATCCTGTTCGTGGACAACCTGTTCGGCCAGCACCTGATCCACAAGACCGTGCTGTCGATCATCGCGTGGCTCGTGTTTGGCACCCTGCTGATTGGCCGCTGGCGGCACGGCTGGCGCGGCCGCAGCGCGGTCAATCTCACCCTGGTCGGCATGGGCGTACTGTTGCTTGCATTCTTCGGCACCAAGGCGGTGCTGGAGCTCATCCTCCATCGCACGCCATGAAGCGCATGCCATGATCATTCCCGGCCAGTTCGTCCTGACACTCTCCTGTCCTGATCGTGCTGGCATCGTGGCGGGGGTAGCCAACCACCTGGCCGCACAGGGCGGCAACATCATCGAGGCACAGCAGTTTGGCGATGCCGAAACCGGCCGCTTCTTCATGCGCCTGGTGTTTGAAGATGCCGAACGCGACCTCGACGCGCTCAAGCTGGGCTTCGACGGATTCGCCAGGCAGTTCGCCATGCAATGGATGCTGCGCAATCGTGCGCAACGCCGTCGCGTGCTGCTGCTGGTGTCCAAGTTCGATCACTGCCTGGCCGATATTCTCTATCGCTGGCGGATTGGCGAGCTGCCGATGGACATCGCCGGCGTCATTGCGAACCACCCGCGCGACACCTATCGCCATCTCGACCTGGACGGCATCCCCTTCCACTACTTGCCGGTGGACAAGGACAGCCGTGCCGACCAGGAAGGCGCACTAGGCGCACTGATCAAGCAATCGCAGGCGGACCTGGTGGTTCTCGCCCGCTACATGCAGATTCTGTCGCGCGAATTGGTGCAGACACTCGCTGGCCGCTGCATCAACATCCATCACTCATTCCTGCCCGGCTTCAAGGGTGCGCGCCCGTATCACCAGGCCTATCGCCGCGGCGTCAAGCTGATCGGCGCCACCGCGCATTTCGTAACGGCCGAGCTGGATGAAGGTCCGATCATCGAGCAGGACATCGAACGGGTTACCCACGCCGACACCCCGGAAGATCTCATCCGCATCGGCCGCGACATCGAGCGCCGCGTGCTCGCGCGCACGCTGCGGCTGTATCTGGACGACCGCGTCCTGCTCAACGGCAGCAAGACAGTCGTCTTTCATTCCTGACGGAGGTGTTCGTGGAACTGATCGGCATGCTCGATTCACCGTACGTGCGCCGCACCGCGATTTCGCTGCGGCTGCTGGGTATCCCGTTCACGCATCGCTCGATGTCGGTCTTTCGGCATTTCGATGAGTTCCAGCAAATCAATCCGCTGGTGAAAGCGCCCACGCTGGTGCTGGACGATGGCTGCATGCTCACCGAGTCGGGGCTGATCATCGACTGGGCCCAGGCCCAAAGCGATCGCGCGGCACTGATGCCATCTGATGCAGCCGACCGCCAACGCGCACTACGCCTCACCGGCATCGCCCTCGCAGCCAGCGAAAAAGCCGTGCAGATCGTCTACGAAGACAAACGCGATGCGGACAAGCGTGACGAAGGCTGGCTGAAACGCGTCAAAGGGCAACTACATGCCGCCCATGATTTGCTCGAACGCGAACTGCACGGCGTCGATGGCTGGATTTTTGGAAGCGCACCGGGCCAGGCCGATGTGAGCATCGCTGTCGCATGGGGCTTTACCCAATTGGTGGCGGCCGATGTGATCGATGCGAAGGCTTATCCGCAGTTAGCGGCATTTGCGGCGCGCGCTGAAATGCATCCGGATTTTGCGGCGCTGCCGCCGGTGTAGAACGGCAGATCTACCGTGGGAGCGCACCCTGTGCGCGACAAGCCTACGAAGCCGGTATACCCAGGCGTGGCTGTCGCGCACAGGGTGCGCTCCCACAAAGAACCGTGCGGTTAGCAGGTTCAGCGGCAAGCGTCGATTGCTTCGGACAAGCGTTCCACAGCGACAATTTCCATATCCCCGACTTTCGCCTTCTTCGGCGCATTCGCCTTCGGCACAATCGCCTTCTGAAACCCGTGATGCGCGGCCTCTTTCAAGCGCTCCTCACCATTGGGCACCGGCCGGATCTCGCCTGACAAACCCACTTCGCCAAAGGCAACCGTCTTCTCCGGCAACGGCCGATCGCGCAGCGACGAGAGCACCGCCAACAGCACCGGCAGATCGGCGGCGGTTTCCTGCACGCGGATACCGCCGACCACGTTGACGAAGACGTCCTGGTCATAGGCCGCCACGCCACCGTGGCGATGCAGCACCGCCAGCAACATGGCGAGTCGGTTTTGCTCCAGGCCCAGCGCGACACGGCGCGGATTGCCCAACGAGGATTGGTCCACCAGCGCCTGCACTTCCACCAGCAAGGGACGGGTGCCTTCGCGCGTCACCATCACCGCGCTGCCCGAGGTCGGGCCGCTGTGGGCTGAGAGGAAAATCGCGGAAGGATTGGGCACTTCGCGCAAGCCCTTTTCCGACATCGCAAACACGCCCAGCTCGTTCACCGCACCGAAGCGGTTCTTGAAGGCGCGCAGCACGCGGAAGCGGCTGCCGGATTCGCCTTCGAAATAAAGCACGGCATCCACCATGTGTTCGAGCACGCGGGGGCCGGCGATGCCGCCCTCCTTCGTCACATGTCCGACCAGGAATACCGACGTACCGGTTTCCTTGGCGAAACGAGTGAGCTTGGCCGCCGATTCGCGCACCTGACTGACCGAGCCTGGTGCAGCGGTGAGCAGTTCGGTCCAGATGGTCTGGATGGAGTCGATCACCAGCACGCGCGGGCGGGTGCTCAGGGCCTGCTCGATGATCCGCTCGATACAGGTTTCCGCCAGCGCATGCAGCGGAGCCAGCGGGAGATCGAGTCGCTGCGCGCGCGAGGCGACCTGACCGAGTGACTCCTCGCCCGTCACGTAGACGCTGGGAATCCGCGCGCCCAGCGTTCCCAGCATCTGCAGCAGCAAGGTCGATTTGCCGATGCCCGGATCGCCGCCGATCAGCACGACCGAGCCATCCACCAGGCCACCGCCTAATACGCGATCGAGCTCGCCGATGCCGGTGAGCGTGCGCATTTCCGCATCCAATGCCACGGCCGTCAGCGGCGTCACCTTGGGCGCACCAGCTGCTGCGCCTGCATAACCGGTGGTACTGCGTGCCGCGCCGGCGGATTTCACGGCAGGCTGCACGACGATTTCGCTCAGTGTGTTCCACACACCGCAGTCCACGCACTGGCCCTGCCACTTGGAGTGCTCCGCACCGCAGTCGGTGCACACATAGGCGGTCTTGGCTTTGGCCATGCTTGGATTCCTGATCGGAGGTGCGGGCGAATGACCCAGCTTAGCGGGCCTGCATCGCATACCGCGAGACATCGGGCCTTCGTGGCTTGAGCGCCTTGCGCTCGCTCAGGCTTCGTCTTCCACGAACAACACGCGCTTGGTCATGCCGCAGGTGAGGTCATAGGAGATCGTACCCGCCTGCGCGGCAATGATTTCCACTGGCAACTCCGGCCCCCATAGCGTCACGCGGTCGCCCACTTTGGCGTGCGCCGCGTCGCGCAGATCCAGCGTGATCAGGTCCATCGATACGCGACCAATCAAGGGCACCTCGCGATCGCCCACCCGCACCGGCGTGCCGGCCACCGCACTGCGGGGATAGCCGTCGCCGTATCCGACCGCGGCCACACCCACGGGCATGTCTTCAGGGCAAGTCCAGGTGCCGTTGTAGCCGATATGTTCGCCCTTGCCGATGCGATTGATGGCGATCAGGCGCGTGCTCAGCGTCATGGCGGGACGGAAGCCGAAATCGGCCCCGGTTTTTCCATCCACGACGGAGAGGCCGTAGAGCAAGCCGCCGGTACGCACCCAGTCGCCGCGCGCTTCGGTCCAACCCAGCACCGCCGCCGAATTGGACAACGAGCGCGGCCCACTCAAGCCGCGCGTGGCGTCGTTGAATCGACGAATCTGCGCAGGCGTTTCGCTGCCGTCGAACACTTCCGATTCAGCGAAATGGGTAAGCAGGCCGATCTGCGGATCGATGCCGGGCATGGCGGCCAGCTGTGCGTGGACGAAGGCGACGGTTTCCGGCGCAAAGCCCAGCCGATGCATGCCGCTGTCCACTTTCAGCCAGACGCGCAGCGGACCACGCGACGGCGAAGCTTCCTTCAACCAGCGCAGCTGTTCTTCGTGATGGATGGCGGCATCGAGATTCAAACGCTGCATCTCGGCGATGTCGCTGGCGTGATCCGGACCGGACAACACCACGATGCGCTGGCGATGTCCTGCTGCACGCAGGCGCAAACCATCGCCCAAGGCGGCTACCGCGAATGCATCCGCCTCACCGTCGAGCGCGCGCGCGACGCGCTCCAGGCCATGCCCATAGGCATCGGCCTTGACCACGGCCATGACCTTCGCAGGCGCGGACATCTGCTTGATGCGGGCGAGGTTATGGCGCAAGGCGCCCAGATGGATGGTGGCGACGGTAGTGCGACTCATGCCTGGCTTTGCGCCCGACCGGGCACGGTGAGGAGTTGGAAAAGTTGGGCCGGATGGCCTTGAACAGGGCTGGAAGCTTACCAGTCTTGTCCGGCCATCCGGCCCGATGCGCCCAACCTAGCCTGCCGGTCCGGCACTCCCGGGGCGCCCCCGTGGCAATCCCCGGGCAACGGCTACCCTCACCAGTAGCCACACCACCCAACATGGTGTTCAGTGATTGTCGCGCGACTGGCAACGCTCCACCGCGACGCGACGTGCCTTGTCGTACTCGTGCTGGGTCATTGCACCGGATGCCAGCGCATCCTGCAGATCGGTCATCTGCTTGCCGCAGGTGTCGTTGTTCTGCACCACGCGGGTGCTGCTGCCACAGCCAGCCAGTGCCAGGCACGCGGCGACGAGAAACGCAGGAATGATGGTTCGGTTCATGTCATCTCCCTCACAGCACGCCAAGGACAAGGAGCACGATCAGGATGATCACGATCAACCCCAGTCCACCGCTCGGGCCATAACCCCATCCGCGGCTATACGGCCAGGTCGGCAATGCGCCAAGCAGAAGCAACACGATGATGAGTAGAAGGATAAGCGACATGTGTTGTGCCTCGTCCGGGAAACCGGTGACGAGGTTGCGCCGCGGGATGTGAATCCGGCACGGGATTCATGTGCACTGGATGCATATGCCGGGGACGGTACAGGTGCCGTTCCTAAAACGAAACGGGACCTGTACGTCGAGCGACGGCGTTATTCGAACGCGCCGACGAACGAATCGGGCGCGTAATTCTCGAACTTGGTGTAGTGACCCAGGAAGGTCAGCTTCACCGTATCGGTAGGACCGTTACGCTGCTTGCCGATGATGATTTCGGCCAGGCCGCGGTCGGGCGATTCCTTGTTGTAGTACTCGTCGCGGTAAATGAACATGATCACGTCCGCGTCCTGCTCGATAGCGCCCGATTCGCGCAAGTCGGACATCATCGGGCGTTTGTCGGCACGCTGTTCCAGCGAACGGTTCAACTGCGACAAGGCGATCACCGGGCAGTTGAGTTCCTTCGCCAGGCCTTTCAGCGAACGCGAGATTTCAGAGATCTCGGTGGCGCGGTTTTCCTTCATGCCGGGCACCTGCATCAGCTGCAGGTAGTCGATCACGATCAGTCCGAGGCCGCCATGCTCGCGATGCAGCCGGCGCGAACGCGAACGCAGTTCGACCGGCGACAGACCAGGCGTGTCATCGATGAAAATCTTCGCCTCGGAAAGCAGGGCGATGGCATTGGTGACACGCGGCCAGTCTTCCTCGGCCAGGTCGCCGTTGCGCAGGTGCTGCGCGTGGATGCGGCCGACGGAGGAAATCATACGGAAGGCCAACTGCGAGGCCGACATTTCCATCGAGAAAATGGCCACGGCCTTCTTGCCGCGCATCGCCGCCGCTTCGGCGATATTCACCGAGAACGCCGTCTTGCCCATCGAAGGACGCGCCGCGACGATGATCAAGTCGGACGGCTGCAGGCCCGAGGTGAGTTCGTCCAGATCGGAGAAGCCGGTGGAGATGCCGGTGAGCTGGCCCTTGTTCTCGAAGCGCTCGGAGAGGATGCGGAAGGCATCCTTGACGGCCTCGCGCATCGACACGGTGTCTTTCTTGCCACGCGCACCGGACTCGGCGATCTTGAACACGGCCTGCTCGGCCCGCTCCAGCACTTCCTGCACCCCCATGCCGTCCGGCTGGTAGCCGTCCTCGGTGATGCCGGTGCCGGCGTCGATCAGCTGGCGCAGCACCGACTTCTCGCGCACGATTTCTGCGTAGGCCGCGATATTCGCCGCGCTGGGCGTGGTGTTGGCCAGTTCGATCAGGTAGGCGGCGCCGCCGACCATATCGGCTAGACCGTTGGCCTCGAACCAGTCGCCCAGGGTCACCGCGTCGCACGGCATGCCCTTGCCCGCCAGCTCGGTGATGGCGCGCCAGATCAGGCGATGGTCCTTGCGGTAGAAATCCTGCTCGGCGAGGCGGTCGGCCACCTTGTCCAGCGAATCAGGCGACAGCATGAGGCCGCCCAGCACCGCTTGTTCCGCGTCGATCGAATTCGGCGGGACGCGCAGCGCATCGATGCTGGACAAAGGTTTGCGCTCGGAACGACCGCGGCGCTCTGGGCGGTCGGAACGATCGGAAACGAAGGACATCGAGATTCCTCGCAGCGGTTGGCTGCATTGCCGGCGGCGTGCTGGGTACAGAGCATACGCGGCGCCATCTCAGGCGACGAGACCATAACTCTGTGGATAAGCTGTGTTTAGTTGTGGATAAGCGCGTGGCGAACCGAAGAAAAGCAAACGGGCGCCCGGAGGCGCCCGTCTGGGTACTGCTAGATGGGTCGACTTACTTCTCGCCGACCACGATCACCTTGACCTGGGTCTGCACGTCGGCGTGCAGCGCGATCACCACGTCGAATTCGCCGGTGTGACGGATCGGGCCTTCGCCCTGGATCACTTCGCCCTTGTGCACTTCATGACCGGCGGCCTCGAGGGCCTCGGAGATTTCGCGCGGACCGACCGAGCCGTACAGCTTGCCTTCCGGGCTGGCGTTAGCGGCGATGGTCACCGTGACGCCTTCCAGCTTGGCCTTGCGGCCTTCGGCGCCGGACAGCTGCGAGGCAGCCTTGGCTTCGTACTCGGCGCGGCGCTTCTCGAAAGCTTCGAGGTTGGCGGCGTTGACCGGCACGGCCTTGCCCTGCGGCAGCAGGTAGTTACGGCCATAACCCGGCTTGACACTGACCTTGTCGCCAAGGTTGCCGAGGTTGCGGACTTTTTCGAGAAGAATCAGTTCCATGATGGTTCCTTTTCGTTAGCACCGGTGTGGCCCGGCGCA
Source organism: Dyella sp. 01L423 (assembly GCF_056399945.1). Classification (NCBI taxonomy): domain Bacteria; kingdom Pseudomonadati; phylum Pseudomonadota; class Gammaproteobacteria; order Lysobacterales; family Rhodanobacteraceae; genus Dyella; species Dyella sp. 01L423. The sequence goes on along the minus strand of NZ_JBFTSI010000001.1, from coordinate 659,895 downwards.
GCCTGGACGGTTGTCCGAAGGGGTTCATTTTGCTCCCTCTCCCTTGCGGGGAGAGGGTTGGGGTGAGGGGCCAATCTTGCGACATGACAGCATCGAAGCGAGCTTCGTAGCAGCTTTGTCGCGAGCACCCGCCCTTTACCCCCTTTTCGGGGCTCACCTCAGTCCTCTCCCCGGAGGGGAGAGGAAGCTGGAGCACGACTTAGACGTCGTGGTTATCCGTGTACGGCAGCAGAGCCAGGAAGCGAGCGCGCTTGATCGCGGTCGCCAGCTGACGCTGGTAGCGAGCCTTGGTGCCGGTGATGCGCGACGGAACGATCTTGCCGTTCTCGGTCACGTACTGGCGCAGGGTGTTGAGATCCTTGTAGTCGATCTCTTTGACTTTTTCGGCCGTGAAGCGGCAGAACTTGCGGCGGCGGAAGAACTTGGACATGTCTGTGCTCCTGATCAGTCGTCGCTGTCGCGATCGTTGTCGCGGTCGTCGCGGTCACGGCGGGCCGGACGCTCATCACCATCGCTGTCGTCATCGCGGCGACGCGAGGACTTGGCGTCATCCTTTTCCTTGGACTTCAGGATGAAGGACTGCTCGGTATCGGCTTCGTCACGGCGAACCACCAGGTGGCGCAGCACGGCGTCGTTGAAGCGGAAGCCCGACTCGAGCTCGTTCAGCGCGTTCTGGCTCACTTCGATGTTGAGCATGACGTAGTGAGCCTTGGCCAGGTTCACGATGGGATACGCCAGCTGGCGGCGGCCCCAGTCTTCCAGGCGGTGGATCTTGCCGCCGTCGGTCTCGATCAGCGCCTTGTAGCGCTCGATCATCGCCGGAACCTGCTCGCTCTGGTCAGGGTGGACCAGAAACACGACTTCGTAATGTCGCAGGGACATCGTGTGGTAACTCCTTGTGGATGCAGCCCTTTCAGGCCTGGCAGCCTCCCGCACTATGCGGTGAGGCAAGGTTCCATCCATGCCTGGAGGGCGTGGACAGAAGCGGAAGTGTAAGGGATTTCAGGGGTTTGGGGCAAGCGGATGACGGTCCCTATCAAGCGCCCTGGTTGAATGAGCCGTCTTCAGGATTCGCCGGAACCGCCTATATCCTCACCGTCATTCCCGCGAAAGCGGGAATCCAGCGCCTTATTCACTGCACCACAAAGGCGCTGGATCCCTGCTTTCGCAGGGATACGGTGAGGAAAATGGGCGATTTAGCACGAGACCGCACCCCGGTCTCAGCCTACGGTGAAACTCTCGCCGCAACCGCATTCGCCGGTGGCGTTGGGGTTGTGGAAAACGAAGCTGGCGTTGAGGCCCTGGCGCTGGAAGTCGATCACCGTGCCGTCGATCAGGGGCATGCTCTTGCCGTCGACGATGAGCTTCAAGCCGTCCACTTCCACCGTCTCATCGCCCTCGCCCACCACCTGGGCCAGGTCGACCACATAGCCAAAGCCGGAGCAGCCGGTCTTCTTCACGCCAAAGCGCACTCCGGCCGCATCGGGCGTGCCGGCAAGGAAGGAGCGCATGCGTTCGCTGGCGGCGGGCGTGATGGTGATGGTCATGGGCGCTGCAACTACCGAAAGGAGAGATTGTCCGAAATCAGACGTGAAGGGTCGAACCTGAACGATGCGTAGATTATCATGCAAGGTTCGTCTTACGTGCCGATATGCCGGCACCCAGCAGGAGTTTCAATCCAATGACGGCGGTTAGCCCGATTCTATCGAGCGTGAAGCAGGCCCTTTCCGGCAGCGTGGCAGCTGGCAGCACCGTGACCGTGCGCGGCTGGGTCCGCACCCGGCGCGATTCCAAAGCGGGCCTGTCGTTCGTCAATGTGAGCGACGGCTCCTGCTTCGACCCCATCCAGGCCGTGGTCACCAGCGAGGTGTCCAACTACGAGACTGAGGTGAAGCACCTCACCGCCGGCGCCGGCGTGATCGTTACCGGCACGCTGGTCGCCTCGCAGGGCAAGGGCCAGAGCTTCGAGATCCAGGCGACGGACGTCATCGTCACCGGTTTCGTCGACGATCCGGAAACCTACCCGATCCAGCCCAAGCAGCACTCGATGGAGTTCCTGCGCGAAGTGGCGCACCTGCGCCCGCGCACCAACCTGTTCGGCGCCGTGACCCGCGTGCGCCACACCATGATGACGGCGATCCACCGCTGGCTTACCGAGCAGGGCTTCTTCTGGATCAACACGCCGATCATCACCACTTCCGATGCGGAAGGTGCCGGCGACATGTTCCGCCTGTCCACGCTGGACCTGGCCAACCTGCCGCGCACGCCCGACGGCAAGATCGATTTCCGCAAGGACTTCTTCGGCCGCGAAGCGTTCCTCACCGTGTCCGGCCAGCTCAACGTCGAGGCTTACTGCCTGGCGATGAGCAAGGTGTACACCTTCGGCCCGACCTTCCGCGCCGAGAATTCCAACACGCCGCGCCACCTGGCCGAGTTCTGGATGGTGGAACCGGAAATCGCGTTCGCCGACCTCAACGCCAACGCCGACTGCGCCGAGGGTTTCCTCAAGGCGATCTTCAAGGCCGTGCTGGATGAGCGTCAGGACGACATGGCGTTCTTCGCCGAGCGCGTGCAGCCCGATGCGATCAGCCGTCTGGAAGCCTTTATTGCCGAACCGTTCGAGCGCATCGATTACACCGAGGCGGTGGATATCCTCAAGAAGTCGGGGCAGAAATTCGAATTCCCGGTCGCCTGGGGCATCGACCTGCAGACCGAGCACGAGCGCTATCTCGCCGAGAAGCACGTCGGCCGCCCGGTGGTGGTGATGAACTATCCCGAGCAGATCAAGGCGTTCTACATGCGCCTCAACGATGACGGCAAAACCGTCGCGGCGATGGACGTGCTCGCGCCGGGCATCGGCGAGATCATCGGCGGTGCGCAGCGCGAAGAGCGCCTGGATTACCTCGACCGCCGCATGACCCAGTTTGGACTCGATCCGGCCACCTACGGCTGGTACCGTGACCTGCGCCGTTATGGCACCGTGCCGCACGCCGGCTTTGGCCTCGGCTTCGAGCGCCTGCTGGTGTACGTGTGCGGCCTGTCCAATATCCGCGATGCCATTCCCTTCCCGCGTGCGGCGGGTACAGCCGAATTTTGAGCGACGGTCCCCTCATGCGCTATCGACTGATCACTGCCACTGCCCTGCTCGCGCTCACCGTGCTGGCGAGCGGCTGCCACAGCGTGAAAGCGCTGGTGCCGCCCAACCTGCGCCCGCCCGAGAGCGGCAACGGCAGCCTGGATCAGGCGAAACAGGCCCTGCAGCAGGCCACCCCCTGCTGCACCACCTTTGCCGATTTCTCCTACCAGGACGCCCTGCCCTGGCAGCCCAAGAAGTTCGCACTGGGACCGGGCAGCATGGTGGCCAACCTCAACGGTGACCGCAGTTACTTCCTGAGTTTCAGTCTGCCGCGCGAATCGCAGCTGCCGTACCGCGTGGCGGTGAAGTCGGAATTGAATGGTCGATGGCTGCGCGCCAGCTATCTGTTCGCGCCGACGCTGGTAGTGCTGGATGAGGCGTTCCAGCCGATCGACAGCAAGGACGTGAGCCTGTGCGAACACATGGGCTGGACGGATGCCACCACCGGCGCGTTCGGCAGCGTGGACATCACCGACAAACGTGCGCGCTACCTGGTGCTGTACAGCTCGGCCAAGCAGCAATCGGGTAGCACCTACTGGGAACAGTCGCCGGCTGCCTTCTCGGCGGAAGCACCGGTAAAGATGGCCGCGGCCGGCACCTTCAAGGTGCCGCACGGGCCGGACGGCACCGTGTGGATCGGCATGATGGACAAGACCTACCAGGACGCCGTGAACAACGCGATCTGCGCCAAGCCCGAACAGGGCAACGGCGTGCTGAGCACGCTGCGCGAGGCACTTCCGCTGCCCAGCATCGGCAACGACAGCAAGAAGTCCGAGGCACCCAAGGCTCCTGCGACGTCGAGCGGCTCCAGCAACAACGACGCTACGTCGGCAACCAATAACTCGACCAACGGCTGAGTTCGGGTCGGCCCACCATCACCCACCACGGACTCGGCATGCTTCCGCTTTATCTCTCGCTACTCTCGGCCGGCGTCATCTGTTTCCTGCTGCATTTCGGCTCGCAGTACCTCATCGCCTCGCTGCTGCGCCGCCGTCATCCGAACGAGTGGAAGATCATCGCCGAAGCCGACGGCCAACCCACCAATGCCGTGCGTACGTGGATGCGTCTTCAGCTCGCGCTGCGCTCGCCCGTGCTGCCGGCGCTGGAAGACAACGGCGTCACGCGCTGGCGCCTGGTCTGGCGCTACAGTCTGTGGGCCGCGTGGCTATGCTGGTTCGCCGCCCTCGCCGTGCAATACCTAGCGCGCTAAACGTCACTTCCAAGGAGCATGCCATGCAGCTGGATTTGAGTGGACGACATGCTCTCGTGTGTGGCGCCTCGCAGGGCATCGGGCGCGCCAGCGCCGTGGAGCTCGCCGAACTTGGCGCCAGTGTCACCCTGCTCGCGCGCTCGGCGGATGCGCTGAAGGCAGCCACGGACGCGCTGCCGCGCAAGCACGGCCAGCAGCACCTCTGGTTTGCAGTGGATATGACGCAGACCGATCCATTGCGCGACGCGCTGGCGGATATCGTGGCTGCGCAGCCGATGGAAATCCTGATCAACAACACCGGCGGCCCACCGGGCGGTCCGGCCCACAGCGCCAGCGCCGAGGCCTTCGAGAACGCCTTCCGCCAGCATCTGCTGGCCGGCCAGACGCTGGTGCAGGCCTTGCTGCCGGGCATGCGCGCCAGCGGCTACGGCCGCATCGTCAATGTCATTTCCACCTCGGTGAAGGAACCGATCGTGGGTCTGGGCGTGTCCAATACCGTGCGTGCCGCGGTGGCCGGCTGGGCCAAGACGCTGGCTGGTGAACTGGCGGCGGACGGCATCACGGTCAACAACGTGCTGCCCGGCTACACGCGTACGGCGCGCCTGGACGAAGTACTCGCCGGGCGCGTGCGCAGCAGCGGCAACAGTGAAGAGGAAGTGGCCCAGAGCATGCTCGCCACGGTGCCGGCGCGCCGTTTCGGTGAAGCTTCGGAAGTGGCGGCCGTGATCGCCTTCCTGTGCACCCCGGCTGCGGCGTACGTCAATGGCGTCAGCATCGCCGTGGATGGCGGACGGACCCGTTCGCTGAGTTGATCCCAGGCCCAACCCTGTGGGAGCGCACCCTGTGCGCGACACGGCGAAGCCGTCGCGCACAGGGTGCGCTCCCACACTCACATTGAATCCCGCATACGCCCCCGTCCGGTGCAATCGGAGCCCGCAGGCCTTAAGCTTGCGCAGATGCCTACCCTGCGCCTCGCCAACCTGATCGACGGCCGCCTTCAGGCGCCGCGACATGATCGCTGGCTGGATGTGTTCGAACCGGCCACCGGCCAGGTTTTCGCGCACTGTCCCGACTCCACCGCCGAAGACGTTGCCGATGCCGTGGCAGCCGCCGCGCGCGCCGCGCCCGACTGGGCCGCCACACCCGCCGAACAGCGCGCCAGCCTGATGCATCGGCTGGCCGATCTCATCGAAGCGCGCATGGACGAATTCGTTGCGCTGGAATCGCGCGACAGCGGCAAGCCGCTGAGCCAGGCGCGCAAGCTCGACATTCCCCGTGCGATCTCCAACCTGCGCTTTTTCGCGGCCGCCATCATCAGCTGGGGCAGCGAGTCGCATGCCATGGAAACTGGCGCGATCAACTACACATTGCGCCAGCCGCTGGGCGTGGTCGGCTGCATCAGCCCGTGGAACTTGCCGCTGTACCTGTTCAGTTGGAAGATCGCTCCGGCGCTCGCGGCCGGCAACACGGTCGTCGCCAAGCCCTCGGAAATCACGCCCTGCACCGCCGCTTTGCTTGGCGAGCTGAGCATCGAGGCCGGTTTCCCGCCTGGCGTGTTCAACATCGTGCAAGGCCGCGGCCCCACCGTGGGTCAGGCGATGGTGGAGCACCGCTCGGTCAAGGCCGTGTCCTTCACCGGCAGCACCCGCACCGGCGCGCAGATTGCTGCCGTCGCTGCGCCGCAGTTCAAGAAAGTGTCGCTGGAGCTTGGCGGCAAGAACCCCGCCGTGGTGTTTGAAGACGCCGACCTGAGCGATGCCAATCTCGACACCATCGTGCGTTCCGGCTTTGCCAACCAGGGTGAGATCTGTCTCTGCGGTTCGCGTCTACTGGTACAGCGATCCATCTACGATGCCTTCCGCGAGCGCTATCTCGCACGCGTGAAAGCACTGCGCGTGGGCGATCCGGATGAAGACGCCAGCGATCTCGGCGCGCTCGTCTCAAGCGAACACTTCGACAAGGTGATGAGTTGCATCGCCACCGCGCGCAATGAAGGCGGCCGCGTCCTTTGTGGCGGCGAGTCGGTGAAGATGGAAGGCCGTTGCGCCGAAGGCTGGTTTATCGCGCCGACCGTCATCGAAGGCCTGGGCAACGACGCCGCCACCAACCAGCAGGAAATCTTCGGGCCGGTCGTCACGCTGATTCCGTTCGAGGACGAAGCCGAAGGGCTCGCCATCGCCAACGGAACGGGTTACGGCCTAGCCGCCTCGGTTTGGACTCGCGACTTGTCGCGCGCGCACCGTTTCGGCGCGCAACTGGATTTCGGCATCGTGTGGACCAATTGCTGGCTGCTGCGCGATTTGCGCACGCCCTTTGGCGGCACCAAACAATCGGGTCTCGGTCGCGAGGGCGGCACGGAAGCGCTGCGCTTCTTCACCGAACCCAAGAACATTTGCATTCGCTATTGATTGAGGGCGCCATCGTGAAAAGTCCCCTGCAGAATCTGCTCGACAGCAACCGCCAGTGGTCAGCCGCCATGGTCGAGCAGGACCCGCGCTTCTTCGAACGCCTTGCCCAGCAGCAGGCGCCGAAGTATCTGTGGATCGGCTGCTCCGACTCGCGCGTGCCGGCCACCCAGATCGTGGATCTGCCGCCGGGCGATATCTTCGTGCAACGCAATGTCGCCAACGTGGTGTCGCATACCGATCTGAACTGCCTGAGCACCATCCAGTTCGCCGTCGACGTGCTCAAGGTCGAGCACATTCTGGTGGTGGGCCACTACGGCTGCGGCGGTGTGCAGGCGGTGCTCGATGATCGACGCCTGGGCCTGGTCGACAACTGGCTGCGCCATGTCGGCGACGTCGCGCAAAAGCACAAGCAACTACTCACTTCGATCGACCTGATGAACCTGCGCAACGCTCGCCTGTGCGAACTCAACGCGATGGAACAGGTGGTCAACGTGTGCCATACCACCATGGTGATGGATGCCTGGGAGCGCGGACAGAAGCTCTCCGTGCACGCGTGGTGCTACAGCCTGTTCGACGGGCACGTGAACGATCTGGGCATGCATGTGAGTTCGCGCGAAGGCCTCAAGCCTGCCTACGAGCACGCCATGCAGCGCCTGGGCACGATCCCCGAGTTCAACCGATGAGCGACGTCGTCCGCACCGATCAGGCCCCGGCGCCGGTGGGCGCGTATCCGCATGCGCGGCGCCTGGGCGATTTGCTGTTCCTCTCCGGTGTCGGTCCGCGCACGCCAGGCAGCAACACCATTGCGGGCAATGTGTATGACGCGGCAGGCAAGCTGCTGAGCTACGACATTGAAGCGCAATGCCGGCAGGTGTTCGCCAATGTGCGCGCCGTACTCGAAGCGAGCGGCGCACGCTGGGAAGACCTGGTGGACGTGACGGTGTTTCTCACCGACATGGCGCGCGATTTTCCGGCGTACAACAAACTCTACGCGGAATATTTCGCAGGCGTCGACGCCTGCCGCACGACGCTGGGCATTACCGCGCTGCCCACGCCGATCGCCATCGAACTGAAGTGCATCGCCGCACTGAAGCTCTAAGAGGCCTGTGCAAAGTCTTGCCTCACCAGTCATCCCCCTCACCGTCATTCCGGCGCAGGCCGGAATCCAGTGGCCTGTAGGTTAGATTGTCGCGAGTCCCTTAGAACATAGTCGGCACTCGCGCCAATCCATCGTATTCGCTACTGGATTCCGGCCTGCGCCGGAATGACGTAAAGAAAAGCCCCGGCATTCGCATGCCGGGGCTTTTTTTGTGAACGAAGCCTAGTGACTGGCTTCAGTCTGCGGCAGCGTCGACTTGGCCGTACGCTTGGCGGACTTGCTGCCCTTGGGCTTGGGCTGGCCGTTGTTGTCTTTGTTCTTCTTGTGCTTGTGCGACGAGCTGGCCGCCGGAGCCGGCGTGGCCGACGCAGGCTTGGCGGCAGCGGGTGCAGCAGGCGCAGGCTGCGGGGCTGCGTCCTGAGCCAGGAGGGAACCGGTGAAAGCCATACCCGCTACGAGCAGGGAAGCGATCGCGAACTTGCGCATGATGATGAGCCTCGACGTGAAGTGCCTATATTCGTGCCGTCTGCCTGGCCAATAGCCAGCATCGCGACCGCTAAAACATCGCACGTTTGCCAGCCTCCCGGAACCGGCATTTTCCCGCCGACATCCGAGATTTCCGCGCTTCGCGTCTTGACAATGCAAGACCCTAACAACGGTCGAATTTTTTTGCGCTTAGGCCACGCACTGCGCCAGTAGTCGGGCAATGATTTCCTGCACCTGTGCGGCGCTGTCCTCCGCATACGCGAAGCTGTCTTCGTCCATATAATTGATCTGCGACAGCTCCAGTTGCACGGCCTGGACGCCCTTGTCGGGCTGGCCGTAATGCCGCGTGATGTAGCCGCCCTTGAAGCGGCCATTGACCACGAAGCTATAGCGCGACTGGGTTTCCAGCACGTCCTTGAGCTTCTGTTGCAAGGCGGCCGAGCAGCTGGCGCCCTCGGCCGTGCCCAGGTTGAAGTCGGGCAGCTGGCCTTCGAATAGCATCGGCACGCGACTGCGGATGGAGTGCCCGTCCCACAGCACGACGCGACCGTGTTCGGCGCGCAAGCGTTCAAGTTCTTGCGATAGCGCATCGTGGTACGGACGCCAATACGCGTTTACCCGGCGTTGTATTTCTTCCGCCGTCGGTTCAGCTCCATCGACGTAAAGCGGCTCGCCATCGAAGCCGATGGTGGAGACGAGGCCGGTTTCGCGCTTGCCCGGATACAACGCGTGGCCGTCGGCGGGGCGATTGAGGTCGACCACATAACGCGAGGCCATCGGCCGGATCACGCTGGCGCCTAGCGACTTCGCCAGCGGTTCGTAGAGCCGCCCCACATGCCAGTCAGTATCGACCGAGCGCTGCGCGTCGGGCTGCATGCGCGCGGCGATGTCATCGGGAATATGGCTGCCGTCGTGCGGCAGGCTGATGAGCAGCGGCGCGGTGCCGCGATGAAGCGTGCAAGTAGCAGTCATTGGTCAAGTTTACCGTGAGGCGAGGAAAGCCGACGTTGGCTCGCTCAGTTGATCAACACCAGTTCTTCGGCCGAACTCGGATGGATGGCGATGGTGTCTTCCAGGTCCCGCTTGCGCAGGCCCATTTTCAGCGCGACCGCAAAGCCCTGCAGCATCTCGTCCGCGCCCGTGCCGAGCACGTGGATGCCCACCACGCGCTCGTCCTCGCCTTCGGTGACGACCTTCATCAGGGTCGGATGTTTGCGCCCGGCCACGGCCCATTTCATCGGCGTGAATTTAGCGCGGTGGACGTGTACCTGGTCGCCATGGAATTCGCGTGCCTGCGCTTCGGTGAGGCCTACGATCGCCAGCGGCGGCTCGGCGAAGACGACGCTGGGAATATTGTCGTAGTCGAGCCGGCTGTCGGGTTTGCCGCCGAACAGCCGATCGGCCAGTCGCCTGCCCGCCGCCACCGCCACCGGTGTGAGTTCCGGGCGTTCGGTGACATCGCCGACCGCGAAGATGCCTTCGACATTGGTGGCCTGCCAGGCGTCGGTGACGATATGGCCGTCTTCGTCCACGTTGACGCCGGCCGCATCGAGATCCAGCCGATCGCTGTTGGGCGCGCGGCCAATCGCCCACAACACGGCGTCATACGGACCGCATGGACCATTGACGTCATCGTCGATCATGAGGTTTTCGCCATCGCGATGCAGGCCCGTCACTTTCACCTGATTCGTGATGCGGATACCTGCGTCGCACATGTGCTGCTCAAGCGCATCGACCAATTCCGCATCGAAGCTGGTGAGCATGCGGTTGCGCACGTGCAGCGTCACCTCGCTGCCCAGCGCGTTGAGCAGTCCGGCAAATTCGATGGCGATATAACCGGCGCCAATCACCGCGATGCGCTTGGGCAAAGTGCGTAGCGCGAAGATGTCATCGGACACCATGCCCAGATCGAAGCCGGGTATGTCCAAGCGGCGCGGACGACCGCCGGTGGCGATCACGATCTGCGGAGCGCGCAATTCTTCACCGCAGGAGGTGGCTATCGTGTTGGCGGACACGAACCGCCCCGTTTCAGTGAATACCTGGATGCCGCCTTCTTCCAGGCCCATCGCGTAACGGTTGCGGATGCTGTCGATGTAATGCTGGCGCAGCTGGCGGAAATGTTCCCAGTCGAGCGTACCGGGCGTGGACGCAAAACCATAATCGACCGCGAGCCGTTGCTCCTGCGCCAGCTGGCCGGCGAACCAGAGCGCCTTCTTGGGCACGCAGCCGACATTCACGCAGGTGCCGCCCAGTGCGTTGGGTTCCAGCAATGCGACGCGCGCACCATGGCGCGCGGCACGGAATGCGGTCGCCAAGCCACCCGAGCCACCACCCAATACGATCAGATCAAAGGTTTCCGCCATGCCGCTCTCCGGTTTGCGCCATTCAAGTTAAGCGAGTCTGCGAGCAGGCCGCGTCAAGATCACACGCCAAAGCGCGACGGTGCATACGGCGTGGGATCGATCGCTGGTGTACCTCCGCGCAACATCGACGCCACCAGTTCGCCCGTGGCCGCCGACATGCTCACACCAAGCATCCCGTGCGCCGTGGCCAAGGTGAGATTGGACCAACGAGAGCTGGGTCCGATGATCGGCACCTCATCCACGCTCATCGGTCGCCAGCCCCACCATTCTTCCTTCAGTTCAGGCCCTTCGGGCACGTGCAGCCCCTGTGCGGCGCCTCGACGCAACGCATCCAGGCGCGTGCGGTTGAGGCCTTCGGCATACCCGGAAAACTCCATGGTGCTGCCCAGTCGGAAGCCGCTGTCCCAGGTGGTGACGCACACGGCGGCCTCGCGCAGTACCAGGGCATGGCGCGGCGCCACGGCAGGACGCGAATAGGTGATCGAATAGCCCTTGCCCGGCTGCATGGGCAGCCGCAAACCCAGCGAGATGGCAGTCAGCGGCGACCAGGCGCCGAGCGACATCACAACACGGTCGCCACGGAACACGCCGCGCGTGGTGCGCACATGATCGATGCGATCGCCGTTGAGGCCAAAGCCGTCGATGCGTGCGCCCGATTCGACGATGCCACCCAGCTCCGTCACGCGGCGCGTGAGTTCGGCGGCGTAGCGATCCGGTCGCAGGCGTGCGTCGTCCGGGTGGAACAGTCCGCCGGCGACGCCGGGCTTCAAGGCCGGCTCGCGGGCTTCCACTTCATCGCCGCGCAACCGCTCCACCGCGACGCCCAGGCGATCGAGCACCTGGGCATGGTGACGCTCGTCAGCCTGCAAGGCCGCCGCCGAACGATAGACATACAGCTCGCCTTCTTCGCCGAACTCGCAGTCGAACCGTTCGTCGCGTACCAAGCTCGCCAGTAGCCCACGAGAGCGTTGCAGGATGGCGGAACGCGCTTGCGCGGCATGTTCGAAATCGCGCCAGTTGCAGTGCCGGGCAAAGCCGAGCAGCCAGCGCAGGCGCGGGCCGTCAAAGCGTGGGTTGAGGTAGAGCGGCGCGTCTGCCCGCAACATCGAGCGCAAGGCCACGCCAAACATGCCCGGCATGGCCAGGGGCGCCGCGTGACTGGGGGTGATCGTTCCACAATTGCCGTGCGAACTGCCGCAGCCCGGGGTACCCTGCTCCAAAATCCGCACCGTAGCCCCGGACTTCAGCAGGTAGTAAGCACAGGCCAGGCCGATGACGCCGCCGCCGAGAACCAGCACATCACTGCGTGAATCATCCATCGGTCTATTGTAGCGTCGCCAAGACCCACTCCTAACCTTGAGAGATTAGCGCGATGGGAACGTCAGAGCAGTCCAGCAGGATGTTGGTACGGTGGCGTTTGGCGATGCGCTGCACGGCGATGCTCGCGGCCTGCGCGGCGGGTGCAGTGCAAGCGCAGGCCGCCAGGCAGCAGCCCGCGCCGACTCAAACGGCCGCCCAGCCCGAGCGTCCGGCCACGGCATCCTCGGCCACGGCCGTGAGTCGCGACCTGTTTACCGAAACCGCGCACATCAAGAACGACCTTGCGCGCTACCTGTACCTGCGCGAAGTGATGCCGCAGCTCACCAAGGAGGATCGCCTGATCGACCAGCAGCTGCTGGCGACCGTCGAGGATGAGCTCGGCCTCTACGATGAAGCCATCAATGACTTTCCGTTCGACAACCGCGTGCAGACGCCGGTGACGCTGCCCGCGCCGGCTGACTGGGTGATCGCCGACGCGGCGACCGAGATCGCCAAGTTGACCACGGACCGGCGCATCGTGTTGATCAACGAAGCTCACCACGATGCCCATACCCGCGAACTCACGCTGGCCTTGCTGCCCAAGCTGCGCGCGGAAGGCTTCACCTATTTCGCCGCCGAAGCGCTGGCCAACGGCGACGCCGAGCTCATGAATCGCGGCTATCCCATTGCCACCAGCGGCAGCGAGTATCTGCACGAACCGATCTACGGGCAGATCATCCGGGAGGCGATACGGCTGGGTTTCAAGGTAGTGGCCTATGAGTTCGATGCCGATGCCTTGGCCGATCGCGAATCGGGACAGGCGCAGCTGCTCTATCGCCAGGTGTTCAAGAACGACCCCAAGGCACGCTTGTTCGTGCATGCCGGTTACGCCCACATCGACAAGGCCGTCGGCAACCTGGGCAAGAACATCAAGCCGATGGCGATGCAGCTCAAGCAACTCACCGGCTTCGACCCACTGTCCATCGACCAGACCCGTTGGCGAGACATCGGCCCGATGCCAAAGAAGGATTTGTACAACCAGCTGTCAGCCGCTTTCCCGGTCGACAAGCCGTCGGTCCTGCTCAGTCGCCAGAACGGCAGCGTGTGGGCGTCGGACCCGGATCGTCACGACGTCGACGTCATCCTCCCTCCCTCCGGCCATCAGCGCCGTCCCCACTGGCTGGAGCTGGGCGGCGCCCGGCAGACCCGGGTGATCTCCAGTGACATGTGCCAACGCCAATTCCCCTGCATCGTGGAGGCCCGCTACGCCAACGAGAGCGACGACGCCATCCCAGCGGATCGCTACGTGCTGTTGACCGACAACGTCATGAACTCGCTTTACCTCTGGCCCGGCGAGTACAAGATCAGCAGCAGAGATCGCGGAGGCCGGAAGCTCAGCGAGCGCCGCATTACCGTGGACGAGCCCGGCTCATGATCGCCAGAGATCCACTTCCAGCGATCACTTAAAACTTTCTTCCAACTTATTGATTTGATAACCTCGGAGCCGTCTCAAGACCAGGGAAGACGAGATGCGCCCCAAATTCGCCCAACCTGCCTGCGCGCGCTCGGCATGGTGGCGTATTGCTCAGCGTGCGCTGGTCGTCGGCATCGTGATGATGCTCGCGGCCTGCGCCAGCAGCAGCCGGCGTCCGGAGCCCACCTACAAGGACTCCCGCTCGTCCCTGGCCAATTTGCCCGCCCGTGCCCCCAACGGTGCTACCGGCACGGCCAATGATGTCTTGTTCCGTGCCATCGCCCTGGTCGGCACACCCTACCGCTGGGGCGGCAACACGCCTGACAGCGGTTTCGATTGCAGCGGCCTGGTCGACTATATCTATCGCAATGCCGCTGGCCTGAGCCTGCCCCATAGCTCCAGAGAAATGTCGCAGTTGAGCGGCGAGCGGGTCCGCCAGATGACCGACCTGATCAGCGGCGACCTCGTCTTCTTCGGCGGTTCGGGCGGCATCAGCCACGTCGGCGTCTACGTGGGCAAAGGCCGCTTTGTGCATGCGCCCAATAGCGGCGGCACCGTGAGGCTGGACGATATCGACGGCCCGTACTGGCGCGACCATTTCGAGTTCGGCAAGCGACTGCTCGACTGAGCCGACTGCTCTGCGGCCTGGCCCGCGCCCGGCCAGCTCCGCGCCACGCTCGCCACCCAGCGCGCTTCACACCCGGCACTCCCAAGGCGTCTTAGGCTGCGCCTATCGTTCCAATTGAAAAATTGAATTGTACACAATTTAATTTTGCACTTACGGTTTAATCCATGAAACGGCAACCGACTCCCAACCAACTCCTGCTCGACCAGCAACTGTGCTTTGCGCTGTATGCCGCGTCGCGCTCGGTGACGGGGCTGTATCGGCCGCTACTCGAACCGCTGGGCCTCACCTATCCGCAGTACCTCGTGATGCTGGTGCTGTGGGAGCGCGACGGGTTGACCGTGAGCGAACTCGGCCAGCGTCTCCAGCTCGATTCCGGAACGCTCACCCCCCTGCTCAAACGCCTGCAGACCGCCGGCCTCGTGGCACGCCAGCGCCGCAAGGAAGACGAGCGCGTGGTGGATATCCATCTTACTGACGCCGGCTTCGCCCTACGCGACAAGGCCAGCGGCATTCCCGAATGTCTCGCGCAATGCATGCAGCTCTCGCTCGATCAGATGCAAACCCTGCGCGATGAACTGAAGCGACTCACCCAACAGATCCAACACTCCCCAAGCGAGGATTAAAAACATGAACATCAGCAAGATTCTCTACACCGCCACCGCCACCGTCCACGGCGGCCGCGAAGGTCACGCCAAGAGCGACGACGGCGTGCTCGACCTGCAGCTGGTGGTGCCCAAGGGCCTCGGTGGTCCGGGTGGCCAGGGCAGCAACCCCGAGCAGTTGTTTGCCGCCGGCTATGCGGCTTGCTTCGAAGGCGCCGTGCGCTTCGTGGCGCGTCAGCAGAACGTGACGCTGAAGGACGCTTCGGTGACCGCGCACGTGGGCATTGGTCCGCGCGAACCGACCGGCTTCGGCATTGCGGTGAAGCTGGAAGTGAATCTGCCGGGTATCGATCGCGCCGTGGCACAGGAACTGGTCGACACCGCGCATCGTGATATCTGCCCGTATTCGCATGCGACGCGCGGCAATGTGGATGTGGAAATCACGCTGGTCTGATCTGGCCTTCCAGGTTGGAAACGATGACGGCACCGCGAGGTGCCGTTGTTGTTTGTGGCCTGTGTCGATGCACGGCGGCAGCAGCGATGTGAGCGATCGGCAGGTTTGGAGGTATCGCTTCGTAGGCGTCGCGCACAGGGTGCGCTCCCACAAATATGTGGTCGCAACCTTGGAGCCGTGCCACGGCGTGCGAAACCTTGTAGGAGCGTACCCTGTGCGCGACCAACCAACGGAGCGGTACACCCACGCGCCGCGGTCGCGCACAAGGTGCGCTCCTACAAGGGAACGGCAACGGCGCTGGCGACAAGGCGACAACCGGAGACGATCGCCACTGGATACCGGCATGCGCCGGGATGACGAGCAAAAAAAAGCCGCTCCGTCTGGAGCGGCTTCTATTAGGCCTACCTTTATCCGTAGCCCCTCCCCAAAGGAGAAAGCCGACAGAGAAAGTTAGTGCGCCTCCGCACCCGGCGGATGCGCATGCCCATGAGAAATCTCTTCCTCAGTCCCATCGCGCACTTCATTGATGGTCACATCGAAATTCAGCGTCTTGCCCGCCATCGGATGGTTCAGATCCACATCCACCGTGGTCATGCCGACCTTCTCCACCACCACCACGCGGTGGCCGCCTTCCTTCAGCGCCAGCACCGTTGTCATGCCCGGCTTCAGCTTGGCCGCCTGCTGGAAGTACTTCTTCGGCACGCGCTGGGTCATGCCCGGCTGGCGCTCGCCATAGCCCTCGGCGGCGGCTACCTCGACCTGCAGGTTTTCGCCTGCTTCATGGTCTTCCAGTGCCTTCTCCAGGCCCGGGATCAGCTGGCCGTGGCCGAGCAGCACCCATAGCGGTTCGTTGCGGTCGAGGGAGCTCTCGACCTTTTCACCGTCCACCGTCAGCGTGTAGTGGAGCGAGATGACCTTGTCCTTGCCAGCCTTCATTGCATGTCTCGTGATGGATCAAACGCTGAATTCTAGCAGCCTGCCAGGCTACTCGCCCGTGCCCGGCGGGGAGCGGCCAAAGCGGGCGCCACGGGCCTCCGGGCCCGCCCAGGCGAGGAAGGCCAATAGCACGGCGACGGCGGCCATCCAGACCGACATGGCGAACGCCAGGCCGCCATGTTGCCGGGCGATCCACAATTGGGCATTGGCCGTCACCGCGGCCAGCAGGTTGCCGGTCTGATAGGCGAAGCCGGGCAAGGTGCCGCGCATGCCTTCGGGCGCCAGTTCGTTGAGATGCGTCGGCACCACGCCCCAGGCGCCCTGCACCATCACCTGGATCAGGAACGCGCCCAGCGCGAGCAGCGGCAGCGTGCTGCCGTACATCCATAGCGGAATCACCGGGATGGCGAGCAAGGCCGCCAGGATGATGGCCTTGCGCCGGCCGATGCGCTCGGACAGCGCGCCGAAGAACAGCCCTCCTACCAGCGCACCCAGGTTGAGCATCGCCACCAACATGAACGCCGCGCCCGAGCCGGTGGGCAGGTGCAGGCCCTCCTCCTCGAACGTGTGATACAGGTCCTGCGAGCCATGGCTGAACATGTTGAACGCCATCATCAGCAGCATCAGGTAGAGGGCGAGCTTCCAGTGCCCGCGCATCGACTCGAGCAGCCCCTTCTTGTCCTTGGCCGCGCGCTCCTGCTGCCACACCTCCGACTCCGGCACGCTGCGCCGGATATACAGCACCAGCAGCGCCGGCAAGGCGCCCACGATGAACAACCCGCGCCAGCCGATGTGATCGACCAGCAACCAGTTCACCAACGCGCCCAGGAAGAACCCGACCGGGTAGCCGCTTTGCAACAGGCCCGACACCACGCCGCGCGCCTTGGGTGGAATCGATTCCATCGCCAGCGACGCGCCGATGCCCCATTCGCCGCCCATGGCCACGCCAAACAGGAAGCGCAACACCAGCAGCATGGTGAGCGAGGTGGAGAACGCCGTGGCCAGCTCGAACACGGAAAACAGGATCACATCGAGCATCAGGATGGGACGCCGGCCATAGCGATCGGCCAGTCGCCCGAACAACAGCGCGCCAATGGGTCGCGCCGCCAGCGTGAGCAGCAAACCGAACGCCACTTCCTGATTGCCGACATGGAATTCCTGCGCCACGCCCACGATCACGAAGGTCAGCAGGAAATAATCGAAAGCATCCAGCGTCCAGCCCAGGAAGCTGGCAAAGACGGTATGACGCTGGGTCGAGGTGAGCTCTCGAAAGGGCGCGAACGGCGACATGTGCTGCTCCACGATAAAGGATCACGACCGCCCGCGCGGCTCGCAGGGCGCCAAGCGAACCATCACCGCCGCCCCAGCGCAAGCCGGATGTGGTGCCGGTCGATGTTTGAATGCATGCTCGCCTTCACATCACGCAGCCATGGAGTGGGCTGACATGTCGCTCATGGATGCCACCCTGTATCGCATCGCCAACTCGTACGACCACTGGCTCCAGCGCCGCTACGTCAAGGGCAAGCTGGCGGCCGACCCTGCGTACGCGGCGACGGCGGCGCTGGTGATGAACCGGCCGATGCCACTGCTGGACATCGGCTGCGGCATCGGCCTGCTCGGCCAATACCTGCATGCGCGTGGCGTCGTCACGCGCTATCTGGGCGTGGACAACGACTCGCGCAAAATCGACGCTGGCAACCGGGCGCTACGGCAATCCGGCCTGGATGGCGTGTTGCAGCTGCGCCAGACCGACGGTGTAGCGGAGCAACCCATCCGCGGTCACGTGGCCCTGCTCGACGTGCTGCACTACCTGCCCTGCGACGGCCAGCGCGCATTGCTGGAGAACGCGATCACCCATGTCGCCCCGGGCGGCCTGCTGGTGATCCGCAATGTGCTGCGCGAACGCAGTTGGCGTTATGCCCTCACCCGCGTCTCGGAGTTCTTCCTGAGCGCCAGTGGCTGGATGCGGGTGGGCGCCCAGCACTATCCCAGTGCCGAGGAGCTGCGCGGGCTGCTTGAGGCCGCCGGGCTTTCAGTCACCATCCGCTCGCTGCACGGCAAGATGCCGTTTGACAGCTATCTGGTGGTGGCAGAGCGGGCACGGGCTTAAACACCCCGAAACCAGGGCTTCACACCCCGCCCTGCGCCCCGGTTTGGCAAACCAAGCAGCTAATTCAGAATTGCGCTATACTCCCCTGTCACGACCTTCCGTCGTGCCTCCCCCTTACTGATACTGCAACGCGGTTCGATTCGAACGCTCCGGGTTGCTCTGGAGCTTCCATGACTTTCGAATCGCTGGGCCTTGCGCCCGCGTTGTTGCGCGCGCTTGCCGACCAAGGCTACGCCATCCCTACCCCCATCCAGGCTGCAGCCATTCCGGTTGTGCTGGAAGGCGGCGACCTGCTCGCCGCTGCCCAGACCGGCACTGGCAAGACCGCGGCGTTCGCGCTGCCGCTCTTGCAGCACCTCTCCAATGCCGGCGCCACCCAGACCCGTCGCCCCCGTGCCCTCGTGCTCACGCCGACGCGTGAGCTGGCGGCCCAGGTGCACGACAACCTGCGCGACTACGGCAAGTACCTGCGCGTCAGCAGCACCACCATCTTCGGCGGCGTCAGCATGGGTCCGCAGATGCAGGCGCTGCGTCGCGGCGTGGACGTGGTCATCGCCACACCGGGCCGCCTGATCGATCACATGCAGCAGCGCTCGCTGGATCTGTCCGGCGTCGAAGTGCTGATCCTGGACGAAGCCGACCGCATGCTCGACATGGGCTTCCTGCCCGCGTTGAAGCGCATCCTGTCCGCCGTGCCCAAGCAGCGTCAGACGCTGCTGTTCTCGGCCACGTTTGCCGGCCCGATCAAGGCACTGGCCATGCAGTTCATGCATCAGCCGCGCGAAGTGTCAGTGACCCCGGCCAATAGCGTTGCCACCACGGTCACCCATCACGTGCATCCGGTGGACGCGGGCAAGAAGCGCGACCTGCTGCTGCACGTGCTGTCGCAGGACAGCCGCCGCCAGACCCTGGTGTTCAGCCGCACCAAGCACGGCGCCGACAAGCTGGTGACGTTCCTGGGCGCTGCCGGCCTGCGTGCCGCCGCGATCCACGGCAACAAGAGCCAGAATGCCCGCACCCGCGCACTGAGCGACTTCAAAACCGGCCGCGTCACTGTGCTCGTGGCGACCGATATCGCGGCCCGCGGCATCGACATCGATCAGCTGCCCATCGTGATCAACTTCGACCTGCCGATGGTCGCGGAAGACTACGTGCACCGCATTGGCCGCACCGGCCGTGCTGGCGCCGAGGGCATGGCCGTGTCGCTGGTGAGCCATGACGAGTCGGGCCTGCTGCGTGACATCCGCAAGCTGCTCAAGCAGGACATCGCGTTCAGCGACGTGCCGGGATTCGAGCCGTCGCATCCGCTGCGCACCGACGCCGCTGCACCGCGTCCGGTGCAGGGCCAGCGCCAGGCGCGTCCGGCTGCCCGCCCGCAGGGTGGTCGTCCGCAGGGCTCGCATCGTCCGCACGGTCATGGCTCGGGCCATGGCTTCGGTGGCGGCGGCGGCGAGCGTCCGGCCGAAGGCAACCGCAAGCGCCAGCGTCGTGGCGGCCGTCCTGCCGCCAAGGCGTAAGCACGACCCATCGTGAGGCCTCGCGCTCAGGCGCAGAGGCCTCACGACAGTTGCAAGCGGCCCTGTGTGGGCCCACGCAAGTGATCCGCACTATTTCCTGAACCGTGGCGCGTGGCGTTGGCCCTGCCGCCAACGATCTATGCGAAGGTGTACGCACGTCCTTTTGGCGTAGCTGCCCCATAGCTTTGACGAATCTCCACATTCGCTTGCCACGAGATTTGTCCAGACATCGTCACGGTAAAGGAGCATCGAGATGAGCGGCGAACGTTCCAAGCCCATCATGATCGGCCTTGCACTACTCGCCATCGTGGCCGTAGTTGCCACCATCGCGATTCCCGCCTGGCGCAATCACCGCGTGTCCGAACACCTGGACGAAGCGCTGCAGACCGGTGAAGCGGCGAAGCTGGTGGTGATGGAAGCTGCCACCGTGCGAGGCGGACTGAGCCAGCTCAAGCCGGGCGACCTCACTTACAACGCCTCATCGTCGCCCAGTGCCTATACGTCGAAGATCGACGTCTCCGAAACTGGGCGCATCACGATTGCGACGCAAAACACCGGCGCGACGCCCGACCCCGTCTTTCTTCTCACCCCCTTGGACAACTCAGCGCCCGGCGGCAACGCCCCACTGGTGTGGAGTTGCGACATCATTGCCGGCGCCACCCAATGGATGCCCGCACGCTGCACACGCCCCGCACTGGCAGCACCAGCGACGACCAAGGGCTGAACGGTCGCGCTGTCGTCAAAGCTACGGCTCTCGAATGCGCGACGTGAGCACGTGGTCTTCCCACACGCCGGCTATCTGCAGGTAGCGTTTGGCGTAGCCTTCGCGCTCAAAACCAAGCCGCTCCAGCAAGCGACCGCTGCGCTCGTTGCGCGGCATGTAGTTGGCCATCACACGATGCATGTCCAACTGATGGAAGGCCCACGGCAGCGCCGTTTCCAACACCTCCTGCATCAAGCCCTGCGCCTGCCTGCGCTGGGCGACGCTATAGCCCAGATGACAGGCCTGGAACGCGCCGCGCACGACGTTGGCGAAGGTGAAACTGGCGAGGATTTCCTGTCCTGACAGATCCACCGCAAAGAACGGGTAGGCGCGATCCAGGCGCACCGCCTCGCGCGATTCCGCCAGCGTCTGCACACAGTGGTCGAGCGTGTAGTAAGCGTCGTCGCGCAGCGGTTCCCACGGCGCCAGGTGCTCGCGGTTCTGCTCGCGATAACGCAGCAGCTTCCACGCATCGGCCACCTCGACCAGACGCAACACGGCGCGGCGCGTGGTGATGGGATGCAACACGCTCACGACAGCCCCAGCGCCTCGGCGTGGTGACGAAGATGATCGTCGATGAAGGTGGTGATGAAGTAGTAGCTGTGGTCGTAACCGGCATGCCGGCGCAGCAGCAACGGCTGGCCGCCTTCAGCGCAAGCCTGGTCGAACAGTTCGGGCTTGAGCTGCGTGGTGAGAAAGCCATCGGCCTCGCCCTGGTCGATCAGGATGGTGCCGTCGAAACGGTGCGTGCGCACCAGCTCGCAGGCGTCATAGTCCGCCCAGGTTTTCATATCGTCGCCGAGATAACGTGGAAATGCTTTCTGTCCCCACGGCACCTGGCTAGGCGCCACGATGGGCGCGAACGCCGATACCGAGCGATATCGATCCGGATGGCGCAACGCAATGGTGAGCGCGCCATGGCCACCCATCGAATGACCGGTGATGCCGCTGCGGGCAATATCGGCAGGAAAGTGCGCTGCAATGAGCGCAGGCAGTTCATCCACGATGTAGCTGTGCATGCGGAATCGCGACGACCACGGCGACTGCGTGGCATCGAGATAGAAGCCTGCGCCTTCGCCGAATTCCCAGTCGCCGGTGGCGCCGTCCAACCCCGTCTGGCGCGGGCTGGTATCGGGCATCACCAGGATCAGCCCCAGCTCGGCTGCCAGCCGCTGGGCGCCGGCCTTGATCGTCGCGGTTTCTTCTGTGCAGGTGAGCCCGGCAAGGAAATACAGCACCGGGCACGGCTGCTGCGCCGCTTGCGGCGGCTGGAACAGCGCAAAGCGCATCGGCCCGCCGCACTGCTCCGAATGATGCCGGTAGAACCCCTGCACGCCGCCGTGGCAGCGTTGCTCGGAGATCGTCTCTATCCCTGTCATGGTCAGTCCTTGTGCTGAAGCCGATAGTGCCAATGATAGTGCGCCTGCTTCAGCGCTCCTGGTCAGTGGGGCGCATCAGCACTTCGTTGATATTGACGTGGGCAGGCCGCGATACGCAGAACGTGATCGCTTCCGCCACGTCGACCGACTGCAGCTGGCGCATGCTGTCGGCCCACGCGTTGAGGTTGTCCTTGGTGGCGACGTGACCGATGTGGTCGCGCAGTTCCGTCTCCACCACGCCCGGCTCGATCACGGTGACGCGGATATTGTGCTGGTAGACCTCCCGGCGCAACGCTTCGGAAAACGCCACGACGCCGAACTTGGTCGCCGAATAGGCAGCGGCGTTGGGGTTGGCCACGCGGCCGGCCGTCGACGAGATATTCACGATGTGACCGTCGCGGCGCTGGCGCATGCCGGGCAACGCGGCCTGCGTGGAGGCGATCAGGCTCAGCACGTTCAGCTCCAGCATGTGGCGCCAGCGGCCGAGATCGGCCTCTTCGACCGGTTCCAGGTACATCACGCCGGCATTGTTCACCAGGATGTCCAGGCGGCCGTAGTGCGCCTCCGTCTCGGACACGATGCGCTGGGCTTCGTGCTCGTCGGCCAGATCCGCCACGAGCACCAACGGATCGGCGCCCAGCGTTTGCAGCTTCGCAGCCAGCGCTTCCAGGCGGTCGCGGCGGCGAGCGGCGATGGCGACCCTGGCCCCCGCTTGGGCCAGGTCGAGCGCGGTGGCCTCGCCGATCCCCGAGGAGGCGCCAGTGACCAGCGCGACACGACCATCAAGACGTCCAGACATGAATAATCCTCACTAATCAGCCATCAGGCGGCACAAAAATCCCGGCGGACCGGGCCAGCCTGTTACAATAGCGTCATTCTCCCGCATGCCCTCGTGCATGCCATGTCGAGGTTCCCCCATGTCCTCCCCGTCTTCCGATTCCCAGCCGGCAGCCGTCGGCTTTGCTGCGCTTGGCCTTCATCCGGAGCTGCTGCGCGCACTCACCGACGTCGGCTACGAATCGCCTTCGCCGATCCAGGCCGCCACCATTCCGCCGCTGCTTGAAGGCCGCGACGTGCTTGGCCAGGCGCAGACCGGCACCGGCAAAACCGCCGCGTTCGCGCTGCCGATTCTTTCGCGCATCGACTTGAAGCCCGGCAAGCCGCAGGCGCTGGTGCTGGCACCGACGCGCGAACTGGCCATCCAGGTGGCTGAAGCATTCCAGCGTTACGCCACGCACATGCCAGGCTTGCAGGTGCTGCCGATCTACGGCGGCCAGAGCTACGGCCCGCAGCTGCACTCGCTCAAGCGCGGCGTGCAGATCGTGGTGGGTACGCCCGGCCGCGTGATCGACCATCTCGATCGCGGCACGCTCGATCTGTCCGAGCTGAAGTTCCTCGTGCTCGACGAAGCCGACGAAATGCTGCGCATGGGCTTCATCGACGACGTGGAAAAAGTGCTGCAGGCGACCCCGCCGCAACGCCAGGTGGCACTGTTCTCCGCCACCATGCCGGCGCCGATCCGCAAGATCGCGCAGCAGCATCTGAAAGATCCGCGCGAGGTGACGATCAAGTCGTCCACCACCACGGCGGCGAATATCCGCCAGCGCTACTGGTTCGTCAGCGGCATGCACAAGCTCGACGCGATGACCCGCATCCTCGAAGCCGAACCGTTCGACGCGATGATCATCTTCGCGCGCACCAAGTCGGCCACCGAAGAATTGGCCGAGAAGCTGCAGGCGCGTGGCCTTGCCGCCGCCGCCATCAACGGCGACATCGCGCAGGCGCAGCGCGAGCGTGTGATCCAGCAGTTGAAGGAAGGCAAGCTCGACATTCTCGTGGCTACCGACGTGGCCGCGCGTGGTCTGGACGTGGAACGCATCAGCCACGTGATGAACTACGACATCCCGTACGACACCGAAAGCTACGTGCACCGCATCGGCCGCACCGGCCGCGCCGGTCGCAGCGGCGAAGCCATCCTGTTCGTCACGCCGCGCGAGAAGGGCATGCTGCGCGCGATCGAGCGCGCCACCCGTCAGCCGATCGAAGAGATGAAGCTGCCGACCGTGGAAGCGGTCAACGACGTGCGCATCGCCAAGTTCAAGCAGCGCATCAGCGACACCATCGCCGTGGGCGAACTGCAGCTGTTCCAGCAGCTGATCGAGCAGTACGAGCAGGAACACAATATCCCCGCCGTGGAAATCGCTGCCGCGCTGGCACGTATCGCCCAGGGCAACCAGCCGTTGCTGCTGACGCCGCCGCCCAAGCGCGAATTCACTCCGCGCGAACCGCAGAGTCGCGAGCATGGCCGTGACCGTGGCGATCGCGAGCATCGCGAACATCGCGGCGAACGCGAGCATCGTCCGCACGATCGCGATGCCGGTCCGCGCGATTTCACGCCGCGCCCGGTACGTGCGCACAACACGGAAGAGGGCAAGCGCACCTATCGCGTGGAAGTGGGCCATGAGCACGGCGTCAAGCCGGGCAACATCATCGGCGCCATCGCCAACGAAGCCGGCCTGGAAAGCGGTCACATCGGCCGCCTGAGCATCCGCGGCGAATACAGCCTGATCGACCTGCCCGACGGCATGCCGGCCGAGGTGTTCCAGCACCTGCAGAAGGTGTGGGTGAGCCAGCAGCAGCTGCGCATCAAGCCGTGGGACGGCGATGACAGCGGCGCCGGCGATGCTGCTCCGCGTCGCGCCGGAGGTGGATTCCGTCCGGGTGGTGGTTTCAACAAGAAGCCGGGTGGCGGAAAGCCGCGGCCGCAGGGGCATGGTGCGGGCGGCAATAAGGGGCCGCGTCGCGCGAAGTAAGCGTGGGGCCTCGTCCGCCTGACATCGCGCGCCACATCAAGAACCGAATCACGCCCGGCACTGCCGGGCGTTTTTTTGTAGGAGCGCACTCTGTGCGCGAACAGCCTACGGAGAGGTACACCTCAGCGCTGCGGTCGCGCACAAGGTGCGCTCCTACAAGGGTTACGCGGATCTGGGAATGGCGCGCCGCCGCTCGGCTCGTTGTGGGAGCGCACCCTGTGCGCGACATACCTACGGAGCGGTACACCGCGGCGTGGCTGTCGCGCACAGGGTGCGCTCCCACAGACAAGCCGGCGCGGCAGAGGGAGGGAGCGATGCCTAAGCCGATGCGCAGCGGGGCCCCGCTTTAAGTACTCAGCGATTCGGGCGCGTTGCGCAGCGCTTTGCAGTACCCGCTGTGTACCCTCGGAGGTTGTCCCACAACAGCCAGCCTCAAGCGTTCGGGCTTATCCCAGCACGATGCTGCGGGCGTTATCAGGCCATTTTCTTTGGGTTACTTTTCTTTTGGGCCAGCAAAAGAAAAGTGACTCGGCTGCCGGCAGGCAGTCGAAACGCCCGCCGCGTAGGCGGCACGCTGGCCTCAACGCGACGATCGCAGCACAAAGTCACTGGATCCCTGCCTTCGCAGGGATGACGATCAAGGGCGGGATCCTTGCCTTCGCAGGAATGACGACCTGAAAGGCTGAAAGCAGGCGTCAGGACGACGAGCACGAAGTGGCATGGCGAAATCCCCCATCGTTCCCCTCCAGTGACGCATCGTTCACCCCACGCACGCTGCAATTCCCTGGCAAATCCCTACCCTATGGTGGTCCCCACGAGGAACGCCACCATGACCACCCTGCCCAGCCTCTACATCTCCCACGGCTCGCCCATGACAGCGATCCAGCCCCGTCGCGTGGGCGAGCGGCTGGCCGAGCTTGCGCGCGAGCTGCCCCGGCCCAAGGCCATCGTGATCGCCACGGCGCACTGGCTGGCGCGCCAGCCGCACGTCGGTGGCGCAACGCGGCCGGAGACCATCCACGATTTCCATGGATTTCCGCAGGCGCTGTTCGATATCCAGTATCCGGCGAAGGGCGAGCCGGCACTCGCTGCGCATGTGACCGAGCTGCTCGACAAGGCTGGGCTGCCGACCACGCTCGATCCCACGCAGGGCCTGGATCACGGCGCCTGGGTGCCGCTGCGTCTGCTCTATCCCGACGCCAACATCCCTGTCGTTCCCCTCTCCATTCAACCGCAGTTGGGGCCCGCCCATCAGTACGCGGTGGGCCGCGCGCTGGCGCCTTTGCGCGACGACGGCGTGCTGGTGATCGGCTCGGGCAGCATCACGCACAACCTGCACGATTTCCGCGCCGGCTACAGCGGGGAACGCGAGGCGCCGTACGTACGCCCGTTCATCGAGTGGATCGAGCACAAGTTGTCCGAGGGTGACGTGCCCGCCCTGCTCGACTATCGCCGCCAGGCGCCGTTTGCCGAACGCGCGCATCCCACCGACGAACATCTGCTGCCGCTGTTCGTGGCGCTGGGCGCGGCGGGCGGGGACTCGCACGCCCAGCGTATCGATGCAGGCATCGAATACGGCCTGCTCGCGATGGACATCTACCGCTTCGACAGCGCCGTCACTTCACGATGATCGTGCCTACCATCATGGGATGGATGGCGCAGTAGTAGGTATACGTGCCAGCGTGATCGAACGTGATGGCGTAGCTGTCGCTGGTGTCCAGCGCTTTTGACGTCGCAAACTGATTGCCCGCGCTGACCACCACGTGCGGCTCTTCATCAAGATTGGTCCACACCACGCGCGTGCCCGCCGTGATGGTCAGGGTTTTCGGAGCAAACGCAAAATCCTTGATGTCCACCGTGGTGGGCTTGGCGGGCGTGCTCTTCGCCGCATTGGCAGCCAGCGCCGGCGAGGTTGTCGCCGCGGCCACGACCAAGCTGGTGATCACTGAAAGCGACCATGACATCACGTTCATGCCATCACCTCTTCGGTCACGGCCAGCGCGTGGCTGCCCTGCACGTGGCGCACGTCGCGAATGCCCAGATAGCGGTGCAGATCGTTCGGCGCGACATCCTTCATCGGTCCCGGCGCCGGCGCCGTGCCCGGTGCCGGCTGCGGATAGGCAGTGGAGCGCGCGGTGTAGAACGTGATGCTGCCTTCCACCTTCTGCTGGATCTGGTGGATGTGGCCGTTGAGCACGCTCACCGAACCGAAGCGACGCAGATAGCTCACCGCTTCATTGCTGTCGTCCGTGCCCCAGCCCCAGTCCGGATAAAGCGGCCATAGCGGCATATGTGCGAACACCACCAGCGGCGTGTCGGCAGAAAGTCCGGCGAGATCCTTCTTAAGCCACGCCAGCTGATCGGCGCCGAGCGAGCCCAGGCCGCCGGCTTTCAGATTCAGCACGTTGATCAGTCCCACGAAATGCACGCCGTGGTGGTCGAAGCTGTACCAGCCGCCACTCTGTTGGCGCTCGCCGAAACGGCGGAAGAATTCGGCGCCGTTGTCGCCGATCACGTCGTGCTCGCCAGGCACGTAGAACACCTTGGCCATGCGCGCGTCCTGCATGATGCCGGACAGCGCGTCGAATTCCTCCGGTCGCGACAGATGCGTGAGATCGCCCGTATGCAGCACGAAGTCGGGCTCTTTCTTCTGGGCGTTGATCATCGCCAGCGACTGCCGCAGCGTGCCGGCGACGTCCATGTTCGGCGCTTTTTTAAAGCCGATATGCGAGTCGCTGATCTGCGCGAAACTGAAGGTTGAGTCGGCGGCGCTGGCCGCGCCCTGGGCGTTCAGCGGCTGGGCTTTCAATACGCCGCCGTGCATCAGCCATAGCGTGCCGGCACCGGCCCACGCCATGCATTTGAGGAACTGGCGGCGGTCGCCGGCCTCGAGGTCTTGAATGTCGTCCATCGTCGGATCTCCGCTAGTGGCGGCAGACACTTCGTCCGCGCCCTAAGCCCAATACCCACCGATGCACGCGTCTATTCCCGGCACGTGCCGCGAAACTCGCGTTGGAATAAAGTGGCCGGAACCGGGGTATACCCACTTATGCCATCCCAGCCGACCGCCAGCATGAGAGCCGCCGACGCCGCCCGAAGCGCACGCTTCGAGGCACAGGTGGTGCCGTATCTGGACGCGGCTTACAACCTCGCCCACTGGCTCGCACGCAATCCCAGCGATGCGCAGGATGTGGTGCAGGAAGCGATGTTGCGTGCACTGCGTTATTTCGACAGCTTCCGCGGTGGCGACGTGCGCGTGTGGCTGCTGGCGATCGTGCGCAACACGTTTTATACGTTGCGCAGTCGCACCCCGCAGGATGCGCTGCACGACGAACTGGACGAGGCGGTGCATCCGCTCATCGACGATGGCCCGTCACCCGAAACCCTCACCCTGCTTGCCGTGGACGTCGGCGCATTGCAGGCGGCGCTGGAACGGCTGCCGTCGCCATTGCGCGAAATCCTGGTACTGCGTGAACTGGAAGAATGCTCATACAAGGAAATCGCGACCATCACCGGACAGAAGATCGGCACGGTGATGTCCCGTCTTGCGCGCGCCCGCGATCGCTTGCGGGCCGAACTCACCTGCCGGCCCAAGGAGGTACGCCGTCATGATCTGCGATGACGCTGGGCTGCTTTTGCACGCCTATCTCGACGACGAACTGGATGCTGCCAGCAGTGCGGCGATGGCTCGCCACCTGCACGAGTGCAGCGCGTGCAAATCCCGTTACGAGACCTACGCCATCATGCAGAAGGCCTTGTCCGAACCGGCGTTGTATCGTCGCGCACCGGATGCACTGCGCGCCCAATGGACGACGCCTGCAGCGCCTGCGGCGCCTCCAAAGGTGACACCGATCACGGTGCGGCGACGCACACCTGTTGCGTTCGCGGCGGCAGCGGGCTTTGCCGCGGCGGTGCTGCTCTCCGTGCCGGCGTGGCTGCACTGGCTGCCCACTCGCGGCGGGGATGATGCCATCGTCGCCCAGGCCATTTCCGGCCATGTGCGCTCCTTGCAGGGCGAGCATCTGATGGACGTGGTGTCGACCGACCAGCACACGGTCAAGCCATGGTTCGAGGGCAAGCTGGATTTCTCGCCGCGGGTGAAGGATCTGGCCGCCGAAGGCTTTCCGCTGGTGGGTGGCCGCCTCGATGCGCTGGAGGGCCATAGTGTTGCCGCGCTGATCTACAAGCGTCACCTGCATGTGATCAACCTGTTCCAGTGGCCCGCCGAGACTCGGCCAGCTGTGCAGGCCGTCAGCCAGGAGCACGGTTACACGGTGATCCGCTGGACCGGCGACGGCATGCACTACGTGGTCGTCTCGGACGTCAACGAAGGTGATCTGAAGCAGTTCGTGCTGGCCTTCCAGAACGAGGCCAATCCACTGATGGGGCGCTGAGCTCAGTCGCCGGACACGGCCAGTGGCCAGTGTTCCGGTGTGAGCGGCGGCAAGCCATGGCCTAGCCGCGCCTTGTCGCACTGCGCGCTGGGACGGCCGAACTCCCACGACGGCTCTACCTCGCGGCACACCGAAGGCCGGCGCTCGTAGATGCCGCAATGGGCCGCCGTCCCCACCGTGCCCTGCAACGCCACGCAGCGCGGCCGCGAGGCCTGGGTACCGCGCATGACCAGGCGATGAGGGTCGAGTGTCTCGGTGAGTTCTGGCGGCACCACGCCATCCAGCGACGCGTCCGCCTCGGACCAATGAAAGGCCACGCGGAAATAGGCGCAACAGGCACCGCAACTCAGACAGGGATGCAACATGCAGATGGTTCTAAAACGCACCCCGAGGCGCGCAGGCCGCCATTCTAAAACGTCGAAGACCCGCATGGCGGGCCTTCGACGTGCTTTGAGCTCAGGGCTCGCCCGCGAACGTATTGCAGCTGGCGATATCGCCGCTCTGGAAGCCGGCGGTAAACCATTTCACGCGCTGCGCCGAGGTGCCATGCGTGAACGAGTCCGGCACCACCCTACCCTGGGCCTGCTGCTGGAGCGCATCGTCGCCGATCTTGCTGGCCGCGTTGAGCGCCGATTCGATATCGCCCGGCTGCAGCCACTGCAGGCGCTGCTGGCTGTGGTTGGCCCACACGCCGGCGAAGCAATCGGCCTGCAGCTCCTGGCGCACCGACAAACCATCGGCGCCTTCCATCCGCGCGCCACGACGACGCGCCTGCTCCACCTGGTCGAACACGCCGAGCAGGTTCTGCACGTGGTGGCCCACCTCGTGCGCAATCACGTAAGCGCGGGCGAAATCGCCGGCCGCATGGAAACGGCTTTCCAGCTCCTGGAAGAACGCCACGTCCAGGTAGACTTTCTGGTCGCCGGGACAATAGAACGGCCCCACCGCCGTGGAAGCCGCACCGCAGGCGGTACGCACGCCGCCGCTGAACAAGTCGAGCTTGGGATCGACGTATTGCCGGCCATGCGCGGTGAAGATGTCGCCCCAGGTCTTCTCGGTGGAACCGAGGATGGCGCTGACGAAATCCTTGGTCTGCGGATCGACATTGGCCGGCTGCCCGCTGGGTGCAGCGACCTGCTGGCCGCCGCTGTCGACCTGGCTCAGCAGAGCGGTCGGATCCTTGAAAAACACCAGGCCCAGGATCGCCAGGATGACGATGCCACCGATACCCAGTCCGCGTCCCCCACCGAAGCGGGGACCGCCGCCGCCTCCGCCGCTGTCGACCTCGACGTTCTGACTCCGTTCGCCTTTCTGCCAATCCATAGGAAGGCCCTCGCTCATCCAACGATGGCAAGACGATAACCCCTCCCGCCCCCTCCCGCCATTGGCACGCGATGGCTACAGTGGGCGACCTTTCCGCGAGTACCCGCCATGATCCAGCACCTGCCCGCCGTCGTCGTCCTGCTGACGGTCCTGCTCCAGTTCGGCACCGTCTGGGCCACCGGACACGCACGCGAGAAATACGGCGTGAAGGCGCCGGCCATCGACGGGCATCCGGCGTTCGAGCGCGCCTGGCGAGTGCAGATGAACACGCTGGAATCGACCGTAATCTTCCTGCCCACCCTGTGGCTGGCGGTGCAGTACGGCTATCCGCTGTGGGCTGGCGTGGCGGGTCTGGTCTGGGTGGCTGGCCGCGTGTGGTACGCGGTGGCTTACCTGCAGGATGCGGCCAAGCGTGGGCCGGGGTTTATGGTGTCTTCGATGGCGTGGGGCGTGACGCTGGTACTGGGGGTTATTGGGTTGGGGCGTGCATTGTTGATCGGTTGAGGCCAAAGGCGTCGCGCACAGGGTGCGCTCCCACAGGACGAGGTTGTGGTGGGAGCGCACCCTGTGCGCGACGCTCGCCTCATTCGATCGGATTGACCTTCAGCCGCTCGATGCGTGCGCCGTCCATCGCCACCACTTCGAAACGCAGGCCTTCGCTGGTGAACGCGTCGCCTGCGCTGGGCAGGCGTCCCAACTGCTGCAGCACGTAGCCCGCCAGGGTCGAAAAGCTGTCGTCGCCCGTGAGCTTGAAGCCGAGCAGGTGTTCGACGCGGCGCAGGTCGAGGCTGGCGTCGAGCAGCCAGCTGCCATCGGTGGCCTGCACGGCGGCGGGATCACCGCTTTCATCATCCGGAAACTCGCCCGCAATCACTTCGAGCACGTCGGTGGGCGTGACCAGGCCGAGCACGCTGCCGTATTCGTCCACCACCAGCGCCACCTGCAGCGGCGAGCGGCGGAATTCTTCGATCAGGCGCAGCACGCTCAGCGATTCGAGCACGGTGAGCGGCTTGCGCACCACCTGATCCACGTCGATATGGCCGTGCTCAAGCAGGCTCGCCAGCAGGTCGCGCGACGATGCCACGCCCACCAACTGGTCGAGATCGTCGCCCGCCACCGGCAGCCATGCGTGACTTGAAGCAGTGACTTCCGCGCGCAACTGTTCGGCGTTTTCACGCGGGTCGATCCAGTTGATCTCCGGCCGCGGCGTCATGATCGAGCGCACCGGCCGATGCGCCAGATCCAGCACACCCTGCACCATCGCAAGTTCGTCCTTGCCGAACATGGCGACGCTGCCCTCGGGCTTCGCCGCAGTGGCTTTGGGCGCGGCATCTTCGTCGTCGCCGCCGGCGCCCAGCAGGTTCAACACCGCCAGCGCGGTGCGATCGCGCAGTGTGCGCGCGCTGCCCAGCAGGCTGCGCTGGCGATTGCGGCGCATGGTCTGGTTGAACGCCTCGATCAGGATCGAGAAGCCGATCGCCGCGTACAAATAGCCCTTCGGGATATGAAAACCGAAAGCCTCCGCGACCAGGCTGAAACCGATCATCAGCAGGAACGACAGGCACAGGATCACCACCGTCGGCCGCGCATTGACGAAGTTGGTGAGCGGCTTGCTGGCGCTGATCATCAGGATCATGGCCACCACCACGGCGATCATCATTACCGAGAGATGATCGACCATGCCCACCGCCGTGATCACCGAGTCGATCGAGAACACCGCATCGAGTGCGACGATCTGGGCGACCACCAGCCAGAAACGCGCCGGTGCACGCTTCGCCGCTTCGTCATGATCAGCCGCTTCCAGGCGTTCGTGCAGCTCCACAGTCGCCTTGAACAACAGGAAGGCGCCGCCAAGCAACAAGATGATGTCGCGCCACGAGAACGACACGGCGCCCAGCGTGAGCACGGGCGTGGTGAGTTTCACCAGCCATGACATCGCACCCAGCAGCGCCAGTCGCATGACCAGGGCCAGCAAGAGGCCGAGCACGCGAGCCTTGTCGCGCTCTTTGGCCTGCAGCTTGTCGGCCAGGATCGCGATGAAGACGAGATTGTCGATGCCAAGCACGATCTCCAGCACCACGAGGGTGAGTAGACCTGCCCAGACAGTCGGGTCGGACAGCCAGTCAAATGCAAACATGGGCTGGCGCCTGAGCGCCGATTTCCTCCTTGGATCGTCCCATAACTATACAAGGCGCTGCCGTGAACGCGATGACAGCCACCGGTAGAGCGCGCGCCCAACCCGCGCTGACCGTGCCAAAGGACAGGATTGGCACGCGCAGCAGCAGGGTCTAGCGTGATCGTGTCAGCCGTTGCGGGCGAAACCTGTCGGCACAACTACTCTGCGCGAGTGCGCTCTGGATCGACTCGATGGACGCGAACCGCCTGACTGATTTGCCTGTTTCGCCTGCCCCATCGACCTCGCGTGCGCCGACTCCCGGCCAAGCCATCGCCCTGATCGCGCTGTATTTCATCCTGCAACTCGCCGTCGGCAGTGCGATCACGCTGATGGCTGGCATGGTCGGCGCGTTGCGCGACGGCGGCGGACTCAGCGCCATTATTCCGCTGGGCCGCCACTGGCTTGGCCAGTCGGATATGACGGCCGCGGCCGTGATCGTGACGCTGCTGATTTCCGCCTCGGTGATCGTGCACTTCGCGCGGCGCTGGTGGCCCGAGCGATGGGCCGAAGGCGCACCGCCGGGACTGGGTTTCACGTCTACTCCACATATCGCTTTCTACGTGGCGGCGCTGGCCGCCGGCGTGATGATGCCCATAGTCGGCGGCATGCTCACGCAGTGGCTGGCGCACGGACACGAGGTGAGCCAGGACATCAAGCAACTGGGTGCCAATACATCGATGGCCTTGCGTCTGCCGCTGGCCTTGCTGGTGATCAGCCTGGGTCCGCTGGTGGAGGAACTGCTGTTCCGCGGTGTACTGCTGTCGGCCGTGGCGCGCTACACCGGCAATGGCGCGGCCATCGTGCTGTCATCCTTGCTGTTTGCCTGTGTGCACCTGCCGGATCTTTCCTTTCTCTGGTACGCGCTACCCAACCTGGCCCTGCTCGGCCTCATTCTCGGCTGGTTGCGCGTGCAGTCGGGATCGATCTGGCCGGCCGTGGTCGCGCATGGCATGAACAACCTGCTGGCCGTGGTGTCGTGGTTCGTGATGAGCCACTGAGCTTGGCGTGGATCAGGCGGCAATCAGCGAGTGCGCACGCAGCAGCCGCGCGGTCTCGTAAATCGGCATGCCCATGACGCCCGAATGGCTGCCATCCAGATGTTCGATCAGCTTGGCGCCATGCCCCTGGATGCCATAGGCACCGGCCTTGCCGAAGGGTTCGCCAGTGGCGATATAGGCCGCGATCGTTGCGTTATCCAACGGCGGCATGCTGACGCGCGAAAGACTGGTATCGGACCATTCGCCTGAGCGCGTCACCAGCCATACGGTGGAGATCACTTCGTGCACGCGGCCCGCGAGGCGGCGCAGCATGCAGGCAGCATCCTCGGCGTCGTCGGGCTTGCCGAACACTTCGTCATCGAGCACGACTTCCGTATCCGCACCGAGCACGGCGGCGCCGACCTCTTCCAGCGCCGCCAATCCGGCGCGCGCTTTTTCGCGCGCCACGCGGCTCACGTAGTCGCGCGGCGACTCGCCCAATACCCGCTGCTCGGGTACCTCGACGTCGACAATGCGGAAGTTCACGCCGATCTGTTCGAGCAACTGGCGACGGCGCGGTGATTGGGAGGCGAGATAGAGCATGTGAACCAATCCCGTTGCGGCAGTAACGCCTAAGGTCTCATATCGCCGCTGTCGAGGAAACGCTGATGCCACGACAGCGCCTCCTGCAACAGATGCGGGGTGTGCTTGCCACGGCTGTCATGCAGCGCGCGATCGACATAGTCCTGCAACATCGGGCGATAGTCCGGATGCGCGCAGCGCTCGATCACCACCTTGGCGCGCTGGCGCGGCGACAGGCCGCGCAAATCGGCCAGGCCCTGCTCCGTTACGATCACCGACACATCATGCTCCGTGTGATCGACGTGGCTGACCATCGGCACGATGCACGATACCGCGCCGTTCTTGGCGGTACTGGGCGTGAGGAAGCACGACAGAAAGCCGTTGCGCGCGAAGTCGCCCGAACCGCCAATGCCGTTGATGATGCTGGTGCCGGCGACGTGGGTGGAATTGATATTGCCGTAGATATCCGCTTCCACCATGCCGTTCATCGCGATGCAGCCCAGGCGGCGCACCAGTTCCGGATGATTGGAGATCTCCTGCGTGCGCAGAATGATGCGCTGACGGAAGAAGTCGATCTTTGCGAGAAAGCGCTCGATCCCTGCCGGGCTCAGCGAGAACGAGGTGGCCGAGGCCACCGACAACACGTCGTTCTCAAGCAGGTCGAGCATGCCGTCCTGGATCACCTCGGTGAACGCGCTCAAGCCGCTGAAGCCGCCTTCCTGCAGCCCGGCGAGCACGGCGTTGGCGATATTGCCCACGCCCGATTGCAGCGGCAGCAGCTGCGGATGCAGCCGTCCCTTGGCAATCTCGTGACGGAAGAAATCGATCAGGTGGCCCGCGATCTGCCGCGAGCAATCGTCCAGCGGCGCGAACGCGCTATTGCGGTCGGGCGCATGGGTCTCCACCACGGCGATGACTTTGCCCGGATCCAGGCGCAGATATTTTTCGCCAATGCGATCGTCCGGCTTGAGCAAGGGGATCGGCTTGCGGTGCGGCGGCAGCGCCGTGCCGTAGTAGATGTCGTGCATGCCGTCCATTTCGAGCGGCTGCCAGTGATTGACCTCGACGATCACCTTGTCGGCGAGATCGAGCCAGGTCTTGTTGTTGCCCACCGACGAGGACGCCAGCAAGCTGCCATCGGGCATGATCGCGGTAGCTTCGATCACCGCCAGATCGATCTTGCCGAAGAAGCCGAACCACGCGTATTGCGCGACGTGGCTGAGATGGATGTCCAGATAATCCATCTCGCCGCGATTGATGCGTGCGCGCAGCTCCGGATCGGATTGATACGGCAGACGCAGATCGATGCCGTCGGCACGCGCCAGCGCGCCATCGAGTTCGGGCGCCGTGGATGCGCCAGTCAGCACGCGCACGCGGAACGGTTCGCCGTGCTCATGCGTCGCCACCATGCGAGCGGCGAGCGCCTGCGGCACTGCCTTCGGATAGCCCGCACCGGTAAAGCCGCTCATGCCGATCGTCATGCCGTGGTCGACCAGGTCAGCAGCCTTGGCGGCCGTCATGACCTTGGCGGCCAATCCTGCATGGCGGATGCGCTTGTCCACGTTGAAGTCTCCTGCACGGCAATCTCCCGATACTACCGCGCGGTAACGTCAAACTATCGACAAGCTAGACGATGGTCGATGCGTCAGAATCGGATGAAATACTCGCGAAATTCCTCATCCCGCTGCCATCCCAGCGACTCGTACAAGTGCTGCGCAGGCGTGTTGGCATGCGCCGTGGCGAGCGTCATGCCGGCTGCGCCAACGGCGCGCGCGAAGTCCATCGCCTCGTGCATCAGTGCCGCAGCCACGCCGCGTCGACGCGCGTTCGGTGCGACAAAAAGGTCGTTCAGCAGATAGCTGCGCGATGTGCGCACTGAGGAGTGCATCGGATACAGCTGAACAAATCCCGCGCCTTCACCATCGGCGTTCAAGGCGAAGATCACCACCGAGTCATGCTGCTGGAATCGCTCGCGCAGAAAACGCGTGGCCCGTTCGAGATCCGTCGGCTGCCCGTAGAACACGCGATAGGCATCGAACAGCGGCGCCACAAGGTCGAGGTCGTGGATGGTGGCCTGGCGTACCGTGATGGACATGCGCAACTCCCGCGAACCGCGTCGTTGCAACCAGTATGCGAGGTGAGTCGGGGCGCGCCTATGACCACTTGCCGCGGAAAACACGGCCGGCTGGTCGATGTCGCCCTGTCCGCTTACGCGCGGTGGTAAGGATGACCGGCCAGCAAGGTGGCGGCGCGATAGAGCTGCTCGGCCAGCACCAGACGCACCAGCATGTGCGGCAGCGTGAGCGGCCCGAGCGACCACGACTGGTCAGCCCGCGCCAACACCTCGGGCGCGTGGCCGTCCGGCCCGCCAATCAGAAACGCGAGATCGCGACCGGACATGCGCCACTTGGCGAGCTGGGCCGCCAGGTCTTCGCTGGACCAAGGCTTGCCGCGCCCATCGAGCGCGACCACGTGAATGTCCCGCGGCAGCGCAGCCAGGATCGACGCGCCTTCGTCCTGGATTGCACGCGCGCCGTCGCGCCCCTTGCCGCGGATGCCGGGCTTGAGCTCGATCAATTCCAGCGGGAGGTCGTGCGACAGACGCTTGCGGTATTCGGCAAAGCCTTCGGCGACCCAGGCGGGCATGCGTTCGCCGACGGCGATCAGACGGGCGCGCATGATTGACGATCCAGAAATCGGAAAAATAAGCGGCAGGCCGCGCGCGTTGGACGGCGCACGGCTCTCGCCGCCGGTGGGCGGGCCATTAGCCCGCGTTGGCGACTTCGGTGTCCATGTCGCGGTCACCCACCGTCCACAGCCGTTCCAGGCCGTAGAACTCGCGGATGCGCGGCAGCATGACGTGGACGATCACGTCACCCAGGTCCACCAGTACCCATTCGGCTTCGCGCTCGCCTTCCACGCCAAGCGGCATCACGCCCGCCTGTTTGGCGAACTTGACGACTTCGTCGGCGATGGATTTCACATGGCGCGCGGAGGTGCCGGAGGCGATGACCAGCAGATCGGCGATGGAGGTCTTGCCGCGGACGTCGATTTCACGAATGTCCTTGGCCTTCAGTTCGTCCAGCGCGTTGATGACTTGCTGACGAACGACCGCCGTGGTGGCGGATTTGGTGCTGCGCTTGGCAGTCTGACTCAAGTGCGTTTGCCTCGATGCGGGATCGACGCGCGGGATCGCGCAATACCAGTATACCGGACCACCTTGAAGCGCATGTCAAACAGAAAAAACCAGATGCCGGGGCTCCCTGCGAGGCCGGCCCCGCGCGAGGCGCGGCCAAACGGCAAAAAACCACCTTTTTTGCACTGTTGACTGCCATTGGCTGGGCACGAAAAGCCTGCCGCGACATCCAAAGTGATGCTCCTTCCCGACCCGAAAGCGGGCGCGCCGGGGCAAGCGCAGGCAAAAAAAGAGGCCCTCTCCGCGGAGAGAGCCTCATCTTTTTCAGCGCAACGGTATCAGTGGCCGGCGGTGGACGCGGCGGCAGGCGCGGCGCTCTTCTTGGTGTTGTGCTGCTTCTTGTGGTGCTGGCTGCTGGCATCGCTCTTCATCGAGTCGCTGCTCATCGAATCGCTCTTCATCGAGTCGCTCTTCATCGAGTCGCTGCTGGACTTCATGGCGTCCGAGCTGGACTTCATCGCGTCCTTGCTGGCGTCCTGGGTCGACTGCGGCGTGGTGCTCTGTGCCATCACGGGGGACATGGCAAGACCGAACACAACGGCGCTCGCGAAGGCGAGTACGGCGTAACGGGAAACTTTCATGGTCAGGTATCTCCAGAAGCGGTGAGGTAACCGTGCGGTTGGGCCGCACTTCCATGGAACAACCGTCATCGTCCCTCCCGAACGACCACGGCAAACCGGCTGCGAGTACATCCACACCGGCCACGCCGCATCAGCATTCCTGCACGATGCGAACGGTCCGTCCCTGGCCCGTCAATCCACTGCCAACGGATCGCTAGATCCGCGCCCCCTTCCGGAGCGGAAGCCTATACCCATGCATGACAAACGCAGGTGGCGCCCAGATAACCCCATTCAGTTTGAATACGGGCAAACCAGCAGCAATAAATTGCGATTGTTGCGGTGCGTGCGGCGCGCCGCTGCGGCGATTGGTTTTGCCCGGCAGCGCCTCGTTGTCGGATGCCAGTCTGCCGTCGGGGCGCCACCGGACGAGGGTCGTGGCGGCTCAGATGTGTTGCGACGCAACACCTGTTTTGACCTCACCGGCTACGGCCGTTTGATTCAGCGTAGGCCGGCGATTTATTTGAGCGCAGGCTGCAGCAGACGCCCGCCCATCAGCGCATTGGCCAGCACCACGATGGCCACCGCCATCGCGTGCGTGAGCAGATCGGTGGCCGCCACGGCGTAGGCGTGGCAGATCTCGAGCAAGGCCGCCGAGGCCGCCGCGGACGCCAATCCGATCATGATCGCCGCCAGCACGGGGCGCAGCGGACAGGCACGACGCAGCAGCCAGATCAACAACACCGACAGCGGCACCGAAAGGCTGATGATGAAGATGAGGCAGTCGCTCGCCTCATTGATGGCCGCGATATGCGCCGATGGTCCCAGCCAGTCGCGCATGCAGCCCAACCCACTCGCGCCCACCCACAGCAACAGGCCGGGCAAGGGCAGCCAGGCCCAACGCGAGGAGCGCCCCGGCACGCCCAGCGTAAAGGCTGCCCACGCCGCGCATACCGCCGTGATCACCGCACCCACGCCGGCGATGGCGATGTCCGGCGCGGCTTCGAAACGCCGAAGCATGTGGCTCGCGCCAAAGTGCGCCAACAGCCCTGCCGCGATCACCGCCACCGCCACCAGCCAGCCGAGCGTGCGCACCCACGGGGGCGGCAAGCGCCGCACCGGCGAGAGCTGGTCGCCCAGTGACTGGATCAGTGACTCAGGGAGTCGGGGTTCGGCCATGGTGCTCAGGATTCTCCGTGGAAGCGCGACCGCAGCGCCTTGAGCGCGCGATGCAGGTTGACCTTCAGCGCGCCGGTCTGGCGCCCCGTCTCGGCGGATGCCTCCGCCAGCGATCGTTCTTTCAGGCCCAGCTGCTCGACCGCCTCGCGCTGACCCGGCGGCAACGAGGCAATCGCATCGTGCAGCCGTTGCGCCTCTTGTTCGCGTTCCGTCGCGGCGGTCGCATCGTCCACGTCAGGGTGCATGTCATAGGCAAGCTCGTCATGCACTTCCCGGCTGCCGCGGCGACCCTGGCTGCGCAGCGCATCGATGGCACGCCGGCCGGCCAGCGCGGACAGCCAGGCATCGTATGAACGCGAAGGATCGTACGTATGGCGCACGCGATGCACGGTGAGCAGGGTTTCCTGCACTACGTCGTCGAGCTGATCCGGCGCCACGCCCTTGCGGCGGGCCGCGACGCGGATCAGCGGCACCGAGGCCGCCAGCACCTGCTCGTAGGCCCGCCGGTCGCCGCCTTGTGCCGCAGCCATCCACGCGGCGCGCTGGCGCTCCTGCGTGTCGCTGAAGGGAGCAGCAGCGTCGCTCACGGTTGAATCGATCCTGGCCCAGCGGGAAAGGACGATATCTAGACCTATTGAGTGGGTTGCGGTCAAGGTGGCGGTCATGGCGGAGCGTCGCGGATCCTGTTCTTCCATTCGACGCACACCGGCATCAAGTTACCTCTTGCCACCATCAGCGCAGCCTGCGGATCGCTGCAAGGACTCGCTGAATGGCATTTTCGCAGGACTTTCGGAGTCTTCCGATAGCCCGCCTATCCCTTGGCTGGCCTAATACGCGCCGAGTCTGCCCTCCCCCAGCAGACCGCTCGTTTTCAATTGCAAGGAACGCCCCAATGAAGAAGATCCTCACGGCGATGGCGCTGGCCGCCTTCATCGCCCCGCTAGCTGTCAAGGCTACCGACAACAACGGCATCGGCTACACCTATGTGCAGCTCGATTACGTCAACGTGACCGGTTCGGGTCACGAGGCAAAAGCGGACGGCGCGTCGCTAAGCGGTTCCTATCAGTTCGCCAACAACTTCCACGTGTTCGGGCGCTACAGCGACCTGCGCTCGCCCACGTATTCCAGCAGCGACTACGCTTCGGGCTACACCTACGGCTCGAGTGACAAGTTCAAGGATCGCCCGTGGTCGCTGGGCCTGGGCTACGCCGCTTCCATCGGCTCGCAGGCCGACTGGGTGACCCAGGTGTCCTATACGCACGATCGCATCAGCGACCATTACTGCGACTGGGTCAGCTCTGCCCACTACTCCGATCGCAGCTGCGGCAATGTCAGCACCAACGGCAACCTCTGGGCCATCAACACCGGTGTGATGGGCCGCGTGATCGACAACCTGGTGGCCAACGCCTATGTCGGCTACAGCAATGGCGGCCACTACAGCCATGGCGGCCCGGGCATCCTGGGCAAGGTGTTTGCCG
This sequence comes from Dyella sp. 01L423, assembly GCF_056399945.1. NCBI lineage: Bacteria > Pseudomonadati > Pseudomonadota > Gammaproteobacteria > Lysobacterales > Rhodanobacteraceae > Dyella > Dyella sp. 01L423. The sequence continues at coordinate 619,356 of NZ_JBFTSI010000001.1, read as the reverse complement.
ACTTCGGCCTGGTCTACAGCTTCAACCCGACCTGGGCGCTGCATGGCGGCGTGCGCGTGAACAACGACGGCACCGAAAACGTCAGCCTGGGCGCGCGCGCCAGCTTCTGATCGTTGCATAGAGGCAAGTCACGAGGCCCGGCCATGCGCCGGGCCTTTTTTGTCGGTGGCGCATGTAACCTGAGACAACTCCCGGACGAATGATCCGGTGACATCCCCTCGGACCTACCACGCCATGCTCGTGTTGATCCTCGCCTATCTGGGCGGCGTACTGACCATCCTCAGCCCGTGCATCCTGCCGGTGCTGCCGTTCGTGTTTGCGCGGGCGGATCGTCCCTTCGCGCGCAACGGACTGCCGATGCTGCTGGGCATGGCGCTGACGTTTGCCCTGGTCGCCACGCTGGCGGCCGTGGGCGGCAGCTGGGCGATCCAGGCCAATCAGTACGGACGCATCGTCGCGATGGTGGTGCTGGCAGTGCTCGGCCTGACCCTGCTCTCCACGCGGCTGGCCGAATGGATCAGCCGTCCGTTCGTCGCGCTGGGCAACAAGCTGTCGCAGCACTCGGATGAAAACGATTCGATCTGGTCCGCCGCCGGTCTCGGCGTGGCGACCGGCTTGCTGTGGGCGCCGTGCGCAGGGCCCATCCTCGGGCTCTTGTTGACCGGCGCGGCGCTCAATGGCGCCAGCCTGCAAACCTCCCTGCTGCTGCTCACCTATGCCGCGGGCGCAGCCACGTCGCTGGCCTTGGCGCTGGTGATCGGTGGGCGCGTCTTTTCGCTGATGAAGCGCTCGCTAGGCGCTGGCGAATGGGTGCGGCGCGCACTCGGCGTGCTGGTGCTTGCCGGCGTGGCGGTGATTGCCCTTGGCCTGGATACCGGCGTGCTCACACGTGTGGCGCTGGCCAGCACGGGTGGCATCGAGCAGAAGCTGATCGACGCGGCCCGCCCGGCCCCCGCTCCGCAACCCGTGGTCAAGCAAGGCGAGCCGTTGCCGATCGAAGGCGAACTGCCGTCGCTGGAAGGTGCGACGCAATGGTTCAACACCGCGCCGCTCACGGCGCAGTCGCTGCGCGGCAAAGTGGTGCTGGTCGATTTCTGGACGTATTCGTGCATCAACTGCATACGTGCGCTGCCCTATGTCCACGCATGGGCCGACAAGTACAAGGATCACGGCCTGGTGGTGATCGGCGTGCATGCCCCTGAGTTTGCCTTCGAGAAAGATCCGCAGAACGTCAGCAAGGCCATCAAGGACCTGGGCGTCGACTACCCGGTGGCGCTCGACAACAACTATGCGATCTGGAAAGGCTTCAACAACGAGTATTGGCCGGCGCACTATTTCATCGATCCGCAGGGCCATATTCGCCATCATCACTTTGGCGAAGGCGAGTACGAGCAGAGCGAAGACGTGATCCGTCAGCTGCTCACCGAAGCCGGCCAGAAGAATCTCCCGGGAGGCTATGTGCAGCCGGGTGCCGAGGGCGCGGAAGCGGCGGGTTCGGGCGATGCGATGCGCTCGCCGGAGACCTATGTCGGTTACGCCCGCGCCGAGAATTTCGCAGGTGGACAGGTTGCGCATGACGATGTGTGGACGTATCACGCACCAAAGGCCTTGATGACCAATCAGTGGGCGCTCGATGGCCGCTGGACGGTCCGCGATGAAAGTGCGCGGCTGGACGGCGCCAATGGCGGCATCGTCTACCGCTTCCGCGGACGCGACTTGCACCTGGTGCTCGGCCCTGGCCATGACGGCAAGCCGGTGCGCTTCCGCGTGACTATCGACGGCAAAACGCCGGGCGCCGATCACGGCATGGATACCGATGCCGATGGCAATGGCACGGTGAGTTCGCAGCGTCTCTATCAATTGGTTCGCCAAGCCAACGGCACGGGTGAGCGCACCTTCGAGATCACCTTCCTCGATCCCGGCGTGCAGGCCTACGCCTTTACTTTCGGCTGATTCACCTCACTAACCTCACGGAGGTTGCCATGTCCCGCACCCAGGACATCGTGAAACTGGAGCGTCGCCGCTTTCTGCGCGCGGCGCTCACAGGAGGAGCTCTTGCTGCCATCGGAGGCTTTGCACTGCCCACGCTGTTGAAGCGTGGCCCATTGAGCGGTGCGGCGATGGCTGCAACGCCGCCCGCCACCGGCGCCGATATGCTGCTCGTCTGCTTTGCGGACGATGGTCACAAGCTGGGGCCATGCCACGTGCCCAAACTCGTGCTCACCGATGCGCAATGGCATGAGCGCTTGAGCGACGATGCTTATTACGTGATGCGCCGGGCAGGTACCGAGCGTGCCTTCAGCGGCGCGCACGATAAGCCCGCTGTGCCGGGCCTCTACCGCTGCCCCGCGTGCGATACGGCCTTGTTCGATGCGGCGACGCAATTTGACTCGGGGACGGGCTGGCCGAGTTTCTGGCAGCCGATCGCCAAGCAGAATGTGATCGAGATACGCGACTCTTCGTTTGGCTGGGAGCGCATCGCGGTCAGTTGCGCGGGTTGCGATAGCCATCTGGGGCATGTGTTTGATGATGGGCCGCGGCCGACGGGGTTGCGGTATTGCATGAATTCGGTGGCGTTGAGGTTTGTGCCGAGGACGTCGTAGGGCACGCTGTTTCTCCCTCTCCCCGCCGGGGAGAGGGCTGGGGTGAGGGGCGGGTGCTCGCGGGAACATTTCCTTTTTTGCCGTCATCCCGTCGCAGGCTGGAAACGCTCTTCAAGAGTCGAAGGCTGGTAATTCAGTTTCGTTACGCGGCGATTGTCGCGTTACGGCCAGCGTGCCCCCTGCGCGGCGGGCGTTTCGAACGGCTGCCGCCGCTCGAGTCACTTTTCTCTTGCTGGCCCAAGAGAAAAGTAACCCAAAGAGAATGGCCTCAAGAGCTGGCAGCGTTACGCTGGGATAAACCCGAACGCTCGGGTAGTTCAAAGCGCTTCGCAACGCGCCGTGGCGCTGAGGACTTAAAGCGGAGCCTCGCTGCGCTTCGGCTTTAGCCTTTCAGCCATCGCCACGCCCGCTTGTCTGTGGGAGCGCACCCTGTGCGCGACAGCCACGCTGGGGTGTACCGCTCCGTAGGTTCGTCGCGCACAGGGTGCGCTCCCACAAAGAGCTGACCGCCGCGTTGATCCGCCATCCACAGGCCTGCATTCTCCCTTGTAGGAGCGCACCTTGTGCGCGACCGCGGCCCTGGGGTGTACCGCTCCGTAGGCGGGTCGCGCCGCCGCAACGGCGCAAAAAATTGCTACGCGCGATACGGTGCCAGAACCGACGGATCTTCAAACAACCCGCACGGCAGCAGGTAACGTGGATCGCGCCCTTCCGCCAGCAGATCGCGAATGCGCGTGGCGGAAATTTCCAGCGGCGTCACCGCCAGCTCGATCACTTTGCCGCTGGGCAGCTCTTGCAACAACTTCGGATCGGTCACTCGGCGCGGCAGGATTTCCACCGCCAGTTCGACTGACCACGCAGCATCGATGCCGGGTCGATTGAGCACGCCGATATGCGCGTAGTCGAACAGTTCGCGCCAGCTGTGCCAGCTCGGCAGGTTGGCGAACGCGTCGGCGCCCAGCAGCAAGACCAGGGGTCGTTCGCCCTGTTCGTTGCGCAATTCGCGCAAGGTATCGATCGTGTATGAAGGTCCCGCGCGGCGCAATTCGCGCGTATCCAGGCTGAGGCGATCCTGGCCTTGCAATGCAGCGTTCAACATCGCAACGCGTTGCGCAGGCGATGCGGTAGGCGCATGGCGATGGGGCGGCACATGCGCCGGCATCAGGCGGACTTCAGCGTCGAGTAGTTCGGACGCCTCCCACGCGACACTGAGGTGTCCCAGATGCACCGGATCAAAGGTGCCGCCGAAGAGCGCCAGCGGCTTCATGCCAGGGCGCCGGCGGCCCGCGGTTCGGCGATGGCTGCGATCAGGCGCTCGGCTTCCAGCCAGGCATCGCCCTGTTCGCGGCCTTTGGCCATGCGATCGATGCGTGCCGCGCGAGCAAGACACTGCAGCCAGTGTTCGCGCGGCGCACGACGCAGTGCCTTGCGGAACAACTGTTCGCGGGCGGGCCATAGCCGTTCGGCGCGGGCCTGCGCGGCGAAGTCGCGCGCATTGGCCAGGCGCAACGCAAGCTGCAATTGATTAACCAGCCAGCCCATCAAGCCGATGAGCTCTTCGCCCTCGGCATGCAAGCCAGCAAGTATGTGAAGCGCACGACCGCCCTCGCCCGCAAACGCCGCATCGGTCAGTTTGAAAGCGTCGTAACGCGCACTGTCGGCAACGAGATCAGCCATCTCCTGCGCGTCGATCTTGCCCTGGCCGTGCAGCACAACGAGCTTGTCGATTTCCTGCGCTGCGGCGAGCAAGTTGCCCTCGACGCGTTCGGCCAGCAAGGCGGCCGCATCCGGTGTGGCGGACAGGCCGCGCGACGACAAGCGCGCACCGATCCACGAGGCCCATTCGTTTGGGCGTGGCGCATTGAACACCACCAGCGCACCGGCCGCATCGAGATTCTTGGTCCAGGCGCCCTCGTGCTTGTTGCTCCAGTCCATGGCCGTGATCAGCAGGGTCACGTCGGGCGGCGGATTGGCGCAGAACTCGTTGATCGCCTTGGCCCCTTCGGTGCCGGGGCGACCGGTGGGAAGACGCAGGTCGAGCAGGCGGCGCGTGGCAAAGAGCGACATGCCCGCTGCCGCACGCGCCAGGTCGTCCCAGTCGAAATGGTTGCCCACTTCCAGCACTTCGCGCTCAGCGTATCCGAGCTTGCGCGCCTGGGCGCGCAGCGCATCGGCAGCTTCCAGCACCAGCAGTTCTTCGCCGGCCAGCAGGTAGACCGGCCGCAGCTGATCGGCGGCCAGCGATTTCTGCCATTGCAAGGCGTTGAGCGGCATGAGAGCTCGGAGTCTTAGTGCGTGCTGCTGGCCGAAGCCGGCTGTGCTTCCTGTGCCGCCGCGGCGGCCGCGGTCTGGCCCGGATGGCGGCCAGCGGCCTGCAGTCGGAACAGGATGGCATCGACCATGTCGTCGTTGAGGCTGCCCTGGATCGCGTCTACCTGCGCCGTGGTGCCGACCGTGTTGGTCGCGTCGTAACTGAATTCGCGCTGCATATCGATGCGCTGATGCGGCAACATCGGCTGGCCGGTGCCGTCCTTCACGTCGAACTCGACGTGATAGCGCACGGTGTACTCGGTGACGCGTGCCTGACCGCTCACTGTCAGCGTATCGGTGCTGAACTGGGCCAGCGGCGCATTGAGTTCCGCGACGCCGGTGCCGCCATGTTCTTCCACTGTGATGCCCGAGCTCGACAGCGCTCGCTCGAGCCCACGCTGGAGATTGACGTTCGCGGCGGTCACGTGGACGCGCTGCATGCCCGGGGGCAAGGCCACGCTTTGGCGCAGATGGAATCCGCAGGCCGCCAGCAGGGCGATGGACATCAACAGCAGCGAAGCTTGGAACACACGGCTCATGGATTTCATCCTGCGACGATGTTGACGATCTTGCCCGGCACCACGATCACCTTGCGCACGGTCTGGCCTTCCAGGAAAGCGGCGACCTGCGGGTGGGCGCGGGCCAGCGCCTCGGCTTCTTCCTTCGACGCGTTGGCGGCCACCTCGATGGTACCGCGCAACTTGCCGTTGACCTGAACCGCGAGCGTGAGCGAGTCGCGCACCAGCGCGGCGTTGTCCACCTGCGGCCAGGCCTGATCTTCCAGCACCGAGGCCGGATGGCCTAGCACCTGCCACAGCGCGTGGCTCGCGTGCGGCACCACCGGGTTGAGCAGCAGCACCATCGCCTCCAGCGCCTCGTGGCGCACGGCACGGCCCTGGTCGCTCTGGTCGTTGAACTTGTTCAGGGCGTTGAGCAGTTCCATCAGCGCGGCAATCGCCGTATTGAAGGAGTGGCGGCGACCGAAATCGTCGCTCACCTTCTGGATGGTTTCGTGCACCTGGCGGCGCAGCGTCTTCTGGCCGGCATCCAGTGCGGACGGATCGACCACCGGATGATCCGGGTTGGACGCATGCGTGGTCACTTCGCGCCAGAAGCGGCGCAGGAAGCGGGCCATGCCTTCCACGCCGGCCTCGCTCCACTCCAGCGACTGCTCCGGCGGCGCGGCAAACATGGAGAACAGGCGCACGGTGTCGGCACCGTACTTGTCCACCATCGCCTGCGGGTCGATGCCGTTGTTCTTGGACTTGGACATCTTCTCGGTGCCGCCGATCTTCACCGGCTGGCCGTCGTGCTTCGAACGCGCACCGATCACGCGCGCCTTGTCGTCGCGCTCAATCTCGACGTCGGCCGGGTTGATCCAATCCTTCGAACCATCGGCGTTGTCGCGATAAAACGTTTCGGCGATCACCATGCCCTGGCATAGCAGGTTGGTGGCCGGCTCATCCGCCTTCACCAGGCCCGCGTCGCGCATGAGCTTGTGATAGAAGCGGAAGTACAGCAGATGCAGGATCGCGTGTTCGATGCCGCCGATGTACTGGTCCACCGGCAGCCAGTAGTTGGCGCGCTCATCGACCTGATCGCTGGCGCCCGGGCTGGTGTAGCGCGCGTAGTACCAGCTCGATTCCATGAAGGTATCGAACGTGTCGGTTTCGCGTTCGGCCGGGCCGCCACACTGCGGGCAGGTGGTCTTGCGCCACTCCGGATCAGCCTTGATCGGCGAGCGCACGCCCGAGAACGCCACGTCCTCCGGCAGCACCACCGGCAGCTGGTCTTCCGGCACCGGCACGGCGTCGCAGGTCGGGCAATAGATCACCGGAATCGGGCAACCCCAGTAGCGTTGGCGGCTCACGCCCCAGTCGCGCAGGCGCCAGTTCACCCGGCGGATACCCTTGTTTTCACGCTCGAAGCGCGCAGCCATGGCGTCGAACGCCTGGGCGTAATCCATGCCGTCGAATTCGCCGGAATTGACCAGGTAGCCGCGTTCGGTGAACGCGCTGTCTTCCTGGATGCTCTGCTCGAACGATTCGATCAGCTGCACCGCGGCCGACGTTTCGTAGGCATCGATGCTGCCGCCATTGCCCAGCGCGGCGCGCATGGGGTCGGCGCCAACGCCCTTGCGCAGGTCGTGGTTGATCTCGGCCACGGCGTCGAGCACCGCGCGATCGACCACCACCATCTTGATCGGCAGGCTGTAGCGCTGGGCAAATTCCCAGTCGCGCTGGTCGTGGCCGGGCACGGCCATCACGGCGCCGGTGCCATAGCCCATCAGCACGAAGTTGGCCACGAACACCGGAATTTTCTCACCGGTCAGCGGATGGATGACTTCGATGCCGGTATCCATGCCGCGCTTTTCCTGCGTCTCCAGCTCGGCTTCGGACACGCCGCCGTGCTTGAGCTCGTCCAGGAACGCAGCGAGCTTTTCGTTGCCTTGCGCGGCCTTGAGCGCCAGCGGATGTTCACCCGCGATGGACACGAAGGTGACGCCCATCAACGTGTCGGGACGCGTGGTGAAGACGGTGAGCGGCTCGCCCTCGCCTTCCACGTCGAAATGGATTTCCAGGCCTTCGGAACGACCGATCCAGTTGCGCTGCATGGTCTTTACGGCGTCCGGCCAGCCAGGCAGCGTGTCCAGGCCGTCGAGCAGTTCCTGCGCGTAGTCGGTGATCTTCAGGAACCACTGCGGAATCTCGCGCTTTTCCACAAGCGCGCCGGAGCGCCAGCCGCGGCCGTCGACGACCTGTTCGTTGGCGAGCACGGTCTGGTCCACCGGATCCCAGTTCACCACCGCGTTCTTGCGGTAGGCCATGCCCTTCTTCATCAACCGCGTGAACATCAACTGTTCCCAGCGGTAGTAGTCAGGACGGCAGGTAGCGAACTCGCGGGTCCAGTCGTAGGCAAAACCCATGCGCTGCAGCTGGCCGCGCATGTGTTCGATATTCTGGTAGGTCCACTTGGCCGGCGCGGTCTTGTTCTTGATCGCGGCGTTTTCGGCGGGCAGGCCGAACGCGTCCCAGCCCATCGGCTGCAGCACGTTCTTGCCCTGCATGCGCTGGTAGCGGCTGATCACATCGCCGATGGTGTAGTTGCGCACATGGCCCATGTGCAGCGCGCCCGACGGATACGGGAGCATGGAAAGGCAATAGAACTTGGGGCGTGAAGGGTCTTCCTTCACCTCATAGGCGCGCTCCTCGCGCCAATACGCTTGAGCAGCGGTTTCCAGCGCCTGCGGCTGGTAGCCCTGCTCGTTGCCCTGGTCCTGGGAACCTTGATCCTGAATGTCCTGCATGTGTCCGGCGCCGTGTGTTTTGCGGGCTGCCACCGGCCTTTCCGATGGTCAGCTGGGAACGCGGCAGACTAGCAGAATTGGGGTCTGTTCAGCGCCAAACGGTGGCAAAACGGGCGCGCGCCCTTGCATTTCTGTGGGAGCGCACCCTGTGCGCGACAGGCGGTTGGGGCTTGCGCTCCGTCGGCTTGTCGCGCACAGGGTGCGCTCCCACAGGGGGGCTGAATCAACCCGCGGGGCAGCTCGCGCTCTGTCCGGCGGCCATCGCACCAGCCACCACACCAATCTGCCCAGCCAGCCGCTTGATCGCCTGCTGATGTCCCTGCACGAGGGCGTCGTAGCCCGCGCCCACCGTTTCGCTGAAGCGGCTGGTACAGGCCAGCGGGTCACCACCCTTCAGCGGGCGCACGCTCCAGGCGGCGTCGATATAGGCATAACTGCCCGGCACGGAATCGAAGCGGCGAACATCCAGCTTGATGCGCACGGTGGACTTGCCCTGGTTCGGCAGGCCGGTTACGTCCTGCGCGCGGAAATCGCGTGCTAGGTCGGCAGCGAGCGCGCCGCGCACTTCGTCGCCCAGCGGCGCGATCCAGCGCTGGCCTTGCAGTACCGCCACGCCCTGCCCGCCCTCGCGCACCACCATCTGCGGCTGATCGACCTGCGCCGGCACCGTGACCGGCAGCAATTCGAACTGGAACGGCTGCGCCGTGGGCGCCACCGTGGCATCGCCGCCGGCCGGCGGCACCAGGGTGTAGTAGCGCAGCGGCGGTGCCGAACCGCAGGCACCCAGCACCAAGGCCAGCGTGGCGACGGCCAGGTTCAATGTTCCCCAGCGCTTCATGGCTTGCTCCCTTGTGACGGTTCCACCGGCGCCGGCGATGGCGGCATCGGTGCCAGCTTGTCGTCGGCACGGCGGCCGCGCAGCAGCGCGTCCGGATGCGCGCCCAGATAGTCGGTCATGACGCGCAACGAACGCGCCGCGCGTTGCAGTTCCTGCAGCGTGCCGCCCAGGTTCTGCTGCAGCTGCGAATCGGGCGACAGCGCGCTGTCCGCATTGCCCAGCGTCTTCTGCGCACCCTGCAGCGTGTTCTTCAGTTCCGGCAAGACGCTGCCGTTGACCTGCAGCAAGGTCTTGTGCAGTTCGGCCAGCGACTGATCGAGATTGTTGCCGATGCTGTCGAACGGCACCTTCTGGATCTTGTTGACGATGTCGGCGATCTGCTGCTGGATCTTGTCGAAATCACCCGGCGCCGTGGGGATTTCCAGCGGCTTGGTGCGCCCATCGAAGGCGACCTTGGTGGCCTTCGGCAGGAAATCCATCGCGATATACAGCTGGCCAGTGAGCAGGTTGCCGGTGCGGGCCTGCGCGCGCAGGCCGCGATCGACCAGCTTGCCCATCATCGTCGACATCTGCTCGTCGTCGCCCTGCGACTTGGCGATCGCCACCAGTTTGTCGTGCGCCTTGCCCAGGCGCGCCGGATACACCACCGCACCCACGATGGTCGGGAAGGTTTGCGTCTTCTCGTCGTAATCGAGGTTGATGGAGACCACGCGGCCGAACGGCACGCCCAGAAATTCCACCGGGGCGTTGACCGCCAGGCCACGCAGCGACTGATTGAAGCGCATGCGGATATAGCGAGGCTCGCCGTCGGGCGGCGCCATCGCCGTGGCCTGATCGTTGAACAGGGTGAAGGCGTCGTTTTCCTGTGCGGGCGTGGCGTCATGCGGCCCCGGCGGATCCTGGAACGCAAGGCCACCCGCCAGCACCGTGGCCAGCGATTGCGTGTTCACCTTCAGGCCATCGGCCCCCAGCGATACGTCGACGCCGCTGGCATTCCAGAAGCGCGAGGAGGTGGTGACGAACTGATCGTTGGGCGCATCGATGAAGATCTGCAGCGTGACGCCCTTGCCGTCCTTGTTGAGATGGTAGGACGACACGCGCCCCACCTGGATGCGGCGGTAGTAGACGGGCGAGCCGATATCCAGCGAGCCCAGGTCGTCCGTGTGCAGGTCGAAGGTTTTGCCCGGCGCGCCATGCGTGACCGTCGGCGGCGTCTCCAGACCGACAAAGTCTTCCTTGGGTTCCTGCGACTGCCCGGCGTCGGCGCCGATAAATGCGCCTGAGAGCAGCGTATCGATGCCGGACACGCCACCGAGCCCGATGCGCGGACGCACCACCCAGAAGCGCGAGTCGGCGGTGGCAAAGCCCTTGGCGCTCTTGTCCAGCGCGACCTTGGCCACCACGTGGGTGCGGTCGTCGCTGAGGCGCACCGTGCTCACCTTGCCGATGATCACGCTCTTGTACTTCACCGGGGTCTTGCCCGGATCCAGGCCTTCGGCGCTCTGGAAGCTGATGTTGATGCTGGGGCCCGCTTCGTACCAGCCGTGGATCACCAGCGAAAGACCGACCAGGGCCGCGATCACCGGCACCAGCCACACCAGCGATGCATTCACGCGCGGCTTTTGCACTACCGGTTCGGGCAGGTCGTCGGCGATATTTTTATCGTCAGTCATCGGTATCCCTGCCATCCCAGATCAATCGTGGATCGAACGTCATCGAGGCGAGCATGGTAATCACCACGGTAAGCCCGAAGAACACCACACCAGGCAGGGGTTCCACCTGGCTGAAGAAGCCAAACTGCACCAAGGCCGTCAACAAGGCCACCACGAACACGTCCAGCATCGACCAGTAACCGATGAATTCCACCAGCCGGTAAAGCCGGGAGCGTTGCCGCTGCGCCCATTGGCTGCCGCGTTGCGAACTGATCAGCAGCAGGCTCAGCGCAAAGAATTTCAACACCGGCACCACGATGCTTGCCGTGAAGACGATGACGGCAAGGTCGGGCGACCCCTTTCTCCACAGCTCGATAATGCCGCTGAGAATGGTGTTGTCGTCCACATCGCCCAGGCTCACCGTACGCATGATGGGCAGGATGTTGGCGGGCAAGTAGAACACGAATGCGGCGATCAGCAAGGCCCAGGTGCGGGTGTAGCTGGCCGACTTGCGCTTGTGCAGCGCGCAGCCGCAGCGTGGACAGACTGCATCGGGCGCCTTCACATCTTTGCAGACCAGGCGACAGACATGGCAGCCGATCAGGCCCATGTCGCTGGCACGGAGAAGTTCGCTCATGCCGGCGTTTCCTCCGTGATGTCCCACAGGCGACGCACATCGATGCTGGAGAACGCCGTGATGATCAGCATCAGCACGCCATAGGCAAAGATGCCGGCATTGGGCTGCACCTCGAAATACATGTGGGCCTTCACGATCGCCACCAGCGCACCCAGCACGAAGACTTCGCTCATGGTCCACGGACCCACGCGATAGAGCATCACCATGATCCAGCGGAACCCGGGCGCGCGGCGCCGCTGGCGTGCATAGGCCAGGATCCAGAACAGGAAGCCCATCTTGATGATGGGAAAGAAGAACAGGGTCAGGGCGGCAATCACGGCCACCACCTCGGCGTGCTCGCGCCACATCATCATGATGCAGCCCCACAGCGTCGCGCTGATCAGCTGGCCATTGAGGCCTAGCGTCACGATCGGCCAGATGTTGGCCTGCACGAAAGCGATCATCGCGGTGATCACCAGGGCGAACATGCCGCGCACCCCGATGCTGTGGTGGCGGGCAAGGATGGCGTCGCAGCGCAGGCAACGCGCCACTTCGCCACGGGCCAGCTTGCGACGGCGGTAGACCGTGTCGCAGTGCTCGCATATCCACAGGGTGGGCGGCGCGATGGCGGGTTTGATGCCTTGCGATGGCATGGTCATGGGGGGATTTTCGCAAATATCCGTGATTCCCGCTGCGGGTGGGGGCCAGCGCGTTCACGCGGGGGCATCGTAGGCCCCTGCGACCTTGATATGCTGGCTGACGCCCTGATGTGAAGGGCATTCGTCAACGGGAGTCCCCAGTGAGTGCTACGACCGCCGATACGCATGTTTTTGACGTGCGCGAGGACAACTTCGAAGCCGAGGTGCTGCAGGCCTCGCTGACCACGCCGATCCTGGTCGATTTCTGGGCGACCTGGTGCGGCCCGTGCAAGACGCTTGGCCCGATGCTCGAGAAGCTGGCCGCCGAATTCAACGGCGCCTTCCGACTGGCCAAGGTCGATGTGGACAAGTCGCAGCAGCTGGCCGGCATGTTCGGCATCCGCAGCATTCCCACCGTGATGCTGGTCAAAGATGGCCAGATCCTCGACGGCTTCCAGGGCGCCCTGCCCGAGGGCCAGCTGCGCGAGTTCCTGCTGCGCCACGTGCAGCCGCTCGATGGTGCTGCGAACGATGAGTCCGAGGCTGCCCCGGAGTCGCCCGAAGAAACCATCAACCGCATCCAGCAAGCGATTGCGGCCGAACCGGAACGCGCCGAGCTCAAGCTCGACCTCGCCCTGGCGCTGATGCGTGCCGGCAATGCGGACGCCGCCGAAACCGAATTGAGCTCCCTGCCCGCCAACCTCGCCACCGACGCCCGTGCGGTTCGCCTGCGCAGCCAGCTCGACCTGGCCCGTGCGCTCAAGGGCGCGCCATCGCTGGCGGAGCTGCAGCAGCGCGTGCAGGCCGATGCGGGCGACTGGGCTGCGCGCGACCTGCTCGGCGTGCGCCTGCTGCTGGAAGGCGATGCCCCTGCGGGGCTGGATCAGTTCCTGGTCACGCTGGAAAAGGCGCGCGACTGGAACGACGGCCAAGCCAAGAAGCGCCTGCTCGCAGCTTTCACCACGCTCGACGACGCCGAACTGGTCGGCCGCTATCGTCGCCGCATGGCGTCGCTGTTGTTTTGAATCGCTTGCGCGGTTGGCGACGATCCTCGCCAACCTTCTGACGTGCCATCCGAAGCCCATCCCCATGCGGGAATGGGCTTCGCGTTTCTTCAGGGCGAACCCGCTGCCGTCGCGCCACCGCCGGCATTGTTGCCGATATTGCGATCGAGGAATTGCGTGACCCGCTCGTACAACTCAGCGGTGTTCTTCTCGTCGTAGAAGCCGTGGCCTTCACCGGACTTGTATAGCCATTCGTGGCCGATGCCGCGTTTGGTCAGCGCCGCATTCAAGGATTCGCCTTGGATCGGCGGCACGCGTTCGTCCTGTCCGCCCACGACCAGCATGACGCTGGCCTTGAGCTGGTCGAGCTGGTTGATGGGCGAACGCGCCGCCAGCACGGTCGGATCGGTGCCCAGCGTGTTGCGCAGATAGTTCTTGCCCGAGACGCGATCGGAAATGTCGCCGTCGGTGTACATCTTGGCCAGATCGTAGACGCCAACGTAGCCGATGGCGCAGCGATAAAGATCAGGCTCCTTCACCGCACCCTCGAGCGCCGCATAGCCACCGTAGCTCGCACCGAAGATGCAGACGTGTCCCGCGCTGGTGACACCCTGGTCGATGGCCCAGTGCGTGGCATCGGTGATGTCGTCCTGCATCTTGCCGCCCCACTCCCTGTAACCGGCGTGCACGAAGCCTTCGCCATACCCGCCGGAACCGCGGAAGTTGACCTGAAGCACGGCGTAGCCGTGCGTGGCCAGCGCCTGCACGATCGGATCGAAGCCCCAGCTATCGCGGACGCCGAAAGGACCGCCATGCACGAATACCACCAGCGGCAGATGCTTGGCCTCCTCGCGCCCCGGCGGCATGCTGAGGTAACCGTGGATGGTCAGCCCGTCGCGCGCCTTGAAGTCGATCGGCTGCATCTGGGCCATCTGGTTGGGCTTGATCCAGTCCGCGCGCTGCAGCAGCATCTCGGCCTTGCCGCTGGCCTTGTCCCACAGGTAATACGTGCCTGGGTCCATATCCGACGAGGCCAACGCCACGGCCTTGCTGCCGTCATCGGTGCTCGAAACGATCTGGATGCTCTCGCCGGGCAAGCTCTTCATGAGTGCACCGATCGCCTTCATGGTGTCCGATCCTGCCACGAACGCCGAGGCCGACGGCATCGACGGCATGGCATACACGCCCACGACGTCGCGACGGTCGAGCGTGCGCATGAGGCCATGGAGCGAGACGGTGTCGTTCGTCCACACCGGATCCTTCATGGTTTTCGTGGCGACGTCCCACGGACACAGCGCGCCCACCGCACCCGCCGCCTTGCACGTCATATAGACCTGCGAGTCGTCCGCAGAAAAGGCGGTCGGCCAGGGCACGTTCCGTTCTGCGCCGCCCTGGAAGAGCAGCGTCCACGTCTGGCCATCGCCCTCTCGGTAATAAACGACCGGGAAGTAGTGGTTGTCGGTACCCATGGCAAAGCGTGCGACGCCATGATTGTCGACGACGAATTCGGCGTTGCGCAGCGGCGCCGTCCCTACCGGCCGCTTGTTGCCGTTGTTCACATCCATCACGAAGATCTGGGTGAAGGCACCGTCGGCGCCGCTGTCCCACGGCGTCACGCCGATCATCACGTGGTTGCCGTCGCCGTTGCGCAGCGTGCTCACCATCTCGGCGGATGCACGCTCGGGCGCCGGCTGCTGGATATGCGACGAGACCCCGCTTCCGCCCGCGCGATAGCCAAACAGGATCTGTCCGCCCGAACCGTCGCCATTCACGGCAAAAATTTCGCCGGTGGCAAAGGGACGATCCCAACCGCTCACCTGGGTGCCTTCGGTGTAGAGCACGCGATGATTGTTGACCCACCAGAACTCGACGACCTGGTTGCCTTCGCGCGGCTTCAGCATCGTGCCCTTGTGATTGACCAGGTCGATCAGGGCCAGCATCGGCTTGCCCTTCACCACGGTGGTGGCGGCGAGGTAGTGGCCGTCGCCAGAAATCTTCACGTCCTCGTACTGCGCGTGGCGTGCCAGATCGGCCAAAGACACCGTGCCCGCCAGCAGCGGATACGACAACAGACAAAGCACGCCGAAGACGGCGCGCTGGATACGCTTTTCCATGCATTCTCCCCTATGGCGCGGCGCCCCATGCAGCCCCACCATGCGGCGAGTATAAGCAGGAATGTTCTTGCTGCCAGCGCTCCCCCTCGGCCTGGCCGACGAGTCCGCTCAATCGCTGCGAAGCCCTACTAGGCCACCATCCATACGCCTACGTATGTTTAGGTTATACTCGACTGGTTTTCACCGACTAGCCTTTTGCCCATGCGTGCTTCGACCTTCCGCCGCCTGATGAATTTGTGGCCGCCTTTCCTGTTCAACAGCATTCGCGTTCAGCAGGTGTCCAAAGACTGGTCGGAGTTGCAAGTGGTGCTGCGCCTGCGTCCTTGGAACCGCAACTACGTGCGCACCCAGTTCGGCGGCAATCTGTTTGCCATGACCGACCCGTTCTGGATGCTGCTGACGATGCATCAGCTGGGCAACGACTACTTTGTCTGGGACAAGGCAGGCGCCATCGAATTCGTCGCGCCGGGCCGCGAGGATGTCTACGCCCATTTCAAGCTGGAACCGTCGGTGGTCGACGAACTGCGCGCCGCTGCCGCCGCTGGCGACAAGGTGCTGCGCTGGTTCGAGGTAGACGTCACTACGCGCAGCGGCGAGGTGGTGGCACGCGTGCGCAAGCAGTTGTATGTGCGACTCAAGCCCAAGGCGCGCAGCGAGGCTACCGGCGAGCAGCCGGTCTAGCGATGTGGCCAGCGGGGCGCGGTGACTGACGACGCCGCTTCCACGCAAAGCCAGTCCCCGTGGGACGACGCGACGCTAGTCCCGTGGGACAATTGCCGCGTCCCCTCCCCGGCATTCCTCCATGAAGCGTCTGCGCATCAAGCGTTACCTGTTCACCGGCCTGCTCACGTTCATTCCGCTGTGGGTGACCTGGGTGGTGTTCAAGTTTGTGCTGAGCATGCTCGCCGGTATCGGCACGCCGCTGGCGTCGGCCCTGCTGGCGACGCTGTCGTCCACCTCGCCGCTCGCCGGCGTGGCGCTCAACCATGCGTGGATCACCTTCATCATCGCGCTGCTGCTGACGCTGGGCGTGCTGTACATCCTGGGCTGGCTTGCCAACCGCGTGATCGGCCAGCGGCTGATCGACGGCTTTGACGCATTGCTCGCACGCATCCCGCTGGTGCAGACCATCTACGGCGGCACCAAGAAGTTGATGGCCGTGCTGCAACAAAAGCCTTCGGGCGTGCAGCGTGTGGTGCTGATCGATTTCCCGCGCAAGGGCATGAAGGTAGTTGGCTTTGTCACGCGCGTGATGATCGAGGAAGGCACCGGTCGCGAAATGGCCGCCGTCTATATCCCCACCACGCCCAATCCCACCGGCGGTTATCTGGAAGTGGTGGCGGTGGAAGAACTCACACCCACCGACTGGACCATGGACCAGGCGATGGCCTTCATCATTTCCGGCGGCGCCGTGGCACCCGATACCTTGCCCGCGTCGCCCGCCGCGCTCCGCGACGCGTCACAGGAATAGTGTGGGAGCGCACCCTGTGCGCGACTCCCGAACCCTCAGGCCACCACCTCAAACGGCCGCATCATCTCGTTCGACGCATGCTCCAGCAGATGGCAATGCCAGACATAACGTCCGGCATAACCCTCGAACGTGATGATGTAGCGCGTCACCATGCCGGGATACACCTGCGCGGTGTCTTTCCAACCGGCTTCATGCGCCGGTGGCGGCTGGGCCGGTCCCGTGTAGCGTATCGTCTTGGATTCCAGATATTCGTCCACGTCGAACGGACGACGATCCAGTATCTGAAAGCGCACCAGGTGCAGATGGATCGGATGCGTGTCGTCGGTGAGGTTCACCAGGCTCCAGATTTCCGTGCTGCCCAAACGCGGCCTCTCGCTCACCGGCTCATGCCAGTGCTTGCCGTCCAGCAGCATCAACATTGGCGTGGCCACGCAATCGGGGTATTCATCGATGGTGAGCACGCGGGTCTGGGTCGCGCTCGCCTCGGCCATGCGCGGCACGTCGCGCAAGGTAGGCGGCACACGACTGCTGTCGCTCACTTTGCCCGCCGCCACCTTGAACTGCATCAGCGGCAGCGTGTCGTTCATCAGCTCGATCGCCGTGCCATCCATGGATGCGAAATCCACGATGAGATCGGCACGCTCGCCCGGCGCCAGGAACAGGCTGGTCTGCTGCACGGGCGCGGCGAGCAAACCCTGATCGCTGCCGATCTGCAGGAACGGCTTCTGGCCGCGCAGGCTCAAGCGGAAGAAGCGCCCATTCGCGGCGTTCAGCACTCGGAAGCGATAACGCCGCGCCTGCACGTCGAGCCGCGGCATCAGCGCACCATTCACCAGCATCGCGTTGCCAAATACTTCAGGCACCCATGGCGCATCGCTGATGCCGGAGGTGGGGTAATACAGTTGGCCGTCTTCGGTAAGCAGGCGATCGGTCAGTATCAGCGGCCATTCGAGATCGCCGCTGGGCAGGCCTAGCGACAATTCATGCTCATCGCGCAGCAGATACATGCCGAACAAACCGGCATACAAGTTCAGCCGCTCGATGCCCATGGTGTGGTCGTGATACCACAGGGTGGCTGCGTCCTGGCGATTGGGATAGCTCTGGCCACGTGACTGGCCGGGCACGATCCAATCGGTGGGATAGCCGTCATCCGAGGCAGGCACGCGCGCCCCATGTACATGCACGACGCCGCGCACTTCGGGCTTGTCCGACTCGGCGCCGCAGACATGATGATCGATCGGCAGGAAGTGCTTGAGCGGAAGGCTGTTGCTCCACTCCACGCGCACCGGGACGCCGCTGCGTGCCTCGATGGTGGGGCCGGGCATGCTGTTGCCATATGTCCACAGGCGCGTCGGCGCCAGATCCCGGTGCAAGCGCTGTTCGCTCTCGCGCATGGCAATGCGCAGCGCGGCTCCCGGCTTGGGATGCAGTACTTCGGGCCGCGGCAGCGTATCGACGAAGGGTGTCAGCCGCGACGGATCGAGCAATCGCGGCACGCTGGTCTGGTCGGCCACGACATGCTTGCAAAGAACGCTGCCTTTGGCGGCCGGCATCGCCATGTGCATCGGCGCACCGAACGCACGCAACGCACCCGTGCCTGCCAGCAAACCCATGCCCTGGAGAAAAAGACGACGCGAGGGATGCA
Source organism: Dyella sp. 01L423 (assembly GCF_056399945.1). Lineage (NCBI taxonomy): Bacteria > Pseudomonadati > Pseudomonadota > Gammaproteobacteria > Lysobacterales > Rhodanobacteraceae > Dyella > Dyella sp. 01L423. The sequence goes on along the minus strand of NZ_JBFTSI010000001.1, from coordinate 601,158 downwards.
AGATTCACCGCCTCCGAGCAGGAAAAACGAAACGCCCCGGACCATCGTCCGGGGCGTGCCATGCAAGCGTATCGAGCTTAGCCGTGCCCATGCCCGTGCGGCAGGCTGGACCACGGCCACGGCTTGGACTGCTTCACCGGCTGGCCGGTCTGCTCGTCGAGGATCAGGCGGCGCTGGTCCGGGAACGGCTGGTAGAAGTCGAACATCGGCACGAGCGAACCCGCCACGGCGTCGAACGAACCGCCACCGAGGCGCTCACCGCGCAGCCAGTTGTCCTCGATGAAGCGCGTCACCGACGACTGGTCGGTCAGCGTGTGGTCCACATGATTGCTGCGCGCCCACGGCGAGATCACCAGCAGCGGCAGACGCGGGCCGAAGCCGCAGCGTCCCTGCACCGGCTGGCCCTTGCTGTTGGTGCCCGGCAACGTGCCGCGCGCTTTGCACAGGCCCGCCCCGTCCATCGCATCGGACGGGGTGCTTGAGGCATTGACGCGCGGCGCCGCCTGATGGTCGTACCAGCCATCGGAGTCGTCATACGCGATCACCACGGCGGTATCGCGCCAATCGGGCTGTTGCTGCAGGAAGTTGATCACGTGCACCACGAACTGCTGCTCGTCCAGCGGATCGGAATAGCCCGCATGACCGTCCTGGTAGCCCGGCGCCTTGAGGAAGCTCACCGACGGGAAATTGCCCGCCTGCACGGCGGCGTAGAAGTCGTTGATGTCGTACTGGTGGTTGCCCGCGTCGCCCTGATGGCCGATGGTTTTTACGGACGTGGGACGCGCATGCGTCGGGTTGGCCGTGCTGGTGTAGTACTGGAACGGCTGGTGATGCGGAATATAGTCGCTCTCGTTCGCCTGAGTCACCGTCGAGGTGGTCTTGCGCGCGCAACCGGTGCTGCCATTTGCATTGACCTGGCTGAGGTCAAAACCGCCTTCGAAGAAGCCCCAGGTCAAGCCGGCCTGGTTGAGCAGGTCGCCCACGTTCTTGCCGCCGAACTGCACCTGGTTACCGGTGGGCGAGGAACACACATCGCCGATCGGATCGGCATCGCCGATCAAGGTCAGGCCACCCTGGCCGTCGGCCACTTCGTTGCCGGTGCCGTTGAGCGTCTGCGTCACGCCGTTGGTCTGACCGGAGATCAGGTTGATCGCGCCCGGCGTGGACGGCCCGAACGTGGTGTTGTAGCTGTTGTCATTCAGTGCAAACGATTGCGCGTAGTTCCACAAGGCCGTGACGGTATTGCCGTCGTAATAGCCCATCACCTGGCCGGTGCCTTCCTCATCGGGCGTCGCACCCGGCAGCGTCTCGCCGGTACCGGTGAACTTCGGGAACAGGTCCATCGCACCGCCATCGAACGCCTTCTGTTCCGGACCATAGGCGTGATCTTGATCGGCCGTCGCGGCCTGGGCGCGCGACAGGCGGAACGGATTGATCGCACCGGTGCCATTGGCGCTGTTCGCCTGGTTCGGGTTATGCGTGAGCAGCTTGTTGTCATAGCCGTTCACGTGCGGCGTGAACGGGCGCGCATAAAACGTCGGCTCACCCTTGCCGTTGGCGGCGTACGGGTACGTCCCGAAGTAGTGATCGAAGGAAACGTTCTCCTGGAAGATCACCACCAGATGCTTGATCGGTGTGGACGTATGGACGTCCTTGTCGCCACCGCCATGATGCAGGCTCGCATCGGCGAACGCTTCGGCATGCACGGGAAGTTGAGCGAGGGAAACAGCGGAAAGACTAAGAACGCACGCGGCAATGCAAACAGCGAGGTTGTTTCGCATGGAGGGCTCCCTACAGTCGCGGTGATGCGCTTCCCCTCAAGCGCGGATGCCACGGACCATAGGCTTGCGAAGTGACAGGCGAATAACAGCAGGCGTCGTATTTTCATGCGATTGCGCCGTTGTGACGATGCCCACGGAACAGCGGCCAGGCGATGGCCATCGTGAGGAAAAACGTGAACCACCCCCCCCTGCACGCGACCAGCCAACGGAGCGGTACACCCAGCGCCGCGATCGCGCACAAGGTGCGCTCCTACAAGGGGACGGACACGCCAGAGTGGCGGCTAAAGCCGAAGCGCAGCGTGGCTCCGCTTTAAGTCCTCAGCGCGATGGCGCGTTGCGCAGCGCTTTGAACTACCTGCTATGTAGCGGCGGAGGTTGCCAAGCAACAACATGCCTCAAGCGCTCGGGCTTATCTCAACGTAACGCTGCCAGCTCTTCAGGCCATTCTCTTGGGGTTACTTTCGACGCGAAGCTAGTCCCGTGGGATCTCTTGGGCGAGCAAGAGAAAAGTGACTCGAGCGGCGGCAGCCGATCGAAACGCCCGTCGCGTAGGCGGCCCGGTCGCGGCATCGCGGCAATCGGGCGCACCGCTACTGGATCCCGGCCTGCGCCGGGATGACGGCTTCGTTGAAGCGACACCCGGCACGGGCGGGCACCGCCCTCAGCCGCCACGACACTTGCCCCCTCCCAACCCAATCTCACCCCCGGCTTGCACCCCAACCCCCTGACCTTTGACACTGTCTGGCCCGTGACTTGCGGCCTAGCCTGAAAAGTCAGAGATACCGTCCGGGTAGCCCTTGGAGCCTGTTTTCCGACGACGAAGACCGGAGCCAAAGGCTATACGCGACGCTTGCCACCATCGGCCGCCCCGCGCTGCCAACGACTTACAGAGGGAATTCCATGACCAAACCGTATATGAAGCCCATTGCGCTCGCCGTAAGCCTGGCGCTGTCGCTCAGCGCCTGCGGCAAGCACGACGATGCCGAAAAGGCACCGGCCGCCAGCAGCACCGCGCCTGCCGCCGCCAGCACCGCTGCCATGGCAGCCGCCGCGCCCAAGAGCGTGTTCGACATCGCCGACCTGGACACCAACATCCAGGCCTGCCAGGACTTCAACGGTTTCGTCAACAGCAAGTGGGTGGCCGCCAACCCGATCCCGAACGACCGCAGCCGTTGGGGCGCGTTCGACAAGCTGGCCGAGGACAGCCTCAACACCCAGCACCAGATCGTCGACGACGCCGCCAAGGGCGCCGCCAGCGCGCAGGCTGGCTCGATCGAGCAGAAGATCGGCTACCTGTACGCCTCGGGCATGGACGACGACGCCATCGAAAAGGCTGGCTTCGACCCGATCAAGCCCAAGCTCGACGCCATCGCCGCCCTGAAGTCCGGCAAGGACGTGGCCAACTACCTCACCCAGAACTTCACCACGGGTGACATGCAGGTGTTCCAGTTCGGCTCCGGCGCGGACTTCAAGGACGCCAAGATGCAGATCGGCTTCACCCAGCAGGCTGGCCTGGGTCTGCCGACCAAGGACTACTACACCGACGCGAAGTACAAGGAAATCCGCGACGCCTACGTCGACCACATCGTCAAGATGCTGGAACTGACCGGCGTGGCCGAAGCCGACGCGAAGAAGCAGGCCGCCCAGGTGCTCGCGTTCGAAACGCAGCTGGCCGCCGCCTCGCTGGCGCCGGTGGAACTGCGCACCCCGGAAAACCAGTACCACTTCGTCACCCTGAAGGAAGCGGACAAGATCACCCCGCACTTCAGCTGGGAAGATTTCTTCAAGGCTCAGGGCGTAGCCGTCGACAAGGGCTTCTCGCTGTCGCAGCCGAAGTTCTTCGCCCAGTTCGACAAGATGCTGGCCAGCACGCCGGCCGACCAGTGGCAGGCCTACCTGCGCTTCCACACCATCGACGATGCCTCGCCGTTGCTCAGCAAGGCCTTCCAGGACGCCCGCTTCGACTTCTACGGCAAGACGCTCTCCGGCCAGCCGGAACAGAAGCCGCGCTGGAAGCGCGTGCTCGGCGGCGTGAACGAGTCGATGGGTGAAGCACTGGGCCAGCTGTACGTGGCCAAGGTGTTCACGCCGGAAGCCAAGCAGCGCGCCGAGGAACTGGTGACCAACGTGCGCAATGCACTGAAGGCACGCATCGAGAACCTCGACTGGATGAGCGCCGAGACGAAGGAAAAGGCCGTCGCCAAGTGGAACACCTTCCTGCCCAAGATCGGTTACCCGGACAAGTGGCGTGACTGGTCGGGCCTGGACGTGAAGCAGGGCGACTACTACGGCAACGTGATGGCCGCCGCCAAGTTCAACTACCAGTACGACCTCAACAAGATCGGCAAGCCGACCGACCGCAAGGATTGGGGCATGACCCCGCAGACGGTCAACGCTTATTACAACCCGACCGACAACACCATCAACTTCCCGGCCGCGATCCTGCAGCCGCCGTTCTTCTATGCCAACGGCGACGACGCGATCAACTACGGCGGTATCGGCGCCGTGATCGGCCATGAAGCCAGCCATGGCTTCGACGACGAAGGCAGCCAGTTCGACGGCGAAGGCAACAACGCCAACTGGTGGACCAAGGAAGACAAGGACAAGTTCGAAGCCCGCACCGCCAAGCTCGTCGCGCAGTTCAACGACTACGCGCCGATCAAGGACAAGCCGGATGTGCACGTCAACGGCCAGCTGACCCTCGGCGAGAACATCGCCGACCTGGGCGGCCTGAACGTGGCGTACGACGCCCTGCAGGAAGCGCTGAAGAAGAACCCGCAGGAAGCCGCCGCGAAGATCGACGGTTACACCGAAGACCAGCGCTTCTTCCTGAACTGGGCTCGCGTGTGGCGCGGCAGCGTGCGTGAGAAGGAAGCCCTGCTCCGTCTCAACACCGATCCGCATGCACCGGCCTCGCTGCGCGCGATGGGCGCTCCGTCCAACATGGAAGCCTTCGCTACGGCTTACCAGTGCAAGCCGGGCGACACCATGGTGCGTTCGGGCGAGAAGCAGGTGAAGATCTGGTAAGCCTTCACCGCTGACGCTTCGGCATCGGCAACAAGAAAGGGCGCTGCATCATGCAGCGCCCTTTTTTCTTTTGGACGTCTATTTCAAATGACCAAAAAACAGCACCGGTGGGAGCGCACCCTGTGCGCGACGCAGCGCCACGCCGATATCGGCACGTGGGGTTGTCGCGCACAAGTGCGCTCCTACATCGACTGCCGATCTGCCGGCGCCCCGCCCGCTGTAGGAGCGCACTCGTGCGCGACCGCAACTTCGAGCGATACCGTTGCATGCGGCCGTCGCGCACAGGGTGCGCTCCCACAGGGGAGAGGCGACGGCAGCTTTACCTGCCCCGCGCGCGCCGCGCCTCATACGCCTTCAGATGCGCATACGCCGTCCGCAGCATCGGCGACGCATCCGCCTTCGCATCCGAACGCGCCAACAAATCACCCACGATATGATCCGCCTCGATCGCCCCGCCCTGCTCCAGGTCGCGCATCATCGAGGCACTAAGGGCGGAGCCCTTCTCGGTGAGCACGCCACGCGCACGCGCCATCACCGCGTCGCCCGGCGCACGCCCGTTGTGCTCGGCCACGCTGCGGCAGTCTTCCAGCAATTGCAGGATCGCCTGCTCACCACCGGACGCCGCCATGATGTCGCCCACCGGCGCGCGCATCAGGCAGGTGATGCCCGCAAGCGAAGCAAGAAACACCCATTTGTCCCACATGTCCTGCAGGATGGTGGTGCTCAGGCGCGGTTCGAATTTGGCCTTGGACATCGAGGCAAGGATGCGTTCGACACGCTCCGAACGTGAACCGTCGCGTTCGCCGAAGGTCACGCTGTGCGACTGGTTGAGATGACGGACCTTGCCTTCGGCATCGAGCGTTGCCGCGATCACGCACTGGCCACCCAGCACCCGCTGCGCGCCAAAACGCGCATCCAGCAGGTCCAGATGCCGCATGCCGTTGAGGACCGGCAGAATCGCGGTCTGCGGCCCCACCGCCGGATCCATATCGTCGATCACCTGCGGCAAGTGATAGGCCTTGCAGCTCAGCAGGATCAGATCGTACGGCTCGCGCAGCGCGCCGGCTTGCACCGTCGCCGGATTGGGCAGGCTGACATCACCAAAGCTGCTGCGTATCACCAAGCCGTGCTCGGCCAGCTGCGCCGCGCGCTTCTCGCGCACCAGGAACGTCACGTCCTGCCCGCTCTCCAGTAGGCGCCCGCCGAAATAGCCGCCAGTGGCTCCCGCGCCAATCACCAATATCCGCATCGCTCGACTCCTCACCAACAGGGGGAAAGCGTACGCCAAACCCGGTCTCCCGCTCCCTGCCACCTTGGTCTGACTCGCCGCGACCAGCAAATTCTTGCGATTAATTGCAACTCATTCTCATTGCCAATAACATTTACGAAATATTTGCCGGCGGGTTCTTGCAGGTGATGGACCACCCGATCAGGCAATGAGGTTCCCCAACCCCAGTTTTTCCGACTTATGCCGCCATCGACGCCCGCCGCCGCTACTCGTCGATACACCCCGGTCAGCTTCGGCTGATCGCCCCCATTGAATTCGACGAGCTACCCATGGCCCACATTACGAGCCGCAAGCACCCCGTAACCCGCAACGCGCTGAGCGTTGCCACGGCCACCCTCATGACCGGCCTGGCGATGACACATCCTGCACTGGCTGCCGACGCGCCGGTGGATGTCGCCAATACCACCACGAACAGCACCACCACCTCGCCTGCCGCTTCGGCGAGCTCGCCGAAGAACCTGGCCGGCGTGTCGGTGGAAGCTTCGGCCGTCAGCGACTACAAGGTCGACAACCTTTCCTCGTCCAAGTACACGCAGCCGATCCTCGATACCACCCAGACGGTCACTGTGATCAGCAAGGACCTGTTCCTCCAACAGGGCGCCACCACGCTGACCGAAGCACTGCGCAACACCCCGGGCGTGGGCACGTTCTACGTCGGCGAGAACGGCACCACCTCCACCGGTGATGCGATCTATATGCGCGGCTTCGATACCTCGGGCAGCATTTTCGTCGACGGCGTGCGCGACCTGGGCACCATCTCGCGCGACATCTTCAACACCGAGTCGGTGGAAGTGATCAAGGGGCCGGCGAGCACCGACAACGGCCGCACCGCACCCACCGGCGCGATCAACATGGTCAGCAAGCAGCCGGAGCTCGGCAACGGCGTGAGCGCGACCGTGGCCTATGGCAGCGCCGACCAGCGCCGCGCCACCGTCGACTGGAACCAGGTGGTCAGCACCACCTCGGCCTTTCGCCTCAACGTGATGGGCCAGGACTTTGGCGTGCCGGGCCGCGACAAGGTGGAGAACAACCGCTGGGGCGTCGCGCCGAGTTTCGCGTTCGGCCTGGGCACGGCCACGCGCGTGTATCTCGACTACATGCATATCAAGCAGAACAACGTGCCCGATGGCGGCGTGCCCACCATCGGCCTGCCCGGCTATTCCAGCCCGGATCCGAAGCGCCCGTTCCTGACCAACGCGCCGGAAGTGGATTCGTCCAACTTCTACGGCACCACGGCTGACCATGACCACGTCGAAGCCGACATGTTCACCGCGCGCATCGAGCACGACATCAACGACCAGATGGTGTTCCACAACACCTTCCGCTGGGGACGCACCGCGGAGGACTATCTGCTGACCTCGTTCATGGGTACGGCAGCCAACCTGCTCACGCCCAATCCGAACGATCCGTCCACCTGGACCATCGCGCGCAGCAACCCGACGTTCAAGCATCAGTCCAACCGCATCATCACCGACCAGGCCAACCTCACCTGGAATTTCCAGACCGGCGCGATCACGCACAATCTCAGCACCGGCATCGAGCTGACGCAGGAAAAAGCCACCACCGTCGGCATCGTCCCACTCAACGGCACGACCTGGCCGGCAGCCAATCTTTACGACCCGAACTGGGACGTGAAGGGCCTGATCTACGGCCAGAACGGCGCCTATACGGATGGCCAGACCGACACCGCCTCCGCTTATGTGTTCGACACGCTGAAGTTCAACGAGCACTGGCAGGTCAATACCGGTGTGCGCATGGACCACTACAACACCGACTACTCCAGCATGGTCGCGTGCGGCGCGAAGAATGGCCCGACCTGCGGCACGCTGCCCACGGGCGCGGTCGTGCAGGGCCTGACCACCACGGCGGGCGACAACCTGTGGAACTGGAAGCTTGGCGTGCTGTACAAGCCGGCGCCCAACGGTTCGATCTATTTGAATTACGCCGTGTCGGCCGAGCCGCCCGGCGGCAATACGCTGACCTTCAGCAGCTCCACCAACAGCCTGGACAATCCGAACCTGCAGCCGGAACGCGCCCGTACGTACGAAGTGGGCACGAAGTGGGAGCTGCTCGATGAAAAGATCCTGCTCACCGGCGCGCTGTACCAGACCACGGTAAGCAACGACCTCGTGCAGGATCCGGTCACCCTGCTCTACTACCAGATCGGCAAGAAGCGCGTGCAAGGCGTGGAGCTGAGCGCGGTGGGCAAGATCACCGAGAACTGGGCGGTGACCGCCGGCTTTACCACCATGAATGCCAGCGTGCTCAGCGGCTCCTCCGTGGCAGCCGATGGTTCGTCCGACCTGGCTTACACGCCGAAGAAGGCCTTCACCAGCTGGACCAGCTACCTGCTGCCGTTTGGTCTCACCATCGGTGGTGGCGCGCGCTACAACGGACAGATGCAGCGCGGTACCGACAGTGCGATCGGCACGCCGGCGTACACGGAAGCCTATTGGGTGTTCGACGCGATGGCCTCGTACCCGATCAACAAGCACTTCGACCTGCGCCTCAACCTGTACAACTTGTTCGACAAGGACTATGTCGCGGCGGTCAACAAGAGCGGCTACCGTTACACGCCAGGCACCCCGCGCTCGGCGATGCTGACGGCCAATATCCGGTTCTGATCAAACATTGCTGATCGAGCGCAACGTGGCCGTTCCGATGGCAGTCGGGGCGGTCACGCCACTTTCTCATGTCGAGGCACCCCATGCTGTTGCATATCCCGGAGATCCTCGACCAGGCGCAGCTGCGTACCATCCGGCAGGCGCTCGATCAGGCCACGTGGACCGACGGGCGCGAGACCGTCGGTCCACAAGGCGCGCAGGTGAAACGCAACCTGCAACTTCCGGATGCTTCGCCACTACGCGCCGAACTGGCACGCACCGTGCTCGATGCACTGGCGCGACACCCGCTCTATCACGCTGCCACACTGCCGCTACGCACGCTGCCGCCACGCTTCAACCGCTATGAAGGCGGCGGACAATACGGCTTCCATGTCGATGGCGCGGTGATGTCCCTGGCTGGCGGCGAACAGCTGCGCAGCGATATCTCCTGCACGCTGTTCCTGGCCGAACCGGAGGAATACGACGGCGGAGAGCTGATCATCAGCGACACCTACGGCGAGCACGAAGTAAAGCTGCCCGCCGGCGACATCATCATCTACCCATCCAGCAGCCTGCACCGAGTGGCACCCGTTACGCGCGGCGCACGCATCGCCGCGTTCTTCTGGGTGCAGAGCCTGATCCGCGACGATGGCAAACGCCGCCTGCTGTTTGAATTGGATGCCTCGATCCAGGCACTCACACGCAGCAACGCCGATCCGCAGGCGCTGCTGCAACTGACTGGCGTGTATCACAACCTGCTCAGGCAGTGGGCTGAGAGCTGACGTCACAAGGCCCACAAAAAAAAGCCCCGCGATGGCGGGGCTTTTTCATCGATCATCAGAAACGCGAACTTATTGCCAGCAGTCGGCCACGGCGCCGGAACCGGAATCGGTGCGCGTGCCGGTCTGATCCAGGGTCAACGTTCCGCACATCGTGTCGCGCTTGAGCTGGGCGTTGATCGGCGTGGCCGTCAGCGTATAGGTCGTCGCCGTCAAGTTGCTCACCGCGTAGCTGTAGTTGTTGCCGGTCTGCGCCGTGCTGGCACAGTCGGGCGTCGGCAACGTCATGGGGGTCTTGGTGGTGTCCTGGTCGTAACGCAGGTTGCTGGTATAGAACCGCTCCATGTAATTGGCGTCGGTGGCCAGGCAGGCTGCAGCGGCGGCGCGGTTGGTCTTGGTGATATACCGCGTATAACTCGGCAGCGCGATCGCGCTGAGAATGGCCACGATCGCCACCACGATCAGCAGTTCGAGCAGAGTCACACCCGCCTGCCTGAGGCCACGACGGCCCTGCACGCGATGGCGCTTGAATATCGGCGCGGGTGTTTGGGCGATAAGGCGCTTCATGGGTTTCATCCTCACTGTTTGATCAGTTCGCGCCAGGACACGCGACGCAGCGCACCCGTGGAACCGGACGTACCGATGCTGCTGTTGGTGCCGTTGTCGAAGCTGACCAGCATCGTGCCGCCCACGAAGATCGGGTTGTTGGGCAGCGACGAGAAGCCCACGCCTGCCGCCGGATAGGTCTTGCCGTTGACGGTCACGGTGTCGGACGAGTTGATCGCACCGTCACCATTGAGGTCGAAGAAGTTCGACGACGGATTCGTGCCGGTGAAGGGATCGACCGCCATGATCCAGCCCTGACCCGAGGGGTCGCACGGGTCGCTCGCTATCGGGATGCGCGTGGTGCCCAGCAGCAGGGCGCCCTGGAACTGGTTGGGCGTGACCATGCGCTCGCCCTGCGCGGTGTACGTAGTGTTGCCGTTGCTGTCCGTATTGGGCTGCTCCAGATCCATGTACCAGCCGGAGACGCTGCCCATGTCCGGGTTCGCCGGCGCCGCCGTCACCGCGCGCGCTGGCAGGACCGGCGGGGTCGCCGTGCTGTTGCCCGAGGTCTCGGCAATGATCGCGCGCTGCTTGAGCGCACTGCGTCCACCGCTCAGGGCAGGCAGCGACGTATTGGCCGTCTGCACGATGATGCCGTACCAGGTCTGCACGGACTTGTCCTTCAGGTCAGGCGAGTCCAGGTACTGGCCGGTGCCGAAGAACAGCCACAGATTGCTGCTGCCCGGATCCCTGCCCGCCAGCAAGCCAGCCGTGATCGGCTGCGCCTTGCTGCCGGCATCCTTGGCGGTGAACAGCAGCGTACCCGCGCTGGACGGCGTGGCGTCCTTCGCAAGCGAGCCGTTGTTGAGCACGAACGACCACACGTTGCCGTCGAGATCGCCGGCATACGCCGTCGTGCTCACGCCGTTGGCCGGGGCGTTCAGCCACACCGCGGGTCCGGCGAGGCCGTTGCTGGTGCTGGTGTCGGTGGTGGTGTGCACCGTCAGCGCACCCGTCTGCAGGTTGAACTGCAGCAGCGCAGACGTGCCGGCCACGCTGTTGTAGCCATTGCCGATCAGCACCGACCACTGGCTGGTCGCCGTCGTGTCACCCGGGTTGGATGAGGTCTGCGCGATGATCGGCTGACTCGTCATCTGGCCGATGTACTTGCTGTTGGTGTCCACGCTGTCGCCAGCGGAACGCTCCCACAGAAACTTCGGGCTGCTCGGCGTGGTGATATCGAACGCGTAGACCGCCTTGGCCAGGCCGCGACCGGTGGTACCCACCAGCACCGTGTGCCACGCACTGCCCCAGTACGCGTCGGCGATGGTCAGCTGGCCATCGTTGAAGAACTGGTGGGGAAGAATCGTGCCGGTCTGGCCATAGGTAGGATCAGACAGCGACTTCAGATTGCTGGTGATGACTGCAGCGGGAATGTAGGCAAACGATTCGGTGCCGGTGCCGGCGTCAAACGCATGCAGCATGCCGTCGTTGGCCGCGACCCAGATCAGCGCCGTGCGGGTCTTGTTAGTCGCGGCATAGGCGGCGTAGCTGTCCGAACCGGTGAAGGTGGCACCCACGAACTGGTTCGCGTTGGGCGCACCGGAGTACACCGGCTGCGAATTGACGATGTCGCCCAGCGGCGTGCTGCGTTGGCGGTAGGTGGCACCGGTCTTGGGCTGTTCGTTGCTCGAATCGCCACGCAGATAGTTGATCACGGACTGCTGGTCCGCGGCGGCGCTGCCAAGCGCACTCTGCTCCGCCGACGACAACGCCGACGGATCGCTGAAGGCGACCATCGCGTTGCTCGTGGGGTTATAGGTGTAGATCGAGCGACTGCCGAAGGCTGGCAGCTGCGTCGAGGCATTCCACTTCGACGTGGTGGAGATGGCGCCTGACGTGGGGTCGATCGACAGCGCCTTCAGTTCGCCCGTCCACTTCACCGTGGTGTAGTTGGCCTGGTAGGCCACGGTGCCGGAGGTGAGCTGCGTGGAGTTGGCGGACAAGCTGGCGCCAGTACCCGTGCGCTGCGCGGCGCGGTTCAGCGCGCTCACCAGGCCGTTGGTAAAGCTCGTCGGCGAGGTGGCCGAATAGAAGCCACCATGGCCGTTGACCGCGGCGTGCGCCAGGTCGGCGATGTTGTTGATCGAGTTTGACGCCGGCTGTGGCCAGCTGAAATTGCTGATGGCCGAACCGCCGTTGGCCCAGCCGAAGATCTGGTCGATGGTGGTGCCCGACGGGCTGATGCCCGAGGGCGTAAAGCCCAGGCCCAGCGTGAAGGTGGTCATGTGCTGCCAGAATGCCGGGTCTTCGGTACTGGTCGGCACTTCGTTGGCGATCACCGACTGGCCGGTCGTCGTGCCCTTGGTCCCCGTGGCGCCGCCCATCAGGTCAGTTTCCCAGTACTTCATCGCCACGTCGGCGAGCGTATTGGGATACGACGGGATCTTGCCGTTCTTCACCACCGTGGAATCGGTATACGGCGCCGTCGGCTTATAGGTATAGGTCTGGTTGTTGGGGCCAGTCACCGTGGTACCCGTGGCGCCGTCATATTCGCCGGGCGACACGCTGTCGTTCCAGAAACCGTCCGTCGTGAGAATGGTGTAAGACAAACGGCAGGCCAGCATTTCAGCATCGCTAGCGGTGCTGGTGGTGTCAGTCTGCCAGGGCTGGTTTTTCTCGTAGTACTGGCCCACGGTATCCAATGCTTGACGCAGCGGCGTGCCGTTGTTGGCCTTCACGCCCGAAATCCATGCCCAGAAGTTGGCCTTCTGCGTCGAGCTGGTACCGTCACCGAACGGCTGCACTTCGGAAATGGTCTGCGCGCTCGAAACGCTGAATCGCTGCGACGACGGCAGATTGGTGTTGTTGTTGCCGTCGATCGAACCAAAGCCGATGCGGAACGTGGGATCGATGCCGGTGAACGCCGTCATCAGGCCACTCTTGGCCATCAGGATGCGCGTGCGGTAGTAAGAGAACCAGTTGGCGACGTTCTGCGCCACCGTCGAGTCGTAGGTGCAGGTATTGGACGGTGCGTAGGCGCAATCACTGGAGCTCTTGCCAACGTAGTGCTGGGCATACGTGCCGTCGGCGTTGGTCGTCGTATAGGTGAACAGATTGGCCGTGCTCGAGCTCGGGGTCGAGGTCGTTGTGATTTGGTCGCACTGGGCCTTGGTGGTGTTGTACGTGTCGCCGCTGTTACAGGTCGGTGTCGGATTGCTATAGGTCGCGCTGCTGCCCGAACCAGTCTTGCACATGCCACTGTGGCTACCCGAGTTCTGCAACGTACCCGACGAGCACACGAGGCTCGCGTTGTAGTAACTGTCGGTGAACGAGGTGAAGTAAGGGAACGCGCTGTACAACGCCGAAGGACAGGCGTTATTGCCCGACGTGGTCAAGTTGAAGTTGTTGTAGTCGCAAAGCAGGTGTGACGTATACGTCGTCACGTCAACTTCGTCCGCGGCCTGCTGGTCGGTGAAGCCATCGGCGAACGCCGTCCCGATACCCGGCGACTTGGTGTAGTACTGCGTATTGCCCTTGCTATCCGGTGCAGCCTGCGGCGGTGGCGAGTACGTCACCGTGGGGTTGTAGTACGTACCGTTGTTCGCGGCGTTGCGCAAAGAGTCGATACTGACCGTCCAATACGTGTCGCCGGCTCTGTCGTAGCTGACTTTAGTCGCGCCCGTCAGGTAGCTGGCATCGGGCATGAAATCCCACGCCATCGAGCCCGAGTCATCGAGCATCAGCGTGACATTGGGCGCCAAGGCAGGCTGCACGATCAGCGGTTGCTGCGATACGGAGACGCCGGATGCAGCCTCCGCGGGCGCCGATACGGCGCCGATCATCCAGACCGCGACGCCAAGCGAAAGCATTCGCCCAAGGGTGCGCCCAGCCGTTCTGCACAGACGGGATACGATATTCATGACTCTTCCAATCTCGAATGGCTACGCATGGGGACGCCCATGCCGCTGTGAACGCCGGTAAATCAGTTCTGCTTGAGCATGGTTTGCAGCACCACCACCGCGCGATCGCTGGTGGTCGTGCTGCTGGGGTCTGCACTGCGCGCAGTGACGCGGTAGTACACCGCCGTGGTCGACGTGCCCTGCGCGCCGTACTGCGCGGAGTTGGCGCTCTGGTTGTAACCCGTGCTGGTGTTGGGGTCGTACCAGTTGCCCATGTTTTCGATCACGTACTGCGGCTGTCCCGACGAGTTTCCGCTCACCGTGAACTGCCCCGCCGACGTGCCGGTCGCCACCGCATGAATGCCGCCGCTCGGCAGGTTGCTGTCTTCGAACGGGTTGGACTGGCAGACCACGCCACCCGCCTGGCAGTTGCGCGCGATCAGCCCCGGATTGGCTGCCACCAGCGCGGCGGCGGCACGCATGGCCGCCTCGGCGTTCTGGAAACCGATTTCACGGTCGTACTCGTTGGCCGTCATGCGCTGCTGCATGATCGTGCCGCGCACCGCGGCCATGCCGACCAGCGTGATCACCACCAGCAGGATCAGCGCCACCACCAGCGCGATGCCACGCTGCCGCCGGGGCGCCGAGCCACCGCGCGACGGCAGCGGCTGGCGTGTCGAAGAATGCGAGAGACGTGCGTGCGTCATGTCAGTTCACCCGGTTGCGCACTGTGGAGGTGGACACGAAGGTGCGCGTGATGGGCTGGTAGTTGATGCCCGCGCGCTTGTTCGAACCCTGCAGGGTCAGCGTGACCTGCACGGCATCCACCTGGCCCCAGTTGGCGGCCACGGTGGTGGCTGGGACAAAAGAGGTATTGCCCTGCTGGTGGTAGGCGATCGTCATCTTGGTGACGTCGCGCACCATCTCCTGCGCCTGCGCCGTGGGCACGCCGGCGACGTTGTTCAATGTCAGGCGGTACAGCGAAGTGCCGGTGGTGCCATCGGCGTTCTGGTAGTTGCCGATGTACCAGTCATTGGCCTGCACTTTCGCCAGCAGCGCGTTCGGGCCGTACTGGTAGGTGTTGCCGCTCGCCGTGCACACCGCCGGATAACCCAGGCCACCGGAGCAGTTGCCCGGCGTACCCGCGGTGGTGTGCGAGAACGAACCATTACTGTAAGCGGAGATCTGCATCATCACGCTGTGGTCGGGATCGCACACCATCACCACATCGCCTGTCGCCAGGTTCGAGGTGGTTTCATTGATCTTCATGCTGCCGGCCGGCTCGCTGTCGCTGGCAAGCGTCAGCGGCGCGTCGCCACCGCCCAGCACCGTGATCGAGTCGTTGCCAGCCACGCGCTGGCCCACACCGGTACCTACCGCAACGTTGGGATCGGCAGTCGTGCTGTCGTAGCCGACCAGCACGGAATTCCAATTCGCCCACCAGGTGGTAGCGCTGTTGTTGACGATATTGGCGATGCGGCCGCTGTTGTCGCAACCGGTAAGGCCTGCTTCGCGAATGTTGCGCGCGAGCATTTCGAACGCCACGCGCGAGCCGTCCTGCACGTCGTTCAACGACTGGTTGGCGCGATAGACGTTCTGGTTGGACAGGAACACGCTGCTGACGCCGGCGATGACCACCAGGCCGAGCAGCATGGACACCATCAGCTCGACCAGCGTGAAGCCGGATGACTTGCGACGAGCGACGCCGCGGCGATTGATCGTGCCGTTGTTCATAGCATGCCCGTGGTCGTGATTTGCTGAGCGTTGGTGCCGCCCAGGCCAGCGCGGCTATCGTCGAACTGCACGGTCACCGTGCAATTGCCGGTGCCGTCGCACGTGATCGTGCCGCTGGTGGTCTTCACGGCCCCCAACTGGCTCGACAACTGCGCACACCAGGTGGCCAACTGCGACCCGGCAAGCGTGCTGGTATCGGTGGGACAGGCATCGCCCGTGACGGTGCCGTTATAGGCGAGCGCTTCGGCCTGGGTCTTGTCCGCGCGCATGGCATCCATGATCGAGAACGTGGAGATCGTGGCCATGTTGCGGGCCATGGAGCTGTTGTTGGTGGACAACGACATCGCCTGCAACGCCGCGATGCCGAGGAAGCCGATCGAAAGCACCAGCACGGCCACCAGCACCTCGATGAGGCCGACGCCGGCCTGTCGTTGGGAAGTAGCCTGGCGTCGCGCCCTGCCCGCGCGACCGCCCATCCGGGAGAGCGGAAAGTGAGTCTTCACGGGCATGTCGCCGAAGTGGTGGTGGTAGTGGAAAGCGCCGACCCCGTCGTCATCGTGATGATGCGATGGTTGTTGGCCGTGAGCGTGCTGGTGCAGATATCGGCAACCGTGCCCGTATAAGGCGCCGTGCTGCCGACTGTGTAGGCCAGGCCCACACCGCCGAAGCGCAGCGCGGTCATGTTGCCGTTCAACTTGATCGGGGCGGTGATGCCGCCAATGACGCCGCGCACCGTCGGCGTGGTGGTGCCGACCAGCGCGACGACGGCGCCCGTTCCCGCCGTGGTGCAGGCAGCGCCCAGCGTGTCGGTGGTGTTGTTTGCCGACGAATCGCTGCAAAGCTGCGTATTGGTGTTGAGTTTCACGGCCTCGCTGCGCGCGGCGTTGATGGCGGCGATGACATCATTGGCCGTGGTGGTCAGCTTGTTGCCCAGGATGATCACCTTGAAGCTGGGCACGGCGACGGCCGTCAGCACGACTGCCACTGACACGACGACCATCAACTCGATGATGGTGAAACCGCGATGCCCACGCGGTGCGCGGACCGGCCGCCGTCCGTGGACGACGATCGCCTTCGGCGCCTCGGACGCCGAGCTGGCACGCTTACGCGACATGACTGCCATGAAATCCCCCTGGTTCCCCGGCCTTTAATCTGGGGCCTGCCAACCATCCAGGGCCATCCTTGTCCGACAAGAGGATGGAATTTTCCGACAAGTGGCGGAACTCCCACTGCCAACGGTGATGGCCATCACGCCGGGATTTGAAGGCACTCAGGCCCCCCAGGCCCCAGTCAAGAAAGCCAAAGTGACGCGGGACACATTCGCCCCCGCCATGGCCTCAACCATGGCCGCGGCGTACACGCACCTGGGGCCTGCGTTTACCGGGGTGACGAAAAGCTGCCGGGTCTGCGGCTTTCGCTAGGCATCCACAGGCCATGGGCGGATAATCGGCGGTCCTTGCAACTGGCAGGCCTCTCCCCCTGATGTTTGTTCCCGGTCAACGTTGGATCTCCACCGCCGAGCCTGAGCTCGGCCTCGGCACCGTGCTGCGCGTCGAAGGGCGTGGGGTGCAGGTATTGTTCGCCAAGGCGGGAGTGCTGCGCCCTTACGCGGTCGACTCGGCGCCGCTGGTGCGCGCGGAATTCCGCCCCGGCCAGCGCGTGGCCGGCAAGGGCCTCGCCTTTCTGGTTGAACGGGTGGAAATACGTGAAGACCTGCTGGTCTATCGCGGCGAAGGCCGTGAGCTGGAGGAAGGCCAGCTTGACGACGAACAAAGCGTCAGCCAGGCCGATGACCGATTGATCGGTGGCCGTACCGACCCCGTAGCCCATTTTGAACTGCGCCTGGAAGGCCTCAAGCGCCGTGCCGAGGCGCGCCGCTCGCCGGCATGGGGCCTGGGCGCCTCGCGCATCGGGCTGGTGCCGCATCAATTGCGCGTGGCGGGCATTGCCTCCGCGCGCCGCCCTCCCCGCGTCCTGCTCGCAGACGAGGTAGGCCTGGGCAAGACCATCGAAGCGGGCATGATTATTGCCCGCCAGCTGGCCACCGGGCGCGCCGGCCGCGTGCTGATCCTGCTGCCGGACACTTTGGTCTATCAGTGGTTCGTGGAACTGCTGCGCCGCTTCAACTTGAGCTTTGCCATTTACGACGAAGAGCGTTGCGAATCGCTCGAACAGGGTGGCGACACGTCAAATCCCTTCGATGACGAACAACTCGTCATCGCCGACTTCAGCTTTTTGGAACAGTCGCCCAAGCGCGCCCAGCAGTTGCTGGAAGCCCGCTGGGACCTGCTGGTGGTGGACGAGGCCCATCACCTGGCCTGGTCGCCGGAAGCCGCCAGCCCGCGCTACACCCTGGTGGACCAACTCGCCGCCGCCACGCCGGGCGTGATCCTGCTCACCGCCACGCCGGAACAGCTGGGCCGCAGCGGCCATTTTGCCCGCCTGCGCCTGCTCGATCCGCAGCGCTATCACGATCTGGACGTCTATCTGTCCGAGTCGGACAAGTTCCACAGCCTGTCGAAAGTCGCCGACCGTCTTCTAGACGGCAAAGCGCTGGATGAAACACAGCTGGCTGCGCTGCGCGAAACCTTTGCGGGCGACGAGGCCTTGCAGGCACGCCTGGCCGACGCGACCAAGCCGGAGCATGCGCGCGAGATCCTCGCTGCGCTGATCGACCGCCACGGCACCGGCCGTGCGATGTTCCGCAATCGCCGCGCCAGCATCGGCGGCTTTCCCAAGCGTGCACCGGTGTGGCACCTGATCGACAAGGACACGCTGAGCGACGACGCGCGCCAGGCCTTGCTCGGCGAATTCCACGCCGACATCCAGCAACCCTCGCCGGTCATCGAGATCGACTACAGCAACGATCCGCGCATCGATGCCCTGGTCACGCTGCTTGAAGCGCATCCGCAGGACAAGTTCCTGCTGATCTGCCGCAGCCAGGCCAAGGTGCTTGCGCTGGAAGAAGCGCTGCGCACCAGGAGTGGCGTGGGCCTGGCCCGCTTCCACGAAGGCCTGGGCATCGTGCAGCGCGATCGCAACGCGGCGTATTTCGCGCAACCCGACGGTGCGCGCCTGCTGCTGTGCTCGGAGATTGGTTCGGAGGGTCGCAACTTCCAGTTCGCCCATCGCCTGGTGCTGTGGGATCTGCCGCTGGATCCGGACCTGCTGGAACAACGCATCGGCCGCCTCGATCGCATCGGACAGAAGCACGACATCAGCATCCACGTGCTCGCCGTCGCCGACAGCGCACAACATGTGCTGGCCCGCTGGTACGACGAGGGCGTGGATGCGTTCCGCACCAGCCCGGCCGATGGCCGCGAGCTCCTGCGCCGCTTTGGCGATTCGCTTGCCCGTCTCGCCAGCGAGCACGCGCGCGGCGATGACAATCGCGACCAGGAACTCGAGGTGTTGCTGGCGGAAACGCGCGGCGCCCACGAGGAAATGGCGGAGTTGATCCGCGATGGCCGCGATCACCTGCTGGAACTCGCTGCCAGCCGCGACCTGCATGCTGACGAACTGGCGCAGGCGTTCACGCGCGAAGACAACGATCCGAGCCGCGACGCCTTCATCCAGAGTCTGCTCGAGCGCTTCGGCATTCACGCCGAGGAACTGGGCGGCAAGGTGCTGCTGCTCGATCCGCAATACCTGTCCACCGATGCGCTGCCCGGCTTCGCCGAAGGTCCGCAGGCCGTCACGATGGCCCGTGAGGTGGCACTGGCGCGCGAAGAACTGCCGCTGCTGCGGCTGGATCACCCGATGGTGCTGGGCGCACTCGACCTCACGCTATCCAACGAGCAGGGCAATGCGGCGTTCCTCGTGGACGATGTCTTGCCCGCACGTAGCGCGTTGCTGCAGGCCGTGTTCCTGATCGAATGCGTTGCCGACCGCAAGCTGGACGCCGAACGCTTCCTGCCGCCGCAGCCGATCGTGGTGACCATCGATACGCGCCTTACCGAGCGAGCCGATTTCCGCCCCAGCGACATCGGCCTGCGCAAGGCGGCAGACCGCAGCATCGAAGTCGCTCGCTACCGCAAGTTCCTCGCCAAACTGGTGCCGCCGATGCTGGAGAAGGCGGACGCCATCGCGGCCGAGCGCGCCAAGGCGAATGTGGACGAAGCCGTCGCCCTGGCCACGGAAACGCTCGATGCCGAACTCTCGCGCCTGCTGGCGTTGCGCTCGGTGAACCCGGCCATCAGCGAGGCGGAAATCGCCGCCGTCGCGGATGAACGCACCGCCTTGCTGCAGGCACTGCCGGGTGCGCGTCTTCGGCTCGACGCCGTGCGCTTTGTGGTGAGTCCGGACTTCCTCGCCTTGCGCTAAGGCAGGGCGGCGAACATTTCGTCGCTGGGTTTCAGCCGCCCTGCAGGACATGCTGCGGGCGGCATGAACTACGGACTGCTTTCACCCAACGCAAAAGCCACGGCTGCATCAGCGTGCAGCGTCGCCGTATTGAACAACGGCAGGGAGACATCGTCCTCCCGCAGCAGCAGGCCGATCTCGGTGCATCCCAGGATGACGCCTTGCGCACCGTTGGCGGCCGCCTCCTCGATGATGGATCGATAGATCTCCCGCGACGCCTCATTGATCACGCCAGCACACAGCTCGTCATAGATGATGCGATGAACGTCCGCGCGCTGCGCGCTGGAGGGCACCAGGCACCGCACGTTGAATTTTTCCTCCAGGCGCGCGCGGTAGAAGCGGTCCGACATGGTGAATTCGGTGCCCAGCAGCAGGACCGAATGCAGGCCTCGCGCGGCGATGGCGGCGCCGGTGGGATCGGCGATATGGATGAACGGCAGGCGGGTCGCGGCCGTGATGGCGTCCGCCATCTTGTGCATGGTGTTGGTCGCCAGCACGATGCATTCGGCACCGCCTGCTTCCAGGCGGCGCGCCGATGCCGCCAGCGCCGCGCCTGCGGCATCCCAATCACCCTCGCGTTGCCAGGTAGCGATCTCGTGGAAATTCAGGCTGTCGAGCAGCAGCCTGGCGGAGTACAACGGCCCACATCGATCGCGGATGCCGCGATTGATCCACTGGTAGTAAAGCAGGCTGGACTCCCAGCTCATGCCGCCGATCAACCCGATGGTGCGCACGTGAAGACTCCAGTGTCGCGGGCGTTCACCCGCAGACGGTGAGTCTAGCTTTGCGCCGCCAGCTCCATGCGTACTTCCACCTGGAATACACGGTAGGCGATTGCCAACAGTGCGACCCAGCTCACGCCGATATAAAGCGCGATGCGCGTGTCCGGACTGACGCCCAGCATCACCACCACGAAGCCGAGGAACGCGAGGCAGACGATCCCGGTCAGCGGCCACCAGCGCAGCCGGAACGCTGCCGGCGCCTCGCCGCGCGCGCGCAGCTGGCGACGGAAGCTGTAGTGCGCCAGCAGCACCATGGTCCAGGTCCACACGGTGTTGAACGAGAGGATCGACATCATCATGCCGAACACCTTGGCCGGCAGCAGATAGTTCAGCAGGACCGCGAGCAGCAACACCGCAAGCGTCACCAGGATCGCGCGCACCGGCACGCCCTGCTCGTTCACCTCGCTCAACGCGGCCGGCGCCTGCCCCTTGCAGGCCAGGCTGTACAGCATGCGGCTGCCGCTGAAGGTGGTGCAGTTGAAGCCGGACAGCGCCGCGGTGATCACCACGAAATTGATCAAGCCGGCCGCCTGCGGAATGCCGAGCTTGGCAAAGGTGGTGACAAACGGACTGCCGTGTTCGCCCAGGCCCGTCCACGGATAGATGGCCATGATCACGAACAGCGCACCCACGTAGAAAATCAGGATGCGCCACAGCACCGAGTTGACCGCACGCGGAATCGTGCGTTCAGGCTGCGCCGCCTCACCGGCGGCAATACCCACGGTTTCCACGCCGCCAAACGAGAACACCACCACCGGCAGCGCCAGCACCATGCCGAGCAGGCCATGCGGAAACCAGCCGCCGTTCGACCACAGGTTGGACAAACCAGTGGGCCGTCCGCCATTGCCCCAGCCAACGAAAATGATGGCCAGGCCGCCCACGATCATCGCCAGCACGGTGATCACTTTCACCAGGGTGAACCAGAACTCCATCTCGCCATAGATCTTCACGGTCAGCAGGTTCAGGCCGCCGATCATCACCACGCTGCCCAGCACCCAGATCCAGCGTGGCCAATCGGGAAACCACTCGTGCATGTACGCGCCCACGGCCGTGGCCTCGGCCATGCCCACGCCGACCATCAGCAGCCAGTAATTCCAGCCCGTGACAAAACCGGCGAACGGACCGAGATAACGCTGCGCATAGACGCTGAACGAACCGGCGACCGGATCGCGCACGGTCATTTCGCCGAGCGCGCGCATGATGATGTAGATCATCACGCCGCCGAACAGATAGGCGAACAACACCGACGGGCCGGCCAATTTGATCGCATCGGCGGAGCCGAGGAACAGCCCTGCGCCGATGGCCATGCCGAGCGCCATGAAGGTGATGTGGCGCGGCGTCAGTCGACGCTGGAGATGCTGGGTCATGGAAACTGCCGAAGGACGGGGACTGCAGCGATCAACGGTAGAGACGGCGCTGCGGCTTGATGGGGAGCTTGCCCCGCCAGTACTGGATCAACACGAAGCCACCGAGCATGCCGCCCAGGTGCGCAAAGTGCGCGATGCCTGCCTGCGTGCCGGTCACGCCCATGTAGAGCTCGGCCAGACCGTAGAGCGTCACGAACAACCAGGCGGAAATCGGGATCGGCAGGAAGATCAGGATCATCTTCTCGTGCGGGAACAACATGCCGAACGCCAGCAGGATGCCGAAGATCGCACCCGATGCACCCAGGGTCGGATAGAAGCCGCCGGTGAACCAGTTCACCACCACCAGCTGCGCCAACGCGGCCACCAGCAGGCAGACGAAGTAATAAACGACGAAGTTGCGCGCACCGAACACCCGCTCGATCTGCCCGCCAAACATGAAGAGCGCCAGCATGTTCGAGAACAGATGCGTGAGGCTGCCATGCATGAACGCATAGGTCACCAGCTGCCACGGACGGAAGCCCACCGAGACCAGGCCTTGCGCACCCTGGGCGACCTGATCCGGGCCCCACGGCCACAGCGCAAAGTAGGTCAGCAGCGTTTCGCCCATGATCTGCTGCAGGAGGTAGACCGCCACATTGGCGATCAGCAGGTTGCGAGTGACGGGAGGAAGGTCAAACGGCATATCGGGGCAAATCCGCGGGGCAATATTTCCAAGCGTACCCGTAGCGGCCAGGCATAGCCACGGCCAGTCGGCCTAACGACCGGGCGGCAAGGCGATCGGCAGCCTCTGCTGATCGCAACAGGACGGTCTCGATCAACCGATGAAGGCGGCCGGCTGCAGAATCTCGATCCAGTAGTCGTCGGGATCGCGAATAAACGCGATGTGCTTCATGCGTCCATCGCTAAGGCGCTTCTGGAAAGTCACGCCCAAGGCCTCGAAGCGGGCGCAGGCTTCCTCCACATTCGGCACGGAGACGCACAGGTGGCCAAAACCGCGCGGCTCGGCGTTGCCGTGGTGGTAGTGAAAGGCGTCGTCCTGCTCGGTGCCGTGGTTGTGCGTCAGCTCCAGCACACCCGGCTGGCCCAGCACCCAGCGCAGGCGGGCGGCATCGTCCTCGGGAATGACCGAGGGATCAGGCGCCAGTACCAGGTACACAATGGTGAAGGCCGCCTCGGCAAAGTCCTGCCGGTGCACCGGCGTGAAGCCCAGTACCCGCGTGTAGAAGTCCAGCGAACGGCTCAGGTCCTTCACGCGGATCATGGTGTGGTTGAACACATAGCCACGGGTGGCGGTGTCGGGTGCATGGACACCCGGCATGGCAAGCAAGGGGGAGAGCGACATCGGGCTTCTTCTGGGGGAAAGCGAATGTCCAACATGTGGTTCAAGCGCGGCCAGGCAAGCCTTCGGTCGCCATAACAATCCTCGCCATACAATGTCGCCATGAGCACGCCGCCGCGCCATGTACTGCTTGCCGGTGCCACCGGACTGACCGGGCACAAGCTGCTCGAGCTATTGCTCGCGGATGACTCGGTGGCGCACGTCTACGCCCCCACCCGACGACCGCTGCCGCCGCATCCGAAACTCGAGAACCCGGTGGGGATGGTCAGCCACCTGATCGCGCAGCTGCATGGGCAAGCCGATACGGTGTTCTGTTGCCTGGGCACCACGATTGGCCAAGCCGGATCCCGCGAAGCCTTCCGCATGGTCGACTACGACCTGCCGCTGTCGCTCGCCAAGCATGCGCATGCACTCGGCGCCAGCCACTACCTGGTGATCAGCGCGCTGGGCGCGGATCCGACTTCGCGTTTGTTCTACAACCGCACCAAGGGCGAGTTGGAGCTGGCCTTGCAGAAACAGGAATGGCCGCGACTCACCATCGTGCGGCCATCGCTGCTGCTGGGCTCACGTCATAAGCCGCGCATGGGCGAAGTATTTGCCGCGCCTTTCTCGCGTGTCCTGCCCGGACGCTGGCGAGGCATCGAAGCCGGCACCGTCGCCACGGCGATGTGGCGGCTGGCCAAGGCCCCGGGTAGCGGCCTGCGCATCGTGGCATCCGATGAGCTTCAGCAACTCGGCAGCTGACACAAGCGCTGCCAGCGAAAAACGCCGCATAAAAAAAGGCCGCCCATGAGGCGGCCTTTGACTGACGGTGACGTCCAAATTAGCTGCGAGCGAGCGCACCCGGGCGCTTGGCGCCAGCGAAACGCTGCGCCCAGTACGACTGGTCCAGGCTGTCCACGCGCACAGTCTTGCCGCGCGAGGGCGAATGGATGAACTGGCCATTGGCGATATAGATGCCC
The DNA here is from genome assembly GCF_056399945.1 of Dyella sp. 01L423. Taxonomy (NCBI): domain Bacteria; kingdom Pseudomonadati; phylum Pseudomonadota; class Gammaproteobacteria; order Lysobacterales; family Rhodanobacteraceae; genus Dyella; species Dyella sp. 01L423. The sequence continues at coordinate 576,686 of NZ_JBFTSI010000001.1, read as the reverse complement.
ACATGCGACACGCGGCCCTGGCCACGCTTGCCGGCGGTGCGGAAGAACACCAGGTCGCCCGGCTTCATGTCGCCGCGGTTGACGTTGAGGCCAGCCACGAACTGCGAAGCGGAGTTGGTCGGCAGCTCGAGGCCGACGGCATGGGCGAACACATAGCGGACGAAGCCGCTGCAATCAAAGCCGGTGGACGGATCATGACCGCCGCGCACGTAACGGATGTCACGCAGCTGCATGGCCATGCCGATCAGGGTCTTGCGCAGGTCGGAGGTGTCGTTGGCGAGCGCGGCGACAGCGTTGACGCCGCTGTCCGGCATGCCGTCGCCATCGGCGTCTTCGTCATCGCCCAGGGCGCCAGCGGTGGCGGCCGAGGCCTTGGCAGCAACTTGGGCGGGAGCGGCGGACTGGGCGAGCATGGCGGCCGGCGAGAACAACGACAGCTGGCCCATCAGATTCGGTGTCACGGTGGCCGACGTCGGCGTGGAAGCCGGAGTGGCGGTCAGCGGTTCAGCAAAAAGCGGGAGGGAAGTAAGCAGTGCACCAGCAAGCGCAGCAGCGGCGAAAATTCGCTTTGTTCGCATGTGGGACACATCCCTTCGCAGTTCGTGGAAATCGCCGTCGTCAGGTCAACGGGCTGTGATCGAGGCGTGAACTTAGCAAAGGGTTCTAGATCGTTTGTTCGGATGGGGTTAACTGTACCCTGTCGTTTCGAAACCTGGCACGGCCTATGCTTGAGGGGTGTCACGTGATAACTGACTGATTTCTCGATGAAAGCTGTGTCAAATTGGTTACATATTGACCAATTAGTGAACTAAATGTTCAGTTCGGTACCGTATGTTTTGAGAACTGTCTCACACCAAAAATCGCCGTCCCGAGCCGGATTTCGGTCGCACCCTCGGCAATGGCGAGCGGGAAATCGCCGCTCATCCCCATCGAAAGTCGAGCCAAATCATGGCCCTGGTCCAGGCCGGCCGCGCGCAGCTGGCGTAACTGCCGGAAACAGGCGCGCACGGCCTCGGCGTCGTCCGACTGCACGGCCAAAGTCATGAGGCCACGTACCTTCAGACGGTCATAAGCGCGCAGGGCGTCCAGCAAACCGGGCAGCTGGTCCGCCGGCAGACCCTGCTTGCTGTCTTCCGGCGAGGTCTTCACCTCGATCAACACGTCGATGACGCGGTCCTCGATCTCCAGGCGTCGCTGCAGCGCCTCGGCCAACTCCAGCCGATCCAGCGACTGCACTTCGCTGGCCAGGCGGGCTACATCCTTAGCCTTATTGGTCTGCAGATGGCCGATCACCACCCACTCGATGCGCTCGCCCGCCAGCGCTGCGGCCTTGCCGCGAATCTCCTGCACCTTGTTCTCGCCGAAGCGATGCAGGCCCAGCGCCAGGGCGGCACGCACCACCTCCGGACCGAATGTCTTGCTCACCGGCAGGATCGACACCTCGCCGGGATCACGCCCTGCTGCATGGCACGCCGCGTCGACGCGAGCACGCACGGACGCCCAGTTCTCGGCGAGATAGGAAAGCTCGTTGCTGGAATCAGACATCGCTGGAAACCCTGCCAGAGACCGCACGGGCTTCAGTCCGGCGATGCCGGCGTCCTGCGCAGTCGATTGCCTCGCCCCGGCATCGCGCCGGGGCGACGTTCACGTTTAGGCCTTGGCGCCCTGCGCGTAGTGATGAGCCACCACGTCAGCCACCACCATCGACACCTTCTTGCCGGTGGGAATGTGCAGGAATTCGTTCGGGCCGTGCGCATTGGAGTGCGGACCCAGCACGCCGGTGATCAGGAACTGCGCCTTGGGGAATTTCTCGCCCAGCATGCCCATGAAGGGAATGCTGCCGCCCTCGCCCATGTAGGCCGCCGGTGCGCCGAAATACGTTTCCGAGGCCTTGGCCACAGCCTCTTCCAGCCATGCCGACAGCTGCGGAGCATTCCAGCCGCTGCCGTCCTTCTCCAGCTTGAAGCTGACCTTGGCGCCGTACGGCGGATCCTTCTCCAGCAGCTGCTTGACCAGCTGGCCCGCCTTGGCACCGGACAGCGTCGGCGGCACGCGCAGGCTGAGCTTCACCGAGGTTTTGGGACGCAGCACGTTGCCCGCGCTCTCCAGCGGCGGCATGCCGTCCACGCCGGTGACCGCCAGCTGCGGACGCCAGGTGCGGTTGAGCACCAGCTCGGTGAGGTCTTCGGTGACCGGATGCATGCCGGCCACAAACGGGAACTTGTCGTACACCGCGGTACCCAGCACCCCGGCCGACTTCTTGGCCTGCTCGATGCGCTGCGGCGGGATATCGACGTACAGCTCCTTGGGCTTGATCGTGCCGGTTTCCGGATCTTCCAGTCGGCTCAGCAGCTCGCGCAGGATGCGGAAGCTCGATGGCACCACGCCGGACGCATCGCCCGAATGCACGCCTTCTTCCAACACCTGCACGGTCAGCTCGCCGCCGGTCATGCCGCGCAGCGAAGTGGTCAGCCACAGCTGGTCGTAGTTGCCGCAGCCCGAATCCAGACACACCACCAGCGACGGATTGCCGATGCGATCGGCGAGATGGTCGACGTAGTACGGCAGGTCATAGCTGCCCGACTCTTCGCAGGCTTCGATCAGCACCACGCAGCGTGCATGCGGCACGCCCTGCTCTTGCAGCGCCAGCAGGGCGGCGAGCGAACCGAAGATGGCGTAGCCGTCATCGGCGCCGCCGCGGCCATAGAGCTTGTCGCCCTTCAGCACCGGCGTCCACGGACCCAGGCCCTCGGCCCAGCCGGTCATTTCCGGCTGCTTGTCCAGGTGGCCGTAAAGCACGACGGTGTCGTCGCCCGTGCCCGGCACTTCGATGTAGATGAGCGGCGTACGGCCTTCCAGACGCACCACTTCGAGCGTGGCGCCCGGCAGCGAAGAGAGCTTGCTGCGCGCCCACGTCTCCATCAGCTTCACCGCCGCATCCATGTAGCCGTGCTCCATCCACTTGGGATCGAACATCGGCGACTTGTTGGGAATGCGGATGTATTCGACCAGCTGAGGCACGATCTCGTCATCCCACAGTCCGCTGATGTAACGGTTGAGGCGAGCGGTATCCATGGACGACTCCTACAGCGTGGGAAAAGGCCGTCATTGTATCAGCACGTGCGAGAGGGGCTGGGCGTAGCGACAAGCGCCCACGCACCGCGACGGGCGATGCCAGGCCACCGATGCCACCGCTGCCGACAGCCACCGGCGCATCGGCTGGGCACAGTCCTCTAGCGGTCCCGAGAGGGCCGCATCCATCAAGGGAGGAGTGATCATGATCAAGCAGATCGCAGCAGCACTATTGGCTCTTGCGCTGGCCTGGCCGGCCTTCGCGGCCACGCCCGTCAATATCAACACGGCCGACGCCGCCACGCTGTCCAACTCGCTGGACGGCATCGGCCCGTCGAAGGCCAAGGCCATCGTGGCCTACCGGGAAGCACACGGCCCCTTCAAGACAGTCGCCGACCTGTCCAACGTCAAAGGCGTGGGACCGGCCACGCTGGAGCGCAACCGTAGCGCCATTCTGTTGAGCGGCTCCGGCCCCACGCCAGCATCCGTCGCCAAAACGGCCGCAAAGCCCGCCGCAGCTGTCGCGCCAGCCAAAACGGCGCCCAGGGCAGCGCCCAAGACGGCCAAGGGCGGCGGCCAATAACCAAACTGGGTCAACTACTTAAGTACACGAATCGCATTCGGCCGGTATGGAAACCCCGGCCGGATGCGCCTACACTCGCCCGCCTTGCCATCGGTTAGGGCTGCCATGATTGTTCCGCGTTACCGCATAGCCGCGTCGAACATCGCCGGCGCGGGCCAGGGGTTGTTCCTATTGGAGGACGTGTCGGCCGGTCAGGTGCTCACGGCACCGGACGCGATCGACCGCACGTACCGCTACGACGAACTCACCGGCTCGCCCGACCTGTCGGCCCAGCTGTATGCGAGCGCCCGCTGGTTCGAGGACCGCTATACGGTGTCGCCGGACTGGCCGGACGAGTGCTATCTCAATCACAGCTTCGAGCCGACCGGTCTGTGGCATCTGGGCTTCGTGTTCGCGGCACGCGATTTGCCTGCTGGCACGGAGATCACCGTGGATTACCGGCACTTGTTGCCGCCGGGTGAAGAAGAGGCTTTCACGGACGCGGCCACCGGGCAGCCGATTGTGGGCCTGTCATGGACCGAAAGCCTGCGAACGAGCACTCACGCTTTGGCGGCCCTGCTCAATGGCACCCGACTTGCTTGCTGAAAATCATGATCGACATACCTGTTATTGAAACGGCGCGCCTGCGCCTTACCGCCCTCGCCGAACGACATTTCGACGATTACGCCGCGATGCTCGCCGACCCCGCCAGCACCCGCTGGATCGGCGACGGCCAACCGCTGGACCGCACCAATGCCTGGCGTTCGCTGGCCATGCTGATCGGCCACTGGCAGCTGCGCGGCTACGGCATGTGGGCGCTGGAGCTGAAGGACACGGGGGAATTCATCGGTCGCGCCGGCCTGATGCGCCCTGAAGGTTGGCCAGACCTGGAACTTGGCTGGATGCTCAAGCCGGACTTCCGCCACCACGGTTACGCCACCGAAGCGGGCGGCGCGATTCTGGATTTCGCCTGGCACGCCCTGGGCTCGCCGCGTGTGATCAGCCTGGTGAAGATCGGCAACGAGGCATCCGACCGCGTGGCCGAACGGCTGGGCGGCGAGCATATCGACGACATGGATTTCTTTGGCGCCCACAACCACGTGTTCGCCTATTACCCGCCCTGCACCGAAAAGCGTCGCGCCTGGGCATGAGCCAGCTGCAGCGACTGCCCATCGAAAGTCTCCATGGCGCTCCCTGCGCCAAAGGCACGGCAGTCATCACACCGATTGCCTGCGGGCCGGACGACGATGCCTGGCAGTGGCAAATGACCCTGATCGGGATGGAGCAAGAGGTCGACTTTCCAGCACATGCTGACCTCCGTCGGCACTTCGTGCCGCTGGACGCCCCGGTGGACATCGCCTTCCCCGACGGCCGCACCCAGCACGTCACCCGTTTCCAGATCGCCCAGTTCGACCAAAGCAACGATCCGCAGGCCTGCCTGCCGACCGCGCCGACCCGCACGTTCAATCTCAAGCTGCGCGGCGAGGCTCAGGGCGAGCTGATGGCCCGTCCGCTGAATGGCGCCATGGTGCTGCTGGCGCCCAACGGCTGGCGCTGGTTCCTGCTGTTGCTGTCAGGCCGCGCCAAGGTGATCGCCGATCACCGCTCACAGTCGCTGGAAGCGAACGACATGATGTGGATCGACCCGATCCCCGGACACCCGGTGCGCATCGAAGGCGGTGGCGAGATCGTGCTGGCCCGTCTGCCTGCCGCCTGAGCCTTCGTCTGCTGGCTTCTCGAAATAGAGGCTGTCAGATATCTACTCAGCGCGCAGCCATCTTCCAACGGCTGATCTGACTCGTCATCGCCGTACCTTCCGCCGAGGATTTCTCCGGAGCGCGCAACTGGGCAATCACGTGCACCCGAATTCAGTGAATGCCTGATCAAGTTCGTGCGTCGTAATGTGGCGTTTGTCCATTTCACTGGCGGAAAGGAAGCGGGCCATTCGAACCTGACTGCAGTTCAAGAACTTCGCTCCTTCTTGAAGTATCTGTCTCGGGCTCGGCTGCTCACCAACGGCAATAGTCTTCACCAACTCCCCATCAGCGTGACCCGGAATACGCGGACGCTCTCGAGCTTGAGAGTCGCCCTGAGAGGCCTTGAACAAGGGATTTCCGTACGAAGAGTCAGCAGGAATGGCAGCTTTGGGCACGCCCACGTCGCTACTACTAACATCGTCCCTCGCGTTGAGAGTTTCGGCAGGCCCTTGAGTATTGGCTACCACAAGTACAGACGTTCTCCTGGAATCAACGGCTCGGGAAGAGCGAGGCGCAGCGAGCACCGGCACTGGAATGGCGTGCGGCAACACCATGCTGTCTGAGAGGGCTGGTTGCTTCAGGAACACAAGCTGTAGCGCGCCAGTCCGGCCCAGCATCTTCGCTGCGTTGCTCCAATACTCGGGTGCCGGAGGCATCGTCAGGTACACGAAGATCATTAGATGCAGCAAAGCAACGACCGCTAACGTCGTGCCCTTCCTTATCGCATGCTTCCAATGCGGCATCAGCCGTGCACTCCCTTCGCCCGTTCGCAGAACGGCGCGATGGAAGTGTTGACACCTCAGGTCTGGCGTTGGTTCCTATGCGTAATCCCGCGTAATAGCCTCAAACGGATCGAAGGCATCCGCGGAATCGTGCTTGTTCGTCTCGCCGACCTCTGACCGTCGCGCTTACAGCCCTGATCGCCGGCCCATGCCCAACGAGCGCCCCACATCGGCCAGCGCGAACAGGCGCGCGATGCGCATCCAGCCCAGGGCCAGCACGATGAGCTGGCTGAGCAGGAAGCCCCAGAGCAAGCCCGAGGCACCGACCGACACGCTGTGTATGCGGGCCAGGCCCAAGCCGAGCGCGATGGCGAAACCGACGGCGCTCAGCAGCAGGTAGACGAACAGCGTCGATACCGGCCGGCGCAGCAGCTGCAGCAGGCCGCGCAGCATCGCGATGGACGCCGATCGCAACCCGAGGTCGGCGATGAACGAGGCGCGCGCGGATTCCACCCAGGCCTGCGCCAGCACGACGAAGGCACCCGCGGCCCACCAGGCTAGATGCTGAGCGGTATCCGCCTGCGACTGCAGCGTGGCGAGATCGCTGCGATCGTCGGCGCGATCCAAACCCATTTGCACCAGCAGGCCGGCGAGCGCATACGGCAGCACCGACCAGAGCATCAGCCGGAACATGCGGCCGTACTCGATCAGTCCCCCCTGCAAAAGCTGGGCAAATCCAAGCGTGCGTCCCGCCCGGCCGCTGGCGACCACCATGCCGTTGAGCCACGGCAACCACAGCAGCATGAGTAACGCACTCGCCAGTCCGGCGCCATGCAGTGTGGCGTGCTCGCGCGACAAGGCCACGGCTACATCGCTGAACATCAGGCCATCGAACTGGCGCGCCCACTCATGCGTATGGGTGGAGCGATCGAGCAAGCCACCGAGCGCCTGCAACAACGGCAGCGCCGCCACCATCGTGGCGATCAGCGTCGCCAGCAGCCACAGCAGCAGCAGACGCCACTGCAACGCTGCAAACGGCGCCAGCGCCACCGCTCCCATATCGACTCGACGAGCACTCTTGTAGGCCATCACAGCGTCACCAGGCATGCATACAGCGACTGCAACAGTGCCGCGAGATCGGCTGTCCAGCGGCGCGAGGCCGAGGGGTCGGCTTTCACCGTGCGACTGTCATTGAGTTTGTTCTCGTCGAGCAGAATCTTGTGTTCGGGATCGAGCTCGGCGGAGATCACCGCTGCGTCGCCGGTAAATACGAAGCGCCTCCAGCGGCGATCGTCGTCCCACGGTACGTCGACATGCGTGCCGCCCACGAAGGTCACGCGCAGCAGCTGCGGTACGACGGCGCCTTCACGCACCACTGTCACGGTGCTGCGCACCTGGTACGGGCCGTCCTCGTTTTTCTTGGCGTTGGGGTGCGACTTCTTCCAGGCGTCGCGCTTTTTCTCGACCTCGTCATCGCGATCATCGGCGGTCAACTCGGTGCGCTGGCCGTCCTTCACCCAGCTGCCCGCCTCGGGTAGCACTTTGCTGATATCGATCGATGTCACGCGATCGTCGATACGCGCCGTGCCATAGACGTACTGATCGAAGATCTCGTTGACTGCACGCGCGTTGCCGGAGACATCGATCAAGGTGGCGCGCAAATCTGCCGCGGATGGATGGCGGAAGTGCCAGCGCCGATAGTATTCGCGCATGGCGCGAGCCATCACGTCCTTGCCCAGGCGCTGTTCCAGATCGTGCATGGCGGTGGCGGTACGCGAATACACCGTGCCGTAGCTCGAACTGGAGTAGCGGTCCCAGCTGTTCTGTCCCAGCGGATCGAAAGGATGCTGCAGCCCGGCATCGAGTCGTTCGTACGTAAAGACGTCCATCGACGGAGTGATGCCGGCGCGGCGCAACCATGAGCTGGGCGTCAGCACGCGCTGGTTGCGTTCGCGCAGCATGTGCTCGTCCCAATACTCGTTGATGCCTTCGTCCAGCATCGGCTCCTCGAACTCGTTCGAGGCGAGCAGGCCGTAGAAGTAACCGTGGCCGAATTCGTGGATGGTCACGAAGTCGATGTTCCACTGGTCCATGGTGTCTTTGTCGATCGTCTTGTCGCCTTCGGCGGTGAAGAAGGTCGGGTACTCCATGCCACCGGCTTCTTCCGCATTGAACGGCGGGACTACAGCCGTGACCGTGCGATACGGGTAGGGCCCCAGCGTGTCGGAGAAATAGCTCAACGAATCCAGCGTGGCCTTGAGCACCGGTTGCGCGCTGGCAACGTATTCGGGCGGATACATCACGCGCACGGCCACATTCGGGCTGCCCGGGCCCTGCCAGCTGCCATCGAGAGTGCGAAAAACCTTGGCGGCCACCCAGGCGAAATCGTGCACGTCGCCCTGGACGAAGTGATAGGTGGTCTTGCCGTTTTGTTCGGAAGGTTCGCCCTTCTGTGCACCGACCGCTCCCACCGTGTAATCGGAGGGCACGGTAAGGCGCACGTCGTAGCTGCCGAAATCGGCGTAGAACTCGCTGTTGAAATGGTACTCGTGCACGTTCCACTGCACTTGCGTCGCGCCACGCTCGCCCGGCAGCTCCAGCACGCCGATCTTCGGAAACCACTGCGCCACCAGGTTGAAGTTGCCCCACCAGCCGGTGCGTTCGATCACGCGCGGCAGCTGGCTGACGAAATCGATATCCAGCGTAAGCGTGCCGCCGGCCGGAACGGGCTCGGCAAGATCGATCGCGGCTACCGTCTGGTCGGTGGCGGGACCGTCATCGGGATGCACGAAGCGCCACTTCAGCGCCGCATTGCCCTGCTGCACGGTCTTGAGGTCAATCCAGCCCCATTCGCCTTGCTTCGGCACCGCCTCGCCACGCGAATGACCATGCGCGGTGAGCACGCTGCGTTCGGTGAAGAACGTGCTGCCTTCGTTCTGGAAGGCATTGAGGTAAAGATGCAGATAGATGCGATTGACCGGCTGGCTGCTGCGGTTGCGCCAGGTCAGTTGTTCGCTGCCAGTGATGCTATGGCTGGCCGCATCCAGCTCGGCATCGATGCGATAAGCGACCACGCGATCGGACAGCGTCGCCTCCTTGCCCGTGCGCACACCACCCCAGGCCTCGGGCGCACTAGCCTCACGCGGTGCATCGGCGTGTGGCTTGGCCAGCGGGATCAACGCTGGCGCGATCGTCGTGCTGGGTGTCGGAAGCGGTGAGTCCTGTGCAGCGGCCATCGACGACAAGGCCAGACAGGCCAGCGCCAAGCCGAGGCGCAGCGCGTGTTGCATCCGTGTTCCCATGACACCCTCCCCCGAAGGAACGCCCAGCCTGCGGCATACGCGCATGGCGCTCCTATAGGCCAAAGGTCACGGCAGCTCAATAGACGTCGCGTCGGTAACGTCCGGCCTCGCGCAGTTGCTCGACCGTGGCCTCGCCCAAGGTTTCGCGCAACACCGCGTCAACGCCAGGCGCCATGCCGGCGAGACTGCCGCACACGTAGATCGCTGCGCCCTGCTCCACCCACTGACGCAAGAGCTCGGCGGATTCACGCAAGCGATCCTGCACATACACTCGAGCGATACCCTCACGAGACCACGCCAAGTCGAGCCGTTCGATCGAACCCTGTTGTTGCCATCGCAAGATCTCGTCGCGATGGTAGAAGTCGTGAGCGGGCTCTCGCTCGCCGAACAGCAACCAGTTGCGCCGCTGTGCTGCTTCGATGCGCGTCTTCAGCAACGCGCGCAAACCCGCCAGTCCTGTGCCATTGCCGATCAGCACCAGCGGGCGGTTATCTGCAGGCGCGTGGAACCCAGGGTTGGCGCGAATGCGCAAGGCGATCTCGTCGCCCAGCTGCGCGTATTGGGTGAGCCAGCCCGAACCGATGCCAAGCGAGCCGTCCTCGCGTCGCATGCGACGAACCAGCAGGTGCACGCTGCCATCGGAGGGCACCGAGGCAATGGAATACTCGCGATGCGGCAGCGCCTGCAGCGCTGCCACCAGCTGCGCCGGGTTGGCGTGCGGTGCTTCGCTGCCTTGCGGCCAGTGACTGGCCGCCAGCCATTCGCGCAACGATGCGTGGCGCCCTTGGTGTTCGACGAAAGCGTCGCCGTCCAGTCCGTATGTCGCCAACCACTGCTCCACGTTGGCCGCCGCATGTCGCGGACCGATCTCCACCAGGTCGCCGGCCTGCCACGTCGCCTGCCCTGCATGCGGACGCAAGGCCAGGTGGAAGCACGGGTCGCCCTGACTCGCCGGATTGAGCAAGACGCGTTCGACCAGTTGCCAGCGCTGGTAGTCCGGCTGCTGCCAGTCCGGCAGTTCGGCGGCGCCGGAAAGCAGTGCCAGATGGTGCTGCCAATGGCGCAGCGCCGAGGCGTCGCCATTGTCTACTTCCACCGGATCGAACAGCGGCCTGGCGCCGCTTTGCTGCAGCCAGTGCTGCAGCCCCCGGCCAAATCCGCAGAAATCGTCGTAGTCGCTGTCACCCAGCGCGAGCAGACCGTAGTGCAGCGTCGACAGCGCTTGCGGGGTACGCATGCACTGGGTGACGAAGCGCGCTGCGCTATCGGGTGCATCGCCTTCGCCTGTCGTGCTCACTACGAACAGCACGCGATCTTCCTGCGTGAGTGCGCCCACATCCAACTGCCCGAGCTCGGTCAGTCGCACGGATGCGCCAGCCTGCTGCAGACTTTGCGCTGTCTGCAGCGCCCACTCCTCCGCTGTGCCGGTCTGGCTGGCAAATGCGATAAGGATGGCGTTGTTCTGCGCCTCGATGGCGGGCGCCATGCGCTGCACCTGCCGTTGCGCAGCACGCCGGCGACGGCCAGTGAGCCACACCGTGAATCCTAGCCATGCCAACAACACGACGAGCGCGCTCAGCCAATGTAGTGCGCCCGGGTCGTGCCATTCCCACTCGCGCCGATGCAAGGCCATCAGCCCGACGATCAATAACGCCAGCAACATACAAAGCAGCACGTTGCCCCAGGCGGGACGTGTCGATATGGCGGAGGGTGCGCTCATGACGCCAGCGCAGCCTCGAAGGCGGATGACAGGCGTTCTTCCAGTCCGTTCGCCCCGTGCACGATGAACATCACCGCGAGACCGCGTTCGGTGGCATACGCCAGGCCTTGTTCCGGCCCCAGCACAGTCATCAGCGTGCCCAGCGGATCGGCCTGCATCGCCTCATTGGCGAGCACGCTGACCGAGGCGACGGTGTGCGGCACTGGCCAACCGGTGCGCGGATCGACGTGATGCGAATACGTCACGCCATCGGTCGTGAATTGGCGGCGGTAGTCACCGGAGGTGGCGATGGCCCGGCCCGTGAGACAAACCACCTGGCTGAGCTGGTCGCCATGCTGCACGGCGCCGACGGCGGCGCCGGGACGCTCGATGCCGATGCGCCAAGGTGATCCATCGGGCTTCCTGCCTTTGCCCTTCAGTTCGCCGCCGACTTCGACCAGCCACGCGTCGATGCCGGCAGCATCAAGGCTGCGGCCGACCAGGTCGACGCTATAGCCCTTGGCGACCGACGAAAGATCGAGATAGACGCCGCCAGGTTGATAGAGGCTGTGAGTGGCGGCGTCCAGCTTGATCCGCCACCAGCCGATGCGTTCGCGCGCCACGTCGATCGCCTCGCGCGACGGCGGTGCCTGCCGCGCAGCGTCGGGGCCGAAACCCCAAAGGTTCACCAGCGGCCCCACCGTCGGGTCGTACGCGCCATCGCTGGTGCGCGCCAGCTCGAGCGCGTGCCGCACCACCTCAAAGCATTCGGCCGGCAACACATGCCAGGTGCCCGCCGGCGCCGCGTTGAAACGCGACAACGACGAGTTGGGCTTGTACGTGCTCATCTGCCCATCGACCAGATCGAGCACGGCTTGGATGGCCTTGCTGCGCGATGCCAGCGACAACTCCGCCGGCATCACCGCGCGCACCGACCAGAACGTGCCCATGGTCTCGCCCTGCACCGATTGCACGACCAGATCGCTCACCGATGCACCCACGCCTTCGCTTCAGCACTCACGCGTGGCATTACTGCGGCAGCACTTCCAGCGTGGCGGCATACGACAGGCGACGCAGCTTGGCCTGCTTGATGCTGGACTTGTTGTCCTGCGTGCTGGCGTTCACCCAATACATGCCGGCGTGCGGCCAGGTGACGCTGAACTTGCCGTCCTTGTCGGTGGTGACATCGATTTCCTCCGGCGCGTTGCGATAGCGCGTTTCGCCGGCAATCGCCATCACCTTCAGGTTCGACGCGGGTTTGCCGTCCAGCAGCAACTGGAACGTGGCCGCCTCACCCGAGGCCAGGTCGGTGAAGCGCGTCACCGGCACCAACTCGAGCCCCTTGCCGCTGGGCTTGAGCGCGCCATCGCTAGGCTTGCCGTTGGTGACGAAGGTCTCCACGCGGTTGATCGACTCGGACACTTCGACATTCTTCGCGTTGGCAGGAATCGCCTTGGCAAGCTCGGCTGCGTCGCCGCGCCAGCGTTTCTTCTGGCCATCCACTTCGTAGTTGGCGAACAGACCGCCATTCACCGCGGCGATCTTGTACGTGCCCGGCTGGGTGAGGTGAACGTCGAACACGCTGCGGTACTCGCCGGTGAGCGCGTTTTCCGGTTTGGCCGTCTGGCCGTCCGGCGTGGTGATGACTACGCGATCCAGCTGCACCGCCATGTGATCGGGATAAAACAAGTCATTGGAAACGGCGGCATCCACCGTCACCCACGGATCGTTGCCGGACACATTGGTGGCCGACGGCACCATCCACATCTTGTGCGCCTGCGCGGTGAACGGCAGTGCCAGAGCCATGGCCAGCGCGCCCCACTTCAACGAATGCTTGATCATGATGTTGTTCTCCTTCGATTACGGGGCGAGATCGACTTTGACGGCACCCAGCTCGCTGCTGCCTTGCGCGGCGAGCTGCTGTGGCGCCGTGGCCGGCCAGGTGAACGGCACGCGCACCACTTCGCGGCCGCCGGTTTCACGGGCCGCTTCAACCACGAGTTCGTACTTGCCCGGCGCCAGCTCAGCCAGGGGCGCCTTGCCTTCATGGAAGCTCAGCTTCTGGTCGCCGGCCGGACGCGTCGCGCCGGATACGCCGTCGACCGGCATCTGCAGATCACGGCCGCCGCGACGCCACCACTGGCGCAACTCCGGCAGCCACTTGGTGCCGGCGCCTTCCTTCGATTCCTTCTGCGCATACCACACGGCCAGCTGTGCGGCGACGGAATGGTCTTCGCGCTCCACCCACACGGCGGTGTAGGGACGATGGTATTCCGCCACGTTGAGCTGCGGAATCTGCACGGTGACGTTGAGGTCGGCCGCAACGGCCGGGGCGGCCAGCAGGATCGCGGGGAGAGTCAGGGAGAGACGGCGCATGGTGTCCTCGTAAAAGCGGGAAATAGTAAAGGGGAGTGAGAAGCGAGAGAGGCATACATTCTCTATTTCCTTACTTCTCTTCACTCACTTCTGGATTCAGTGGATGAAGATCAGCGCGAGCAAGAGCGGCAGCACCAGGCCAAAGATCACCAGCGGCCAGGTGGCACCGCGCTGGGCCGCATGCATCTTCAGCAGCAGCAGCCCGGTGATCGAGAAGATCACGCAGGCCAGCGCAAACACGTCGATGAACCAGCCCCAGGCAGGTCCGGCATGACGGCCTTTGTGCAAATCGTTGAGATAGGCAATGACGCCGCGCGAGCTGCGCTCGCTCTCCACCTTGCCGGTTTCGCGATCGATGCTTACCCACGCATCGCCGCCAGGGCGCGGCATGGAGAGATAGATTTCATCGGACGACCAGTCGCCGGTGCGCCCGCTCACGTCGACATCGAGCGTAGACGACACCCAGTCCGCCACCGCGGCGGGCAACGGCGCACCCTTGCGTTCGTCATCGCCGCTCACGGCCTTGAGCAAGGCGGCAGGCAAGGACGCGCTGTGATGCACAGTGTTGGGATGCGCCTCGATCTGTCCGGCGTGATTGAGCGTGAAACCGGTGATCGCGAACAACAGCATGCCGACCAGACATAGCGCGGAGCTGATCCAGTGCCATTGATGGAGCTGCTTGAGCCAGAACGCACGGCTCGATCCCATCCGGTTGTTGTGCGACCGCGCCGCTGATTCCATGCCTGCCTTTCAGAGCCTTTGGATCATCTGTCTTGGATCAGCGCCAATCCGCGTGACGGGCCATGCAACCGAGTCGCGCGCCCGCTGTCTCAACATCCACCAGGGCGCTAAGCTTCCCACCATTCGGGCCGCCTGCTCCTGACGTAGGGCTGGAATGTTGCCACAAATGAGAATCACTCGCAATTCAACGATGATGGGTCACGCGCTTCCCCACCGACCGACCCACCGTCCCTGCTGGATGACCCCATGCGCATACTGATCGCCGAGGATGACCCCTCCATTGCCGCCGGTGTCAGCGCCGCGCTGCGCCAGGGCGGCCATGCGGTGGATAGCGTCACCGATGGCGCCAAGGCAGACGCTGCGCTGCGAGACACGCCGTACGACCTGCTCATCCTCGACCTGGGCCTGCCCCACCTGGACGGCGCCGACGTGCTCCAGCGCCTGCGTAAGCGCGGCACCGGCCTGCCGGTGCTGGTGATCACTGCCCGCGAAGGCCTGCGCGAGCGCGTACGCGTGCTCGATCTGGGCGCCGACGACTACCTGGTGAAGCCCTTCGCGCTGGCCGAGTTCGAGGCGCGCGTACGCGCCCTGCTGCGCCGCTATACCTCGCAGGGCGCCCCCGAACTCACCATTGGACGACTGCGGCTGGATCTTCCCGGCCATCGCGCCTGGATCGACGACAAGGCGCTGGAACTTACGGCGCGCGAATTCGGCCTGCTCGAAGCGCTCGCCGCACGACCCGACCGAGTGACCAGCCGCGCACAGCTCGTGGAAGCCCTGTGCAGCTGGGACGAAGAACTCACCGACAACGGCCTGGACATCGCCATCTATCGCCTGCGCCGCAAGCTGGCCGACTCGGGCACGCAAGTGCGCACGATCCGGGGCCTTGGTTATCTGCTCGAAGAAGTGAAGGAAGGCAAGGACGCCAAGGCATGAACCGGCCGGCGGCCAAGCAGGACGACTCCTGGCTTTATCGGATCATCGAACCGGATGGCCGGCCCAGCTTGCGCCACCGCCTGCTGTCGTCGCTGCTGGTGCCGCTGATGATGTTGCTGGTGGTCGAAAGCCTGATCACGTACGGCGGTGCGCTGATCTACTCCAACCATGTGCACGACCGCGACCTGGGCGACGATGCGATGACGCTCGCCCAGATGCTCAGCCAGGAAGACCTGGGCGGGCAGATCTCGCCCCAGGCGCGCTTTCTGCTCGAGTACGCCCCTGAAGGCCACAACTATTTCAACGTCAGCAGCCAGAAGCACGGCTTGCTGGCCGGCTCGCCCGAACTCCAACCGGCACCATTGAGCGGCGCCAGTTTCGACGGGGAGCCCGCGCTCTACACCACCACCCTGGTCACCACCACCCAGAAGTATCGCGAACTGCGGGCAGCCACGGTGCGCATACCCAATCTGCAGGATCCGACCGACCAGCTCACGGTCACCATGGCCGAGACCTTCCACGATCGTCACCAGCGGGCGCGCGAAATCCTGCTGCTGAGCATTCCAGCGCAGGCACTGCTGATCGCCAGCGTGTTCTTCCTGGTGCTGTACGGCGTGCGTGTGGGCTTGCGCCTGCTCGATCCGCTCACCGCGCGACTGGCCGCGCGCGAACACGACCTTGCGCCGATCGGCGATGCCGACGTGCCGGTGGAAATCCTTCCGCTCACGCGCACCATCGACGGCTTGTTCGCGCGCCAGCGCGGCATGCTGGCCTTGCAGGAACGCTTCATTGCCGATGCCGCACATCAACTGAAAACGCCGCTTGCCGGCCTGCGCGTGCACGTCGAACGCGCCCAGGTGGATCCGACCAAAGAGACGGTCACCGATGCCCTGCAACACATACTGCGACTCACGCAGCGCGCCAGCCGCACCTCCAGCCAGCTGCTCGCGCTGACGCGCGCACAATCGCCGGACCTCAACGAAACCGCGCCCTGCGTGCTGCTGGATCTCGCGCAGGTGATTCCCGAATTGCTGGGCGTGCGTGTGCACGACGCCATCGCGGCGGGCGTGGACCTTGGCTACGAAGGGCCCGCCGGTCCGGTGTGGATCGATGCCGATCGCCTATCGCTGCAGGAAATGCTCGACAACCTGATCGACAACAGCCTGCGTTACGCGGGCCGCGGCAGCTTCCTCACGATAGGCGTATCGGTATTGAGCGAAGGTCCCTGCGTGAGCGTGGAGGACAACGGGCCTGGCGTGCCGCCCGCCTTCCTCGAACGCCTGGGCGAACGTTTCTTCCGTGTGCCGGGCATGACGGAAGAAGGCACGGGCCTGGGTCTGGCCATTGTGCAGCGCATTGCCGAGCGCCATCGCGCCACCGTGCGCTTTCTCAATGGCGCCACCGGCGGCCTCCGCGTGGAAGTGCTGTTTCCGCCAGCGCGCACCTCCCGCGTCGTCAACTGAGCCAGCGTTGCGAGAGAGCCAAAGCCCTTTCAGAGCAATCTGATGTATTTGTCCGGGCGAAGTCGCGGAACATGCATGGCCTCACGCAAGAACCGGGCGTGGCCTAACTCGTCCCTCCTTGCCTGTGCAGACGCCACGTATCAGGGGGAACGTGGGCACCTTGCCACCCACGACTCCCTGCGATGGCCAAGACCAGACAGCGCTCCATCTGGCATCACAACACGTCGCTGTTTCGACGTGTCGCCGCCGAGTTTGGTCGCGACGAAAAATTGCTTGCCGCGCTCCCTCGACTCGCCCTCTCCGATCCCGATGCTTCGGTGCGGCGTGCGGCGCTATCGCGCTGCGCCGATCTTGCGGTAGCCCAGGAAGCTTCGTACACGGAAGCCGATGCGGAGAATCGCGCGCATGCCCGCGCCCTCTATTTCTCGCTGATGGCGGGCACCCATGAGCAAGCGCCATCGCTAGCCGCCCGCCTGCAGCTGTTGCACGTGCAGACCGATCGGGCGCTGATTCTGCATGTGGCGATCTACAGTCCGGAAGAGGATTTGCGGGAGCTTGCACAGCAAAGACTCGAGAGCGACCGCTTTGAGGGAACGAGAGAAGTGACGGCGGATCTGGGCCTTTCCGACCCGATCTTCAACAAGGTCCGCTCCCGCGTCATGCTGCGCCGCGCGATCGTGACGGCGGCCTGCGAAGTCGAACGCTCCCTGGCTGCGGGTGACGCGACGTCAGCCATCACCTGGACCGATGCCATGGAACGCTTTGTCGGCGACTGGCCGGCGCGCTGGCCGTTGCCGCATTACGTGGCGCGCGTGAGCATACTTCTACAGCAAGCCTTGTTCCCGCGGACGCTCACCCCACCGCCACCGCAGGATACGTACTTTCCCCCACTGAGATTCAATCTCTCGCTCGGCACCACTCAACCGGCATAACAACAAGTGCTCGCATGTTCAGTCGCAAACGCCCAAGCCAAGTCGCACGCACCATGGCCACCAGCCTGATTGCCAACGGAACCCGCATCACGGGCGACCTCAGCTACGAAGGCAGCCTGATCCTCGAAGGCCAGGTCGCCGGGCACGTCATGGCCATCGAGCCAGGCGCATTGCTGAGGCTTCAAGGCATCAGGATTTCCGTCGAGCTCAGTTGACGCGAGGCTCGGACTTCAAGGCCGTGACCAACACATCGACGCGGCGGTTCGCGCCAAGGCAGGCAATCAAGGCGCTGCGTTCGGTCTCGACGCAATCGGCCACAGGATTGCGCTTGCCGCGCCCCTCGGCCTGTATCAGTCGGCCATCTATGCCGCGCGAGACCAGATAGTCCTTCACGGTGTCGGCGCGCTTCTGCGAAAGCGCATCATTGTAGGCATCGCTGCCCAAGCGGTCGGTGTAGCCGACCACCCGCACGCTTTGCACCTGGCCGGCGTGGAGCGCGATGCCCTTGGCGAGCTGGTCGAGTTTGGCGCGCCCTTCGGCCGACATATCGGACTGTCCCGCGCGATCGAATGCGAACAACGCATCCGAATTCAGCGTAAACCGCTCGGTGCCGGCGGCCGGCATCACCACGGGCGGCGGCGCCGGAGCCCGCGCCGGTCGCTGGAAGCGCGAACACTCCTCGGGCAACCAGTAAAAGCGTTGCGCCAGCTTGTCGTTGTCGAACAGCACTTTGAACTGGCAAGTCACCACATGATCGCTCTGCGCCGGTTCGCGGAAGTTGAAGACGTAGTTCCACTCACGCACGCCCCACACCCCCTCGCTGAAATGCGGGTAACCAATCAGGTCGCTGACCTGCTGCTTGTTCAGGCCGGCGTGCACGCGGACCAGGTTGTCGATGTCGGGGAAGGTTCCACCCTGGTGCATCGGCGTGGTGTCGCTGACATGCGGCCAGTTGATGGAGTCGGCGCCCTGACCATCCTGGTGGACGTTGCGACTCACGTTACCGCAGGCCGCCAGTACAAATGCCGTCGCCAGCAACAACGGCGCGACTGTGAAGAACTTGAATTTGATGCGCATGTTTTTTTGCAAACCTTATTACCGATGAATACAAGAGCCACGGATCCTTCTGTCACAACGACAGAGGGATATTCACAGTCAGCCCTTACCAGGCCATGCCCGCGCCCACACCCACGCCTAAGCCGTCCTGCTGCGAGCCCGTCGCACTGGCCTTGAAGATGTAGCGACCACTTTCGGTAATCGTGGACAGGCCGACCGAAATCGTGCTCTGGCCATGGTAATTACCGATGCCCACACCCACGACGCTTTGATTGGGCTGATAGGCCTGCGGAATATTGGCCGTCGCCAGGGCGGAAGCCGTACCGGCATAGGCACGCTTGCCCATCTGGTTGATCTGCTGGTCGGTGTAATTCTTTGCCCAGTTCTGGGTGTTGATCATCGCGCCATTGAGCTGGCCCACATTCACCGCGTCCGTGGTGGCCGTTCCCGCCTGCACGTTGTGGATGCTGGTGCTGCCACCGTTAGGATTGAGGGTGACCGAGTTGTAGTTGATGGAACCATCGCTATTGACGTCGTACTGCACGCCGCCTGCCTGTGCCGCCTTCAACTGGCTCACGTTTACCGCATCCGTGCCCTGCGTACCCGCAGCAAGGTTGGTGATCTGACGCTCGTTGCCAGCAGAGCCCACCGACACAGCACCGGCGCGATCGGCGACCGAATTGTTGCCAAGGGCCACGCTGTTGTTCGCGGCCGCTTGCGAGCCATTGCCCAGCGCCAGACTGTTGTCACCCGAGGCCGCCGCACCTGCGCCGCCGGCAGCCGAGTTGTTGCCGGTAGGGCTGGGTGCAGGCGCCTTCTGGTCGGTGCTGGTCTGGAACATGCCGGCCTGTCCTGTGCTGATGTTGCTGATGTCGCCGGCGATGTTGTTGACCGTGTTCTCCACGTTGGTCACGCGGCCATCCAACTTGTCGACCGCCTGGTTGGTGGCATACAGCTGCGAGCCATTCACCGCATCGGTGCTGGTGGACGAGAGCACACCCGCGGCCACGTTGGTGATGGTGCGCTCCTGCCCGGCGGCACCAACACTCACCGTGCCCGCCGGATTGGCGCCGGCAAAGGTGTAGTTGTCGCCAGCGATCGTTGCGCCCGAGCTGCCCTTCACCGGTCCCGTTGTTGAGTTCGCACCCAGCGCCACGCTGTTGTTGGTGCTTGCCGTCGCGCCGTTGCCGATGGCGACGCTATCGGCGCCCCCACTGACCGCCTGGGGACCGACCGCTACCGAGTTCGAGCCCACCGCTTGCGAGTCGGCCAGCGACGATTTGGCGTGGAAATACTTGATGCCGCCGCCACCGTTGATGCTGTTGATGGTGCCGTTGAGCACGTCCACTGCCTGGTTGGTCGCATACAGCTGCGAGCCGTTCACGGCATCCGTGCTGTCGCTGGAGAGCTGGCCGGCGGCCACATTGGTGATCTGACGCTCATTGCCCTTGCTGCCCACGCTCACCACGCTGGTGGGATTGGCACCGGCAAATTGGTAAGTCTGGCCGCCCACGGTGACACTGGCGATCGGATTGCTCTTGGAAGTGACGGACCCTGCGCCCAGCGCCACGTCGTTGTCGTTGTTGGCCTGGGCGTAATTGCCCATGGCGGTAGACGACGCGCCGATGGCTTTCGCATCGCGTTGCGGCCCGTGGCGCCATCATTGTTGTAGTTGCCGCCCTGCGTACCGCCGTCATTGACGCTGTAGTAATGCGTCTTCGCGCCGTTCACCGTGGTGGTGAGCTGACTGAGGTTCACGGCATCGGTCGGCGCGGTGCCGGCCGCAACGTTGGTGATCTTCTTGCCACCAGCGTCGACCCCGTTGAGCGTGATGCTGGGACCGCCGGTGATCACCACACCGTTGGTGTCCACGGTGGTGTTGCCGGTAGTCACGCTGCTGAACTCAGGCTTGTCGGTCATCTCGATCTGCAGCACACCGTTCGCATCCACCTTGGTCCTGAGGTTGTCGCCGACGTAGGTGCCCGCCGTCGTGCCCTTGCCCTGGATCGACACGGTGTCGCCCAGTCTCTTCTGCACTGTGCCGGAGTTGCCGGCGAAGGTCAGCGGCGTATTGGCCAGATCGTCCAGCTGCGACTTGTTCACCGCATCGCTTGGCGCCACGCCGTTGGCGACGTTGGTGATCTTGGTGCCGCCGGTCTTGCTCACCGGGTCATACGTCGGTCCGCCCAGCGTGATGCTGTCATGCGCGCTGCTGTCATAGAGCACAGCGTCAGCGGTGGCGCCCTTGAGCTGGGCCACGTTCACCGCATCGCTGTCGGCGGTGCCCGCGGCCACGCTGGTGATCTGGCGGAACTTGTTGGTCGCGGCATCGCCCACGCTGACGGCACTGAGCGTGCCCTTGGTCGCGTTGATCGCCGCAGCCTGCGTGGCGGTCGCCGTCGCCGGCACATAACCGGCGACGCCCGCTGCCGTATTGGCCACCGACTTGCTGCCGACAGCCACGCCGTCGGCAACCAAGGCCTTGGCACTATTGCCCAGCGCGATCGAACTGTCGGCGCTGGCGCTGGCGCCAAAGCCGCCGGCCAGTGTTCTGGCGCCGGCCGCGTTCGCACCAAACCCCACGGCGGTGCTACCGAAACTCGAGGCGCTGGTGGTCGAGCCCAAGGCAGTCGCCGTGTCGGAAAGAGCCTGGGCGTTCGCACCCGCGCTGGTCGTCATCAGGCCGATCGAGACCGAACCGTCGCCCATGGCAACCGACGACGTGCCCAACGCACTCGCGTTGCTACCCACGGCCATCGCCGAGTTGCCCGCCGCGCCGGCACTCACGCCCGCTGCCAAGGCGTTCGCGCCGGTGGCGCCATCGTTGCCGTAGTTTCCGCCCTGCACCGCGCCATCGTTGACGCTGTAGTAGTGCGACTTTGCGCCAGCCACCGCAGTGGAAAGCTGGTTGACGTTGACTGCATCCGTGGCCGCCGTACCTGCGGCAACGTTTCCGATCTTCTGTCCGCCGGCGTCGATGCCGTTGACGGTGATGCGGGGACCACCAGCAATCACGACACCGTTGGTGTCCATGGTCGTGTTGCCCGCAGTCACGCTGGTGAACACGGGCTTGTCGGTCATCTGCACCTGCAACACGCCGTTTGCATCCACCTCAGTCCTGAGGTTGTCGCCGGCGTACGTGCCTGGTGTCGTGCCCTCGCCCCGGATCGACAGGGTCTCGCCTAGCTTCTTCTGCACCGTGCCGCTGTTGCCGGTGAAAGTTAGCGGCGTATTGGCCAGTCCATCCAGCTGCGACTTGTTCACCGCATCGCTGGGCGCCACGCCGTTGGCAACGTTGGTGATCTTGGTGCCGCCGGTCTTGGCGACCGGGTCATACGCGGGACCGCCCAGCGTGACGCTAGTGTGCGCACTGGTGTCGTAGAGCACGGCATCGGCGGTGGCGCCCTTGAGCTGAGCCACGTTCACCGCATCGCTGTCGGCCGTGCCCGCGGCCACGCTGGTGATCTGGCGGAATTTATTGGTCGCCGCATCGCCCACGCTGACGGCACCGAGCGTGCTCCTGGTCGCGTTGATTGCTGCAGCCTGCGCTGCCGTCGCCGTCGCCGGCACATAACCGGCGATGCCTGCCGCGGTATTGGCCGCTGACTTGCTGCCGAGGGCGACGCCATCCGCGACCAAGGCCTTGGCGCTATTGCCCAAGGCGGTCGAATTATCGCCGCTGGCGCTGGTGCCATAACCGGAAGCCAAGGCCCTGGCGCCAGCCGCGTTCGCGCCATAGCCCACGGCGGTGCTGCCGAATCCGGTAGCACTGGTGGTTGACCCCAACGCTGTGGAGGTATCGGCAATGGCCTGCGCGCCCGCGCCCACGCTGGTGGTCATCAGGCCAGTCGAGACCGAACTGTCGCCGACGGCGATCGCGGAATTGCCGGATGCGCTCGCGTCCGTGCCGATGGCCACGCCCGAGCTGCCGGCCGCACTGGCGCCGACGCCGGCAGCCAAGGCGTTCGCGCCAGTGGCGCCGTCACTGTTGTAGTTGCCGCCCTGCACACCGCCGTCATTGACGCTGTAATAGTTCGCCACTGCGTCCGGGCCGGCCTTGAGCCCGGAGCCCGTGGCAGACATGGCGGGTGCGGAGAGTCCGCCGACCAGCAAGGCACCCGCAATGGCCAGACTCAGCTTGGCCGATCCTGACTTCTTGTGGCCCTTGGCCAACTCCGAAGCGACGACGAAGCACTGCCTTTGCGCATCCCAAATCACGTTATAAATTTTGTTCACGACAAGTCCTTTCCAGTGCGCGAGGCAGCAACGTAAAAACGGCGCCATGCTAGAAATCGCTTGAAATTGAACAAATAAGGCGCGCTCTCAAACGCACTTCAGGCATCGCGCGCTGCGAGAAAAATTGTCCGACTTTTCATCGCACTTGGTTGCGATGTCAGCGAGCCACCACAAGCGATCGACGCATACGCCGTCGCTTCTGTGGGCGCGTTGAAGTGGCATAACTCACTTGACCTGACAGACTGCCAGCGCGGCGCATGCCGTCCTGCTGCGCAAGTTCCCGTTCGTGCAGAGCGGCCCGATCACGCAACGCCGGCGTAAACACCGCCCAAAAAAATACGGCGATGCATGAGCATCGCCGTTCGTCACACTTCCCCTGCATGGGAACCACTTGAGACAAACCATAGACAGACGCCGCGGGTTTTCACCCGCGGCGTCGTGTTGACTACATCGCCTTCTTGGCCTTGGTCAGCAGCTGGTCGAGCAGCGCGATGGCCAGGTCGATTTCTTCGTGCGTGATGTCGAGCGACGGCGCGAAGGTGATGACGTTCTTGTACCAGCCACCCACGTCGAGCACGAGGCCGATCTTCTTGCCGTTGTGCTCGAGGTCGCCGGCCAGGCCGATGTCGACCATCTTGTCGAGCAGCGCCTTGTTCGGCGTGAAGCCGTCGTCGGTGCAGATTTCAGCGCGCATGGCCAGACCCAGGCCGTCCACGTCGCCGATTTCCTTGTGGCGCTTCTGCAGGTCGCGCAGGCCTTCGAGGAAGTGCGCGCCCTTCTTCGGCACGCTGGTCTCGTAGTCCAGCTCGTAACCCATCTTGATCACTTCCAGACCCAGCGCGGTGCCGAGCGGGTTGGAGTTGAACGTGGAGTGGGTGGAGCCTGGCGGGAAGATGGTCGGGTTGATCAGCTCTTCGCGCGCCCACAGGCCCGACAGCGGGTTGAGGCCGTTGGTCAGCGCCTTGCCGAACACGATGATGTCCGGCGTCACGCCGAAGTGCTCGATCGACCACAGCTTGCCGGTGCGCCAGAAACCCATCTGGATTTCGTCGACCACCATCAGGATGCCGTACTGGTCCAGCACTTTCTTCAGATCCTTGAAGAAGTTCATCGGCGGCAACACGTATCCGCCAGTGCCCTGGATCGGCTCGACGTAGAACGCGGCGTATTCAGCCTGATTGACCTTGGGATCCCACACGCCGTTGTATTCGGTTTCGAACAGGCGGGCGAACTGGCGCACGCACGCATCGGAATATTCTTCCGGCGTCATGCCCTTGGGGCGGCGGAACGGATACGGGAACGGCACGAACATCGCGCGCTCGCCGAAGTGGCCGAAGCGACGACGGTAACGGTAGCTGGAGGTGATCGACGAAGCGCCCAGCGTACGGCCGTGGTAGCCGCCTTCGAAGGCGAACATCAGGCTCTTGCCGCCGGTGTAGTTGCGCACCAGCTTGAGCGAATCTTCCACCGCCTGCGCGCCGCCGACGTTGAAGTGCACGCGACCCTTCAGGCCGAACTTCTGCTGCGCGTCGACGGCAATGGTCTTGGCCAGCTCGATGCGGGTCTGGTGCAGGTACTGCGAAGCGACCTGCGGCAGCACGTCGATCTGGTTCTTCAGCGTGTCGTTGAGGCGCTTGTTGCCGTAACCGAAGTTCACGGCCGAGTACCACATCTGCAGATCGAGGAAGCGCGTGCCGGCGGTGTCGATCATCCAGCTACCTTCGCCGTGGCGGAAGATCTTCGGCGGATCGACGTAATGCACGGTGTCGCCAAAGGAGCTCCACTGGGCCTCATCGGCCAGCAGCTGCGCGTCGGGAATAACGACGCCAGCGGCGTTCTTGTCGTAAGCGTTCATCAGGAAATCCGGAATCGATCAGAGTGGGGATGAACGGGCCAGGCCCGTTCAGGGGATCGTGACGGCCAGGGCGGGCTCGCCCGGCGTGTGTTCGGCCAGCAGGCTGCCGTCGAGCAGACGGGGCAGCAGCTCCAGCGCATCCTCGAAGCCGGTGATCGGCACGTAGGGGATGCCGGCGGCGCGGCAATGCTCGATCAGGCGATGCTTGGCGAACACGAAATCGACGCGGTCGGCCGCGCAGAAATCCGATGCGCCGTCGCCGATCAGCAAGGTCTTGGTGCCCGTCTTGGCGGCCTGGGCCGCCACGGCGCACTTGCAGGTGCCGCTGCGGCAACCGTCCGCCTGGAACGGCGAGGTCAGCTGCCACTGGCGCGGCGGCGTGGCCGGAGCCAGGTGGTTGGCGGCCAGCGGCAGATCGTCCAGGCCATAACGGCCAAGGATCTTGTGGATGGCGTAGTCGAGGCCGTCGCTGACTACCCGCAGCGGGGTCGACAACTCGCGCGTCTTGGCCACGAAGGCCGGGAACGCGTGGTCGATCCACAGCGAGGAGAGATGCTTGTCCAGCGCTTCCTGGGTCATGTCCAGCAGGCCCACCTGCCCGGTCATGCATTCGCGCGAGCCGATGCGGCCGGCACGCCAGTCCTGCTCTAGCGTTTCCCAGCCGGGACGGCCGAAACGGTCGAGCAGGGAGTCGATCACGTCCTCGACGGAGATGGTGCCGTCGAAATCGCAGAGGATGGTCCAGCCTGTCACTCGGTGAAGCTCCGCCAATGCAGTGTGATGACAAGACTAGAAAGACACCCCTTTCGGCCCCCTTTCTTTCCGAAAGATGCTGCGCGAACGTCTTCATTCGGACAGACTTCCTGTGCAACCCATAAGCCAGTTGTAGGGAAGGTCCGGTATCCTTGCACTCTCCCAGATCGCAGCGCCGATCGAACCCCCAGGAATTTCGTGCTTCATCGTCGAAACAACCCGGATCTGCCGAACATGGAAGCTGCGCCTCGCCGGGATCGCCATCCACTGAAGAACGCCCTGCTGGCGTGTGGACTTGCGGTACTGGCCGGCTGTTCGGTGGCTCCGCTGCCTGAGCTCAAGCCGCCGGCCCCCGAGACCTGGCGCAATGCGCCGGCCGGCGTGGCGCCGCCCTCCGCCGACCTCAAGGGCTGGTGGCAGGCGCTGGGCGACCCCGAGCTGAACGACCTGGTCGACCGCGCCCTGCAGAACAATCTGGATGTGGCCCAGGCCGCCGAACGCCTGCGCGCCGCCCGTACGCTGAACCACCACGCCCACGATCCCTACTTGCCCAACGTGCATGGGCGTACCAACGACCTGATCGATCCGGATACCACGGCTTCGTATTTCGTGGTCGGATTCGATGCCGTGTGGGAGCTTCCGCTGTTCGGCGCCTGGCAGAGCAGCAAGCGCGCGGCGCAAGGGCAGGAAAATAGTGCGGCCGCCGCGTTGCGCGGTGCCCAGGTGTCCCTGGTCGCCGAGGTCAGCCGTCGCTGGATCGAATTGCGCTCGGCCCAACAGCAAGTCCAGTTGCTGGGCGGGGTGCGTGATGCCCTGCAGGAAAAGCTGCGGCTGCAGCAGGTCCGCGCTCAGCTGAAGCTGGTGGCGCCCGCCGAAATCGCCAAGACCCAGGCGGAACTGGCCCGTTCCGAGGTCGCGCTCACCGAGCCCCAACAGACCATCATCGCCTGCGTGCAACAACTGGCCGTGCTGGTGGGTCAGCCCGAGCCCGATCCGGCCTGGCTCACGCCCGGTCCGCAACCGCAGCTGGGCGCCTGGCAGCTGACCACCGCGCCCGCCGACATGCTGCGTGCACGTCCTGAAATCGCCAGCGCGGAGGCCGAGGTGCTGCGCGCCGCCGGCGAGCTGGGCATGAGCCGCGCGGACATCTATCCGCATATCGGCCTGGGTGCGTCGCTGCAATGGTCGACCAATATTCTGTCCAATTATCGCGCGCACACCGGCGAAGCCATTTCCTCGTTCGGCCCGATCATCGATGTGCCCTTGTTCGACTGGGGGCAGCGCGTGGCCGCGGCACACGCCAAGGACCATGAGCTGAAGGCTGCCGTCTACGCGTATCGCCAGGCAGTGCTGCAGGGCGTGGCGGAGGCGGAAACCGCCATGGGCGACCTGGAGCAATTGCGCACCCGCCAGGACGCCTCGCAGCGCGCCGCGGTGGCGCTGGACAGCACTACCGCGGCGCTGCGCAAGCGTGCGGAACTCAACCTGGGCAGCACGCTCGATGTGCAGGATGGCCTGATCGAAAACCAGCGCGCGCAACTCGAACTGGTAAGCGCTATCGCCGCGCGCGACCTCGCCTATGTCTCGCTCTACAAGGCACTGGGCGGTGCGCCCATGCCTGCGCCACCTGCCCCCACCTCTGCGCCGGGCGTAGGGGAAACGGACTGATGGTCGCGCTGGCACGCAAAACCCTGATCTACGAATGGCGCCGGTTTTTGCCGGCGATCCTTGCCGTGGGTTTCGCCGGTCTGCTGCAGCTGCTGCAGGCGGCACTGGTGCTGGGCATCTTCGGCAGCGCCAGCGTGTACATCACCGGTTCGTCGGCCGATTTGTGGGCCGGTTATCCAGGCACGCAGAGCGTGAACCTCGGCCGCTCGATCGACTCGGGCGTGGAAATGCGACTGCGCATGGACCCTGCCGTCACCGCGGTGGAACCCTTCCACTGGGTCGATGCGGACTGGCGAGGGCCCAGCGATACGGGCGGCGTGTCGGTGTTCGTCTCCGGCATCAACGCACGACCGGACGGCATGATGTTCGCCCATGCCTTGCCGCTCGCCTTGCGTGCGCGCTTGAACGAGCCTGATGCAGTGATCGTCGACCGCGCCGACCTCGACAGTCTCGGCGTGAAGGTAGGCGATAGCGCCGTCATCAATGGCCATCGCGTGCGCGTGGTGGGCGTGAGCAGCGGCTTGCGCGCGCTCGGCGGCGTGAACGTGGTGGCTTCGCTGGCCACGGCGGCCGAACTCGATACCGATCCATCCAATGCCAACCGCATGACTTATTTCGTGGCGAAGCTGCACGACCCTGCGGCTGCCGACGACGTCGCGGCGCGCCTGCGCGGCAATGGCGCATTCGGCAAGTACGACGTGTGGACCGCGCAGGATTTCGCCCGTCGCTCGCAGCTCTATTGGATGTTCGACACGGGTGCCGGCGCCGGCGTGTTGTTCCTTGCCGGCATCGTGTTCCTGGTCGGCGCCGTGATCACCAGCCAGACCCTGGTCGCGGCGGTGATCGGCTCGGTACGCGAATACGCCACGCTCAACGCACTGGGCGTGGGCGTCGGTGCATTGCGTCGAGTGGTGATGGAGCAAGCGTTCTGGGTGGGCGCGCTTGGCCTGGTCGGCAGCACCGTGCTCGGCGCGATCGCGCTGGCCATTGCGCGCAGCCGCAGCGTGCCGGTGGCGCTCGATCCGTGGACCACGCTGGCATGCCTCGCACTGGGCATGGGCCTGGCCATCGTCTCCGGCCTGGCCGCCATGCGCAGCCTGCGCCGCGCCGATCCTGCCACTTTGCTGAGGTAAGCGATGAGCGCGCAGCCACAGGCCATGCCCACGGTGTCGTTGCAGGCTCGCAACGTCACCAAGTCGTTTTCGTCGGGCCCGATTCACCACACCGTACTGCACGACCTCACGCTGGACGTGCACGCTGGCGAACTCACTCTCATCTCCGGTCCGTCCGGCTGCGGCAAGAGCACCCTGCTCGCCATCCTGAGCGGCCTGCAGGCCGCCGACAGCGGCCATGTGATGGCGCTGGGACAGGATCTGGGCGTGCTCGGCATGCGCGAGCTCGAACGCTTCCGACTGCTGCACACCGGCTTTGTGTTTCAGGGCTTCAATCTCTTCCCCGCGTTGAATGCGCTGGAACAGGTGGAGCTGCCGCTGAGCTATCTCGGTCTTGCGCCTGGCGAAGCTCGCCGTCGCGCCGCGGCATCGCTGGAAGAAGTCGGCATGGGCCCGCGCATGGAGCTGCGCCCCTCCGAACTCTCCGGCGGCGAAAAGCAGCGCGTGGCGATAGCCCGTGCGCTCGCCAAGGAGCCCGGCCTGCTGTTTGCCGACGAGCCCACCAGCGCGCTCGACGCCGCGAACGGGCAGATCGTCATCGATATTCTTCACCGCATTGCACGTACGCACGGCACCACCGTGTTGTGCGTCAGCCACGATCCTCGACTGGTCGGCCACGCAGACCGCGTGCTCGCCATGGAAGATGGCCGTATCCTTAGCGACCGTGTGCCCTCTGCGACATTGACGTCAGGGCACGAGGACCCTTCTGCATGACCTTGCGCCCGCTTCATTTCCTGTTTGCCCTGGTGCTGGTGGCACCCGTGCTGGCTGCCTGTTCCCATGACGACAGCGGCAAGTCGAACGCCACCACTGCACCCGCTGCCACGTATGCAGCGGTGGCGCGCGGCCGTGTCGACATCGAAGGCGGCCTGCTCAAGCTCAGCATGCCGCGCGAAGGGGTGGTGGCCGAGATCAAGGTCCGCGAAGGCGACCATGTGAAAAAGGGCCAGGTGCTGGCCGTGCTCGACACCAAGCCGGCGCAGCTGGCCGTGAGCGCTGCCGAAGCCGAGCAGAAGCAGGCCAAGGCGCAGGGCAGCGTGTTGGAAGCGCGCCTGAAGGCGGCGCAGCAACGCGCCACGCGCCTGCAGGCCGCTGCAGCCGCCGGCGCAGGCGATGGCCAGAGCGCGGACGACGCCAAGGACGCCGCCACCCAACTGCAGGGTGAACTCGACAACGCGCGCGCCACCGCCGCCATGGCGGCACAAAAGCTGGAAGCCGCGCGCTACGAACTGGCGCAGCGCAGCCTGGTCGCGCCAGTGGATGCACAGATTGTCGAGCGCGACATCCAACCCGGCGCCACGGTGTCGCCGCAAGGCGGTGCTGCCTTCGTGCTGCTGCCGGAAGGCGCGCGCATCGTGCGTGCCGAGCTCAACGAATCGTTTGTAAGCGCCGTGCATGAAGGCATGCATGCGCAAGTGGTGGACGACAGCGGCAGCGGCGTGCCGACGCTGGGCGCGCACGTGCAGCGCATCGGCACCGTGTTCGGTCCCAGTGCGCTGGAAGAAGATCCGCTGATCCGCGCCAACACCCGCACCGTCGAATGCGTGCTGGTATTCGATGAAACGCCGCCGCCATCGTTGCGCATCGGCCAGCGCGTGATCGTGCAATTTGGCGACAACACGGGTGCGCGCGCCAAACCCGGCGCGTGATGACGGTCGGCATGTCGTTGCGCTTCACCTCTCCCGCGATGCTGCGCACCGCTGCGCTGCTCTGCGCCTGCGCGCTTTCTTCCATCGCACGGGCGGATGACGCTTCCACCGACGACCGCAACGTCATCCTTGGCGCCGGCGTGCAGCGCATGCCGGGGTGGATAGGATCGAAGGACCATCGCAACCAGCCCGTGCCATACATCGATGCCGAGCTGCCCTGGCACATCACGCTCTCCACGCTCGATGGCCTGACAGTGGATTTCATCCACAGCGGCCCGTGGCGCGGCGGCTTCTACGGCAACTATCTGTGGGGCCGCGAACGCAGCGACCTCGGCCCCAGGCTGGGCGGCATCGTCGATTCACTGTCGCCGCGGCTGAACGCCGGCGGTTATCTGGAATACCAGGCCACCAAGGCGTTCAGCGTGGGCGGCAACCTGGCACACGACACGCAGGGCGCCGGCGCGTACTTGAATCTCTACGCAGACTGCGACCTGCCCGCCATCGGCTACTTCAATCACAGCGTGCAGCTGCAATGGCAGGCGATGAACGGGCCGGCGATGCGTCGCTTCTTCGGCGTGACACCGGAACAGGCAACACAGCTGGGCATCACGCCGTGGTCGCCCGGTGCAGGCAGTCAGCAGATCTCGCTCGAATACGACGCCTACATGCCCACCAGCGTGCACACCGGCGTCGCCGTCGCCATCAATTACGCACGGCTGCTGGGCGATTCTGCCGATAGCCCGCTGGTGCGCAGCTTCGGCTCGGCCAACCAGCTCACCACCACGCTGGCGTTCGTCTACCGCTTCTGACGCTGGCTCGGCCGGCCCGGAACTTCCGCTTCAGCGATCGTCGCGCGTCCAGATCTGCCCGTCCACTTCATGCACCGGAAAACTGGCGATCGGTTCGTATGCGGGCGGACAGGTGACGGCGCCCGTGCGCACGTCAAAGCGCGCACCGTGGCGCGGGCACTCCACTTCGAAGCCGTGCACCTCGCCGCCGGCAAGTTCGCCGCCGTCGTGACTGCAGACATCCTCGATGGCGTAGAGATCGCCGTCGATGTTGTAAACGGCGATGGCGGTGTCGCCGTCCCACACCACCTTGAATTCGCCCGGCAACATCTCGCTGCGCGTGCCCACGAAGATCCAGTCGGCCAGATTCATGCGAACACCTCGCCCAGCGGCTTGCTCAGGCATACGAAGCGCAGGTCGTCGCGGCGCGGCAGGCCGCAGCGTTCATCGCCATAGGGGAACGGCAGCGTTTCGCCGGTGAGCTGGTAACCGCGGCGTTCGTACCAGGCGATGAGTTCGGCGCGCTGCACGATCACCGTCATGCTCATGGTCGGCACCTGCCACGACGCATGCGCCACGCGCTCGGCTTCGGCCAGCAGGGCCCGGCCGATACCCCCCATCTGCAGCTCGGGATTCACCGCGAACATGCCGAAGTAACCGGCGCCGCCCTGCCGTTCGATATGACAGCAGGCGAGCAAGACGCCGTGGCGCTCGGCCAGCAGGATCTTGCTGCCATCGCGACCGATCAGCTCGGACACGCTTTGCGCATCGGTGCGCTGTCCGTCCAGCAGATGGCTTTCGGTGGTCCAGCCGCGTTGGCCGGATTCACCGCGGTAGGCCGATTCGACGAGGGCCACCACGGCCGGCACGTCGGCGGTGGTGGCGGCACGATAAAGGAGTTCAGACGCAGTCATCATCCGCGCATGATACCGCCCGCCGCCGGGATCGCACCGCACAATGACCTTCGACACTGTCGGCTCCCCGACACCCCTGCCTAGCCTGTGGATTGGGGCCGAGCGCCCTGCGTATGACCACGACCGGATGCATGCCACGCATCCCACCAGGGAGACTCCATGAAGAACCGCATTGTGAAACCGCTCGCGCTGGCCGTGGGCTTGGCTTTGTGCACCGGCGCGCTGGCCGCCCCCGGCGGCTCCTTCGACGTGAAGGAACTGGACACCAACAAGAGCGCCTGCAACGACTTCAACGGCTTCGTCAATGCGAAGTGGCTGGCCGCCAATCCGATCCCCGCCGACCGTACGCGCTGGGGTTCGTTCGACGCGCTGCGCGAAGACAGCCTCAACGTGCAGCACAGCATCGTCGACAAGGCCGCCAAGGATGCCGCCAGCGCGCAGCCGGGTTCGATCGAGCAGAAGATCGGTTACTTCTACGCCTCGGGCATGGATGAAGCCGCCATCGAAAAGGCCGGCTACGACCCGATCAAGCCGGAGCTCGCGCGCATCGACGCGCTGAAGAACAGCAAGGATGTGGTCGCCTACATCACCGACAGCTACTCCCGCGGCAATCCGGTGACGTTCCGCTTCTACGGCAACGCCGACTTCAAGGATTCCAGCCGACAGATCGCCTACGCCAACCAGGGTGGCCTGGCCTACCGACGGCCGATTACTACAGCAAGCCGGACTTCGAAAAGATCCGCACCGCTTACGTCGCGCATATCGCGCGCACGCTGCAGCTGGTGGGTGTGAGCGAAGCCGACGCGCAAAAGCAGGCCAAGGCCGTGATGGCATTCGAGACGCGTCTCGCCGCCGCCTCGCTGGTGCCGACCGAATTGCGCCAGCCGGAAAACCGCTATCACTTCGTCAGCATCGCCGAAGCCGACAAGGCGACGCCGCACTTCGAGTGGGCTGCGTTCTTCAAGGCCCAGGGCGCGGATGTGAAGGATGGCTTCTCGCTTTCGCAGCCGAAGTACTTCGCCGAGTTCGACAAGATGCTGGCCGACGTACCCGCCAGCGACTGGCAGGCGTATCTGCGCTTCCACGCGATCGATGCGGCGGCACCGTATCTCTCCACGCCCTTCCAGCAGGAAGACTTCGCCTTTAACGCGCAGACGCTCAATGGCCAGAAGGAAATGAAGGCGCGCTGGAAGCGCACGCTCGACAGCGTGGAAGGCGGCATGGGCATGGCGCTGGGCCAGCTCTACGTGGCGCAGACTTTCTCGCCGGAATCCAAGGCGCGCGCCGAACAGCTGGTGGGCGATCTGCGTGCGGCCTACAAGAACCGCATCGAGAACCTTCCGTGGATGAGCGAGGCGACCAAGAAGAAGGCGCTGGAGAAATGGGCCACCTTCACGCCGAAAATCGGCTATCCGGACAAGTGGCGCGACTGGGCCGGCCTCACCATCCCCGCCGGCAACAGCTATTTCCAGAACGTGCAGGCCGCCGACAAGTTCAACTACGACTACATGGTCGACAAGATCGGCAAGCCGGTCGATCGCACCGAATGGGGCATGACGCCGCAAACGGTGAACGCGTACTACAACTCGCTGAAGAACGAGATCGTGTTCCCGGCCGCCATCCTGCAGCCGCCGTTCTTCGATGCCAAGGCGGATGACGGGCTGAACTACGGCGGCATCGGCGCCGTGATCGGCCACGAAATGGGCCACGGCTACGACGACCAGGGCAGCAAGTTCGATGCGAAGGGCAACAACGTCAACTGGTGGACCGACGAAGACCGCAAGGCCTTCGAAGCACGCACCGACCGACTCGCCGATCAGTTCAACCACTATGAAGCGCTGCCGGGCAAGTTCGTCAACGGCAAGCTGACCATGGGCGAAAACATCGGCGACCTCGGTGGCCTCAATGCGGCCTACGACGCGTTGCAGATGGCGCTGGCCCGCAACCCGGCCGAGGCAAAGAAGAAGATCGACGGCTACACCCAGGACCAGCGCTTCTTCCTCAACTGGGGACGCGTCTGGCGCGGCAGCATCCGCCCGGAGGCGCAGCTCACCCTGCTCAACACCGATCCGCATGCGCCCGCGCAGTTCCGCGCCATCGGCGCACCGTCGAACATGCCGGCCTTTGCACAGGCGTTCCAGTGCAAGGCGAACGATGTAATGGTGCGTTCGGCCGACAAGCAGGTGAAGATCTGGTAACGCCTATCGCCAGGTAAGCGAGCGAAACGCCGCGGTCATGCCGCGGCGTTTTCGTTGCTGTGGGACGCTGTCGTCGCCGACTACATCAGCAGCTTGCGCACCTTCAGCAGCGCGGTCACAAACGCGTCGATTTCCTCGCGCGTGTTGTAGAACGCAAACGAAGCACGCAGCGTGGCCGGCACCTGGAAGAACTGCATCAGTGGATGCGCGCAATGGTGGCCCGAGCGCACGGCGACCCCCTGCAGGTCCAGCAGCGTGGCCAGGTCAGTGGCCTGTGCGCCCTCGATCAGGAACGAGATCACTGGTTCCTTTTCTTTCGCCTCGCCAAACAGGCGCAGGCCGGGGATTTCACGCAGACGCTCCGTGGCATACGAGAGCAACTGCTGTTCCCACGCATGGATGGCTTCGAAGCCCACCGAGTCGTAATAGTCGATCGCCGCGGTGACGCCTGCGAATCCGGCGATATTCGGCGTGCCCGCCTCGAACTTGTGCGGAGCCGCGGCGAAGGTGGTGCCCGAGAAGCTCACTTCGCGGATCATCTCGCCGCCGCCGAAGAACGGCGGCATCGCTTCAAGATGCTCCTTGCGCGCCCACAGGCCGCCGGTACCCGTCGGCGACAACATCTTGTGGCCAGTGAAGGCGTAGAAGTCACAACCCAGCGCCTGCACATCGACCGGGCGATGCGGCACGGCCTGAGAACCGTCGACCACTAGCGGAATGCCGCGCTTGCGGCATTCGCGCGCAATCTCGCGCACCGGATTGACCGTGCCCAGCACGTTCGACACATGCGTGACGCAGGCCAGCTTCACGTCGGGCGTGAGCATCTCGATGTACTTCTCGAGGATCAGCTCGCCGCGTTCGTCGATCGGCGCCGCCTTCACCGTAGCGCCCGTGCGCGAGGCGACGATCTGCCACGGCACGATGTTGGCGTGGTGTTCCATCACCGTGGTGAGGATGGTGTCGCCTTGCTTCAGGCGCGGCAGCGCATAGCTGTAGGCGATCAGATTCATCGCCTGCGTGGTGCCCGAGGTGAGGATCAGCTCGTTGCGCGATGTAGCGTTGATGAAGCGCGCCAACCTGTCGCGCGATCCTTCATAAGCCGCCGTCGCCTCTTCGCCCAGCAGATGCACGGCGCGCGACACGTTGGCGTTGTGATGGCGGTAATGCGCATCCACCGCCTCGATCACGCTCTCCGGCTTCTGGCTGGTATTGGCGTTGTCGAAGTAGATCAGCGGCTTGTCGTGCACGGTACGCGACAGCAGCGGAAAATCCGCGCGGATGCGCTGCACATCGAAAACGGTCGGGCTCGGCTTGGTCTGTGCGTTCATCGTGTTCGTTTCGCCTGATTGCTGTCGGGCCGCCGGTCAGGCGGAAGGCAATTGCGCCATCAGTCGTTCGTTGATGTGCTCGCGCAGTCCCTCATCCGGCAGGGACTCGAACACGGCACGGCAAAAGGCCGCGGTAAGCATGGCGCGTGCTTCGACCAACGGGATGCCGCGCGAGCGCAGGTAGAACAGCGAGCGCTCGTCGAGCTGGCCCACGGTGGCGCCGTGCGCGGCCTTCACTTCGTCGGCGTAGATTTCAAGTTCGGGCTTGGTGTCGATCTCGGCCTGGGCCGAGAGCAACAGATTCTTGCTGCTCAGGCTGGCGTCGCTGCCATCGGCGCCTTCGGCCACCACGATGGCGCCGCGGAATACGCCGCGCGAACGCTCGTCCGCCACGCCGCGCCACACCGACTCGGAGGTCGTGTTGAGGGCCTGATGGCGGATCGACATCTGCGTATCCACGTGCTGGCGACCGCGCAACGCAAACACGCCTCCCGTGTCCAGGCGCGACTTGTCGCCTGCCAGCACGGCGTGCAGATCATGGCGAACCAGCGAGCCACCGAGCTCAAGCACGTACATGGCCGCGTGCGCTTCGGCATCCAGCTGGAGGCTGTCATGGCGCACCAGCGTGCTGGCGTCGGAGGCATCCTGCAGCGTCACGTGACGCAGTTTCGCGCCCTGGCGCAGCACGATGTCGGTGACCTGAGTGCCGAGGTTCTGATGGGTATCACTGGCCACGTGCTGCTCGACCAGCGAGAGCTCGGCGCCCTCGCCCAGTTCGATGACCTGGCGCACGTGCGATGCAAGCGCGGCGTCCGCCGGCGCACCGATGAACAGCAGGCGGACGGTCTGGGCGATCTTGGCGCCAGCAGCCACGCGCAGCACCACGCCGTCACCGGCGAGGACGGCGTTGAGGCGCGCGAACACGTCGCCGCCATCGCGGTAATGGCGCGACAAGGCAAACCGCAACGGCTCGGCGTCACCCTGCAGCACCTGCGACAGCGGCTGCAGCATCAGGCCAGCCGGCAGGTTGTCAGCACGAGACAGATCCTGGCGGAACACGCCATTGACGAACACCAGGGACGGACCGTCGATACCCGTCAGCGCATAGCGGTCGACATCGATCTCACGGGTGGAAGCCTGCGCATCGCCCGCAGCGAAACGCCGCTGGGCAAGCGCACGCAGCGCGGTGTACTTCCACGCCTCCATGCGAGAGTCCGGAAGACCGCCAGCCACGAAGGCATCGAGATTCTCGCGGCGCGCGGCATCCAGCCAGCCGATGCCGCTGCCCGGCAGCTGCGCCTGCGCGGCAGCCTCCAGCAGCGATTCGACGAAGGGCGTGCGCTGGGCCTCGCTCATGCCGAAGCTCCCGTGAGCGCGGGATCCTTGTCGTTCACCCACGCATAGCCCTGCGCTTCCAGCTTCAGTGCCAGCGTCTTGTCGCCGCTTTCGACGATGCGGCCATCGGCCAGCACGTGCACGAAATCGGGTTCGATGTAGTCGAGCAGGCGCTGGTAGTGCGTGATGACCAGGAAGCCACGCTCGGACGAACGCAACGCGTTCACGCCCTGCGCCACCTGCTTGAGCGCATCGATGTCCAGGCCCGAATCGGTTTCGTCCAGGATCGCCAGCTTCGGTTCCAGCACGGCCATCTGGAAAATTTCGTTGCGCTTCTTCTCGCCGCCGGAGAAACCTTCGTTCACGGCGCGATGCAACAGCTCGTCGGAGATCTGCATGATCTTCAGTTTCTCGCGCACCAGCTTGAGGAACTGCATGGAGTCGAGTTCCTTCTCGCCGCGCTGCTTGCGCTGTGCGTTGAGCGCGGCACGCAGGAAGTAGGTGTTGTTGACGCCGGGGATTTCCACCGGGTACTGAAACGCGAGGAACACACCCGCGGCGGCGCGTTCTTCCGGCTCCAGCGACAACAGGTCGACGCCGTTGAACGTTACCGAGCCTTCGGTCACTTCGTAGCCGTCGCGACCGGAGAGCACATTGCCGAGCGTGGACTTGCCCGCGCCGTTCGGTCCCATGATCGCGTGCACTTCGCCCGGGTTCACGCTCAGCGTGAGTCCCTTGAGGATGTCCTTGCCCTCGACGCGGGCGTGCAGGTTTTCGATCTTTAGCATGGCGGGATATGAACTTGTGAAAAGGGGAATGGATACTGAAAATCAGTGCACTGAGATGTCGTCATTCCTGCGAAAGCACGAATCCAGTGACTTTCAGCGAGCGGGGCAAAGACGCTGGATCCCTGCTTTCGCAGGGATGACGAGCATGGTTGATGATCCGTTGGAATGCTTGGACATTCATAACAGGCTCAACCAACCGCGCCTTCCAGCGACACTTCCAGCAGCTTCTTCGCTTCCACCGCGAACTCCATCGGCAATTCGCGGAAGACCTGCTTGCAGAAGCCGTCGACGATCATCGACACCGCGTCTTCCTCGCCGATGCCGCGGCTGCGGCAATAGAACAGCTGGTCGTCGGAAATCTTGGAGGTGGTCGCTTCGTGTTCGACGATGGCGGTGGGATTCTTCACTTCCATGTAGGGGAAGGTGTGCGCGCCGCACTTCTTGCCGATCAGCAGGGAATCGCACTGCGTGTAGTTGCGCGCGCCCTCTGCACCCTTCTCCACCTTCACCAGGCCACGATAGCTGTTGCTGCTGCGGCCGGCGCTGATGCCCTTGGAGACGATCTTCGACTTGGTGCCCTTGCCGATGTGGATCATCTTGGTGCCGGTGTCGGCTTGCTGGCGATGATGGGTGAGCGCGACGGAGTAGAACTCGCCCACCGAACGATCGCCGCGCAACACGCAGCTGGGGTATTTCCAGGTGATCGCCGAACCGGTTTCCACCTGGGTCCACGAAATCTTCGAATCGTTGCCGCGGCAGTCGCCACGCTTGGTGACGAAGTTGTAGATGCCGCCGACGCCGTTCTCGTCACCGGGGTACCAGTTCTGCACCGTCGAATATTTGATCTGCGCGCGTTCCAGCGCCACGAGCTCAACCACCGCCGCGTGCAGCTGGTTCTCGTCGCGCATCGGCGCCGTGCAGCCTTCGAGGTAGGACACGTAAGCATCGTCTTCGCACACGATCAACGTGCGCTCGAACTGCCCGGTGTTGATCGCGTTGATGCGGAAATAGGTGGACAGCTCCATCGGGCAACGCACGCCCTTGGGGATGAACACGAACGAGCCATCGGAGAACACCGCCGAATTGAGCGCCGCGAAGAAGTTGTCACCCGTCGGCACCACGCTGCCGAGGTACTTCTGCACCAGTTCGGGATGTTCGCGGATCGCTTCGCTCATCGAGCAGAAGATCACACCGGCTTCGGCCAGTTCCTTGCGGAAGGTGGTGCCCACGGAGACCGAATCGAACACCGCATCCACCGCCACGCCGGCAAGCTTGGCGCGCTCATGCAGCGGCACACCCAGCTTGTCGTAGGTTTCCAGCAGCTTCGGATCGACCTCGTCCAACGACTTCGGACCCGACTTGGGCGCGGCGTAGTAGCTGATCGACTGGTAATCGATCGGCTTCAAATTCAACTTGGCCCAATCGGGCATCGGCATGGTGAGCCAGTGGCGATACGCCTTGAGGCGCCACTCGGTCATCCACTCGGGTTCTTTCTTGAGCGCGGAGAGCTGACGCACGATGTCTTCGGACAGACCGGCCGGCAGATACTCGGTCTCGATGTCCGTGACGAAGCCGGCTTCGTAGCGACGGCCCAGCGCCTCGGCGACTTCGGCGTTGTCGCGTAGCGTCGTGGCGGAGAGCTCGTTGCGTTCGGTGGTTTCGGTGGTCATGGTGTTCTTCGTGTCGTCGTGGGCGGTCGTCATGGATGGCCTGGCGGTCATCCGATCAGGTTGGCGTCGATACGACGACTGGGTGGTTTGAGCATGTCGGACAGGCTGACGGCACGCAGCGCGCTATCCACGACGCTATTGACGTGTCGCCAGTTGGAGCGGACGCCGCAGAGCGATTCACGCTCGCACTGACCTTCGGCGAGACTGCATTCGGTCATGCCGATGGGGCCTTCCAGCGCTTCCACGATCTGGGCCAGGGTGATGTCGTCTGCCGGGCGTGCCAGGCGGTAGCCGCCATTGACGCCGCGGAATGACTCCACCAGACCCGCATGGCTCAGCGACTTGAGCAGCTTGCTCACGGTGGGCAGCTCCAGGCGCGCCTCATCGGCGATCTGCGCCGTGCTGAGCACGTCGTCAGGATGGGCGGCGATGCAGGTCATCACCACGGTGGCGTAGTCGGTGAGTCGGCTGACGCGGAGCATGGGGGAATCGGCCAGTGAGACTGCGGGGAATCGGTACCAAAATGGTACTGATTAATGGCCGTGGGGTCAAACCGCGGCAATGCACCAAAAGCGGGATTTGTCCTGGGGAGAACGCCCTCTTTCCGGGCAAGATCGCGCCGCCAGCTTACGAAACCTTCCCTCCTCCCTCACCTTCATCCCTGCGAAAGCAGGGATCCAGCGCCTTTGTCTTGCCTCCAACCCCTTGAAAGTCGCTGGATTCCAGCTTTCGCTGGAACGACGGTGAGGAACCGTAAGCGCCCGCGCACCGCCCATGGCACGCATCCTGCTGCACCGCGACATATCGACCGCACGGGGAGCGTTGGGGATGAAGTGGATTACGGCCATCATCAAACCGTTCACGCTGGACGATGTCCGCCAGGCGCTGACCGAGGTGGGAGTGACAGGCATGACCGTCACCGAGGTGAAGGGATTTGGCCGCCAGCACGGGCATACCGAGCTGTACCGGGGGGCCGAATACGTGGTGGATTTCCTGCCCAAGCTCAAACTTGAGGTGGCCGTGGCCGACGAGCAGCTCGACCGGGCGGTGGAGGCCATCATCGCCGCCGCGCGCACCGGCAAGATCGGCGACGGCAAGGTGTTTGTCAGCGAGCTGGAACAGGCCATCCGCATTCGCACGCAGGAGGTCGATGTCGATGCGCTTTGACCGGAAGACCTCACGCCCCCTGCTCGCTCTCCTCGGTCTTCTGGCCACCTCGTCTGCCTGGGCACAGACCGCCGCCGCACCCACCCAAATCGACAGCGGCGACACCGCGTGGATGCTCACCGCCACCGCGCTGGTGCTGCTGATGACGCTGCCGGGGCTCGCGCTGTTCTACGGCGGCATGGTGCGCGCGAAGAACCTGCTGTCGGTGTTGATGCAGTGCTTCGCCATCACCGCGATGGTGTCGGTGCTGTGGATGGTCTATGGCTACTCGCTGGCCTTCAGCACGGAAGGCATGCAGGCCGGCGTGACCAACCTGCACTCGTTCATCGGCGGTCTCGATCGCGTGTTTCTTGCGGGCCTCAAGCCCGACTCGCGCTACCAGACGGTGCCCGAAAGCGTGTTCGTGATGTTCCAGCTGACCTTCGCCATCATCACGCCCGCCCTCATCATCGGCGCCTTTGCCGAGCGCATGAAGTTCAGTGCGCTGCTGTGGTTCAGCGGGCTGTGGCTGACCATCGTCTACTTGCCGGTGGCGCACATGGTGTGGAGCGGGCCAGGCTCCTTCCTCGGCGACCTTGGCGTGCTCGATTTCGCCGGCGGTACGGTGGTGCACATCAACGCGGGCATCGCGGGCCTGGTGGCCTGTCTGGTGATCGGCAAGCGTCGCGGCTATCCGAATGTGCCGATGCCACCGCACAACCTGGGCTACACCGTGATGGGCGCCAGCCTGCTGTGGCTGGGCTGGTTCGGCTTCAACGCAGGCTCCGCGGTTGCCGCCAACGGCAGCGCCGGCATGGCGATGCTGGTGACGCAGATCGCGACGGCTGCCGCTGCACTGGGCTGGCTCGCGATCGAGTGGATCGTGCATGGACGCCCCAGCGTGCTGGGCATTGTTTCCGGCGCGGTTGCGGGGCTTGTTGCCGTCACGCCCGCCGCGGGCACGGCCGGTCCGGGCGGCGCGTTGGTGCTGGGCCTGATTGCGGGTGTCGTCTGTTTCTTCAGTGCCACGCGCCTCAAGCACAAGTTCGGCTATGACGACTCGCTCGATGTCTTCGGCGTGCACGCCATCGCCGGCATCATCGGTGCCCTGCTCAC
Source organism: Dyella sp. 01L423 (assembly GCF_056399945.1). Classification (NCBI taxonomy): domain Bacteria; kingdom Pseudomonadati; phylum Pseudomonadota; class Gammaproteobacteria; order Lysobacterales; family Rhodanobacteraceae; genus Dyella; species Dyella sp. 01L423. The sequence continues at coordinate 535,452 of NZ_JBFTSI010000001.1, read as the reverse complement.
CGGCCCGCTGGCCTCGCCCAAGCTCGGCGGCTTCGGCACGGTGGAATCGCTGTTCGGGCAGCTGTGGATACAGGCCAAGGGCGTGGGCTTTACGGTGGCGTGGAGCGCCGTGTTGAGTCTGGTGATCCTGAAGTTGATTGACTGGACTATTGGGCTGCGCGTGGATGACGAGCAGGAGCAGGTTGGCCTGGATCTCTCGTTGCACGAGGAGAAGGCGTACAACTTGTCGTGAGTGCGCTCTCTCATCCCCTCTTTTCTTTTGGGCAGAGGGGCTCGCTCATTTGTGGGAGCGCACCCTGTGCGCGACGCGGCGCCTGGATGTGCCGCTCCGTAGGTTTGTCGCGCACAGGGTGCGCTCCCACATTAGATTTCCCACAGTCGATTTCAGCCCTTCCCGGATCCCGGCATGATGAGGCGAATACCCGCTAAGCTTCTCTCATCGCCACGTCCAGCCCATCATGACCACCGTTCCCGATCGCGCCGCCGCCCGTCTCGCCTGGACCCGCTCCGCCCTTGGCGACGATACGCTCGAACTCGTTTCCGCCTCGTCGGACGCCAGCTTTCGCAGCTACTGGCGCACGCACCATGACGGCAAGAGCTGGGTGGTGATGGATTCGCCGCCCGCCCTGGAAGATCCGCGTCCCTGGCTGACCATGGGCAAACGACTGGCTGCGGCCGGTATCCACGTGCCGGCCGTGCATGCGACCGATCTCGAGCAAGGTTTCCTGCTGATCGAAGACCTCGGCACACAGCTCTATCTGCCCGCCTTGAACGACGACAGCGCCGATCACCTTTATGGCGACGCCATGGATGCGCTGCTGCGGATGCAGACGCGCATGGACCACGCCGATCTGCCGCTGTTCGATCACGCGCGCCTGGTGAGCGGCCTGGAAGTGATGCCCGAATGGTTTCTCGGCAAACACCTCGGACACACGCCCACCTGCCACGAATGGGACGTGCTCGAAGCCGCGTTCAGCGTGATCATCCGCAATGCGCTGGAACAGCCGCGCCGTTTCGTGCATCGCGACTATCACAGCCGCAACCTGCTCATCGCCGACCACAACAATCCCGGCGTGATCGATTTCCAGGGGGCGCTGTCGGGCCCAATCACGTACGACCTCGCTTCACTGTTGCGCGATGCCTATATCGTGTGGCCGCGCGAGCGTGTGGAAGGCTGGGCGGAATCGTATCGGCAGCGACTGCTCAAGGCCGGTGTGATCGATGAAAAGATCGATGGCCGACGTTTCCTGCGCTGGTTCGATCTCACCGGCCTGCATCGCCACATCCGCGTGCTCGGCCAGTTCTATCGCCTGTGGTATCGCGATGGTAAGCCGGGTTACCTAGCCGACGTGCCGCGCGTGTATTTCTACGTGGTGTCGGTGGCGGAGCGCTATCCCGAACTGGCGGATTTCGTTGCGCTGCTGAAGCAGCACGCGGAAGGTCGTGACCTGACGCGAGTTGCTTCAGCATGACCATGACAATCTCCCTCACCGTCATCCCAGCGAAAGCTGGGATCCAGAGCCTTTCCCCAGCGCGAAAAGCAAGGCGCTGGATCCCAGCTTTCGCTGGGATGACGGCTGGACATGCATCCTCATGGAGTGCCCGATGCGTCACGCCCTGATCTTCGCGGCCGGACTTGGCGAGCGCATGCGACCGCTTACCGATCGCACGCCGAAACCCCTGCTGGAAGTGGGCGGCAAGCGCTTGATCGAGTGGCATCTCGAAAAGCTTGCCGCGATCGACGTGCGCTATGTGGTGATCAACACCTCCCACCTGGCCGATCAATTTCCCGAGGCACTGGGCGATGGTTCGCGCTGGGGTCTGCGCATCCGTTACGCGTACGAAGGTCCCACCCCGCTGGAGACCGGCGGCGGCATGCTCAATGCATTGTCACTGCTGGGAGCGGAGCCTTTCATTGCGGTCAGCGCCGATATCTACAGCGACTACGACTATGCCGCATTGCCGCTTGAGCCTGCTGGCCTGGTGCACCTGGTCATGGTGCCCAATCCGGACTGGCATGCCACGGGCGATTTCGTGCTGGACCAGGGCCAACTTCATGAAGACGGCCCTGGCGAGCGACTCACTTTCGGCAATATCGGGGTCTACCGCCCCGAGTTCCTGCGCGGCCAACCGCCCGGTCGCTTCAAGTTGCTGCCGCTCTATCAACAGGCCATGCGCGCAGGCCAGCTCAGCGGCGAGCGCTACGACGGCTTCTGGCGCAACCTGGGCAACCCGGCGCAGTTGGCGGAGCTGGACGCGCATCTGCGCGGCAGCTAAGCGAAAGGTGGCCGGAGGCAAAATCCTGCCGGATGGATGCGGCCGGCAGCCGGCGGTATCCTGAGCTGCCCGGTTCTGTAGCGCCCCGCTCCGCTCCCCGCCTGCAGGACCGACACGTAATCTCGCAAGGTGTCGACGATGTCCGAACTGTGGTCCCATCTGGTCAGCTGGTTCGCCAGCCACGGTGTACTGCCGGTGCTGCAGTTCCTGCATCTGGAAGGCCTCGCTGGCGATCCGATCGACATCTCCGGCTCGCTGCTGATCGCCGCGTTCCAGTTGTGCGTGATCGGCCTGATTTTCCGGCCACTGGAAAGCGTCGTGCCGGCGGAGCAATGGGAGCACCGCAAGCTCACCAAGGTCGACTTCCAGTACACGGTGTTGATGCTGGTCGGCATCTTTCCGATCTTCAGCTATCTCATCCTCACGCCCATCGCCACTTACTTTGGCGGACCCGACACCGGCCCCGGCGACGCCAGCGCCTCGCCGCTCGCCATCACGCACTGGGTGCCGTGGCTGAAGCAGCATCCGTGGCTGCTGTTCGGCTGCTACTACGTGATCTACGACCTGGTGTACTACTGGATGCACCGCCTGCAGCACGCGCTGCCGTGGTGGTGGGCGCTGCACAGCATGCACCACAGCACGCGCCAGATGAGCTGCTGGACCAACGACCGCGGCAGCCTGATCGACGGCTTCATCCAGTCGATGATCCTCGCCAGCGTGGGCATCGTGATGGGCGTGGAACCCGAGCAGTTCGCCTGGCTGGTGCTGATGGGCGAACTGGTGCAGAACTTCTCGCACGCCAATGTGCGCATCGCGTTCGGCCCGGTGTTCAACCGCGTGTTCGTGTCACCGAAGTTCCACCGCCTCCACCACATGCTGGTCGACCCTACCCGCCCGACCCTGCACAACTGCAACTTCGGCCAGGTCTTCTCGATCTGGGACGTGCTGTTCGGCACCGCGCTCTACAACGAACCGCTGCGCCCCACCGGCGTGGGCGATCCGATGGTGGACGACGACAACAACCATGGCCTGGTTGGCTTGCACTGGAACGCGGCCAAGCGTTTTTGGGGCGCGGTGCGCCGGCCGTCGGGCTGGAAGTTTGGCGAGGTGGCCTTCAGCCCCAGCTACGAGCCGATTCCGGTGGAGCAGTTGGACCTGCATGGGTTGGCACATCATGTGATGCAGCCCTTGCAGGCGCCCGAGACATCCGACGGGGTTCGCGAAGCCACCGGTGAGTCGGTGGAACCAGCGTAACTTTTGGCCGCAGTTCGCACACCGCCCTCTCAAGCGTCAGGAGCACGTTGCCCATGACATACACCGGTCGCGGACTTGCCACCCTTTACGCCATGACGGTGACCGTGGCCATTGTTTGGGCGTGGTGTATCTACTTGCGCACTGGCGATGGATTCAGTGCGATACCCGTCTTTCTCATCTCGCTGCCGTTGTCTTTGAGTCTGCTGCCCGCGCAGAAGCTGCTGTTGGCTATCTCGCCCCAAGGGCAACTGCTCTGGGCCACCGCATGTGGACTTTTGCAGGCGCTGTTTCCGTTCTGGCTCTCCCGGTTGGTCCAGCGTCGGCGAGCACGATCTGCACACGGATGACGTGGCCATCCCGTCCAGGGTGCCGAACAGACCAAGAAAAAGGCCCGGGAAATCCCGGGCCTTTTTCTTTTCCAGCGAAGCAACGCGACCGGCTTAGGGCCGACGCGCCAGCTCCGGGTTTTCCTTCGTCCTGGGCATCAGGTCCTGCTTGGACACGCCCAGCCACAGCAGGATCGGGCTCGCCACGAAGATCGAGGAGAGCGTACCCACCAGGATGCCGATCAACATGGTGATGGCGAAGCCGTGCACCGCGGGACCACCGAAGAAGTACAGCGCGGCCATGGTGATGCCGGTGAACAGCGCGGTGATGATGGTACGCGACAGCGTGTTGTTGATCGAACGGTTGAGGATCTCTTCCGGCTCGGCCTTGCGCGCCAGGCGGAACAGTTCGCGCACACGGTCGAACACCACCACCTTGTCATTGATCGAGTAACCGATCACCGCCAGCACCGAGGCAAGCACCGTCAGGTCGAACTCGCGCTGCGTCAACGCGAAGATGCCGACCGTCACCAGCGCATCGTGGGCCTCGGTGGCGATGGCCGCCACGGCGAAGCGCCACTCGAAGCGGATGCCCAGGTACAAGCCGATGCCCAGTACCACCACGATGGCAGCCACGATGCCGTCGCTGCGCAGCTCCTCGCCCACCGCGGAGCCGACGTAGTCGCGGCTCTTGAGCTTGGCATCCGGACGCGCGGCCTGCAGGGCCTTGGTGACGTCGTCGGCGATCTTGTCCAGGTTCACCTTGCCGCCGTTGGCGACGCCGGAGTTCGGGTCGTCCTTCGGCTGCAAGCGAATGGACACTTCCTTGGTGCCGCCCAGGCTCTGCACCAGCGCATGCTCCATGCCGCCCTTTTCGAGCGCGTCGCGGACTTCGCCGACCTGCACCGCGCTGTCGTAGTCCATCACCATGGACACGCCACCGGTGAAATCCAGGCCATAGTTCAGGTGCTTCACCGAGATGAGCACGATCGACGCGACCATCAGCAAGATCGCGAGACCGACGCTGAACTTCCTCATGCCGAGGAAGTTCACATTGGCGTTGTGATTGAAAATTTCCATCTGTGTCTTTTCCTCAGACCGACAGCGTCTTGAGCTTGCGATGACCATGGATCAGCGCGGTGATCGCGTGCGTCACGGTGACCGAGGTGAACATCGAGGTCAAAATACCGATCAGCAGCGTGACACCGAAGCCCTTGATCGGGCCCGAGCCCATCGTGGTCAGCGCGAGCGCGGCGATAAGGTGGGTGACGTTGGCGTCGAGAATGGTGGCCCACGCCTTGTCGTAACCGGCGCGGATCGCCGCGTGCGGCGAGGAGCCGTTGCGCAGTTCTTCACGGATGCGTTCGCAGATCAGCACGTTCGCGTCGATCGCCATACCCAGCGTCAGCACGATACCGGCGATGCCCGGCATGGTCAGCGTCACGCCGACCGCCGACATCACGGCGATCAGGATCACCAGGTTGAAGAACAGCGCCACGTCGGCCACCAGGCCGAACAGCTTGTAGTAGAACGCAGCGGCCAGCAGCACCAGGGCGAGGCCGAGCGTCACGGCGCGCAGACCCTTCTGGATGTTGTCCTGACCCAGGCTGGGACCGATCACGCGCTCTTCGACGATATCGACCGGCGCCGCTAGCGAACCACCCTTGAGCAGCAGCGCAAGATCGGAGGCGTCCTTCGGGCTGCGCAGGCCGGTAGTCTGGAAGTTCTTGCCGAACACGCCATTGATGGTGGCGTAGTTGATCACTTCTTCGGTGACCTTCGGCGTGCGCACTTCCTTGCCGTCGACCATCTTGGTGTCGACCACGCGCTCCACGTACACCACGCCCATCGGCTTGCCGACGTTGCTGGTGGTGAAGTCGAGCATCTTCTTGGCGCCGGCCGCATTGAGCGTCACCGACACCGCCGGGCTGCCGCTCTGCTGGTCGAAGCTGGACGAAGCATCCACCAGCTGGTCGCCGGTGACGATGATGTTCTTGCTCAGCAGATACGGACGGCCATCGCGATCCTTGTACAGGCGCGCGTCGGGCGGAACGATGCCCGTGCGGGCAGCGTCCACGGCCTGCTGCGGCGTGCCGTAGCCCGAGCGATATTCCAGGGTCGCCACGGCGCCGATCAGCTTCTTCGCCTCGGCCGTATCCTGCACGCCGGCCAGCTCGACCACGATGCGGCTGTCGCCCTGCTGCTGGATGATCGGCTCGGACACGCCCAGCGCGTTGATGCGATTGCGCAGCGTGCCAAGGTTCTGACGGATGGTGTTGAGCGACAGCTCACGCGCCTTATCCGGACGCACCGCCGCGTTCAGCGGGAAACGATCGCCGGTGGCGTTGCCGTCCGTCACGGCGAGATCGGGATAATCCGCCGTAATGGCGTTGCCGGCAGCGGTGCGGTCGGCGGCGGACTTGAGCACCACCGACACGCCCTGCCCGCGCTGCGGGTTGCGCACCACCGACTCGTAACGGATGTTCTTTTCGCGCAGCAGGCTGCGGATGTCGTCCGCGTAACGCGTTTCCTGCTTGTCGATCACATCGTTCTGATCGACCTCCATGAGGAAGTGCACGCCGCCCTGAAGATCCAGGCCCAGCGGCATCGACTTGGCGCCGATCGACGTCAACCAATGCGGCACCGTCGACTTCAGGTTGAACGCCACCGTGTAGTCGTCGCCCAGCGAGGCCTTGATGGCATCGGCTGCGCTCTTCTGCACGTCGGCATTGGCGAAGCTGGCGAGCAGATGATCGCCATTGAGCTCGACACCGGTCGTAGCGACGTTGGCCTTCTTCAGCGCGTCGACCACCTTCTGTTCGATCGACTGGTCAACCGTCCCGTTGCGGTTGGCCGTGATCTGCACGGCAGGCACCGGCAGGAACACATTGGGCAACGCGTAAACAATACCGAGCACCAATACGATGGCGACCAGCGCATATTTCCAGCGTGGAAAATCACTCATGCCTTGAATCCGTCAAAAGCCGCGGCTGAGGCAGCCGCGGCGAGCAATGCATCGTGTGGACCGGAGCCCCTCCGCTCCGGCAAGTCGTCAGGACGACTTCAGCGAGCCCTTGGGCAGGACCTGCTGCACGGCGCCCTTCTGCACCTTGATCTTCACGTTCGGGGCGATCTCGACCGTGATGAAGCTCTCACCGATCTCTTCCACCTTGCCGGCGATACCGCCGTTCGTGACCACTTCGTCACCCTTGGACAGGGCCGACAGCATGGCGCGGTGTTCCTTCTGACGCTTCATCTGCGGGCGGATCATGACGAAGAACATGACCACCAGCAGCAGGATCGGCAGGGCCAGGCTCATCAGGGGATTCCCCCCCGGAGCGGCTGCGGGAGCGGCCTGGGCAATCACATAGGACATCGGAAAAGTCATCTGGCTCGTCTCGCAAGTAGCGGTATTGCCAGAGTTTTCTGACAACACCTGATAAAAGATCGTGGATTATGCCACGCGCCCCCGGCCCCTGCATGCGCTGCAAGGCCCGCCCGTGAAGGGTTCTGGCGCCGGGAGGCGTGCTTTGCAAGGGCTGGACCCGGGCGGCGGGCCGAAGGTTCCCCGGAACACCCTACCCCGTCATTCCGGCGCAGGCCGGAATCCAGTGGCGGCGAGGCCTGGTTTTTGCCCCTCTGTCGAGCCTGCCCTGCGTTACCGCGGAAACCCACCAATATCGCCACTGGATCCCGGCCTGCGCCCGGATGACGAGCACGTGGGTCAGTCTGAAAGTGGGTGACTGCCAACAAGGGGCAATCAGATCACCCCTCCCGCCCTGCGCGCATAAAACTCCGCCACGAAGTCCTCCAGCTTCCCCGCCGCAATGGCCTCACGCAGCCCGGCCATCAGGCGCTGGTAATGCCGCAAGTTGTGCATGGTGGCAAGCTGGCTGCCGAGGATCTCGTTGCAGCGGTCAAGATGCCGCAGGTAGGCGCGGCTGAAGCCGCTGCCGCAGGCGTAGCAGTCACAGCCTTCCTCGATCACGCGGGTGTCCAGCGCGAACTTGGCGTTGCGGATCCGCAGCGTGCCTTCGGCGGTGAACAGGAAGCCGTTGCGCGCATTGCGGGTCGGCATGACGCAGTCGAACATGTCGATGCCACGGCGCACCGCTTCCACGATGTCCTCCGGACGGCCCACGCCCATCAGGTAGCGCGGCTTGTCGGCCGGCAACATAGGCACCGTGAAATCCAGCGCGTGGTTTCGCTCGGCCTCCGGCTCGCCCACGGCGAGGCCGCCTACGGCGTAGCCATCGAAGCCGATGTTGACCAAGCCCTCCGCCGATCGACGGCGCAGGTTCTCGTAGACGCTGCCCTGCACGATGCCGAACAGCGCATTGGGATTCTTGAGATCGTCGAACGCGCGGCGCGACCGCTCCGCCCAGCGCAAGCTGAGCTCCATCGAAGTGGACGCCACCTTCTCCGTGGCCGGATACGGCGTGCACTCGTCGAAGATCATCGCGATATCCGAATCCAGCACCTTCTGGATGCGCATCGACTCTTCGGGCGACAGAAATACCTTGGACCCATCCACCGGCGAGGCGAAGGCCACGCCTTCCTCAGTGATCTTGCGCTTGTGCGCCAGCGAGAACACCTGGAAACCGCCGGAGTCGGTGAGGATCGGCTTGTCCCATCCGATGAACTTGTGCAGGCCGCCAAACTGCTCCACCACTTCGAGACCGGGGCGCAGATACAGGTGGAAGGTATTGCCCAGGATGATCTCGGCGCCGATCTCGCGGACGTCCCGCGGCGTCATCGCCTTCACCGAGCCATAGGTGCCAACCGGCATGAAGGCGGGCGTTTCCACCGTGCCGCGGTCGAATGTGAGACGGCCACGACGGGCCGCGCCATCAGTGGCCTGGAGTTCGAAAGTCATAGAAGTCATAGGGGGAATTATCGCCTGTCCGGCGATTTCGTGCTTTGGGGGCGCAGATGCCCCACCTTGTGGGAGCGCACCCTGTGCGCGACAAGCCTACGGAGCGGTACACCCCAGCGTGGCCGTCGCGCACAGGGTGCGCTGCCACAGGTGGGGGTTTCTGCCGTTCAGCCCTTCGGCAAGATCAACATCGCATCGCCATACGAGAAAAACCGGTACCTCTGCTCCACCGCATGCCGATACGAGCCCAGCATGAAGTCGCGTCCCGCCAGCGCTGACACCAGCATCAGCAGGGTCGACTGCGGCAGGTGGAAGTTGGTCAGCAGGCCGTCGATGCTGCTGAACTTGTAGCCGGGGAAGATGAAGATCTGCGTTTCGCCCGCGAACGGCTGCACTTCGCCATCGCGCACGGCGCTCTCCAGCGCGCGTACCACGGTGGTGCCCACCGCAATCACGCGACCGCCGGCCGCCCGCGTGCGGCGGATCTGCTCCACCAGGCTCGCGCCCACGTTGAGCCACTCGCGATGCATCTGGTGATCCTTGATGTCGTCCGCGCGGATCGGCTGGAAGGTTCCCGCACCGACGTGCAAGGTCACGTAGCCGAACTGGATGCCGCGTTCGCGCAGCGTGGCCAGCATCGCTTCATCGAAATGCAGGCCGGCCGTGGGCGCCGCCACCGCACCCGGTTCGCGCGCGAACACCGTCTGATAGCGCTCCATGTCGCTGGCATCGGCGTGGCGTTCGATATACGGCGGCAGCGGCATTTCGCCCAGTTTCAACAGCAGTCTTTCCAGCGGCTCGGGCGATTCGAAGTGCAGACGGAAGAACGACTCGTCGCGCCCCAGCACCACGGCATGACTGCCGTCGGCCAGCTCGATGCGGCCGCCCTCTTTCGGCTTCTTGCTCACACCCAGCTGCACGGTGGCCTCGTGCGCGCCGGTGACGCGCTCGATCAGGATTTCCACCTGGCCGCCGGTGTCCTTGCGGCCATACAGGCGCGCAGGCAGCACACGCGTGTCGTTGAACACCAGCAGGTCGCCGTCGCGCAGGAAATCCGGCAGCTCGCGGAACATACGGTCCTCGCGCGCCTGCGCTTGCACATCGAGCAGCAACAGGCGGCTGGCCGAACGCTCGGCCAACGGCGACTGCGCGATCAGCTCGGGCGGCAACTCAAAATCGAAATCGGTCTTCTTCACGGCGGGATACTGGCGTCGAATACGCCATTATCGCGCAAAACCCACGGCAGGCCGTCAGGCCGGGGTTTTGCGCCGACGGCGTAGCGCGATCCAGGCGGCCAGACCACCTGCCAGCACCACCACGGCCCCTAGTTCCAACGGCCAGCCGTGCCGCACGGCGCGCTTCAACGCTGCCACCTGCTCGCTGCGCTTGAGCGCTCGCGCACGGTCGAAATCGGGCTGTTCGCAACCCCTGCCGAAGCCACCGGCCCATTCGACGTACGCGCCTTGCCTCACATAGCGCTGGTAGTAGGCCTTGACGCGGCGCAGGCGCTCGGGCGACTCGCTGGGCACGGCTTCGCGGTAGCCCTGATAGTGATCCTCATAGTCCGGCGGACCTTGCATCATCCAGCCAGTCGCCTGGCACAGCACGGCTGCGAACGCCTGCGAACGCGGCGGCAATAGATCAGCGGCACGGCTCGCCTGGTCGGCAGCGATGTAGCGATAGTGAAAGCGATAGTTCGGGTTCGCTTCGCTGGCCGCATAGCGCTGCCGCTCACCCTCCGTCACGTAGGCCTGCTCAAGCGACTTGGGCGTCTGCCCGCTGCCGCCCTGATAGCTGCCCTCGCTATCGGTGTAATCGGGGCCCTGCTCGTAACCCAGGATCTCCATGCCGTGCTCGCGCGCGATGACGGCGGCGGCATACAGCGCCTGGGCCTTGCCGATGTCGGTCCAGGCTTGCTCGCTATCGTGCACGGCCTTGGCATAGCTACGCGCGGGGGAGCGGAAGCTCCGCATTTGCGGCTTTCCATCGTCGCCGTACGTGCCAAAACGCGCGTCGTTGTCCGCGGGAAAGTAAGGCAAGGCATCCTCATAGCGCCCCGCGCGCATCAAGCGGCGCGCGAGCATCCAGCGCAGGCTGTCGGCAATCGGTGCGCGGTAACTGAAGTTATCCACGTTGTCCGGACGCCTGGACATCGGTGGCGTGGCCGGCGCCCGGGCATCGACGAAGGACTTCAGCTCATCGACGGTAAGCACGCGCTCAGCGACATACATGGCGTCATTGCCGTAACCGTAAGAGGCCGTTTCCGAGTCCCAGTCGTAGACATTGCCGTCGCCACCCACGGCCACCGCTGCATCGTAGAGATGGCCCAGGGCCTCGACATACTCGCCACGCGCCAGTGCCAGCACACCGTGCTCGCCGGTGATCAGATTCGCGTTGGAGGGCTCGATGGCCGCCTGCGCATCACCCGCCTTTGGAAATGCCCTGGCAGCGGCGGCATAGGCGGCGCTGGCTGCAGCCAGATCTCCTTTCTGCAGGGCCAGCTTGGCGCGTACCCACTCGGCCAGCGGACCGGATGACTTTTCGACCAACCGTGCCGCCAGCCCGTAGTTGCCCACCTGGTAAGCGAGCGAGGCGAGACGGTCCGCGCCGGCGACCTGGTCGAGCCCGCGCTTCTCGATGGCCTGCACCAATGCCGTGAGGCTGGGATCGATCTTGCGCTCACTACCCACCGGAGCGTCGTCCGAATGGCCGTCCATGCGCGCCAGTGCATAGGCGACCAGCAATCGTTGCGGAACAGGCGTGTCGATCAGTTCATCGAGATGCTGCGGATGGCGCATCGTGAGATCGGCGATGGCCACCAGCGATTGCACGCCGCTGTTGGACTGATGTCCGGCCTGGGCCGCATACAGCGTGATGGCACGCTTGAGGTCGCCTGCAGCGATGCCCGTGCCGCAGTTGGCGTCGAAGCTGGCCGGATGATCGTCGCCGCCGCTGCCGCCATCGTCGAGGGTGGCGCCGGAGAGGTCGCCCCAGCTGCATTGCTTGCCGTGGCTGTACAGATACAGGCGCGCTTCTTCGCCGAAACTGTCGACGGCCAGTCCTTGCGGGTCGGAGGCGCCATCCACGGCGCGTGTACGCGCCAGCTGGAATGCCTTGGCCGCCGCTGCGCGCTCGCGCTGGAACGTCGCGGCGTCCGCTGCCGACGACTTGGCATGCGCTGCGTGGATGCGACCCAGCATGTAAGCCGCCCACACGGAGCGCAGCGTCGACTGTTCGGCCGGCAAGGCCAGCACCTGTTCGAACCGGGCCGCGGCCCGGTCGTCGTTACCCTTGGCGAAATCCACTGCACCGGCCATATAGGCACGCAGATCTTCCGGCAGATCCTTGCCCTGCTCGTACGCGGCATCGCCGGTGTCAAGCGCCCGCAGTGCATGGATGCGGGCCAGCTGTACGGTCGACACGCCCAGCGATTTCGCTTCGGCCTCATCGGCCTTGGGGTTTGCACGGTCGTCATCGGCCGCTGCTTGGCCGGTGACCAGTTTGTCGGTCGCGGCCAGCAGATGCATGGCCTCGAACGCGAAGCTGTTCTGCGGCACGGCTTTCAACGTACTGGCACGCTGGTCGAGCAACTGGTTAGGAAACATCGGGCCGCAGGCCCAGGCAACGGCACCGGCGAGGCCGGCCACCACTGCAGCGACGATCCATGGGCGCTTGAACATGGTTTCACCTGATAAGGGCGCTCCGCGCCCACATCACGTCAGTATGACGGAAAGCCCGATTTGGAAGACGTCAGGATTGCGCGCGCAGGGTGGGCGCGACACTACAGCGCAACCAGCCCACACCCAGTTGGCGTCCGGCGCGAAGCACGCCTACTCGGGAGCGCTGCAAATAGAGGTCCCGCCCACTGCGCTGCAAGACGTAGCCATTGATGCCATCAGCCGCCTCGCAGCCACCATCGACGCGCACGAGCGCTGGCAGGAGCACATCTGCCGTTCCCGCATTGACTAGTCGCACGTCGTAGCGCAGGCGATCGTCGGTGAGCTCAGCAACGACTTTCAAGCGTGCTTGCAATGGCTCGCGGGCAAGCACCGCCCGCCAGCTCGCCTCACTCCACGCACGCTCGTCCTCGCCGGTCGGCAGGCGAAACCACACGATGCCGGATAGCCCGTGAGGTGTGTCCACTTCCAGTGCCGCCACGAACGCCTGCATCGCGCGCGGATCGGCGAACAGTTCACTGGCCCCGTCGCTGCCCACCAAGCTGGGACGCTCGCTCTCGATGGCGGATACACGCCCCTGTTCGTCCCAACTCACTCGCGTGCCGTAGGCGGGCAAGGCAACGCGCCACGGCTTGCGTGTGTGCCGTGCAAAATCCGCCAGCCACGCCCTGGCACGCTCCGGGTTGAATAGCCCCGCGCGAGGCGATTGCACCGCATGTACCTGCAACACGGCCTCGTCGGCTTGCGCAAGCACAGCGTCGATGTCGCTGCTGTCCAGCCACGTGGGTAGCGCCGTTACCGACAGGCGCTCGTCCGCCCGCAGTGACGGATGCAAGGTCTGCAGGAAATGCGCGTAGCCGGGTAGACGCGACGTGGCGCAATCGTGGTCGATCTCAACGCCCGCAAAAACCATCTGCTGCGCGCGCCATTGGGCAAGGACCGCCTGCACGTCGGCCACCAGCACGGCTTCATCCCACTGCCGAAGCTGACCCTCGATACGCACCACGGCCACGATGGGTTTGCCGCTGGCCTTGAGTGCGCGCCAGTCGGGCGTGAACGTACGCCATTGGCCTTGTCCATCCATTTCGCCCGCAAGCACGCGCCACGCGCGGACGGACGGGCCGTTATCCGTTATCGACTGCACCAGCGCCGGCGTCCACTGCCGCTGCCACACGTAGGCATCGTTGGTCAGCGGCACTGGCTTGCTGGAACACGACGCCACAGCAGCGGCTGCGAACAGCCATGCAAGCCAGCGGATCGATCGGACAAGGATGGGAGACAAGGGCGCGCTCGAGAAAACCTGCTGGCGCTATTGCACCCGAACGCGCGGACGCTGGCTACAGCCAGCCCTTCTGCCGCGCGAGGCGGTAGGCCTCGATGCGGTTGGCGGCGCCTAGCTTGCCTATGGCCTCGGACAAATAATTGCGCACGGTGCCGTGCGACAGATTGAGCTGGGTGGCTATATCGTTGGCCGACTGTCCCTCGCCGGCCAGGCGCAGCACTTGTCGCTCGCGATCGTTCAGCGGATCGGCCTCTGACCAGGCCTCCAGGGCCAGCTGAGGATCGATGGCGCGTCCGCCGCGATGAACCATGCGCAGCGCTTCGGCAAGATTCTCGGCCGGCGCATCCTTCAACAGGTAGCCCGACACACCGGCATCCAGCGCGCGACGCAGAAAACCGGGACGCGCGAAGGTGGTCACGATGATCACCTTGATCGGCAGCTCATGGCGCTGGATGCGCTGGGCCAGCTCCAGCCCGGTCAAGCCCGGCATCTCGATATCGGTGACGAGCACATCGGGCTTCACGCGCTGCACTTCGCGCCACGCCGCCTCGCCGTCCGCGGCCGAACCAAGCACCTCGATGTCGCTTTCGAGGTTGAGTAGCGCGGTCAGCGCGCCGCGCACCATCGCCTGGTCTTCGGCCAGCATTACACGAATCATGCAGCACTCCTGTTGTCCAACATGACGACCGACGCTTCGGACGAAGCCCCCGGCATCTGCTCTTTGCCCAAGGGCACCTGCACGGTCAGCACCGTGCCATGCCGCGGCGGCGAATCGATCTGCAAGCTGCCGCCCAGCGCACGCACGCGTTCGCGCATGCCGCTCACGCCATTGCCGTGCACGCTCAGGCCGCCGCAACCATCGTCCGAGACCTGCATGCGCAAGCTGTGCTTGTCGATCGTGAAGTCGACGCTGACGGTGTTCGCCTTGGCGTGACGATGGATATTGGTCACCGCCTCGCGCAGCACCAGAGCCAGGGGTGCTTCCACCTGGGCGGGCAGCTGGACCTCGCAAGGAAAGGCCCCATGGAACCCGACGCCCGAGGCTTCCAGCATCAGACGCGCCGAGACCAGCTCCGCGGCCAGATCGCCGCGCCGCATGCCGGTGACCGCCGTGCGCACTTCGGCCAGCGCATGACGCGCGACGCGCTCGACTTCGTCCATTTCGCGCTGGGCGCGCTCGGGGTCGACCAGCGCGAGTTTGCGCGCGAGTTCGGATTTGAGCGCGACCAGCGACAAGGTGTGGCCGAGCAAGTCGTGCAGGTCCCGGCCAATGCGTTCGCGTTCCGCCATCGTGGCGAGCCGGCGCACTTCTTCCTGCGACAGACGCAGCGCCACGTCCTTGCGTTGGTTGTTCATGCGCAGGAAATGCCCGAAGCCGGACGTCAACGACACGAAGACGATCAACAGCATGATCCAGGGCGAGACGTGCAGTTCGTACGCAACGATGGCCGTAGGAACGACCAGGACCGCCAGTGCCGTCAACCAGCGACGCAACGACGACAGGTAGGCAAAGCACATGGCCGACGACACCACATAACCGATCGCCACGCCGTTGTACGGCCACACCATCAAGCCGAGAACAGCGATGCCCGCGGCATACCAGGCCAGCTGTCGATAAGGCGCGGTATAGACCTTGAAGTGGAAATACAGATACAGCGGCGCCGAGATCAGCGTGGGCACGAGCCAGCGCGTCCACACGGCCCTGGGGTCGCCGATCGGTCCGATCAACAGCGCAGCGACCCACACGAGATTGGCCATGGCCTCCCAGCGCAGGTAACTGGGTGAGCCAAGCTTGCCGAGCAGGGAATCGGGATGCGGCTTGAACCAGTTGTTCATGTCGCCTGCCGCTCCTGCGGTGACCAAGCCGTCCCCGGCGAATCCGGCGTCCCGTCGATCTGGCCCAGGTCGCGAAATACCGAGCGCGAACGCAGCGGGACCATGATGTTCAAGCGCGTGCCTTGGCCTGCCGGCGACAACACTTCGAGGGTGCCGCCCAGCGCTTTGACCCGTTCGCACATGCCCTTGAGGCCATTGCCGTGCACATCGATGCCGCCGCGCCCATCGTCCTGGATACACAGTTTCAGCGTCTGGTTGGCCACTTCGGTAAGTACGCGCGCGCGACTCGCTTGGGCGTGCCGGGCAATATTGGTCACGGCTTCGCGCAGCACGAGTGCGAGCCCACGCTCGACCTCGACCGGCAAGGAAGGCGGCAGCTCGCCGCATTCGAACGACACCGCCGACGACTCCAGCATCAGTCGCGCTGCGGCAAGTTCGGCCGCCAGATCGGTGGCGCGTATGCCTGACACCGCCGTGCGAACCTCCTGCAAAGCATGCCGTGCCACACGCTCGGCTTCGGCCATTTCGCGCTTGGCGGCTTCTGTGTCGCGATCGAACAGCTTGCGCGACAGCTCCAGCTTCAAGGTAATCAGCGACAGCGTATGTCCCAGCAGGTCATGCAAGTCGCGGCCGATGCGCTCGCGCTCGGCCAGCGCTGCCAGCCGGCGCACTTCATCGTGTGAAAGGCGAAGCTCGGCTTCCTTTTCTTCACTGAGGCGCTCGGCGTGCACCACCAGGCCGACGATGATCGAGGTCACCGGTATCCAGATCACCGCCTGCCACGGATAGTTGAGCAGCCGCACCTCGACGATGAGCATCACGTTGAGCAGGGCCAGCAGCGCCATGTAGCGGCTCAGCTTCATGCGGCAGCTGCGCAGCATGATGGTGCCGTAGACGAAATACGTTAGCCCGCTGGGATACCAGCGCAGCAGCAACATCGACAAGGCAACCAGGGCCAGCGCGTAGTAGCGCGAGCGCCGCCGGGAAGCGATGCATGCCTGCGCATACAGCAGCAGGAACAGCGGATAGCTGAAGAAAGTGATCCAGGCCCACTGCCAGGTGTAGTGATCGAACGCCGGGATCACGAACACCCAGACCGACCACAGCAGATGCACCGCATCCACCCATGGCGATTTGCCTTTGTGCATGCTGATCGCCGCCAGAGAATCCGGCGCCGGCGTAAACCAAGCTCGTAGCCACTGACGCACCGTGTCCCGCTCCCCGTGATCCGTCCGCCCCTCGCGCATGCTACTTCAACCCACCCGATGCAGGCGTCGGGCCGCCAGCAGGAAGAAGCCCACGCCATAAGCCAGCAGCACGAGCAGATGCGGCCATGCCGGTGAGTGGTCCAAGCCCAGTGATCCCAGGGCAAGCTGCTGCAGGTGGGCGCCGGGCCAGATCGGCGCGACGCGTTGCAGCGCCTGCGGCAGCGCGGAGAGTGGAATCCACAGGCCGGAAAGGAACGACATGGGCAGATAGATCAGGTTGATGACGCCAGGCGCACCCTGCCCCTTCACCAACGTGCCCACCAGCATGCCCAACGCACAGAACGGCAACACGCCCATCATCCCGGTGACGATGAATATGAGCGCCTGAAGGACGCTCAGCTGCACGTGCGCAAAGCCCACGCCCAGCGCCAGCAGCAAGAGCATCACCATCGCCGCGGCCAGCATCGCCATCACCATCTTGCCCAGCAGATACGCACCGGGCGGCATCGGCATCGCGCGCTTGAGTGTCAGCAGGCCGTTTTCGCGCTCCATCGCCAACGAGACGCCGAAGCCGAACAGACCCGGGCTCATCACGCCGAACACGCCATAGCTCGCCAGCAAATAGCGCGCGGTATTCGCATCGGCGTTGTGATTCATCACGATGCCGAACAGCAGGTAGAACATGGTGGGAAACAAGGTCACCGGCAGCAGGAAGCCCGGCGAACGGAAGTAGCGCAGGCATTCGCTGCGCGCCTCCGTGACGTAGGCCCCAAGCAGGCGGCGCGACGTCATGCCTTGATACGGCGAGCGTTGGATGGCGGTCACGGACATTACGCAGCCTCCTTTTCGGCGACGTTGTCGCGGGTCAATTCGGTGAACGCCTCGGCGAGGCCGGCGCGACGCACTTCCAGTTCCGACAGCAAGGGATCGGCATCGAGCAGGCGACGCAGCACGTGCTCGGGCGCATCGCTATGCAAAAGCAGGTGCGTGCCATCGCGTTCGGCGTGCGATACGTGCGGCCATTGCGCGAGCGCGCCTGCGTCCAGATCGCTGATGCAGCGAATGCGCGTCACCGCCACATGCGCACGCAACTCATCCACGCTTCCTTCGCTCAATACGCGGCCCTTGCCGAGTACGACCACGCGGTGCGCCAGCGCTTCGGCTTCTTCCAGGTAATGCGTGGTGAGCACCACGGCGCAACCTTCGGCGGTGAGCCGTCGAATCGCCGCCCACAATTTTTGCCGTGCATCGATATCCATGCCGACCGTGGGCTCATCCAAGAACAGCAACTCCGGTCGGCCGCACAGCGCCAGCGCAAACTGCACCCGACGCTGCTGGCCGCCGGAAAGCGCCGCGTAGCGACGAGAGAGCAGATCCGCCACGCCGGCCATTTCCGCGCTTTCCGCCAGCGAACGCGGCGCGGGGTAATAACTCATGGTGAGGCGTAACAGTTCCGATACAGTCAGCGTCGATGGCAGAAAGGCCGACTGCAGCATCACGCCGATACGACGGCGCGCGTCAATCGCCTGCGGATCCTGGCCAAACAGTTCCACCCTGCCCGCATCAGCGCGCAACAATCCCAGCAGAAGGCTGATCGCCGTGCTCTTGCCGGCGCCGTTGGGGCCGAGCAAGGCGAGCAGTTCGCCGCGGTGCAGCATGAGGTCCAGGCCATCCAGCGCCGTTAAAGCACCGTAACGTTTGACTGCACCAGCCAGGCTGGCCACCACTGCGGCAGACGGGTTCATGGCTCCTCCTTGTTGCCTGCCATCCTAGGCACTGCAAGGGTTTGCCGGCAGTTGACCCCGTCAGCTACCACACATGACAAGCGTCACCCGGGGTACCGGCGGCGACACCGCCGCGCTATGCTCAGCCAGTCGTTGCATTGCCACATCCGTGATGGATCGCACTGCGGCACGGCTCTCACGGGCCAAGAGAAACGCTGAACGGTTTCGCGTTTCCGCAACGCATTCGTAGACACATCGATGCGCATGCCATCGGGACGGCAGGCAAGTCGACCTTGAAGGAGTTACCCATGGGCGTGATTGATCAGCTGCGCGAACTGCGCGAATTCGGCGGCGCACCGCAGACCAACGGCCTCGACGACGCCACCATCGAACGCTACGCGGCCAGTCATCCTGACTTGGCGCAGGCGATCAGCGATGCCGTGACGCGTCATCGTGAACTGCGCGGCGAACTCGGCGATTTCCTCAAGCTCGACGAAGCCGAGCAGATGGCACAGGTGCAGACGGAATTCGTGAACTTCTATCCGGACGATGCCATCAACCCGTACCTGCCCGCGGCTGCGCGCGGCCCGTGGGTGGTGAGCTTCAAGGGCGCCGTGATCCACGACAACGGCGGCTACGGCATGCTCGGCTTTGGCCACAACAACGCCTCCATCGACGCCGCGCTGGCGCGTCCGCAGGTGATGGCCAACGTGATGACGCCGAGCATCTCGCAGATGCGCTTTGCCAAGGCGATGGATCGCGAACTGGGCCGCAACCGCGATAGCAATCCGTATACGCGTTACCTCGCCCTCAATTCCGGTTCGGAGTCCGTGGGCCTGGCCTGTCGCATTGCCGACGTCAATGCCAAGCTGCTGACCGATCCGGGCGCGCGTTATGCCGGTCGCGCCATCAAGCGCCTGGTGGTGAAGGGTGCCTTCCACGGCCGCACCGACAAGCCGGCGCTGTACTCCGATTCCACGCGCAAGACCTATCTGCAGCATCTGGCCAGCTATCGCCATGAAGACACGCTGCTCACCGTGCAGCCGTACGACATCGCGCAGCTCGAAGCCGTGTTTGCCGATGCGGACAAGAACGGCTGGTTCATCGAGGCGATGTTCCTGGAACCGGTGATGGGCGAAGGCGATCCGGGTCGCGCGGTGACGCCGGAGTTCTATCAGAAGGCCCGTGCGCTCACCGAAGCGCACGGTGCGTTGCTGCTGGTCGACTCCATCCAGGCGGGCCTGCGTGCGCATGGCGTGCTGTCGGTCACCGATTATCCGGGCTTCGAGAAACTCGCGCCGCCGGACATGGAAACCTTCTCCAAGGCGCTCAACGCCGGCCAGTACCCGCTGTCCGTGCTTGCCGTCACTGCGCGCACCGCCGAGCTGTACCGCAAAGGCATCTACGGCAACACCATGACGGCCAACCCGCGTGCGCTCGACGTGGCGCTCGCCACGCTCGACCTGCTCACCGATGAGGTGCGCAACAACATCCGCGAGCGCGGCAAGGAATTCGTCGACAAGCTCAACGCCTTGAAGAACGAACTGGGCGGCCTGATCACCAAGGTGCAAGGCACCGGCCTGCTGTTTTCCTGCGAACTGTCGCCTGAGTTCAAGTGCTACGGCGCCAACTCCATCGAAGAGTTCATGCGCGAGCGCGGCGTGGGCGTGATCCACGGCGGTACCAACTCGCTGCGCTTCACGCCGCACTTCCTGGTGACCAGCGAGGAAGTGGATCTGGTGGTTTCGCACGTACGCCAGGCCCTGCTCCAGGGGCCGCGCAAGCTCAAGACGGTGAAGGCCGAAGCGGCCTGAAGTAGCGATATGACCGGCATCGTTCACGCAACGTCGACGATGCCGGTCACACAGCGGAACGCAAAGCGCTTCGCAAAATGAAGCGCTGCCGCAACTTCCTTCGCAAAACTGTCGCAATGGCTACTTAGCCTCTCCCTGTTGGGGTCCGCCCCGGACCCAGGAAGGGAGTGGTCAATGAAACCAGCGCACATTCGACGTGCCCTTTTATCCGCACTGTTGCTCGCCTTGTCGGCAACCGCTGCGCAAGCGGCAGATCTCAGCATCAGCCAGTTTCGAGTCCGTGGCCCGGCCGGCGGCAACGACGAATTCGTCGAGCTGTTCAACAGCGGCAGCAAGGCGCTGGATCTGTCGGGCTACAAGTTCAACGCCTCCAACGTCAGCGGCACCACGGGCACGCGCCTGACGCTACCCAGCGGCACCTCCATCGCGCCGGGCTGCTATCTGTTGCTCACCAATAGCGCGAGCAGCGGTTATTCCGGCAGCGTGGTTGGCGATCTCAAGTACAGCACGGGCGTCACCGACGACGGCGGCCTTGCCATCCTCGATGGCTCAGGCCAACTGGTCGATCAGGTGGGCCTCTCCACCGGTTCGGCGTACAAGGCCGGCACGCCGCTGGCATCGTTGGGCACCACCAATGCCGACAAGGGCTATGGCCGCAAGCCCAGCACGGCCGGCTTGCCGCAGAACACGGGCGACAACCAGGCGGATTTCAACGTGGTCTCCCCCACGGCGCCGCACAACAGTGCGAGCACCTGCGTCGTGCTGGGCCAGGCGTTGTCCATCGCCGATGCCAGCGCCACGGTGCGCGGTGCGGCGGACGTCCCAATGCCATTCACCGTCGCGCTTACGCAGCCGGCGCCCACGGGCGGCGTATCGGTGCACGTGGCAACACTTGATGGCACGGCGACGGTCGCCAATCACGACTACGACGCGCTCGATGCCAACCTGAGCATCGCCGAAGGGCAGATGCAGGCGAGCTTCAACGTGGTCGTGCATGGCCGCACGACGCCGAGCGACGACAAGGCTTTCGAGGTCAAGCTGAGCCAGCCCAGCGGCAATCTTCCGCTGTCGCGCGATACGGCGATCGGCGCCATCCTCTACGACATTCCGGTCGCCGCCGAAATCTGGCAGATCCAGGGTCGCGATCAGATCTCGCCACTGCTCGGCAAGCCGGTGAAGACCACCGGCAACATCGTCACCGCGGTGGGCCCGGCGGGCTTCACCATGCAGACGCCCGACACGCGCGCCGATGCCGATCCGCTCACCTCCAACGGCATCTATGTCTTTACCTCCAGCACGCCGACGGTGGCCGTGGGCGATGTGGTGAACGTGGATGCCAGGGTCGCCAACTACTACCAGTTGCCCGAGCTCACCAGCCCCGTCGTGACGGTGACGTCGCACGGCGCGCGCCTGCCGAAGGCGATCGTATTTGATGAGGCGATGCCTTCGTCCGATCCCGCCAAACTGTCCTGCGGCGCGACCAACTTCCAGTGCTTCGTGGGCATGCGTGTGGTGATCGAGAACGGCATGATCAATACGGGCAACAAGCGCTTCAGCGGCGAGCCCTTTGCGGAAGTGAGCATCACCGCAAACGGCAAGCGCTCGTTGCGCCTCCCCGGCGTGCGCTACAGCGTGCCAGTGCCTGACGGCGTGCAGCTGCCCAACTGGAGCGGCAACCCGGAAGTGTTCAAGATGAACACGGCGGACTTCGGCGCCGTGCCGCTCAACACGCCGTTCGTGGCGGGCACCACCTTCCGTGCCGAAGGCATCATCTCCTACGACTTCGGTGCCTATACATTCATCCCGACCAAGATCACCTTGAAGCATGTCGCGGAAATGCCACGCTCCGTTTCGCCCACGGCACCGTATGCACTACGTATCGGTGCGTTCAACACCGAGCGCTTCTGCGACACCGACTTCAACACCGTCTTCACCTGCAGCGGCGACAGCAAGGAGCCGACGGCGGATCAAGTGGCATTGAAGACGCAACGCCTGTCCGCCTATATCGGCAGCGTGCTGCAGTTGCCCGACGTGCTGTCGGTGGAGGAAGTGAAGAGCCTGCCGCTGCTGCAGGGCCTGGCCACCCAGCTGGGCGACGACTATCGCGCCAAGTACCAGGCTTACCTGGTGCCCGGGCACGATCCCAGCGGCATCAACGTGGGCTTCCTGGTGCGCAGCGACCGCGTTCGCGTGGTCTCCGTGCAGCAGCTGGCCGCCGACGAAACGTGGAACGACAACGGCCAGACCGCGTTCGTGCACGACCACCCGCCGCTCCTGCTTACCGCCGAAGCGCGCGGCGTGCGCTTCCAGGTGATCTCGGTGCACATGAAGGCGCGCACCAACGTCGACGACAACGACGACAGCGCTGTGCGCGACCGTCAGAAGCGCTTCCTGCAGGCCAGTTCGCTGGCGCGCCAGGTGCAGAACCTGCAGGGCGTCAATCCGTGGCAGCCGTTGATGGTGGTCGGTGACTTCAACGCCTACCAGTTCAGCGATGGCTGGGTCGACGTGGTCGGACTCGCGTCGGGCAAGTACAAGGACAGCGAAAACCAGCTGAAGCTGGGCAAGAACATCGTGCGCCCGGCACTGTGGAACGCGGTCGAATCGGTGCCGCAGAACGATCGCTACTCGTTCCTCTACACCGAGGAATTCGGCCCGATCCAGGGTTATACAGCGGCAGGCTCCGGCAACTCGGGTCGCGAAGTGCCCACCGTGCAGGTGCTCGATCATGCGCTGATGAACGAGGTTGCCCGACTGCGCTTCCTGAAGATGCAGTACGGTCGCGCCGACCTCGATGCACCGGTGCAAACCGAGGCCGATGCCGCGACCGCCACCGACGTGCGCAAGGCGATCGGCGTGTCCGATCACGATGGCTTCGTGGTCGACCTGTTCGTGCCGGGATTGTTTGGCGAACAAGGCCATGGTCATCACGATGACGACGACCACGGGCACGGCCATCACGACGACGATGACCAAGGACACGACCACGGTCACTGAGCAGTCGCTTCAAATCCCTAGGAGGCCACGCCCGGCGACGGGCGTGGCCTTTCCTTTGGCGCCCCGCCAGGCTAAGAAAAGTCCGATTCGCCTGTCGCCCTCCAGCTTGCTGAACGGGATGCCTTGGCGACCACGCGTGCCCTCCCACGCGCACTGCCGGCAGGCATAGACTTGCGACGCCGGCGTTCGCCGGTCATGTCATCCAGGAGGGTACCCGCATGTCTTCGCGTTTGAGTCTGATGGTTGCAAGCATTGCACTGGCCTTCGCCGCCTCCACCGCCTTTGCCGCGCCGCAGGCGGCGAGCAGCAGCGCGCCCGCCAAGAATTCGCAGCAGCAGCGCATGACCGACTGCAACAAGCAGGCGACGGGCAAGACCGGCGACGAGCGCAAGACCTTCATGAGCAGCTGCCTGAAGGGCGAAAGCGCCGCACCGGCCAAGATGACCCAGCAGGAAAAAATGAAGGCGTGCAATGCCGACCCGCACGCCAAGTCGCTCAAGGGCGACGAGCGCAAGCAATTCATGAGCGCCTGCCTAAGCGGTACGCCCAACGCGGGCCATTGATCGCATTGGCGCAAGCCACCAGGGCGTCGGCCTGTGCCGGCGCCCTTTTTGTTTGCCGGGTAAGCCACGACGCACGCATGCGACGCTCGATGGTCGAGGTCACGATGCGAGCGCGCGAACTTCAGCGGGACAAACCGCTCGCCCTCGTCACGCCGCGTGGGTGACAATTCACCGACTCTGCCGCCAGGTTTGCCCATGAAAATCGTCGAAGTCCATCACCCCCTGATCCAGCACAAGCTCGGCCTTATGCGCCGCGCCGGCATCAGCACCAAGGAATTTCGCGAGCTGGCCTCGGAAGTGGCATCGCTGTTGACCTACGAAGCCACCAAGGATCTGGAAACGGTCGAGCAGCGCATCGAAGGCTGGGCCGGTCCGCTCACCGTGCATCAGATCAAGGGCAAGAAGGTCACCATCGTGCCGATCCTGCGCGCGGGCCTAGGCATGCTGCCCGGCGTGCTCGACATGATTCCCGCGGCCAAGGTCAGCGTGGTCGGCCTGCAGCGCAACGAGGAGACGCTTGAGCCCATTACCTATTACGAAAAGCTCACCGGCCGCATGGACGAGCGCATCGCGCTGATCGTCGATCCCATGTTGGCCACCGCCGGCACCCTGGTTGCCACGGTAGACATGCTCAAGGCCGCCGGCTGCAAGCGCATCAAGGGACTGTTCCTGGTCGCCGCACCCGAAGGCCTCAAGCGCATCGAGGCGGCGCATCCGGATGTAGAGATCTATACCGCGTCCATCGATGAGCGCCTCAACGAACATGGCTACATCCTGCCCGGGCTCGGCGATGCGGGAGACAAGATTTTCGGCACCAAGCAACTGCCCGCCAGCTGAGCATTGGCATCTCGCGTTCTGCCAAAACCCCGCTCTCGCAGGCGGGGTTTTTCTTTGCTCGGAGCATGAGAAGTGCAGCACATAAGTCACGGAGACGACATCTTCCCGTGCCATGATTTCCGCCTTGCCTCGACCCCGCGAGGCAGACATAACCAGTTGAATTTACGATTATTTTTTTGCATTTTTGGCTAAAGTTACCGCGCGGTGAGCCGACAGCTCTTGCAGTTCCCTCACCCCGGACTTCCCCATGTTCAAGTTCTCCAAGCCGACCACCGGATTGACGCTGCGCCAGCGTCTGCTGTTGCGCCTGCTGGCCATCGTGTCGCTGCTGGCGATCACCTGCGTGGCCGGCGTGGTGCAGTTGCATCGCGCCGATACGCGCATCCAGGGCCTGGTCGACGGCTCGCTCAGCCCGGTCGCCGACGTGGGCCGCGTGCAGAACGATTACAACAGCACGCTGCAGGTGCTGGTGCATGCCGTGATGTCTCAGTTGCCCTCCGCCGTGGAAGATGCGCATACGCGCATCCACGCCGACCGCATCGATGCCGAGCGCCACTGGAAGACGCTGCTGGGCAGTGAGCTTGCGCAGGAACAAGCGCAGACGCTCAAGCTCACCACCACGCATCGCGCCGACGCCGACCGCATCATCGATGAGACCCTCGCCCTGCTTGATGCCGGCCAGTTCGATATCGGCGGCCTCAAGCTCAGCACCGAAGTGCAGCCTGCCTACGAGCCGCTGCAGAGCGACTTCGCCAATCTGTTCCAGTCCGCGCTCGCCAAGGGCAACGCGCAGGTGTCCATGCAGCGCGCGGCGGATCGCGACGGCATGGTGCTCTTGCTGGTGCTCCTTGGCGTGGCGCTCGCCGTCACCATCCTGATGGACGGTGCGCTGATGCGCTCGCTGATGCAGCGCCTCACGCGAGCCACTCACGTAGCCCAACGCATCGCCGCCGGCACGCTGGGCGAAGCGGTCGAAGTGGGCTCCAACGACGAACTGGGCAAGCTGCTGCGCGCACTCGCTTCGATGGACTCCCAGCTCACCAAGGTACTGACCGAGGTGCGCGTTGGCGCCGCATCGGTGGGCGAACGCGCGCGCCGGCTTGCGCTGGACAACGAAGCACTAAGCTCGCGCACGCAAGCCCAGGCCGCCAGCCTGGAACAGACCACCGCCTCCATGACCCATATGGCGGATACCGCCACGCTGGGCGCAGGCCACGCCGACGGCGCAGCGGCGGCGGCACGCGATGCGCTGGAGCACGCCGAGCACGGACGCCAGGTGGCAGACGAAGCCATCGGCTCCATGCTCGCGATTGAAAAGGCCAGCCGCGATATTTCGGAGATCGTCGACCTGGTCGACAGCATTGCGTTCCAGACCAACCTGCTGTCGCTCAATGCCGCCATCGAAGCGGCCCAGGCTGGCGAACGCGGCCGCGGTTTCGCGGTGGTGGCCACCGAAGTGCGCCAGCTCGCGCGCCGTTGCGTGGACGCCGGCAAGGACATCCGTCGACTGGTGGAACGCAGCGGCGACGCTGTCGGCACGGCGCGCGAACGCGTGACGCGGTCGGGCGAGGCGCTCGACGGCATCGTGCTCAGCATCGCCAACGTGTCCACCCGCGTCTCGCAGATTTCCGGTGCCACGCTGTCCCAGGTCAGCGGCATCAGCCAGGTCAATCGCGCGGTGATGGCGATGGACGGCATGACCCAGGCCAATGCCGATCTGGTCGAAGACATCAAGCACACGGGTCGCGCACTGGCCACCGACGCCGACACCCTGATGCAGCAAGTCGCCTTCTTCCGCCTTCCCCATCAGGAAGGCCGTCATGGGACGCCGCATGAGGCGGGTCTCTCATCTGACATGATGCATCCAGCTCGGGCTGCGGCCTGACATCGAACAGGGCATGCCGGCCAGACCCGTCCCCCATTACACGCCACAAGCCATGCTTGAGCGCGCGCTCGCAGCGGGAAGCCTGCAGCCGGTCTTCCAGCCGGTCGTGCGTGTCGACACGCTTGAAGTGGTGGCGCACGAGGGCCTGAGCCGCTGTGCCTTCATGCCGGGTGAGCTGTCGATCCTCGATCTGCTGGATCTGGCCCGCATGGAAGGCCGGCTGGCCGAACTGGAACTGCATGCCGCACGCACGCTATGCAGTGCATTCGAAGCGCAGGCGGCAGCGGGCCGCCTGCTGGTGAACCTGAGCGCGCACGCCATCCTGCACGACACCTTGCGCCCGGACGACGTGCTGCAGGCACTGTCATCCTGCGGCCTGGACCCCGCCCGCGTCACCATCGAAGTGACCGAGCGCGATGTGGTGGAAAGCCCTGCCCGCCTCGCCCATGCGCTGGGCTACCTGCGCGCGCATGGCATCCGCGTCGCGCTGGACGATTTCGGCAACGGCCATTCCAACTTCGAGATGTGGAACGAGATCCACCCCGACGTAGTGAAGATCGACCGTTACCTCATCAATGGCGTGTCGCGCAGTGCGGGACGCCTGGCCATCGTGCGATCGCTTTGCCAGGTCGCCGAATCGCTGGGCACCGACCTGGTCGGCGAAGGCGTGGAAGACCCGGCGGACCTGCGCGTATTGCGCGACCTGGGCATTCCCTATGCGCAAGGCTTCCTGATCGGCCGCCCCGCCGAACGCGTCGTCAACGAAGCCAGCGCCGAATCCCGGCAAGTACTGCGGACGGCGGCGGTGTCAGTGCTGCCGCGCCCGCGCGGCCCCGTCACGCAGCGCCCCACTCAGGTCAGCCATCTGTTGATCGAGGCGCCAGCCGTGCAGCCGCGCCAGACCAATGACGAAGTGATGGCGCTGTTCGTCGATCATCCCGAGCTGCATGCAGTGGCGGTGGTGAAGGACGGACAGCCGATCGGCCTGATCAATCGCCGCCTGGTCAACGAGCGCATGGCCCAGCCCTTCGCCCGCGAACTGCTGGCGCGAAAGTCGTGCACGGCGCTGATGAACAGCGCGCCGCTGGTGTGCGATGAAAACCGCAGCCTCGAAAGTCTCGCTGACGTGCTGCGTGGCGAGGATCAGCGCTATCTCGCCGACGGTTTCATCGTGACGCGCAAGGGACGCTATCTCGGCCTTGGCACAGGCGAAGCCTTGGTGCGCCGCGTGAGCGAGCTGCGCATCGAAGCGGCGCGGCACGCCAATCCGCTGACCTTTCTGCCCGGCAATATCCCCACCACCGAGCACCTGGAACGGCTGATCGACGGCGGCGAGTGTTTCACCGTCGTGCACGTGGATCTCACCGACTTCAAGCCGTTCAACGATCACTACGGCTATTCGCGTGGCGATGAGATGATCCGCCTGCTGTCCGGACTGCTGAGCGAGCACGTGGACCCGGCGCTGGATTTCATCGGCCACATCGGCGGCGACGATTTCGTGGTGCTGTTCCAGAGCGGCGACTGGGAAGCGCGCTGCCAGCGCGTGATCGATGCGTTCAACGCGCGCTCGCCGCAACTGTTCGATGCGATGGAGATCTTCCACGGCGGACTGCAGGGCAAGGATCGTCGCGGCGAGCCGCAATTCTTCCCGTTCACGACGGTGGTGATGGGCGCGGTGGAACTGGCGCCGCCGCTGCCGCAACGCGCGCAATCGATCGCCATGCTCGCCGCGCGCGCCAAGCGCCAGGCCAAGCGAGCGCACGTCAGCCTGCACGTGTTTCCGCGGCTGGCCATGTCGCAGACATGAGAAAACCCCGGCAGCTGCCTGCCGGGGTCCGTGGTCGCCAGTGGCGCTCAATCAGCCGCGGAAACGATCCGTCGCCTTGATCAGTTCCGAGATATTGCCCGGCTCGAAGGCCGAATGACCGGCATCCTGCACGATGCGCAGATCGGCTTCCGGCCAGGCGCGATGCAGATCCCACGCGCTGCGCATGGGGCACACCACATCGTAGCGTCCCTGCACGATCACGGCAGGAATCTTGCGGATGCGATCCACATTGCGCAGCAGCTGGTCGTCGTGTTCGAAGAAGCCGCCGTGCACGAAGTAGTGGCATTCGATACGGGCGAAAGCCAGTGCGAATTCGTCTTCACCACTGGACTGGATGTGGCT
This sequence comes from Dyella sp. 01L423, assembly GCF_056399945.1. Lineage (NCBI taxonomy): Bacteria > Pseudomonadati > Pseudomonadota > Gammaproteobacteria > Lysobacterales > Rhodanobacteraceae > Dyella > Dyella sp. 01L423. The sequence continues at coordinate 506,726 of NZ_JBFTSI010000001.1, read as the reverse complement.
CTCGTCCTGCCACAGGTAACTGGTGGCGCCCTCCCACACCGACCACGCACGCGCCGCTTCCACGCGTTCGATCGGGTCGCTGCTGGTCAGGCGACGGTAGTAGGCGCTCATCAGGTCGCCGTGCTCCACCGCGGGGATCGCCTTCAGATAGGTTTCCCATGCATCGGGATACAGCGCATCGCAACCCTTCTGGTAGAACCACTCCAGCTCCCAGCGGCGCAGCATGAAGATGCCGCGCAGCACCAGTTCGGTCACGCGCTCCGGATGCGTCTGCGCATAGGCGAGCGCGAGCGTCGAACCCCAGGAGCCGCCGAACACCTGCCAGCGATCGATGCCCAGATGCCCGCGGATGCGCTCGATGTCGTTGACCAGGTTCCAGGTGGTGTTCTCGTGCAGCTCCGCATGCGGCGTGGACTTGCCGCAGCCGCGCTGGTCGAACAGCACGATGCGGTACACGGCCGGATCGAAAAAGCGCCGGCACTTCGGATTGGTGCCGCCGCCCGGACCGCCATGCAGAAACACTACCGGCTTGCCGTTGGGGTTGCCGCTCTGTTCGTAGTACAGCGTGTGCAGGTCCGACACCTTGAGCATGCCGGTGTCATACGGCTCGATCTCGGGATACAGGGTGCGAAGTTCCTGCGACATGCTCGATGCTCCTGAAGCGAACGGGGACGGCCTATAAGGCTATCACGCCGCCCCTGATCGCCTCTTTCACGCAGACCTCCGGCGCACCTCTCAGTGCGCCGGAGACGGCCTCAGGGCGTGCCGACCGTCAACACGGTGAAGCTGTCCGGCACGATGTCCGGGCGTGCGCCCTCCTTTGGCCGCGAGGCCCACTTGGCTGCCGAGAGGTAGAGCCGGTGCAGCTTGGGATCGAGCGCGAGCGTACGCGCGCTGGGCTGGGTGGGGATGGCGCCGACGACGCTGTAGTGATCGGCATCCTTCTGGCGTACGGCGGTGATGTCACCGCTCTCGCCGTTGGAGCTGTACACCATCGACGCGCCCTCATCGAAGACCACCGCATCCGGACCTTCGCCGATCGGCACGCGCGCCACGACCTGGCCGTTGTCGGCATTGGTCACGGCCATCTGTTTGTTGTCGCAGACCGAGAACAGGCGATGCAGCTTGCGGTCGATGGCCAGGCCGGTCGGCGATTCGCAGGTACCCAGCGACCATGTCGCTGCCACGGTGTTGCTGGTCGTGTCGATCTTCACCAGCTGGGCGGTGTCTTCGAGATTCACGTAGATCGAACCGGCCTCGTCGCTTACCGCGAACTCCGGCTTGCCGGGCAAGGCCACCGTGCTCGTCACCGTATTGGTGGCCGGATCAATCACGCTGAAGGAATGTCCCTTGCCGTTGAACGTGAACACGTGCTTCGACGCCGGGTCGTAGGCAATGGCATCGGGTTTCTCGCCGGTTCCGCTGATGGTGGCGACGACATTGAACGTGTCGAGGTCAAACACCGTGACCGACGCGGCCTGCCCGTTGCTGGCATAGCCGCGATGCGCCGACTGATCCAGCGCCACGCCGTGCACGCCCTTCGTACCGGCGATCACGCCGATGCGCTTGTGCTGATCCACATCCACCACATCGATATGGTCGCCGCGTGTGACGAACAGATGGCGGCGCTGCGCATCGAAACTGAGGTAATCCCAGCCACCGGCGCCACCGAGGGGCAGGCGGGCGAGCACGCGGAAATTAGCGGGCGCCGGAGCGGCCGCCGCATGGCCGGCAAACGCCGCCGCAAGGGCACAAAACAGCAGGGTGGGCAAAGGACGCATGGGGAAACCCGTCAGCAATGAGGTCTGCACAGCATCCCCGCCCCGACTTAGGTCCTGCTTAGCCGACGCCGTGGGGCGCCATCACACCCTCAGACAAACAGCTTGCCCGGATTGAGCAAGCCTTTGGGATCGAACACCTGCCGCACGCCACGCATCAAGGCGATTTCCGCCTCGCTGCGGGTGCTGCCCAGATAGGCGCGCTTGACCAGGCCAATCCCGTGCTCGGCGGAAATGCTGCCACCATGCCGCTGCAGCGTTTCGGCCAGCAACTTGGTGACGTGCTCGCACTGGGCAATGAAATCGCTGTCCGACAGATCGTCCGGACGCAGCACGTTGATATGCAAGTTGCCGTCGCCGATGTGTCCAAACCAGACCACGTCGAAGTGCGGATACTCGCGACTCAACAAGGCCTGGATCTCGCGCAGGAAAGCGGGCAGCGCACTGATGCGCAGCGAGATGTCGTTCTTGTACGGGCGATGCGGCGCAAGGCTCTCGGTGATGCCCTCGCGCAGACGCCACAGCGCGGCCGCCTGCGCGTCGCTTTGGGCGATCACGCCGTCGCTGATCCAACCGTGGTCCACGCCGGATTCAAACGCGGCGAGAGCAGCATCCTGTGCCGATTCGCTGGTATCGAACTCGGTCACCACGTAGTATGGATGCTCGCCATCGATGGCCCGCTGCGCGCCATGCGCCAACACATGGCGCAGCGCTGCATCGGTGAAGAACTCGAACGCCTGCAGCGTGAGGCGCGAGCGAAACAGCGCAAACACTTCCATCAGCGCTCCCATATTGGGCAGCGCCAGCAACATGACCTGTGACGGCGGCGGCGGATCGGTGAGCCGCAACGTTGCCTCCACCACGACACCCAGCGTTCCTTCCGAACCGATCAGCAGCTGACGCAGGTCGTAACCGCTGGAGTTCTTGATCAGCCCGCGATTGAGCTGCAACAGCTCGCCGTTGCCAGCCACCACGGTGAGCCCGGCGATCCACTCGCGCGTGTTGCCGTAGCGGATCACCCGAATGCCACCGGCATTGGTGGCGACATTGCCGCCGATGGAGCACGAGCCGCGCGCGGCAAAATCCACCGGGTAGAGCAGCCCTTGTTCCCTGGCGGCCTCATGGACGGCATGCAGCGTCATGCCGGCCTGCACGGTGAGCGTGCGATCCACCGCATCGAAAGCCAGCACGCGGTTCATGCGCTCCAGGCTGAGCACCAGCTCGCCGTTCGCCGCCACGGCGCCACCCGACAGACCCGTGCGGCCGCCCGAAGGGACGATCGCCACCTGCTGCTCATTGGCCCAGCGCACCACCGCCTGCACTTCGGCCACGTCGCCAGGCAGCGCGATCGCCAGTGGCGCAGGCGTCCAGCGGCGCGTCCAATCGCGGCCGTAGTGCTCCAGATCGGCCGGATCGGTAAGCAGGCGAAGATTGGGAAGCCGGGCGGCAAGCGCGGCCAGTCGAGCATCAGTCATGCGATGGTCCCCGGGGTGCACGGCAAGCCTGCCAGCGCGAGCCTGCATCGTCCAGTGTTGCGACGCCGCAAAAGCGCTTCAAGCCGTGGCATAGTGCAGACGTTCTCCATTGCGCAACGGCCCATGAAGACCTCGTTCCCCAAACAAGACATCAAGGTACTCCTGCTCGAAGGCGTCAGCCGCAGTGCCATGGAAAGCTTTCAGCGCGCGGGCTACAGCCAGATCGAATACCACGAAAAAGCCCTGCCGGAAGCCGATTTGAAGGCCCGCATTGCCGAGGCCCATATCGTCGGCATCCGCTCGCGCACCCACCTGACCGATGAGGTGCTTCAGCAGGCTAAACGGCTAATCGCCGTGGGCTGCTTCTGCATCGGCACCAACCAGGTGGATCTGGGCAGCGCCCGCCGCCTCGGCGTGCCGGTGTTCAACGCCCCCTACTCCAATACGCGCAGCGTGGCGGAATTGGTTATCGCTGAAACCATCATGCTGCTGCGCGGCGTCCCCCAGAAAAACGCGCTATGCCACCGCGGCGGCTGGACCAAGTCCGCGGCGGGCAGCTTCGAAGCGCGCGACAAGGTGCTGGGCATCGTCGGCTACGGCCATATCGGCACCCAGGTCGGCGTGCTGGCCGAAAGCCTTGGCATGCGGGTGATCTTCCACGACATCGAATCCAAGCTCTCGCTGGGCAACGCCCGCGCCGCCAACAGCCTGGACGACCTGCTCGAACGCGCCGATGTGGTGACCCTGCATGTGCCCGAGACCCCTGCCACCCAGCTGATGATCGGTACCCGCGAATTGGCCCGCATGCGCAAAGGCTCGCTGCTGATCAACGCCTCGCGCGGCACCGTGGTGGATATGGAGGCGCTGGCCGCGTCGCTGCGCTCGGAGCACCTGGCCGGTGCCGCCGTCGACGTGTTCCCGGTGGAACCCAAGGGCAACGACGACGCCTTCGTGTCGCCCCTGGTCGGCATGGACAACGTGATCCTCACCCCGCATATCGGCGGCAGTACGCTGGAGGCGCAGGACAATATCGGCATCGAAGTGGCGGCCAAGCTGGTGCGCTACAGCGACAATGGTTCCACCCTGTCGGCGGTCAACTTCCCCGAAGTCTCGCTGCCGGAACATCCGCGCAGCCGCCGCCTGCTGCACATCCATCGCAACGTGCCAGGCGTGCTCTCGCGCATCAACGAGCTGTTCTCCGCCGGCAACATCAACATTGATGCGCAGTTCCTGCAGACGGACAGCGAAGTGGGTTACGTGGTGATCGACGTGGCGGCCGACGAGAAGCAGTCGGGCGAGCTGCGCGATCGGCTTGCGGCCATCCCGGGGACACTGCGCAGTCGCGTGCTGTATTGAGAGCGAGGACCAAGCAGGCCACCTCAGTCGCCCCCCCTCACCGTCATTCCTGCGAAAGCAGGAATCCAGCGACTTTCGGCCCATTGGCAGCGTGTAAAGGCTCTGGATGACCAGCTTCGCTGTTGAACCGCTCCTCCTGCTTTCGCAGGAATGACGAGCTGACAAACAAAAACGGCGCCCAAGGGCACCGTTTTCATATCTATTGCCGAATTGGTCGGGACGGCGGGATTCGAACCCACGACCCTCTGCCCCCCAGGCAGATGCGCTACCAGGCTGCGCTACGCCCCGATGATCGGCAAGACGACAAGTCTACCAGCTAAGCCGGTAGTACCGGAAGTCGTGATGAAAATTCAGCGACGCAGCAGCGCGAGGACTTCTTCCAGCTCCATGCGCACCTGGCGCACGATCTGGTGGGAAATGCTCGACTCCATGCGCGCCTGCGGGCCTTCCAACCGGGCGCGGGCGCCGGTGATGGTGAAGCCCTCGTCATATAGCAGGCCACGGATCTGACGGATCATCAGCACATCGTGACGCTGGTAATAGCGGCGGTTGCCGCGACGCTTGACCGGATTGAGTGCGGGAAATTCCTGTTCCCAATACCGCAGCACGTGCGGCTTGACGCCACACAGTTCGCTTACCTCACCGATCGTGAAGTAGCGCTTCGCCGGAATGGCGGGCAGCTCGGTGTTATTCCCTTGGTCCAGCATAGCCCTCGACTCGCACCTTGAGTTTCTGACCCGGTCGGAACGTCACCACGCGGCGGGCGGAAATCGGAATCTCTTCGCCCGTCTTGGGATTGCGTCCCGGTCGCTGGTTCTTCTGGCGGAGGTCAAAGTTGCCGAACCCCGACAGCTTCACCTGCTCGCCCTTTTCCAACGCCTCGCGGACCACCTCGAAATAGGCGTCCACGAATTCTTTTGCCTCACGCTTGTTGAGGCCCACCTCGAGAAAGAGGCGCTCGGCCATCTCTGCTTTGGTCAGCGCCATCTTATCCTCGCAACTTCGCCTTGCATGCCATCTCCAACGCACCGACTGCTTCACGAATGTTACGGTCGGCATCGTCGTCAGTAAGGGTGCGTGAAGCGTCCTGTAAAATCAAGCCCATAGCGAGACTCTTTCGGCCTAGTTCGACCCCCTTGCCGCTATAGCGATCGAACAGGCGCAGCTCCTTGAGCTGGCTGCCCAGGGTCGTGCGAACCACTTGCTCAATCTGTGACCAGCTCACCTCTTCCGGCACGTCCATCGCAATGTCTCGGCGTACGGACGGGAAGCGCGGGACGGCCGTGGCCTTGGGCAGGCGGCGGGCCAGCACCGGCTCCAGCTCCAGTTCGAGCACATGGACATCGGCACCGAGGTCCAGGGCTTTAGCCAGCTGCGGATGCAGAGCACCCAGGTAACCGACGGTCTGGCCGTCGCGCGTCACGCGGGCGCCACGGCCCGGGTGCAGCCAGCCCGGCAAGCCGTCGGCATGGAAAGCCCAGCGATCGGGCTCGCCACCCCAGGCGATCAGCGCATCGAGGTCGCCCTTGAGGTCATGGAAGTCGAGCGTGCGTGAGGCCTCGCCCCACTGCTCGGCATGCGCGATGCCGCTGGCCACGATGGACAGGGTCGGCGTTTCGGTCGGCGCGTCCTTCCGGGCGGCGGCCTCGGCGCTGATGCGGAAGGTACGCCCCAGTTCGAACAGACGCACGCGCTCCTGCTGGCGGGCACGGTTGTGCGAGAGCGCCACGATCAGCCCCGGCAGCAGGGACGGACGCATGATGGCCAGCTCCGCCGATAGCGGGTTGGCCAGCGGCACCAGCTGTTCGGTCATGCCCCAGCGCTGCAGCACGTCGTTGCCGATGAAGGCCAGGTTCACCGCCTCGTAGTAACCGCGGGCGGCCAGTTGCTCGCGCACGGCCAGTTCGTTGAGGCGTGCTTCCGGTTCGGCCGCCAGGGTCAGCGCGCCGGCCGGCGTATGGGTCGGGATATTGTCGTAGCCATGGATGCGCGCGACCTCTTCAATCAGGTCTTCTTCGCGTTCGATATCGAAACGGCTGCTGGGCGCGGTGACCTGCCAGCCATCGGCCTGCGGCACCACCTTCATGCCCAGCGCGGTGAAGATGCGCGCTACTTCGGCATCGGCCACTTCGATACCCAGTACGCGCTTGAGGCGCGCACGGCGCAGCACCACGGTGGCCGGGGTCGGCAGATCGGCAAGATTTTCAGCGACCAGCACGGGGCCAGCCTTGCCGCCCGCGATGGCGAGCAGCAATTCCGTCGCACGCTCCAGCGCACGCTGCGGCAGCGCCGGATCGACGCCACGCTCGAAGCGATGCGCGGCATCCGTATGCATGCCCAGCTTGCGCGCACGGCCCATGATGGCAGCCGGCGCGAAGTGCGCGGATTCGAGGAACACGTTGCGCGTGTCGTCGGTAACGCGCGAATCGAAGCCGCCCATCACGCCAGCCACGGCGAGGCCGCTGGTGGCGTCAGCGATCAGCACGAAACCCTGGTCGAGCTTCGCCTCGGAACCGTCGAGCAACTTCAGAGTTTCGCCATCGCGCGCGTGACGCACGACGATGTCGCCGTGCAGCGTGTCGTTGTCGAATGCGTGCAACGGCTGGCCGAGTTCGAGCATCACGTAGTTGGTCACGTCGACCACGGCACTGATGGGACGCAGGCCCGCGCGACGCAGGCGCTCCGCCAGCCACAGCGGCGTGCGTGCCTTCGCATCGATGCCTTCGATGATGCGGCCGAGATAGCGCGGCGCATCGGGGCCCGCTTCTAGGCGGATACCGCGACGCGCTTCGCTGGTCACGGGCGCAGCCGCCTGTTCACCGGTCTTCACGCGGCTGCCGAACAAGGCGGCCACGTCGTGTGCGAGGCCGTAGAGGCCAAGGCAGTCCGGACGGTTCGGGGTGAGCTTCAATTCGAAGCTGGCATCGGGCAGGCCCAGATAGGCAGCCAGCGGCTTGCCAACCGGCGCATCGAGCGGCAGCTCAAGCAGACCCGACCCATCGGCGTCGATGCCCAGTTCCTTGGCCGAGCACAGCATGCCGGACGATTCCACACCGCGCAGTTTGGCTGCCTTGATGTTGATGCCGCCAGGCAGGGTCGCCCCCACCATCGCCAACGGCACCTTGATGCCCACGCGGGCATTCGGCGCGCCGCAGACGATCTGCAACGGTTCGCCCTGCCCCGCATCCACCTTGCACACCTGCAGGCGGTCGGCTTCGGGATGCTTCTCGGCGCCGATGATTTCGGCCACCACCACGCCGTCCAGGCCTTCGCCCAGCGGGGTGAGTTCTTCCACTTCCAGGCCGGCCATGGTCAATGCGTGCGACAGCGTCGCGCGGTCTGCCTGGATCTCGACCAGTTCGCGCAACCAGTTCTCGGAGAATTTCATGCGTATCGGTTCCTGCTGCGTTTACGCGAACTGCTTGAGGAAGCGCAGATCGTTCTCGAAGAACGCGCGCAGATCGGAAACGCCGTAGCGCAGCATCGCAAAGCGTTCCACGCCCAGGCCGAAGGCAAATCCGGTGTAACGCTCCGGATCGATGCCGCAATTCTTCAGCACGTTCGGATGCACCATGCCGCAGCCCAGCACTTCGAGCCAGCGCGTGCTGCCGTCTTCGGCATCCCAGCGGATGTCCACTTCGGCCGAGGGCTCGGTGAAGGGGAAATAGCTGGGGCGGAAACGCATCTCGAAATCGCGCTCGAAGAATGCGCGGATGAATTCGGCCAGCGTGCCCTTCAGATCGGCAAAGCTCGAGGTCTCATCGACCAGCAGGCCTTCGATCTGATGGAACATCGGCGAGTGCGTCTGATCCGAATCGCTGCGATAGACCTTGCCCGGCGCAATGATGCGGATCGGCGGCTGGCGGCCCTGCATCGAACGCACCTGCACCGGCGAGGTATGCGTGCGCAGCAGGCGGCCATCGCCGAAGTAGAAGGTGTCGTGCATGGCGCGCGCCGGATGATGCGGCGGAAAATTCAGCGCCTCGAAGTTGTGCCAGTCGTCTTCGATTTCCGGACCATCGGCGCGCTGGTAACCCAGGCGCGAGAAGATCGCGGAGATGCGCTCCAGCGCACGCGTGATCGGATGAATCCCGCCGCGCTCGCCGTTGCGACCGGGCAACGTGATGTCGATGGTTTCGGAAGCGAGGCGATGATCGAGTTCCGCCTGCTCAAGCACCTGCTTGCGCGCGGCCAGCGCGTCGGCAAGGCGATCCTTGATGCGGTTGACCTCGGCGCCGCGCGCCTTGCGCTCGTCGGGCGACAGCGCGCCCAGCGCTTTCAATGCGGCGGTGACAATGCCGCTCTTGCCCAGCAAGCTCACGCGCAGCGCGTCGAGCGCTTCGAGCGTTTCTGCGTTGCCGATATCGGCCAGCGCTTGTGTGGCGCGGCTATCCAGATCGTCCATCGATGCGATTCCGGGTTGAAAGTCAGAAACGAAAACGGGGAGGAGGCTTCTGGCCTCCTCCCCGCGAACGTCACGCGCATCCCTTGAAGAGTGCGGCCATGGATGGCCGCTTCTTGATCTTAGCGATCAAGGATGAGCGCACAAATTACGCCGCCAGACTGGCCTTCGCCTTTTCAGCGATCGCGCCAAACGCCTTGATGTCGTGCACGGCGATATCTGCCAGCACCTTGCGGTCGACGGTGATGCCGGCCTTGGCCAGACCGTTGATCAGGCGGCTGTAGGACAGACCGAACTGACGAGCGGCGGCATTGATACGAACGATCCACAGCGCGCGGAACTGACGCTTGCGCTGCTTACGGCCGATATAGGCGTACTGACCAGCCTTGATGACGGCCTGGTTGGCAACGCGGAAGACTTTGCGACGGGCGTTGTAATAGCCCTTCGCGCGGCCAATGATCTTCTTGTGACGACGACGGGCGGTAACGCCACGCTTTACACGAGCCATGGTTTATCTCCTCGCCTTACAAGTACGGCAACATGCGTGCTACACCCTTGGTGTCGCAAGCCTTGACGTGGTTGGTGGCACGGAGACCGCGCTTACGCTTGGTCGACTTCTTGGTCAGGATGTGCGACTTGAAGGCGTGACCGGCCTTGAACTTGCCCGACGCGGTCTTGCGAAAACGCTTCGCAGCCGCCCGGTTGGTCTTGATCTTGGGCATGGGAATGCTCCTTGATGGGGCTTGAACCCCGGTTTCTGACTGATCTGGCGGCGACCCCGAAGGCCACTCTTTCCATCCTGCCACGATCGGTTCACGACCCGTCCTGGTGGGTCGAACCGGCGATTATACGGAGGGATGGGGGGATTTGCCAGCGGGAAGGCGTCTAGCTGCACTCCTCCCTGCATCCTGCGGAAAGGGAGGGGGTCGGGACCAGCCTGGCCTCACCGGCCACCAGCACCTCACCGTCATTCCTGCGCCAGCCACCAGCACCTCACCGTCATTCCTGCGCCAGCCACCAGCACCTCACCGTCATTCCTGCGAAAGCAGGAATCCAGCGACTTTGCGGCGCAGGGAAGGGCTAAAGGCACTGGATTCCTGCTTTCGCAGGAATGACGAGTAGGGAGCGTTACCGCGAGTACCCGCCCCCCCCCCCACCACCTTAAAGGTGGCAATGCCCTACCCGCTCCCCGGGGGGAGAGGGAAAAGCCGCCTCCACCTCGGGGCATCGGATGCCCCAAGAAAAAAGCGGCCCTCGGGCCGCTTTTTTCGATTACTGCTTCTTCTTGGGGCCGATCATCATGACCATCTGACGACCTTCCAGGCGGGGGAAGGACTCCACCACGCCGTTCTCGCCCACATCTTCCTGGATCTTCTTGGCCAGGTTCTGGCCCAGGTCCTGGTGAGACATTTCGCGGCCGCGGAAGCGGATGGTGACCTTGACCTTGTCGCCTTCCTCGAGGAAGCGAAGCATGTTGCGCAGCTTGATCTGGTAGTCGCCCACGTCCGTGACCGGACGGAACTTCACTTCCTTGATCTCGACCTGCTTCTGCTTCTTCTTGGCCGCCTGAGCCTTCTTCTGGGCTTCGAACTTGAACTTGCCGTAGTCCATGATGCGGCAGACCGGCGGATCGCCGTTCGGCTGGATCTCGACCAGGTCCATGCCCGCTTCTTGTGCCAAGGCCAGTGCCTCGTCACGGGTCAGGATGCCTAGCTGTTCCGAATCTGCGCCGATCACGCGTACGCGCGGGACGCGGATCTCAAGGTTACGGCGGTTGCCCTTTGTGTCGGTGGTAGCGATACCACAATCCTCCAGAAGAGTTCTTAAAAGTGCCGGCCCGCGCGCTTAGCGACGGGTCTCGGCTTCCAGGCGTTCGATCAATGCGACCAGCGGCATGCTGCCTAGGTCCTCGCCCGAACGCGTACGCACGGATACTGCCCCCGATTCCTTCTCGCGATCTCCGACCACCAGCAGGTAAGGGACTTTCTGCATCGTATGTTCGCGGATTTTATAGCCGACCTTCTCATTGCGCAAATCGGCGTGTACGCGGAAACCTTTATCGACAAGGGTTTGCGTCACTTCGCGGACATAGTCGGCCTGGGCGTCGGTAATACTGAACACGGCGGCCTGCACCGGCGCCAGCCAGGTCGGCAGCAGACCGGCATGATGCTCGATCAGGATGCCGATGAAACGCTCCATCGAACCCACTATGGCACGATGCAGCATCACCGGGTGACGACGCTGTGAATTCTCGTCCACATACTCGGCGCCCAGGCGCTCGGGCATCATGAAGTCCACCTGCATGGTGCCCACCTGCCAGGCGCGGCCGATGGAATCCTTCATGTGGTACTCGATTTTCGGACCGTAGAAAGCGCCCTCGCCCGGCAGCTCTTCCCACTGCACGCCGGCCGCACCCAGCGCGGCGCGCAGCGCTTCTTCGGCGCGATCCCATACCTCATCGCTGCCGATGCGCTTGTCGGGGCGCAGCGCGATCTTCAGCGCGATGTCCTCGAAACCGAAATCGCCGTAGACCTTCATGGCCTGCTGGTGGAAGGCCGTCACTTCGGATTCGATCTGCGCTTCCGTGCAGAACACGTGGCCATCGTCCTGCGTGAACGCACGCACACGCATGATGCCGTGCAGCGCGCCCGAGGGCTCGTTGCGATGGCAGGCGCCGAACTCACCGTAACGCACCGGCAGGTCGCGGTAGCTGTGCAGCGACGTGTTGAAGATCTGCACGTGGCCCGGGCAGTTCATCGGCTTCAGCGCGTACGTGTGCTTCTCCGACTCGGTGAAGAACATGTTTTCCTGATAGTTGTCCCAGTGGCCGGACTTCTTCCACAGCGACACGTCCAGCACCTGCGGGCAGCGCACTTCCTGGTAGCCGCTCTGGCGATACACGCGGCGCATGTACTGCTCCACCTGCTGCCAGATGGCCCAGCCCTTGGGATGCCAGAACACCATGCCCGGACCTTCTTCCTGCTGATGGAAGAGATCCAGCGCCTTGCCGATCTTGCGATGGTCGCGCTTCTCGGCTTCTTCCAGCTGGTGCAGGTAGGCCTTCAGATCCTTGTCGTTGAGCCACGCCGTGCCGTAGATGCGCGTCAGCATCGCGTTGTTCGAATCGCCGCGCCAATAGGCGCCGGCGACCTTCATCAGCTTGAACGCGCGCAGCTTGCCCGTGTTGGGCACGTGCGGGCCGCGGCAGAGGTCGGTGAAATCGCCCTGCGAATACAGGGACAATTCTTCATTGGCCGGAATGCTCTGGATGATCTCGGCCTTGTACTCCTCGCCCATGCCACGGAAGAAGCTCACCGCCTCGTCGCGCGACTTCACGCTGCGCGTCACCGGCAGCGCTTCCTTGACGATCTTTTCCATCTCCGCCTCGATCTTCACCAGATCGTCGGGCGTGAACGGGCGCTCATAGGCAAAGTCGTAGTAGAAACCGTTGTCGATCACCGGACCGATCGTGACCTGCGCACCCGGATAAAGGCGCTGCACGGCCTGCGCCAGCAGATGCGCCGTGGAATGCCGCAGGATGTCCAGCGCCTCGGGACTCTTCTCAGTGACGATCTCAAGGCTGGCGTTATGGTCGATCGGGAAACTGGCATCCACCAGCTTGCCGTCCACCTTGCCCGCCAGGGTCGCCTTGGCCAGACCGGCGCCAATCGAGGCTGCCACGTCCTGCACCGTCACCGGATGTTCAAACGGCCGCTTGCTGCCGTCGGGTAGCGTAATTTCAATCATGTTGACACCTAAAAAAGACGTCCAAAGTGGATGGCCGGTCTTGCTTTCGCTCGCCCGGACGGCGAGCACAAAAAAAGAGCGCCACGCGCCCTTCTTGTCGAACAAGGCGTGGCTCAAGTCAGCGATGGAAGCTCGTAGTTGCCATGTCACACGCTAGACCGACGCTTGAGGCGCGGGCCACCTTGTCTCTGGGATGGGTGCAGTCGGAACGCTAGTTTAGCCTATCCAGCGATGTCAAATCTGCCACTGCGGACTCCGTCTCACAATCGGCAGCGATAGAATGCCCGCCTCGTCGAACACCGAGCTTTCCCCATGCGCATTCTCGTCACCGGCACAGCCGGTTTTATCGGCTCCGCCCTTGCCGAGCGCCTGCTGGCGCGCGGCGACGAGGTCTATGGCATCGACAACCACAACGACTACTACGACCCGACGCTCAAGCAAGCCAGGCTTGCGCGCTTTGCCGACCACCCCAATTACACGCATCTGCGTGCCGATCTGGCCGACACCACTGCCGTCAACCGCGCCTTTGGCGAATTCCGCCCGCAACGCGTGGTCAACCTCGCCGCCCAGGCCGGCGTGCGCTATTCGCTGAAGAACCCGCAAGCCTACGTGCAGAGCAACCTGGTGGGCTTCGTCAACATTCTGGAAGCGTGCCGCTACGGCAAGGTCGAGCATCTGGTGTATGCATCGTCCAGCTCGGTCTACGGCGCCAACCGCAAGCTGCCGTTCGCCATCGAGGACGCCGTGGACCATCCGGTGAGCCTGTACGCGGCGAGCAAGAAAGCGAACGAGCTGATGGCGCATACGTATAGCCACCTATACGACTTGCCAACCACCGGCCTGCGGTTTTTCACGGTGTACGGCCCCTGGGGCCGGCCGGACATGTCACCCATGCTGTTCGCCGACCGCATCAGCCGCGGCGAGCCTATCGACGTCTACAACTACGGCAACCACAGCCGCGACTTCACCTATGTCGACGACATCGTGGAAGGCGTGATCCGCACGCTCGATCACGTCGCCCTGCCCGATGCCGCCTACGACGCGCTAGCCCCGAGTCCGGGTACGTCCAGCGCGCCGTATCGCGTCTACAACATCGGCAACGACCAGCCGGTGCAGTTGCTGCACTTCATCGAGCTGATGGAGCGCCAACTGGGGCGTACGGTGGAGAAGCGGCTGCTGCCGATGCAGCCAGGCGATGTGCCCGATACCTGGGCCGATGTTTCCGCGCTGAGGCGTGATGTGGGCTATGCGCCGAATACCTCGATCGAAGAGGGCGTGGCGCGGTTTGTGGCGTGGTACAGGGAATATTTCCAGCAGGAGCAATGAGCGATGCTCGTTGTGGGAGCGCACCCTGTGCGCGACTGGCGTTCGGTCAGGCCGCGGCGCCTGTCGCGCACAGGGTGCGCTCCCACAGAAAACCCGAGGGCGGCTGATCAGAACGGCTTGGCAATCACCAGGAAAACGATGCCCAGCAAGACCAGCACGGGCAGCTCGTTCATGATGCGCAGCGTCTTCGCCGAAGGCAGCGCCCCACCCTGCTCGCTCCGCTTGAGCAGGCGCCCCGACCAGGCGAAATAGACCATCATCAGCGCGACCAGAGTCAGCTTGGCGTCGATCCAGTGCAGCGAGGCCACCACGTTGGGCAGCGTCTGCGGAAACAGGCGCCAGCCCTCCCACAGGGCCAGACCGAACATGAAGGCGATGCCGAACATGTGGTGGCCGAACCGGTTGAGCCGCCGCCCCATCAGGATCAGGCGCGCCTTCACGGCCGGCTCGTCGCCGGACTCCGCGATATTCACCAGGATGCGCGGCAGATAGAACACCGTTGCCATCCAGGCAATGACGAACACGACATGAAAGCTCTTGATCCAAAGGTACGTCATCGACCGGCTCCTTCAGCGCAAAAAGAAACGGCGCGACCCAAAGGCCACGCCGTTTCATCGGTATTGGTGGGCGGTACAAGGATCGAACTTGTGACCCCTACCATGTCAAGGTAGTGCTCTACCGCTGAGCTAACCGCCCGGTTCTCGCCCGGCATGCCGTGCGAGCCGCGCAGTTTACACATTTCGGGAGGCTTGGACAACTATCCGGCCTCAGCGCGCCGCGCGCTCCTGCAGCTGGTGGATCTGGTCGCGCAGCCGGGCCGCCTCCTCGAATTCCAGGTTCTCGGCGTGTTTGTACATCTGCGCCTCGAGCTTCTTGATCATGGCGGCGGCCTGGTCGCCGCTCAGCGCGGCGTACTGGGCGCCCTGCTCCGCCACGGCGGCGGTCTGGCGGTCTCCGCGGCGGCCGCGACCACGTGACGCACTTTCACTGCGGGCGCCTTCCATGATGTCCGCGATCCGACGCACCACCGACTGCGGCGTGATGCCATGAGCCTCGTTATAGGCCTCCTGCTTTTCGCGACGGCGGGCGGTCTCGTCCATCGCCGCCTGCATCGAGCGGGTGATGTTGTCGGCGTAAAGAATCGCCTTGCCACGCAGGTTGCGCGCCGCACGACCGATGGTCTGGATCAGCGAACCGGTCGAGCGCAGGAAACCTTCCTTGTCGGCATCGAGGATCGCCACCAGCGACACCTCGGGCATGTCCAGGCCCTCGCGCAACAGGTTGATGCCTACCAGCACATCGAACTCACCCAGGCGCAGGTCGCGGATGATTTCCACGCGCTCCACCGTTTCGATGTCCGAGTGCAGGTAGCGCACTTTGACGCTGTGCTCGTTCAAATATTCGGTGAGGTTCTCGGCCATGCGCTTGGTCAGCGTGGTGACCAGCACGCGATCGCCCATCGCCACGCGCTTGTGCACTTCGCCCAGCAGATCGTCGACCTGGGTGCGCACCGGACGCACTTCCACTTCCGGATCGATCAGTCCGGTCGGGCGCACCACCAGTTCCACCACGGCGTCGCCGGACTTCTGCAATTCGTAGTCGCGCGGCGTGGCAGATACGTAGATCGAACGCGGCGCGCGCGCCTCCCACTCCTCGAAACGCAGCGGACGGTTGTCCATCGCCGAAGGCAGACGAAAACCAAATTCCACCAGCGTCTCCTTGCGCGAGCGGTCGCCCTTGTACATGGCGCCGAGCTGCGGAATGGTGACGTGGGATTCGTCGACCACCAGCAGCGCATCCGCCGGCAGATAGTCGAACAAGGTCGGCGGCGGTTCGCCGGGGCCACGACGCGTGAGATGGCGCGAGTAGTTCTCGATGCCCTGGCAGTAGCCGACCTCGGCCATCATTTCGATGTCGAAGCGCGTGCGCTGATCCAGGCGCTGCGCCTCGACCAGTTTGTTGTCCTTGTACAACTGCTCCAGCCGCTCCTTCAGCTCGACCTTGATGGTCTCGATCGCGTTCAACACGCTCTCGCGCGTACTCGCATAGTGCGTGCGCGGATAAACCGTATAGCGCGGCACCTTGCGGATGGTGTCGCCGGTGAGCGGATCGAACAGCGACATGTTTTCCACTTCGCCGTCGAACAGCTCGATGCGCAGCGCTTCTGTTTCCGATTCGGCGGGAAACACATCGATGATTTCGCCGCGCACGCGATATGTACCGCGGCGAAGCTCCATTTCATTGCGCGTGTACTGCAGTTCGGTCAGCTGGCGAATCAAGGCACGTTGATCGATGCGCTCACCCTTGGCCAGGATCAATCGCAGCGAGAGATAGTCTTCCGGATCGCCCAGGCCGTAGATCGCCGACACCGTGGCGACGATGATCGAATCCTTGCGCGACAGCAGCGCCTTGGTGGCCGCCAGTCGCATCTGCTCGATGTGGTCGTTGATCGAGGCGTCCTTCTCGATGAAGGTATCGGACGCCACCACATAGGCTTCGGGCTGGTAGTAGTCGTAGTAGCTGACGAAGTATTCCACCGCGTTGTGCGGAAAGAACTCCTTGAACTCGCCGTACAGCTGCGCCGCCAGCGTCTTGTTCGGCGCCATCACGATGGTCGGCCGCTGCACCTGCTGGATCACGTTGGCAATGGTGTAGGTCTTGCCCGAGCCGGTGACGCCCAGCAGAGTCTGCGCGGCGAGGCCGGCCTCGAATCCCTCGGCGAGCTTGCGGATGGCCTCGGGCTGATCACCGGAGGGCTGGTAGGGCGAGACGAGTTCGAAGCGGTCAGTCATGGCTCTCTACATGCGGTCGCGACGGGACATTTTAAATTGCCCTGCTGACAGGGCCTGTCAGCAGGCTACGACACGGGCCCTTGGCGCCAGATGACTGGAGCGCCCGCTAGCCCTAGCTAGGCTGAACGCTTCCGAGACGCAGGAGGCGACCGGTGGGCATCAGCCACGAAGGCTACCAGCCACAGCGCAGCGCCGGTTTCACGCTGCTTGAAACCATCATCGCGTTGGTCGTGGCTGCGGTGGTGATGGTGCTCGCAGTGCCCGCCATGGGTCGGATGCTGGCGCGATATCAACTCAGCACGGCCCAGCTCGACCTCATCGCCACGCTCCAGCACGCCCGCAGCCTGGCGAAAACCAGCGGACGCCCGAAGCTGTTCTGTCCCTCGCTGGATGGACGGCACTGCGCCGGCATCACGCGTTGGGAGCGCGGCTGGGCCATCGGCAACTATCGCAGCGGCAACGCGGATCAGCTGGACGGCTCGCCCATGCTCGTAAGCGGAAGCTACCAGCGCGTGACCATACACATCACGTCGGACCGCAAGACCATCCGCTTCCAGCCCACTGGCACCGCAGGCGGCAGCCCTGCGACCTTCACGCTGTGCCGCAAGGGTCACGCGGAAGGTGCGCTCGCCCTCACCGTCTCCAACGTTGGGCGCGTAGCAAGCGCCACCACAAAGGCGGACGACGCCGCGCTTTGTGCAACAAGCAATTAGAGACACGCCTTGGCGGAGTCGCGATACGCACGCATGGCCAGAACCTGCAGGCGCTCATACAGCACCACCTCCGCGCCTTGGACTTTGCTGTGGATGACCAGCAGTTCTTCCACGCTCGTGGTGTTATTGGCCACAACGACCTGCAATGTCGTCGGCGTTTCGACGATGTGCGCCGTGGGCGAAATTGTCTGCCAACGCGAGTGCACGCAGGCCGCGTAGGTCGAATCGAGCTTGCTCGTGCTGGCCTGGAAGGTGGGCTTGTTGTGCGTGATGTCGCCGGTGCTCGCGCAACCTGCCAAGCCCATGGCGCCGAGGGCAAGCAACCAGCTGCGCATCAAGCTCTCCCTTCGAGTGAAGACGAAGTGCATCCAGTCTTGCGGCCTGACGAAGCCGGGGCAGCACCCGCACGGGCCAACCGCAAACCCCTGGCGATCTTCATCGGCAGGACGTGTAACCGATGTGGACGCTGCCAGGGCCATGGTTCGGCAATCAGGAACCATTGAGACAGCCCTGCCCCAGGGCATAAAAAAACCCCGCCAAACGGCAGGGTTTTCTTGAATATGGCGCCCGAAGTTGGACTCGAACCAACGACCCCCTGATTAACAGTCAAGTGCTCTAACCGGCTGAGCTATTCGGGCGGGGTGAGCTGGATAGTTTGAATATCCAGCTCTGGTCTGTCAAGCCATGCGGCTCTCAAAAACCATCAGGCTGCGCGGGCGCCAGTGAGCACCCGATAGCAGGGCACGTAGGCCGTGCCGCCCGGGAGTTTCATGCGGTCCTGGGCCACGAAGCCCTTCAGCAGCTCATCCAGCGAGGCCATGATGTCGGCGTCGCCATCGATGTCGAACGGGCCGTACTTCTCGATGGCGCGCAGACCCTCCTCCTTCACGTTGCCGGCCACGATGCCGGAGAACGCGCGACGCAGGTCCGCGGCCAGTTCATGGCGCGGGCGGTCGCGGTGGATCGCCAGCGAGCGCATGGCCTCGTGGGTGGGGCGGAACGGCAGCTGGAACGCGTACGGGATGTTGAGCGACCAGTTGAAGAAGAACGCGTCCTTGGTGTCCAGGCGATGGTTGCGCACCTTGTCGATGCCGCGAACCATGGCGCGCGCCACGGCGGCCGGGTCGTCCACGATGATCTGGTAGTGCTGGGTCACGCTCTCGCCCAGGGTGAGGCGCAGGAAGTGGTCGATCTGCTCGAAGTACGCGGCCGACTGCTTGGGACCGGTGAGGATCAGCGGGAACGGCACGCCGGCGTTGTCCGGATGCAGCAGGATCCCGAGCAGGTAGAGGATCTCTTCAGCCGTGCCCACGCCGCCCGGGAATACGATGATGCCGTGACCCATGCGCACGAACGCTTCGAGACGCTTCTCGATGTCCGGCATGATCACCAGGTGATTGACGATCGGGTTCGGCGATTCGGCCGCGATGATGCCCGGCTCGGTGATGCCGATATAGCGGTTGCTGCGTCGACGCTGCTTGGCGTGCGCAATGGTGGCGCCCTTCATCGGGCCCTTCATGGCGCCCGGGCCGCAACCCGTGCAGATGTCCATGCCACGCAGGCCGAGCTGGTAGCCCACCTGCTTGGTGTACTCGTACTCGTCGCGCGAGATCGAATGGCCGCCCCAGCACACCACCAGGTTCGGGTCGATCTGCGGCTTGAGAATGCGTGCATTGCGCAGGATTTCGAACACAACATGGGTGAGGCCCACGCTGTCGTCCAGATCGAAATTGCCCTGCTCCATCTGGGTGGACACATAGACGATGTCGCGCATCACGGCGACCAGCAGCTCGTTGATGCCGCGGATGATCTGGCCATCCACGAACGCCTGCGCCGGCGCGTGCGTGAGCTCGATCTTGATGCCGCGGTCCTGCTGCAGCACCTGGATGTCGAAATCGGGGAACTGTTCGAGGATGGAGCGCGGATCGTCGCTCATGTTGCCCGAGGTGAGCACGGCCAGCGCGCAGCGGCGCAGCAAGGCGTGCAGGCCCGAACCGCTGGCGTCGCGCAGGCGCGCCACTTCGTTGCGGGACAGGATATCCAGGCCACCGGCGGGCGAAATGCGCGCGCTCACGGTGGCGGGTCGGCCGGACTTTCCGGCTTGAATCTCGTTCATTGAACCATTCTCCTCGCCGCGCCCTCGCGGCTCGTTCGTCCGTGCAAAACGCGGCGGACCGCGTAGCTTCCCGCGCCGGGCATGGCAGGGTCAAGCTCGGCCGGGCATTTGGAATGTTGTTGTTGACGCCGGCTCCCTCACCGTCATTCCGGCGAAAGCCGGAATCCAGTGCCTTTCATGGTCGCGGCAGGCTCGAAAGGCGCTGGATTCCGGCTTTCGCCGGAATGACGGTGAGGGGAAATGACGGCAAAGGGGTATTCGTCCCCCTCGCATGGAAAGAGTCGCAAAAAAAACCGGCGCCCTTTCAGGCGCCGGCTTGGATTACTTCAACAGCGAGCACTTGCGTTAGAAGGCGTACTTCACCGTCAGCAGCACCGACCAGCGCTGGGCGAGGTCGTCGTTGTTGTTGATGTAGGTCGGGATCGGCAGCGGCTGGTAGCCACCACCCTGGTTGTAGGTGGTGCACGAAGGCTTGCCACCGCAATCGATGTTGTAGATGTACTTGCCCGTCTTCGGGTCGACACCGGCGTAGTCGGCCAGGGCACGGCCACCCGGGAACGCCACGCGCTTCTCGATACCCCAATGCTTGTTCAGCAGGTTCGTGAAGTTGTAGACGTCGAAGCGGATGATGCCCTTGTTGCCCTTGAAGATGCCCGGGATTTCCTGGCTGAAGCTCAGGTCGATCTGGTTGAGCCAACCGGCGCGGTCGCCATTGCGCTTGGCCACTTCACCCTGGTGATCCTTCAGGTAATCGTTGTTCTGGATGTTCGCCCAGAACTGATCGATCAGCGTCTGGCTGGTACCCGGACGGAACACGACTTCACCCGGACGCGGGATGTAGACCAGGTCGTTGGTGTAGCCGTCGCCGTTGGCGTCATTGCCGAACGTCCAGCTATACGGGGACGCGGAGTGACCGTCGTAGAAGATGCTCGCGCTGGTGGCGTAGTCGCCCCAGAAGCGATGCTGCCAGTTGAGCGAAGCGATCACACGACGCGGCACCGAGTAGTTCGAGGTGCTGGCCACGTTCTCGTTGGAGTTGTAGACGTAGTTGTTGCTGTAGTTCGAGTTGGCGACCGAGGACGTGCCCGGGTTCACTTCGGTCGAACGGCTCCAGGTGAAGCCGATCATGCCCGACCAGTCTTCCGAGAACGGCTTCTTCAGCGACAGCGCGATGCTGTCGGCGCTGCCCTTGCCCGTGTTGGCGAGGTTGATCATCTGGCCGGAGAACGCCTGGTTGGCGTTCGCACGCGGAACCGGCTTGGTGGTGGCCGGATCGGTCGGCAGCTTGTAGTACGTGTTGCGGCCGTCAGGCAGCTGACCGGTCGGGGCGCCCAGGTTCACGTTCTGGAACCAGATGGCGTCGCGCTGGTCGATGTGCTCCCAGTCAGCCGTGGCGATCAGACCGTACCACGGCAGCTCGCGGTCGATGCCGAGGCTGAACTTCCACGCGGTCGGGATGTTCCAGTCCTTGGAGATGGTGTTGACCGTCATCTGGCCAGCGCCAACCGGGCCCGGATTCTGGTGGAACGGATCGGCGCTGAACGCCGGCAGGTTGGTGTTGCACGGCGGCGACTGAGTCGGACCGCAGTTGAACTGCGTCTGCGTCATACCGGAGTTGGAGAAGATATTGCCCAGCCACACCGCCGGCTGGTTGGTCACGAACAGACCCGCGCCACCACGCAGCTGCGTCATGCGCTCAGTATTGAACGCGTAGTTGAACGACATGCGCGGCTGCACCACGCGATGACCGTTGATGGTGTACTGGTTGGTCTGGCCAAAGCCGCCGGTGGCCGCACCGGTGGTCGGGTTGACGCCCGGAGCCGCGGCGTACGTCGGGTTGTAAATCGGCTTGTCGTCCATCAGCGGCACGTCGACGCGCACGCCGTACTGCAGCGACAGGTTGTTGGTCACCTGCCAGGTGTCCTGCAGGAAAATGCCCCACTGGGTGAGGTTGTAATTCGCGGCGACGTCGCCCAGACCCAGGTTGGGTGCCGGACGGTTGTAGCGGTACTGGTAGTACAGGCCGTTGGCGAAGTTATCCAGACCCGTAGTGCCCTTGGGACCCGGGATCTCTTCGAAGGTGTAGCTGCCGTAGTAGTTCTGCAGGAACAGGTTGTAGTACTTGCCCTTTTCGTAGTCGAAGCCGCCCTTCACGGTGTGGTCGCCGAGGTACAGGGTGCCGGCCCAGGCTGCGTCGAGGGTCTTCACCTTCAGCACGTTTGCCTGGCTGGAGTACTCCGTGCCGAACTCGATCGCCGGACCACCAAATGCCACGGGATAAACCGTGACGTCTGGCATCGCCACGCCGTTGTACGGGCCGCGGTTCTGGTCGAAGTTGGCATACGACAAGGTGGTGTCGGTCGAGAAGATGTCCGACCAGTCGTCGTAGAAGTGCAGCGCGTAGCTCTTGTTGTCGACGTTGGTGTTGTACCAGCCGCTGGACAGCACGAGCTTGGTGGTGCTGCCGGTGATGATCGGCTTCTGTTCCTTGGTCTCGCTATAGGTAAAGCTGGCGCGATGGTTGTCGGCGATGTTCCAGTCGACCTTGGCGAGGTAACGCTTGTCCTGCAGGTTGGAGTTGCCGCCGCCCACCGAACCGATATCGGTCAAGCCGTACTTGGCGGCGATGTCGCGCACCTGCTGCACCTGCTGGTTGGTCAGGCCCTTGATCGGCGTCGCGGCGCCGGAGTCCTGCGGACCGTACGGGCTGCCCGAACCGACCTGCTCGCTTTTTTCATACGAGGCAAAGAAGAACAGCTTGTCCTTGATGATCGGGCCGCCGACCGTGCCACCGGCCGTCCACTGGCGATTGAAGCCGGCGTACGGCTTGTCCAGCTCGTTGTCACCGATCATGTCGGTGTTCTGGAACGCGTAGTAGACCGAGCCGTGGAAGTCGTTGGTACCGCTCTTGGTCACGGCGTTGACGTTGGCGCCGATGCCGCGACGCGTGGCGACGTCGTAGTTGGCCGTCGAGATGTTGTATTCCTCGATGGTGTCCTGCGAGATCGGCGTGCCCAGCGTCGGCAGGCCGTTCGCATTCAGGCCGAACGGATCGTTCGCGCTGACCGAGTCGACGGTGATGTTGTTGTAGCGGCTGTTCTGGCCCACGGCCGAGATTTCGCCACGGGCGCGGTCGGTGATCACCACGCGGGGATCGAGACGGACCACGTTCTGGATCGAGCGACCCGGGGTCGGCGTGGCATCGAGCTCACGGCGCGACACGTTGGTCGACAAGCCCTTGTTGTCCGGGGTGAAGGTCTGCGACAGCGTATTGGCCGAGACGGTCACGCCGCTGAGGTTCTGTGCGTTCGCCGTGTCGGCGGAAACGCCCATGGTCAGGTTGACCGCGGTGTCCTCGGCCAGCTGCAGGTACACATTGTCCTGCTCGCTCTGGGTGCCGTCCTTGGACACCTTCACGTCGAACGGACCGCCCACGCGCAGGCCCTGTGCCGCATAACGGCCGGCCGCGTCAGTGGTGGTGGTCTTGGTGGTGCCCGTCGGCTCATGCACGATCTGCACGGTAGCGCCGGCGATCGGCTGGCCGCTGCCGTCAACGATGCGGCCGCTGATGGAAGACGAGGTGTCCTGGGCCAGCACCGGAGCCGTGGCGAGCAAGCCCGCAATCGCCAATGGCAGCAATTTCGTACGCAACGAATGGTTCATCGAGATTCAACCCCTTAAGAAAGTCGCAAAAAAGGCATGGGACCAGACCGAAGGAGTCCCATGCCCCCTCGCCACCGTCTTAAGTGACTGATTCCCTAAATTATTTTGATTCGTCCGGGACCGCCCCGCAGGGGCCGTCGACCGCGACTCATCACGACGAATGTATCCGCATTATATTACAATTTCGTAACTTTTTGACGAAATACTCACACTTCTTGCGGGTACTTCTTACGCCTGGCGTAAGTTACTGATGACCGGACATTTCCTCGGGCACAAAAAAACCGGCGCCTTGCGGCGCCGGTTTCGGGGTACTGCGTAAGTCGTTCGACTTAGAAGAACGAGATGCCGAAGGTGACCATGTAGGTGCGGTCTTCCAGCAGCGAGTAGTACGGCGCCGAGGTGAACAGCGTACCGCCCGTGTTGACGTCCTTGATCGTGTTGCCCGGATTGCTGGCCAGGAACGCGCCGATGTTGTTGGCGTTGGTCAGCGCACGCTTGTTGGTCAGGTTGAACACGTTGAGCTTGATGTACGGGTTGCGCAGCCAGGTGGCGAAGTCGTCGAACTTCCAGCCGGCGTTCAAGTTGAACACCGTGTAGCCGCCCACCTGCTCGGTGTTCGACCAGTCACCCCAGATCGGACCACGGTACTTGGCGTCCAGGCTGGCCCAGAACGGACCATGGTCGTAGCCCAGGCGCAGGAAGCCCGAGTTCTTCGGCGTGTTGAGGAAGGTCTTGCCTTCGGTCGGGTAGGTGCCGTCGCCGAAGGTGTTGACGTTACCGTCGAGGATAGCCTTCTGGTACGAGTAGTTGCCGTACAAGGTCCAGTCTTCGGCGAACTTGTAGCTGCCTTCGGCGGTGACACCGCGCATGTGCATCTTCGGCAGGTTCAGGTACACCGTCTGGCCGGAGTTCACGTCATAGCCGGAGATCTGCTTGTTGACCAGGTGCGACTCGTACGCATCGACGTTGGCCGAGAAGTGATCGGCATAGAAGCGCCAGCCCAGGTCGACCGTGGTGGCCTCTTCCGGCTTGGACTGATAAGTGCCGGCCGCCGCGTTGGCGAGGTTCTTCGGGTTGTCCGCCACGGCAACGTTCTGCAGCAGCGAGCCATTGATCGGTGCACGGTAGGTGCGGCCGGCGCCGATGTAGAACTGGTTCTCGTCATTGAGCTGGTACTTCACGCCAGCGGTCGGGCTGACCTTGTGATAGGTCGCTTCAGCCTCGCCGCCGAACTGGTTGGTCTTGGCAGTGGGAGTGCTGTAGCTGCCCCAGTTCTCGTAGTCGTAACCGGTACGGTCTTCCCACAGGTACGCCGCGCCGACCGTGATGGTCCACTTGTCGTTCGGGGTCCAGGTGTTGGTGGCGAAGAACTTCTTGATTTCGGAGTTGGTGTACTCACGGTACAGGCGCTGGATCACGCCGTTGGAGTACCGGATGTAGTTGGAGTTGCCCCAGAAATCGGACGGCTCGCCGTCGACGGCGGGGTTGAAGACCTCCTGCTGCTGCTGGCGAGCACGCTCGTACCAGAAGCCGTACTCCAGGCTGTCGTCCATGCCAAAGTCCTGGTTCAACTTGGCGATGACACCCGGACGGTAGGTGAAGGTCTGGCTGACGTCGTAAGCCACCGCGCTGCCGCCGATCTTGCCGTCGCCGTTGAGATCCTGGTTGGCCACGCCGATCACGTTCTGCGGCACGGTCGATTCGGTGAACTTGTAGCCGCCACCGCCGCCGCCGTTGCCGTACCAGAAGTACGGCACCACCGACAGGCGCAGGCTGTCAGCCAGCTTGAACTCGCCATCGAGGCTGGCCAGCCAGCTGGTGAACGGGTTGGTGTGGAGCTTCCAGTAGTAGGTATCGGTCGGGCTGTAGGGCTCGTCGTAGCTCTGGAAATAGCCGCCCGAACGCACCTGGGCCTTGGTCAGGCTGTCGTAGCTGTAGTTGCGCTCGCGGTTGTACTGGACCGAACCGGAGATGTAGTTGTTGTCGTCGATCGTCCACAGCGCCTTGCCGTCGACCTTGGTGACGTTCAAGTCGCCCGGACCGCGCCAGAAATCGGAGGTGTTGGTCGAATAGGACAACCATGCGCGCACCGGGCCCAGGTCGCCGGTGTTGAAGCGCAGGAAGGTGCGGCGGTAGTCGTGGTTGCCCAGGCTCTGGGCAAAGTCCAGGCCGGCGGTGTGCGACGGATCGATGGTGACCCAGGAAATGGCGCCGCCGGCAGCGCCGGAGATCGGCGTGTCGACGTCCGGGTAACCCTGCAGCACGGTGATGTCACCCATGTTCTCGGTGTCGCCGTACTCGGTCGAGTAGACCTTGTAGTTGCCGCTGTCGTTGATGGGCGCGCCGTTGACGGTGGTGCCGATTTCGTCGCTGGTGAAGCCACGGATCTGGTAGTTGCCGTTGGCCAGGCCGCTGACGTCGTCGGTCGAGGCATTCACGCCCGGGATCGAGTCGATCATCTGCACGAAGGTGCCGCCCGGCGCAGCCTTGACGATGGCGTCGCGCGAGATGGTCGAAACCGCCTTCGGAGCCGTCTGCACCGACATCAGGCCGTCACCCAGCGACAGGCTCTGCGCCTGCACCGTCACCGTGTCCAGCTGCTGGGCACGCTTGGTGTCGTTGGAGGTGGTGGTGTTGGACGTGCTCGACGGGCCGCTGCGCGGGGCCGGTTCCTTGGTCTGCGGGTTGGTGGCCTGGCCCGTGGTGTCTTGGGCCGAGGCGACACCGGCTGCCATACAAAATACGACAGCAATGGCCATGGAAAGGTGGTTTCGTTTCATCATCGTCATTCCAGAATTGACAAAGTTTGGAGTCAGCTGCCGTCCCGGAGGTCGCCAGCAAACGGAGTAGGAAAGAGGAGCGTCGCCCGGCAGAAAGATCTCGCGATTAATCGAAAGATGCTTCGCAAGTCATTGCGTAAAAACGCAATTTCATGCCATTTAACGTAAATTTAAACGTTTCCTCCGGGCGTAAAAAAGCCCGATCGGTAAAAATCGGGCGAAATTACGAAATTAATTAAGACTGTTGGTCCAGGCAGCGACTAGCCCCTTGCGCCTCGACCAACGACGTCAGCTTTGCATAAGTATTTTACAAGAAATTTACCGAAGGATCACGCGAGCACAAAGGCCCGCGCTTTCTCCCCAATCAATGGTCAATAAGCCGCCACTGAAACTTTAGTAGGGCGATATCTAGCCGACTGAAGGCGTCGGTAGAACCCGACGCCCCTACTTCCCCAGGTAACGCGCACGCTTGGCGGGCTTGAGCGTCGCCAGGTCGAGCATCACCAGTCCATCCACACAGCCGGAGAAACCCGGATCCTCACCGAAAGCGAGGAACTGCACGCCCTCCGGATCGACCAGATCCACGTACTGGCGATACAGCACCGGCAGGCTGACGCCAAGCGCATCGAGATGATGCTTGAGTTTGCCAAGCCCGGCGGCCGGGTCCAGACCCGCCAGTGCATCGCGCACCAGATCGATCACCGCGGGCGACACCACGAACGGCTGCCGTGCCGAGGCCAGACCCGGCGCACCAAAGTAATGCTGATGCGCCGCTGCGATCCACTCGCGTGCCTCGCGCGGAAGCGTGACAGACATGCTTACCGGACCGAACAGGTAACGCAGATCCGGATGGCGCTGCAGGTAGAGGCCAATGCCCTGCCACAACTGATCGAGCGCACGCGAACGCCAGTAGGCGGGCGCGATAAAGCTGCGGCCCAGCTCCAGCCCCTGCGCCAGGCGCGATTCGAGCGCGGGCGAATAGCTGAAGAGGCTCGAGGTATAGAGCGCCGACATGCCGCGCTCGCCGATCAGGCGACCACCGTGGCCGAAGCGATAGGAACCGACGATGCGCAGTGCTTTCGGATCCCACAGCACCAGGTGCTCGTAATGCGGATCGTAGGCATCGAGGTCGCGGCGTGCACCCGTGCCCTCGCCCACCTTGCGGAAGGTGAGCTCACGCAGACGACCGATTTCGCGCAGCACCGCACTGTCGGACGCGCCCTTGAACAACAGGATCTGCTTGCCGTCGTTGAGGTCGGCGAGTTTTTCCGCCTGCGCCTGCAGCTCGGCCACCACGCGTTCGGTCGGTTCCGGATGCGCCAGCGGCGCCTGGCCGCCAAAGATCAGGCCGCGATGACGGCCCACGCGATACACGTGGCGACGCATCAGCTTGGCCGCGCGTTTCGTCGAATCGCCGCTGTGCTGCTCAAGTTCGTCGGCGGATACCAGCTGGCCCACGCTGAAACCAATGCGGCGGCTGGTGGGTGAAATCGCTTCGCGCGGCAGCATCGCGGTACTGAGCGGCTTGGCCAGCATCGACAAGCCATAGAACATGGCGGAATTGCGCGCGGCAACGTGGATCGGCAATACCGGCGCACGGCTGCGCTGCGACAGCCGCGCAAAACCATCGGACCAGCGTCCGTCGCTCACGCCCGACGGACTCACGCGCGACACTTCACCCGCCGGGAAAACGATCAAGGCCTCGCCGTTGTCGAGCGCACGATAAATGTCGCGCATGCGCGAGGCGGCGCCCTTGCCGAACACATCGACGGGCAGCAACAACTTATGCAGCGGCGGGATCGACATCAGCCAGTCGTTGGCGAGGATGCGCACATCGCTGCGCACCGAACCAACCATTTGCAACAAGGTCAGCGCATCGATCATGCCCAGCGGATGGTTGGCGACGATCAGGACGCCGCCTTCAACCGGGATGTTCTCCCGCTCGCGCGGGTTGACGAAGTAACTGACGCCAAGCACGTCCAGCGTGCGCTCGACAAAGTCGAAACCTTCGGCCTCGCCGGCGGCTACCAGTGTGCGGTTGAACCCTTCCTCATCAGCCAAGCGGCCCAGCATGCCGGCCACCGGCCGGCGGATCAGGGGGTGTTGCGCCAACCATGGCAGACGTTCGGTGAGGGTCTGTTCAACTTTGAGCATGACCGCCTCCTGGGAATTACCCCAAATGCTGGTAGCGGATTATGACAGCAAGGTTATGCGGATGGGTCCGAAAGATCACGTGTGCGACTTTCGTGCTGTTTCAAACGACCAGATGCAGATACGCGGCCACGCCGCCCATGAACATCTGCACTGACAGCGCAATCAGCAGCATGCCCATCACCCGCTCAAGCGCCGTAAGCACGCTCTCGCCCAGCCAGCGGAACAGATAGGTGGAGCACAGCAGGATCACCGAGGTCGCCAGCCACGCGCCCAGCAAGGCGATGGCCCAATCCGCCGTACGGCCGGGCTGGGTATTGGTAAGCAGTAACAGAGCCGCCATCGCAGATGGACCGGCCACGCCCGGAATGGCCATGGGCACGATGAAGGGCTCGCCCTCGCCCTGCTTGCCGAAGATGCCGCCGCCATCGGCGGGCGGGAACACCATGCGGATGCCGATCAGGAACAGCACGATGCCGCCGGCGATGCTGATCGATTCCTGGCGCAACTGCAGCAGCTTGAGGATGTGCTGGCCGCCGATCAGGAAAACGAGCAACACGCCCAGCGCGATCAGCAGCTCGCGGATCATCACTTTGCGCCGCCGCTTGGGCGCCACATCTTTGAGCAGGCTCAGGAAGATCGGGATGTTGCCGAGCGGGTCCATGATCAGGAACAGCAGGATTCCCGCCGCCAGCGTGGTCATCTGGGTTTCCATCTCAGCCGAGCTCCTGCGTCATGCTCATGCCGATACACGCAAATCGAGAGTCGCGCCGCGCGCGACCTTGCCCTGCTCGCCCAGCAGATAGAGGGCTGCCTGCGCTGCCGCATCCGGCAGCGGATGGATCATGGTGTCTTCACCGAAATACGCCGCACGCCGCAGCGTGGTGCGCATCGGCGCAGGCAACAGCGCGTGCGCACGCAGGGGCGACTGTTCGGTTTCCTGATGCAGGATTTCCACCAGCCGCTCCAGCGCCGCCTTCGACACGCCGTAAGCGCCCCAGTGCGCGCGCTGCACGAGCTCGGGATTGTCGAGCACGAACACCACCGAGCTATCGGATGCACGCGACAGCAGCGACATGCAGGCCTGGGTCAGTGCAAACGGCGCCGACACGTTGACGTGCATCGCACGCAGCCAGTCGTCGGGCTTGTGCACGGCCAGCGGCGTCAGCTCCTTGAAGCTGACAGCGGCATGCACGATGCCGTCGAGCCGTCCGAAATCGCGTTCGAGACCATCGGCCAGCGCTTCGTAGTCGCGCGGCGTGGCCACTTCCATATCCAGTGGATGGATCACCGGCTCGGGCAGGCCCTCGCTGACCATCGCATCGTAAAGTTGTTCGAGCTGGCGCTTGCGGCGGCCGGTGATCACCACCGTCGCACCGGCACGCGAAGCCGCTCGAGCCACGGCCGAACCCAGGCCGCCATAGGCGCCAGTGACCAGCACGACACGACCGGCCAACGAACCAGGCTCAGCAGCCCAGCCTTCCGGCAGACGAACCAGGGGAAGCGCCATCAGGAACCGGCCCCCGCCACATCCGCTGCCATGCGCGCGAGCTCACCGGCCGCGTTGAGGTCTTCGACGATGTCGCAACCGCCGATCAGCTCGCCCTGGATGAAGAGCTGCGGGAAGGTCGGCCAGTTCGCGTAATGCGGCAACGCCGCACGGACTTCCGGATCGGCCAGCACGTTGACGGCATGAAACTGCGCGCCCGCCTCCTTCAGCGCCTCCACGGCACGGCTGGAAAAGCCGCACATGGGGAACTGCGGCGTGCCCTTCATGAAGAGCACGATGGCATGTTCGGCCAGGACCGCCTTGATTCGCTCGTTAACGTCCATAATTCGAGTGCTTCATCGTTACAATGCAATGAGATCGATAGTGTATCAGTCGTGCGCGGGTCGCCGGTCCTCGGCCAATCCAGCCCGACCTCTTTCCTCAGCCAACGCCCAGGAGCCACAACATGGCGATCGAACTCCCCCCCTTGCCCTACGAAAAGAACGCACTTGAGCCGCACATTTCCGCGGAAACGCTCGAGTATCACTATGGCAAGCATCATCAGGCCTACGTGACCAACCTCAACAACCTGATCAAGGGCACCGAGTTCGAGAACGCCGCGCTTGAAGACATCATCAAGAAGTCGTCCGGCGGCGTGTTCAACAATTCTGCCCAGGTCTGGAACCACACCTTCTATTGGAACTCGTTGAGCCCCAAGGGCGGCAATGAGCCGACCGGCAAGCTGGCCGACGCCATCAACAAGGCGTTCGGTTCGTTCGACAAATTCAAGGAAGAGTTCACCAAGTCGGCCGTGGGCAACTTCGGTTCGGGCTGGACCTGGCTGGTGCAGCGTCCGGATGGCTCGCTGGGCATCGTCAACACGTCCAACGCAGCCACCCCGATCACCGGCAGCGACAAGCCGCTGCTGACCTGCGACGTGTGGGAACACGCGTACTACATCGACTACCGCAACGCCCGTCCGAAGTACATCGAGGCGTTCTGGAATCTGGCTAACTGGGAATTTGCGGCCAAGAATCTGGCCTGATTCCTTCGCTGCAGGCAGTCATGAAAACGGGGCCGCGAGGCCCCGTTTTTTTGCGCGCTGCCTGCCATTTGTGGGAGCGCACCCTGTGCGCGACAACCCGGCGAAGCGGCAACTCGCAGGTCGCCGTCGCGCACAGGGTGCGCTCCCACAGTGTCAGGTCGCGCTTTTGTTCTCGAGCAATTTGTCGACCGCAGGCTGCGCCTGCGGATCACGCCCCAGCGCATGGGCGATACCCGCCAGGCGTTCGATCAGCTGCGCAGCATCCGGCGCACACACCGTGGCATGCCCCACCTTGCGACCGACACGCGGCTGCTTGCCGTAGTCGTGCCAATGCGCGTCGATGGCTTCAAGCACCGGCGCGGCGTCGGGCAGCTCGCCGATCCAGTTGAACATTGCCGAAAGGCCACGTGCCGAGGTATCGCCCAGCGGCAGGCCGAGCACGGCGCGCACGTGATTTTCGAACTGGCTGGTGAGTGCACCCTCGATGGTCCAATGGCCAGAGTTGTGCACGCGTGGCGCCATCTCGTTGCCGAGCAGCTCGCCGTTCTTCACGAATAGCTCGAGCGCAAACACGCCGACGTAATCAAGCTTTTCCGCCAGCGTGCGGGCCAGACCCGTAGCGCGCGCCTGCAAGGCAGCGATGTCCGAAGCCGGCGCTAGGCTGAGCGACAGCACACCGTCGGTATGCCAGTTCTGCGTGAGCGGCCAGGTGCGGAAGTCGCCGTCGCGACCGCGCACAGCGATCACCGACAACTCGCGATCGAACGGAACGAAGGCCTCGAGAATCAGCCCGTGTGCCTGCGCCTGCGCGCCGAGCGCAGCCCAGGCGGCATCGGCATCGGCCAAGGTCTTGATGCGGAACTGCCCCTTGCCGTCGTAACCGAGGCGACGGGTCTTGAGGATGGCCGGTGCGCCGACGATCGCCAGCGCGCGCTCGAGATCCTCACGCGTGTCGACCGCCTTGAACTCGGGCGTCTGCAGGCCGCACTCGAGGAACAAGGTTTTTTCGGCCAGGCGATCCTGCGCCACGGCCAGCGCGCGCGGCGCGGGAAACACATCGACGCGATTGGCGAGCCAGTGCGCGGTTTCGGCCGGCACGTTCTCGAAATCGAAAGTGACCACGTCGACTTCGCGGGCGAAGTGCTCGAGCGCGTCGTAGTCAGTCCAGTCGGCCACCACCAGCGGGGCAATCTGCCCGGCGCAGGCATCGGCAGCGCTGTCGACCACCAGGGTCTTCACGCCCAGCGGCGCGGCGGCAAGCGCCAGCATGCGGGCGAGCTGGCCGCCGCCGAGGATGCCGAGCACCGGTTGGCGACGAGCGGTCACGAGCGAGGATCCGGGTTATCCAGCACGGTCTGCGTCTGGCGGGAACGGTAGCTGTCGAGCGCGGCAGCGATGGCGGGGTCGTGCAGCGCCAGCACCGAGGCCGCCAGGATGCCGGCATTCACCGCACCAGCGCGGCCGATGGCCAGCGTGCCGACCGGGATGCCTGCCGGCATCTGGGCGATCGACAGCAGCGAATCCATGCCATTGAGCGCTTTGGACTGCACCGGTACGCCAAACACGGGGAGCCGCGTCTTGGCCGCCAGCATGCCCGGCAGGTGAGCGGCGCCACCGGCACCGGCCACGATGACCTGGATGCCGCGACCGACGGCTTCCTCGGCGTACTGGAACAACAGGTCCGGCGTACGGTGCGCCGACACCACGCGCACCTCGTGCGCCACGCCGAGCTCGGCCAGCACGCTGGACGCGTGCTCCATGGTTTCCCAGTCCGAACGGGAGCCCATCACAACGCCCACGCGCGGCGGGAGGGAAGTCGAGGTCATGACCCAAGCCATCCAAAAGGGTTATTGTACGGACTTTCCGCGTCTCGGCACGACCCACTCCCCATGGACAAACGCCTACTCGATATCCTCTGCTGCCCGGTCAGCAAGGTTCCCGTCCGCCCGCTCCAGCGCCAGGAGCTCGACGCCCTGAACAGGGCCATCGGGGCCAGCCAGGTCCAGACCGTGGCAGGCGCCGCCGTGGGCGCGCCGGTCACCGAAGGGCTGATCACCACGGACCGCAAGGTCATCTACCGGGTCGAGGACGGCATCCCCGTCATGCTGCCCGAGGAAGGCATCGGTACCTTGCAGCTCACTGACTTTCCAGCGGCCGCCTGAGGGCCACTTTGGGCCGGATGTCCGCAAGAACCCGCTTCTTGTGAACGTGTCGACATATATCGATACGGCGAATGACAGCGGCCCATGACTTCCCTTATCGTAGGCTGGCGTATTGTCGTATGTGGCTGTGAGCACGTCGGCATCACTTTCAGGGGGTGAAAGGCGATGAAAGACGCCAGTGAATCATCCAATATCGTCAGCCTGACCCAGCGCCTGGACCCGTCCAGCGAGCGCGGAGGCGCCCTCTTGAACACCGTCCGGGACATTGCTGGCCGTCGCCTGCAGATCTTGATCAACGGCATGTTCGAGCATGTCGACGATGCCCTCTTCGACCTGGCCGAAAAAGCCGAGAACAACGCCGCCCAGATGCACTACTTCGACGGCATGCGCGAAGTGCGCAAGCGTCGTCCGATGGTGGAGCGCAGCTTCCTGGCGCAGATCTCGCGCGAGCTGACCGATTTCGCCTCGAGCTACCGCAACAACGCCGGCACCAGCAATGGCGTGTCGCTGCCCGTCGGTTCGGTCGAGCTGTCGCTGGTGGCCGACAACGAACTGGAAGAATCGCTGGCCATCACCAGCATGATCGGCAAGAACGAAACGCGCCTCACGCGCGACCTGTTCGCCGTGAACCAGCGCCTGTCGGTCATCTATGGCGGCATCAAGATTGACGACGCCACCAATCCGGTGGGGCCGGCCGCGCTGTCGCAGGCGTTCCGCCAGGCGATGCGCGAGCTCAGCGCCGAGATGCGCGTCAAGCTGATCATCTACAAGTTGTTCGACCGCTACGTGCTGGCCTCGCTGGACGAGCTGTACCAGGAGATCAACGCCGAACTCGTGCGTGCCGGCGTGCTGCCGCAATTGCGTCACGAGATCCCGCGTGCTGGCGGCGCTGCCCGCGCAGCCGGTACGGCGGCACCCACCGGTACCGCGGCCGCGGCTGAGCAGACGGAAGGCACCTTCCTCGGTGAAGACGAGACAGGTAACGCGTCCAACGAATTGATCCAGACGCTGCGCACGCTGTTCAGCGCACGCCGCCCGGCGCCTGCTGTGGGCGCCATGCAGATGCCCGCCGGCGCCATGCAGCTGCCCAGCGCCAACGAGCTGATCGGTGCGCTGAGCGTGCTGCAGAGCCAGGCCGCCATCAACCAGCACATGCCGCTGAGCACCAGCAACGCGGTGGAACTGGCTGGCGAAGTGCAGCAGCTGAAGGAACACCTGCTAGCCCAGATCGGCTCCCTGCGCGGCGAAAAGCCGAGCCAGGTGTCGACCATCGACGAGGACACCATCGATCTGGTCGGCATGCTGTTCGAGTTCATCCTCGAAGACCGCAACCTGCCGACCGAGATGCAGGTGTTGCTGGCACGCCTGCAGATTCCTTACCTGAAGGCCGCCATCCTCGACCGCAAGCTGTTCGCGCATCGCCAGCACCCGGCGCGCCGCTTGCTCGACAGCCTGGCCGATGCTGCCAAGGGCTGGTCGGCGGAGTCCGATCGCGATCACCGCCTGCACGACAAGATCAAATCCATCGTCGACCGCTTGCTGCAGGACTTCGACGATGACATGACCATCTTCGAACGCCTGTGCGCCGAGCTGCAGGAATTCCAGGACATCAGCCGCCGCCGTGCCGAACTGGCCGAGCAGCGCGTGGCCGAGTCCACCCGTGGCCGCGAGAAGCTCGAGCAGGCGCGCCGCCGCGCTGCCCGCGAGATCCTCAGCCGTATAGAAGGCCATAACCTTCCGCCGCTGATCCATGGGATTCTGTCGCGCGCCTGGGCGAACTACCTGGTACTCACGATTCTTCGCCAGGGCGAGGAATCGAGCGAGTTCCGCGACGCGCTGCGCTTTGCCAACGACTTCATCGACAGCACCAAGCCGGCCCGCACGCTCGACGAGCGCCGCGCGCTGCGCCAGATGCTGCCGGGCATCGAGCGCGCCCTGCGCCGTGGCCTGGGCAACGTGGCGTTCCAGGAAAGCGATATCGATCGCCTGCTGGCCCAGCTGCACACCTATTACCGTCACCAGCTCGGCGAAGCGGTGCCGGAGGCCGAGGTGCATGCAGTGGAGGAATCCACCAGCCTGCCCATTCCCGAAAGCATCCAGCCGATCGCCGAGTCCGAAGCGGAACTTGACCGTACCGAACCCGTGCAGGAGCCGGTGCTCGACACGCCGGAGATGCTGTTGGTCTCCGAGCTCAAGCCCGGCACCTGGCTGGAGTTCGTGACCGGCCCGGACACCATCGAGCGCGCCAAGCTCTCGTGGATCAGCCCGATGAGCGGCCGCTACCTGTTCGTGAACCGCCGCGGCCTCAAAGTGGCCGATTACTCGCCGCACGAACTGGCCCAGGCACTCGCCAGCGGTACGGCGCGCGTGCTTGAATCCACCGCTCTGTTCGACCGCGCGCTGGATGCCATCGTCGGTCGCCTCAGCCAACCGGCCACGTCCCAAGCACCGACCGAATGAATTCAGTACAACTTGTTCCACCTTCGTCCGACCTGATCCAGGCGGAAGTCGAGCGCGCGTTCGCCGAAGATATCGGCAGCGGCGACGCCACCGCCGAGCTGTTGCCGGCGGAAGCCACCGCCAGCGCCACGCTGACCTGTCGCGACGACGCGGTCATGGCGGGCATCGCCTGGTTCAACGCCTGCTTCCTCCGACTCGATCCGCAAGCGCAGATCGACTGGAACGTCCGCGATGGCGACCGGGTCGCCGCGGGTTCGGTGATCTGCCGCCTGCGCGGCAATGCGCGTGCCCTGGTGACTGCCGAGCGTTCGGCCCTGAATTTCCTGCAGCTGCTCTCCGGCACTGCCACCTCGACCGCCGCGCATGTGGCCGCTGTGGCGGGCACCGGCGTGCGCGTGCTGGACACCCGCAAGACCGTTCCCGGCCTGCGACTGGCGCAGAAATACGCGGTGCGCTGCGGTGGCGGTCATAACCATCGCGTGGGTTTGTACGACGCCATCCTGGTGAAGGAAAACCACATCATCGCGGCGGGCAGCATCAAGGCAGCCGCCGAAGCGGCTCGTCGTCTGCATCCGAAGCTGTTGCTGGAGATCGAGGTGGAGAATCTCGATGAACTGCAGCAGGCATTGGATGCCGGTGCCGACCGCATCATGCTCGACAACT
Organism: Dyella sp. 01L423; assembly: GCF_056399945.1. Lineage (NCBI taxonomy): Bacteria > Pseudomonadati > Pseudomonadota > Gammaproteobacteria > Lysobacterales > Rhodanobacteraceae > Dyella > Dyella sp. 01L423. Next base: position 470,608 of record NZ_JBFTSI010000001.1, on the reverse strand, counting down.
TCACCCTGCCGCTGATGCGAGAAGCCGTGGCCCTGGCCAAGGGACGTGCGGAACTGGAGATTTCCGGCAACGTGGATCTGTCGACCATTGGCGAGTACGCGGGCACGGGCGTGGATTTCATCTCCGTGGGGGCGCTTACCAAGCATGTTCGGGCGGTGGATTTGTCGCTGCGGTTGAAGCTCGACTGAGCTTCATCGAGGTGAGCTTGCCGGCTTTTTAGCTCGTCATGACGAGCTCAAAGCGACTTTCACGCCGCGCCCCTTGCAAGCCACACTCCACGCCTACACTCTCGCCCCATGAGCGAGCTTTCCGACCTGATCCTGTTAGTCCTGCTGCTGGCCGTCATCGGCTCGTGGCTCAAGCTTGCCCGCGGCCGCGAGCAGGCCACCCAGGAAGCCAGCCAGCAATGTCGTCAGCATGGCTTGCAGTTGCTCGATGAAAGCGTGGGCCTGCGAGGCGTGCGATTGCTGCGCCAGCATGGCCAACTGCTCTGGGAGCGCTGCTACACCTTCGAGGTGAGCATTGACGGCAACGACCGCGAACCGGGCAAGTTGTGGCTGATCGGCCATACGCTGACCGGCATCAGCTTGCCGACGATCCACAGCCACCTGCCCGGCCTGCTGTCCGAACATGAGCCGCCGCCGGCGCACGACAACGTGGTGCCGCTGCGCCCGCGTTTGCGCAAGGATAACCAGCTTCACTGAGGCGGATCGCGCCGGACCAGCCGGCGCGACGACGGCGTGACTTACTTCACCACGCGCAGAAACGGCGCGCTGCGCTTGGGTTTCTCACCAGCATCGCCTTCAGGCGTCGGCGGAGTGTCGTCCGGATCGGGTGACGACGGCGGCGGCTGATCGCCACCTTCTTCGGCCGGGAACATCATGCCCTGCCCGTTTTCCTGCGCGTACAGCGCCAGCACGGCCTGAATCGGAATATGGATGTTGTGGCTCACGCCGGAGAAGCGCGCCTGAAAGCTGATCCAGTCGTTGCCCAGATCCAGGCTGGCCACGGCACGCATGGCCAGGTTCAGCACGACCTGCCCGTTCTTGATGACCTGCGGAGGCACCCGCACCCCTTCCCGCCCGGCATCCACGAGAACATAAGGTGTCAGATTGTTGTCGGTGATCCAGTCGTAGATCGCCCTCAGCAAGTAAGGACGATTGGAGGACATCGGCGGGAGCTTGTCGTCGGTCATGCAAAAACCTATGGAGTGCGCAGCCTCACGGGATAAGCCCAGGGCGCGCCAGGTGGATCGTGGCAGTGTAATGCGAAGCCGGGGCGAGTTGTCGCAGCGGCGCCGCCCAGAGCGCCAAAGCGCCGCCGGGGAGGCCAGGCAGGCCCTTCAAGGCCTGCCGGCGGGGCCTCAGGGACGCATGGCCTTCTCTTCAGGGGTCATGCTGCGGGCGTAGCCCTGGCTGGCAAACAGGCGCTCGCCATAGTCGAGGATGGGCTTGCCTTCGCGCCCCAGGTCGACCCCCAGCCAAGGCAGGCGCCAGACCACCGGGGCCACCAGGCAATCGGTGAGGCTCATTTCCGGGTTCAGGAAGAACCGGGATGCCTTGAACAGAGGCAGCGCCGACAGCAGGTGCTCCCGCAGCCGTTTGCGGGCCGCATCGGCCGGACGGCCACCGGCCTTGATGAGGTCCACTTCGGGCAGCCAGTCCAGTTCGATCCGCACATTGGCAAGGCGCAGGCGCGCCCTGGACAAGGGGTCGATCGGCATCAGGGGCGGATGGGGATAACGTTCGTCCAGGTATTCGCAGACGACCGCGGTGTTGTAGAGGGTCAGGTCGCGATCAACCAGGGTCGGCGTGCTGCCGTAGGGGTTGAGGTCGAGCAGGTCTTCCGGCGGCTTGGCGGGGTCGACGATCACCCTGTCGTAGCTCACGCCCTTGGCGGCGAGCACGAGACGCGTCCGGTGGCACTGGATGCCATCTGCGGTGGTGTAAAGGGCGAGTGCGGTACGCGAACGAGCGCTTTGGACCATGCGCGATCTCCCCATCGGCTTATCCAAGTACGGCGGCCCCGGTTCCCATCAGAGGGTCGCGGGCCGCCGTACCGTAGGCTCCGGAAGGTGACGTCTTAGTGGACGTCCTTCCAGTACTCCTTCTTTAGCAGATATGCCAGGAAAGTGAAGCCCGCCAGGAACAGCAGCACCCAGATGCCGTAGCGCTGACGCTGGAGGGCGGCCGGTTCGGCAGCGTACTCCAGGAAGTTGGTCAGGTCGCGGGAGGCCTGCTGGTACTGCGCCGGCGTGAGCTTGCCCGGCTGGGAGAGCTCAAGCTTCTCCACGTCGTCGCTGCCTTCCTTCTTCACGGCCGTCTGGATGCCCTGCAATTCCCACAGCGGGAACGGCATGGAGGCATTGGGGAACACCGTGTTGTTCCAACCCACCGGACGGGTCGGGTCGAGGTAGAAGGAGTTGAGGTAGCCGTAGACCCAGTCGGCGGTCTTGGCGCGCACTTCCAGCGAGAGGTCCGGCGGTGCCTTGCCGAAGAACTGCTGGGCCGAATCTTCCGGCATGTGCGAGATCACCGGGTCGCCGAACTTGGCGCCGGTGAAGTTGAGGTTTTTCATTACCTCGTCTTCGGACAGGCCCAGGTCTTCGGAGATGCGCGAATAGCGCACGTACTTCAGCGAGTGGCAACCCACGCAGTAGTTGAAGAACAACTTGGCGCCGCGCTGCAGCGAGGCCTGGTCGTGCACGTTGGTGCCGGCCGAAGGCAGGCCGCCCTCTTCCTGCGCCATGACCGCATTGGTGCCGACCAGCAGGCCAACGGTGAGTGCAACCGTGGAAATGATTTTCTTCATCGAGGGCTGCCGCTTATTCATGGTCAAACACCACCCGCTCCGGAACCGGCTTGGTCTTTTCCCAGCCGAGATGCGTGTAGCACCAGAGGAACACGAAGTAGCCGAAGTAGAGGACGGTCATGAAGCGACCGAACGCGTTCTCCCAGAACGTCGCGTCCGCAGGCACCCACTCCGTGGTCAGCTCGCCGACCACGCCCGCACCCACCAGGGCCAGGCCGATGAAGGACGCGGCGAAAGTCATCAACGCCACCTTGAAGCCGGTGCCGCGATAACGGATGGAGCGCACCTTGCCGGCATCGATCCACGGCAGCACGAACAGCAGGGCGATCGCGCCGAACATGCCAAGCACGCCCCAGAACGCCGTGCCGAAGAACGACGGGATCATGCGCAGGATCGCGTAGAACGGGGTGAAGTACCACGACGGCTTGATGTGCGTCGGGGTGACCAGGTTGTTCGCCGGAATGAAGTTGTCATGCTCCAGGAACCAACCACCGAAGGTCGGCGCAAAGAAGATGATGAAGGCCGCGATCAACACGAAGAAGCCCACCGCCACCAGGTCGTGCACGGTGTAGTACGGATGGAACGGGATGCCGTCGGCCGGCTTGTTCGGGTCCCAGCGGTTGCCCTTGGGCCCATGCTTGATATCGACGCCGTCCGGGTTGTTCGAACCCACTTCGTGCAGCGCGAAGATATGCAGCACCACCAGCAACAGCAGCACCAGCGGCAGCGCGATCACGTGCAGGGCGAAAAAGCGGTTGAGCGTGGCGTCCGCCGGCAGGTAGTCACCCATGATCCATTCGACCAGGCTGCCGCCAATCACGGGCACCGTGCCGAACAGCGAGATGATCACCTTGGCGCCCCAGAACGACATGTTCCCCCACGGCAGCACGTAGCCCATGAAAGCCTCGGCCATCAGCGCCAGGAACACCAGCATGCCCAGCAGCCACACCAGCTCGCGCGGCTTCTGGTACGAGCCGTACATCAGGCCGCGGAACATGTGCAGGAACACCACCACGAAGAACAGCGAGGCGCCGGTGGAGTGCATGTAGCGGATCAGCCAGCCCCACTCCACGTCACGCATGATGTACTCGACCGAGTTGAAGGCTTCCGCCGCACTCGTCTTGTAGTTCATGGTGAGGAAGATGCCGGTGACGATCTGGTTGACGAACACCAGCAGCGCCAGCACGCCGAAGTAGTACCAGAAGTTGAAATTCTTCGGCGCGTAATACTCGGTCATGTGCTTGCGGTAGACCGGCATCAAGCCCGGTGCCCGCTCATTGACCCAATCGCCGACTCGCGTGAATACGTTGGCCATTAGCCGGCCTCCTTCGGATCCACGCCAATCTGGATGTGCGTGTCGTCCATGAAATGGTACGGCGGCACCAGCAGGTTCTTCGGTGCCGGCACGCCCTGATAGACGCGACCGGACATGTCATAGCGTGACTTGTGGCAGGGGCAGTAGAAACCGCCCTTCCAGTCCGGATCGAACGGCTCGGGCTTCATCACCGGCACGAAGTCGGGGACGCAACCCAGATGCGTGCACAGGCCCACCAGCACCAGCCACTCGGGCTTGATGGAGCGTGCTTCGTTCTGCGCGTACTTGGGCTGCTGCTCGGCCGAACCGCTGTCGGACTTGGCGTCGACGAGGCGGGCATCCTGGCTGGGCAGCGCATCGAGCTGCGCCTTGGTGCGGTTGACTACAAACACCGGTAGACCGCGCCAGGGGTAAGTTACCCGTTGGCCCTCTTCGATCTTGCTGATGTCGATCGTGACCGGCGCACCTGCGGATTTTGCCCGCGCACTGGGTTCCCACGACTTGATGAAGGGCACGACTGCCGTAACCACTCCCACACCACCAACCACTGCCGTGGTCGCTGTGAGGAAGCGGCGGCGGCCGTGATCGACGACTTCGTTCGCCATCAGGCTCTCCGGTACTTACATGCCATTGAGACGCGGAACTTAGAAGTTCCACAGGTGCTTGCCAAGCGCGTCGATCAATCCGACAGCAAGAGACTACCTTGCTGTGCAGAGAAAAACCCCTAAGACTCCCCCTTAGAGAACAGCAGGCACGCGCGGCACCAGCACGATGAGCATGCAGCGAGAGCTACAGGCCTTCCGTTGTCGGGACCTAAGCGCACCGGGAAACCCCGGGACGACCCGCTTCGCAAGCGCCAGTGGATTCAGGCTCCCGCAAAATCGCGTTAGTGTAGCGTCAGGGCATGACTCGTACAATAAAATAGCCTCGCCTGCGACACATGCGCGCACCCCTCTCTAACGCCTTGCCGTGAAACGCATTACGACATGAAACATGCCGCTGGCACGCTCGCATTCATCGCCCGCTTCGTGGTGCTCGGGCTGGCGGCTGCGTTCGTCATCAGCCTCGCGTGGCCAGATGTTGGCCATCGCCTGAGGGAACGTTTCGGGGTCGCGCCGACGCCGACCACCGAGTCGATCAGTAGCTCATCGACGCCTGCGCACACAGGCGGCCCCATCTCCTACGCGGACGCCGTCGCCAAGGCAGCGCCGTCGGTCGTAAACATCTACGCCAACAAGATGGTCACCGAGCAGGCGGTGCAGATGTATACCGACCCGGTGCTGCAGCGATTGTTCGGCGGCCGTCCGACCGGCCCTGCCTACAAGCGCCGCGAGCAGAGCCTGGGCTCGGGCGTGATCGTGCTGCAGGGTTATGTGCTGACCAACAACCACGTGATCGCCAACGCCGACGACATCCAGGTACTGCTCTACGACGGCCGCGTGGCCAAGGCCACGGTGGTGGGCGCCGATGTGGAGACCGACCTCGCGGTGCTGCGGATCGACGCCGGCAACCTGCCGGTGATCCATATCGCCGACCACCGCCCCACCCGCACCGGCGACGTCGTGCTTGCCATCGGCAATCCGCTGGGCCTCAACCAGACGGTGACCATGGGCATCGTCAGCGCGATCGGCCGCCAACTGAGCAGCTCCAGCCCCGAAGACTTCATCCAGACCGATGCGGCCATCAATCTGGGCAACTCGGGCGGCGCCCTGGTCAACACCGAGGGTGAGCTGGTCGGCATCAATACCCTGCTGATCGGCAAGGCCGCCAACGCCGAAGGCATCAGCTTCGCCATCCCGGTGGCCAGCGCCAAGCGCGTGCTCGATCAGATCATCGACAGCGGCCACGTCGTGCGCGGCTGGATGGGCGCCGATTACACCTTCGTTCCCGTCGCTGCCGACAGCGGCCTGCCGGCAGCGCCACGCGGTGCGCAGGTCACCGACATCTATCCAGGTGGACCGGCCGCGGCCGCCGGCATCCAGCCGCACGACATTCTCTTGCGGATTGGCTCGGAAGACATCGTCGATCCCTCCGACCTGCGTCGGCACGAGGCTGCGCTCAAGCCGGGCAGCAAGGTGGAAGTCTCCGGGCTGCGCAATGGCGCGCCGTTCCACACCGAAGTGATTCTTGCGCAGCGTCCGCCGACCACGCCGACGGCGTCACTGGATAGCTGACAACCCCGCCGCAGCCACGGGCGATCGACCACCACCCGGATGGATGGCCAAGCCGTAACGCTTGCGCAGCGTGCCCACGCGCTCGACATAGACCTGCGTTTCCGCAAACGGCGGCACGCCGTTGTAGCGCTGCACGGCGCCAGGGCCGGCGTTGTAGGCCGCAGCCGCCAGGCGTTCGTTGCCATTGAAGGTGCGCAGCAAGAGGCCGAGATAGCGCGCGCCGCCGCGAATGTTCTGCGCGGTGTCGAAAGCATCGCGCACGCCCATGTCGTTGGCCGTGCCGGGCATCAGCTGCATCAGGCCTTGTGCGCCCTTGATCGATAGCGCACGCGGATTGAAGGCACTTTCTGCGTGAATGATGGCGCGCAGAAAAGCCTCGTTGACGCCGGACTCCTGACTGGCCAGCGCGATCACATCGGTATAGGCCGCAAGATTTAGCGCCACCGAATCCCAGCGAATATTCGAATGCAGGTTGCACGCCACGCAGGTGGCGATGTAACTGAAGAGCATGGTCACGTCGTGCCCCCGCTCGCCGGCCGGCCGCAGGTTGGTGTATTCCACGCTGCCGTCCTTGCGCACCACGCGATAGACCGCGCCACGCAGCACGCGACTGCCATCGGCATCCGCATCGGCCACCGGCTTGCTGGGCGTAGAGGTGCTGCGCGCCGGGCTCGCCTCGCTATAGCTCCATTGCCCCGGCTTTCCCGCAGGCGCAGGCGCTGACCTGGCCGTTACGACGCGAGCCGTGGTTTCCACCGAGTCTTCTACCCAGGCCACCGACGGCGGCTGCGGCGCAGGCACCGGCTGCGTTTTGGCGGCCGAGGTTTCCGCCGAGCCCTTGACCGTCGCCAGTGAAGGCGCGGGGGCAGCTGGCTTCTTGCGCACCGGATCGGGCGCGCCGGCGATGCGGCTGCAGCCCTGATAACCCGCCGTGCTGCTGCTGAAGACGGTTTCGCCTGCCGAGCCGGTGCAGCGGTAGAGTGCGCCAGAGTGGCCCGGCAGCGAAAACACCAACAGCCCTGCAAACAAGGCGCAGCCAGCGAGGATCCGCCGAGGGGCCGCCGCGCCCAGCCGCGATAAGGGCAGCCCGCTCACGGACTCCCCTCGGGCCGCCCAGCCTTGGCGGCGGCCTCATCACGGTCAAGCAACGACATCACTCCCCCCTTTTCTTCATCTTCTCCCCGGGGCTTAGCCGGCGCGGGGTTCGGCGGCAGTGTGCTACCGCGCTGCCCTCCACGCCAAGCGCTGCGCGACCAAATCGTGCGTCAGCGCCCGTTTCCAGCCGCCCCATGGGCGCGCAAGTGCTTGATCTGGCTCGCCCGTTGCAGTGGCGGCAGGGCCATTTGGCGCGTAAACTACGCGGTTCGGCAACCCTCGCGCCGCCCTTTGGACCACGGTACCCAAGCCCATGACCGGCAAGCTTTTTATCAAGACCCACGGCTGCCAGATGAATGAGTACGACTCGGCCAAGATGGCCGACGTACTCAAGGCCTCGCACGGGCTGGAGCTGACCCAGGATGAAGCCGAGGCGGACGTCATCCTGATCAACACCTGTTCGATCCGCGAAAAAGCCCAGGAAAAGGTCTTCAGCCAGCTGGGGCGCTGGAAGGAACACAAGCAAGGCGGCAAGCCCGTGCTGATCGGCGTGGGCGGCTGCGTGGCTTCGCAGGAAGGCCAGGACATCATCAAGCGAGCGCCCTACGTGGATCTGGTGTTCGGCCCGCAGACCCTGCACCGCCTGCCGGAGTTGATCGAGGCGCAGCGCGCCAGCGGCAAGCCGCAGGTGGACATCAGCTTCCCGGAGATCGAAAAGTTCGATCGCCTGCCCGAGCCGCGCGCCGAAGGCCCGACCGCCTTCGTATCGATCATGGAAGGTTGCTCCAAGTACTGCTCGTACTGCGTGGTTCCTTACACCCGTGGCGAGGAAATCAGCCGTCCGTTCGACGACGTGCTGGTGGAAGTGGCCCAGCTCGCCGGGCAAGGCGTGCGCGAAGTGAACCTGCTCGGCCAGAACGTCAACGCCTACCGCGGCCCCACGCATGACGGCGGCATCGCGGACCTCGCCGTGCTCATCCACGCCATCGCGCAGATCGAAGGCATCGGCCGCATCCGCTTCACCACCTCGCATCCGCTGGAGTTCTCCGACTCGCTGATCGAGGCGTATGCCAACGTGCCGCAGCTGTGCAACTTCCTGCACCTGCCCGTGCAAGCCGGATCGGATCGCATCCTCACGGCGATGAAGCGCGGCTACACGGCGCTGGAATTCAAGCAGAAGATCCGCAAGCTGCGCGCAGTGCGTCCGGACATCTGCATCTCCTCGGACTTCATCGTGGGCTTCCCCGGCGAAACCAGCGACGACTTCGAAAAGACCATGAAGCTGATCGAAGACATCGGCTTCGACCAGAGCTTCTCCTTCATCTTCTCCTCGCGTCCTGGCACACCCGCCGCGAATCTTGCCGACGACACCTCGGCGGAAGAGAAGCATGCGCGCCTCACCCGCCTGCAGGCCAAGCTCAACGACAACGCGCGCCAGATCAACGAGGCGATGGTCGGCACGGTGCAACGTGTGCTGGTGGAAAAGATCAGCCGCAAGAGCGCGAACGAAGTCACCGGTCGCACCGAGAACATGCGCTTCGTGAACTTCCCCGGCAGCACCCGCATGATCGGTCAGTTCGTGGACGTGGTGATCACCGAGGCGATGAGCAACTCGCTGCGCGGCCGCGTGAAGCTGGCCGAAGAAGACGTCGCGCTGGCCTCGTGACGGCGCCTATTTCGATCCGGGAAATCGGCGCCGACGAGTTCACCCTGGTCTGGCCGCTGTTCCGCAGCGTGGTGGCCGCTGGCGACACCTATAGTTACCCGCCTGATCTGAGCTTCGAACAGGCGCGCGACTGGTGGACCTCGCCGCCCACGCGCTGCTTCATCGCCGAACGCGAAAAACTCGTGCTGGGTTGCTACATGCTCCGCGCCAACCAGCCGGGCCTGGGCGACCACGTGGCCAACGCCGGCTACATGGTTTCACCCGCCGTGCGCGGCCAGGGCATCGCCTCGGTGATGTGCGAACATTCCATGGCGCTGGCCCGCGACGCGGGCTTCACCGCGATGCAGTTCAACTTTGTCGTCTCGACCAATACCTCCGCGGTGCGCCTATGGCAGCGCCACGGTTTCCGCATCGTTGGGCAGGTGCCGGGCGCATTCCGCCACGCCGCACACGGCCCGACCGATGTCTACGTGATGCACCGACCACTCTGACGCATACCGATGACCAACGGCCTCCATCAACGCGACTTTTCCCTCGAGCCGGAAGACAACGCACGGCTCTCCAATCTTTGCGGTCCCTTCGATGAACATCTACGCCAGATCGAATTGCGCCTGGGCGTGGAGATCAATCATCGCGGCGCGCTGTTCCAGGTGATTGGCGAGGAAGCCGCCTCGCGAGCGGCGGAAAAAGTGCTGCGCGCGCTTTACCTCACCACCGAAAACGAGTCGCTAAACGGTGCGAAGATCAATCTGCAGCTGGCCGACTCGGGCATTGAAGCCATCGTCAACGATACCGACGGTACGCAGGAAGTCACCATCCGCGTGAAGCGCGGCGTGATCAAAGGCCGCGGTCCCAATCAGGCGCGCTATCTGCATGCGATCACCTCCCACGACATCAGCTTCGGCGTGGGCCCGGCCGGTACTGGCAAGACTTATCTCGCCGTCGCCAGCGCGGTCGAAGCGCTCGAAGCCAATCGCGTGCAACGCCTGCTGCTGGTGCGCCCGGCGGTCGAAGCCGGTGAAAAGCTCGGCTTCCTGCCCGGTGATCTGTCGCAGAAAGTCGATCCGTATCTGCGACCGCTGTACGACGCGCTGTACGAAATGCTGGGCTTCGAAAAAGTCGCCAAGCTGATCGAGCGCAATGTGATCGAGATCGCGCCGCTGGCCTATATGCGCGGCCGCACGCTCAACGATTCGTATGTGATTCTCGATGAAGCGCAGAACACCACCGTCGAGCAGATGAAGATGTTCCTGACGCGCATCGGCTTCGGTTCGGTGGCGGTGATCACGGGCGACGTGAGCCAGGTGGACTTGCCCCGCCACGTGCGCTCGGGCCTGCGCCATGCCGTGGAAGTGCTGCGCGGTGTGGACGGCATCAGCTTTACTTTCTTCACCTCGCGCGACGTGGTGCGCCATCCGCTGGTGGCCAAGATCGTGCGTGCGTACGAGGCGTTCGAACAGACGTCCGAGGAGCCGCCGCGATGAGCACCGCCGTCACGGTTTCGGTGGGCTACGGTGCCTCGCGCAAGGGCGTGCCGGCCGCTGCAAGCTTCCGCCAGTGGGCCGAAGCCGCGCTGCGCGGCGCCAAGCGGCGCAAGGCCGCCGAGCTGTCGATCCGCATCGTGGACAGCAAGGAAGGACGGACGCTCAACCGCGATTATCGCGGCAAGGATTACGCGACCAACGTCCTGTCCTTTCCAGTCGAACTTCCCCCCGGCGTCAACCTTCCGCTGATTGGCGACCTCGTGATCTGCGCACCGGTGGTAGCGCGCGAAGCGTTGGAGCAAGGCAAACCATCACTCCACCACTGGGCGCACATGACCGTGCATGGCGTGCTCCATCTCATCGGGTACGACCATATCGATGACCAGGAAGCCGAACAGATGGAAGCGCTCGAAACGCGCATCCTGGCTGGGCTCGGCATCAATGATCCCTACGCCGTAGACGACTGACTGCGCCATCCGCTTCGCATGCTTTTGCGCTACAAACTCGCGCTCATCAAAACCAGCACGCGAAAAACAACGCGCAAGCTGTTGATCGTTGTCATCCCTCTATCCCATACGTTGCTGCAATGCGTCAGCTTGATGTCAATCGCGTGTCCTGCGCGAGTGATGCATATTCATTTTTTGAACTGATATCTAACTGTTCCTAAGCGTTTTGCCGGCCGAAGACAGGCGACGTTCATCGCCAAGGCACTATTCCTTTGCGGGTCCGGTAAGTGACGCATTGCATCAACGAGGAACGTCATTCGACGTCGCGGCACGTAAGCCACCCATCCTCCGGACTTCAATTCACTGGCCGCCATCTCCGCGAGATGTGCCTACTTCCGCCCCGCTTCGGCGCACGGGCGCAGGCGTCTGCGTGACGTCAATTGCCAAAGGCGAATGTTTTGAAGACCGAGCTTCTGCCCACCGAACGCTTTCCGCATACCGCTGCTGCGCCATCCAGGGAGCTGGCACCCACGCGCAAGTCGCCGCTCGCGATCGTGCCACGCCTGGCTGGCTATGGGCTGCTGGGATTCATCGCATGGCTGTTGATTTCCACGCTGCTCGAGCCTTGGCTTTCGAATCGCGCCACGCGTGCCGTGCTCAACGCTCCCGCCATGCTTATCACCACGCCCATCAGCGGCACCGTCAGTGAACTGCATGCGCAGATTGGACAGCCCATCGAACCCGGCCAAACGATTGCTGTCATCAAGAACAACACAGTGGCGCGCGATTCGCTGACCACCTTGCTGACGCAGCGGCTCGATCTGCAGAGCCGACTCGATGACCTCGATCATCGGATCCAGGCAGATCAACGGATGCTGGAGTACGTCAACCACCAGTACGACCAGTATCAGAACGCCAATGTGTCGCAGCTAAAGAACAACTATGCGTCGCTGCAGGCACAGCAGGACGCGGCTTCGGCCAAGCTGGAAGAGCTGGACAGCAAATACCAGCGTGCGATGACCTTGCAGCGCGACGGCGCGGTGAGCGCGGCCACCGTCTCGGCCGCGCGCGCCGAGGCCGACGCCGCCCGCAGCGAAGCGGATGCGCTGGACAAGAACGCCAGCGGTGTTGGCGATAGCCTCGCTGCCGCGCAACGCGGCGTCTATGTTGCCGCGGGCCAAAGCAGCAACGATCAACTGACCCAGCTTTCGCAGCGGCGCGCCGACCTGCAAAGCAGCATCACCGGCGAGCAGGCCCAGTTGGATGCGCTGAACAAACAGATGAGCGACCTCAACAACCTGGTGACCCACGAACAGGATCGTGTGCAAGCGCTCTCCGACTACGCAGTAAAGGCGTTCGGAAACGGCGCAGCGCAGGACATCGTGGCGCCCGTCGGCACCCAGGTCACGGCAGGAGCAACCCTGGTGCGCGCCTCCGATTGCAGCAAGACCGATGTGGTTGCCGTGTTCCCGGCCCGCATGGCTGGACGACTGAACGTGGGCACGAAGTTGCGCGTGCAAATCGAACCTTCAGGCCGATCGCACGATGCGCATATCTCGCAGATCCTGCCCACCGCGAACGAAGCGCTGCAGAACGGCTACAGCGCCCCCTTCCCCTATGCCGAAGATGGCTCGGTCTATGCGCTCGCGCAATGGGATACGCAAGACGGCGCCAATGCCGGCATGCCGGCGTGCACCCCGGGCCGCAGCGTCACGGCGAGCCTGCGCTGATCGCATCCTTGGAGGCAGGCATGTTGATACGACGACCTTACTTCTCCGGCATCGGACTGCTGCTGGCCGCGATGGCATCCAGTCCCGTGCTGTCCACTAGCGTGACCCAGCAGCAACTCGCCGACAGCACCTGCTCCGTGCTGCGTTCGGCGGCCGCAGCCGTTCCCGGACAGGGTCCGATGCTGTTGCCCAGCTACCCGAATCTTCAACCCGGATCGGTGAGGGCACTGGAGAATGTAGCCTTCGTCTACGACAACGCGCTGGCCGGCATCGCCCTTACCGCCTGTGGCGACGCGGCGCAGGCCAAACGCATCGCCGATGCGCTGCTGATCGCCGCGTCGCATGACCCCACTTTCAAAGATGGCCGACTCCGCAATGCCTATCGCGGCGGTGCGATCACAGGCGACAAAGTCGAGTTGCCCGGCTACTGGGAGAGCAAAGGCAACTATTGGAGTCAGGACCCTTACCAGGTGGGCACGGCTACCGGAAATGCAGCGTGGGCATCGCTGCTGCTGCTGACCGTCTACGACAACAGCCATGACCGACGATACCTGGATGCCGCCGTGGCCCAACTGCACTGGATACAGGCCCACACACTGGGTACGGCGCCTGCCGCCTACGAGGGTGGATTGTTCGGCTACGACAACGCCCAGCGTCCGCAACACTGGAAGGCTACGGAACACAATCTGGACGTCTATGCGGCTGCGGCATGGGCTGGACGCGAGACAGGCGATGCCACGTTGACGCAACAAGCCAAGGTCGCTGGCGACTTTGTGAAGTCGATGTGGGACCCGACCGAACACCGCTTTTTCGTAGGCACGCTCGACGACGGCAAGACGCTTTCCCGCGACAAATCCGGCCTCGATGCACAGGTGTGGCCGCTGCTCGCTTTCGATTCGCACCCGCCTGAGTGGAACCAGGTGTGGCCCTGGGTCGAGTCACAACATCGCAGCGGCGACGGCTACGGATATCGCCGCCGGCCCGATGGCGTGTGGACCGAGGGAACGGCGCAGGTTGCCACGGCGCTGCAGGCGAGCGGAAAGCCGGTGGCCGATTCGCTGTGGCAATTGCTTGCCGCACAGCGCAGCGCCAGCGGCATGCTCTACGCCACCCCGCAACCGCGTATCGCCACCGACTTTGCCATCGGCCCAACCTCTACCTACGCCGACTTTTTCTACTACCACCAGCCCCATCTGGGCGCGACGGCCTGGACAGTTCTGGCGGCCAAGGGTTGGAATCCCTTCATCGGTCGCTCGATTCGCCACGCGGAGCAGGCGCCATGAGCTTCCCGTTCGACGACATGTCCATGCTCGAGGTGATCGGTCTAACTTTGCTGCTGGGCGCGGGGATGGCGCGCTTTGCCAACCCGCATCGCCAGTTTGACCGTCTGCTGTTCGGCCTGCTGTCGGGCGGGCTGCTGCTGCGCTACGCGCTCTGGCGCACGGCCGACACACTGCCAGATCCCACCCACGGCGTTGCCAGCGTGTGGTCCTACGTGTTCTACGCCTTTGAAATGGTCTCCATCGTATACACGTTGGCGGCCATCGCCGTGATGGTGCGTCGACGCGACAACCGCCCCCAGGCCGATGCCGGTGAGATTCGCTTGCGCGCAGCCGGCGCCAACGTGCCCGCGGTGGATGTTTTCATCGCCACCTATAACGAGGACTGGCAGATCCTGGAAAAGACCATCGTCGCCGCCAAGGCGATCGATTATCCGCATGTCGCCGTATGGGTATTGGACGATACGCGCCGTGACTGGCTGCGCGACCGCTGCGCCGAGCTGGGCGTGAACTACACCCGCCGTCCCGACAACCGCCATGCGAAAGCGGGCAATCTCAACAACGGCCTGCGCCTCTCCGCCGGCCACACCAATGCACCCTACATCCTAGTGCTGGACGCCGATTTCGCGCCGCAGAAGAACATCCTCTATCGCGTGCTCGGCCTGTTCGCCGATCCCAAGGTGGCGCTGGTGCAGACGCCGCAGTTCTATTACAACGCCGATCCGATCCAGCACAATCTGGGCGCGACCGATAGCTGGGTGGATGAGCAGCGAGTGTTCTTCGATGTGTTCCAGCCTTCGCGCGACGCATGGGATTCGGCCTTCTGCGTGGGCACCTCGTTCGTGATTTCGCGCAAGGCGATCACCGACGCCGGCGGTTTTCCGACCGACAGCGTGTGCGAAGACATCCACACCACGTATCTGCTGCGAAAAGGCGGCCATATCACGCGATGGCTCAACGAGCGCCTTTCGGTGGGACTGTCGGCCGAGGGACTGGTGGAGTACATCAACCAGCGCGGCCGCTGGTGCCTGGGCACCATGCAGGTGGCCTTGCTCAAGGACGGCCCCCTGCGTGGCTCGGGCTACAAGCTGATCGATCGCCTGCACTACATCCACGGCATGCTGCACTGGATCGGCAAGCCCTTTCTGCTGATGATGCTGGTGGCGCCGGTGCTGTACTGGTACTTCGGCATCGCCGCGTTCTACACCACGCCGGAGCGATTCCTGTACTACGGCCTGCCGGCCTTGATCGGCTTCTGGTTCTACGGCCCCTGGATCACCGAACGCAGGACGCTGCCCATCTTCACCGAAGTGACGCAGCTGGTGGCGGCCTATGCCGTGACCAGGACCATCATCTCGGCCTGCATCCGCCCGTTTGGACGTCCGTTCAAAGTGACCGCCAAAGGGCTCGATCGCAGCAAGGTCGTGGTGCACTGGAGGCTTGCCGGTTTCTTCATCGCGCTGATGCTGTTCCTGCAGGCGGGTGCGGTGAACACCATCATGAAGGCCGACATGAGCGCGGGCACCGTGTTCAACCTTGGCTGGACGCTGATTGCGCTGGTGCTCAACCTGGCTGCCATCATGGCGTGCGTGGATCTTCCGCGACTGCGGCAGGAAGAGCGGTTTCCGTTCCGCCGCGCCACACGCTGGCGTGTAGGGGCGCGCGAGGAAAGCAGCCAATTCATCGACATTTCGCTCAGCGGCGCTGCCCTGCACCGCAGCTCCGACATGCCAGCAGCCGGCGAGCGTCTGCGCGTACTGGTTCCCGAGGTGGGCTGGGTGCCGGCGCGAGTGGCTCGCCACAGCAAGCGTCGCCTGTGCGTGCACTTTGAAACCAATGAAGCGTTGCGGCATCGACTGATCGAGCTGATCTTCAGCCAGACGCCGCACAACATTGCCATCAAGGCGCGGCCGCTGCGTGCCTTCCTGCGCCTGGCACGTCTCGCCGGCCTGCCCCTTCCGCCGCGCTGAATCCGGAGATAGCCATGAAGCCCATGATTGCCGCTGTGTCGCTTACGACGTGCCTGCTCGCCGCCTGCACGATGGAGCCCACCTATCAGCGCCCGACCATGCCAGTTCCCAACCGTTATCCCGAACAGGCAAGGTCCGCCCAGGCCGCGGCAACGCCCGCACCAGCACCAGCGCCGGCCATGCCCGAACTGGAATGGCGTGACTTCTTCAAGGACCCGGCGCTGCAACGCTTGATCGAGATTGCACTGGACAACAACCGCGACCTGCGCATCGCCGCCGCCAACATGGCCCAGGCACGCGCAGGCTATGGGGTGGCGCGTGCGAACTTGTTTCCCGAAATCGATCTGCAAGGCTACGCCGGACGCCAGCGCCTGCCCGGCATGACTCAACAACCGAGCAACGGACTGCTCGGCCCGATCCAGAACAATCGCACCACCGCCGCCTCGTTCAACACCTTCCAGGTCCAGGCGGGCATGACCAATTACGAGCTCGATTTCTTCGGTCGCCAGCGCGCCATTGCGCACGAATCGGGCAAGCTGGCGGAGGCCAGCGCCGCCGATTACCAGGCCGCCCGCATCGCCGTGATCGGTGAAGTGGCGAACGCCTATCTGGCGCTCAATGCCGATCGCGCCCTGCTGCAATTGGCTCAGCAGACGCTCGCCGCACAGCAGCAACACGCGCAGGTGATGCAGAACGCTTTCAGGGACGGTGGCGTATCGGAGTTCGACATGCGTCGATCCCAGACCCAAGTAAGCGCCGCCCAGGTCGACGTCGAAGATGTGCAGACCCGCATCGCCAAGGACATCAACGCCATGACGGTGCTGATCGGCCAACCGCTGCCGGCGGGCTACGGCACACCGAGCCAATGGCAGGCGCCTCTGTTGACCGACGTGCCGGCCGGATTGCCCTCGTCGTTATTGGATCGCCGTCCCGACGTCGTCGCTGCCGAGGACCGCCTGCGCGCGGCCAATGCCGACATCGGCCGCGCCCGTGCCGCCTTCTTCCCGAACATCGCGCTCACCGCCGCGCTCGGCGCCTTGAGCGGCGGCCTCTCCAACCTTTTCTCGGCCGGCTCGCTGGCATGGAACGCCGGTGCTTCGGCCGCCATGCCGCTGCTGGACTGGGGCAAGAACAAGAGCGAGCTGTCCGCCAGCAAGGCCCGCTACACCGGTGCCACGGCTGCCTACGAAGGCACCGTCCAGCAGGCCTTCCGCGAAGTGGCCGACGCGCTGGCCGTGCGCGACCACATCGTGCCCGAGCTCAAGGCTCAGCAGGAGCTGGTCGACCAGTCGCAACGCGTCTATGGCATCTCGCAGGTCCGCTTCAAGGAAGGCATGGACGACTACATCGCCACCCAGGACGCACAGCGTTCGCTGTATGCCGCCCAGCAAAAGCTGGTCGGCCTGCAACTCGACCAGGCGGTGAACCAGGTCAACCTCTACAAGGCCCTTGGCGGTGGCTGGAACGGCGGTCGTGGGCAGATGGCCGGGGTCGCCAGGGCGTCCTCGCCAACCGCGGCCACGGCCAGCGCGCAGTGAATTGGACGGCCCTTCAAGGCTCAGGCGGGGCCGCCCTCGCTGCTTCGGCGCCCCGCCCCTCCCCCGCCTTGTTCCTGAATCGTCACGAATTTTCCGCTAGACTGACCATTCCGCCCGGATTCGGGCTGCATCCGCACGAGTAATGAACGAGGACCCTGGCAGTACCAGCGGCCCGGCCAACCGTAGTTGGTGGGATCGACTGGGCCATCTGTTTTCCGGCGAGCCGCGCAACCGCAAGGAGCTCATCGACGAGCTGCGCACCGCCCAGGCCAACGGCCTGATGTCGATCGACACCCTGACCATGGTCGAGGGTGCGATCAAGGTCACCGAGCTCAGCGTGGATGACGTCATGATTCCGCGCACGCAGATCGTGATGCTCTCGGCCGAAGCGCCGCTGCGCGAGATCCTCGAGACCGTGGTCGAATCCGGCCACTCGCGCTTCCCCGTGCACGGCGAAGACAAGGACGACATCCTCGGCATCCTGCTCGCCAAGGACCTGCTGCGTTTCGTAGGCAATGGCGATCATTTCGACATCGCCAGCGTGCTGCGCCCGGCCGTGCTCATTCCCGAATCCATGCGCCTCAACGTGCTGCTGGCGGAGTTTCGCCACACACGCAACCACATGGCGCTGGTGGTGGACGAGTACGGCGGCGTCGCTGGGCTGATCACCATCGAAGATGTGCTTGAACAAATCGTCGGCGAGATCGACGACGAGCACGACGATGAGGAAGAACCCACGCTGATGCACGAGCAATCGGGCGGCGGCTGGGTGGTCAGCGCGCTCACCCCGATCGCCGACTTCAATGAACAAACTGGCGCGAACTTCTCCGACGAGGAGTTCGACACGGTGGGCGGCATGTGCACCTCCGAATTCGGCCACCTGCCGGAAGTGGGCGAGGAAATCGCCATTGGCGGCTACCTGTTCCACGTCACCGAAGCGGATGATCGCCGCGTGCAGGCGTTCCGCGTGATCCGCCAGCAGGAAGGCTGAACGTGCATTGTCGTGGTCGGACGCCGGCAGCGCCGCGCCTGAGTCGTTTCATCGCCAGCGTGGCCAGCCTTATGCTCTGCTGTCTGCTGCTGTGGCCATCGCACGCGCGTGCCGGCGTCGCCAATGCGCCGGGCAGCAACCTGGAAGTGTCGCTGATCACTTATGGTCCCGGCGACACCTACTGGGAACGCTTCGGACACGACGCCATTGAGCTGCGCGACAGCGTGAGCGGCGAAGCGGTGACCTTCAACTACGGCGTGTTCGACTTCGACGAAAGCGGCTTCCTGCTGCATTTCGCGCAAGGCCAGATGCATTATCTGATGGACGCGGCACCGTCCGACGTCGACCAGCACTACTACACCGAAGTCGGTCGCTCAGTCACGCGCCAGCGCCTCGCATTCACGCCGGCCCAGGCGGCCGACATGCGCGACTACCTGCTGTGGAACCTGCAGCCCGAGAACGCCCGCTACGACTACGACTACTACGTGCGCAACTGCGCCACCCGCGTACGCGACGCACTCGACAAGGCACTCGGTGGCATCCTGAAGCCGCAGCTCGAAGCAAGCCCGGGCGGCATGACGTATCGCCAGCAAACCGCACGCCTGATGAGTCAGCAAGCGTGGCTGATGCTGATCCTCGACCTTGGCCTCGGCCCCTACGCCGATCAGCCGCTCAATGCCTGGCAGGAAGCGTTCCTGCCGATGGAACTGCAGCAGGCCGTCAGCCATGTCACCGTGAAAAACGCCGACGGCCACGCACAGCCGCTGGTGATCGGCGAACAGGTGCTGTCGCCCAATCGTCTTGATGCGCCGCCTGCCACCGCGCCGGACCTTCGTCTGCCGCTGGCCCTGGCCGGACTGGTCTTTGCCGTCTTGCTGATCGCCGCCTACCGCTTTGCGCCCATCCTTGGTGCCCTGCTCGGCTCGCTGTATCTGCTGCTGGCCGGCTTCGTCGGCGTCGCGCTGCTGATCCTGTGGACGCTCACCACGCACCATTCTGCGTGGGCCAACGCCAATCTGCTGCTGTTCAATCCGCTGGCTTTCCTGCTGCTTCCGGCCTGGTGGCGTTCGCGCAAACACCTCGCTGCCTCGCGCTTCGCCACTGGCGTGCTCATGCTGCAGCTGCTCGCCATGCTGATCGCCTGCCTGCTGCATTTGCTGCCTAGCGTAGTGCAACAGAACCAGCCCTGGTTGCTGCTTGCGTTGCCGATCTGGCTGGTGATGGCATGGTGCATGCGTCGGCAGCGGGTGACCAACATCGCCACGGCGTGAACCACTGTCGTTGCCCTGTCTTCCATGCCGGCGCATCATTTGCGCATGGATATGACCACTACCAAACCCGCTGACCTCACCCCTACGGCCTCCATGGTCGTCAACTGCGTTGCCTATCGCTTCGACGGGCAACGCATCGGCGACATCGGTGTCGACGACATCAGCGAAGTACTGAAGCAGCCGGACACCTTCGTGTGGGTCGGCCTGCACGAACCCGACGAATCGCTGCTGCACAAACTGCAGGAGGAATTCGACCTGCATGATCTTGCGATCGAAGACGCCCAGGCGGCACACCAGCGCACCAAGATCGAGACCTACGGCGATTCGCTGTTCGTAGTAGTGCAGACCGCGCAATTGGTCAGCGGGCATCTTGCCTTTGGCGAGACGCATGTATTCCTGGGCCAGCGCTATCTGGTGACGGTGCGCCACGGCGCCTCGCTCTCCTACGCTCCCGCCCGGCGCAACTGCGAACACACGCCCGACCTGCTTGCACTGGGGCCGGCCTACGGCCTGTATGGCGTGCTCGACTATATCGTCGACAACCTGCTGCCGATCGTGCGCGACTTCCGCGAGGAGCTGCAGGAGCTGGAGAAGGACATCTTTTCGGACACCTTCCGGCGCAGCACGATCCGACGTCTATACGACATGCAGCGCGACCTGATGACCTTGCGGCTCGCCGTGGCGCCGATGCAGGACATCATCAGCCAGCTGGTGCGACAGCATCCGCAACTCATTCCGGACGAACTGCGCGCGTATTTTCGCGACGTGTACGACCACGTGTTCCGCGTCAACGAGTCGATCAGCGCCATGCGCGAGATGCTCGCCGCCGCCATCAACGTGAACTTGTCGCTGGTCACGTTCGGCCAGAACGAGGTGATGAAGCGCCTCGCCGGCTACGCCGCCATGCTCGCAGCCCCCACCCTGATCACCAGTTGGTACGGCATGAACTTCGCGCATATGCCGGAGCTCAATAAGCCTTGGGCGTACCCCACCATGATCGGGCTGGTGTTGGCCATCGTGACCACGATCTACTTCATCCTCAAGCGCAATCGCTGGCTCTGATCGCGACTTGCCTGCCACCAGCGACCTGCGTTTCGCGCAAAACAAACGGCGGCCCGAAGGCCGCCGTTTTTACGTCTAGAACTCGATCATCACTTGCTGGTGGAAGCCGGGGCGTCCTTGGCCGTCCACTGCTTCAGCCATGCATTGACCGTCTCATGCCACTGCACGCTGTTCTGCGGCTTGAGCACCCAATGGTTCTCGTCCGGGAAGTGCAGCAGCTTGCTCGGGATGCCACGACGCTGCAGGGCCGTGAACGCACCCAGGCCTTGCGTATCGGGAATGCGGAAATCCTTGGCCGAATGCACGACCAGCATCGGCACGCGCCAATCCTTGACGTGGTTGATCGGGTTGAACCTCTCGTAGTTTTCGGGATGGTCGTACTGCGTGCCGCCGTTCTCGCGCTCTTCGAACCAGAGCTCTTCGGTGTCGTAGTACATGGCACGTGCGTCGAACACGCCGTCGTGATCCACCAGGCACTTCCACGGCTGGTTCCACACGCCGGCGATCCAGTAAATCATGTAGCCACCGTAGCTGGCGCCGAGCGCACACGCGCGATCGCCATCAAGGAAGCTGTACTTGGACAGCGCAGCGCTCCAGCCGGCCTTGAGGTCTTCCAGCGGCTTGCCACCCCAGTCACCCGAGATCGCATCGGTGAACGCCTGGCCGTAGCCCGTCGAACCGTGGAAGTTGATGGTGACCACGGCGAAGCCCTGGCCCGCATACGTCTGCGGATTCCAGCGATAGCTCCAGCTATTGTTCATAGCGCCCTGCGGGCCACCGTGGATGATGAAGGCGACCGGATATTTCTTGCCGGCCTTGTAGCCCACCGGCTTTACCACATAGCCCTGCACCGTTTCGTTGTTCCAACCCTTGAAGGTAAAGAACTCCGGCTCGCCCATCTGGGTCTTCTTGAGCTGCTCGGCGTTGTAATGCGTGACCTGCTTGAGGCCCTTGCCCTGCAGGTCGGCGACATAGAGGTCCGCCGAACGCTTCAGGTCGTCGCGCTGCACGAGTAGCGACGATTTGCCAAGCGCATAGCCGCCCACTTCGCCGTTGCTGACGAGCGTGGAGGTCTTGCCGCTGGCCACGTCGACGGCAAACAGCGGGTGCTGCCCGTTGTCGTCGGCGGTGACATAAAGCGTCTTGCCATCGGCCGACACCTGCATGCCGCCGGCGGAACGATCCCAGTTGGGCGCCACTTCGCGCTTCTGCCCGCTGGCCAGATCCAGCGCCATGATGCGGAAGCGATCAGCTTCGGACACCGGCACCTTCATGGCGAGGTAGTAGAGCGTCTTGCCATCCGGCGACGGCACCGGGAACGCATCCCAGGCCAGGTTCTCGGCCGTGAGGTTGCGCGGTGCGGCAGAGCCATCGGCCGGCACGCTATAGACATCGAAATTGGTCGACCACGGCTCGCTGTTGCCCGCGATGCGCGCGTCGAAATACACGGTTTTGCCATCGGGCGAGAAGCTGAACTCGCCGTCGTCACCAAATGGCTTGCTCGGCACATCGCCATCGATGCCACGCGTCAGCAGCACGGGTTGCGCAGCAGGCTGGTCCAGATCGGCGATGTAAAGCTGTGCGCGACGGCCGTCGGACCAGGTGTCCCAATGACGCACGAAGAGCTTGTCGTACACCGTGCCTGAGGCCTTGTCTTTGGCGCGGCCGTCCAGACGCTCCTTGGTGCAGGCCAGATCCGCGCAATCGGTAAACACGCCGAAGGTCAGCAGCGCCTTCTTGCCATCGGGCGAAAGCTTGTAGCTATCGACATCGATCGGCGCGTGCATCACCTGCGTCGCCGTGGCCGATGCGCCCAAGGGGCGACGCCACAACTGCGAGACGCCATCTTTGTCGGCCACGTAATAGATGGCCGAACCATCGGGCGCCCAGCGCGGCGAGGATGCCTTCTCCACCAGCTTGACCGGCGCGCCACCCTTGGCCACGTCAAGCACATAAATCGAAGTGATGCCCTTGTTCGCTGCGTAATCCGTGGCACGCACGGTATAGAGCGCCTGGCGACCATCCGGCGACAACTGCGGATCGCCGACGCGATCCATCATCACCAGATCGCGGATATTGAAGGGGTGGGTACCGTGGTTTTCGACCTCAGCCGCCACGGCAGAGGTACCGGCCAACGCAAGCGCCAGCGCGACAAACAAGGGTTTCATGGGTGGGGTTCCTGGGTGTTGCGAAAGCGCTGACGGTAAGTGTCGGCAGGGGTCTGAGGCAAGGCACGGTGCGGCATGGAGACCTGCTGCAGCAAGGCAAGCAAGCGGGCTACTTACTTTGCCAGGCTCAATCGAAGGACTCTCGCCGCGCCCACCGACAGCCTAAAGGTTGACGAAAGGACCCGGATTTCGTGCATCAAAACCCCAAGGAAGTGACCATCCCGAGCACTTTGAGACGGACGTCTCACAAAGTAACTGACGCGCAACGTCACTTTGTGCCCCGCCTAAGCAGCCAGCCCCTTCGCACCGAGACGGGTTCGACAATCCTGCAAAAAGCCTGACCCAATCAGGTTGCCGCGTCTCGTGACCCTATGCACAATCCACATACCCGCTACCCAGCGGGGACCTGCCAAACGGCACGAGTGGCACATAACGTGCTGCAATTGCCGCGAGCTTCCTGGTCGTTCCAGGCCGCAGTAAGGGGGTCCGTTCCCGCCTAGGGGGAATCGGGACCGGGGCTCAGGGGGCATTACCGGTTAGCTAACCAAAAACAGAGGAACCACCATGAAGAACGTGCAGAAGGGCTTTACCCTGATCGAATTGATGATCGTCGTGGCGATCATCGCGATCCTGGCCGCCATCGCCATCCCGCAGTACCAGAACTACATCACCAAGTCGCAGTTCTCCGAGTCGCAGACCGTGGCTGATGGCATGAAGACGGCCATCTCCGAGTCGTACACGCAGACTGGTCAGTGCCCGACGCTGGGCTCAACCCCGGGCTTCCCGAAGGCTCCGGGAAGCTACTCCGGTAAGTACGTCACCTCGGCCGACATTGCTCCAGGAACTGCCGCCACCGGCACGAAGA
This sequence comes from Dyella sp. 01L423, assembly GCF_056399945.1. Lineage (NCBI taxonomy): Bacteria > Pseudomonadati > Pseudomonadota > Gammaproteobacteria > Lysobacterales > Rhodanobacteraceae > Dyella > Dyella sp. 01L423. The sequence continues at coordinate 446,742 of NZ_JBFTSI010000001.1, read as the reverse complement.
TGTGCGACATCAAGGTGACCTTCAAGGGCACTGGCTCGGTGTCGAAGCCGCTCATCGGTGCAGTCGCGCTGTTCCAGGGCACCGACAACGGTGGCACCTTCTCTTGGACGTGCACCACGAGCCCGGCTGTCGACAACAAGTATCTGCCGACCGCCTGCCAGCAGTAAGGCTGTACGTACCGCCAAAAAACCCCTCTTTCGAGGGGTTTTTCTATTTGTGAGAACCACATCAAATCCCCTGGTAAATCATGGCGCGGTATTTGCTGCATTAGCAGCACCAACGGGGGACAAACAATGAAGTCAGTGCGGGGTTTTACGCTGATCGAACTTATGATCGTCGTGGCCATTGTGGCGATTCTCGCCTCGTTGTCCTTGTCGATCTACCTGGACTCGGTCTCCAAAGCGCAATTGAGCGAAGCCTTCACCGTCAGTGACGGCGTCAAGACCGACGTGAGCGACTACTTCCTGCAGACCGGCGCCTGCCCTCTGCTTGGAAAATCACCGGGCTTTCCCTCGACCTCGGCAAGCTACGGTGGAAAGTATGTAGCCAGCGTCGACATTACCGGCGGTGGCAACAACAATTGCATTCTCAATGTTGCGATGCGCGGTGCCGGGTCGGTGACCCCGCGCCTGATCGGCAAGACCATTACGCTTACGATGGCGTCGGCGTCGGCGACTGAAACTGTCTGGTCCTGCGCCAGCACGGCAGATCCAAAATACCTTCCGCAAACTTGCCGATAAGCCGGCGAGAGCAACCGCGTGGCGCCCGGATCGCCATTCATTTCATAAACTTCGGGCCATGTCCCTCGCTATGCAGATCAATCGCTATCAGTGGCTTATGGCTGCTGTGCTTGCTGGCTGCGCATGCCTGTATTGGCCTGCGCTCCACGGCCCCTTTCTTTTCGACGATTTTCCCAATCTTGACGCCTTGACCAGCATCGACCACTTGTCGAGCTGGCGAGACCTGGGCATCTATCTATCGCAGCCGCGCAGCCTGCCCGGCCGTCCTGTGGCCATGCTGAGCTTCCTGTTGCAGCGAGCTGATTGGCCGGACAACCCGTTTCCATTCAAACTGGTCAACCTGGGCCTGCACCTGCTATGTGGCGCGCTTCTTTATACGCTCGTATTCAGGGTTGCACGCGCCGCGCCAGCCGCTTCGCGCGACGCGCAGACACCATCCAGCCAAGCGCATCTCGCGGCATTGCTGGCCACCACCGGCTGGCTGGTGAATCCCATCCAGCTGTCGGGCGTTGTGCTGGTCGTGCAACGCATGACGCTGTTAATGGCAATGTTTGTGCTGTTGGGCCTACTGGCCTATCTCAAGGGCCTGCTGGGAACGCAGCTGTCGCAGCGCCAGCGTGGAATATGGGTCTTCCTGGGCCTTGGCGCCTGCACGGTATTGGCATTCCTCAGCAAGGAAAACGGCATCCTTCTGCCCGTCTGTGCGCTGGCGCTGGACGCGACACTACTGAGATGCCGCGTCAAGCAGCTACCTGCGTCACTCCAATGGCTAAGGCGCCTTTTGATCTGGCCGGTGGTGGGGTTTGTGGTCGGCTATCTGCTGTGGGCCGCCGTCGTGTCCTGGGGACAACATGGCGGTCGCGACTTCACGGTGGGTGAGCGCTTGCTTACCGAGCCTCGCGTTATCGCGAGCTACTTGGGTCAGATTTTCGTTCCACGATTCGGTATCTACGGCCTATACCACGATGGATTTGCCGTATCTCGCTCGCTTCTTTCCCCGCCCACGACTGCGCTTTGCCTGGGTTTATTGCTCAGCGTAGCAGGCGTCGCCCTGGGAATGCGCCGCCGCTGGCCCCTGTTCGCGATGGCAGTTGCCTGGTATCTCGGCGGGCAGCTCCTTGAAAGCTCGACCATCATGCTCGAGCTTTACTTTGAGCATCGCAACTACGTACCGCTGATGGGCGTCATGATGGCGATAGGCATAGCCATTTCGCGCGTCGACGACCTTCGTCGCCGAACACTGTGCGTCATTGTCGCGTGCATTTGGCTGCTGGCCTGCGGTTTTACCACTGCCCTCAGCAGTCGAATTTATGCATCGGACGACACTTTGGCCTATACCTGGGCTCGAACCGAGCCCAACTCTGTTCGAGCACAGGTCTACCTCGCGGAGCGTCTCTTCAAGCACAAGAAACTGGATGCAGCGCTTGATGTGCTCAATGCCGCAGCATCCATCAACCCAAGCAACGCCGGACTTGCTGAAAACCGAATCCATGTCTTGTGCGTCCAGCGAAACCTAACGGGCAGCGACATGGAGCAGCTGAATGCCATTTTGGCAACTGCACCGTTTGATCGCGGCGGCTTCGACAATATGGAACCGCTGCGCGAGCTGTCCGATATAGGGCAGTGCCCTGCCTTAAGTCCCGCCTCGTGGCTAACAGCTGTAGATATCCTCTTGAAGAATCCAGCCTATTTCGGCGAGCCAGCAGCGGCCGGCTTTCTTCACTACCAGAAGCACTACTGGGCCGTGAAGCAGGGCGACCTGGCGATGACCCTGGGCGAGTTGGACGCGACCTTTCGCATCGATCCCGACTCCAACATTCCTCGCCTGAAGGCCAAGTATCTCGTTAGCGCCGGTCTATACGATCAAGCGATCGCAGTCCTGCAAAGCGTCGACTATTCGCGGCGCCCTTTATTGCGCCGCCTACTCGTAGACGACAAGGACATCGACGCAACGAATATCGAAGCGATAAGGAAAGCAAAGCTGGCTTCAGCCTCACACCCCCAGCCCTGAGCAGGCGGCGCCAATACGCCCGCTGACGCTCCGAACCACACGAGCTTTGCGCGAGTCGACGGTGCGACGATGCCTGGTCGGGAACTCACACGCCCGACGCGGTAAGCTCATGCACTCGAATCCTCCCTGATGAGCCAGCCGTGGCGCACAACTTCTTTCGATGGCGGCCAAGCACATGTGTAGTGGCACTGGCCCTAGTGGTCACTGCAATGGTCTATTGGCCCGGCCTGTACGGCGGATGGCTATTCGATGATTATCCAAATATCGTCGACAATCACGGCGTTCAGCCCAGTGAAGTAAGCCTGCCATCGCTTGTGCAAGTTGCACTCTCCTCACCGGCAAGCGACTTCAAGCGACCACTAGCCTCGCTGAGCTTTGCGTTCAACTATCTTGTTGGCGGACTGAATCCGTTCGGTTGGAAGCTGCTCAATCTGCTTATTCACCTGCTAAACGGCATCGGCGTCTACATACTGGCAAAGCAGCTCCTCCTGCTCGCCATGCAAGGTCCGGGGGCGACTGCCGGGCCCTGGACATCTACCGCGGCACGACCCAACGGCGCGGCGAAACAAGACCAAGGCATCGGCTACGGCGTTATCGCTGCATTGATAGCAGCTGCTTGGCTCCTATTGCCGATCAACCTGACGGCCGTGCTTTATGTGGTGCAGCGTGAGGAAAGTCTTGCCAACCTATTCGTACTGCTTGGCCTCATCGCGTATGTCTCAGGAAGACAACGCATGCTGGCTTCTGCGACGGGCTGGCCGTTTCTACAGTGTGTGGCGAGCCTGGTGCTGCCGGTCGCCCTGGGCATCCTGGCCAAGGAAACGGTCGTCATGCTTCCCTTGTACGCCTTGTTGGTCGAATGGATCATTTTCGGATTTAGGAGCCCGACGCCCATAAAGGCGGATAGTCGCATCGTCATGCTCTTTGCAATCGTTCTGGTTGTTCCACTCGCCTGTGGCGCGATCTGGCTGGGACCGAAGCTACTTAGCGCCGATACGTGGGCGACACGCAACTTCACACTTGGCACCCGCCTTTTGAGCGAGACCCGGGCCGTTTGCAATTACATGGCGTGGGTCCTGTTTCCCACATCCGGCAGCTTGTCGTTCTATCACGACGAATTTGCCGTATCGAGAGGTCTGTTCTCGCCATGGACCACCGTGCCCAGCCTGTTACTCCTTGCGGGACTGACATGGCTTGCATACTCATCGCGCCATCGTCGGCCTCTGATTGCCCTGGGTATCGGCCTGTACTTGAGCAGCCACTTGCTCACCGGGACTGTCTTGCCATTGGAGCTGGTCTACGAGCACCGCAACTACTTCGGCAGCCTTGGCTTGCTATTGGCAGTGGTGCCTGCACTGACTACGCCTGCGACAGCTTTTGCTCCGCTCCGTCGATGGCTACTTGGTCTGTTGTTCATCAACTGGATTGGCCTAACGGTATACACCGCCATTGCCTGGGGTGACCCGTTGCGACTTGCCCAGGAACTTGCCAATCGCGCACCGGATTCACCGCGAGCCCAATACGAACTCGGGCGCACCTACATTATCTATTCCCGCTATGACCCTGCATCGCCGTTCACGAGACTGGCCTATGCACCACTTGAACGTGCCGCTGCCATGCCCGAATCTTCAATCCTGCCTCAGCAGGCACTGATCTTTATGAATTCGCGCATGCATCTTCCGCAAAAAGACCTGTGGTGGGACACGATGGTCGCCAAGCTCAAGAGTCGCCCACCTGGAGTGCAAGACGAAAGCTCGCTCGTGGCACTGACCCAATGCGCCAAAGATGCCAGCTGCGCATTGAGCAATGATCGAATGACTGAGGCCTTTCAAGCAGCCCTCGACCACCCCAACAATAGCGGCCGACTCCTTGCTACCTACAGCGACTACGCCTGGAATCTGCAAGGCAACCATGCGCTCGGAGAACGCATGATAGAGGCCGCGCTGAAGTCCAATCCGAAGGAAGCAGCGTATCGCATCACGCAAATACGCATGTTGGTGGCCATGGGGAAATACGAGCAAGCGCGCGATTCATTGAACGTTTTGCAAACGTTGAATATCGGAGGCCATCTGGACGCCCATATCGCAGAGCTTCGCACACTGCTATCGCAGCATCAGACCGACGCTGGGCCGGTCTGAAATTTCTCAATTGCCTCTTGCAGTATCGCTTCCAGTCGAACCGCCAGTTCGCTCCAACGAAGCGCCGTTGACGAGGGTGCTCGTGACGGGGCGTCGAGCTGTTGCTCGAGCCGCTGAGCCAGTGCGAGCGCATCCCCGGACACATAGAGATTGGCTTGGTCCAACATGATCGCGGCATCGCCCACGGCGGCGGCGACCATAGGTAGCCCGCACGCAGCCATTTCGACCAGCTTCTGCGGGTGACAGGCCCGGCCAAAGGCGCTGTCGCGGTTGCATACCACCCCAACATCCAATGCGGAGTAGATCCATGGGACTCGGTCGTGGGCCAACAAGCCCAAGTCGATAACTCCAGCATCCCTGGCCATGAAAGCGGCGGTGTTGCGATCGCGCGGCCCTGCCAGCACGAGTCGGACATTCGGACGGCGCTGCCGCAAAAGCGCGAACGCGTGCAGCAAGTCATCGATGCCGCGGGAGGCATCCAGAGCGCCGGCCGTTCCTATCAGAGCCGCATCCAACGGCAGGCCAAGTTGACGTCTTGCCTCGTCCTTAGGAGCGCGGACAGAGAAGCCTTCCGGCACACCGTTACCGACGACCGCCATGGGGCCCACGCCAGGTATTCGCACCTTGATGGTTTCCGCGAGGGTCTGACTCACCACGCTCAAGGCAGCTGCCTTTGCGCAGGCTTGGCGAAATGGTCCGACAAGCCCCAGCGCAGAGGTCAACCTGAAAGATTCGTAGTCGTCGTAGAGATCCACGACCACCGGAATGTCATTTTTTCGGCCCTGGCGGCCACCCTCAACAACATGCAATACGTCCGAGCTCGGCCAAAGCACGTCCGGACGCATGCACGCTATAAGGTGTCGTAGTTTCTGCCGGTAGCCGAACGGGGAACGAAAAGCGTCAATCGAATGCCAGTCAACCCGTTCTTCTACGCGAGAACTATTCCCCTTCGGCCGATAGGAGGCGGCGAGCACGGTCACTTCATGCCCGCGTGAAGCAAGCGCCACGGGCAATTCGAACAAGCGGCCATAGCGGTCATCGAGCAAATCCTTGCCCGTATATTGGCGCTTGCATAGCACCAGCACTCTCATCAGAGACCGTCCATTTTCGCGCTCGTGCGCAAAAGCTCCAAATTGGCAGCCGCAATGCGGTCCATTGCAAATTGATCCTCGATCAGGGCGCGTGCGCGGCGCCCTCTGTTCAATAGCTCTTCGTCACCGGCATCGAACATGGCTCTGAGTGCGGCAAGAAGAGACTCCCTGGACTCCGGCTCGGCAATCCAGCCGATGCCACCTTCCAGATAAACGTCGATCCCTCCGCAACGCGTACACAGCACTGGCAGGCCCGCTTCCATGGCTTCGAGCGCAGAATTGGACATGCCTTCATAACGAGACGGCAAGACAAAGACGTCAGCCCCGAGCAATCGCTCGCGAACTTCACTTATTGCAACGGCCGGATGAAACGCCACGCAATCCTCCAACTCGCGATCCCTGACCAATTGGACGAGGTCTCGTAGCAACTCGCCATCACCATACAAGTCAAGGGTGAATTGACGACCCTCCCTACGGCAGACCGCCAACGCCTCGATCAACACATCAACACCCTTCTGTAGGTTTAGACGTCCTGTCCAAACCAATCGCCTTACCGTAAGAACACTCTTCCGATCTGGCTCGGGCTGCAGAGGAATGCCATTTGGGATATGACTGAAACGCGGCCTGGTGATGAAGAGTGAAGCCAGGTCGGCTGCAATGTCCACATTGATCAGGTTGATGGCTTGCACATGGCGATCGATCAGACGACACCAGAGTCGCCATCCAGGCACTGAGCGCAGGAAAGTAGCATCACCATGTCCTCTTGCGTTGATTGGACAAGCAACAATCGGCAAACGGCACCACCTGATCGCTTTCATGAGCACGAGACTCAATAAGCCATCGCCCATGCCACGGCAATAGACGACATCCACTGTGTGGCGTTTTTGCCGAACCAGCGCGGCCAACGAGATCAGGTAGCCCAATGCGCGTCCGGCGCGTCCGCCACGCGCCCACGCCCTCAGGTGATGTGTCCTGACGCTATGGTTTCCCAGCACCTGCAGTCCGCTGGGAATGCGGTGGCCTGCGACTTCAACGTGTGCGCCCGCACTTAACCAGGCGGTGGTCAACCGCGCGATCTGGTTCTCAGCCCCTCCGAGCACATAAGGTGGAAGGTTACCGATAACCAAAATTCGCAAAGGTTGATCAGCCATAGCGACGGTTCCAAGATAGGAACATCAGCACCGACCACAAGGCGTAGCCAAAGTCAGCCCGACCAGCGACGTGGTCTTGAAGCATTCTTCGCACCGCCGCCATGTCGATCAAATCCTCTTCCGGCAACCTAGCAGACGAAAGTAGCTCGGCCGCCCAAGGACGCAGGGGGCCGCGAAGCCAGCTCGCGATGGGCACATCGAAACCTTGTTTGCGTCGTTTCGACACTTCAGGCAATCGTCGGCCAAGGAGACGGCGCAACAAAAGCTTGCCTACACCCCCGTGCGCAAGCCAGTTCTCGGGCATGCGCCATGCAAGGGCAAGCAGATGCGGGTCAAGCATCGGCACTCTCAACTCCAAGGCAACTGCCATGCTCGCCCGGTCCAGCTTCGTATGAATGCCCTCTGGCAGACCCATGCGCTGGTCGAGATATCGCATGCGCTGCCCTGGCTCCATCAATGCAGTGGGAACCTTCGGCCAAGCAATGGCCATACCTCGATGCCACGAAGCCCGATCAACCGCAATAGCATCAGGAAAGAGCAGCAAACGAGCGTAATAGTCATCGCTGTTGGCGGCGGGAACACGTGATGCCTGACGCCGGAGCATCTGCGCAAATCGCCCCCCTCCCGCAAGGCGCGCCATCGTTTCTAGACCTAGCGCCGACACTCGGCGCCCCCATGGCGGAAGACGACCCAGCGTGTGCCAGTTCTGCTCAGCATCTAGGTAGCGCTGATAACCATGGAACAGTTCATCTCCGCCATCGCCAGTCAATGCTACGGTCACTTGCCGTCGGGCAGCCTCACATACCAATAGTGCGGGCAATTGTGCAGCGTCTGCAAAAGGTTCGTCGTACACGTCAGGCAACCGAGCCACGAGATCTAACGCACTAGCCGAAGGCAATCTTATTTCCTGATGATCGGTCCCCAGCAAACGCGCGGTAGTACGAGCTTGACTCGATTCATCGATCTCATCGTCGTCAAAGCCGACGGTAAAAGTTCGCACGGGGAAGGCGGACTGGCTTTGCATACTGGCAACTACGAGGCTCGAGTCGACACCACCGGAAAGCAGCGCACCAACAGGGACATCGGCCACCATCCGCAAGCCAACGGCCTCATCAAGAGAGTTTTGCAAGGCGTCCAAAGCTTCCTGCTCGGAACCACTCCAAGGCCTGGCGTCTAAGACCAATTCCTCCAAATTCCAGTAGTGCTGAAGTCGCTCGGCAAAACTTTCAATGGAAGGTACTGTTGCAGCGTCTTCAATACGAAGCCGCAACAAGCTTGCGGCCGGCATCTTGTAAATACCTGGGTGGATGCTCCAGGGAGCGGGAACATAACCAAGCCGCAACATCAGAGCCAGAGCAGATGGCTCAATCGCGTGGCGCCATTTAGGGTGGCAACGCAATGCGCGTAGTTCCGATGCAAATGCTATATCGCCCCCGATCCAGCCTACATATAGAGGCTTTTCTCCGGTGCGATCTCGTGCCAACACGAGCTCCCGCTGCGCCTTGTCCCACAGCGCAACAGCGAACATGCCGTTGCTACGCCGCAGCGCGCCCTCAATGCCCCAGAACTCTATGGCATTAAGCAAAACCTCCGTATCGGAGTGGCCACGCCATTCATCACAACCAGCGGCAACCAATTCCTTCCGCAACGCTTCGTGATTGTAGATTTCACCATTGAACGAGATCGAAAACCGATGGTCGCGAGAGTGCATCGGCTGCGAACCGGCTGTCGATAGATCGACAATGGCGAGCCTGCGATGAGCGAGCCCTATGCCAAAACCCGGATCAATCCATGCGCCTGCGTCGTCGGGGCCGCGGTGCGCTAATGCATCACCCATCGCCCGCAACGTTTGTGCTGAGTTGGCCCAGGTTGAGCCCAAGACTCCTGCTATGCCGCACATGCCAAGCTATCCGTCAGATGGAAAATGATTCGCCAACGCGGTGCAAGCGAAAACAGCTCGAGTTCCCCCGGCGATCAGGGCTTCACAAACTGGCGACCCGAATAGTCGATTCGGTGGAGAAGAACGGGTATTCCATGTGCTGACAAATACTCATCCGTCGCCTTCCTGGCTCCTTCCCAGTGGCCATAGTCATCGATCGTCACGACCCCCAAACGAGACACCAACGGGAATAGATGATTTAGTTCATGAATAGTTGAAGCGTACCAGTCAGTATCGAGTCGCAAGTAAGCAATCGATCCAGGCGAAGCATCCGGCAAGGTCTCCTCCACCGGTCCAACAACGTATTGCACGAGCTCCACTGGATATCCGGTGGATTCGACGTTTCGCCGCACTTCGTCGACACGAGCCTCACACCACCGCCCGCCCACCTTTTGCAAGGAAGCCTTGTCAAACACTGGCCGCGCAGCTTTGCCCTCCAGATCACGATCAATCTCTTCGGGTTCGGTCATGCCCTCAAACGTATCGAAGAGCAAGATCTGCCTTTTGGCCTGCAAGTGCCGCAACGTAAGCGCCGCGGCCATCATTTGACCGCCTTTCCATACGCCGCACTCCACGATAGCGCCAGGAACGGCATGGCGCTCAATGTACTCAACAGCCCCAATGGTCGCGAGAATTCGCTCCACGCCCGTCATTGTGAATGGACGAACACGCTCGACGATCGCCACTTGCCAAGCAGGAATATCAGGCAGCCGATTCGATTCCCGCATCGCACGTAACGTTCGGATCCAACGCCTAACCATTATTTAGACTCCTTCAATGGGCGCGCGATAACTATCGATGCTTCCATCGCTATACGGATTAGCCAAGTGCATGAGGGGTCAGCACGTACACTCGGCAAGCCGAACCTAAATATCTCGCGATAACCATCCGCCAAGATATGGGTATTCGGTCGGCCAGGAGCATGCAGCCAGTATAGAACAGGCCTGCCGGATAGCTGCTCTCCACTCGGAAACCCGCCGCTGCAAATGTTGCGCACCACCAGCTCTCCGAATAGTAGAGATGCTCCGTCAAAGTCATTCCACGTTCGCCATGACGCCCCGGCCAGAGCATCGTCCACCAAGGTTTGACTAGCGACTGCACGGCTGAGCGGGAATCATCGAGCGGCTGGACATTTCGATGGTGATGCTTGCGCTGACGCCCTCCCAGGAGCTGCACTGCTCGCAGAGCTAGCCATGGATAATGGCAAATCGTTGTCCACCATCTCCAGGCTGGTGTGGGCAAGATGTGGATCGCCACGCCTCCGTTGGCTAACACACGCTGACACTCATGCAGAAGTGCCTGAACTTCTTTAACGTGCTCCAGCACGTTCGAGCTGAAAATGACGTCGATGGAAGCATCACCCAGTGGCAACACGCTTCCATCGTAGTCGAGCACGGGATAAACACGCTCCGACGCATAGTCACTGACAGGTAAGTCAACGGCTGTTACTTGATAGCCCCGCGATTGCAGCTGTGCCGCCTGATGTCCCGTACCTGCGCCAATATCCAATACTCGAACATCGGCCGGCACCTTGGCCACACGAGAGAACTCAGGCAGGGCTCTTTTGAGTTCAAATTCACGCAAAGAGTGCAGATAGTCGTTATTCATGCCAGCTCCCGCTTACACCACATCAACCCGCAAAGTACGCGCCCCCATGCGAGCGTCGCCAGTACGATCTCAGCTGTGAGAAGCGCTTCAACGGCACCACTCAATCCAGACTCAGGGATCCGCCACGCAGCCACAATGAGCATGCAGACCAACGCCAGAAGTTCAAAGGCGAAACGCCAGCGCTTCCAGCCAAATCCAAGTAAGACGTTAGTTCCCAAAGTGCGAACACAATAGAGCGGCACGTACACTGCAAGCATTCTTACCGCTGCTTGCGCGCCAACAAAGCTCGCGCCTAGTAGCCATGGAACGAGATCTGCGGACGACCAAACCAGTATCCCCATGACGATACCGTACCCCCCCGTTGCAGCGGCCAAGGCCACCAGCAGGGGGACGCTAGCCTCTCGCCTTTTTGCGCCAGCTCTGAACAGATGGGGCATCGCAGCCATCATCAGCGAGTCCACCGGTAAGGCTGCAACGCTTACAAAACGGTATGCCGCCACATAGCGGCCAGCCATGGCATCGCCGCCCCAGCGCAACGCGAAGGACTTATCCAAAGTGCTCAGCGCGAGCCCACTAGCCTGCACTGCCGAAAAACCCAACCCAGCCCAAACATCTCCCCAGCGGAGTACTTCTCTGGTTTGCGAAATATCGAGCCTTTTCTTGCAATTCCAGAGCAGCACTGCCGAAGCGACAGCCGTAGCCACGACGTGAAGCCAACCATAGACATCAATGCCGATGTCTCGCGGGAGGGCGTACAACACAAGCACAGCGATGATTCTTGCCAAAGAAAGCAGTACGGGCGCTGCTGCTGCATGCCCCATCTGCCCGTGGGAAGCATAACCATAGGCAATCAACGCCACGACGGGTGCCAGCATCAGTTCCGACAGAGCGATCGCCAACAGCAAAGACCAATCGGTGGTCTGGAACATACCCAGCGCCATCACGAAGAAAAGCGCCGCCAGACCAACACCGGTCATCACCAAGGCTTGCAATGCCTGCCGCCAGCGTGCGGAGAATAAGGTCGGATCGCGCGCCGTGTCCTGATACATCCGCAAGCCCAGCCCCAGCCCGACGAAACCGCTCATCGCCAGTGCCAGGGATGCAATGCCTGAAAATGTTCCGTAGCTCGATGCGCCGAGCCTTCTGGCGAGCAATAGCACCCAGACAAGCTGGGCGGCCAGCCTGGCACCGCTCCAGAACATGACGGAAACGGAACTTTTGGCCAGGGTTCCAAAACGCAAGCGCCCCAGCCACGGCAGCGCGCGCAAGATCGCGGCTGGAAAAAATTCCCTGCGGTTATCGCCTTGCATGCTGCACCATCTTGGCGACGACAAGCCTTGCTGAACATACGGTGGTGGATCCGGTGGCAATGACACTGCCCGCCACCGGCGCGGGCACTTCCACCGACAGATGAAGTCGCGAGCGCTGGCCTGCACCGCCGATCAAAAGAACTGCGCCTCCAACCATCTCCTTCACGTCGCGACTTGCTCTTCAGCACTGGGACGCTCAGCAAAATACCGCGCCATCGTGTAGGAGGGGCCGTTTTCGCTCAAGTCCAAGGGTGCTCTTCGCAACTCTTCAACGCCGCCGTCCAAGACATAGCGAAGAACTCCTCCCGGTGCGTTCTGCTCCATGATGGCGTTCGATCCAAGGCCATCCGGCCGCTCGGTGCGTGCTCGCATCACGATGGTAGGGATGCCCAACGCCGCCAGCTCTTCCTGATTCGATCCACCGTCAGTCAGTACACACCCGGCCCTTGCAGCTAGGCGAATGAAGTCGCGGTAGCCCATGCGCGGCAACAGGCCGATTCGGTCGAAGGTAGAGAGCCTCTCTAGATATCCTTCTCGCGCCAATCTGCCTCGTGTCGCCGGATGCAATACGAAATTCACGCGCCGGGCTTGCGCCAGGTTCTCCACGAGCTCTACCAACTGAAGCAGCCGTTTTGAATCATAGAGATTCTGGAAGCGATGCAGAGACACAAGTACATAGGCATCGTCACCCGCGGGAATCATCGAGGATGCACCGGTCAAACGTACTGCATCGATGATCGAATTGCCGTGCGTGTTGACCACATTGCGGTGACCTCGCCGACGCATGAATTCCGCTGCCTCGGCGTTTGGGCACATCGCGATATCGGTCATGCGAAAAACGAGGCGGCGAACCATTTCCTCGGGAAAAGGATCGAACAATCGTCCCGACGTGAGACCGCTCTCCAAATGCACGATGCGAGCACCGCATCGCCTTGCGGCGTAAGCGGCGATCAAGGTGGAAAGCGTGTCTCCATGGACCAGCACATAAGCTCGATCGGCGTGTCCGACCATGAGTTGGCCAAGTTTTCGCTTGATGCCCAGATAAGCAGCGGGCAGCCAGCGCAGGAGCGACAGAATCGTCGACCGCTCGGATGCCTGCGTTGCTTGCACTTGGGGCGAACGTAGACCGAACTCGTCAATGAGATCCTGCATGGTCTCCTGATGCTGCCCGGTCATCAACAGCGTCACGGGAAGTTCAAGTTTTTCGCAGGCCGCAACCACCGGCGCCACCTTGATCAGCTGGGCCCGAGTTCCCACGGCGAAAATCAGCTGCGCCGCCATAAATTACGCGTCTCGACGATAGGTAAGCGCCGTAATTTGCTCTGATACCAGGCCAATCAGGAATACGATGACTGCAGCGCTCCACATGAGCGTACTGCCATTGGTGAGACGTCCATACGTAAAGAACGTGCGCAGGTAGTTAGCACAACCGAGAACAAAGAACACGGCGCTTGCGGGCGCGAAAAGCTTCAGCGGAGAGTACAGAGTGGCGATCTTGAAGATAATCAGCAGGAAGCGGATTCCGTCCTTGATCGGTTTGATGTGGCTCTTGCCGATGCGCTGCGCAGCCTTGATGGGTACATAGGCCACTGGATAGGCACTACGAAAAAAGGCCATCGTGCTAGTGGTGGGGTACGAAAAGCCGTTCGGCAGGAGGTGCAGGAATTCCCGGAACTTGTCCGCGCGCACGGCGCGGTAGCCAGAGGTCAGGTCCGCCACCGCATGACCCGTCATGCGGGTCGCCAACCAGTTGTAGATGGTGTTGGCTACGCCTCGCCCCACGCCAGCCTGGCTGCCCCAGTCGCGAGCGCCCACCACCATGTCGTAGCCCTGCCCCAGTTTTTCGAGCAGCCGTGCAACGTCCGCCGGGTCGTGCTGACCGTCGCCATCCATAAACACCAGTACATCGCCGCTGGCCGCACGCGCACCACGCTTGATGGCGGCACCATTGCCCATGGAGTAAGGCGAGGACAGGCAGGTCACCCCCGCCTTGGCACAGATGTCACGCGTCTCATCGGTCGAACCATCATCCACCACGATGATTTCCGCCTCCGGCTGGGCTAGTCGCAGGCGTGGCAGCAGATCTTTCAGCGCCGCCCCTTCATTTTTGGCAGGCAAGATGATGCTTAGGCGGTTCAAGAGCGTGTCCCCGGAAGTGAAGCGGCATCATAACCTGAGCTTTGCCGCGTTCAGCGGAAGGCGGCTAGCGAAGCGAGTTTGCGAGTGCTGCGTCACATCGCCCAGAATGATTTGGTTATTGCCTCAAGTGTGAATGGCCGACCTGATCGCCTCGACTACCCGCTCGGCATCTTCCTCAGACATGGCCGGCGAAAGCGGCAAACTGACCGTCTGACGCCCCAGGCGCATCGCCACCGGCCATTGCTCTGGGCGCCAGCCAAAGCGTTGCTGGTAGTACGGATGCTCGGGCACCGACAGGTAATGGACGCCCGTGCCGATCTGCTGGGCATTCATGGCTTCGAGAAAACTGTCCCGGTCGATCCCGCAGCGATCGGCATCGATCATCGCCGTATAGAGGTGGTAGCCATGGCGGGTTTCACCCGCCGGTGGGGCGGGGAGCCCGATCGGCAGGTCCGCCAGGGCCTCGTCGTAGTACTGCCACAGCTGCCGACGACGTTGCCAGTTGTCCTCGACCCGGGCCAGCTGGTGGATGCCGATGGCCGCCTGCAAGTCCATCATGTTGTATTTGAAACCGCACTCGACCACCTGATAGTGCCGGTAGCCCTGGTCGCCAAAGCGATGCCACGCGTCCTTGCTCATGCCGTGCAGGGCCAGGATGCGGGCGCGGGCGATGCGCTCCTCGTCGCGCCCCAGGATCATGCCGCCCTCCCCCGTCACCACGTTCTTGGTGACGTAGAAACTGAAGCAGCCAAAGTCCCCGAACGTACCCACGGGCTTGCCATGGAACTCGCTTTCGATGGCATGGGCGCAGTCTTCGATCACCACCAGCCCGTGCTTGTCGGCGATGGCCATGATGCGGTCCATGGCGCATGGCCGCCCCGCGAAATGGACCGGCACAATGGCCCGGGTTCGCGGGGTAATGGCCGCCTCAATGGCATCCGGGTCGATGTTCTGCGTGACGGGATCGACATCGGCGAGCACGGGCGTGAGTCCCGCATGGAGAATGGCGTTGACCGTGGCGCAGAAGGTCAGCGGCGTGGTGATCACCTCGCTGCCCGGCTCCAGGCCGGCGGCCACCATGCTGACGTGGAGGGCTGCCGTGCAGGAATTGACCGCTGCCACCTGAGACGGCTGGACCTGGCGCCAGGCGGCAAAATCGCGCTCAAATTGAGCGACCCGCGGCCCCGTCCCCAACCAGCCTGACCGCAGGCAGGCCTCGACCTCGGCGATCTCAGCCTCCTCGATTTGAGGGGCGCCAAAGACGAGAAAGGGTCGCTGGGGGTCAGGATGTGTCACGGGTCGCACTTGGTGGGGACAGGCCGCAGTTCTATCCCAACGCCGCAGCGCGGTCTACGGACAAAACCGGCGAGGCACGCCTGTTGCATGTCCGGATGGCGCGCCCGATTCAGGCTGGTTATGTGCGCCCGGTCACCCCGAGGCTTTCAAACCCTGAGCTGATGGGATGACCAACCCCGCCAACTGGGGTAAATTCCCTTCTTATCAGGGGGCTGGGCCGTATCGCTATGTCAACGCTAATGCAACCGTCGCTCGCAGGCCTCACCGGCCTGGCGCGCAGACTGGTATCGGAAGATGTGCTCCCGGAGACCGATGTTCGCCGGGCGGTGGCCGAGTCGACCCAGGGAAAGGCATCGCTCACGGCCTGGCTGCTGGACAACAACCTTGTAGACAGTGCGCGGCTCACCCGCATCGCCTCCGACGAGTTCGGCATGCCGATGATGGACGTGAGTGCCCTGGTTCCCGCCAATCTGCCGTTGAACCTGATCAGCGAGGCGCTGATCAACAAGCACAAGGCGCTGCCGCTGTTCAAGCGTGGCAAGCGCTTGTTCGTCGGCATTGCCGACCCGATGCAGTCGCACGCGCTGGACGAGATCAAGTTCCACTCCAACTGCATGGTGGAGCCGATCCTGGTGGATCGCAGCCAGCTGCTGCGCGTCATCGAAACCGCGCTCAACGCCATGAGCAACGCCATGCCCGAGATGGGCGGCAGCGAATTCGATGAGCTGACTCTGGAAGGCGGCGACGAAGAGGCCGAGTCCACGGGTATCGATGCGAACTCGAACGACGACGCTCCGGTCGTCAAGTTCGTCAACAAGATCCTGGTCGATGCGATCAAGCGCGGCGCCTCGGACATCCATTTCGAACCGTTCGAAACGAATTATCGCGTGCGCCTGCGCATGGACGGCATGCTCCGCGCCGTCGCCAGCCCGCCGATGAAGCTCGCCGCGCGCATTTCCTCGCGCATCAAGGTGATGTCGGGCCTGGATATCGCCGAGCGCCGCGTGCCGCAGGACGGACGTATCAAGCTCAATTTGTCCAAGAGTCGCTCGGTCGACTTCCGCGTCAGCACGCTGCCAACGCTATTCGGCGAAAAAATCGTACTGCGTATTCTTGATGGCTCCGCCGCCAAACTCGGCATCGATGTACTGGGCTACGAGGAAGTACAAAAGCAGCTTTATCTCGATGCCATCCACAAGCCCTACGGCATGGTGCTGGTGACCGGTCCCACGGGCTCCGGTAAGACCGTATCGCTGTACACGGGACTCAATATCCTCAACACGGCAGAGCGCAACATCTCGACGGTGGAAGACCCGGTTGAAATCCGCGTCGAGGGCATCAACCAGGTCCAGCAGAACGTCAAACGCGGCATGACCTTCGCGGCCGCCCTGCGTTCGTTCTTGCGACAGGATCCGGACGTGATCATGGTCGGCGAAATTCGCGACCTGGAAACGGCCGAAATTGCCATCAAGGCGGCGCAAACCGGCCATATGGTGCTGTCCACGCTGCACACCAACGACGCGCCGCAGACCATTTCGCGCATGATGAACATGGGCATCGCGCCCTATAACATCACCTCGTCGGTGACGCTGGTCATTGCCCAGCGCCTGGCGCGACGCCTGCACGAGTGCAAGCGGCCCATCGAGCTGCCGCCCAAGACCCTGCTGGACGCCGGGTTCACGCAAGAGGACATCGACGGCGGGCTGACCATCTATGAGGCGGTCGGCTGCGATAGCTGCAACGAGGGTTACAAAGGGCGCGTGGGCATCTACCAGGTCATGCCGATGCTCGAGGAGATCCAGAAGATCATCCTGCAGGGCGGTAACACCCTGCAGATCGCCGAGGCGGCCAAGAAGGCCGGGGTGAACGATTTGCGTGCCTCGGCGTTGTTGAAGGTGAAGAAGGGCATGACCAGCCTGACCGAGATCGACCGCGTCACCAAGGATTGACCCCCGATTCCGGCCGATAGGGTCGCGGGGTTGGGCTGTCCGTCGCACCGAACTTGCGTCCGGTGCCACGAATTGGTCCGGGGGAATGACTTAAGCTGCACTGATAAGACGGCCGCCATCCTGAGGCGGTCCGACCGTACCAGCAGGGGGAAATGCCATGGCCGCGGCCACCGCTAAAAACGTCAAGTCCCTCGGCGCCCAACGCGCCGAGATCAGCCAGCTGACCACGTACGACTGGATCGCCCTGGACAAGCGCGGCAAGCGCATGAAGGGGGACATGGCGGCCAAGAACGCTTCGCTGGTCAAAGCGGAGCTTCGCCGACAGGGCATGAACCCCCAAACGGTGAAGGAACGCGGCAAACCGTTGTTCGGATCCACCGGCAGCACGGTCAAGCCTCGCGACGTCGCCATCTTCAGCCGCCAGATTGCCACCATGATGTCTTCCGGCGTGCCGATGGTGCAGTCCTTCGAAATCATCGCCGACGGCCAGAAGAACATCCGCTTCAAGAACATGCTGGTGGATGTGAAGCAAACCATTGAAGGCGGCTCGGCCCTGCACGAGGCGCTGGCGAAATATCCCGTGCAGTTCGACGAACTCTATCGAAATCTGGTTCATGCCGGCGAGGCCTCCGGTGTACTGGATACCGTGCTCGACACGGTGGCGACTTACAAGGAACGCACTGAGGCGATCAAGGCGAAGATCAAGAAGGCACTGTTCTACCCGGTCATGGTTCTGGCAGTCGCCCTGCTCGTCAGCATGATCATGCTGCTGTTCGTGGTGCCGGTATTTGCGCAGACCTTCAAGGATGCCGGTGCGGAATTGCCCGCCCCGACCCAGGTGGTTATCAACGCCTCGGAATTCATGAAGGCGTATTGGTGGGTTGTTGTCTTCGGAATTATCGGTGGCGTGGTCGCACTGGTGATGGCGAAGCAGCGATCACTAAAGTTCGCGCATTTCCTTGATCGCGTGATGCTCAAGCTCCCGGTCATCGGAAATATTCTTCGTCAATCGGCCATCGCCCGATTTGCCCGCACACTGGGCGTAACCTTTCGAGCAGGCGTCCCTCTGGTGGAAGCGCTGGATGCCGTGGCGGGCGCCACTGGCAGCGTAGTCTATGGCGACGCTGTCAAGCAGATGCGCGAAGACGTTGCCGTTGGCCACCAGCTGCAGCTCTCCATGCGACAGACAGGCGTGTTCCCGAACATGGTCGTGCAGATGACGGCGATCGGTGAAGAATCAGGCGCGCTCGATCATATGCTGTTCAAGGTCGCCGAGTTCTACGAGGAAGAAGTGAACAACGCGGTGGACACGCTCGCAACGCTGCTCGAACCGCTGATCAT
Source organism: Dyella sp. 01L423 (assembly GCF_056399945.1). Classification (NCBI taxonomy): domain Bacteria; kingdom Pseudomonadati; phylum Pseudomonadota; class Gammaproteobacteria; order Lysobacterales; family Rhodanobacteraceae; genus Dyella; species Dyella sp. 01L423. Next base: position 428,029 of record NZ_JBFTSI010000001.1, on the reverse strand, counting down.
GGTCATCCTTGGTGTGCTCGTGGGTGGCATGGTCGTTTCGCTCTACCTGCCTATCTTCAAGCTCGCATCCACCGTGTAAGCTCTGGCCGTCCAGGCCCCTCTCCTGTCAGGAGGGGGGCCTTTTTCGTATCCAAACCTTCGGATTGACCCATGTTCGAGCTCCCCCTCTGGGAATGGATTCTTGCAACCGGCATCCTCGGCCTCCTTGTCGGTAGCTTCCTCAATGTCGTGATCCTGCGCCTGCCCGAGCGCTTGATGGCGCAGTGGCGACTCGATGCGTTCGACACACTGGCCATGGAACCCGACGTCAAATCCCTGCCCCCGGGAATCGTGCGCGAGCCCTCACATTGTCCGCACTGCAAGCACCAACTTGCGGCGCGAGACAATATCCCCTTGTTCGGCTGGCTGCTGTTGGGCGGCCGCTGTCGTTACTGCAAGATGTCTATTTCCATCCAGTACCCGCTGGTCGAACTGCTCAGCGGCCTGGCCAGTACGGTGATCGTGTGGAAGTTCGGACCCGGCTGGGTCGCCGTGGCCGGGCTGGTGTTCACCTGGATGCTGATTGCACTGGCCGGCATCGATTTCCGCACGCAGTATCTGCCCGATCAGTTGAATTACCCACTGCTTTGGCTGGGCCTGCTGCTCAGCCTTCTGGCGATGTTCGTGTCGCCAAGCACTGCGATCCTCGGCGCCGCCATTGGCTATCTCAGCCTGTGGAGCGTGTACTGGCTGTTCAAGCTGCTGACCGGAAAGGAAGGCATGGGCTATGGCGACTTCAAGCTGCTTGCCGCGCTGGGCGCATGGATGGGTCCCACGGCCCTGCTGCCGGTGATCCTGCTTTCCTCGTTCATCGGCGCCATGGTGGGCGGGTGCATGATCGCGTTGCGCAAACATGGGCGTGACATTCCAATGCCGTTCGGCCCGTTCATTGCGGCGGCGGGATGGACTTGGTTTGTTGCCGGCGAATGGCTGCTTCAGCAGTACATGCAGCTTACGGGCATGAGTTGACCGCGCCTCGCGCCAGCTATGTGATCGCCCTCACCGGCGGCATCGCCGCCGGCAAGAGTGCGGTATCACGACGATTCGAAGCGCTGGGTGTCCATGTCTACGATGCGGATGTAGCGGCACGTGAGGTGATCGCGGCGGGATCGGAGGGGCTGGCGGCTGTCGTCGCGCACTTCGGCGGCGAGGTACTCGATGCCAGCGGCCAGTTGGATCGCACTGCCATGCGGCAGCGCGTGTTCGGCAACGATGCGGAACGGCGGGCGCTGGAAGCGATCACCCATCCGCGCATCCGACAGTGGCTGCATGAACACGTCGCGGCAGATCGCGGCCCCTATTGCATGCTGGCGATCCCGTTGCTCGCCGAGAATCATGACCACTACCGCTGGGTGGATCGCGTCTTGGTAGTAGATGTACCCGAGTCGGTGCAGCTGGAGCGCCTGACGCGGCGCGACGGCATCGACGAGACCCTGGCGCGGCGCATGATCGAGCGTCAGGCGCGCCGCGAACAGCGTCTGTCACTGGCCCACGACGTGATCGAGAACAGCGGTGACGAATCCGCGCTGGATCGTGCGGTGGTTGAACTACACGCTCGCTACCTGGCTCTCGCTCAAGCGAAACCCTGAGCCGCGGTCACCAGAATCCGCGGATGCCGGCCACGCCCTGCCCGCCCGCATGGCGAGCCCTTTCGAGCTCCTGCAGCGTCATGCCGCCGAGCGCGTAGACAGGCAAGGGCGAGCTGCCGATCAAATGTTCGAACGCCTCCCAACCCAGCGGCGTCGCGTCGGGATGGGTGGCCGTCGCGGCTACCGGAGAGAGCGTGGCGAAGTCTGCGATATCCATCGCCTGCTGCAGATCGGCTGCATGATGACAACTCGCGCCCACCCATTGCCCCGTGGGCAACGGACGCTCCTGCCAGCTCGAGAGTTGCGCAGCCTTGAGCTGAACTCCGGCGCCGTCTCCCAGTGCCAGAGCGCCCTCGACGTCGCCACTCAACAGTAGATGGGCGCCCAGAGCACGCGCTTCGATCAACAGACTGGCCGCCAGCTCCCGTACCTGTGTCGTTGGCCATTGCGGGAAGCGCAGCAGCACCATGCGCTCACCTGCCGCCATGGCGCGTCGGATCCGTTGCTGCCATTCGTCGAACGCCGACGATGGAACATCGGCGGTGATCGTATAGCGCGGAGGCAGCTGCAGTGCGCGCAGGATGTGCCGGTCGGCCGGCGTGAGCAGATCCAGGTCGACCGATGCCGGGACAGCCCAGCGCAGTGCCTGGCCGTCCAGCGACGCCGGCTCGCCTTGCCATCGCCGCACGATGCGGGCGTCCAGCAGCAGCGAGCGTTCGCCATAGCGCCAGGGCACGCGGATCAGCGGCCCTTCGACGCTGGCCTCGACGCCCAGTTCTTCGCGCAATTCGCGCACCAGACCGTCGACCGGCGTTTCGCCTGCCTCTAGCTTTCCACCAGGAAATTCCCACAAGCCAGCCAGATGCTTGCCCGGGGGACGCTGCGCCAGCAGTACGCGCCCTTGCGGATCGAGCATGACGCCAGCCATGACATGCATGGTGGCCGTCGTCGGAGCAGGCATCGCCTTCGCTCAGTCGTTGCGGATGTACTCGACCATGTCGAAGTCGTACGCGTGGGTGCCGTCCTTCTTGTGGTGCACGCGGGACACTTCGGTCCAGTCGCTGAAATGCACGCCCGGGAAGAAGGTGTCCGCACCATCCACCGCGCCATTGACCCAGGTGAGGTACAGGCGCTTGGCGGCCGGCAGGGCTTCGCGGTAGATCTCGCCGCCACCGATCACCATCAAGCCGGTGCCACCGGCGCGGGCGGTGCCTTCAGCGAGGGAGCGTACGGTGACCTGACCAGGAAAAGGGGCTTCGTGCTTGCGGCTCATCACCAGGTTGGTGCGGTCCGGCAAGGGCCGGCCAATCGCCACCGCGGTGTTGTAGCCCATCAGCACGTACTTGCCGAGCGTGAGCTCCTTGAACCAGCGCAAGTCGTCCGGCAGGTGCCAGGGCAACTGGCCCTTGCGGCCAATAGCGAAGTTCTCGTCCAGCGCGGCAATCAGCGAAATAGCCATGGAAATCCTTGAATCCTCGACAGTGTTTACCACCCGCGCCGCCGGCCGGGGGCGTGGCGCGGCGCCGATCTTAGCAGGACCGGGGGCCGAACCCGGCAAGTGACAGCGTGCCGGGCCTACACGGCCACCGGCGCCTTGATGGCGCCATGCGGTTCGTAGCCCACGATCGCGATGTCCTCGTAGCGGAAATCGAAAATCGAGCGAACCTCCGGGTTGAGTTCCAGCCGGGGCAACGCCCGCGGCTCACGGCTCAACTGCAGTCGCGCCTGCTCCACGTGGTTGTTGTAGAGATGGGCGTCACCCAACGTATGTACGAAATCACCCACCCCCAGGTTGCATACCTGGGCGATCATGTGGGTCAGCAGCGCGTAACTGGCGATGTTGAACGGTACGCCCAGGAAGATATCGCCCGAACGCTGGTACAGCTGGCAGCTCAACTTGCCGTCCGCCACGTAGAACTGGAACAGCGCATGGCACGGCATCAACGCCATTTTCGGCAGTTCGCCGACGTTCCACGCACTCACCAGCAGCCGGCGGGAATCGGGATTGCGCTTGATCTCGTCCACCACCCAGCGGATCTGGTCGACCACGCCGCCGTCGGCGGTAGGCCACGCACGCCACTGATGCCCGTAGACCGGGCCCAGGTTGCCGTCGGCATCGGCCCATTCGTCCCAGATGCTGACGCCGTTCTGCTTGAGGTAGGCGATATTGGTGTCGCCCTGCAGGAACCAGATCAGCTCGTGGATGATCGATTTGAGGTGCAGCTTCTTGGTGGTAACCAGCGGGAACCCTTCGGCCAGATCAAAGCGCATCTGCCAGCCGAACACGCTGCGCGTACCCGTGCCCGTGCGATCGGCCTTTTCCGTGCCGTGATCGAGCACGTGCTGCAACAGGTCGAGATAGGCGCGCACGGCTTACTCCTTGGTGGGCAGCGAAACGTTGTACGGGCGCATGGTCGGCGCGTTGCGCGACATGGCAATCAGCACCAGGCCGATCAACACCAGCGGCAAGGACTGGATCTGCCCCATGGTCAACCAACCCCAGGCCAGGTAACCAAGCTGCGGATCAGGCACGCGCACGAATTCCACGCCAAAACGGAAGCAGCCGTAAAGCAGCGCGAACAGTCCCGAGATGAGATAGCGCGGCCGCGGCTTGATCGACACCAGGAACAGCACGGTGAACATCACCACGCCTTCGAGCAGCATTTCATAGAGCTGCGAAGGATGGCGCGGCAACCCGCCAAACTGGGCCAGGGCTGCCTGCCACTGCGGATGCGCCGTGGCCCAGTCCACGTCGGCGGTGCGGGCATTGGGGAAAATCATCGCCCAGGAAACGGTATCTGGCTTGCCCCACAGCTCGCCGTTGATGAAATTGCCGAGGCGCCCCAGCCCAAGGCCCACCGGCACCATCGGCGCCACGAAATCGATCGTGTCGAAGAAATGGATGTCGTTGCGGCGCGACCACCACCAGCCCGCCGTCAGCACGCCCAGCAGGCCGCCGTGGAAGCTCATGCCGCCGTCCCACACGCGAAACAGCGCGAGCGGATCGGTCCAGATCCAGTGGATGTCGGCGTAAAACAGCATGTACCAGATGCGGCCGCCGACGATCACGCCCATCATCGCGTAGAACGCCAAGTCGCCTAGCGCATCGCGCGATACCGGCAGGCGGCCGTGGCGGCGACGGTATTCGGCGAGCAGCCATGCGCCCAGGAACCCGCCCAGATACATCAAGCCATACCAGTGGATCTGAAGCGGCCCCAGCTTGAAAGCAACGGGGTCGAAGGCGACGGTGAATGGCTGCGTCATGGGCACACGGGCTGGCGGCAAAGCGCGAGTGTAGCGGGCAGCGCCGTCGGAGGGCATCGGGTCGCGGCTCAAGTAGGCCGGCAGATGTTGATGGTCGCGCACGCACGGCCAGATCAGCGCTTGCACAGAAATTTCTTAGGCGCCTAGCACAGAACCAACTAGCAGCTGACTGTTGCACTAGGGTTGCACCTACCCGTCACTTTGTTTTAACTTCGGGATTACATCGCCTGTCCCCCAAGCCTGGCGATGCCACGGTGCGCAGTCCTTCCCCAGGGTTGTTCGCGCCATCCCCATACCCAGATGTCCAGCCCTCGCGAGCTGGCTGATGGCTATTTTTTGTTCGGAGTTCCAACAATGAAGCAAAAGACCCTGCTGGCAACTGCCATCGCCGCAGCGCTCGTGCTGCAGACGTGGTCGGTGGCCGCACAGGATGCCGCTCCTGCCCCGGCTGAACAGTCCTCGGCCAAGAGCCTCGAAACCGTCACCGTCACCGGCTCGCGCATTCGCAGCGTGGACGTGGAAACCTCGCAGCCTGTGTTCACCATGGACCGCGCGGCGATCCAGGCCACCGGCCTGACCAACGTCAACGACATCCTGGCCCGCATGCCGTCGGCCGGTACTCCGGACATCACCCCGCAGGACACGCTGTCCTCGGGCGCTGACGTCGGCGGCCGCTACGTCAACATCCGCAACCTCGGTTCGCAGCGCACCCTGGTGCTGGTCAATGGCCGTCGCTGGAGCACCAGCCTCTCGGGCCTGACCGACCTGTCGACCATCCCCGTCTCGATGATCGAGCGCATCGACATCCTCAAGGATGGCGCCTCCTCCATCTACGGCTCCGACGCCATCGGCGGCGTGGTGAACATCATCACCAAGGAGAAGTTCGACGGCGCCGAAGCCAACGTCTACTACGGCCAGAACGGCAAGGGCGACGGCGAGACGACCAACTACGACTTCACCTGGGGTCACTCGACCGAGAAGAACTCGATCATCGTCGGCGCTTCGTACCAGAACGTCGATCCGATGTGGAACAGCGAGCGTCCTGAGACTTCGTACGCGCAGGGTCCGCGTCACCCGACGGCTGGCCTGGGCCTGGGCCCGTACGGCCGCGTGGTCGATCCGAACAATCCCGACAACCAGTACGTGTACAACCACGGTGGCCAGACGACCACCGCGGGTGCGCCGGCTGGCTACCACCTGTACGACCCCAACAGCACTGCCGACAAGTACAACACGCAGCAGGACATGACGTTCCGCGCCGGCACCAAGCTGAAGAACCTGTACCTGCAGGACCGCTACAAGCTCACCGACAACATCACGCTGCGCGCGGCCGCCAGCTACAGCTCGCGCGACACCTCGAGCCAGCTCGCCGGCTACCCGTTCCAGTCGGGTGCGGCTGATGAGCCGATCCTGATCAGCGGCCAGAACGCCTACAACCCGTTCCCGGGCCAGGACGTCGAGTTCTTCCGCCGCACGGTGGAAATGCCCCGCGTCACCAACGTGCAGTCCAATCTTGCGCACATCGACTTGGGTGCCGAAGGTTACTTCCAGTTCCTGAACCATGATTGGTCGTGGGACGCTGGCTTCACCTACGACGCCAACAAGATCCGCATCCAGGGCAGCGGCAACATCTACCTGCCGAACGCTCGCGCCGCCCTCGGCCCGACGACCACCATCAACGGCCAGGTCGCCTGCGCCAGCGCCGCTGATCGCGCCGCCGGTTGCGTGCCGTGGAACATCCTCGCCGGTCCGGGCGGTACCCCGCAGTCGGTGTGGAACTACCTGAACTACAACAGCACCGATCGCCAGGCCAGCTACACCTCCGATTGGGCTGCCAACGTGTCCGGCGGCCTGTTCGACCTGCCGGCCGGCACGGTCAGCCTCGCCGTGGGCGTGGAGCATCGTGGCGAGAAGGGCGTCTTCCGTCCGGACGCCGCCGACGCCGCCGGCCTGACCACCAATCTGGCCAGCGCGCCGACCAACGGTGCGTACAACACGAACGAAGCGTACGCCGAGCTCGACGTTCCGCTGCTGCGTGACCTGCCGGGTGCGCAGGAGCTGGGCCTCAACATCGCCAGCCGCTACTCGCACTACAGCAACTTCGGCAGCACCACCAACAACAAGTACAGCTTCCGCTACCGTCCGTTCGCGGACCTGCTGGTTCGCGGTACCTGGGCTCAGGGCTTCCGTGCACCGACCATCAGCGATCTGGATGGCGGCGTCGGCCAGAGCTTCGAAACGTTCCTGGATCCCTGCGACTCGGCTTACGGCGCTGCCGCGACCAACTCGCAGGTCAAGGCTCGCTGCGCCGCCGCTGGCGTGCCGGCGAACTATCGCCAGGTCGACCAGACCGGTGCGCAGGTTGCCAGCACCGCCGGTGGCCAGACGCCGGTGGCGTTCCTCTCCGGTTCGAACCCGAACCTGAAGCCGGAAACCTCGATCACCCGTACGCTGGGCATGGTCTACAGCCCGCACTACGTGGAAGGCCTGGACTTCACGGTCGACTACTACAACATCTACGTGAAGAACATCATCTCGTCGGTGCTGGCGCAGAACATCGTCGACTATTGCTACATCAACAACGACCAGAACTTCTGCAACAACTTCCAGCGCACGCCGACGGCGACCTCGAACCTCGTGGCAGGCTCGATCTCCTCGCTCAACGAAGGCCTGGCCAACCTGGGTACGTTGAAGACCGAAGGCTATGACGTCGGTATCCACTACCGTCTGCCGGAAACCTCGTTCGGCCGCTTCCGCATCGCTTCGGACAGCACCTACCTGACCAAGTACGAAGTGGTCAGCGGTCCGGGCGCGACGCCGCAGGATCTGGTTGGCTTCATGTCGGGCGGCACTGCCGGCGGCACGGGCGAAGACGGCATGTACCGTCTGCGTTCGAACCTGCAGGTGGATTGGGACTATAAGCAGTTCGGCGCCAGCTGGACGGTGCGTTACTACGCCGGCCTGAAGGACAGCTGCTACACCGCGACCGTCGAGTGCTCCTCGCCGGATTACACCAATCCGTGGTGGGGCACTTATGGCATGAGCCAGAAGGGTTCGGTCGCGTTCAACGACGCACAGTTCCGTTACACGGCTCCTTGGAAGGGCGTGTTCACCGTTGGCGTGAACAACATCTTCAACAAGAAGGGCCCGTACTACTACTCGGTGACCACCTCGGGTACCGGCAGCGCGCCGTACAACCCGGCGTTCGACATCGACCGTTACTTCTACGTGTCGTACAACCAGAAGTTCTAAGCTCGAAAGAGTGCGGTACTTCGAAAAAGGCGGGCCTTCGGGCCCGCTTTTTTTTTGCATTGGCGAGGGGCGAGGGAGTGGTCGACCGAAGCCCTGCGGTCGCGCACAAGTGCGCTCCTGCACGGGCCTAGCAACCTTGTAGGAGCGCACTTGTGCGCGACCCGCCTTGCGCCGTTCGCACGACAATTACAGCAGCACCGGCCTATCCGGCAATTCGTCCGGCGCATCCTTGTCGTTGCCCGGAAAATGCCGAAGCAGCAACGCATGCGCTTCTGCAATGCCATCCAGACAACCGGGCCGCCACTCACCGCGAGCGAAACGCGCCAGCATGTGATCGCGAATCGCATCCCACTCGGATGGCGCGACAGCGGCCGCCACGCCGCGGTCGGCGAGAATCACCACGCGGTGTTCCGCCATCAACACGTAAAACAGCACGCCGCTATTGTGCTGGGTGTCCCACACATGCAGCTGGGCGAACACTTGCCGCGCGCGGTGTTCGGCCGTCATGCCGGCAAATACGGCTCCAGGCGTCAATCGCGATTCGACGGCAAAGCACACCTCGCCGCGATGATCGCGCTCGCCTTGCGCGATCGCGCCTGCCATTTCGTCGAGCAGGCTTTTGGGAAAGCGCCGGCGCAGCTGGAACCAGCCATCGAACAGATTCATCAGCAGACGTTGTGTGCGCGACATGTCACCAGCTCCCCGATGAACCGCCACCGCCGAAACTGCCGCCGCCTCCGCTGAAGCCGCCGCCTCCGCCGCTGCCGCCGCCAAAACCACCACCGCCACCAAAACCGCCACCACCGAAACCGCCGAAGCCGCCCCAACCACCGCCGCCGATGGAGCGCCCTCCTCCCCCTGGCAGCAGCATCAGCACACCACCGATGAGCGCGCCAAAAATGCCTGCGCCCAGCGATGCGGCCAGCAACCACACGAGACCGCCGGTGATCGCCGCACCTATCGGCGTGCGCAACCAGACGGTCGTGCGACCCAAGACGCTGCGCAGGAAAAAGGCCGCGAACGCGCCGATCAACAGGACGTGGCCAAAGTCGATGCCACGACGGCGCTCGTGATTGGCACTCTCCACCGGCGGCGGCAGCGCCTCGCCGTTGACGAGCTGGGTGAGCGCGCCCATGGCGTCGTTGATGCCGCCAAAGTAGTCGTTGGTGCGGAATTTCGGCGCGATGTATTCGCGAATGATGCGCGCCGTGGCCGCATCGGGCACGGCGCCTTCCAGCCCATAGCCCACTTCGATGCGCACGCGCCGATCGTTCTTGGCCACCAGCAACAGCAGTCCGTCGTCGGTGCCCTTGCGGCCGATCTTGTTGGCTTCCGCCACCGCCAGCGAATATTCCGCGATGTCCTGCGGCTGGGTGGTGGGCACCATCAGCACCACCAGCTGGGCGCCCTTGGTCTTTTCCAGCGACACCAGCTGTGCATCGAGCTGATCGACCTGCTGCGGCGTGAGCGTGCCGGTGAGGTCGGTGACATGCCGGGTGAGCGTGGGAACGGTTTCGTCGGCATGCAGCAGCGCCAGCGGCAGCAAGGCCACCGACAGCGCGAGCAGCAGGCGCGCCATGCGCCCGGTCACGTCAATGCGCCGAGCCAGCGGGCGCCGGGCTGCCGAAGTCGACCGTCGGCGCCGTGGAAATGGCCTTCTCGTTCTCGACCGAGAAGTTCGCCTTGACCTGATAGCCGAACATCTTCGCGGTGAGATTGTTGGGGAAGGTGCGGATCATCGAGTTGTAATCCTGCACTTCTTTCACGTAGCGGTTGCGCGCCACGGTGATGCGATTCTCGGTGCCTTCCAGCTGCGCCTGCAGGTTCTGGAACAGGCCGTCCGCCTTGAGGTTCGGGTAGTTTTCGCTCACCACCATCAGGCGTGACAGCGCGCTGGACAGCTCACCCTGCGCCGCCTGGAACTGCTTGAGCTTCTCGGGGTTGTTCAGATCGTCGGTGGTCAGCTGGGTGCTGCCCACCTTGGCGCGCGCATTGGTGACTTCGGTGAGCACGCGCTCTTCGTGCTGGGCGTAGCCCTTCACCGTGTTGACCAGGTTGGGCACCAGATCGGCGCGACGCTGGTATTGGTTGAGCACTTCAGACCAGGCCGCCTTCACCGACTCGTCCTGGCGCTGGATCGCGTTATATCCGCAGCCCGAGAGGCCGGCGGCGACCAACAGCAAAGCGAGGACACGAAGAAGTTTCATGGGGGTGCTCCAATCCGGTGGAGGGCCCATTGCAACACCCCGCCATGACCGGCGCAATCAATGGCGTCTTCACTTGCCGATGACGGCGGCCGGATACCATGCCGACGCCCGGAGGAGGCTTTCGGCGCGGGGACGTTGCACCAGGCCATCGCAGGAGACGAGCGCCATGCAGCACATGCTACGCGGGGGCCTGCTGGCCCTGACCCTGATGTACGGCATCACCGCGAACGCGGCGGAAGCCACGATGGATGACGCTCTGTCCCGGCACATCCTGGCCGCGATGAATCGCTCGTCCACCTGGGGCCACCCGGACCAGATGGGCGAGTATGCCGGCATGCGCTATTACGCCGAGGGCAGCTACGCCAAGGCCATGAAATGGTTCCTCGAGGGCGCTCGCTATGCGGACAAGCTCTCGCAGCTCAGCATCGGCCTGATGTATCTCAACGGCGAAGGCGTCGATCAGGATCCGGTGACTGCCTATGCCTGGGTGGCCGTCGCGGCCGAGCGAAATTACCCCCAATTCGTCGCGACTCGCGACGCCATCTGGGCCAAGCTGGACGACGCCCAACGCGAGCGCGCCAGAGCAACGTACGACACGCTGTACGCCAGCTATGGCGATCCCGCCGCCAAGCCGCGCATGGTCCATGAGCTGCGCATGGCACGCCTCGAGACGATGGATTTCTATCTGGGCGCCGACGTCAAAACGGTCGGCGCCGGCGGCCCCGCGCCTGCGTGCGCAGGGCCTACGATCGAAGGCGTGCCGGTGATCGGATGCAGCAGCCGTGATTTCTACGCCGACTGGCGTTGGAAGCCCGACCGATACTTCAAGACGCGTGACGCGCTGTGGACCGGCACGGTTTCGGTCGGCGCTGCCGAACAGGTCAAGGACGCCAAGTCAGGGCATTGAGCATACGAACGGGGATCTCAGGCCCAGCGCGGCCACAGGATCAGGCCCCAGCTCAACGCCGTCATGGTCAGCAGCAGGAATACCGCCGCCGAACCCATGTCCTTGGCGCGGCCGGCCAGCTCGTGGAATTCGGGGCTGACCTTGTCCACCACCGCCTCCACCGCCGAATTGAGCAGCTCGGCCGACAGCACCAGTACCGGCGGCAGGATCAGGGCGATCTTTTCCAGCGCGCCGTTGCCCAGCCACAGGCCCAGCGGCACCAGGACCACGGCGATGCCTACCTCCATGCGGAACGAGGCCTCGTGGCGCCAACCCGCTTGCAGTCCTTTCATGGACCACTTGAAGGCGTTCCAGATTTGCCGGGGCCCGCGGAAGCCGGTAGCGGCCATGGTGTCGTCCTCTGTGAGATTGCGGCAGGGCCGCGCCCGTGCTCGACGGGCATAAGACCTCGATTTTGCCATATCGCCCGACGGGCGGGCAGATCGCAGGTTTCTTCATGCGGCAGCGCAACGTCGCCTGAATGAATGTTGGGTTACGCTTGCCCACTTTGTGACCCGTTAGGGGTTACGCGAGCCGGCTGCCTCGTGCGGCCGTTGTCAGAACCGCAGTACGGACAATTGAATGGCAATCCAGAATCCGCCGGTCTCCCAGACCAAGTCGTTCTATACGGTCTTCCTGATCGAGATGTGGGAGCGCTTCGGCTTCTACGGCATGCAGGTGTTGATGGTCACCTACATGATGAAGAAGCTGGGCTTCATCGATACCAAGGCCAACCTCGTGTGGGGCGCGGCCGCTGCCCTGATCTACGCCACGCCCGCGATCGGCGGCTGGGTCGGCGACAAGCTCATCGGCACCCGTCGCACCATGGTGACCGGCGCCGTCGTGCTCGCGCTGGGCTACGCGATGCTGTGGATTCCGTCGAATAACCCGACGCTCACCTATATGTCGCTGGGCGTGATCATCGTCGGCAACGGCTTCTTCAAACCCAATGCCGGCAACCTCGTGCGCAAGATCTACGAGGGCGACGACGTGCGTATCGATAGCGCATTCACCATCTACTACATGGCGGTGAACGTCGGCTCGATGGTGTCCATGACGGCCACGCCCTGGATCCGCGACTATGTGGGCGCGCATTACGGCGATGCGATGGGCTGGCATACCGCGTTCGGCTCGTGCGCCGTAGGCCTGGTGCTTGGTCTGATCAACTACTCGCTGATGCATCGCACGCTGGCCCATATCGGGTCGCCGCCGGACGAACAGCCGGTGCAGGCCAAGCGCGTGCTGGCCCTGCTTGGCGCGTCGCTGGTGCTGGTGGTGGTGGCGGCCTTCATCCTGCAGAGCCTGCTCGCCGCCAAGATCTGCGTCTACCTCGCCGGCATCGTGATCCTGGGCATCTTCGTGCACCTGATCCGCAACGCCGGCAAGGGTGAGCGTGCGGGCTTGATTGCCGCCCTGGTGCTCACCGTGCAGACGATCTTCTTCTTCATCTTCTACGCGCAGATGGCGACCTCGCTGAACCTGTTCGCGCAGAAGAACGTGAACCTCTCGTTCGACGTGTTCGGCGTCCACCTCTTCAACTGGATTCCCGAGCAGTACCAGAACCTCAATGCGATCTGGATCGTGTTGCTGAGCCCGGTGCTGGTGCTGATGTACAACGGCCTCGGCCGCGTGGGCAAGGACCCGTCGGTGGCGTTCAAGTTCGCGCTCGGCTTCGCCGCGGTGGCCGTGGGCTTCTTCATGTACGGCCTGGGCGCCATGAGCGCCGTCGACGGCCAGGTGTCGTCGTGGACGATGGTCTGGGGTTATGGCTTCTACTCGCTGGGCGAACTGCTGGTGAGCGGCCTGGGCCTGGCCATGATTGCCCGCTACGTGCCGGCACGCATGGGCGGCTTCATGATGGGCGCCTACTACGTGGCCGTGGGTATTTCGCAGTACCTGGGCAGTGTGGTGGCCAATATCGCCGCGATGCCAGAGAACATCAGCAGCCCGGTCGAGTCGCTCAACATCTACGTCAGCCTGTTCAACAAGCTCGGTTTCGTGGGCATTGCCTGCACGGTGATCGCCGTGGTCATGCTGCCGCTGATGAACAAGCTCTCGCGCAGTCACGCTGAAGTGCATACGCCGCTGCCGGCCGTGCACAGCGAAGAAGTCTGATCCAACGCCACTCGCCCCGCTCGTCGGGGCGAGTTTTCATGGGCGGCTGCTCCGGCGCAAAGTGACGCAGCGACCAGCCCCCACGCCAGGCGGATGGCCCAAACCGGCTAACATCGCCGGCATGAAACGCGCCTCCACCCAGCAACGCATCGGCCCCCGCACCCTGTTCCGCAGCCTCGCCTGGCTGCGCATCTGCGCCATCGCCGGCCAGAGCACCGCCGTGCTGGTATGTGCGCTGTGGATGCATATGGATATCCCGCTGCTGCCGCTCATGGTGGGCATCGGGCTGCTGGCCGTGTTCGCCATGTTCGCTGCCTGGCGCCTCACCCAGCCCTGGCCCATCCGTCAGTGGGAAACCATCGTGCACGTGGGCGTGGACACGCTGGTGCTCGGCTACCTGCTGCATTTCACCGGCGGCGCGAGCAACCCGTTCATCACCCTGCTGCTGATACCGATCGCACTGAGCGCGGCGGCGCTGACCGTCAACGCAGTGCTGGTTGTCGCAGCTCTAGTCGGCGCAGCTTATGCGGTGCTGCTGTCCTGGTACGTGCCGCTGCCTGTACCGATGCATTCCACCAGCGGCTTCTCGTTGCACGTACTGGGCATGGGCGTGAACTTCGTGATCATGGCCGTGCTGCTGGGTTTCTTCATCAACCGGCTGGCCCGCGCCGCACGCCTGCAGCAAATGGAGATGCAGAAGGTGCGCGAACGCGCGCTGCGCGATGAAGGCATCCTCGCCATCGCCACGCAGGCCGCCGGCGCCGCGCACGAACTCAACACGCCGCTGTCGACGATGCGCACCTTGTTGCCCGAACTGCGCCGCGAGCACGCCGGCGACACGGCGCTTGCCGAGGATCTCGAATTGCTCGAAGGCCAGGTGGATCGCTGCCGCACCATCCTTCGCGAGATGGTGGCGTTCGGCAAGGCGCAGCTGTCGCAGGAGCCCGAGCAGCTCACCGTCGACAAGTTCATCCATGGCTGCCTGGAACGCTTCCAGCTGCTGCGCCCGGAAGCCGACCTGGCCCTGGCCCTGGACCAGGAGGCCGCGCGCACCGTGCTGCGTACGCCACCCGGCCTGCGTCACGCCTTGCTCAACCTGCTGAACAACGCGGCAGACGCATCGGCGATCAATCAATCCCAGGCGGTCGCCCTCACCGTGCGCCGCGATGACGGCTGGCTCGAGCTGATCGTGGCCGACCACGGCCCGGGCTTTGCCGATCCCACCGGCGAATTATCCGAGCTCGGTCGCTCGCACAAGCAGAGCGGACTGGGCATCGGCCTAGCCCTGGCCGAGGCCACCGCCGAGCGCCTGGCTGGTGAGCTGATCGCGCTCAATACCGGTCATGGCGCCCAGATGCGCCTGCGTCTGCCGCTCGCGGTGATTGCCGCGCCATAATCGGCTGCGGCGGATAGCCACAGTGGCAGATGGCCACATGTGAATGCCTTGTCGCAGCGGCGAAAATGCACGCATCGGCACTGCGCCGAGGAGAGCAAGATGAGTGACCAGCAACTACTGATTGTCGATGACGACGCCACGTTTGCCCGTGTATTGGCCCGCGCGCTCAGTTCCCGCGGCTTCGAAGTGATCACCGCCAGCAACGCCGACGAGGCCCGCGCGCTCACCCGCCGCCACCAGCCCCGCTACTGCGTGCTGGACCTCAAGTTGGGCGAAGAGAACGGCCTGCGCCTGATCCCCGAATTGCAGGCATTGGTGCCGGAAATCCGCGTGCTGCTGTTGACCGGTTACGCCTCTATTGCCACGGCAGTGGAAGCGATCAAGCGCGGCGCGCACGACTACCTGGCCAAGCCGGTGGATGCCGATGCCGTGGTGCGCGCCCTGCTCGACGGCGATACCAACGCCAGCGAAGACGATGTGATCGACGCGCCGGAAGCGCCGCTGGCCCTGCGTCGCCTGGAGTGGGAACACATCCAGCGCGTGCTCACCGAGTGCGACGGCAATATCTCCGAAACGGCCCGCCGCCTGGGCATGCATCGCCGCACGCTGCAGCGCAAGCTCAGCAAGCATCCGGTGCGAGAGCGTCCGGACAACGAAGAATAAGAACCAAGCCGTACCGTTTCTCGGTCGCTGCCTGTCCCTCACCGTCATTCCGGCGAAAGCCGGAATCCAGTGCCTTTCCAACCTCACATGAAGTCGCTGGATTCCGGCTTTCGCCGGAATGACGGTGAGGGCAAATCACGGTGCGGTAAATTCTAGAAACCCTGCTCCCAGGAACGATCCTGCCCTGCGGAGCGGAGCATTAGGGCTGGGACGCAGAAGCCGCATCCGCCGGCAACGGTTCCGACGTGCCGTCAGCCTCATCGCCATAGATCGCCACGTGCGGCACACCATCGGCGCCAATCCAGCCGCGGTACATGCCATCGGTGTTGAAGGGCATGCTGACCGTGCCGTTCGCATCCAGCGCAATGGCGCCGCCATTGCCACCCATCGACGGGATTTCCTGATTGATCACCTCGGCCGCAGCACGACGCAGCGGCACGCGCATCTGCGTCACGCGCATGCAGATCTCGTGCGCGGCCACGGTGCGGATGTAGTACTCGCCCCAGCCCGTGCCTGACACCGCACAGCCGGAGTTGGCATAGGTGCCGGCGCCGATGATCGGCGAGTCTCCGACGCGCCCCCAGCGCTTGTCCGTCATGCCGCCCGTGGATGTCCCGGCGGCCAGATGACCTTGCGCATCCAGCGCAACGGCACCGACCGTGCCGAAGTGTTTGGCCGTCTCCACGTCCGAATGCTTCTCATCGTTGGCGTCTTCCTTGAGCGCCTTCTGCAACTGCTGCCAGCGTTCTTCGGTGCGGAAGTAGGACGGATCAACCAAGGTGATGCCGACCTGCTTGGCGAATTCCTCGGCGCCATCGCCCACCATCATCACGTGCTGGGATTTCTCCATCACCGCGCGCGCCAGCAAAATGGGGTTCTTTACCCGATGCACGCCGGCGATGGAGCCGGCCTCGAGCGTGAAGCCGTTCATGATGGCGGCATCCATTTCATTCTTGCCGTCGTGGGTGAAAACCGAACCCTTCCCCGCGTTGAAGTTGGGGTCGTCCTCCAGCACCGTGATAGCCGCTGATACGGTATCGACTGCAGTCTTGCCTGCCTTCAGCTGGGTGTAGCCGCTTTGCAGCGCCTGCGTCAGCGCCGCACGTATGGCCTTTTCCTTGGCCGGGCTCATCTCGCGCCTGATGACGCCGGCGCCGCCATGGATCACCAACACCGGCGATGCCGCCTGGCTCGTGGACACGATGCCCAGCGCCGCGATGGCGACGATAAGACGGCTGAACTTCACGGACGACACTCCCCACCTCGTTGGCGGGGAGTATAGCCAGCGCCCCTGACGAGACGCTGCCGTATGGCGGGCTATCCGCTTACGCGCAGCCGGGTGTCGCGGTGATATCCAATTTCACCGTGTGGTCCTGCGGATGGTCGCCACCGATCTTCTCGCCTATCTGGATCGTGGCCGTCTGGCCGGGAAGCGAGTGCAGCTTGGGGTGGACGGGCTCCCGGATGACGCCGCCGGCCAGCTCGCTCTGGATTTCCACCTGCCCGCCCTCGATGGCTTGCACGCTCACCGTGCCCTGGACGGGTGCATGCGCGGCATCCTGCACATGGCTGAAGCGGTAGGGCTCGTTCTTGCGCAGGCAGAGCTTGCTGGCCTTGTCGACCTGCTGGCCGTTGATGGAAAGCGCCAGGTCGAAGGTGAAACGGTCCACCGACATCAGATCCACTTTGTTCTTGCCGGCGAAACCGGGCAGATAGCTGCACGTCGCGGCAAGCTGCTGCACGTTGGGAATGTCGGTGCTATAGCACGACCAGCCGACGCCGCCGATCTGCTCGACCGGATGCATTTCAAGATCCAGGTGCCCCGCCACCGCGCCGTGAGCGTCGGCGAGCGTGACCAGCACGTGACCGCCTTCGGCGATCTCGAGCCGCTTGATCGCCGCGCCGAACGCGCCGCTGTCGGGCTCCGGCAATCCCAGTGCCGCATTGCCCGCGGGATTGCCCGACGGGCGGCTGGTCGAAGACGCCAGCGCATCTTGTGCCGGACGCGCGCCCTTCAGTGCTTCGGTCACGATGTCCTTGCCCGGGTGGTAGGCGCCAGCTTCCTGCCCTGTCGCCGCATACACCACCGCAGACAATGCCGTGGCCAGCAGGCCCACGCTCATTCGACCAGCCAAACGCCGGGCATGGCCCGGTTGAATCCGCTTCAACATGACAATTCTCTCCGTGATGGGATGTCGTGACGACCAACTGCAGCCCACCGGCAACAGCGCACCGGTGGCCTGTGTCTTGAGCATGGCGCGGGCGTAGAGCGCGCGCGGCGCATCGTTGGCCTTGAGCACGGCGGCATCGCAGGCCAGCTCCAGGTCATGGCGCAGCGCGCGCAGTCCCCACCACGCCATGGGATGGAACCAAAACAGCGACGCCACGGCTTGCCCGATAAGACACGACCAACCGTCGCGTCGGCGCGCATGCATCGCTTCGTGCGCAAGGATCAACGCACGTTCCGCAGGTTCGTAGCGATGCTCGAAATCCGGCGGAAGCACGATGCGCGGGCGCCATGCACCCACCAGCGCCGGTCCCATGTCCGCGTGCGACGCCTGCAGCACGGGCCACGGCAGAGTGGTGCCGAGCATCGGCGATGCGCCATGCAGGCGACGTCGATAACGTCGCTGCGCGGCGACTGCCACCAGCGACGCTGCAAGCGTGCCAGCCAGCCATGTCATGGCGACGAGCCAGGAAAGCCCTCGCTCCTGCCCGGGTGTGTGCGCAACGCTGATCAACGGTGTGGGCGTAGTCGTGATCTGTACCACTACGGGCGGAAGATCTGTCATCGGCGCCGTTGCTGAATGCGGCAGGCATGCGACGAGAACCGCCAGCGGTGGCAGCACCCACAGCAGCGCGGCCAGTTGGGCGCCGAACACTCGGCGGCACCCATGGCGCAGCAGCGCTACCGCGCCCAGGCCGAGGGTGAATGCCAGCGTCGCCAGCCAGCCGTGGGATAGCCAGTCAGGACTGCTCATCGTCAAGCTCCTGCAGCAGCTTCTTCAACTCCGCGATGTCTTTCTTCGACAGCTTCCGCTGCTCGGAGAAGTGCGCGACCAGCGGTGCCACCCGGCCACCGAACAGGCGATCAAGCAGGCCTTTGCTCTCCTGCGACACGTATTGCTCGCGCGTTAGTCGCGGCGCGTAGAGGTAGCGGCGGCCATCGCGCTCGGCCTTCACCGCTTTCTTCTTCAACAGGCGATTGAGCAAGGACTTGACGGTGCCTTCCTGCCAGTCTTGTTGCGGGCCGACCTCGGCCAGGATGTCCTCGGCGCTGCGCGGCGATGAGCGCCACAGCACCTCCATGATGATTGCCTCGGCTTCGCTCACTGCCATACATCACCGTTTACGCGTGTAATTGCAATTATGTTTACACGCGTAATCGTCATGGGTCAAGCACCCTGCGAAACCCTGGCCGAGATCGTCGCCGTCACGAGACAAATGGCTATACAGCGCCATCCGCACCCCTTGCGACGTTCGCCCTGCATAAGCGGTCGCCAATCCGTCGTATCCTTGGCAGCTGGCTCTCCCCTGCAAGAAGGCATCGCAATGGACAAGGTTTATGCAAGCGCAGCGCAAGCCCTCGACGGCCTGCTGTTCGACGACATGACGATCGCCGCCGGCGGCTTCGGCTTGTGCGGCATTCCCGAGAACCTGATCGGCGCGCTGCTGGCCGCCGGCACCAAGGGGCTCACCATCGTGGGCAACAACGCCGGCGTGGATGATTTCGGCATGGGTCCGCTGCTCAAGACCCGCCAGGTCAAGCGCGTGTATGCCTCTTACGTAGGCGAGAACAAGGAATTCGAGCGCCAGGTGCTGGCCGGGGAACTGGAACTGCACCTGGTGCCGCAAGGCACGCTGGCCGAGAAGCTGCGCGCCGGCGGTGCCGGCATCCCGGGTTTCTACACCCGCACCGCGTTCGGCACCAAGCTGGCCGAGGGCAAGGAAACCAAGTCGTTCAACGGCAAGGAATACGTGCTTGAGGAAGCGATCCACGCCGACGTGTCGATCGTGAAGGCCTGGAAGGGCGATCGCCTGGGCAACCTGGTGTTCCGCGAGACCGCGCGCAACTTCAATCCGATGATCGCCACCTGCGGCAAAGTCTGCGTGGCCGAGGTGGAAGAACTGGTGGAAGTGGGCACGCTCGATCCGAACAACGTGCACGTGCCGGGCATCTACGTCGACCGCGTCATCCAGGGGCCGTCGTACGAAAAGCGCATCGAGTTCCGCACCATCGCCGGCGCCAATACCGGCAAGGAAAGCCCGATCCGCACCGCGATGGCGCAGCGCGCCGCGAAGGAATTGCAGGACGGCTTCTACGTGAACCTGGGTATCGGCATTCCGACCCTGGTGGCCAATTACATTCCGCCGGGCATGGACGTCACCCTGCAGTCGGAAAACGGCCTGCTCGGCATCGGCCCGTTCCCGGACGATGCGCACGTCGACCCGGATCTGATCAACGCCGGCAAGCAGACCATCACCGCCCTGCCCGGCTCGAGCTTCTTCTCCAGCGCCGAGTCGTTCGCGATGATCCGCGGCGGCCATGTGGATCTGTCGATCCTCGGCGGCCTGGAAGTGTCGTGCACCGGCGACATCGCCAACTGGATGGTGCCGGGCAAGATGGTCAAGGGGCCGGGCGGCGCAATGGACTTGGTCAGTGGTGTAAAGCGCGTCGTCGTGCTGATGGAACACACCGCCAAAGACGGCACGCCCAAGATCAAGAACCAGTGCGACCTGCCCATCACCGGCAAGGAATGCGTAGACCTGATCATCACCGACTTGTGCGTGTTCTCGGTGGAAAAGGGCAAGGGCATCACGCTGATCGAACTGCACGATGGCGTCACGCTGGATGACGTGAAGGCGAAGACGGGTTGCGAGTTTGCAGTGAGTTCGTCGCTCAAGCAGTAAGTTACTTCGGTGCCTTCCCTTCCAAGGAAGGCACGACTTGCCTCGACGATAGTCTGCCGTCATTCCGGCGTAGGCCGGAGGCGCTCTTCAACAGCCGGATGGCTGGTCATCCAGAGCCCCGGTCCTCAGCTTAGCGACGAACTTTGTGGACTGAAGTCACTGGATTCCGGCCTGCGCCGGAATGACGAAAGCAGGCGCGGCTGGACTGTACCTGCAAGGTCTGCGTTACTTCTGCACGAGCCCTACGCCGACGCCGGCGTGGACTCCGGAAAACGAATACGCGCGATGTGACGACGCCCTTCGCGCGTCTGCAGTTCCAGCGGCCAATGGAATCGCTCGCTGATGCGCTGCGCGATGGCCAATTCAAAGCCGTGACGATTCGCGCCCTGGGACGGCAAGGCCTCGCCGCGATGCGACACCGTCACCACACCCGGCAACACGGCAATCACCACCGTGCCGCCCTCCGCCTGCTGGCAGGCATTGCGGATGAGTTGCCAGCACAACACCGCGAATACGCGCGGCGAACCGTGCAACACGAAACGCGCCGGCTCTTCGAGTTCGATGCTGATGGGGCGCCCTTCCAGCATTTCCATCACGTCGGGCAACTCGTGGCGGATCACGTCGTTGACGACGAAATCCTCCTCGGTCAGTCCGTTGTCGGACTCGCGGGCAAGGATCAGCAGCGCCTCCACCAATGCTTCCATTTCGCGCGTGGAACGCTTGATGCGTTGCACCGAGCGCTGGCCGAATTCGCCCAGCGACGCATCGTCGGCGAGCATATCGGCGGACATCTTGATCACCGTGAGCGGGCTGCGCAGTTCATGGCTCGCATCGCGCGTGAAATTCCGCTCGCGCTGGTTGTAGCCGGCAATGCGATTGGCGAATCCGTAGAGGCTGCTGGCCAGCGTGGCGACGTCGGCGTCGGTGCGTCGCGGCAATTGGTCCGGGCGCCAGCCATCGAGGCCGGTGGGTTGTTCGTCCCAGTCGCTGACGGCCTGGGCAAGCCGACTCACCGGCGCCCACTGGCGCCGTGCCGCGAACCAGGAGAGCGCACTGATGATCACGATGAGCACCAGCACCGCGCTCACGGGAGCGACGTTGTACAAGCCCATCAGGCACACGATCACGATGGCCAGCAGTTGCAAGCCAAAAATGATCGCCATGCGTCGATGATACAGCCCGCGGCGGAACGCCCGCGCGGGCTGTGCACTACCCCTGCTGGCCATAATCAACTCATGCTTGCGCGATCATGCCGGCTGCGAGGCAGATGCCACCTCCGACTCGAGATCGGCAAGGCGATATCCGGCGGAGTGGATGGTGTGCAGCAGGGGGCGGTCGAAGGGTTTGTCGATCACGCGACGCAGGTTGTAGAGATGGGAACGCAGGGTGTCCGAATCGGGCAACGTGTCGCCCCAGATCTCGCGCTCGATATCGCGCCGGCTGACCACGCGCGGCGATTCGCGCATCAGGATGGCCAGCAGCTTCAAGCCAATCGGCGAGACGGTGAGCTCCTGCCCGCCGCGCACGAGGCGCAACGTGGCCGTATCGAGCGTCATATCGCCCACGGTGAGGATTTCGGTGGAGACCTGGCGACGGTCGCGGCGAATGAGTGCACGCAGGCGTGCTTCCAGTTCGCGTACCTCGAAGGGCTTCACCAGGTAATCATCGGCGCCGGCCTCAAGACCGACCAGCTTGTCTTCCAGCGTGTCGCGCGCGGTCAACATCAGCACCGGCGTGGACTTCTTGGCATCGCGGCGAAGCTTGCGGCATACGTCCAGGCCATCCATGCCCGGCAACATCAGGTCGAGGACGACCACGTCGTAACTGTTGGAAACGGCCAGATGAAGACCGCTGACGCCATCGGCGGCATAGTCCACCGAATAGCCGCGCCGCTCGAGAAATTCGCCGACCATTTCAGCGATCTGGCGGTTGTCTTCGACCAGAAGGATTAGTCCTGCCTGTTCGTCGCGCGAGCTCATCCGTACCTCCTGAAGCTGATTTCACAAAGGTGAACAGCTAACGACCGGCGTCGTGAGGGTCACGTGAAAGAACAGGGCCCCGGTTCACACGCGGTTGTGATTATCCTCACGCTAACGCAACAGTGGCGCCAGTCCCTTCCACACGTTGTCGAGCACCATCGGCTCGCCGGCAGCCACCGGATGCAGGCCGTCGTCCTGCATCAGCTCGGGCTTGAGCGCCACGCCATCCAGCAGGAAGGGCACCAGGGCGGTGTTCCGGGTCCTGGCCAGGTCGGCGTAGATGGTGCGCAGGCCGTCGCGGTATTGCGGGCCGTAGTTCACCGGCAGCTCGATCCCTAACAGCAGGACGCGCGCATGCGCCTGTTGGCCGGCGTCGATCATGGCCGCAAGGTTGTCCTTCAGCTGGGCCAGCGGCAGGCCGCGCAGGCCATCGTTGGCGCCCAGTTCGATCACCAGCACCGCGGGCTTCGTCTTCTCCAGCAACGCCGCCAGGCGATTTCGACCACTCAACGAGGTTTCGCCACTGATGCTGGCATTGACCACCGTCCAACCCGGCTCCATCTTGGTGAGACGGTCGCCGAGCAAATGGACCCAGCCGGCCTCGACCGGGATGTTGTGTGCAGCGGACAGCGAGTCGCCCAGCACGAGTACGGTTTTCGACGGGGCCGCCTGGGCGGTGCCGACGACGGCACCCCACAGCACGACCAGGCAACATAGGAAACGACGCATGAGTGGTAATGCCTCCGCTTTATCCAAGAGTCCATCAACAGACTCCAAGGGTGTCCTGCTGGACGCGATCGATGTTAGCAAGTCGGTGCAAGGCCCCGAGGGCCGGCTCGACATTCTCACCGGCGTGTCGCTGCAAGTGCGCGAAGGCGAGAGCTTCGCCATCGTCGGCGCCTCGGGCTCGGGCAAGACCACCCTGCTCGGCCTGTTGGCCGGCCTGGATACGGCATCGAGCGGCCAGATCGCGCTCGACGGCCATGCGCTTGAGCGCATGGATGAAGAGGCGCGCGCGGATATCCGCCGCCGGCTGGTGGGTTTCGTGTTCCAGTCGTTCCACTTGCTGCCCGCGCTGACCGCCGAAGAAAACGTGATGCTGCCGCTGGAGCTGGAAGGACGCGACGATGCCCGCGCCCGTGCCCGCGAAGCGCTGGAGGCCGTCGAGCTGAGCGCCCGCCGACGCCACTATCCGGCCCAGCTTTCGGGCGGCGAGCAACAACGCGTGGCCATCGCCCGCGCTTTCGTGAACAGCCCGCGCCTGTTGTTTGCCGACGAACCCACGGGCAACCTCGATCAACGCACCGGGCAACACGTCTGCGATCTGCTGTTCTCGCTCAACCACGATCATCAGACCACCCTGGTGCTGGTGACGCACGATCCCAAGCTCGCCGCCCGCTGCTCACGCCAGGTGACGCTGGACAGTGGCCGCGTGCTGGTAACGCCGCGCGCGCCGGCGGCGGTGGCGCCATGACGAGTCAGTACGCATGAGGCTGCTCACGCTCTCCCTGCGCAGCCTGCGGCGCGAATGGCATTTGCCCGAGCTGCGCACCCTGGGTGCATCGCTGGTGCTGGCTGTGGTTGCGCTGGGCGTGGTCGCCACGCTGGCCGAGCGCATGGAACGCGGCGTACTCGCCAGCGCAGCGGAATTGATCGGCGGCGACGTCGGCATCAGCGCACCGCAGGCGCTGCCGGCCAACTATGCGGAGCAGGCGCGCGAGCGCGGCCTGCAGGCCACCCGCGGCGCCAGCTTCCCCAGCGTCGCCTTTGCGCATGAGCAAAGCCAGCTGCTCGATGTGCTCGCCACCGACAGCGCTTATCCGCTGCGCGGCACGATGGAACTGTCGCAAGGGTCCGGCGGCACCGTCGTCGGTCATGGGCCGGCGGCGGGCACGGTTTATCTCGATCATCGCGCCCTGGTCGCGCTCGGCCTGAAGGTGGGCAACAGCGTGCAGTTGGGTGGGCGCGACCTGCGCATTGCCGCGGAGCTGGTGCGCCTGCCCGACGGCGGGGAACTGGTCGCCATGGCGCCGCGGGCCCTGATGAACATCGGTGACGCCGAACAAGCTGGCCTGCTGGCCGTGGGCAGCCGTGCGCGTCATCGCCTGCTGGTCGCCGGGCAGCCGTCGCCGGTGCAGGACTGGCGTTCGTGGGTGCAGGCACAGACGCTGCCTCAGGGTGCGGAGCTGATCACGCCGGAGCAGACGCAGGAGCGCATGCGCAGCGCGTTCGACCGCGCCAGCGCCTTCCTGCGCCTCACGGCGCTGCTGTCCGCGCTGCTGGCTGGCGTGGCGATCGCGCTCGCTGCACAGCGCTATGCGCGCCGCAAGACCAACGAAGTGGCCCTGCTGCGCGCGCTCGGCACGCCACGGCGACAGGTGCTTGGCTTGCTGGTCGGCACGCTGGGTCTGCTCGCCGTGCCTTCCGTGATCGTCGGTGGCTTGCTCGCGCTTGGCCTGGCGCAGATCACCTGGAGTTTCGCCAGCCAGCTGTTCTCCGCCATCCCCACCACGCTACCGTTGGGGCCTGCGGTGGCCGCCGCGGTGATGGGTCTGGCCGTGCTGGCCGGCTTTGCCCTGCCGCCGCTGGCACGTCTCGCCGAGGTACCGCCGGTCGCCGTGTTCCGCGAAAGCGCGGCGCGCCGCGTGCGGCGTTTCGATGCGCTGTATCTGGTGCCGGCCCTGGTGGCACTGCTGCTGATCTGGAGTCAGAGCGGCTCGGCCAAGCTCGCGGGCATCCTCGCGGTGAGCCTGGTGGGCGTGGCGATCGTCGCCGCCCTGCTCTCGGCGCTGCTGTTGTGGGTTGCCCGTCGGGTCGCGCCAGGCGCGCATCCGGCGCTGCGGTTGGGGCTGGCCGCGCTGGCCCGACGTCGCGGCATGAGCCTGTTGCAGGCGACGGCGCTCAGTCTCGGACTCGTCGCACTATTGCTGCTGGCCATCGTGGCGCCGGCCCTGCTCGAAGGCTGGCGTCGCGAATTGCCGGCCGATACGCCAAATTGGTTTGTGCTCAATCTCCAGGACGATCAGCGCGAGGGCTTCCAACAGGCGCTCGCGCGCATCGGCGGCGAACGCCTCAACATGTTGCCGCTGGCCGTGGGCAAGCTCACCGCGATCAATGGCCAGCCGATCGACCAGCTGCATTTCAAGGACGAGCGCGCCAAGGACTGGTCAGACCGCCAGCTGCGCTTGTCCTGGGCCGCCGACCTGCCGCCGAGCAACGAAGTGATTGCCGGCCAGTGGCATGGCGATCATCCCGCCCAGGCTGAGGTGTCCATCGACACCATGTGGCGCGACATGTATGGCCTGAAGGTGGGTGACATGATGCGTTTCAACGTGGGCGAAGGCAGCATCGACGCGCGCGTGGGCAGCATCCGCAAAGTGGACTGGACGTCGTTCCGGGTGAACTTCTTCCTGGTATTCGATCCCGCGCACGCTGCCTCGCTGCCGCATACCTGGATCGCCAGCTACTACCTGCCGCGCGGCCACGCCGAATCGCTGGCGCAACTCTCGCGTGATTACAGCAACCTCAGCCTGATCGACGTGGATGCGATGCTCGATCGCGTGCGCGAGATCGTAAACCAGGTGAGCGGCGCGGTGCGCTGGGTGCTGGGCTTCAGCCTGCTCGCCGGTGCGCTGGTGCTCGCCGCGGCGCTGGCATCGAGCGCGCAGGAGCGTCGCCATGAAGCGGCCTTGCTGCGCACGCTGGGCGCACGCCGTACGCAGCTGCGCATGGCGGCTGCGTGCGAGTTTGCCCTGCTCGGCCTGGTGGCCGGACTCACCGCCGCGTTCGGCGCTGCAGGCACCGGGATGTGGCTGGGCCACGCGATCTTCCATATCGAACATTTCGTGCCACCGCTAGGCTCGCTGCTCCTGGCCGCACTGGTGGCGGCCATCGTCGTGATGCTGCTTGGCCTGGCCGGTACGGCGCGCGTCAGCCGCACCTCGCCGATGCGTCTGCTAAGGGAAAGCTGAGTGCCAAGCTGGATCAAACGTCTCGGGCACGAACGCCTGCTTGTTGCCTTTGCGCTGCTGGCGATCGTGCTCGCCATCATCGATCCACGTCCGCTCACCAACTATCAGCGCTGGCTGCAACTGCCCACGCTGGCCGGTTTGCTCGGCCTGATGATCTGCATCCAGGGCATCCGCGACAGCGGGCTGGTGCAGCACGCGGCGGCGGCCTTGATCGAGCGCGTGCATTCGCTGCGCGGGCTGGGTGTGCTGCTGGTGAGCACCACGGCCTTGCTGTCGATGGTGCTCACCAACGACGTGAGCCTGTTTTTGCTGGTGCCGCTGACGCTGGCCATCGGCAGCATCTCGAACCTGCCGGTGATGCGCACGGTGGTGCTGGAAGCGCTCGCGGTAAACGCAGGCTCCACGCTCAGCCCCATCGGCAACCCGCAGAACCTCTTGCTGTGGCAGTACACCCACCTGCCCTTGCTTGAGTTCATGCGCGCGATGCTGCCGGCGTTCGGCGTGATGTTTGTGCTCGTGCTGTTGCTCACGCTGGTGTGGATGCCGCGCGGCCGCGTGATTCTGCACGCTGAGGATATCGACGGCCATCCGGTGTCGAGCTCCCAGGCCATCCTTTCGGTGCTGGCCTTGGTCAGCATGGTCGTGATGATGGAACACAACCATGCCGCGCTCGGCGCACTGCTGCTCATCGTGCCTTTTGCCTTGCTGGAGTTCGGCACGCTGCGCCGCATCGACTGGCTGCTGCTGGTGACGTTCGCTGCGATCTTCCTGGGATTGGGGCATTTCGCCGAACTGGCGCCGGTGCAGCGCGCGCTGGCGAGCATCAACCTGGAAAATCCACTCACGCTCTATGCCAGCGGCATCCTGGCATCGCAGGTCATCAGCAATGTGCCGGCCACCGTGCTGCTGTTGCGACACGCACCCGATCCCATGGCGCTGGCGGTGGCGGTCAACGTCGGCGGCTTTGGCGTGGCGATCGGGTCGCTCGCGAACCTGATTGCCTTGCGCCTGGCGAAACAGCCGCACGGTATGCGGCTGCTGCACATGGTGTCGATACCGTTCCTGCTGATATGCGCACCGCTGGTCTATCTGGTGATGCGCTGGCTGGGTTGACCTGGCCAGCGCCCAGTGACGGCTTGATCAGTCGTCGCGATCGCGCGGCACGCTCACCTTGCCCTTGATGCCGGAATGGCTCACGTCGCCGCTGCCCTTGGCGCCGAGCGAGAAGTCGCCCTGCACGTCGTGCACCACCAGGTCGCCCGAACCGAGCGTATCCACGCGCACATTGCCGCCCACGCCGCGGATGCCGATGTCGCCCGACCCGATGCTGCCCACGCGCGCATCGCCGCGCACGCCGCTGATCTTCAGATCGCCGGAGCCGACCGAGCCCACATCCAGGCTGCCCACGTCGTTCACATCGATGTCGCCCGAGCCGACGCTCAAGGCGAAGGGACCGGAAATCTTGCTGACGTGCACATCGCCGGAGCCGACCTGGGTGCTCAGGCGCTGCAGACCGCTGACCCATGCGTCGCCCGAACCCACGTTGAGGACCACCGGGACCTGTGACGGTACCTGCATGTCCAGTTTCAGATCGGTGTAGGTGTAGCCGAACGAGATGTGGCTGCGCTCATGGCCGCCCACTTCCACGATGAGACGATCGCCTTCGCGATGCTGCGTCACGGTGAGATCGTCCAGCAGCTTCGGATCCGAGGCGCAGGCGCGCCCGGTGACCGTGCCGCCCTTGGCGCCGTCGCTCCCGCTCAGATGAAGGTCGTGACTGCGCAGTTCCACTTGCACTTCGCGTACGCCGGCAAGGTCGAGCGTGAGATTACGCGGGGCCGAGTACTGGCACTGGTCGGCATAAGACGCCAGCGGTGCCAGCAGCAGGACGGCGAGGATGAGACGGCGCATGAGGTGCTCCTTGTTGACGGGACAAGGCTTGGATGGCGCCCCGCGGGAAAAGGTTTATAGCCTGGGCGTCAACGCGTGCCGGCCACTAGCGTTCTGGAGACTTCACGAACCACGTGGGGACCCACTGCCATGCAACGCACGACACTGCTCGCCTCCGCATTCGCTCTGATGGTCGCCGGCGCGGCCTCGATGGCCGTGGCCCAGGACGCCCCGTCGGCGCCGCCCGCCAAGGGTCCCGCCGGCAAGACCGCGCCGATGGCGCATGACGCCATGCCGGGCCCCATGGGCGGCCCCGGTGTCGGCGGCTTTGGGCATCCCGGTTTCGGCCGCCCCGGCATGGCTGGGCCGGAATCGCCGGTGATCGGTGATCTCGCCGCGCTGGAACGCCTCTACCGCGAAAGCGGCCGCGGCAAGGAGCTGCCGGCGCTCTACAACGACGTGCTGTCCAAGTCGCAGGACCCGCGCGTGCGCACCTACGTGTATCACCAGCTGGCTCGCCTGCAGGCCGCGCCTGCCAACCCCGATCAGGCGATTGCCACGCTGCGCAAGAGTCTCGATGAGAACCTCGCCAACGCAGCGAAGATGCGCGCCGACATGGAAAAGATGCGCAGCGAGTGGGAACAGCGCCGCAATCAGCCGAAGTCTTAAAGCATAAGAAGAAAAGCGGCACTGCCGGTAGGCAGCGCCATGCCCTGAGGCACGGGAACCCCAGAGCCCGTGCCTCCTTTTTTGCAGCGCCGAAGGGTTTCAGGCGGGCGTGTCGTGCAGCCGCTTGGCGCGCTGCCACAGTGCTTCCTGTGCGGCCAGATCGTGCTCGGCCAGCCCCTTGCCGTCATCTTGCGCCAGCTGCTCCATCGTGCGGAAGCGACGTTCGAACTTGGCATTGGCGTGGCGCAGTGCCTGCGAAAAATCCACGTCCGCGTGGCGCGCCAGATTCACCATCACGAACAAGACGTCGCCAATTTCATCCTGCAGGCGCTGACGATCGCGGCCGTTGGCGAATTCGGCGCGCACCTCGTCCACTTCTTCCAGCAGCTTGCCCAGCACCGGCTGCTCGTCGGGCCAGTCGAATCCAACCTTGGCGGCGCGCTCCTGCAACTTCAGTGCACGCTTCCACTCGGGCAGTCCGCGCGACACGCCAGCCAGCGCGCTGTCGTCGTGCTGCTCGCCTTTGGCGGCGCGCTCGGCGGCCTTGATGTCTTCCCAGCCCTGCTTCTGCGCGTCGAGATCGTCATAGCTTTCATCGCCGAACACGTGCGGATGGCGACGCAGCATCTTGTCGCTGATCGCGTGGGCCACGTCGGCAAATTCGAACAAGCCCTTTTCCCGCGCCATCTGCGCGTGAAAGACCACCTGCAGCAGCAGATCGCCGAGTTCGTCGCGCAGATCGTGCCAATCCTCGCGATCGATCGCGTCGGCGACCTCGTACGCCTCTTCGATGGTGTACGGCGCGATCGTGGCGAAATCCTGCTGCACATCCCAGGGACAGCCGTTCTGCGGGTCGCGCAGGCGCGCCATGATGGCGAGCAGGTCATCCATGCTGTGCTGCTTGGCGTCGCTCATGAGGCTTCCATATCGGCCGATTGCAGGCGCGACTTCCAGTCAATGGCCACGTCGCCCACGGCGATGAATTCGGGGTTGATCAACGAATCGCCGCGGTTGTAGCGCAGCGGCTCGCCGTTGAGGTCGAGCACGGCGCCGCCGGCTTCCTCCAGCACGCTTTGCGCGGCAGCGGTATCCCACTCGCTGGTGGCGCCGCGGCGCAGATAGACGTCCGCATCGCCACGCGCCACCAAGCAGAACTTCAGCGACGAACCCAGCGACACCGATGTGTAGTCGTCACCGATCAGCTGCCGCAGCAAGGCCACGCCCGAGCCGCCGTGCGAGCGGCTGCCCGCGACCATTGCGGGCTCAGGCAGGCCGCGTGTGCCGATGCGCTGCCAGTCGGCGCCGGCCTGGCGCTGCAGCCACGCACCCTCGCCGCGTGCGGCGGCGTATAGCTCGCCCGTCACCGGCGCCAGCACCACGCCGAGCACAGGCTCGTGATTTTCGATCAGCGCGATGTTCACCGTGAACTCGCCATTGCGCTTGATGAACTCGCGCGTGCCATCCAGCGGATCGACCAGCCAGTAGCGCGGCCATTCGCGCCGCTGCGACCATGGGGCAGCCCGCGCCTCTTCGGAAATCACCGGCAGCACGCCGTCCAGCCCGGCGAGGCCGGCGGTGATCACGCGCTGGGCGGCGAGATCGGCGGCGGTCACGGGCGAGTGATCCAGTTTGCGCTCGACTTCGAAATCCTGGCCGTAGACGACCAGAATCGCTTCGGCAGCATCACGCGCAATCGCCGCGATCTGCTGCAGCAAGGTGGAGAACGGGGCGTCGGTCATGTCGGCTGAAACCGGCCGGCGAGGTATTCGCGGGCCATGAAGAGTGCGGCAATGGAACGGCCTTCGGTGACATCGTCGCGAGCCACCAGCGTGTGCAGGTCGGCCAGCTTCCACGGCACCACTTCGAGTTCTTCGGGCTCGTCGCCCTCGAGGCGTTCCGGATAAAGATCCTGCGCCAGCACTACGTGCGCCATATGCGTCATGTACGAGGGCGACAGCGACAGGTTGTGCAGGATCTTGAGCTTGTGCGCGCCATAGCCGATCTCTTCCTTGAGCTCGCGATCGGCGCCCTGCTCCACGGTTTCGTCGCGATCCAGGCGCCCCTTGGGCAGGCCCAATTCGTAACGACCGACGCCCGCACCATACTCGCGGATCAGCAGCACGGTCTCGTCGTCGATCATCGGCACGATGATGACGGCGCCCAGCCCGCTGCCCTTCAAGCGTTCGTAGGTACGGCGCTCACCGTTGGAGAATTCGAGATCAAGCTGCTCGACGCGTAGAAAACTGCTGTCGTGCACGTCCCGGGTGGCATGGATGATCGGTGGCTTGTGCATCGGGCGATTGTAGCGCGGCTCAGCGACCGGCCGCCGGAAGCCGCTTGCGGCCCTCGAAAGCGGCCCAGATCAGCAAGCCGAACGCGATGGCATGCAGCAGGCTGCCGAACACCGACCAGATCATCAGGATGCCCCGGACGCTCGCCATCGTGCCCTGCGCCGTCGCGTGCGGCAGATACCAGCCATACATCGCCGCATTGGCCAGCGTGATCAGCACCTGCAGCACGCAGGCCAGCAGCATCAGCAGCGCCGACGTGCGCGCAAGCGGCCACAGCACGGCAGCCAGCGCGATGCCCATGACGGCCGCGATGAACATCGGGCTGTTGCCCAGCAGCAATGCATAAATGGGGGCGATGCCTTCCATGAGCGTTCCTCAGTGCGGGAGTGCGAGACGGGTGAGCGCCTGGGCGTGGATCGCCGGCGTACCGGCCAGCACGCTCGTCGTGTCGAGCGAGAGGGCGTGGCCGTGGATATCGGTAAACACGCCGCCCGCTTCGCGCACGATGACGGCGAGCGCGGCCACGTCGAGAATATTCACATCGGATTCGATCACCAGATCCAGACCGCCTCGCGCCAACAGGTGGTAATGGCAGAAATCGCCGTAGCCGCGGATGCGATTGCTGTCGGCAATCATGGCGCCCAGCGCCTGCCAGCGTGCATCTTTGGTCAGCGTCTTGATGTTGCCGGTGGAAAGCGACGCCTTCCCCATCTCGTGCGTTCCGGCGACCTGCACGCGCTCGCCGTCGAACCAGCTGCCGCCGCCCGCGCTGGCCCACATGACCTCGCCGTAAACAGGTGCGCTAGATACGCCCAGCACCAATTCGCAGCGATGCATGAGTGCGATCTGGGTGGAGAAAAACGGCGTTCGACGCACGAAGCTCTTGGTGCCATCCAGCGGATCGACCAGCCACAGCAGTTCGGGGTTGTGGTCGTCGCGACCAAATTCCTCGCCGTAGATGGAAGCTTGCGGAAGCGCTTTCTGCAGGATCTCGCGTATGGCCAGTTCGGCTTCGCGATCGGCCACGGTGACCGGCGTGTCGTCGCTCTTGAGCTCCACTGCCACACCCTTGCGCCAGTAATGCCGGAGCACCAGCGCTGCGGCTTCGGCGGCCTCGCGTGCGGCGGCGAGCGCCTTGGGCAGATCCAGTTCGCTCATCGTTGTTCCCCGTGGATGGCGGCGGCCAGACCACCACTGTAATGGATGTGCGTGACGCCATCGGCATCGACTGCGCCAAAAGCGGCCAGCCAACGCTGTAGCGCGGGATCGTTGCCACGCGACGCCGCGACGGCGTCGAAGCGACGCGCCAGCGGGCTCAATTGCAGGCGACCGTCGACGCGCAGCGGACCATGGCCGTCGTCCTGCACGGGTCCTTCGATAACGCCATTCGCTGCGCGCAGCTCGGCATGCACACTGCCCAGGCGAAGTTCACCCTGGCGCGGCATGCTCAACGCAGCATCCTGCCACTCCACCCGCGACTCCATCGACCACGGCCAGCCGCCACGCAATTCGATGCTGCCCACAGTAGCCCTCAGCGTGCCTCGCGGCATCCCGCCCAACACCAGCGGACCGGCGCCGAGCACGGCCAGGTCAATGCGCATTTGGACGTCCGTCCAGGTGGCCTCGGTGGCGCGACTGCCGGTCATCGTGCCCACGACATCGACACGAGGACCATGCAGTTCCACATGCAAGCGGTTGTCGCCCAGCAGCGCAGCGCGCGACAGCTGCCATTGCAGCGTGCCCAGGTTCTCGCCCCGTGCCGACACCACCCGCCCAGCCTTGCCGTCCCATAGCAGGCCGCTGACCTCTTGCAGGCGCACGCCATTCAGGCGGGCATCGAGCCAGGGCATGGCCCAGCGTGCCGGGAGGAACCACAGCAGCGCAAAAACGATGATCAGCAAGGCCAAAAGGCCCGTGAGTGCAATACGCCAAACCTTCAAATCGGCTCCCTGGTGGACGCAAGACTTGAGCAGGCACGCTCGAAACGCCGATCATAGCCGGATGAACACTCTCCCCGCTGCCGACGCGCTGGTGCGTCGGGACCTGAGCCTGCTATGGCACCCCTGTACGCAGATGCACGACCACCAGACGGTGCCGATGGTGCCGATCGCTCGCGGCGAGGGCGCGTGGCTGATCGATACCAGCGGCCGGCGGTACCTCGATGGCATCAGCTCGTGGTGGACCAACTTGTTCGGCCACGCCAATCCGCGCCTGGCGGCGGCGCTGGCCGATCAGGCCAAGACCTTGGAGCACGTGATTTTCGCCGGTTTCACGCACGAGCCCGCCGTCGCACTGGCCGAAGCCCTGGTGCGCGTGACGCCGCCGGGCCTGGAGCGCGTGTTCTATGCCGACAACGGTTCAGCCGCGATCGAAGTGGCGCTGAAGATGAGCTTCCACTACTGGCTCAACCAGGGGCATGGCGAGAAGACGCGTTTCATCGCGCTGACCGGCAGCTATCACGGCGAGACGCTGGGTGCGTTGTCCGTCAGCGACGTGGCGCTCTATCGCAAGACGTACGCGCCGTTGCTGCTCACGCCCATCCTCGCGCCTTCGGCCGATACGTACGAAGCGTTGCCGGGCGAGAGTCCGAGCGACGTCGCCAAACGCCGTCTCGACGAATTGCGCCAGCTGCTGGAACGGCACGCGCACGAAGTGTGTGCGGTCATCGTGGAGCCGCTGGTGCAATGCGCTGGCGGCATGCGCATGTATCACCCGGACTATCTGGCGGGATTGCGCCGCCTGTGCGACGAATACAACGTGCATTTCATCGCCGATGAAATCGCCGTGGGCTTCGGTCGCACGGGCAGTTTGTTCGCCTGCGAGCAAGCGGGCGTCTCGCCGGACTTCATGTGTCTTTCCAAGGGACTTACCGGCGGATTCCTGCCGTTGTCCGCAGTGCTGACGACGCCCCGGGTCTATGAGGCGTTCTATGCGGAATACAGCGCCGGCAAGGCGTTCCTGCACTCGCACAGCTACACCGGCAACCCGCTCGCGTGCCGCGTGGCGCTGGAAACGCTGAGGATCTTCGACGACGAGCCGGTCCTGGAACGCAACCGCCTGCTGGCCGCGCATTTGAGCAAGCGCCTGGCGCCGCTACGCGAGCATCCGAACGTGGCCGACGTGCGCCAGACCGGCATGATTGCCGCGGTGGAACTGGTGGCGGATAAAGCCAAGCGCACGCCGTTCCCTTCATCGGAACGACGCGGACTGCGCGTCTACCTGCATGGACTCGAGCACGAAGCGCTGCTGCGCCCGCTAGGCGACATCATCTATTTCATGCCGCCTTACGTGGTGAGTACCGACGAGATCGATCATCTCGTCGATACCGCCGTGGCCGGCATCGAGCGTGCCGTCGCCTAGTGACCGCCGGTCACCGTGATGCTCGGATCCAGCTGCTGCAATGCCGGACCCAGCGTAGGCTGGCCTGTGTTGCGGATGTCCTGGTAGCTATAGCTGCGACCGGCCACCGGCAGGCAGGTACCCGGCTTGGCGGGGATCAGGCTGCCCGTGCTCTGAAGGCAGTTGCGGTCGCCCGGCTGGGGCGGCTTCTTGGACACAGACGGGTCGGCCACGCCTTGCTGGCTCGCCTGCACCGTGGCACCCGCGACTGCCGAGGTCTGTGCCATCGCAAGTGGGGCCGTACCCAGCGCCAGGGCTAGTACGAGTAGGGTTTTGCTGACCATGATCCACCTCCGGGGAATGAGGGATGACCTACATGCTGCTCCGGCTCCGCCCGGCAGGCAAATGCCGCCAGAACGGCATCTCTCGCCCATTCAGCTAGTCGGGCGCAGGCCGCATCGGACGGTGCCTCGCCGGTCCGCTATGCTTTTCGTTTCGTCCCTGCCATAACGCCTCATGCGCACCATCCGCATACATGTCGAACTGCCGCTGGCCGTGGGCCTGGAACTGGGCCTGCCGGCCCAGGCGGGCGAGCACGTGGCTCGGGTGCTGCGCCTGACAGCCGGCTCGCCGATCACCCTCTTCAACGGCGATGGTGTGGACTACCCCGCGATCATCAAGGCAGTGGGCAAGCGCGATGTCACGGTGCGGGTGGAGGCCGCCCAGCTGGTCGACAACGAGTCGCCGCTCCCGCTGACCTTGGCCCAGGGCGTGGCCCGCGGCGAAAAGATGGATCTGATCGTGCAGAAAGCGACCGAGCTGGGGGTGACGCGCATCGTGCCGCTGCTGACCGAGCGCTCGGAGGTGAAGCTCGACCCCGCCCGCGCCGAGAAACGCCTGGCCCACTGGCAGGCCGTCGTTGCCAGCGCCTGCGAACAGAGCGGCCGCGCCCGGCTGCCGAAGGTGCTGCCGGCTGTCCCGCTGGAACATTGGCTGCGCGACCTTCCGCAGGATGGCGCGCTACGCCTCGCCCTGCTGCCCGAAGGCAGCCGGCGTGCGGGGGAGCTGCGTTTCACGCCGGCCGGCGGCCTGCTCGTGGTTGGCCCGGAAGGTGGACTGGGCAACCGCGATACGGCTGCATTGACCGAGGCGGGTTTCGAAGGGCTGCGGCTGGGGCCGCGCATCCTGCGCACGGAGACCGCTGGCCTTGCCGCGCTGGCGGCGTTGCAGGCCCTGCACGGCGACGTGTAACGGTCACCCCAGAAACGCCATTCCTGCCACTCGTCATTCCGGCGCAGGCCGGAATGACGGTGAGGGAGATGGGCGCTCAGGCGATCATGTGGTTGGAAGCCAAACACTGAAACGAAAACACGCCCATGCAGGACGTGTTTTCGAGTGTCATACGATCAACCGGGATTCTTCAGCCCGCCGGCTCGAGCAATTCGAGCAGCTCTGCTTCCATGCCTTCCAGATCCGGAATCACCGCGATGTCGTCGCGCACCAGCACCTGGGCCCGCACGCCCGGCGGCAGCGGTGCGCCGTCGTGGGTTGGGATGATCAGCTCGGCATTGAGCGTGGTCAGGCGCGGGAAGCCCTGCGTCACCACAGCAATGAAGGGCAGATCCGGATGACCGCCCAGCGCCTTCAGCACGGCGACGCGGTAGGACTGTTCGCTGTCGCTCTCGCCGGCTCCCGCCAACGTGTTGAACGAGACCAACGGCACGCGCCAACCGCGCCAGGCGATGCGGCCCAGCAACCACGCGGGCGCCCCTTCCACCGCTTCAGGCGTCGGCATCGTGATCACTTCGGCCACGGTGGCATTGGGCAACAGCAAGCGCAGGTTGCCGACCGGCACCAGGACGCAACGAATTTCACGCGGTAGTGGCAAATCGCTCATCGCCGGCCCTCCATCGACATCTCTTCCACCAGGCGCGCCGCGAGTTCCGCAGGCGTGCCCGAATAACTGTGCAGACGCTCGGCTTCGATGCCGTGCACCATATCGGCAAACTGGCCGTCAGACGACTCGATCCACACCTGGCCGCCGCGATCGTGGATCGCCTGGCAGCCGCCGAGTGCATCGTTGGCCTGGCCCGCGAACACGATGGCTTGCGCGTTGCGGCCGAACACATTGGCCGCGAGCGTGAAACTCGCATCGATTGGCGAGCTGCGCACGTCGCTATTGTCCAGCGACTGCAATTCCACGCGACCGTCGCGATGCACGCGCGCCTGCTGCCCGTCGGGCACCACCAGCACTTCGCCGATGCGGGCACGCATGCCCTGTGCGGCAACGCGCACCGGCAGCTCGCTGTAGCGCTTCAATGTATCGGACAACGCCTCGACCGACTTGCCGCCCAGATGCTGGACATGCAGAACGGCTGCGCGCAGGTCGGCAGGCAACATCGAGAGGAACGAACACACCGCCTCGAGGCTGTCCGCCGCGGCGCCCAGCACGAGCAGGCGGCTGATGGCGCTGTCCAGATCATCCAGCATCATTTCGGTGACAGTGGCGTCGTATTCCTTTGGCGCCAGCGCTTCTTCGATCGAGACCAGTTCCAGCGTCATGCCTGGCTCGATGATGGAGGCGGTTTCCTCACCGCCTTCCGGCGCCAGGAAATCCGCGGCACTGAGCTTTTCGACGCCGAAATTCGTGGCCTTGGCCGGCGCCGGTGCAGACGCCGCGAGCGCGGGCGCCTCGCCTTCGTCGAGCAGGGCCCAGGCAGAGGCTGCGCCCAGCAAGGAAGCGGGCGATTTGTCCTGACTCTCCGGCGCCGCGATCGACGGCATGAATGATTCGTCGAGCGGAGCCAGGGCGAGATGATCAAGCTGGAACGAGGGCATGTTTCGCGCGGCGGCATCGTGCGCCGGCGCGTCGATCGGCGCATGGCCCTGGGTCGTCAGCGTATCCAGCCCGAAGCTGCCGTCATGCAGCGGCGGCAGCTCGGCGTCGGCGCTGAATTTCAGCCCCGAACCAAATTCGTGATCGGCCGCTGCGGCGCCGTCAAGCGCACCGAAGTTGCCGTCGTGCAGTTCCGGCAGCGGTTCGTCGGCCGAGAATTTCAGACCCGAACCGAAATCGTCTTCCGCTTCGAAGGGCACATCCTTCAGCGCAGCGAAATCATCCAGGTGCAGCGGTTCTTCAACGGCGTGGAACGACAGCTCCGAACCAGCTTCAGCTTCGACCAGCGCCGGCTCGTCGGCAGTGATGAAGGCCTCCAGCTCGGCAGCCAGCGACTCGGACTGCACTTCGGTGGCTTCCACTGCCTGCGGCGTGATTTCGGCAGGCGTGATCTCAGCCAGCGCGACCGGTTCCAACGCAGCGGCAAAACCGGGCAGCGGTTCCTCGGGCACAACGACTGCCGCAGCCTCGACGCTTTCCAGCACCACCGGCTCGGCCACTTCAGGCACGGCCGGCGCATCCTGCGGGCGCGGCGGATCCAGATCGCCCTGCGCCATCACCTTCACGGCGAGATGGCGCGCCCAACGGGCACGATCCCAACCATCGAGCGAGCGACTGGCGGCGGCATCGTTGAACACCACGCGCGGGCGGTCGCCGTCGATCACGTCGTAGAGGCGATCGAGATCGTCGTCGGCGTCTTCGTCCAGGTTCACCACCAGTACTTCGGCGCCGGTGCTGGCGAGCATCTGCTTGTCGAGCGTGGACAACGCACCTTCGTGCACGATCCTGGCCCCGCGTTCCCGCAACGCTTCACGCAGCTGCCCGCCGAGTTCCACGTCATCGAACAACAACGCCACCGCGGTCGCCGTTTCAGCCATTGAGCGACTCCGTGATTCGCTGCTCGAGCACTTCGCCAATCTGCGCCAGCAATTCGGCTTCCTGATAAGGCTTGCCGAGGTAGCGATCGACGCCGATGTCGAATGCGCGCTGGCGATGCTTATCGCCGGTACGCGAGGTGATCATGATGATCGGCACATCGCGCAGACGCGGATCGGACTTCATCTGGGTAGCCAGCTCGTAACCGTCCATGCGCGGCATTTCGATATCCAGCAGCATCAGGTCGGGCACGCGCTCATGCAGCTTCTCGAGCGCGTCCACGCCGTCCTTTGCCGTGGCCACTTCGTACTCGTGGCGTTCCAGCACGCGGCCGGTGACCTTGCGCATGGTGATGGAGTCGTCGACCACCATCACCAGCGGGCGCACGCGCTGCTCTTCCACCACCGGCGTTGCCACCGCGGTGAGGCCTTCGTCCAGGCGCTGCAGGCGACGGGCGATGCCGTGGCGGACCAGCGGGGCGAGATCAAGAATGATCAGCACCGAGCCGTCACCCATGATGGTCGCGCCGAGGATGCCCGGGACCGAGCTGATCTGCGGACCGACCGACTTCACCACGATTTCGCGCGAGCCGATCACGGCGTCGATGCGGATCGCGGCACGCAGGTCGCCCGCGCGGGTCAGCAGCAAGGGAACCTGCTCGTCGTCGCCCACGTGGGTGGTCACCGCGCCCAGCAATTCGGACAGGTGATGGATGTCGAAGCTCTCGCCGCCGTAGACGAAGGTCGGCTCCGGCTCGGCCATGCGCTCGGCCAGTTCCGCCGGGCTGATGCGCGCCACGCCCTGCACCGAGGTCATCGGGATGGCGTAGTTGGATTCGCCGATGCGCACCAGGATGGCCTGGGTGACGGCGAGCGTGAACGGCAAGCGCAGCACGAAGGTGGTGCCTTGGCCTTCCTTCGATTCGATCGACAGCGCACCGCCGAGCTGCTTGATTTCGTTCGCCACCACGTCCATGCCCACGCCGCGACCGGCCAGCTGGGTCACGCTGCTGGCGGTGGAGAAGCCAGGCTGGGTGATCAGGGCGAGCACTTGGTCGTCGCTCAGGCGGGTGTCGTTGCGGATCAGGCCACGCTCGATGCCGCGCTTGCGGATCGCGTCGCGGTCGAGACCGCGGCCGTCGTCGGTCACGCGCACCACCACTTCGGTGGCTTCACGTGCCACGCGGATGCGCACGGCGCCTTCTTCCGGCTTGCCGGCCTTGCGACGATCCTTGGGCGACTCGATACCGTGTGCCACGGCGTTACGCAGCATGTGTTCGAACGGCGCCTTGATGCGGTCGAGCAGGTTGCGATCCATTTCGCCGTGGGCGCCTTCCACGTACAGCTGGGCACCCTTGCCTTCTTCCTGCGCGGCCTGGCGCAGCGTGCGGCGCAGGTTCGGCACCATCGTGTCGAACGGCAGCATGCGCGTGCGCAGCAGGCCTTCCTGCAGCTCCGAGCTGACGCGCGACTGCTGGATCAGCAGCGTTTCGGCCTGGCGGGTCAGTTCGTCCAGCATGCCCTGAATGGACACAAGGTCGGATACCGACTCGGCCAACGCACGCGAGTACTGCTGCAGCTGCGAGAAACGGTCCAGCTCGAGCGGATCGAACACGGAGATGCCCGCTTCGCGGTGCTCGCGCTGGAAGCGCGCGATGATCTGCGCTTCCGTTTCGATTTCCATCATGCGCAGCTGGCTGCGCAGACGCTGCACGGTCTGGTCGAGTTCGACCAGGTTAAAGCGGTAACCGGCCACCTGCTGCTCGAGGCGCGAGCGGTAGATCGCCACCTCACCGGCATGGTTCACCAGCGTGTCGAGCAGTTCGGCGCGGACGCGGATCTGTTCCTGCGGCGTGCTCGGTGCGTCTTCGCGGTCTTCCGGCAGCAACTCCGGCAAGAGTTCGGGCAGCGGTTCGGACAGCACCACCGGACGGGCCGGGAACGGCACCACGTTGGGCGCTTCCGGCGCCTCGGCGGACACCGCCGTTTCGCCTTCGCCGGCCATCGCCAGGAAGCGGTCGATGACAGCCTGCGGGTAAGCCACCGGGCGGCCTTGCGAGACCAGCTGCACCAGACCGTGCAGCTTGTCGAAGCCCACTTCCAGCGCGGCGATCAGTTCACCGATATGTGCCGATTCGGCGTGGATCGGCCGTTCCAGCGCCGTTTCGATGGCATGCGTCAAATCACCCACCGGCACCATGCCGGCGATGCGCGCACCGCCCTTGAGCGTGTGCAGGTCGCGCAGGATCTCGCCCAGGTGTTCGATCGCACTCGGCTCGGCGCGCCACAGAGCGAGCACACCGTCGGAGTGATCGAGGATCTCGCGCGCTTCCTCGATGAAGATTTCCAGCAGGTCGGGATCGATCTGGCTGGGGAGCAGTGCGTTCTCGTCGATTTCTTCTTCCGGCGCAGCCTGCGTCGGCGCTTCTTCGACTTCCGCTTCGGGAGCCGCAGCAGCTTCGACCGGGGCCTCTACTTCGCTCGGCACTTCCGGCGTATCGAGCACCGGCGCTTCCAGCACGATTTCTTCGATCGGTGTTTCGTCGACCGTGACAATCGCTTCGACCGGCTCGACATGCTCGATCACCGGCTCGGCAATCTGATCGAGTTCCGGCTCGGCGGATTCGATCTCGACGAACGGCGTCGTCTCCTCGAGCTCCGCTTCAGGCATAGCGATGTGTTCGATCGATACTTCGGGCTCGTCGGCCACCGGACCGATTTCGAGCGTCTCGGCGTCATCGAGCAGGTCGGCATAAGCCTTGCTGAATTCGTCTTCGTCCGTCGCCGGCACGTGCGTCGGCGCGTGATGCGCGGTCTGCTCGGCCGTCGGCAAGTGAGCATCGAGATCGAACTCGCCCAAGGCGGCGAGCAGTTCGTCGGTGTACTTGTCGGTCTCGGACACTGCCGGCGGCGCGGCCAGTTCGATGTGTTCCACCGGCTGCGAGGCGTCGGCGAGCGCCTCGTCCAGCGAGGCACCAAACGTGGCTTCGTGGGTGGATTCGGCGGCGTGCAGCGGTGCGTCGTCCGAGAGGTCGGCTGGCGTCTCGAACAGCACGTGCGCGACCTGCGGCTCGGGCTGGCTGTCGCGCAGCTCCGTCAGGCGATGGATCAGGTTGTCCAGGTCCGGCAGCTGCGGCGACGGCACGTCGAACTGACCCATGACGTGATCGACCGCGTCGGCGCTCTGGCTCAGCAGCATCACGCCTTCCGGCGACAGCGGCAGGCCCGCGGCGCGCAGGCGCTTGAGCAGGCTTTCCAGCGGTGACAACAGCTGCGTCAGCACCGGGATGTCGACCATCGCGATGGCGCCATGCAGCGTGTGGACGGCGCGCAACAGGCTGTCCTCCACGCGCAGTTCGCCGTCGACGCGGTTGATCGCGGTGCGGATGGTGGCCAGGTACTGCGCCACTTCGCTGCGCAGGATTTCCAGCAGCACTGGATCGATCGGCGGCATCACCGGCGCGGCGATGAACTCGTGCGCAGGCGCCACCGGCTCGGACGGCGAGCTTTCGATCGCGGCCAGGCTGGACGCCGGAATGGCCTCGGCGGAGGTGTCCACGCGCGGCACGCGACGACGCACGATGCGGCGCACCGTCTCGGTGCCACCAACAGGAGCAATGTCGGCCAGGCGTGCATCGGCCTGACCGGCCGACAGACGCTCAGAGATTTCCATGATGGCGGTGAGCGGTGCCGTGACCAGGCCATCGCCCGTCAGTGCGGTACGCAGTTGCGGCAAGGCGTCGATGGCGGCGCTGACCACTTCCTGCACGCCCTGGCTCGGCGGGATCGACTGATCCAGCACGCGGTTGAGCATGTTTTCCACTTTCCACGCGAACTCGCCCAGCATGGTCGCGCCGACCAGGCGGCCCGAACCCTTGAGCGTGTGGAAGGAGCGGCGAATCGAGGTGAGCGAATCGATCTGCTGCGGGTCGGCCAGCCAGGTCTTGCGCGCGGCATGCAGGTTGTCGATTTCTTCCTGCATTTCTTCCAGGAAGATGTCGCGGATGTCGTCGTCGATGCCGGCAGTGCTGGACTGGAAGCCCGCGTCGACGGCGGCGTAACCGGAAACCGTCACTTCTTCGACGATTTCTTCTTCGATTTCGATCCAGTCGTCTTCGCTGGCCTGCACCGGTTCCTGCGGCGTGACGTGCACGGTATCGGCCAGGCGCAGGCCGGTGATCTCCTGCGGCACCGGCTCGGGCGTGTCGCTGTGACCCACGATCAGACCCGACAGGTCCTCACCGTGACCCAGGCTGACGCTTTCGGAAAGTTCGGGCTGGTTGGCGAGTGCCGCGGCAAGCGCGGCGTCCGCGGCGCGTGCGACGTCTGCCGGCGGCTCGTCCAGTTCGTCTTCCGACGG
The DNA here is from genome assembly GCF_056399945.1 of Dyella sp. 01L423. Taxonomy (NCBI): domain Bacteria; kingdom Pseudomonadati; phylum Pseudomonadota; class Gammaproteobacteria; order Lysobacterales; family Rhodanobacteraceae; genus Dyella; species Dyella sp. 01L423. Next base: position 385,377 of record NZ_JBFTSI010000001.1, on the reverse strand, counting down.
CGCGCGGACGGCCGGCGGCGGCCAGTAACCGAGGCTGCTGAGGCTGTGCTCGGCGACGTCGAGAATGTGTTCGAGACCACCGCGATGTTCGCGCGCGGCTTCGAGGTAGTACTCGAGTGCGGCCAGCGCGTCGGCGAGGTGGTCCATCTGCGCGGTGCTGGGCACGCGGCGGTCGGCCAGCAATTCGTTGCCAACAAAGCGGCCAATGCCCTCGGCCAGTTCGGCCGGGCGCGGCGCGGACAGCATGCGCATCGCACCGGCGACTTCGTCCATCAGCGCGCCGACGTCGGCGAGCTGGGTCGACTGCCAGCCCGATTCGACGTAGGCGACGATGGCGTCCTTCACCTTGCCGGTGTTGGCGGTGGCCTCGTGCATCAGCGTGGCGAGGATGTGGCGCGCTTCGCTGCGCGGCAACATCGCGGTCGGCATTTCGGCGGCGGTTTCGCCGTCGGCGCCAAGGCTTTCGATGTGATCGTCGAGCGACGCTTCCACGTAGAGCAGCGCTCCGGCGACGTCGAGCAGCAGCTCTTCGTCCGGTGCGCGCACGCGGCTGGCGATTTCTTCCAGCACGCGACGCTGTTCATTCACCACGCGGCGCGGCACGCCCAGGGCAAGCATGCCCAGGGTGTCGCCGACGCGTTCGAGCACTTCGGTCTGGCTGGACAGCTGAGCCGGGTCGGCGTCGGTCTGGCGCAGGAACAGGTCGAGCGCTTCCTTCACCCGCAGCAAGTCGTCCTTGAGCGCCTTGGCGACGGAGTCCAGCAACGCGCGGTTGTGGCCGGCCATCGAGCCGCGTGCGTGTTCGATTTCGCTTGCTTCGGGCAGCAATGCATCGAGCGAATAAGTCTGGCGCAGCAGCTCCATGCGCGGGCTGCCCTGACGGACTTGCCCGACCACGTACAGCAGCTTGCGCGCGAGCTCGTCGGCGTCGCCACCGCGCAGGTTCGCTTCGCCGTGTTCCACCAGCTGGCGGATGCTGCGGTCGACCTTGCCGATCAATTGGCGCACTTCGCCGGCCTGGGCCTTGAGTGCACCCTGCTGCACGCCTTCAAGCACGCCGGCCGCAATCCACCACAGGCGGCGGCCCGGGATGGTGTGGCAGCGCGCGGTAATGGCGTCCAGTGTCTGGATCATGCCAGCCAGCTGCTGGTCGTTGCCCTGGCCGCGGAACCACGACAGCAGCTGCTGCTGGAAGCGCAGGCGCAGCGCAGTGACTTCGCTGCGTTGACGCTCCACCAGCAATTCCGTCGGCGGCGTCGGCGCCTGGGCCGGCAGCGGGAATTCGAGATTGGGCGTGAACAGCGCCGATTCGTGCAGCGCCTGCTGGCCGCGGCTGGAACGCAGATCGTTCAGTAGCGGCAGCAGCACTACCGGCACATCGCGATGACCGCCGGACAGGCGCTCAAGGTAGTCGGGCAGCTGCATCAGGCCACGCATCAGCGCGGCGTAGGCTTCCTCACGGTTCGCCACATGGTCTTCGAGCAGCGAGATGGCGAGTGTCTCCATCTCCTCGGTGACCATGGCGGCGCCGTATAGCTCGACCATGCGCAAGGTGCCGTGCACTTGGTGCAGGCTGTCCGCACAGGAGCGCATCGCATCCCGGTTGCCCGGGTTGTCGACGTAGGACTCCAACGCCTCGCGGGCCACGGCGAGCGTCTCATCGAGCTCGGGCTTGACCCACTGCAGGGTGGTGAAATCGATATGGTCTTGAAGTCTCATGCGCCCCTCTCAGCGATCACGTAACGGTTTGTCACGCAACCGCGAGGTTGCCCCCCGTGAAAAACGTTTTGTGTCAACCCGGCAGCTTAAAGTGCGCCACCGAGCGCCGCAGGTCACTCGCCAGCTGGGCCAGGTAACCGATCGAGTCGGCCGTCTGGCTTGCGCCCTGCGAGGTCTGCGAGGTGATTTCCTGAATCGCATTCATGGAAACCGAGATGTCCGATGCCGCGGTGGACTGTTGGCGCGCCTGGGTGGAGATGTTTTGAATCAGCGCCGACAAGTCATGCGACACGCGCTCGATGTCACCCAGCGCGCTACCCGCGTCTTCCGCGAGTCGGGCACCGGCCACCACTTCCGCGGTGGTCTGTTCCATCGAGTTCACCGCTTCGTTGGTATCGGACTGAATGGTCTGCACCAGCGTTTCGATTCGCTTCGTCGCGCTCGCCGAACGTTCGGCGAGGCGCTGCACTTCGTCCGCCACCACCGCGAAACCGCGACCGGCTTCACCGGCTGACGCTGCCTGGATGGCGGCGTTCAGAGCGAGGATGTTGGTCTGCTCGGCAATATCGTTGATCAGTTCCACGATCGAGCCGATTTCCTGCGACGACTCGCCCAGGCGCTTGATACGCTTGGAGGTTTCCTGGATCTGGTCGCGGATTGAGTCCATGCCCGAGATCGTTTCGCGCACCACTTCGGCGCCGCGCGAAGCGATTTTCACCGAGCGTTCGGCCACGTCGGCCGATTCGGCGGAGTCCTTGGACACCGTATCCATCAGGCTGGCGATCTGGTTGATCGCGGTGGTCGCCGTGCTGATGCGCTGCGCCTGGTTCTGTGCCGATTCGGCCAGGTGGCGCGCGGTGGTCTGCGTTTCCTGCGCCGAGGACGACACCTGCTCCGAGGTTTCGTTAATCGTCGTCACCAGGGTGCGCAGCTCGTCGATGGCGTAGTTCACCGAGTCGGCGATCGCGCCCGTGATGTCTTCGGTCACGGTGGTCTTGACGGTCAGGTCACCTTCGGCGAGCGAACCCATTTCGTCCAGCAGGCGCATGATGGCCTCCTGGTTACGCTGGTTGAGTTCGGTCGACTCCTGGAAGCGGCGACGCTGGTCGGAAATCAACTGCACGATAAGCACGGCCAGGAAGGCGGCCGCGCCGATGGCGCCGAGCACGCCCCACCACAGGTTCGGGAACAGGCGGCGGGTCGGCAGCTTGCCGATCTGATCGGCCAGCTCGTTGGCGCGCAGCAGTACATTTTGCGAGTCGAGCGAGGCCTGGTTGCCGGCGCGCTTCACGTCGCTGAGGTTGCCTGCCGCGCTGACCAGCTTGCCGACGGGATCCTGCAGGTTGTCCCATTGGGCCTGCATGTCGGTGAGGATCTTGCGTGCGTTGGTGTCGCCCATCGAGCGCACACCCACTTCGGTATTACCTTCGAGCAGACCCTTGAGCACCGCGCCGTAGAGCTGGCCGTCGCGGGCCAGGCCGTCGGCGGCGGGCTGCGAGGCGTCGCCGCCCTGTAGCACTTCCTGCACTCGGCGAGTCATACGGTCGGCCAGCAGCATCTGGCGAGCGGAGGTGTACGTCTGCTCCGCGCTACCGCCGCGCTGCTGCAGGATGTTCACCACCTGCTCCATGCTGGAGTTCAGCACCGGCAGTTCGCGGCCCAGGGTGAGCGCGCGCTGCGAGGAGTCCACCACCAGCGCCTTGTTCGACAGGATCTTGCCGATGTCGGCGTCGAGCTGGCCCCAGGCGTTGGTCAGGGCGCCGACGGCACGGCCGGCCGGCGTCGCGTTGCCGTCGGCATAAGGCTTCATGCCGCTCTTTTCATCGCCCTTGTTGAGGCGCTGCACGGCGGCATCGATGGTGTTGCGGTTTGTTTCGAGTTCCTTGAAGGAATCGACGTTACCGTCCGCGGCTTCTAGGGCAAGCTTTGCCGTCTGCTGCGACAACACCTGGATCTGGGTGGTGAGACCCGTCGCCTGTGTATCTTCGCGGCCACGCAAGGTAAGCATGGCGAAGTCGACACCCGTGAAACCGAACGCAATGACCAGCGCAATGATGAGGCCTGTATAGCCCCGCTCTTTGCCCATGCCCCCTGTAGTGCTCATTTCGTTCACCTCGCCCTTCTACGCCTCGCCGCCCATGCCGGCGAAGGCGTCGGATCATCGCCCTGATTCCGGCCTTGAGCAGCGCCGGTCCTACTTGTGGTTCAACGCTTGCGCGTCAGGCCGCAGCCTGACGGAAGTCCGGCGCACGAACCAGCTTGCCCATACTGAACACAGCCAGTCGCGAATCGCCTACACGATCATCCACGAAACGTGCCAGACGCGGATCGTCCTCCTGCTCGGCCTGGCGACGCTGTTCGGCGTCGACCGTGCGCTGCCCGAAGACTTCATCCACCATCAGCGCCACACTGCCCGCACCCTGGCGCACGACGAGGAGTCGCGTGCGTTCGGTGGACAGCGTGCGTTCGCCAAACAGGAAACGTGCCAGATCGATCACCGGCACCAGGTTGCCGCGCACGTTCGCCACGCCCATCAGCCAGGGCTGCGTGCCCGGCACCGGGGTCAGCGAAGGAACCGCCAGCAGTTCGCTGATCTCGTCGATGCCGCTGACGAACAGGCGGCTGCCGGCGCGATAGCCGATGCCGCGCCAGAGACCAGGAGCCTCCAGGCTTTCCGGCGTACCGGAGGCATGCGCCAGCGAGAGGCGCTCATACCGGGCAAGGATTTCGAACGGCGAGAGCGAGGCGGTCTGGCTCATGCGTGCCTCATGCGGCGTTCGGCAGCAGATCGTTGATGCATGCCAGCAGGTCCTTCTCGTTGACCGGCTTGGTGATGAAGGCACGCGCACCCTGGCGCAGCCCCCAGACCCGGTCGGTCTCCATGGACTTGGTGGTGATCATCACGATCGGGATATTGGAGGTCATCGGATCGCGCGTGAGCGTGCGGGTGGCCTGGAAGCCGTTCATGCCGGGCATGATGACGTCCATGATGACCAGATCCGGCTTCTGCTCGCGTACGCGCTCGATGCCGTCTTCGGCGTTGCCGATGGAATCAACCTGATAGCCGGCGCGTTCGAGCAGCGTGGTGAACACGCGCACGTCGGTCGGCGAATCGTCGATGATGAGAATATTGGCCACAGGCCCCCCTCAGACCCTGTAGTCGTCCGACTTAAACCGTAACGACATGTCGATGGATTGCACCCAGCAGTTCGTCGCGCGTGAACGGCTTGGTCAGATATTGTTCCGCGCCCACGATTCGCCCGCGGGCCTTGTCGAACAGGCCGTCCTTCGAGCTGAGCATGATCACGGGCGTGCCGCGGAACTGCGGATTGTTTTTGATCAGCGCGCACGTCTGATAGCCGTCAAGCCGCGGCATCATGATGTCGACGAAGATGATCGCGGGCTTCTGGTCGGAGATCTTGGCAAGCGCCTCGAAGCCGTCCACCGCCGTAAGCACGTCGCAACCTTCTTTCTTGAGCAAGGTTTCGGCGGTTCGACGGATGGTTTTCGAGTCGTCGATAACCATGACCTTGAGGCCGGCCAAGCCATTTCCATTAATGTTCAAGTTCACAACACCCCCCTGCGACCCGCCCCTGGCTCAGGTAAATCCTGCGACCGCCAACCGATGGGCTAGCGGTCCCATGTTTGAGAAACAAACCCGCACGTCCGTGAGGACGTACGGCAACCATTCAGCCGGCAGGCACTCGTGCGTAGCTGTTTACCGCCTGCCTGACCTAACGTCAAGCTGATTTCTTAAGTTAAGCGGGCTACGTCATTGAATCGAACGGTTTGCCTGCCTCGGGAGCCGATCGAGGGGCCGATCGGCAATGTTTCCCTTTGGGGACAATCCGGACTTTCCTGCGCCTTTGGCGGACCACTTGATCGTTGGATCGATCAACGCAATCTCCGCCTCGGACGACATACACTGCCATGCTTTCGCCCGGCGGGCACGCCGGTCGCGAATGGTGAACACGCACTACTACCGGAGAATGACGATGACCCTCAAGGTCGCCGTGCTGATGGACCCGATCGGCTCGATCAAGATCGCCAAGGACACCACGTTTGCCATGCTGCTGGAGGCCCAGCGGCGCGGCCACAGCCTGTTCTACATGGAACAGGGCGACCTGGCCGCGCGCAGCGGCGAGCCCTGGGCGCGGCTGGCGCCGTTGTCCGTGCGCGACGACGCGACTGGCTGGTTCATGCTCGGCGAGCCCCAGTGGCGCGACCTGCGCGAGATGGACGTGGTGCTGATGCGCAAGGATCCGCCGGTGGACCCGCAGTTCATCTACGACACCATGGTGGCCGAGCTGGCCGAGCGCGCCGGGGTGACCGTGGTCAACCGCCCGCCGGCGCTGCGCGACTGCAACGAGAAACTTTTTGCGATGCATTTTCCGCAGTGCATGGCCCCGACCCTGGTGACCCGCGACGCCGCCGAGCTGCGCGCCTTCGCCGCCGAGCACGGCGAAATCGTGCTCAAGCCGCTGGACGGCATGGGCGGGCGCGGCATCTTCCGCGTGAAGGCCGGCGACAGCAACTTGAACTCCATGCTGGAAACGCTGATCGCGGCGGGCCCCAAGGGCGAGCACAAGCAGTTCACCATGGCGCAGAAATTCATCCCCGAGATCACCTCGGGCGACAAGCGCATCCTGGTCGTCGACGGCGAGCCGGTGCCGTACGCGCTGGCGCGCATCCCGCAGGGCAGCGACTTCCGCGGCAATCTTGCCGCCGGCGGTCGCGGCGTGGGCGTGCCGCTGTCCGACCGCGACCGCTGGATCGTGTCCCAGGTGGCGCCGGAACTGCGCCGCCGCGGCCTACTGTTCGTGGGCCTGGACGTGATCGGCGACTACCTCACCGAGATCAACGTCACATCACCGACGTGTGTGCGCGAACTGGACGCACAATTCGGGCTTAATATTGCCGGCCAGCTCTTCGATGTGATTGAGCGAAACCGACTCGAGACCCGCGCCGCGTGAGCCAACCTGCTGTCCGCACCGGCGCCGACATGTTCGGCGCCACGATGCTTTTCTCGCTATTGCTGCACGGCGTGGTGATCCTGGGGATCACCTTCACCTATGTGAAGGCCAAGCCCAGCCTGCCGACCCTGGACGTGACCCTGGTCGACGTGGCCAATCGCGAAGCGCCCGACAAGGCCGACTTCCTGGCGCAGGCCAACAACAGCGGTGGCGGCGAGAGCGACAAGGCCGCGCGCCCGTCGCAACTGGTGTCCGGCGCCCTGCCCCGTCCCTCGCAAGGGGTGGCGCCGCAGCCGATCGAAGCGAGCGCGCCGCGCCCGCAGGAAGCGACCGACGACAAACTGCTGACCACCACGGGCAATAGCCATTACAGCGTCAGCACCAACAGCGCCAAGCTCGAGCAGACGCCGCAGGACCTTCCCGAGTCGCCGTCCGACATCAAGCGGCGCCAGGAAATGGCGCAGCTTGCCGCCGAAGTGCGCGACCGCAGCGAGCAATACGCCAAGCGGCCCAAGAAGAAATTCATCTCGTCCAACACCAAGGAATACGCCTACGCCGCTTACATGCGCGGCTGGGTGGACCGTGTGGAGCGCGTGGGCAATATCAACTATCCCAACGAGGCGCGCCGCCGCGGCCTGCACGGCGACGTGCTGCTGACGGTGACGCTCAATCGCGATGGCTCGGTGAAGGGCATCGAGGTCGTGCAAAGCTCGGGCCAGCCGCTGCTCGACGCCGCTGCGCAACGCATCGTGCGCCTCGCCGCGCCGTTTCCCTCGCTGCCGGCGGACAAAGAGCGCATCGACGAGCTGAACATCACGCGCACCTGGCAGTTCATGCCCAACGACACGCTGCACAGCCGCTGAGTGAGGAGCGGGTGAACGCCAAGGCCCCGCACATGGCTGCGGACGCCCGGCGCATGGAGGGCATACAATGCGGCCATGGCTTCCCCACTATCCAGCCCGCAGTCTCTCGCCGGTCAGTTCCTGATCGCCATGCCCAGTCTGGCTGAGCCGCCGTTTTCGCGCGGCGTGGCTTTCATCTGCCAGCACGATGAAGACGGTGCGGTCGGACTGCTGGTGAACCAGCTCTCCGAATACCGCCTGGGCGATGTGCTCACCCAGATGAAACTCGAATGCAGCGACCTCGAGCTCGCCGATGCGCCCGTGCTGATCGGCGGACCGGTGCAGCAGGAGCGCGGCTTCGTGCTGCATCGCGAACCGGGCCATTGGGAATCGAGCTATCGCATCAACGACGAATGGTCGGTGACGACCTCGCGCGACATCCTGGTCGCCATGGCGCATGGCGAAGGCCCGCGCCTGGCCATGATGGCGCTGGGCTATGCCGGCTGGAGCGCGGGCCAGTTGGAGCAGGAACTGAAGGACAACACCTGGCTGACCGTCGAAGCGAGCGAGCGCGTGATCTTCCATACGCCGCTCGAAGAGCGCTGGAGCGCTGCCGCAGGCCTGGTCGGGGTCGACCCGCTGCAGTTGCCAGGCTACGCGGGACACGCATGAGCTGTGTGTTTGGTTTCGACTACGGCAGTCGCCTGATCGGCGTGGCCGTCGGCAATCGATTCACCGGAAGCGCGCGTGGACTGGCCGCCGTCCCGGTCCGCGAGGGCGAGCCCGACTGGCCGGCGCTCGACGCACTGCGCAAGGAATGGCTGCCCGAGACTCTGGTGGTCGGCCTGCCGCTCACGCTCGATGGCGAGGAGCAGCCCGCCAGCAAGGGCGCCCGCCGCTTTGCCGACAAGCTTGGTCAACGCTACAACCTGCCGGTGCAACTCACCGATGAGCGCTACAGTTCGCAGGAAGCGGCGCAGCGCTTCGCCAGCGCCCGTGCTGCGGGCCTGAAGAAAAAGCGCGATGCTGCCACGATCGATGCCGAAGCCGCCGCCGTGATCCTTGAGCGCTGGCTGGCTACTTCCGACACCACCGGACCCTAAGAACGGACTTCCGCCCGCCATGAGCTCTCGCTTGCGCCACCTCACCACCCTGGAACACCTGCCCCGCGAGACCATCGAGCGCCTGCTCGATCGCGCCGAGTCCATGCGCGAGGGCTGCGCGCACGGCACGCGCAAGCTCGACCTGCTGTCGGGCCGCACCATCCTCAATCTGTTCTTCGAGCCGTCCACGCGCACGCGCACCTCATTCGAACTGGCCGCGCGCCGCCTCAGCGCCGACGTGATCAACTTCGACATCGGTTTTTCTTCCACCAGCAAGGGTGAGGCGCTGTTCGACACGCTGCACACGCTGGAGGCGATGCACCTGGATGCCATCGTCGTGCGCCACAAGATCTCCGGTACGCCGGAGGAACTGGTGCGTCACGCGATGAGCGGCGTGTCGGTGATCAACGCCGGCGACGGCAATCGCGCGCATCCCACCCAGGGCCTGCTCGATGTCCTGACCATCCGCCAGCACCGGCCGGATTTCAGGCAGCTCACCGTGGTGATCTGCGGCGACGTGAAGCACTCGCGCGTGGCGCGTTCGGACGTCCATGCGCTCAAGGCGATGGGCGTGAAAGAGATCCGCCTGTGCTCGCCCAATGCACTGATGCCGGAAGAGTCTGAATTCCCGGGCTGCGTGATCACCGACGACTTCGATGCCGCCATCGAGGGTGCCGACGTGGTCATCATGCTGCGCCTGCAGAAGGAGCGCATGGCGGTGACCGACCTGCCCGACGAAGCGGCCTACTTCCACCGCTACGGCTTGGACAACCGCCGCCTCGCCCGCGCCGCCAAGGCCGCCCTGGTGATGCACCCGGGCCCGCTCAACCGCGGCATCGAGATCGCCCCGGAAGTGGCCGACGGCCCGCAGTCGCGCATCCTCGAGCAGGTCGGCAACGGGGTGTTCGTGCGCATGGCGGTGCTGGCCGAGGTGCTGGGTCGCTAAGCCCGCACCAGGCGCCCTGCCACGGCCCGGCTCACCGCGATAGGCCGCGAATACAGGCATAATGCGCGGCGCAATACCACTTCACTCAAGGGATTAGACATGCGATCGACGACGCGCATAGCCGCGCTTAGCCTCGCCGGTGTCCTGCTGGCGGCATGCCATCACAAGGACAAGGACGCCCCGCTGGCCTTCGTACCGGCCGATACGCCGTACGTGGTGGCCAACCTCGACGTGCTCGACGACGACACGCGCAAGGCGATGCTCGCCCAGGCCGATGCCCAGCTGCCGTCGGAACTGGTCCAGCTGCGCTCCGCTGCGGACGAAATGGCGGAAAAAGACCCCGACCTGTCCCGTCTGCTGAAGGCGCTGATTGCCGAGCTGGATGGCAAGAGCATCGAGGCGTTCGCGCAGAATGCGGGCCTCAACATCAAGGGTCGCTCGGCCGTGTACGGTCTGGGCCTCTCGCCGGTGGCGCGCTTCGAGCTGGTCGACCCGAAGGCTTTCGATGCCTTCGTGGCTCGCCTTGAGGCGGCCTACGGCAAGCCGTTCGACACCGCCACCGTCGGTGGCCTGAGCTATCGCAAGCATGTCACCGCCGATAGCGGCCTGCAGGTCGTGATGGCCGAAGTCGGCAAGCAGGCGGTCGCCGCGATCCTGCCGGCGGATGCGCCCGAGGCCACGCTGCGCCTGGCCTTCGGCCTGGATCGTCCGGAAAAGAATCTGCAGGACGACGGTCGCCTCGAGAAGCTTGCCAAGGCGAAGGACTACCAGCCGTGGGCCATCGGCCAGGTTGATCTGGCCCGTCTGCTGCCGCTCGCGGCCAGCGGCAAGGATCCGCTGTTCAATACCTTGATCAAGGCCCACGCCGAGGCCGAATCGGCCAAGACGGGCGAGCCGGTGTCCAATCAGCTGAAGGTGTCGCCGGCCTGCGAAAGCGAAGCCGTGCGCATCGCCTCGCGGGTGCCGTCGGTGAGCTTCGGTTACACCAAGCTCGACGAAAAGCACCAGAACATCCGCTGGGATGTGGCTCTGGCCGACGACGTCACCAAGGCCTTCAGCGGCCTCAAGGTGGAACTGCCGGGCCTTGGCGCCGCCGGCACCGCGCCGTTCGACATCAGCCTCGCCGTGCCGATCGTCCAGCTGCGCAGCTTCTGGGGCGCACAGGCCGAAGCCGTGGCCGCCAAGCCGTTCACCTGCCCCTCGCTGACCGAGCTCAACGAAGGCTTCGCCAAGATCGGCCTGATGACGCAGCAGGCAGCGGTGCCGCCGATCGGCGATCTGCTCGGCCTGCGCGTGGCGCTCGACAGTTTCGAACCCGGTGGCAGCGACGCCATGCCGAAGTTCAGCGGCCGCATCCTGATCGGTACCTCCAATCCGGCTGGCCTGCTCGCCATGGCGCAGATGGCCGCTTCCGGCCTGCAGCAGGTGAAGCTGACGACCGACGGCAAGCCGGTGGCGCTGCCGCCCGAACTGACGGCACCGCTCGGCGCACCCGTGTGGGCCGCGATGGGTCCCAAGGCGCTCGCCATTGCCGTGGGCCAGGGCGAAGACGTGAAGCTGGGTGAGCTGCTCAATGCCGCCAGCGGCGACGCCGGTCGCATGGGCCGACTCAGCCTGAGCGGCGAGATGTACCAGGCCTGGGTAAAGGCGATGGCGCAGAAGGCCGAGCATATCGCCGAGATCACGGCTGCCTCGCAATCGGATGATCCGCAAGCTCAGGTGACGGCCAAGGCGGCCGCCGAGCGCTCCAAGGCGCAGTTCGAATCCATGCAGGCGCAAGCCGCACGCATCAAGTCGCTCAATGGCGAAGTGCACGTGGAAAGCAGTGGGCTCGTCATCACCAGCCAGACCGAACTGAAGTAACGGCTTCATCGCGATGGACAAAACGGGGCGCCCTGGCGCCCCGCTTTTTTTTGCAACGCCAGTCCAGTCAGATCGACAGCGTGGCCCGACGCTGCTGGCGCACGATGCTCAGGCCCAGGGCCAGCGCAAGCAGGATCACCACCACCACGAAGATCACCAGGCCCAGGTGTTCGCCCTGCATGCCCTGCTCGAAACCGGCCGGCAACGTAGCACCCTGGGTCAGCTCCATCGCCGACATGCCCGTATAGTGCATGCCGCACACGGCAACACCCATCACCAGCGCGCTGCCCAGCATCTGCAGTTTTCCGCGCAGGTTGAAGGCCAGCCACAGCGCCGCCATCGACGCGACCATGGCGATGCCCACCGACAGCGCCACGATGCTCCCGTCATAGGACACGATCGCCGAACTGAGCATGGCCGCCATGCCGATATAGTGCATGCCCGCCACGCCCAGCCCCATCAACACGCCGGCAAACAGCAGGTTGATGAAGCGGAACGTGCCGCTGCCGACGATCGCCAGGCCCAGCGAACACGCGACGATCGCCAGCAGCGCCGAGGCGATCGTGAACGGAATGTCGTAGGCCACCTGCACGCCCATGTTGCAGGCAATCATGGCGATGAAGTGCATGGCCCAGATCGCGCCGCCACCCATCGCCGTACCGGCAGCGAGAATGGCGCTCCAGCGTTGACGCCGGCTTTGCGCCAGCGGTATGCCCAACGCAAACTGCAGCGCGGTGAACGATCCCAACACGGATACGGCATACGACAACCCGACCAGCACTCCGTTGTAATGCTGATGCATGTCTTGCATGAAGTTCCCCTTGGTTGACTACGGACGCCCTGCGATCACCGCCATGCTCCGTCGGCGGGATCACTGGGATATATCGAACACGCACATGGCCGCGCCTTGGCTGTGGCAGCTGGATTCGCGCACGAAGACCGTGCGTGCGCCCACGGACTCGGCCAGCAGGCCCTCGATGAAACCGCAGAAGAAACGGCCGCCGGACGCACCGCCCGGCTGACATAGCGGACACGCTTTCACGTGCAGCTGGTGCTCCTGATGATCGACGGTCACCAGCACGCGCAACGCCGGCACCGCGATTCGGCGTATCGCATCGGGCAGACTCAACCTGGCGCCCAGCGCGAAGTCGCGCTTGAACACCCAGCTGCCGGTACGCCGGCCCGCGAGGTAGAGCGAGGCATCGCGCGCCTCTTCCGCCACCGCGTATTCCAGGTTGATCAGCCAGGGGAAAATGCGCGGATAGTCCTTCGCCATATTCGGCAGCATCCGCTCTACGCGCGCGACGTCTGCACCGGCGGCGATCGCCGCCGCCTGCACGGGCGCCGGCGTCGCAGCACTGTCAGCGGCCATGCCCGGGATCGGTGCGGGTTTGGTCACGCTGGCCGAGGCGGGTACATCGACGGGTGCCAGTTGCGGACGCAGGGATTCGAAACTGAGCACACGTGGATGCGTGCCGAGCGCCTCTTCCAGTGCCAGCTGCCGGTCATCCGGCCCCCGCAGCAACAGCGTGAGACACGCTCCTTGTGCTTCCTGGACGAGGCGCTGGCGCAGCAGCACATGGCCGTACTCCGTCACCACGCGGCCAAGCTCCACCAGCAGCCCCTCCCTACGTTCGGAAACGACCCGAACTTCCAACTCGGCCATGATTCCCCCCGAAATCAAGCCAGCACAGATGTGTGCTACGCCTCGCAAATCTGCCGTATAGCCGTCTATTCCACAAGGCGAATATTCGATTTGGCGACGTAGTTCACAGACTGATTTTTCATTCGATTCGCGAAGCTTTGCGCCTGCGTCAGTGCGCAGAAAGCTACCTCACGCTTCCTCACGAGCTCATTGTGATAGAGATCACAGCTGTCACGATCTTAGTGACGCCAACACGGATTCAACACATTCATGACATCGCCTTGGCATGCGTAATCGCGTGCTGAACGGGTTCTCCTCCCAGCCATGATTGATTCATGCCGAAACTGTTTCGATGCAATCACGGAGGCCGCGGCGAGCGGCAACCGTCTGTCTTATGGACAGCGATTCCCCATCACAGGAGATTCCCCATGCGCATGAACAACCTGTTCCGCAAGACGCTGATTACCGCCGGTCTAGTGGCTGCCTTCTCGGCCATGCCTGTCGCACAGGTTGCCGCCCAGGACGCCATGCAGAAGTCGTCGGACAACCAGACGGTGCCGGACAAGACGGCCGATACCTGGATCACCACCAAGGTGAAGTCGGAGCTGGCGACGACCAAGAACGTCAAGAGCAGCGATATCTCGGTGACCACGATGGACGGCGTGGTGACGCTCACCGGTACGGCCAGCAGCTCGGCTGAAAAGGCCAAGGTCGAAGGCGTAGCCAAGAAGGTGAAGGGCGTGAAGAGCGTCGACGCCAGCGGCCTGACCGTCGCCGATACCGCGAAGTAAGCCCTGCGCGCCGCATAGCGGACGCTGTAACGAAGAAGGAGCCCGTTTGGGCTCCTTCTTTTTCACTCGGGATTGGCCAGCGTCAGCGGTGCAGCAAGCCGCCGCCGAAGTTCTGCGAGTCCTTGGTTTCCTCCAGCTCCACACCGTCCAGGCCTTGCGACAAGGTGTGTGCATCGCCGCCCTGGGCAAGCTTGATGCGCAGGCGCACTTCGTTGGAGCTGTCCGCGTGACGCAGGGCGTCCTCGTAGGAGATCTCGCCGGCGTGATAGAGCTCGACCAGGCTCTGGTCGAAGGTCTTCATGCCCAGGTTGGTCGACTCCTTCATCACTTCCTTGAGCTTGTGGATCTCGCCCTGGCGGATGTAATCCTGCACCAGCGGCGTACCCAGCAGCACTTCCACCGCCACGCGGCGCGCCTTGCCGTCGGGAGTCGGGATCAGCTGCTGCGCCACCACGCCCTTGAGGTTGAGCGACAAGTCCATGAACAACTGCGAGCGGCGGTCTTCCGGGAAGAAGTGCAGGATGCGGTCCATCGCCTGGTTGGCGTTGTTCGCATGCAGCGTGCACAGGCACAGGTGACCGGTTTCTGAGAAGTTGATCGCGTGTTCCATCGTTTCGCGCGTACGCACTTCGCCGATCATGATCACGTCGGGCGCCTGGCGCAGCGTGTTCTTCAGCGCGTTGTCCCAGCTGTCGGTATCGATGCCCAGCTCGCGCTGCGTGATGATGCAGCCCTCGTGCTTGTGCACGTATTCGATCGGATCTTCGATGGTGATGATGTGGCCGGTCGAGTTGGCGTTGCGGTAGCCGATCATCGAGGCCAGCGAGGTCGATTTACCGGTACCGGTACCGCCCACGAAGATGATGATGCCGCGCTTGGTCATCGCCAGCTGCTTGATCACCGGCGGCAGGCTGAGTTCCTCGATGGTCGGGATCTTCGACTCGATGCGACGCAGCACCATGCCCACGCAGTTGCGCTGGTAGAAGCACGACACGCGGAAACGACCCACGCCCTGCGCCGAAATGGCGAACTGGCACTCGTGGGTCTTTTCGAACTCTTCGCGCTGCGAGGGCGTCATCACGTTCAGCACCATGTCGCGCGACTGCTGCGCGGACAGCGGGCTCTGGGTGATCGGCACGACGCGTCCCTGCACCTTCATCGACGGCGGCACACCGGCCGTGATGAACAAGTCGGAGGCCTTCTTGTGCACCATCAACTTGAGGAAGGAGGTGAAATCGAAGTCGCTCATGGGAACCCCCGCAAATCGTGAATAGCAAACAGCACTGGGAAGAGCGGGAGCCGCGCAGGCCGGGATAACCCGGCGTGCTTTGACTATTCCCTAATTCCTCTTCCCTCGTTACCCCTTGAAGATATCCTTGTTACGCGCATAACCCAGCGCCTGCTGGCGTGTCACCAGGCCGCGCTTTACCAGGTCTTGCAGGTTCTGGTCGAGCGTCTGCATGCCGTGCTGCTGACCGGTCTGGATGGACGAGTACATCTGCGCCACCTTGTCCTCGCGGATCAGGTTGCGGATCGCGGGGATGCCCACCATGATCTCGTGCGCCGCGATACGACCGCCGCCCACCTTCTTCAGCAGCGACTGCGAAATCACCGCGCGCAGCGATTCGGACAGCATCGAGCGCACCATCGGCTTTTCGCCGGCGGGGAACACGTCGATGATACGGTCGATGGTCTTGGCGGCCGAACTGGTGTGCAGCGTGCCGAACACCAAGTGGCCGGTTTCCGCGGCGGTCAGCGCCAGTCGGATCGTTTCCAAATCGCGCAACTCGCCCACCAGCACGTAGTCGGGATCTTCGCGCAGTGCCGAACGCAGCGCCTCATTGAAGCCATGTGTGTCGCGATGCACTTCGCGCTGGTTGATCAGGCACTTTTGCGAGGTATGCACGAATTCGATCGGATCCTCGATGGTGAGGATGTGGCCGTATTCGTTCTTGTTGATGTGGTCGACCATCGCCGCCAGCGTGGTGGACTTGCCTGAACCGGTAGGACCGGTCACCAGGATCAAACCCTGCGGCTGCTCGATCAACTCACGGAACACGCCGGGTGCAGCCAGGTCTTCCAGCGTGAGCACTTCGGACGGAATGGTACGGAACACCGCGCCGGCGCCGCGATTCTGGTTGAACGCATTGACGCGGAAGCGCGCCAGGCCGGGTATCTCGAACGAGAAGTCGACCTCGAGGAATTCTTCGTAGTCGCGGCGCTGCTTGTCCGACATGATGTCGTAGATCAGCGAGTGGACCTGCTTGTGCTCGAGCGCGGGAATATTGATGCGGCGAACGTCGCCGTCCACGCGAATCATCGGCGGCAGGCCGGCGGACAAGTGCAAGTCCGAGGCCTTGTTCTTCACCGAGAAGGCAAGCAGTTCGGCGATATCCATCTGGTTTCCCCTTGAACCCGATCATCTGGATGGCAAACGCCCGGGCGGGAGGCGGTTTTCCCCGGACGCGGCAACGCGGCGCATAGGCGCCGAGCCGTGCGACAGGTCCGTTCCCCGTTCCCAAGCTGCTGGCCGATACTACTCGCCGCGCGGGCCGGGCCACCAGTCTTTCCTTTGGCCGTAAGCCGCAAACTGCGGACCAGGTTGGATGTTGCTGTCTGACTGGGCGTCCACGGGGGCGGCTGGAAATCTCCCCTTGAGGTTCACTCCCCTCACCGTCATTCCCGCGAAAGCGGGAATCCAGCGCCTTTTGATCGTGCACAAAGACGCTGGATCCCTGCTTTCGCAGGGATGACGGTGAGGGGGAGTGATTGCCGGGAGATTTTGAACAGGCTCCGAGAGCACTTCCGCCACAGGACGGGCGGCCCCGGGCTCCGGTAAGGTACGGACCCATTAGTGAGGACCCTGCATGACACGTATCGCTTTCATCGGCGGCGGCAACATGGCGCGCAGCCTGATCGGCGGCCTGCTCAAGACCGGCGTGGCCGCCTCGTCGATCACCGTGGCCGAGCCCCGCGCCGACGCGCGCCAGGAGCTGGGCCGCGAGTTTGGCATTGCCAGCTATGCCGAGAACCGCCTCGCCGCCGCGGATGCCGACGTGCTCGTGCTGGCGGTGAAACCGCAGATCATGCCGGCCATCCATGCCGAACTGCTGGACACCCTGGTGCGCCAGCGTCCGATGCTGATCTCCATCGCCGCCGGGGTGCGCATCGACCAGCTCGAACGCTGGTTCGGCCATGCCTTGGCGATCGTGCGCTGCATGCCCAACACGCCCTCGCTGATCGGCGCGGGCGCCACCGGGCTGTTCGCCAACCGGCGCACCAGCCCGGAACAACGCGCCAAGGCGCAGCACATCATGGATGCGGTCGGCCTTACCCGCTGGGTCGAGGACGAATCGCTGATGGACACCGTCACGGCGGTGTCCGGTTCCGGTCCGGCCTATTTCTTTGCGATGGTGGAAGCCCTGGAACACGCCGCGTTCGCCCAAGGCATGTCGCGTGAAACCGCCCGCGCGCTGGCCGCGCAGACCTGCCTGGGCGCCGGCCGCATGCTGGTGGAGAGCGGCGAAGACCCCGGCGTGCTGCGCCAGCGGGTGACCTCGCCCAACGGCACCACGCAGGCCGCCCTGGAAAGCCTCGCCGCCGATCATTTCGCCCAGACCGTCGCCCACGCCGTGGCAGCCGCCACGCGCCGTGGCGCCGAGCTGGCCGCTGCCCTGGACAACGTATCGTGAGTTACCTAGTCAACGCCCTCTCCTTCCTGGTCGAGCTGGCCTTCGGTGCCGCCGCGGCGCTGTTCGTCTTGCGGCTGCTGGCCGAAGCCAGCCGCGTGGATTTCCACAATCCGCTGAGCCAGTTCGTCTACCGCACCACCAACCCGGTGCTGGCGCCGATCCGACGCCTGCTGCCGAACTGGCGCCGCCTCAATGTGGCGGCCTTGCTGATCGTGTGGCTGCTGATGCTGGTCAAGCGCATCGTGCTGTTTGCCTTGCTCGGCCTGTTTCCGCACGTGCTGGGGCTGCTGGTGCTGTCGATTGCCGACACGCTGGACTTCATCGCCATGTTCTATGTGGTGTTGATCTTCATCTGGTCGCTGATGAGCCTGTTCCAGGTCGAGACCTACCATCCGGTCTATCGACTGGCGGGCAGCCTGGTGTCGCCGCTGCTGCGCCCGCTGCGCGGCAAGCTCACCGCCGGCGGCCTGGATTTCGCGCCGTGGGTGGTGATGATCGTGCTGATCCTCGCGCGCCTGCTGCTGGTGTCGCCGCTGACCGACCTTGGCGCGCGGCTGGCGCTAGGTCTCTGAATTCTTTCCACGTCCATGACGCACTGGTTGCTGGCGTGCATCGCCGGCCAGCGCGCCTTGGACGTCCCATCGTCATGTCAAACCTCTCTCTTGGAGAATTCACCGCATGAAAGCGACTCTGCCTACCCTGCGCCGCCGCCTGCTGGTGCTGGCCCTTGCCGCCGCTTCGGTCGGCAGCGCGTATGCCGCCAGCACCACGGCGGCACCGACGACGACCAAGCCCGACGTGGTCGCCGATCACATCGACACTTCGGTCAAGCCGGGCGATGACTTCTTCGAATTCGCCAACGGCGCCTGGCTCAAGGCTCATCCGATTCCGCCCGAGGAATCGCAGTGGGGTATCGGCCAGGTGGTGCAGGACGAGCTCTACGCCAAGCTGCGCAAGATCAGCGAGGACGCGGCCGCCAACAAGAGCGCGGCTCCCGGCAGCGACGAACAGAAAATCGGTGATTTCTGGACCATCGCGATGGACCAGGCGCTGGCCGACCGACTCGGCATCACCCCGCTGAAGGACGAACTGGCGCGCATCGATGCGGTGCACGATGTGAACTCCGCCCTCGACGAAGCGTTCGCGCTGCAGCTGCTGGGCGCGGGGCCGTTCTTCGACTTCTCCGTGCAGCAGGATGAAAAGCAGAGCGACGTGATGGCCGTGCACTTGTGGCAGGGCGGTCTTGGCCTGCCGGAGCGCGACTATTACTTCAACCCGGAAAAAGGCGTTGCCAAGGTACGCACCGCGTACGTGGAACACCTGCACCGCACCTTCCGCATGCTGGGCAAGAGCGACGCCGAAGCGGCCAGCAGCGCCAAGCAGGTGATGGCGCTGGAAACCGCGCTGGCCAAGGTGTCCCGCCCGCTCGCCGATCTGCGCGATCCGGAGAAGAACTACAACAAGATGGCGCCTGCCGACGTCACCGCCAAATACACGCCCGCCATTGCGTGGAACACGCGCCTCGCGGGCTGGAAGCTGCCGGCAAGTACTGTGATCGTCGGCCAGCCGGAATTCTTCAGCGGCATGCAGGCATTGCTGGCCAAGACCCCGACGCCGGTCCTGCGCGACTACATGCGCGCCCGCCTGGTGGACGCGTACGCCAGTTACCTCAGCGCGGATTTCGACAACGAGCACTTCGACTTCTACGGCCGCACGCTCAAGGGACAAGCGCAGCAGAAGCCGCGGTGGAAGCGGGCCTTGCGCGCCGAGAACAATGCGCTCGGCATGATCCTAGGCCGCATCTACGTGAAGGACTATTTCTCCGAGGCTTCGAAGCAGCGCTACAACGCGATGGTGGAAGCCATCCGCACGGCCTACGGCGAACGCATCGATCAGCTCGACTGGATGAGCCCCGCCACCAAGGCCAAGGCCCACGAGAAGCTGGCGGCGATCACCAAGAAGGTGGGCTACCCGGACAAGTGGAAGGACTACTCCAAGCTCACCATCGGCCGCACTTCGTACGCGCAGAACATGATGAATGCCACGCGCTGGCAAGCCGAAGACATGATCAGCAAGTTCGGCAAGCCGGTGGACCGCAACGAGTGGGAAATGACCCCGCAGACGTACAACGCCTACTACAACCCCTCCAACAACGAGATCGTGCTGCCCGCCGCGCAGTTCATGATCCCGGGCTTCGCTGACAACCAGATCGATGATGCGGTGGTGTATGGCTATGTCGCCGCCTCCACCATCGGCCACGAGATCACCCACGGCTTCGACGACGAAGGCCGCCAGTACGACGCCAAGGGCAACCTGGTCGACTGGTGGACCAAGGAAGACGCCACCCGCTTCAAGCAGCGCGCCGACGTGATGGTCAAGCAGTTCAATGCCTACGAACCGCTGCCTGGCCTGCACATCAACGGCGAAGCCAGCCTCGGCGAAAACATCGCCGACTTCGGCGGCATCATGATCGGCATCGATGCGTTCAAGAAGACCGAGCAATACAAGAAGGGCGAGAAGATCGCCGGCTACACGCCGATGCAGCGATTCTTCCTGGGCTATGCGTTGGGCTGGCTGTCGCAGGAGCGCCAGGAACAGCTGCGCACCGGTCTGCTCTCCGACGTGCATGCACCCGCCAAGTGGCGCGTGAATGGCCCGCTGTCGAATGTGCCGGATTTCTACGAGGCGTTCGATGTGAAGCAGGGACAGCCGATGTGGCGGCCGGAAAATCAGCGGGTGAAGATCTGGTAAGTGCTTCTTTGATCCCTCTTCCTTGCGGAAGAGGGATCGCTCGTCTGTGGGAGCGCACCCTGTGCGCGACAGTCACGCTGCGGTGTATCGCTCCGTGGGCTTGTCGCGCACAGGGTGCGCTCCCACAGTGTTTTCTGCGGCTTCCGGCGGTGCCGCTAAAAGCAAGTCAGCTGCTTTGCTTTGTGTCCCACTCCGCAAAAATCCCATGCATGGCCTCAAGCCCATCGAACAGCGCCGCCGGACCCGGCTGCAGAATGATCGGCGACTTGATCTCATAAAGATCACCGTGCTGCACAGCGGGAATCGCATCCCAGCCTTCGCGCGCCGCCACTTTCTCCGGGCGAAAACGCTTGCCGCACCATGAGCCCAGGATGATGTCCGGCGCCGCGCGAACAACCTCCAGGGGATCTGCCAGGATGCGATGCTTGGCCAGCGACTCGCCCGACATCTGCGGAAACACATCCTCACCGCCAGCGATGCGAACCAGCTCCGCCACCCATTGGATGCCGGTGATCAACGGATCGTCCCATTCCTCGAAATACACCTTCGGTCGACGCTTGAACTGAGCCCCTGCCGCCTGGATGCGTTCAATTTGTTGCTCGGCCTTGCGCGCGTACGCATCCGCCTTTTCGTGCGCACCCACCATCGCCCCCAGGCGCCGGATATACGCAAGGATGCCATCCACGCTGCGGTGGTTGCTGATCCACACCTCTACGCCGGCCTTGATCAGCTCGCGCGCAATATCGGCCTGGATATCGGAAAAGCCGACCACGAAGTCAGGCTCGAGCTTGAGGATCTCGTCGATCTTCGCGCTGGTGAAGGCCGACACTTTGGGCTTCTCCTTGCGCGCCCGCGGCGGCCGCACGGTGAAGCCGGAAATGCCGACGATGCGATGTTCCTCGCCGAGTGCGTACAGCACTTCGGTGGGTTCTTCGGTAAGGCAGACGATGCGCTGCGGATAGTGGTCGGTGTTGCTGCGAATTTCGGTCACGCCTTCAATGCCCCAGCACGGTCACCGTGATCTTGCGCTGGTGCGGATCACGGCGGTGTTCCCATAGATAAATGCCTTGCCAGGTCCCCAGCTGGAGTTTCCCGGCGTGCACCGGCACCACCAGGCTGACGCCGGTAAGAATGGCACGTACGTGTGACGGCATGTCGTCCGGACCTTCCTCGTCATGCTGGAAGATCGCATCGCCATCGGGCACGGCACGCGAAAACCAGCGTTCCAGATCCTCGCGCACGGCCGGGTCGGCGTTTTCGCTGATCAGCAACGAGGAGCTGGTGTGCAGGCTGAAAACGTGGGCGATGCCGGTGTGCACGCCGCTGGCGGACACCACATCACCGACCTTGTCGCTGATGTCAGTGAAGCCGCGCCCGCGGGTGTGTACGACAAACCCATTCTGGGCGACGTGGTCGGCGGGCGCTGCACGCATGCGGATGGCCTTGGTCGGGTTTAGGGGTACAGCAGACGGCTCGTCCAGGTCTGGCCGTGGCGGCTCCAGCGCACGCGCTCGTGCAACCGATAGTCGGCGCCGTACCAGAACTCCACCATGTCCGGCTCCACCACGTAACCGCCCCAATGCGGCGGACGCGTCACCGGGCGACCTTCGAACTCGTGTTCGTAGCGCGCGTAGCGCTGCTCGAATGTTTCGCGATCGGGCAGCGTCTGCGACTGCAGCGACGCCCAGGCGCCGAGCTGGCTCTCGCGTGCACGCGTGGCGAAGTACGCGTCCGATTCTTCCGGCTGCACTTTGCGCGCCAGGCCTTCCACGCGCACCTGCACGGCATTGCGCAGTTGCTTCCAGTGGAAACACAGCGCCACCTGGGGATGCGCCTCGAGCTGGCTGCCCTTGTCGCTTTCGTAGTTGGTGTAGAAGCGGAACCCGCGCTCGTCCGCGCCCTTGAGCAAGACGATGCGCGAACTCACCCGCCCGGCTGCGTCGACGGTGGCCAGACTCATGGCCGTGGGTTCGGGTTCCCCCGTTGCCGTGGCCTCGTCCAGCAGTTGCGCGAAAGTGTCAAGAATTTCTGGTTTCAGCATGGGGGTCTTGAATCGTGGCTCGCGCGCGCCATCATGGCCGGCATGTCTCCAGATGCTAGCACGCAGAATTCGACCCTGGCCGGGCACCTGCTCGACCAATATGCCGGACGCATTGCCCGCGCCCGCCGCCCTTACGTACTGGGGCTTTCCGGCCTGCAAGGCAGCGGCAAGAGCACCCTGGCGCGGGAAATGAAGGCCCAGGCCGAAACCCGCGGCTGGCCTTGCGAGGTGCTGTCGCTGGACGACTTCTATTATTCGCGAAGCGAACGTGAAGTCCTTGCTCACCAGATCCACCCGCTACTTCGCACCCGCGGCGTGCCGGGCACCCACGAAATCGAGCTGTTGCTGTCGGTGCTGGCCGCATTGCCGCAGGCTTCTGACAAGTTGCCGGTGAGTTACCCGCGCTTCGACAAGGGCCGCGACACGCGCGTGGCACCATCGAAATGGCCCAAGGTGATCCGGCCGCCCAAGCTGGTGATCCTCGAAGGCTGGGCGCTGGGCCTGCGCCCGCAGTTGCAGGCAGCGCTGGAAGAACCGGTCAATTCGCTGGAACGCGACGAAGACCCCGAAGGCATCTGGCGCCACTGGGTCAACAAGCAGCTGCGCGCCTACCAGCCGCTGTGGCGCAAGCTTGATGCCTTGATCGTGCTGCAGGCGCCCAACTGGGAAATCGTGCGCCGCTGGCGCAGCCAACAGGAAGAAGACCTATTGGCCCGCCATGCGCCGCTGGCGATGGACGCCGACACGATGCTGCGCTTTCTCGCCCACTACGAGCGACTGAGCCGCCACGCGCTCGCCACTTTGAAGGAACAGGCCGATACCTCGGTGGAATACGACGATGACCGTCACGTCATCGCGCTCAACCACAGCTGATCAGGCGACCGGCTCGACCACCACCGCCGTACCGTAGGCCAGCACTTCGGTCACGCCTTCGGCCACGTCGTTGGCGTCGTAGCGCATGCCGATCACGGCATTGGCGCCACGCTCCGCCGCATGGCGCATCATCAGCTCGAAGGCCTCTTCGCGGGCCTTTTCGCACAGTTCCGTGTAGATGGTGATATTGCCGCCCACCAGCGTCTGCAAGGCGGCGCCGAGATTGCCCACCACGCTGCGCGAACGCACGGTGATGCCGCGCACGATGCCCATCGGGCGGACGATGCGATAACCCGGCAGCTCGTTGCCGGTGGTGATCATATGGAGCGACACATTGCTGGGCATGGAACTCTCCGAAGTGAGTGAAGTATCACAGCTGATCTTGGCTGGACGACGGCGGGCCCTGATCGTGACTCAAGCATCGCCGGCCAGCAACGCAGCGTAGCCCTCGCGCGCATCGGGCCATTGCGGCACGAAGCCGCTGGCTCGCAGTCGTGCATTGCTCAAGCGTTTGCTGCCGACGCCCGCTGGCGCCTCGCCCTCGGCGGGAAGCGGCGCGTGCACGCGTCGCGCAAGCTCGTCATAGAGCGCGTCCAGCGGCAGCGGCGTGTTGTCGACGCCAAGGTAGAGCGGCAACGGGTCGTGTGCGAACAGCAGATGCACGATGGCCGCTGCGGCGTCATCGACATGGATGCGATTGGCCCAGTGCGGTGTCGCGCGCGGCACGCGCACGGTGCCGTTGCGCAGGCGTTCGATCAGCTGCATGCGCCCCGGCCCGTAGAGCCCTGCCAGACGCAATGTCACGGCGGGCGCGCGCGCCGCGGCATAGTGCTCGGCTTCCAGCAACACGCGTCCGTTGAACCCGGGCGGCGCTGGTGGCGTTTCTTCGTCCACCCATGCATCGCCATGTTCGCCATAGACCGCACTGGAGGACACGAACAGCAACCGCTGCAGCGCTCGCGTGTCGAGGGCGTCCAGCAGGTGTCGCAAGCCATCCACGAACACCGCGCGATACAGCGTCTCGTCGCGCGCATCGGGCGTCGGCAGGTAGACGATATGCGTGATGCCATCAGGCAGCGCGCGCATGGTTTCCGGCTTGGTCAGGTCGCCCTGTATCCAGTGGATATCGTGCTCGTCGGCGGCAACGCCACGCCGCAATGCCCAGACCTCGTGACCACGCCCCCGCAGGAGGCGCGCCACGCGCAGGCCGACATCGCCCGCACCGGCAATCAGGACGCGCGCGCTCATGGCATGCTCTCCTGCCCTGGCCGCCACCGCGCGCTTTCGCGCCTGCTAGCATTTACCCATGAATCCATCGTGCAACCTGTTCATCGTCGGCCCTACCGGCGCCGGCAAGACGTCCATCGGGCGTCGGCTGGCTGACCATTATGGGCTGAGCTTCATCGATATCGACCAGGAAATCGAACGGATTTGCGGCGTGCCGGTCGGCACCGTGTTCGAGATCGAGGGCGAGGCCGGCTTTCGCCAGCGCGAGAGCGCGCTGCTGGAGGAAACCAGCCTCCGCAGCGGCGTGGTGATGGCCACCGGCGCCGGCGCCGTGCTCGATCCAGCCAACCGGCGCCTGCTCGCCGAGCGCGGCTACGTGCTGTGGCTGCAGGCCACGCTGGAACAGCAGCTTGAGCGCCTGGCGCAGGATCGCCAGCGACCGCTGCTTGCCGGGGTGGACCGCGCAGAACGCCTTACCGCCATGGCGAAGAGTCGCACCTCGCTCTACGAGGAACTGGCTGACCTGGCGATCCCCGGCGCCCACGAAACCGTGCATGCCGCCAGCGCACGGAGCATTCTCCTGATCGATCAGCATTGGCAACGAGCCGCATGACCACGACCACGCACGCCCAGCCCCGCACCATCGACGTTGCCCTCGGCGATCGCAGCTATCCCGTGTGGATCGGCCCCGGCCTGCTTGCCGATAGCGCCCGGTGGCGCAGCGCCCTGCGCGGCCGCCATGCGCTGGTGATCAGCAACACCACGGTGGCGCCGCTCTATCTGGAACGCGTGGCCGCGGGACTGGACGGCCTGCACTGGTCGAGCTTCCTGCTCGACGATGGAGAGGCGCACAAAACATTCGCCAACGTCGGTCGCGCACTGGAAGCACTGGCTCAGCTGGGCGCCACGCGCGATGCCTGCGTGGTCGCCCTGGGTGGTGGCGTAGTGGGCGATCTGGCGGGCTTCAGTGCAGCCTGCTGGATGCGTGGCATCGACTTCATCCAGATGCCGACCACCCTGCTGTCGATGGTGGATTCGTCCGTCGGCGGCAAGACCGGCGTGAATCTGCCCGCGGGCAAGAACCTGGTGGGCGCCTTCCACCAGCCTCGCGCGGTGATTGCCGATACCGACACGCTCGCCTCGTTGCCCGAACGCGAATACCGCGCAGGTCTCGCCGAAGTGGTGAAAGGCGCGGCGATTGGTGACCCGGCGTTCTTTGCGTGGCTGGAAAACAACGCCGCTGCGTTGAACGCACGCGAGAGCGCACCGCTGATCGAAGCGATCGCACGCAAGGTGCAGTACAAGGCTGGCGTGGTTGCGCGCGACGAAACCGAACAAGGCGAACGCGCCCTGCTCAACCTCGGTCACACCTTCGGCCACGCGCTTGAAACCGCCGGCAAATACCAGGTGCTGCTGCATGGCGAAGGTGTCGCCGTGGGCATGCTGTTGGCCGCGCAATTGTCCGAACGCATGGGCATGAGCGAGGCGGCAGATACTGCACGTCTGCATCGACTGCTGGCTGCGATGGGCCTGCCGAGGACGATTCCTTCCGGCATGGATCCCGAACAGCTGCTCGCGCTGATGCGGCTGGACAAGAAGAATCTGGCGGGCACGCTGCGGCTGATCCTGTGGCGGGGTATTGGACGCGCGGAAATCGTCAGCGGCGTGGATGAGAAGGATGTTTTGGCGGTGCTGGAGCAAGCGGCACGCTGATTGGCTTGGCTTCGTCGTTGTCGCGCACAGGGTGCGCTCCCACACGAGCCGCTGACACCTGTGGGAGCGCACCCTGTGCGCGACGCGGCACGCCGAGAGACTCGCATTTGCCCCAACGCGACACGCCGCCGCACTCGCCCCCCAGGGGCGAAGCCTTCTAGAATGCGGGTCTGCGGTTGACCGCCCTTATCTTCGAACCGGATTCCATGCGCCTCTACCTGCAAGCCATGACCGCCACCGCCGAGGCGCCGCGCTATGCCCAGATCACGCTGGAGCAGGACTTGCTGGGTGGCTGGACGCTTTATCGCGAATCGGGTGTGCAGGGTGGCAAGGCCACCCTCAAGCGCGAGCAGTTTCTCGAGCGTGACGACGCGCTCGCCGCCTTCGAAAAAGCACGCGACGCGCAGATCAAGCGCGGCTTCCGCGTGATGTTCAGCCAAGGCCTGGATGGCCCGTACGGACCTTAAGATGACCCAAGCATTGAAGAACGACCGCTTCCTGCGCGCCCTGCGCCGGGAGGCCACCGATACCACGCCCGTATGGGTCATGCGTCAGGCCGGCCGCTACCTGCCGGAATATCGCGCCACCCGCGCCCGCGCCGGCAGCTTCATGGCGTTGGCGCAAAGCCCTGAGCTGGCCTGCGAAGTGACACTGCAGCCGCTGGAGCGCTTCGAGCTGGACGCGGCCATCCTGTTCTCCGACATCCTCACCATTCCCGATGCGATGGGGCTGGGACTGAGCTTTGCGCAGGGCGAGGGCCCGCAATTCGCGCATCCCGTGCGCACGCGCGGCGACATCGAAAAGCTCGGCGTGCCGGATATGGAAACCGAGCTGCGCTACGTGATGGATGCGGTGCGCGTGATCCGAAAAGAGCTGGACGGTCGCGTGCCGCTGATCGGTTTCTCCGGCAGCCCGTGGACGCTGGCCTGCTACATGGTGGAAGGCCAGGGCTCGCGCGACTTCGCCCGCCTCAAAGCCATGTGCTGGAGCGAGCCCGCGCTCGCCCACCAGTTGCTCGACACGCTGGCCCAGGCCGTGGCGGCCTATCTGATCGCCCAGGCTGCCGCCGGCGCCCAAGCGCTGATGATCTTCGACACCTGGGGCGGCCTGCTTGGCCCCGCGCCGTTCCGCGAGTTCTCGCTGCGCCATATGGCCCAGGTGGTCGAGGCGCTGAAGGCCCACCCCGCAAGCCGCGACCTGCCCGTCACCTTGTTCTCCAAGGGCGCCGGCCAGCACCTGGCCACCATGGCCGACACCGGCTGCACCGCGCTGGGCGTGGACTGGACCGTGGATCTTGCCGACGCCCGCCAGGCTGTGGCTGGCCGTGTCGCCCTGCAGGGCAACCTGGACCCGGCGATCCTGCAGGCCAGCCCCGAGGTCATTCGCCGCGAAGTGCGCCGGGTGATGGACAGCTACGGCAACCATCCGGGCCATGTGTTCAACCTGGGGCATGGCATTACGCCGGAGGTGAATCCGGAGCATGTGAAGGTGCTGGTGGATGAGGTGCACGCGTACGGCCGCCAGCTGCGCAGCTCTTAACCCCCTCTCCCCTTTGGGGAGAGGGCTGGGGTGAGGGGCGGGTGCTCGCGGGAAGCGCACCTACCCCACAGAAAAAGCCCCCATATTCCAACCAAGCGTTCGGGCCAGCCCCGCCCCCTCATCCCAGCCCTCTCCCCGCAGGGGAGTAGGAGCTAGAAGCGGGCTTTTGGCACCCCAGCCGCCCCGCCCGTACAATCGACCCTTTACCGACTATCCCCACGCGCCCGCCCCGGCGCGCAATCGCGAGCCCCTGATGGACAAGAGTTTCGAGCCCGGCCAGATCGAATCGAAGTGGTATGCCGCCTGGGAAGCCAGCGGCGACTTCAAGCCGTCCGGCCAGGGCGAGCCCTACTGCATCCTGCTGCCGCCGCCGAACGTCACCGGCACGCTGCACATGGGCCATGCCTTCCAGCAGACCGTGATGGACATGCTGATCCGCTACCAGCGCATGCGCGGCATGAACACGTTGTGGCAGGTGGGCACCGATCACGCAGGCATCGCCACGCAGAAGATCGTCGAGAACCAGCTCGCCCTGGACGACAAGACGCGCCATGACCTGGGTCGCGAAGCGTTCGTGGAACGCGTATGGAAGTGGAAGGAAGAATCCGGTTCCACCATCACCAACCAGATGCGCCGCATCGGCGCCGCCGCCGACTGGTCGCGCGAACGCTTCACCATGGACGAAGGCCTTTCGGAGGCCGTGCGCAAGGTGTTCGTCGAGTGGTTCCGCGCCGGCCTGATCTATCGCGGCAATCGCCTGGTGAACTGGGATCCGCTGCTGGGTACGGCGGTCTCCGACCTGGAAGTGAACAACGTCGAGCGCGACGGCCACATGTGGTCGATCCGCTACAACACGGCCGACGGCAAGGACAGCGTGGTGGTGGCCACCACGCGTCCGGAAACCATGCTCGGCGACGTCGCCGTGGCGGTGAATCCGGAAGACGAGCGCTACACGCACCTGATCGGCAAGACGCTGCGCCTGCCGCTGAGCGGCCGCGAGATTCCGGTGATCGCCGACGATTACGTCGATCGCGAATTCGGCACCGGCTGCGTGAAGATCACGCCCGCGCACGACTTCAACGACTACGCCATCGGCCAGCGTCACCAGCTGGCGCCGATCAACATCTTCACCCTGGACGCGAAGGTCAACGAGAACGCGCCGGAAAAATACCGCGGCATGGACCGCTACGAAGCACGCAAGGCCGTGCTCGCGGATCTGGAAGCCGAAGGCCTGCTCGTCGAAACCAAACCGCACAAGCTGCAGGTGCCGGTGAGCCAGCGTTCGGATGCCGTGATCGAGCCGATGCTCACCGATCAGTGGTTCCTCGACCTCACCAGCGAGAAAGGCCGCAAGGAAATCACCGAGCCGGCGTTGGAAGCCGTGCGCGGGGGCGAAATCAAGTTCGTGCCGGAGAACTGGAGCACCACCTACACGCAGTGGCTGGAGAACATCCAGGACTGGTGCATCAGCCGCCAGCTGTGGTGGGGCCACCGCATCCCGGCGTGGTACGACGAAGCCGGCAATATTTTCGTGGGCGAAGACGAAGCCGACGCGCGTGCGCACGCCAGCACGACGCCGGTGGGCGCGCTGCGCCAGGACGACGACGTGCTCGACACGTGGTTCAGCTCCGCGCTGTGGCCGTTCTCCACGCTCGGCTGGCCGATGGACGGCCCGGTGAAGGACGAGCACGGCAACGTCGTGGCCGATTGGGCCAACGACAACGTGTTCCTGCCCAGCGCCGTGCTGGTCACCGGCTTCGACATCATTTTCTTCTGGGTCGCGCGTATGGTGATGGCGACCAAGTACTTCACCGGTCGCGTGCCGTTCCGCCACGTCTACATCAACGCCATCGTGCGTGATGCGGAAGGCCAGAAGATGTCCAAGTCCAAGGGCAATACGCTCGATCCGCTGGACTTGATCGACGGCATCGAGCTGGAGCCGCTGGTGGCCAAGTCCACCAAGTCGCTGCTGATCCCGCAGGTGCGCGACAAGGTGGAAAAGCGCATCCGCAAGGATTACCCGACCGGCATTCCCGCCATCGGCACCGACGCGCTGCGCTTCACCTTCGCCGCGCTTGCCAGCTATAGCCGCACGATCAACTTCGACATCAAGCGCGCCGAAGGCTACAAGGCGTTCTGCAACAAGCTGTGGAACGCCGCGCGCTTCGTGCTGATGAACCTGCCTGAAGGACAGCTGCCCGCACCGGGCGGTGCACCGGTCACCGAGGCCGAGCGCTGGATCCTCACGCGCCTCAAGCAGACGCTGACCGACGTCGAACAGCACTTCGCCAGCTATCGCTTCGACCTGCTCGCTCAGGAGTTGTACGAGTTCACCTGGAACGAGTTCTGCGACTGGTTCCTGGAGCTGTCCAAGCCGGCTTTGAATGGCGACGATGCCGCGGCTGCGGCGTCCACGCGCCACACGCTGGTGGTCGTGCTGGAAACCATCCTGCGCGCGCTGCATCCCATCATCCCGTTCATCAGCGAGGAGATCTGGCATTCGGTCGCACCGAAGCTCGACCTCGACGCGAAGTTCCTGCTGGAGCGCCCGTGGCCGAAGGCCGGCGACATCGTCGCCGACGATGCAGCTACGGCAGAAGTCGAATGGTTCAAGAACGTGCTGAGCGGCATCCGCCGCATCCGCGCGGAAATGAATATCGCCCCCGGCAAGACCATCCCTCTGCTGCTCGCCGACGGCGACGCGAGCGATCGCGCACGCGCCGCCAAATTCGCCGCACAGATCAGCTTCCTTGCCCGCGTGGACGCGCCGCAGTGGATTGAATCGGGCGCCAACGAACCAGCCGCCGCAGCCGCCGTGGTGGGTTCGATGCGCGTGCTGATTCCGCTTGCCGGCCTGATAGATCTGGGCGCGGAGAAGACTCGCCTTTCCAAGGAAATCGGCCGCATCGAAGTCGAGATCAAGAAGTGCGAAGGCAAACTGGGGAACGCCAACTTCGTCGCCAACGCACCGGCGGAAGTGGTGGCGCAGGAGCGCCAGCGCATCGCCGATTGGGGTGTGCAGCTGACGGCGCTGCGCGAGCAGGCGCAAAAGCTGGGCTGAGGCGATTCGATCGCCTCTTCGGTCTTCCCGCTACGCCGCAACGGGCCGTAGCGGGGAGGCCTTAAAGCGAAGTCTCAGGTGCATCCGCACTAGCTCTTCAACTATTGGCCTGCCCGCTTGTCTGTGGGAGCGCCCCCTGTGCGCGACGGCCACGCCTGGGTGTTCCGCTCCGTAGGTTTGTCGCGCACAGGGTGTGCTCCCACAAAGAGCCGCCCGCCAAGCCTGATCCACCACCTCGGGCCTGCGTGCTCCCTTGTAGGAGCGCACTTGTTCGCGACCGCAGCGCGTGGGTGTACCGCTCCGTCGGCTGGTCGCGCACAAGTGCGCTCCTACACAAACAGCCGTCCGGCGTCCTCTACCCCGCCACCAAATCCAGCGCCATCACAATCGCATCCTCCCGCCCATCCTTCGCCGGGTAATACTTCGGCCGCCGGCCGATCTCCTCAAACCCCAGCGAACGATAGAGATTCTGCGCCGAGGGGTTGGACGGCCGCACCTCGAGGAACACCCGCCCCGCCCCATTCCATCGCGCGATATCCAGCAGCCGACGAAACAGGAAGCGCCCCAGGCCGAGTCCACGATAATCCGGGCCGACACACACATTGAGGACGTGCGCCTCGCCCGCGGCCACGGACAACACGCCATAGCCAGCGATCACCCCATCCACCCACATCACCCAGCACGGATGCCCCGCCTTGAGGCAGTCGCTGAAGATGCCAGCCGTCCAGGGAAAGTCGTACGACGCGGCCTCCAGCGCTGCCACCATGGGCACGTCGTCGCGGCGCATGGCGCGGATTTCGGCGTGAGGGCGGGCCACGGCGACCATGCAGGGATTACTCCGCGGTAGCGACCAGTGCGCGGCGCAGACTGCGCAGCGCATTCCACAGGCGACGCTTGCCTGCACCCGAGGCGAGCACGCTCGCCGGTTCGTCGGCCAGCACGATGTGGGCGCGACTCAGCGCCGCCGCCGGCAGTTCGCGACCCAGCGCATGCGCCTGCGCTTCGCCGAAGACCAGATAGGCACGGGCTACCGGTGCAGCCGGCAACTGGCCATTGCTCACTTCAATGCGCGGCGCGCGCGCGATGGCGGCGCCGCAGGCCATCAGGGCGCGGCCCACCAGATCGAGCTCACGCGGCGAGCAGCCTGCAGGCAGCACCACGATGCAATCGCCGGACACGACCTCGGCCAAGGCATCGACCACCGGCGCCTCGCTCGCAACAGGCCCCGCCACCACGCTGCGCCGCACCCAGGGCGTGACGCCGAGCGCGCGCAGTACGCGCTCGCGATGGGACGTGGCCCGCGCGAGTCCGGTCATCAGGCCACTCCCCGGCGACGGCGACGCGTGGCGCGTCCCCACAGGGTCATCACCGGACCGGACAGCAAGTAAAGGGTGAACACCACGAACAACACGCGCGGCGGATCAATGAAGAACGGCACCAGCACGAGCACGCCGATCAACACCCACAGGAACGGCACGCGATCGCCCATCGGCAGCGATTTGAAGCTGTAGTAGCGAAAATTGCTCACCATCAGCAGACCCACCAGCACCGCCATCACCAGCGTGAGAAAAGGTACCTCGGCACCCAGCACACCGAACTTGTCCATGCTCCAGACGAACGACATGCAGACCGCTGCCGCTGCCGGACTGGCCAGGCCCTGGAAATAGCGCTTGTCGACCACGCCCACCTGCGTATTGAAGCGCGCCAGGCGCAGCGCGGCACAGGCCGCGTAGATGAAGGCGCCGGCCCAGCCGATCTTGCCCCAGGTCGGGCCATAGTCCTTCAAGGTGGACAGCGACCAGGTGTACATCACCAACGCCGGCGCCAGGCCAAAGCTGACCAGGTCCGACAGCGAGTCGTACTGCACGCCGAACTCGGTCTGGGTGTTGGTCAGACGGGCCACGCGGCCGTCCATGCCGTCCAGCAACGCCGCCACGAACACGGCAATGGCAGCCGAACTGAAATCGCCGGCGATGCTCGTCACGATCGCGTAGAAGCCCGCAAACATCGCGCCGGTGGTAAACAGGTTCGGCAGCAGATAAATGCCCCGGTGGCGCGGGGGGCGGACGGGCGTACTGTCGCTCATGAATCAATCCGTGACGGAATGCGCGCAGTGTAAACCATCCCCCGCTTGAGTCCGGCTGGACGGGGTGCAAGGATGCTACGGCGTCGCAGGGGGACGCGGCCGGCCTCGCCGGCGCACCGGGCCAGGCCCGGCAAGTCCGCCCGGAACGACTACGCTTTCCTTAACAAACCTGCACACAGCCCAAGGTCCCGGAGCCCACTATGCGTCGACTGTTGATCGCCACCGCGCTGCTGCTCGTCGCCCCCCTGGCCCTCGCCCAGGCCTACAAGTGGACTGATGCCGGCGGCACCGTGCACTACTCCGACGCGCCGCCGCCGCAGGGCACCAAGTACAACAAGGTCACCACCTCGGGCTCGGTCGAGCCGTTGGCTGCGCCTGAAGCAACCAGCAATCCCGAAACGGCCGGCCACAACCAGCCGCAGGCCGCCCAGCAACCCATGGCCGATACGCCCGAAAACCGCACCAAACTCTGCGCCAATCTCAAGAACAACATGGAGATGCTCAAGAGCAGCGGACCGGTGGTGATGCAGGAAGGCGACCAGCAGAAGGTCATGAACACCGACCAGCGCAAGCAGCAACAGGCCGCCGCCGAAGCTCAATATCAGCAGTATTGCTCCGGCAACTGAGCCTGCCTCAGCGGGAAGAAGCTGCCGCGGCCCGCGAGTTTGAGCGTCGCGGGCCGCTATAATCGGCCTCTTTCTCCGCCGGATCCGCTCGCATGCGCCTCAGCCAATTCCACCTGGCCACCGTCAAGGAAGTCCCTGCCGACGCCGAAATCGCCAGTCATCGCCTGATGCTGCGCGCCGGCATGATCCGCAAACTGGCCGCCGGCCTGTATACCTGGTCGCCACTGGGCCTGCGCGTGCTGCGCAAGGTGGAGGCTGTGGTACGCGAGGAAATGGATCGCGCCGGCGCGGTCGAGCTGTTGATGCCGACCATCCAGCCCAAGGAGCTGTGGGAAGAAAGCGGCCGCTGGTCCAAGTTCGGCCCGCAGCTGCTGAAGGTCAAGGATCGCAAGGAGCAGGAGTTCTGCTATGCGCCGACCGCCGAGGAAGTGATCACCGATTACGCGCGCAACGAGCTCAAGAGCTATAAGCAGCTGCCGGTCAACTTCTATCAGATCCAGACCAAATTCCGCGACGAGATCCGCCCGCGCTTCGGCGTGATGCGTGCCCGCGAGTTCCTGATGAAGGACTCCTATTCCTTCCATCTCACGCAGGACTCGCTGCAGCAGACCTATGACGCGATGTACCAAGCCTACTCGCGCATCTTCACGCGCCTGGGCCTGAAGTTCCGCGCCGTGCAGGCCGATACCGGCGCCATCGGCGGCAATGCCAGCCACGAGTTCCAGGTGCTGGCCGATTCGGGCGAAGACGCCATCGCGTTCTCCGATGCTTCCGACTACGCAGCCAACATCGAGAAGGCCGAAGCGCTCGCGCCCACCACGGCGCGCCCTGCCCCGGCCGCCGAACTCACGCGGGTGGCTACGCCCACGCAGAAGACCATCGAAGACGTCGCCAGCTTCCTCGAGGTGTCGCCGCAACAATGCGTGAAGACCATCGTGGTGCGCGGCACCGATGGCCTGGTCGCGCTATGCGTGCGTGGCGACCACGAAGTCAATGAAGTGAAGGCCGGCAAGCTGGCCGAAATGCCGGGCGAATCCGTGCTGGCCACGGAAGAGGAAATCCTCGCCATCACCGGCGCCCGCCCGGGTTTCATCGGCCCGGTGCAGCTGCCTGCGGAAATCCCGGTCATCGTCGACCGCGACGCCGCTGTGCTCGCTGATTTCGTCTGCGGCGGCAACCAGGACGGCACCCACTACACCGGCGCCAACTGGGATCGCGACGCGCGCGTGACCCGGGTGGAGGACATCCGCAAGGTCGTGGCTGGCGATGCCTCGCCGGACGGCAAGGGCACGCTGCACATGGCCCGCGGCATCGAAGTGGGCCACGTGTTCCAGCTCGGCACCAAGTACGCCGAGGCGCTCAAGGCCACGGTATTGGATGAGAACGGCAAGGCCCAGGTGATGATGATGGGCTGCTACGGCATCGGCGTCAGCCGCATCGTGGCGGCCGCCATCGAACAGCGCCATGACGACGCCGGCGCCATCTGGCCCGAGCCCATGGCGCCGTGGCGTGTGGCTGTGTGCGTGATCAATCCCAAGAACACGCCGGAGATCGCGCAGGCAGCCGATGCGCTCTACCAGGCCCTGCAGGGCCGCGGCATCGACGTGGTGCTGGACGATCGCGGCCTGCGTCCGGGCGCCATGTTTGCGGATATGGAACTCATCGGCATTCCGCATCGCGTGGTGGTCAGCGAACGCGGCCTGGCGGCCGGCACGCTGGAATACCGGGCGCGCAACGAAGCCGAAGCGCGGGCCATCAGCCAGGACGAGCTGTTTGCGCTGCTGGGCTAATCGCCCCGGAAAGCCTCAAAAAGCGGTCGCCTAGCGGCCGCTTTTTTTTATTCGCATCACTCCATTCCCCTGGACGCTTGTGGGCAGCATGGGCACCTTCGGAGCTCGCAAGGCCAGCGCCGAGGTCCCTCTACCCCCTCAAACCCGATACGGCCTTTGGCCCCTATTGGCATTATTTTCGCGACCGATCGCTAAGAATTTTTCCCCAATCAGTACTATTTGCTTTGCAACAGTTCAGTTAATCGGTAAAAATCAATAATCCAAAAGAGGTACTGCTTAAGTCGCAGTACCCAAGTCAGGCAGTCACACTCACCCCGGGAGTTACGCATGGCAGTTGATCTCAAGAGTCTCAACCATAACCAGCTCAATGACCTGATCAATAAAGCGCAGGTTCGCCAGCAGGAGTTGCGCAAGGAAAAAGTCGGCAAGCTGCGCGAGAAAATCCACGCACTGATCAAGGCCGAGGGTTATTCCTTCGAAGATATCTTCGGCAATGCTCGTGGCGGCAAAACGCGCCGCAGCGGCGGCACGGTGGCGCCCAAGTATCGCAATCCCGCCGACCCCGAACAGGTATGGTCCGGCCGCGGCAAGCGTCCGCGCTGGTTCAACGATGCGCTGAAGGCAGGCAAAAAAGAAAAGGATCTGGCGATCTGATCGCTAATCCGCAGTGATAAGAAAGCCGGCCATTGGCCGGCTTTTTTTTTCGCGTTGGTTTTCGGCGCGCTTAGAACTGAAAACGCACGCCCACCATCGGATCAATCGTCGACCTGTGCAGGTAACCCGCGGCGAGACCGTCCGAAACACGCGAGAACATGGCACCCGTATAAGCGTCAAATCCCTTGGCAAAGTTGTGCCAGACCAGACGCACCGAATAGGCATCGAGCTGACCGCTGCAATTGGCCGCGCTGCGTTCATGACAAATCGTTTTGCCATAGGCGTTCTGGTTGTAGTGATAGTAGGCGCCGGTAAGGTCGAAATCCTTGTTGATGGCGTACTTCACGCCAAACCACGATACGCCGAGGCGCTTGGTGTGCGGGAATGCCTCATTGTTGACCACGCTGAAGGTGTAACCCCCGAGGCCGGTGAAGCCCGGCTTGAGCGGGCGCGAAGGATTTTCGAATTCGATGCGCTCGAAGCCCGCATACAGCTTGAAAGGGCCGTGTGTATAGCTTCCGTCTAGCGTCCACGAGGTGTTGTCCGAAACAACGGCGGCAAGCGAATCGTGCGGCATCGTCTTGGCTTGTACGGCATTGAGCGAGGCGGCGGACACGCCATCCTTCTTGCTGGCGTAGACCGCTTCCATCGAGAAATCCTGCCCATCGAAGCCTGCGTTGAGTTGCCAGCCCGTGCCCTGGCCGCCATGTCCGCTGTCAACCTGGTACAAGGCGGCCAGCCGCAAGCTGTCCCATTTCCCGTTGTACTTGAGCGAATTGTCGGCGCGCGCATCCTGTGTATAGCCACCACCCGAGGTGGTGCCCTGAAGGCCGATCACCGAGAACGCATACGAGCCGTTCATCGGATCGTAGCGACCGATATTGTCGAGCAGCACTGTATTGTTGCGTCCGGCCGTCAGCGTTCCCAGCTCCTTCGAACTCAGACCGACGAATGCCGGGCCGTTGAACACCTGGCCCGCACGCGACGAATCGCCTGCCGACTTCTGCGTGTCCAGCGCGCGACCGTTATTGTAGGTAAGCGAGGCAAGGCTATCGGAAAGTCGACCCGACTGCGGATTGAAGCCAACCTCGAAGTTGAAGACGAAGGCCACGCCGCCGCCCAGATCCTCCTTGCCTTTGAGGCCGATGCGCGATTGCGAAAGTCCGTTCGGCGCTATCGTCGTCTGCGCCTTGTCGCTGTTCTTTGCAATCAGGTAGGCCACGCCAACGCCCCAGTCCTTGCTCAGTGGCGCGCCGTGTGTCTGGTGCACGATGCCGATGTCGTAGGTTCCATACAGGGTGATGCCATGCCAGGTCAGTTCATCGGCAGCCTGTGCCGTGGTCGTGGCGCCGGCCGCACTGAGCAACGCGGCCAGCGATAAGGCATTGCGCATTCTTCTCTTCATCAACCAGCTCCTCGACTTTTCGCAGGAAAAAAGCCCGCACTTTCCCAAGGCCCGCTTGCGCGGACCGGAAGATGCGGAAGGGAAAGGTGCTGCTTAGTCCTCGATCAACGAGGTTTTCTTGGTATCGGGGAGGAAGAGGTAAACCAGCAACGAGCAGCCGATGCACGCCGTGACGTACCAGTAGAACCCGCTCTCGTGGCCGCTCTGCTTAAACCACAGCGCGACCGTCTCCGCGCTGCCGCCGAAAATCGCGACAGCCAATGCATAGGGAAGACCCACGCCGAGGGCACGTATCTCGACGGGAAACAGCTCAGCCTTCACGACCGCGTTGATCGAGGTGTAACCCGACACGACCACCAGCATCAGCATGATCAGTGCAGAGGCCTCGTAGGGACCCGTGACGCCTCGCAACGTGCTGAGTACCGGCACCGTCAAGAGCACGCCCAGCACGCCGAACGAAATCAGGATCGGACGCCTGCCGATGACATCGGACAGGCCACCCACCAGCGGCTGCAACACCATGTAGACCAACAACGTGGCGGCGTTTACCAGAGTAGCCGTCTCCTTGCTCAGGCCGACACTGAGCACCAGGAACTTCGACATGTAGGTGGTATAGGTGTAGAAGGCCAGCGTGCCGCCCATGGTCAAGCCGACCACGATCAGCGCCGGACGCCAGTGCTTGACCAACAAGCCCAGCGAACTCTCCCGGCGGACAGTCACTGCCTTGGCCTGGTTGCTTACGAACGCCGCGGTCTCGGCCATGTTCCGGCGCAGGAACAGCGCGACGACAGCCACGGCGGCGCCAATCGCGAACGGAACACGCCATCCCCAGGCCTTGAGCTGCGTCTCGGTGAAAACCCATTGCTGCAGAACGATCAGCACACCAAGCGCCAGCAACTGGCCTGCGATCAGCGTGACGTAGAGGAAGCTGGACCAGAAGCCCCGTCGTTTGCCGGCGGCCATTTCGGACAGATACGTCGCCGAACTGCCGTACTCGCCGCCAAGACTCAGGCCTTGCATCAAGCGCGCAAAGACCAGCAACACGGGCGCGGCGATACCGATGGTCCCATAGGTCGGACAAAGCGCAATCAGCAGCGAACCTGCGCACATCAGTACGATCGAACGCATGAGCGCCGCGCGGCGTCCGTGGCGGTCGGCGTACCGGCCGAAATACCAGCCACCGATGGGTCGCATGAGAAAGCCGACCGCGAAGATGGCCGCGGCGTTTAGCGCTTGCGATACGGCATCGCCTTGCGGAAAGAACGCCTTGGCGAAGTACAGCGAGAACGAGGTATAGACATACCAGTCGTAGTACTCGACCAGGTTGCCGATCGAGCCACCCATGATCGACTTCAGTCGTTGCATGGACGACAGCGACTGCATGGCATCGATGCCAGGAAATTCCCCTTCCTTGCCCCTCATTGCGTCTCCCCTTGCTTGATCACGCGTTGCGCGCGAAGCGACTTCCCCGTGGTAGCCGCGTGGCGTTCATCCATCCTAGGGACGCATGCTGGGGCGACAAATAGCTAATTGGTACTAACGCACCGCAACATAAACGAAGGTCGAGCGATGTCACGCCGGCATGCACATTTGATTTGGCCATCCATATCCGAGTCTTAAGAACGGGCATAGATCACCGTTTCAAGCAACCCGCACAACGGGGCGTACGCTCGATCGTTCCATCGACCTCTTTGATGATCACGGGTCGCTCATCGGGGCCCGGACCTAAGGCGATCAATCCGGCCGGCATGGGCGTGCGCCATAGCGAGGCGTCGTCAGCTGATGCCTTCATCGCGAACCTGCAATGGTGCATGCGTCGAGTCAAGCAGGAGGCTGCGTATCACTACCGCTGCCTGCGTGCGCGTACTGCACTGGAGCTTTTTAAGGATCGTGCTGACATGGACCTTGACGGTGTTTTCCGCCAAACGCAGTTCGTCGGCGATCTGCTTGTTGAGCCGACCCTCGCCAACGCAAAGCAACACTCGCAGTTGTTGCGCGGTCAGGGAGGTGAGGCGCCGCCGGGTCCTGGCATCCGCACTGCCAGCATCGACTTTGCCGGCCGGGAACCAGGTGCCGCCGGCGAGCACGATCTCGATCGCATGGCCGATGTCCTTCGCCGCGGCTGACTTCGGCACGAAAGCGGCCGCATCAAATTGCTTGGCGCGGTCCACCGTATACGGATCATCGTAGGAAGAGATCACGATCACTGGCATATCCGGACGCACGCAGCGCAGATACACCAAAGAGGAAAAACCGTTGACGCCGGGCATGGCAAGATCGAGCAGGGCGAGATCGAACGCTTCCGACATGACGGCCGCCTCCAGCGCCGCCTGGCTCGCCACTTCGACGATGTTCGCGTGCGCATCGCGCGCGGCCAGCACATAGCGCAAGGCCAACCGGAACATCGGATGATCATCGGCAATCAGAACGCTACGCGGCCGCCCTTCAACCATCGATTTCGGCTGCAATCTTTTCCCCGTTCGGCAGAGTGGTCGTCGCAGCCCAAACAAAGAAAGCCGGATGGTGCTTCGTCAGAAACATACTACGCCACGACGTACCCGCTATTTTCGGGTTGTCCTGTCAGCGAACACCGACGCTTCGCCGGTAAGCTTCAAAGGGAGCGGCGCGGCGCGATCAACAGGTCGCCAAACAGCAACCCCGCCACCAACGCGATAAGCAACGTGATCAGCAGCATGGTGCTGTCCATGCCCAGCGTCGTATCGCGCTCCAACATATACGACACGCTGCGAAATCCCACACTACCCGGTACCAGCAAGATGATCCCGGGCTCACGGATCATCGCACCCGGCCGATGCACGAAACGCGCATACAAATTGGCGACACTGCTGAGGATCAAGCCTCCCAGGAACACGCCGAAAGGCGCCGCCGGCAATCGGCCGGCCAAAGCGCCGCCCCAGCGCGTGGACAAATAACCGAGCACGACCGCGGCCATCACCACCAGCCAATCGCGTCTCGCCGCCCTGAACGAAATCGCAAAGGCAAAGGCGCCCACGATCAAGGCCGGATAGTCTGTCCAAGCCGGCAGCGGCGGCAGCGCGTAATCACGCCCTTCCACACCAAAGGCACTGCATAGCTGAGTGGCAGCGACCGTACCGAAGGTCAGCTTGATCAGCGTGGCGATTGCGCCGCCCATGCGCGCCACGCCGGCTACCAGATGTTGGCTGGAAATCTCGCGCACCGCCGTCGTAAGGGCCATGCCGGGCATGAGGACGATCAGTCCCGCCAGAATCACCGACTTGATTGCCAGCGGCACCACGAATTGGCTGACCACGATGGCGATGGTCGTCGCTACCAGGGCACTGATCGCCTCGCTCGCCACCGCCAGGCGCGGACGCGTGGCCGACAGCACGGTGATGGTGCCGATGATCAGGCCGATCAACGCGGCCGTGACCAGGTCGGCCCACGAGCTGTGCAACAGCAGCGCCACCACGCTCGCGGCGGCGAGGCCATAACTGGCAATCACGCCGGCTTGCGCACGCCGCGTATCCGGCCTGCCCAGCTCGCGCAGCAGGCGAAAACCTTCGCGCAATTCGATGTCGCCGGCGATCACCTTGTCGGCAATGGCGTCGGCATCGCTCAGGCGGCCGAGGTTCACATCGCCAGGCGCCAGGCGCATCACCTGTGTCACCTGCGCCACCTCGTCCTCGCCCTGGGACAGGTCGGTGAACGAAATGATGATGGCCGTGGGGCTGGACCACACGTCCGCCACCAGCCCCAACCGCTGGGCCGCACCCCAGATCGCCCCCTCCAGACGCGGCGCCGCCGTACCGTACTGATGCAGCCGCCGCGCCAGCTCCAGCAGGAATGCGATGCGCGTATTGAGCGGCGCGAGGGCCAGCGGGGTGAGCACGGCGGGAGGGTTCATCGCGTGACCGTGGGGGCGACGTTGGTCGCGGATGATGGTGGCTGGGTCATGGGCATGACCGTAGTAAAACTGATTTGGATGGCTTTTTATAGGAGCGCAGTTGTGCGCGACCAGCCGGCGGAGCGGTACACCCCAGCGCTGCGGTCGCGCACAAGTGCGCTCCTACAAGGGGGACGCGGGCCCGTGGATGCTGGATCAAAGTCGCCGCTCGGTTATTTGTGGGAGCGCACCCTGTGCGCGACCAACCTACGGAGCGGTACACCCAGGCGTGGCTGTCGCGCACAGGGTGCGCTCCCACAGACAAGCGCCAGGTGCGGTAGCAAATTCGAAAGGAGTGGGCAAAAGCCGATGCGCAGCGAAGCTCCGCTTTAAGTCCTCAGCGCCATCGCGCGTTGAGAAGCGCTTGGAGGTACCCGCTGTGTAGCGGCGGAGGTTGCCAAGCAATGACACACCTCGAGCGTTCGGGCTTATCCCAACGTAATGCTGCGAGCTCTTCAGGCCATTCTCTTTGGGTTACTTTTCTCTTACTCCGGGCATCCTGCCCTCCGCCCTTCGGGCCGGCTTTGCCGTTCGCATGCGCTCCTGCGCATGCGTGGGCCAGCAAGAGAAAAGTGACTCGAGCGGCGGCAGCCGGTCGAAACGGCCGCCGCGTAGGCGGCACGCTGGCGGTAACGCGACAATCGAAGCGCAAAGTCACCGGATCCCGGCCTGCGCCGGGATGACGAGTAAGGCGAGCCTGCGTTGGGATGCCGCCCGGAAAAAACCGCCAAACCCTCTACAAACTATTCCGCCACCTTCACCAACAACGTCGTCCCATCCACCCCAACCACCTCCACCATCGCGCCCGCCGGCAGATCCGGCCCACTCACCAGCCACATGCCGTCGCCCACCTTCGCCTTGCCTCGCCCATGCACAATCGGCTCCACCAGCACATAGCGCTGTCCGATCTTCTGTTCGCCGCGGCGATTGAGTAGCGCATCGCCGGGCTCATCGCGCATCAGGCGGGGACGCAAGCCATACCAATAGACCGCGCAAGACAGAAACGCGAGCACCACGAACACCACCGCCTGCGCCAGCATCGACAAGTCGGGCGCCACCAGCACCACCACGCCGGTGATGCCTGCGGCAATGCCGATCCACAACATGAAATAGCCCGGCAGGATCACCTCGATGGCGATCAGCACCAGCGCAAGAATCCACCACAGGTAGTGAAGGGCAATCTGTTCCATCGTCGTCGCGTCCCTGGTCTCAGCTGATCGATGGCGGTGTGCGGCGGACCGTGGTACTGGCCTGCTGCTGGCTGAGCGAATCCTTGGCGAGCTCGGCAATACCTGCCAGCGAACCGAGGATGCCGGTCGACTCCATCGGCAGCAGCAGCATCTTCTGATTGGGCGAGTTGGCCATTTCCTTCAGCGCTTCAACGTACTTGGTGGCGACGAAGTAGTTCAGCGCGTTGACGTTGCCGTTGGCGATCGCCTCCGACACCATCGCCGTCGCTTTCGCTTCGGCCTCGGCCGAACGTTCGCGTGCCTCCGCAGCGCGGAAGGCGGCTTCCTTCTCGCCTTCGGCGGCCAGAATCACCGACTGCTTTTCACCTTCGGCCTTGAGGATGGCCGCCTGACGGAAGCCTTCCGCATCGAGAATATTGGCGCGCTTCTCACGCTCGGCCTTCATCTGGCGGGCCATCGAATCGACCAGGTCGCGCGGCGGCGCAATGTCCTTGATCTCGATGCGGTTGACCTTGACGCCCCACGGATGGGTGGCTTCGTCGACCACCTTCAGCAGCTTGGCATTGATGGCGTCGCGCTGGCTGAGCGATTCGTCCAGGTCCATCGAACCGAGCACGGTGCGGATATTGGTCATGATCAGGGCGAGCGCGGCCTGCTCCAGATTGGCCACTTCATAGGCGGCCTTGGACGCATCCAGCACCTGGTAGAACACCACGCCGTCCACGCGCACTACGGCGTTGTCCTTGGTGATGACGTCCTGCGAAGGAACATCGAGCACCTGCTCCATCATGTTCATCTTGCGCCCGATGTTGTAAATGAAGGGCGCCAGGAAATGCAGGCCGGGGGAAAGTGTCCGCGTGTAGCGGCCGAAGCGCTCCACCGTCCATTCGTAACCCTGCGGCACGATGCGCACCAGTTTGGCGAGCACGATGACCGCGACCACGATGATCACTAAAGCAAACAGCTGTCCCATTGCCACATCTCCGTTCCATGAAGGTTGCCCCCGAGTATAGGCGAGCGCGGAGAGAAGCGATCAGGGACTCAGCGCGCCCCCAGCGGCAGGAGCAGGCTGACTCGCAGGCCGCCCTCCTCCCGGTTGGCCAGCGCGATGCGGCCGCCATGGGCTTCCGCGATCTCGCGCGCCAGGGCCAGGCCCAGGCCCGTGCCTGAGCGCTTGGTCGAATAAAACGGTAGCAGCGCCTGGGCCAGCACGGTTTCGCTCATGCCGGGACCGCGGTCGGCCACTTCGATGCGCACGTCGCGACCGATGACTCCGAGCGACAGCGAAACCTCGTCATCAGCACTGCCGGACTCGTGCGCGTTCTTGACCAGGTTGATCAGCACCTGCTCGATCTGCGCGGCGTCGAACCAGCCGGCCTGTTCGGGAACCGAACCCCGCAGCTGGAACTTGCAGTGCAGCGACAGACCATCGAGGAACGGCTTCCAGTCGATCGCCACCGGCTGCGGCGCGGGCAGCTTGGCGAAGCTGGCATAGCCGGCGATAAATCCATGCAGATGGCGCGCGCGCTCGCCGATGGTGGCAAACACGCCCGGCAGGCGTGCGGTGTCGCCGCGACGCGCCAGTTCCGCGCCCGAATGCGCCAGCGAGGAAATCGGCGCCAGCGAATTATTGAGCTCATGGCTGATCACGCGTATCACGCGCTTCCACGTCGCTACTTCCTGGCGGGACAACTCGCGCGTCATGC
The DNA here is from genome assembly GCF_056399945.1 of Dyella sp. 01L423. Lineage (NCBI taxonomy): Bacteria > Pseudomonadati > Pseudomonadota > Gammaproteobacteria > Lysobacterales > Rhodanobacteraceae > Dyella > Dyella sp. 01L423. The sequence continues at coordinate 341,216 of NZ_JBFTSI010000001.1, read as the reverse complement.
GGCGAAACAGTTGCAGGCGATGCGGCCTGCCATGCAGGCGGAAGCTGCGTTGCGAGAGATGGAAGGTTTCTTCGCCGCCATCCATTTCGACCGTGAGCAACGCATCCTCACCGCCCTCCACCGCACGCCGCAGCCCTTCGGGGCTGTCGCTGATCAGCTCGGCGAAACTCAGGCCATGCAGCGTGCGGCCCTCATTGAACAGATGGCGCGCGGCAATATTGGCGTAGGTGACGCGGTTGCTCGCGTCCGTAAGCACCAGCGCCACCGGCGTGTTCTGCACCACGGTATCGAGCAGCAATTCACGCTGGGCCAGGTTCTGCCGCTGCTCGCGCAAGGTCTGGCCCAGCGCGTTGTGCATGCGGATGAGTTCGCCCAGTTCGTCGCGACGCGTGGCGGCGATGGAAAAGCTGAAGTCGCCGTCGCGGTAACTGGCCACGGCGCCTTCGAGCGCGCGCAGCAGCTTGGTGATCGGCGACATCACGCGGTGGCCCAGCCACAACGACAGCGGCAGCAGGAACGCGAGCGAGACGACGAGGCCGCCATAGAAGCCAAAGCGCGCCGGTGCGCCCAGGTCGATGCCCAGATCGTGCCGCATCCACACCAGGATCTGCGGCAGCGGCCATTGGGTGACGCCGGCATAGATGAGTGCACCCGCCAGGCCAGCAAAGCCCAGCAGCATCACCATGCGCGACTCGAGCGAACGCAAGCCCAGCCGCATTAAAGGTCTCCTCCGTGAGAGATCGGCATCAGTGGCATCCCGCACCGGGTCCCATGGGTACGCAGTTTACGTTCGGCCCGTGACCGTTGTTGATGATCACGCGGATCGGCGACTGATCGGGCGGCGCCTTGTCCTTGGCGGGGTTGGCGCTGAAGTTGAAGCGTTGCGCATCGTTGGTCGCGCTGCTCAAGGTGTCGCGATAGCCGTCTGCCACGGTACTCGCCGGGGCAGGCGGCATCGTGGGTAGCGTGAGATTGGGGGTTTTGGAGGGCGCGCTGCCCTGCGCCCAGGCCCCGGGGTACAGGCAGCACAAGCCGATGATGAGTAGCAGGGTGCGGTGTCGCATGGCGGACTCCTTCTGCACGGTCAACATCATCCTCGGGCTTTGGAGCGTGGGCAATCGCCGAGCGGTCTTGCACCTGTGGGAGCGCACCCTGTGCGCGACAGCTTTTCGCGACCCCCTGTCGCGCACAGGGTGCGCTCCCACCGGTGTTTGCTGCCGCTCCTACCGGGATCACGCCTGGGCCAGGCCGTAGCGTTCCATGCGGCGATACAAAGCCTGCCGCGACAGGCCCAGCGTCTGGGCCGCGCGGCTGACGACGCCGCCAGCTTTGTCCAGCGCGGCCTCGACCGACTCGCGGCTGGGTTCATCCAGATTCCGCGCTCCCGCCACGGCGATCTGCGGCAGATTGAGCTGTTCGGGGGTGATGCGGCCATCGCTCACCAGCAGGGCGGCGCGCTCGATGGAGTTCTTCAATTCGCGCACGTTGCCCGGCCACGGATAGCTCAGCATCGAATCGCGCGCGGCATCGGTCAGTTCGGCGCGGCCGCCGAGGAAGAATTCGGCCAGCGGCAGGATGTCATCGACGCGATCAGCCAGCGGCGGCAGGTTCACTTCGATCACGTTGAGGCGGTAATACAAATCTTCGCGGAACGTGCCCGCGCGGATCATCGCCTTGAGATCGGCATTGGTGGCGCTCAGGACGCGCACCTTCACCTGGCGCGTGCGGCCTGAGCCCAGGCGCTCGAACTGGCCGGTTTCCAGTACGCGCAGCAGTTTTACTTGTCCGGACAACGACAGGTTGCCGATTTCGTCGAGGAAGAGCGTGCCGCCGTCGGCCATTTCAAAGCGCCCTTCGCGCGCCTTGTTGGCGCCGGTGTAAGCGCCGGCTTCCGCGCCGAATAATTCCGCTTCGATCAATTCACCCGGCAGTGCACCGCAGTTCACGGCGATGAACTGGCCGCGCTTGACCGCCGAATTCGCGTGCACGATCGCAGCGATGCGTTCCTTGCCGGCGCCGTTGGGGCCGGTGATCAACACAGGCACGTCCGAACGTGCCACCTGGCAGGCCAGGTCGAGCGTGCGCGCCATGGCTTCGGAGGCGAACACGATGCCGTCGAGGTCGTAGCGGCGCTGCAGGTCTTCACGGCGCTTGCGGCGCTCGTTGCGCGCGCGGGTGACTTCACGGGTCGATTCGGAAAGCTCCAGCAGGTTTTCCACCGTGGCGAGCAGCTTGGCGTCGTCCCACGGCTTGGCGAGATAGTCCGCCGCCCCGGCCTTGACCAGCTCCACCGCCGTTTCCAGATGGGTCCAGGCGGTGAGCAGGATCACCGGCATGTCCGTATGGCGCTGGCGCAGCTCGCGGAACAGCGCGATGCCCTCCTCGCCCGAGGTGGTGTCGGCGGTGAAATTCATGTCCTGGATCACCACGTCTACCCGCTCGGTCTCGAGCATGGCCAGGCCTTGCTCCGGCGTGAGCGCGATCAGCGGGCGGATCTCATGCAGGGAGAGCGCCAAGGACAGCGCCTCACCCACGGCCGGGTTGTCGTCGATGATCAGTACGGTTCGCATTCGTCGCTTGCACATGTAGACGTGGATGCATCTCCACGCCAAAAGGTTGACACGTCCGGTCGAATTCGTCGCCGGTGATCCCCTAAATTAACCGTCATCCCAGCGAAAGCTGGGATCCAGTGCCTGCCCAAGGCCTTGAAGGCGCTGGATTCCAGCTTTCGCTGGAATGACGGTCCTGAACTTTCAGTGCTTAGTTGTTGGCCGGATGCACCGGCGCCTTGCCCGCCTTCACCGCGGCGATCCAGGCATCCGTACGCGATTCCAGCACGTCCAGCGGCAGCGCGCCGCCGCCCAGCACTTCGTCGTGGAACGAGCGGATGTCGAACTTGTCGCCCAGCTCCTTCTTGGCGCGCGCACGCAGCTCGAGGATCTTCAGCTGGCCCATCTTGTACGCCAGCGCCTGACCCGGCCAGGTGATGTAGCGGTCGGTCTCGGCCTGCACATCCGGCTCATCCTCGCTGGAATGGGCATGGAAGAAGTCGACCATCTGCTGGCGCGACCAGTGCTTGTAATGCACGCCCGTATCGAGCACGAGACGGTCGGCGCGCAGCAGTTCATCGGACAGATGACCGTAGTAGGAGAGCGGATCCTTGTAGAAACCCACTTCCTTGCCGAGCTGCTCGGCATACAGCGCCCAGCCTTCGATATAGGCGGTATAGCCCGCCTGCTGGCGGAACGGCGGCAGCTTGGGCAGGGTCTGCGCGATCGAGATCTGCATGTGATGGCCCGGGATGCCTTCGTGATAGGCGGTCGACTCGATGCTCAGCACGCTGCGGTTCTGGTAGTCGCCGGTGTTGACGAAGATCTGGCCCGGACGCGAACCATCCGGCGTGCCCTGGTGATATTCAGCCGCGGCAGCTTCCTTCTCGCGGAAGGCTTCCACCGGCACCACTTCCACCTTGGTCTTGGGCAGCAGGCCGAACAGCTTGGGCAGTTCCGGCTGCATGCCGGCGAGATAACCGCGATAGCGGTTGAGGATGTCCTCACGCGAGGTCGCATGCACCTTCGGGTTGGTCTTGAGCGATTCGCGGAAGCTCGGCAGGTCCTTGAAGCCCTGCTGCTTGGCGATCTCGGTCATCTCGCCTTCGATGCGCTTCACTTCGGACAGGCCGATTTCGTGGATGCGCTCCGGGCTTTCCTTGGTGGTGGTCATCTGCTCCACCTGGAACGCATAGATGGCCGCGCCGTTGGGCAGCTGCCACACGCCCGGCTCGCTGCGGCCATGCGGGGCGTAATCGTTCTTCACGAACGCGCCGAGCTTCTGGTAGGCCGGACGCACCTGCTGGTCGATGGCGGCGAGGATGGCGTCGTGCAGGCGCTTCTGGTCAGCGGCAGAGACCGACTTGGGGAAGTGCTTCAGCGGCTCGGCAAACACGCTGTCCATGCCGGCCGGCTTGCCGATGCTGTCGATCTGGGTGACGACTTTTTCGAGCAGGTATTTCGGCGGCATCATGCCGTCTTTCAGGCCCTGCTGCGCCACCGCGGTGACCTGGTCGAACAGGGCCGGCACGGCCTTCAGGCGCGCGAGGTAGTCGTCGTATTCCTTGGTGTTGTCGAACGGGATGGAGCTGATGAAGCCGGCGAGCTGCAGGTGCGCGCCGCTCATCTGGTCCAGCGGCATCTCGTCGAGCTTCAGCTGATGCGACTTGAGCGCATCCTGCAGCTGGCGAACCATCAGCTGCTGGTTGAGCTTGTCATCGGCGGAGAAGCCGGTGGTGTCGATCGCCTGGAAGCGCTTGAGGAAATCCTGGGCCTTGGCCACTTCGGCCTGCTGGTGCGCCAGCGAGGCGTCGGTCCAGCGGTCGTTGTAGCGCAGATCGCCGAGGATGGTGGCGAACTCCGGCGAGTTCTCCAGATTGTGCTGCCACTGCTCGGCCAGCAGATCGTTCAACGCCTTTTCGCGCGTGGAGACATCCGCCGTGGCGGCCTGCACTGAGGCGGCACAGGCCGCAGACAGTGCCAGGCTGACCAGGAGCATGCGTGGTCCAATCTTCATGGGTACATCCTCGGGTTGAGATAAGGCCTATTCTGCACACCGCGCGCCTGGCTGCCCGTGCCGAACTGCACGGCCACTCGTTCAGATTGCCCGCGTGGCCACCACCGGGGGCACCTCGGCCGCCCGCCTGGCGGGTGCCAGCACGGCCAATTGGCCCAGCAGCAGCACCACCGCACCGCCGATGGGGAGGTAATTCCAGGGCAGATGCGGCAGTTCGTAGTAGTGCATCAGCAGCCCATTGGCCACATAAGCCAGCGCCATGCCGACCAGCACGCCAGCGCCGGCGATCAGCAGGTTCTCCAGCATGAAATAGCGCAGCACCTGCGAACGTCGCGCGCCCAGCGCACGCTGGATGCCGATCTGGCGCGTGCGGCGCTGCACCCAGAAGCCGGTGAGGCCCATGATGCCGATGGCGGTGACGACGATCACGGCGGCGGTGACGCCCGCGAAAAGCCATAGCGCGGCGCGAGCGCTCTTCAAGGCGTCACTGCGGCGCTCGGCATAGGTGCCGATGCGCACGAAGGATTCCCCGCCCATCAGGGGGCCAAACTCACGCTTGATAGTGTCGCCTATGCCACGCATGGCCACCTCGCGCATGGCCGGATCGATCCGAACCGCGTAACTGAGGATGGCCGTATCGCCGACGCGCAGGGCCGCCAGTATGGTGTTGTCGGCGCGCCCATCTGTTGCCAGATCGACCTGGTTGCGCATCAGGTGGCGCACCACGCCCACCACCCGATAACCCGGGTCACTGGGATCATCGGGCACAGCCAGCAGCTTGCCCACCGCAGACCCACCCTTGAACAACTGCCGTTCAAGCGACTGCGTGATGATGATCGACTGGGCTGATTTGGCCGTGGGCACGCCATTGGAGCCCTGGCTGACGCCAATGTCACCGTACTCGCCGGGCAGGAAGTCGCGACCCTCGACCAACTCGAGACCCAGTGTCTTGACCAGGCCGTCGCCGAAATAGCCGTTCACACCAACGGACACACCTGCCGGCGATTTGAGCGCGTAATCGACCGTCACCTGGCCGATCATGGGCAGGCCCAACGCACTCGACGCCGAACGAACTCCTGGGAGATGGCTCAGTGCCAGTTGTCCTTCGCGCGCCTCGGCAGCGGTCCATGGCCGTACGTGTGAGGCGATCTGATCGACCAGCACGAGTTCGTCCTCGGCAAGACCGCTGGGAGCGACCATCGGCTGCACGCGTTGCCAGACGAGGAACAGGACATTGCACAGAATGGCGCATGCCAACGCCACCTGCAGCAAGACGAGCGCAGGCATCAGCGCATGGCGTCGCAAAACCTTGAGCATGATCCGAAGTGACATCGCGCCTCCCCTTATGCGCTCTTGACCTGCAGGCCCGGCTCGACGCGTGAGGCACGCCAGGCGGGCAACCACCCCGTAAGCACACCAACGCCCAGCGAAAGCAGCAACAGTGCCCCGAACATCGCCGGGTCCAATCGGGCCAGATCGGTGAATCCGCTGTCCTGCAGGCGCAAAGTCCACAGCCCGAACAAAGTCAGCGGAAGCGCCAGCAGGCCACCGACCAGACAGATCAATGCAGCCTCGAAAACGTGCTGCTGGAAGATCGCAAGCCGCGGCGCACCCAACGCACGACGAATGCCGATTTCCGCGCCACGACGCAGGAAGCGCGCCGCGAGCAGGCCGGCGACATTGGCCATGCATAGGAGCAAGAACGATCCCGCCAGCCACGCGTTCAAGCGGGCGTTGTCCGGCACCACGTTCTGCCGGCTCAGCCAAGCGCCCACTCCAGTGAGATCGGAGCGTGCGGGCTTGCCGTAACCTGCCAGTGATTTCTGCTCTTCGGCGTAGTGCTGAAGATAAGAACGGAAATCATCGACCTGGGCTTTGGAGGTGAGATCCACCCAATAGCTCAAGGTGGCGCAATGCGCGACGTCGGTGCCAAAGAGCGTGGTTTTTTTTGCGGGCGCGTCTTCGTCGCAACCATCGTTGCCGGTCAGTTCGCCGCCGGCATCAAGCAGTGAAGATACAGGAACGAAAGCTCGGTCCCGCCGCGTGCCACTGAATGCGAATGCCGATAAATCGTAGAAATGCGGCTGAGGCGCGAAAACAGCGCTTACACCGATAATGCGGAACACGCCCTTCCCGATGTTCAGCTCACGGCCCAGAACGTCGACCGTCCCGTAGATCGATTGCGCAAGCTCGCTGTCGACCACGACAACGCGTGCGCGCTGGTCGTCCTCGCCAGCCGTCCAGCTGCGCCCGCTGCGCAGCGCAATGCCAAACATTGGAATCGCCTCGCTGGTCGTGGCCATGACGTAGTCATGTTTGCTGCGCGCATTGTGCCCGCTGCCGGTCATCTCCACGGAGGTGCTGGCCATGGCGGCCTGCCAGCGGGCTCGATGGTCGTGCAACAGCTCTTTCGCATCGTCCAGTTTGATCCGGTGGTTCGCGTTGATCGCCACGCCGTTGAGCGATGTGGTTTGGCCCGCCTTCGCCCTCACCGTATCCACCCACGCCAGATACAGATGGCCACTGCGCCCAGGCAACGGGTCGGCCGTGAGCTGATGCAGCAAGGCCAGGGTCGTCATGGTGGCGGCCAGCCCCATCGCCACCGTGAGCACGGCGAGTATCGTGCTGCGTGGAAATCGCTTGAGTCCGTGCCACGCCAACATCAGGTTGTAACGCATCCGTTGCTTCCCTGTTGCCTGATTTACCCGTTGAACGCAGCGCTCTTGGCGCGCTGCTCCCCTGTGACATCAACCGGCGCGGCGCCGGCCATGCCGCCCCTGCACGACATCACACCGATCGCGTCGCCACCATCGGCGGTACCTGCGACGCCCGCAATGCCGGCGCCAGCACCGACAACTGCCCGAGCCCCCACAATACCAACGCACCCATGGGCAAGTAGTACACCGGCAGGCGCGGCACTTCGTAGAATTTCATCAACACCAGATTGAGTGCGAAGGTCAGCACCATGCCGATGGCGATGCCCACCGTCACGATCAGGAAATTCTCCGCCTGGAAGTAATGCAGGATGTCGCCGCGGGTGGCCCCGATGGCGCGCCGTATGCCGATCTGTTTGCGCCGCTGCTGTACCCAGAAACTGGCCAGGCCTACGATGCCCAGCGCGGTTACCAGCAACAACGCCACGATGACGCCGGCCAGCGTGCCGACCATGATTCTTGTCTGCCGGAAAAATTCCGAGCGCAGCTCAGGCACCGTACGGCTTTGCTGCAAATCGAGCACCCCCTCCGGGGCAGCTTTCTGCGCCGCATCGCGAGCGTCGCGCAGCACGCGCGGAAGATCGGCAGGATTCGCGCGCACGGCGTAAACGCCGTTGAGCGGCCCACCGGGTATCACCGGCACGAACACGGACCACTCGCCCGCACTGTCGCCGTGGCCGCCGCCCGGGTCGGGGGGCGTCAGGTGCGCCATCACGCCGATCACGCGGAAGTGGATCTTGTCCGACCAAAACTCCTTGCCCAGCGGATCCTGTCCCGGCCACAGCCGCTCGGCGAAGGCGCGCGTGACCCACACCGAGGGGTTCTGTGGCAGCCACAGTTCGGACGTCTGAAAATCCTCAGCCTGGAAAGCGCGTCCCGCCACCAGCTGCAGCCCCAGCGTCTCCACGGCGCCAGGACCTCCCGTGTAGAAATGCGGCACGGCGATGAAATGTTCGCGATCCAGGCTGATACCGGCGTAGTTGGCGGGTTGCGCGAACGGCACGGCATTGACCACCGCGACCGACTGGACGCCGGGCACGGCGCGCAAGGCGGTTGTCACCCTGGCATTGAGGTCGGCGCCCTTGCATCCGTCGCAACCGAGATTGATCACCGCCAGCGAAGATTCGGTCACACCGCTCTCGATATGCAGCGCACGCAACTGTCCCACGATGAGAAAGCAGGCGTTGCACAACACCGCGCAGGCGAGCGCGATTTCCAGCGCGATAAGCGCCGTGGCGAGACGGTGACGGCGCAAGGACGAAAGAATGGGAGCGAATTGCGTCATGGCGTGCCTCACAGGGACTTCAGTTGCCATGCCGGCACCACGCGGCACGCACGCACTGCCGGAAGCGCGCCGGCCAGCAGGCTGGCGCCAATCGCGGCGACAAAGGTGAGCAGGAACATCGGCACATCCAGGCGTGCCATATCCGCATAAGCCACTGGTTGCTGCCGGATAAACCAGAGCCCCGCCATGGTCAGCAACCAGCCGCATACCCCGCCGATCAAGCCGATCAGACCCGACTCCACCATGTACTGCGCGAACACCGCGGAACGACTGGCGCCCAATGCGCGGCGCAGACCGATTTCACCACTTCGGCGCAGGAACTTGGCCAATAGCAGACCCACCATGTTGACCAGGCAAATCGTCAGGAAGGCCATCGCCAGCCAGGCTTGCAGGCGCACATTGCTGGGAAGCACACCGTTGAAATCCAGCCAACCCATCAGGCTGCGCAGGCGCGTGTTGCCCGCATGCGTAAATCGACCGATCGCCTGCTGCTGTGCCGCGTAGTCAGCCACGAAGCGTCGATAAGCGGCGACATGGGTGGCATCGTTGATTTGTACCCACAACGCGACCCATGCGCAGGGGGAATCCTGCAGATGTCCCGGATGGGGAGGCATTTGCCAGCAGGTGAACTGTTGGAAATTGCCGTCGTTGACGTCCAACCCGGTGAAGAACGGCGTGATCACATCTTCCGGCTTGGCGTAGAAGTCGCTGGTATCGCCCGCGGCGAAACGGCCGCCGTGTACGGCGTAGAACCTTGGCGACGGCCGCCATGGCTTGAGCACACCAACGATGCGCACATCGCTGTTGCGCAGGCGCAGGAAGCGCCCCACGCTGTTTTCGCCGGCGAACAGCTTCTGGTTGAGGTCGTCGGTAATCACGGCCACCCGCGCACGCGCGGCGTCATCCTGTTTGCTCCAGGGTCCGCCGTAGCGGAACGGCACATTGAACATGCTGAAGAAGTCCGCCGTAGCCGAGAGCATCGGCAGCATCACGGCGGGCTTACCGGCATCCGCCGTATTCAGTCGTACCGTGCTTTGCACGAGCAGCGCCTGCCGATCGGCTCGCCGTGCGCTCCACAGATCAAGCGCCGAGCGGTAGTCCAACATGTCGAGCGGTTCACTGCTGTCTTTGTTCGTCGGGTAGGGGTCCACCTGCGGATAAAAGATCGCCTGGCTGCGTCCCGGCAACGGATCGCCGGACAGCAGGTGAACGACCGTGAGCGTCGTCATGCTCGCGCCGATACCCACCGCGATGGCCAGCACCATCAGTGCGGTAAGTACCTTGTTGCGGCCAAGGCTGCGCAGCGCCAGATCGAAGTAATAACCGAACATTCCCTTGTCCCTCCCTGACTCAGACCGAACGCGTGGCAACCACCGGTGGCACCGCTGCTGCACGCATCGCCGGCCCCAGCACGGCCAGCTGCCCGATCGTCCACAGCAGCAAGGCGCCCACCGGGAAATAGATCGCCGGCAGTCGCGGCAGCTCGTAGTGCACCATCAAGAGCAGGTTGATGCCGTAGGCCAGCACCATGCCCACGCCAATGCCAATGGTGGCGAGCAGGAAGTTCTCGGTCTGGAAGTAATGCAGGATATTCCTGCGCGTGGCACCCAGCGCACGCCGCACGCCAATCTGCCGACGGCGCTGCGCCACCCAGAAACTGCCCAGGCCGACGATGCCCAGTGCAGTCACCACCAGCAACGCCGTACACACGGCCACCAGCAGTCCCGTCATCGCACGATCGTTCTGGAAGAAATCCTCGCGCATGTTCGACACCAGGTGCTGCTTGAGCACGATGCGATGCGGATTGATCTCCTTGAGCTTGGCCACCGCCGCCTTCAGCACTCGCTCGCGGTTCTTCGGATCATCCACCCGCACGATGTACTCGTTGTTCGCCACGCGTATCGGCAAAACCATCGAGTAGCTAGCCGCCGAATCGTCCCAGATCGACGGCCGGATCAGCTCCTTCACGACGCCCACCACGGTAAATGCGTAGTCGGACATGTAGACCTGTTTGCCCAGCGCCGACTGTCCCGGCCACAGGCGATTGGCCATCTTCTGCGTGATCACCGTGACGTGCGGAATGCCCTTGGCATCCTTTGCCGCCGCCGCGCTGACCACTTGGTCCATATCCATATAGTCATCGGCGTGCAGCTCACGACCCGCAATCAGTTGGGTGCCCAGCGTCTGGGTCACGTTCTCGCCGAAATAGTCGGTGGCATTGAGCGTTGCGAGGCGCTGCTTGGGATCGAGCTTGATGCTGCCGTTGGACGATGAATTGCCGAACGGCACCTGGTTGACCGAGGCCACCGACACCACGCCCGGCACCTGCTGCAGCGCGGCCAGGTCTTCCGCGCGGCGCGCTTTGTCGTCCTTGGTCACGCCGATGTTGGTGAGTGCGATATGCAGCAAGTGCTGCTCATCCACACCGCTCTGCATGTGGATGCGCTCGATGCGCTGGTTGATGATGAACACCGCGTTGCAAACGATGGCGCAAGTCAACGCGATTTCCACGATCACCAGGAAGGCGGTGGTCTTGTGGCGGCGCAGTGTGGAGAGAATCGGAAGAATGTCCATGGTCACTGGCTCTTCAGTTGCAGTGCGGGAGTGATCTGGCAGGCGCGCCAGGCCGGCAGCAGGCCGGCCAGCAAGGTGGCGCCAACCGCCAGCAGGAAGGTCACCAACAACATGCCCATGCTCATATGCGCGAGTGCCGCATAGCTGGACGGCTGCTTGCGCACCAGCCACAGGCCGAAGAAGGCCAGCAGCAGGCCGACCATGCCGCCGGCAAGGCCGATGACGCCAGACTCGATCAGCAGCTGTGCAAATACCTCGCGCTTCGATGCGCCCAGCGCGCGGCGTACACCGAGCTCGCCGGACTTGCGCAGGAACTTCGCCAACATCAGGCCCACCGTGTTGACCAGGCACACCAGCAAGAAGCCCAGCGCCAGCCAGGTCTGCAGGCGCACATCGCCTGGCACGACCTTGTTGATGTCCAGCCATTCCATCAGGCTGGGAAGCTGCGCATTCGGCGGGCGCTGGAAACGACCAAGCGTTTTCTGCTCCTGCGAGTAATGCACCAGATAGTCGCGATAGGCGGCGACCTTGTCCGTACCGTTGATCTGCACCCAGAACTGCAGCCACACGCACGGCGATGTCTCGGCGTGCTCGTCGTCGCCGCCGCCGGTACCCCAGCAATCGGTGGAACCGCTGTGTCCGAAGTGGACGTCGCGTGCCGTGGTCAGCGGCACGAAGACGTCTTCCACCGAGCCGTAGCTTTCCATGTTCAAGTCGTAGAAGCGCGGTGTCGGGCGCCAGGTGTCGAGGACACCCACCACCTGGAACGCGCTGTCCTTCATGCGCAGCGTCTGGCCGACGCTGTTCTTGCCGCCAAACAGCTTCTCATTGAGTGTGCGGCTGATCACCACCACGCGCGCCTTGGCGTTGTCTTCGGATTCGCTCCAAGGGCGACCGTAGAGAAACGGCAACTTGAACATCGGAAAGAAGTCGCTGCTGGTATATCGCGCGTCGCTAAAAAATGGATCGATGTTGGCCTGCGCCGGCTGCACCGGCACTGCGCCGCCCGTCATCAAGGCCTGGCGGTCGGCGCGCTTGGCGTGCAGCAGGTTCATGCCGTCGACCCAAGTCACCTGTTCCGGCGGGCGCTTGCCTTCCTCATAGCCGTCCATATCGCGTGGGTCGACCTGCGGGTAGAACAAGGTGGCGCTGGTGCCGGGCAAAGGATCGCCCGACAGCACGTGCAACACCGTGAGCGTAGTCATGCTCGCCCCGATGCCCAGGGCGATGGCCACCACCATCAGCGCGGTGAGGATCTTGTTGCGCCTGAGGCTGCGTAGCGCCAGGTCAAGGTAATAGCCGAACATGTGGTTTCCTCTCCTCAGCACTATCCACGCGATCACACCGATCGCGTGGCCTCCACCGGCGGCACGCGCGACGCACGAAGCGCCGGCGCCAGTACCGCACCCTGCCCCAGCAACAACAGCATCGCCACGCCTGCCATCAGATACACCATCGACAGGTGATGCATCTCAAAGCGCGTGACCATCCACAAATTGATCGCAATCGCGAGCACCGCCCCGAACAACACGCCGCCCACGCTGATCAGCAGGTTCTCGGTCATGAAGTAATTGAGTATGTCGCGCCGGGTCGCGCCCAATGCGCGCCGCACGCCGATCTGCTTGCGGCGCTGGCCCACCCAGAAACTGGTAAGGCCCACGATGCCGGCCGCGGTCACCGCGAGCAGCACCGCGCAGATCACACCCATCAGGATGGCCATGCCGCGATCGCTCTCGTAGGCGCGCGAGCGCACTTCGCTGAAAGGAAGCACACCGTCGTCCTCGTTGATCACGCGGCGCGGGTTGTGCGCGAACAGCGCTTTTATCGCTGCGGGCATGGCTGTATCGAGCTGCCCCGGCCGGGTACGCACGATGTAGAACGCACCCAGCGACACATTCAATCGCTCCGGAATGATCACCGAGCGATAGGCAAATTCGGAGGCCCAATGCTCCACGCTTTGCGCCTGCAGCAGTTCCACTTCGCCCACCACCGTCGCCGGACCGCCGATCAGGTAGATCGTCTTGCCCACCGCGGTGTCGCCCGGGAAGAGTTTTTCAGCCAGTGCCTTGGTGATGATGACCACCGGCGGCGCGAGCTTGTAACGCAGGTCCATGTGCCCAATTTCCTCAGCCCGGAAGTTGCGTCCGGCGATGAGTTTGAGGTCGAGCGTATCGATGAAGTTCTCGTCGGCGAAATAGATGGTGGCGCCGGACGTGTCCTGGATCTGGTCGGGTTTGAGCCTGATGGCGTCATCCCAGCCGTCGCCGCGCAACGGATAGGAATTGCTCGGCGTCACGTTTTGCACGCCCGGCACCTGGCGCAGCACTTGCAGGTCCTCGCGCATCTGCGCGTCGGCCTGGTCAGGACCGGGCGCACCCACCCACTCGCTCTTGATCACGAACGTGTTGGCTTCATCAATGCCGCTCGGCTCGGACAGATGCGCCACGCGCTGCTGGATGATGAATAGCGCATTGCACACGATGGCAAGCGTCAGCGCGATCTGCGCAGCGATCAGGAAGGTACCGGCCTTGTGGCGGCGCAACGCGGAGAGTATCGGTTTGATCTGCATGGCTCGTCTCCCCCTCAGTTGGACTTGAGCTGCCAGGCCGGCTGCACTTGCGCCGCCCGCCAGGTGGGATAGAACGCCGCAACCACGGTCGCCGTGATGGCCACCAGCAAGGTCAACAGCATCAGCGATGCGTCCAGGTGCGCAAGCCGCGCGATCTGCGGCTCGAACACCATGCCCAGGCCAAGCATCCCGATCGCGGTGAACAAGAGGCCAAGCGCACCGCCTGCCAGTCCAACCATGGCCGCCTCGGCCAGGAACTGGCGGTAGATGTCGCCGCGCGACGCACCCAGTGCACGGCGCACGCCGATCTCGGGGGCGCGGCGCATGAATTTAGCAAGCAGCAAACCAATCGTGTTGACCAGGCAGATCAGCAAGAAGCCGAACGCCAGCGTCATCGAGATGCGGCTTTCCGGCGGCACGGCATGCTGGTAGTCCAACCACTCGCGCACATTGCGCAGCCGGTTGTTCGGAGCCCAATTGAAGCGCCCCGCCTCACGCTGCTGACGCGCGTAGCCGTCCAGGAATTGTCGATAGGCCCGCACCTGCTCGGCATTGTTCAACTCGACCCAGGGATTGATCCAAACGCATTCGCCTTGCAACCAGCTATCCCAGGTATCCCCGCGCTTGCCGTCGCTGCCGCAATTGTTGTTGCCGCGCGTGTCGATGTGCTGTGCGATGGCATAGGTAAAGGGGATATAGATCTGTGCCGGATCGGCATAGGCGTTGCCGCTGAAGGTGTCGAAGAAGCGCGGCTTGGGATCCCACTTGTTGGTGACGCCGACGATGCGGTACTGCTTGTCGTCAAGCACCAGCCGCTGACCCACGCTGTTGCTGCCGCCGAACAGCTTCTGGTTGAGGTCGCGGCTGATCACGATGACTGGGTCGCGCGCCTCGTCCTCCGCATCGCTCCAGGCGCTGCCATACAGGAACGGCACGTCGAACATGCTGAAGAAGTCGCCATACGTGGCATAGCCTGGCGCCTTGAACGGCATCCGCTGCGGATCATCCGGCATCACCGAAAGACCCACCGGGTACAGCATGGTCTGGCGCACCGCCTTGTGCGCCCGCATCAAGGCCACGGCGTCCACATAGTTGAGCGCCGAGGGCGGCTCGCCACGGCGGTTGTATTGCGGTCCACGGTTGTCGATCAGCGGCACGAACAATTGCGGCGACTTCTGCGGGATCGGATCGCCCGATACCGCACGGAACACGGCAAAGGTGACCATCGACGCCGCCACGCCAAAACCGATCGACATGATCATCAATGTCGTCAGCAAGACGTTGCGCCGAAGGCTTGCCGCGCCCAGTCGCAAGTTGTGTACAAACATGCCGCTCATCGTTACCTCATGTTTCCCAACAGGTCTTGCGATCGTTGTCTTGCCTCACCACGCGCCGGTCAGACCGAGCGCGTGGCTTCCACCGGCGACACCCGCGAAGCGCGCATGGCCGGCGCCAGCGTGGCACCCTGCCCCAGCAGCAACAGAGTCACCACGCCCACCAACACATAGACCACCGACAACCGCGCCATCTCGAACTGCGTCACCAGCCACAGGTTCATGCCGACCGCGAGCAAGGCGCCAATCAGGACGCCGGCAATACCGATCAGCAGGTTCTCGGTGAGGAAGTAGCTGAGAATGTCGTGCTTGGTCGCGCCCAGTGCGCGCCGCACGCCAATCTGCTTGCGTCGCTGGCCGACCCAGAAGCTGGTCAGGCCGACGATGCCCGCCGCCGTGATGCCCAACAGCACCAGGCACACCACGCCCATCAGGATGGCCATGCCGCGGTCGCCCTTGTATGCGTACTCGCGCACCTGGGCGAAGCTGCGGACGCCGCGCTCTGACGGAATCACGCGCATGCGGTTGGCTTTCACCAGCGCTGCCGGCGCGGCCTTCAGCACATCGGCCAGCTGGCCGGGCTTGGTGCGGATCAGGTAGTTGGTGAACGCACTGGTGAGCTGCACCGGCTGGATCAGCGAGTTCTCGTAGAACGAATCGGACCACGTGCCATTCCACGGCACCTGCAGGCGCTCAACGATGCCTACGATGGTGCTGGGCGACTTGGAGTCGCCGATGTAGATGGTCTTGCCCAGCGCCGAACCTTCCGGATACATCTTGTCGGCCAACGCCTTGCTCACGATGATCACGGCCGGATCGGGTATGGCCTGCGGATCGGCTTCCACGATTTCGTCCGGACGGAAGTTGCGCCCCGCGATCAGTTTGAGCGCCATCGTGGGTAAGGCGTGCTCGTCACCAAAATACTGCGTGGTGTGCGCCTTGGAATTCTTGGCATCCGGATCGGTGCGCACACCGGTGGACCAGCCACCGCCGCGCAGCGGATAGGAGTTCAGGGCCACGGCGTCCTGCACGCCTGGAAGCTGGCGCAGCGCGACCAGATCCGACTTGACCAGAGGACCCGCCTTGGTTTCCTCGGTGCCGACGAACCGCGTCTGGATGGCCATCAGGTCGCTTTCCACCATGCCGGTGGGACGCTGCACGCGATCCAGTCGCTGGTGGATGATGAAGATCGCATTGCAGACGATCGCCAGGGTCAGGGCGATCTGCATGGCGATGAGAACCGTGCCTGCCTTGTGACGCTTGAGCGCGGCGAGTATGGGCTTGATCTGCAGCATGGTCGTCGCCTCAGTTGGATTTCAGCTGCCACGCCGGCTGCACCTGCGCAGCACGCCACGTGGGATAAAAGGCCGCCAGCACGGTCGCCAGAATTGCCAGCAGCATGGTGAGCAGCACCAGCGATCCGTCGAGCGTGGCTAGCTTGGCGATGTCCGGTTCAAACACCAGCGAGATACCCATCACGCCCAGACCCGTAAGCACCAGGCCAACCACACCACCGGCCAGGCCGATCGCGGCTGCCTCGATCAGGAATTGCAGGTAAATCTCCTTGCGCGTAGCGCCCAGCGCACGGCGCACGCCGATTTCCGACGAACGCTTCATGAACTTGGCGAGCAGCAAGCCAACCGTGTTCACCAGGCAGATCAGCAGGAAGCCCAGCGACACCAGCAGCGAGACCTTGGCCTCCTGCGGCACCACCTTTTGGTATTCGAGCCATTCCGTCACATTGCGCAGGCGCGTATTGGGTGCCCAATGGAAGCGGCCTGAACGCTGCTGTTCGGCGGCATAACCATTGAGGTACTGGCGATAGGCATCCGCCTGCGCCGTCGTCGGCAGTTCTGCCCAATAGCCCAGCCACACGCACTCGGACTTGATCCACGCATCCCAACCCTTGCCCGGGTCCTTGCTGCAGTTATTGTTGCCGTTGGTCGTCGTCTGTACTTCCACGGCACGCGTGAAGGGAATGAACACCTCGATCGGGTCATCGAAGCCATTGGTGTTGATCACGTCGTAGAACACCGGCTCGGGGTTCCACTTGGCCGCCACGCCGACGATGCGGTAATCGCGGCCATTGAGGTTGATGTTCTTGCCTACGCTGTTGCCGCCGTTGAACAGCTTTTCATTGAGTTCCTTGCCGATCACGGCCACCGCCGCATGCGACGCGTCTTCGTCGGCAGTCCAGCCATGGCCATAGAGGAAGGGAATGTCGAACATCGGGAACGCGTCGGCATACCAGGCGTAGCTTGTTTCGCGAAACGGCAGCATGGACGGGTCCGCCGGCACAATCGACACCGCCGCGGGGAACAAGGCCGTCTGCCGCGTCGCCCGCTTGTCGCGCATCAGGTTGATGGCGTCGGTATAGGTGATCGCGTTGGGCGGCTCGCCCTTGTTGTCCTGCTGCGCCTCCGGCCCCCAGTTGTCGATCTGCGGCACGTACAGCTGCGAGGACTTCTGCGGGATGGGGTTGTTGGAGGTCGCGCGGAACACCGAGTAGGTGGTCATCGACGCAGCCACGCCGCAACCGATCGCCAACACCATCAGCAGGGTCAACAGCGGGTTTTTGCGGAGGCTGCGCAAGCCAAGCTGGAGGTAGTAGGCGAACATGGTCGTCCTTTACGGGGCTTCAAACCGCCTCCTGCCGAAGCAGGAGGCATCGGCGGCCGGTTATCAGGCCGGAGCGTTGTTGCGGGCGGCGTGCACGGCGTGGTGGAAGCGCGGATCTTCCGCCAGGTCGACCACCTGACCGTCGATGATGTGCACATTGCGCTGCGCGCGGGCGGCCAGTTCCGGATCGTGCGTCACCATCACGATGGTGGCGCCTTCGCGATGGATCTCTTCCAGCAGCTCCATCACGCCACGCGCCATCTGCGTATCGAGGTTGCCGGTCGGTTCGTCCGCCAGCAGCAGGCGCGGCGAACCGGCGAGCGCACGCGCAATAGCCACACGTTGCTGCTGACCGCCGGAGAGTTCGGCCGGATAGTGCTTGGCACGCGAGGCCAGGCCCACGCGCTCGAGCGCATCCATGATGCGCTCCTTGCGTTCGGCCGCCTTCATGCCGCGATAGCGCAACGGCACTTCCACGTTGTCGAACACGTTGAGGTCGGGGATCAGGTTGAACGCCTGGAAGATGAAACCGATCTTCTCGTTGCGGATGCGCGAGCGCTCGTTGTCGTTGAGGTTGCTCACTTCAACGCCGTCGAGGTGGTACTGGCCACCGGTGAAGGTTTCCAGCAAACCGGCAATAGTGAGGAAGGTGGTCTTGCCCGAACCGGACGGACCGGTCACGGCGACGAACTCGCCTTCGTTCACGTTGATGTTGAAGTCGCGCAGCGCATAGGTCTCCACCACTTCGGTGCGGTAGACCTTGGACAGATGAGTCATCTTGAGCATGGTGTTGTCCTTCGAGTGGTGGTTAGTTGGAGATGGCGACGCGCTGGGCGCCCTTGAAGCTGTCGGTACCGGAGATCACGATGTTGTCGCCTTCCTTCAGGCCATCGAGGATTTCCACTTTGTCGATGCTGCTGGCACCCACGCGGATCGGATGCTTTTCCGCCACGCCGTCGCGCACGAGGTAGGCATAGCTGCCACCCGATTCGTCGACGAAGGAGCCGCGCTGCACGGTGAGCACGTTGTCGCGCTTGTCCAGCAGGATGCGCACGGACAGGCGCTGGTTCTGGCGCAGCTGCTTGGGCGTCTGGCCGTCGAAGCGCAGGCGGGCGGCGACTTCGCCGTTCACGACTTCCGGCGAAATGGCGCTGACCAGGCCCTTCCAGGTGACGCCGTTGCCGCTGATCTCGCCGGTCATGCCGATGCCCAGATCACGCGCGAAGCTTTCCGGCACCTTCATTTCCACTTCGAGCGCGGAGAGGTCGATCACGCTGACCAACTGGGCATCCTTGGCCACCGTGGCACGCTCAGCGATGAACAGCTGGCCGACCTGGCCGTCCACCGGCGACTTCACGTTGAGATCTTCCACCTGGCGCTGCAGGTCTTTCACCATCAGCAGCTGGCGATCGTGCGCGAGCTTCTTGGACTGGATGTCGAAGTTGAGACTGTCGGTATTGGTGGCCAGATCGGTCTTGGCGTGCGCCAGCGTGATGTTCGCCTTCTGCAGCGCGTCCTTGGACTTGTCCACGTCCATGCTGGGCACGGCGCCGAGGGTGAACGCCTTCTGGTAACGCGCCAGGTCGCGCTGCGCGCCCTGATCGTCGATGTTGGCGTTGTCGTACGCCTTCTGCAGTTCGCCGCGCGTCTTGCGCGCGTCGATCTGGGCACGCAGGTAATCGACCTGCATGGCGTCGGCGGCGCTCATTTCCTGCGCAAGCTTGTTGGTCAGTTCCGGGCTGTCGATGACGGCCAGTATCTGGCCCTTCTTCACCGCGTCGCCGGCATGCACCTTGAGCGTGACCGCGCCGCCGTAGGTGGCATAAAGCGTCGGGCTGACGGCTGCCACCACCTTGCCTTCGGCCGCGATGTCGCGCACGAACGGACCGCGCTCCACCGTGGCAAACGCCAGGCGCGAGCTGCTGACCGAGGCGTCGGCCGAGAACAGGCGGCCAATGCGCGGACCGAACAAGGCCAGCAAGGCCAGCACGGCAACGCCGATGCCGATCAGCACCATGCGGCGCTTGGGATTGGATTTGACCTCGACCAGTCGGTCTTGTGCGGAGGTATCGCGAATCATCGATGGGTCCCTGGCCGCTGACAATGCGGCCCCTGACCCTAGTCAGCAATCCGCGTGCCAAGTCCAAAGCGTCGATTTATTCGCTATTTTTCAGTGAGTTGAAATCGCGACGCCGGCGCGGACAGCTGTCCGCGGACACCTGCACGGACAGGCGGACAAGCGTCCGCGGACGTGCTGGCGCCACCCGACTAGTCGAACGCCGGCGCCAGCGACACCGCTGCCGCCCTCGCCACGTCGCGGGCAATGCCCCGACCCAGCGAGGAAAGTTGCCCCAGCGGCAACGTGTCGAGTACGTCCAGCGACGCGATCCGCGTGGTGTGGAAGCACAGCAATTCCGCCATCGCCGCCTTGCAAGCCACTTCGCCGGGACATACCGGTACAGCCGGCAGCGGTGTGCCGCCGGCGAGCAAGGCATCCCACGCGAGGTAGTCGGTATCCGGCAGCAAGTGCAGGCGGGCGCAGAACGCGCCGGACGCGTCGAAGCAGTCGATCCATTCGCGCGGGCCGTCGGCGCCGATCATGCTTGATGCGCGCAGTTCTTCCGTCTGCAGCAGCGGCGCCAGATCCTGCCGCGTCACCAGCCAGCCCGGGGCGAGCTCGCGCGCAGGGCGCGAGGAGGCGCAAGCCGGCAGATACAGCACGCCACCCAGCAACGGCAGGCGTGCAGCGAGCGTCGTGCCATCGATCCGAACCGAGCTGCGGCTGATGGTCCATGCCGCCGTGTCAGCACCGGAACGGACCGTAGCGAAGGCATGTGCAAGCCAGCCAAACATCGTCAGTACTCCTTGGCAGGAAGCGACCTGGCTGGCGTTCGGGGAGAACCGCGTGGCTAATGGTCTTGGAGAGGTGTCCCGGCGCCATGACCGGTTGAAGGCGTCCTTGCCCATGAAGCTCCCTCGGGGGGACGGCATGCCCGCCGCCGGCCCGCGCCGAAGCGTGGGCCGAGGCGAACCTCACTTGGTGAGAATCAACTTGTCGTTGCGGGTCAGGCGCAGGTGGTACTCGTTGCCCTGGTGCTGGATCACCAGTTCACGCTCGCCCTTGAGCAGCATCTGGCTGGAGACACGGCGCGTGGCGGCGTCCGGCGAGGGCGCCGATGGCTTCAGGCTGAGCAGGCGGAACGGGCGCGCCAGGGCGTCGGCACCCTGGGGGAGGGACAAAACCGTCGTGGTCATGGTGGAGCTCCGCAGGAGAGTGGTGGCACGTCAGATGATAATAATTCTCATTACCGTGTCAACACCCTGTTTTACGTAGCTCTATTTCCCTACGCGTTCCTTGGCCAGCCTGTCATCCAGGCTGCGAGTTCCCATCTGCGCGTAGACCTTACAGGCGGCGGGGTCCACCACGGGATCGGACGACCCGGCGCTGCGGCGACCCGCCTTCTCGAGGAAATCGATCTGATCGGGATGCGGCACCATCAGGATGTCGCAGGGCAAGCTGGCGATCACGGCCAGGCCGCGCCGGTAGTTGCTCACGCGCTCCGGATGGGCCGGATCGCTGTAGCGGAAACTGCCGGCCGTCAGCGCGCTGATGCTATCGGCGTAAACCATGTTGAGGCAGCGCTTGCCCTCGCACGACTGCCACGTCCAGGTGGTGCTGCCGGGCGTGTGCCCAGGCGTGTAGTGGGCGGTCACCGCCACGTCGCCCACTCGGACCACGCCATTGTCCGCAACGACCTCCACCGAACTCACCGGCGGATACGCGGGCGCGTCGCCAAATTGCGGGTCCTCGGGATAGCGGCCGCCCAGCTTTAGCTCCTTCGCACCCACTTCGCTGGCCATCACGCGCGCACCGCTGTCGTGCGCGATCGCGGCGATGCCGCCGGCATGATCCGAATGCGCGTGCGAATTGAGGATGCGCTTCACATCACGAAGTTGAAAGCCCAACGCCTTGATGTTTGCTTCTACTAACGCCGCGTTCTGCGGCAACGTGCCATCGAGTAGCACCAGGCCATCGGATGATGCGATGAGGATGGCGGTGAGCCCGTGCGTGCCGACGTAGTAGGTGTTGCCGTAGATGCGAAACGGCTGCTGCGGCTGCGACCAGGCGGCCTTCTCGGCGTGCGCGATGGTCACTGCGGCGAGCGCCAGGCATGCGCCTAACGCGATGCGGGAAAGTTTCATGGACCAACATCCGTGATGGAAAGTCGGGGCAGCATGTCGCGCCTTTGCGAATGCGCCGGGCCGCGCGCGGGCGACTCGGAGGCCAGTTGTGGCAAACCGCGGGCAATGGACATTCGCTGTGTGTGGGAGCGCACCCTGTGCGCGACAAACCAACGGAGCGATACACCCAAGCGTGGCGGTCGCGCACAGGGTGCGCTCCCACAGAAAATCACGTCACGCCACCGCTGCCGCAACGCGCTTCAACACATCCCCATCCAACTTCGGCAACAACGCCAACGCTCCAAGATTCTGCTCCAACTGCTCGAGCTTGCTCGCACCCAGCATCACCGTTGAAACATGCGGGTTGGCCAGGCACCAGGCAATCGCAAGCTGCGCCATGGAGACTCCCAGTTCATCGGCAATCGGCGCCAGGCGTCGCACCTTCTCAAGTCGCGAACCATCGTTCTCCAGCACCGCTTCGCGCAGCCACTCATAGCCGGGCTGCGCAAGACGCGATTCGGATGGCACGCCATGGTTGTACTTACCGCTCAACAGACCCGAGGCCAGCGGCGACCAGATCGTGGTGCCCATGCCGTAAGTGTCGTACAGCGGCGCGTATTCCTGCTCCACGCGCTCGCGATGCAACAGGTTGTACTGCGGCTGTTCCATGGTCGGCGCGAACATGTGGTTGTCGCGCGCCGCCCGATGGGCTTCGATGATGGCCTCCGCCGGCCATTCGCTGGTGCCCCAATAGAGCACCTTGCCCTGGCGCACCAGCGTATCCATCGCCGCCACGGTTTCGACAATCGGCGTGTCTGGATCGGGGCGATGGCAGAAGTAAAGATCGAGATGCTCGACGCGCAAACGTTGCAGCGCCTGATGGCAGGCCTCGATCACGTGCTTGCGCGAAAGCCCGCGTTGCGTGGGCAGCGGATTGTCGACCGCACCGAAATAAACCTTGCTCGACACGCAATAACTGTCGCGCGGAAAGCGCAGATCGGCGAGCACGTCGCCCATCAGTGTCTCGGCGACGCCGTGGTTGTAGACCTCGGCGTTGTCGAAAAAATTGATGCCGTGATCGTGGGCCATCGCGAGCAGATCGCGCGCCAGCGAACGCCCCACTTGCGTGCCGAAGGTGACCCACGCGCCGAAGGAAAGCGCAGAAAGCTGCAGGCCGGATGAGCCAAGGCGACGGTATTGCATGGGAGCGCTCCGCTTGTGGGGGATGGAACAGCATGCCAACAGCGCGCGTCATTCGTCCATCGTTGCGCTTTACACGTGGCACCGACACGGTGCGCCCTAGACTGCGCGTTTCGCCATACGCCACCCTCCCCGATCGGAGCAACGCCATGTCAACGATGCAAGGCTGGGCTGTCCAGGAAGCGGGCAAGCCGCTGGTGCTTACCGAGTTCGATCTCGGCCCGCTGGGCGCCGAAGAAGTGGAAGTGGCGGTGGATTATTGCGGCGTCTGCCACTCCGATCTTTCGATGATCAGCAACGAGTGGGGCATGTCGCGGTTTCCCTTCGTACCCGGTCATGAGGTGGTCGGGCGCATCACGGCCCTTGGCGCCCAGGCCAAAGGGCTCAAGGTCGGCCAGCGCGTGGGCATCGGCTGGACCGCAGGCAGTTGCATGCATTGCCATCAATGCCTGTCGGGGCACCACAATCTGTGTCCCGAAGTGCAGCCGACCATCGGCGGCCATCACGGCGGCTTTGCCGACAAGGTGCGCGCCCATTGGGCCTGGGCCATTCCTCTGCCCGATGGCATCGACCTGCCGAGCGCGGGTCCGCTGTTGTGTGGCGGCATCACGGTGCTTAAGCCGTTTCTGGCTTACAACATCAGCCCGACCGCCCGCGTGGGCGTGGTGGGTATCGGCGGCCTGGGGCATATGGCGGTGAAGTTTGCCCGCGCCTGGGGTTGCGAGGTCACCGCCTTCACCTCCAACGCGTCGAAGGCGGACGAGGCGCGCAGCTTCGGTGCGCACAACGTCGTTTCCAGTCGCGACGCCAACGCCATTGCAGGCATCGCCGGCTCACTGGACCTGCTGCTGGTGACGGTGAATGTCTCGCTGGACTGGGCGGCGCTGCTCGGCACATTGGCGCCGCGCGGTCGCATGCATGTGGTGGGCGGCGTGCTTGAGCCCATTCCCGTCTCGGCGTTCGCGTTGATCCTGACGGAGCGGGAGGTTTCCGGCTCACCCACCGGTGCACCGGTGGATATCGCTACCCTGCTCGACTACGCCACGCGCCATGACATCCGCCCACAGGTGGAAATGTTCCCCATGTCGGACGTGAATGCCGCGCTCAAGCACCTCGAGGAGGGCAAGGCGCGCTATCGCATCGTGCTCCAGGCCTAGGCGCCAGAAGCAGCATCGACGGTCGCCCGACCCGGCGACCGTCGATGAGAAACGCTGCGCTTACGGCAGCGTATGGACGTCTACACGGTTCTCGATGCCCTGGTCGGCCTCGGGACGCCACAGCGTGCTCTTGAGCGGATCGCCCAGGCCCCATGCCTTCAACTCGGTGATCAGCGCCTCTTTGTCGCCGTCCTTGCGGACGTAGAAATCCAGGTGACGGAAATCGTCGCAGGCGGTATCGCAGTGGTAGCTGGAAAAGCCCAGCGCCTCGATCTGGCCGTACTCGTTGAGGATCACCGCAGCCGCACTGCCGCCGCACTCACGCGCCGGGCAGGCCGTGAACAGGAACCGCTTGTCGGCCAGCACCTGCACCGACGGCGATGAGCCGCCCAGCGCCGACAAGGCCTGCTCGCTCACCGAGCGACTGCCGCGGAAATAGTTGACCTTGCTGTCGCCGGCGAAATGCCCCAGCGCCGTCACGAAGCCGCTTGCCCGCGAGAGCTGGTTGGCGTTCGCGCAGGTCGACGGGTCAATCGTTCGGCAAGGGCCCGCCGGCGCCGCGGTGGCGGCAAACACGGAACAAGGCACGACCGACAACAACAGCATGAAACACACAATGCGCATGAGCTTGCACATGACACCCTCCCCTTAGAGTGAATCCCCTAACCCACATCAGGCCGCATCCGTTCCGGCTCCGGCAATCACGCCAGACGCGTGCGCTGCAGCCGGCGCCTGATGTAAAACCCGCATCCGCAGTTTCAGGAATGGGCGCTCCACCCCGTAGTGAAGCAACGCTCCGACCCCCAACACCGCTGACGCATAAGCTGCAAAAGTCAGCAGGCCATGACCGTCCAGCTTTTCCCCCGCCGCGGATTCCACCAGATGGAACACCGCCTTGTGCGACAGATACAGGCTATAGGACACCGCCGCCAACCAGCCAGCACCCGGTACGCGCAGGCGCGCAAGCACGCCCGACGTTTGAGCGCCGGCCAACACCAGCAACCCCAGGCCGAAGGAAAGCAACGGATACCCCACCACGGTGGGAATGAAGCCGGTCCGATCGCGGAACAACATGATCGCACCGCCGACTACCGCTACCCCTGCGAGCAGAAAGCCGTTGGCATGGCGTCCCCATCGGGACCAGAGGATGGGCCTGTAGACCCTGGCCGTAGCCAGCATCACGCCCATCAAAAGGCCGTCCAGACGGGACCACGTGGGATAGTAAATGCGCTCCAGGAAGGTTTTTCCATAGGAATTTTGGTCAAGACCGGTCAACGGCGCCAGTTCCCAGGCCCACATCACACCCCGCACTGCCATCCCCGCCAGCACCACCGCCATGCATACCAGCACGAACCGACGCACGGACGGACGCCGCGCCAGCCACCATGCCAGTAGCGGGAACAGCAGGTAGAAATGCTCCTCCACGCACAACGACCATACGTGCGAGAAGGCCAGGTGATCCTTGGCATCGATCAGCAGGTTCACCGTAAAGGTAAGGAACTGCCACAGCGGCTGCAGCTCCCCCTGCTCGCGCACGGACGGCCAAATGAAGTACGCCGCCACCACCACGAGGTACGCCGGAAGGATGCGAAAGGCGCGGCGCTGGTAGAAATCCGCGAACGAGAATCCCCGCCCCTCCGCCAGCGGCTTGAGCACCTGCGAGCCGATCAGAAAGCCGCTGAGGACGAAGAACAGGTCCACGCCCATCCAGCCGTTCTTCTCGATCCCGCCAAAGTGCCCCCAGCCATCGATGATGTACGAGTGGAAGATCATCACCCACACGATCGCTATCGCGCGCAGCAGGTCCAGACCTGGCAATCGATTCACGTCCTATCCCCTTGGCATCCCTGCGGCATCCGACGCGTACACATCGAACGGAATCGCGACCGCAAAATATATCGCGGTGCGCAGGCGGGGCGGTGTTGGGTTTGTGGCAAAAGCGGGGCTTGGCCCGATTCAGCTGCCGCATGGAAGCACCTCCGTAAAGATGCCAATGCCCCGACCCTCAGCCCAGCGCCCACCTAGTCATGTGGGAGCGCACCCTGTGCGCGACAAACCTACGGGGCGATACACCCCAGCGCCGCGGTCGCGCACAAGGTGCGCTCCTACAAGGGGTACGCAGGCCTGTACCGATCGGCTCTTTGTGGGAGCGCACCCTGTGCGCGACAACCCTACGGAGCCGTACACCGCGGCGTGGCTGTCGCGCACAGGGTGCGCTCCCACAGACAAGCAGGCGCGGCAGACGGAAGAAGGGATGTCTAAAGCCGATGCGCAGCGAGGCTCGGCTTTAAGTCCTCAGCGATTCGGGCGCGTTGCGCAGCGCTTGGCAGTACCCGCTGTGTACCCTCGGAGGTTGTCCCATAACGACGCGCCTCGAACGTTCGGGCTTATCCCAACACAATGCTGCGGGCGTCATCAGGCCATTTTCTTTGGGTTACTTTCGACGCGAAGCTAGTCCCGTGGGATCTTTTGGGCCAGCAAAAGAAAAGTGACTCGAGCGGCGGCAGCCGTTCGAAACGCCCGCCGCGTAGGCGGCACGCTGGCCTTATGGCGACGATCGCAGCGTAAAGTCACTGGATGACCAGCCTTCGGCTGTTGAAAGGCGCCTCCTGCCTTCGCAGGAATGACGGTCAAAAGCTGGATGACCAGCCATTCGGCGGTCGAAGAACTCCTCCGACCTGCGGCGGGATGACGAGCGGTCAGCGCAGCGCCGCCATCACACAGGCGAGCACAACAGCCGCAAACACCCCCGCCACCACATCATCCACCATTACCCCCACCCCACCCTTCAGCCGACGATCCAACCAGCCAATCGGCCAAGGCTTCCACACATCAAACAACCGAAACAACGCAAACCCGAGCACCACGCTCCACCACGGCCCCATCACCGCCGGAATCAGCGCAATCCACAACCCGACAAACTCATCCCACACGATGCTGCGATGATCGTCGACACCGATCAGGCGCCCCGCCACCCCGCAGGCCCACACGCCGATGACGAAGCCCACCGTAATCGCAAACACATAGAGCTGCACCGGCAAACTGCGCAGCAACAGCCACGGCAGCAACGCCGCCAGTGAGCCGAACGTGCCCTGCGCCACTGGCGCGAGGCCCGAGCCAAACCCACAGGCCAGCCAGCCCGCCGGCGTAGCGAGCAGTACACGTCGTTGTTCCGGGGTGAGGATCGTCTTGTCGCTCATGCGAAATGGTCCCAGCCGCGTTGCGAGGGTTCCAGCCATTGTCCCTGGGCGTCGCGCACGCGCACGCCGGCGCCTTCGATTATGCGCCCGATCCGCGTGGCGCCGCAGCCAAGGCGTGCCAGATCGGTCTGCACATCGGCCACCAGCGCCGGTGGCACGGTGAAACACAGTTCGTAATCGTCGCCACCTGCCAGCGCGAAGTCGCGCACGGCCAGGTCGTCGAAGCTGGCCATCAGCATCGGCGAGCACGGCAGGAGCGGCGCTTCGATTTCTGCGCCCACGGCGCTTTCCTCGCAGATATGTCCAAGGTCGGCCAGCAAGCCATCGGAGATATCGATGCAGGCGCTCGCCCGGTCGCGCAAGGCCAGGCCAACCGACAGGCGTGGCGTGGGCCGATGCAGTCGTTCGATCAGATAGGCCGCGCGCCCATCGCCCTCATCCACACGCGCGCCGCGCTGTAGCAGATGCAAACCAGCAGCGGCGTCACCCAGCGTGCCGGTAACCAGCACCACGTCGCCTGCGCGCGCGCCTGCACGCGTCAGCGCTTTACCGGGCGGGACGAAGCCATGCACGGCAACGCTGATGGTCAAGGCGCCACGCGTGGTGTCGCCACCGATCAGGGCCAGCCGATGCGGCTGCGCCAACTGGGCAAACCCTTCGGCGTAGCCATCAATGAAGGCGCTCAGCTGCTCTGCGGGTTGCGTCGGCAGGGTCAGCGCCAGCAAAGCCCATGCAGGGCTCGCGCCCATGGCAGCGAGATCGGAAAGATTCACCGCGAGCGATTTCCATCCGATATCCGCCGCCGCCGTGCCATGCGGGAAATGCACGCCTTCGACCATGGTGTCGATCGCGATGGCAAGCTCCTGCCCTGCCGGTGGCGCGACCACGGCAGCATCGTCGCCGATGCCGAGCTTCACGTCTTCGCGGCCTTGCGCGGTGCGTTCGCGGATGCGGTCGATCAGTCGGAATTCCATGGCTTGCGACCTGCGCTGATCAGTCGGTCCAGCCAGAAAGTCAGCGGCTGAAGACCAGGGTGGGAGCGTCGTGATAGGTGGATTCCTGCCACAACTTGAAACCCGCCTTCTCCGCCACGCGGATCGAAGGCAGGTTGTCCGGCGAGATGATGCACACCTGCCGGCGATCGGCGAAGCTCCTCTCGCCCCAGGCAATGGCGGCGGCGACGGCTTCGCTCGCATAGCCTTTGCCTTGCGCGTGCGGCGCCAGCGCCCAGCCGAATTCGAGCATGTCCTGGAGCGATGGCTCCATCTCGCGCCTGACGTCGGCAAACCCGACGTCGCCGATGAAGCGACCCGTGGCTTTCTCTTCGACAGCCCAGTAGCCGTAACCAAGCGTGTGCCACAGCCCGATGTACTGCAAAAAGCGCCGCCAGACTTCTTCGGCGCCGAAGGGACGCCCGCCGATAAAGCGGGTCACCTCAGGGTCGGACCACAAGGCCACTCGTTCGGCATGATCGTCAACGCGGTGCGCACGCAGTCGCAGGCGCGCCGTCTCGATCACGGGAATCACGGACGAACGCTCTGCGGCCCCGTCCATCAGTGACGCTTCTCCGTGGTGCGCAGCACGCCGGCGAGCTTGTCGAGCACGCCGTTGACGTAGCTGTGGCCGTGATCCGCGCCGAAGCGCTTGGTCACTTCAATCGCCTCGTTGATGATCACGCGGTACGGCACGTCGGGGCGGTACTTGAGTTCATAGGTGGCCAGGCGCAGGGCGGCGCGCTCGATCGGGTCGATCTGCTCCACGTCGCGGTCCACGTAAGGCTTGATCGCCTCGTCGATGGTTTTGACGTTGCGCTCGACACCGTTGAGCAGATCCTCGAAATACTCGAGATCCGCCACTTCCATGTCCTGCTCGTGGCGGAACTGCTCGATCACGGCATTCATGCGGCTGCCGCCGATCTGCCAGGCGTACAGCGCCTGCAGCGCACGGCGACGGGCGCGCGAGCGTGCAGCCAGATCGATGCCTTCGGGGCGAGAGTTCATCACAGCTTTCCGTACAGATTGACCATCTCGAGCGCGGCCAGGGCGGCATCGGCGCCCTTGTTGCCGGCCTTGGTGCCGGAACGCTCGATGGCTTGTTCGATGGTGTCGGTGGTCAGCACGCCAAACGCCACCGGCACACCGGAGGCATAGGCCGCCTGGGCCAGGCCCTTGGCGCATTCGCCGGCGACGAAGTCGAAATGCGGCGTGGAACCGCGGATCACCGCGCCCAGCGCGATCACCGCGGCGTACTTGCCGGAGCTTGCGACCTTGTTGGCGGCCAGCGCGATTTCCCAGGCGCCCGGCACGCGGATCAGCTCGATCGCGTCGTCCTTCACGCCATGGCGCACCAGCACGTCACGTGCGCCGGCCACCAGCGGCTCGACGACAAAGCCGTTGAAACGGCCGGCGACGATGGCAAAACGGCCCTTGGGCGTGGCGAAATCGCCTTCGATGGTCTTCATGGGGTATGCGTTTCCTGGGTTCCGGGCCCGGAGGGGCCGTCTATTTTACGGGATGCAAGGGCGGCGTGCCCGGATCGGGGCGGGAAACCGTCCCCGCGAGGGTCGGATGGCCGTGAAAGCTCAGGCTGGCCTGGCCTGCCGCCACCGTCAGGCGGGCCGGCACGCCGAATGGGAGGGTGAACTTGTCCGGCTCATGGCCAAACGGCAGGTCGCGGACGATGGGAATCCGCGCCACCCGGGCCAGTTGCTCGAACGCGGCATCGGTGTCGTAGCCGTTGTCGTAGGTATGCGGGCGGCACTGCGTGAAATGGCCCAGGACCAGGGCGCGCTGGCGATCCAGCACCCCGGCGAGCTGCAACTGGTACAGCAGCCGCTCGAGGCGGAACGGCGGCTCGCCGATGTCCTCCACGAACAGGATGCCGTCATCAATCACCGGGAAATATGGTGTACCCAGCAGGCTGCACAGCATGGCCAGGTTGCCGCCCCAGAGCGGGCCTTCGACATCCAGCTCGGCGGTGCTGGAGGTGGTCCAACTGGCAGTGGCTTGCGGCTCGCCCACGGCGCGCCAGAAGTGTTCCCACATCAGGGCGTTGAGCTCGGGCGCACCAAAATCGGGACCCAGCATGGGGCCACCGAAGGTGACCAGGCCGCTCTTGGCGTACAGCGCCATCTGGATGGCGGTGAAATCGCTGTGACCGACCAGCAAAGTGTTCGAACCGGCCAACCGTTCGCGCAACGCGTCGTAGTGCAGGTGTTCGAGCAGGCGGGTGGCGCCGTAGCCGCCGCGGATGGAGAGTGCGACATCCGGCAGCTGTTGCATCGTCGCCAGCGTGTTGAGGTCCGCCGCGCGTGAGGCATCGGGGCCGGCAAAACGATGTTCGACGCGATCGAGCACGTCCAAACCATCCACGGTGCAACCGGCTGCCTGCAGACGCGCGATGCCGCGCGCCATGGCGTCGCGGTCGTGCGGATAGCCGGAAGGTGCGATGAGGCGGATGGTCGGAGAGGTCATGGCGGAGGTGCGTGATGAAAACCTGAGTATGCCGGTAGCGATATGGCGCGGAAGTGGCGAGGTGGAGCAAAACCTACTGTGGGAGCGCACCCTGTGCGCGACAACCTGACGGAGCGGAACGACGCAACTCGCCAGTCGCGCACAGGGTGCGCTCCCACAGGGTCGCGGTCGGGTTAGACGTACTCGGTCACTTCCAGCCCGAAGCCACCCAGCCCCACCATCTTGCGCGGCGTACCCAGCACGCGTAGCTGGCGGATGCCCAGGTCCGCGAGGATCTGCGCGCCCAGGCCGAGCTGTCGCCATTCCTGCTGCTGCGCTTCTTCCGGCGCCTGCGCCGAGGGCTGGCGATTGAGGCGACGCAGCAAGGCGTCGGCGGTGTCTTCGCCCGACAGCACGAGCAGCGCGCCGCGGCCATCATCGGCAATGCGGCGCAAGGCCGAGGTCACCGTCAGGCCCAGGTCGTCGCGATGCAGATGCAGCACGTCCGACAGCGTGTTGCGCACGTGCACCCGGGTGAGCACGGGCTCGCCATCGTCCACGGGGCCACGCACCAGGGCGAAATGCAGGCCGTGGCGAATGGCATCGCGATAAGCCACCAGCTTGAACGCACCGAATTCGGTATCGACGTCGCCCTCGTAGACGCGCTGTACGGTCTTCTCGGTTTCCAGGCGATAGCGGATCAGGTCGGCGATGGAGCCGATCTTCAGGCCATGCTTCTTCGCGAAGATTTCCAGCTCCGGACGGCGTGCCATCGAGCCGTCTTCATGCAGGATTTCGATCAAGACCGCCGAGGGCTCAAGCCCTGCCAGCGCGGCCAGATCGCAGCCAGCCTCCGTATGACCCGCACGCGTCAACACGCCGCCCGGCTGCGCCGTCAGCGGGAAGATATGACCCGGCTGGGACAGATCCTGCGGCTTGGCATCGGACTTCACGGCAACCTGGATGGTGCGCGCGCGATCGTGCGCGGAAATGCCGGTGGTGACGCCTTCGGCCGCCTCGATCGAGACAGTGAAGTTGGTCTGATACGGCGAGGTGTTGTCCACCACCATCGGCCGCAGACCCAGCTGGCGTGTGCGCTGCTCGGTCAGCGTGAGGCACACCAGGCCGCGCGCCTCGCGCACCATGAAGTTGATGTCCTCCGGCCGCACCATCTGCGCGGCCATGATGAGGTCGCCTTCGTTCTCGCGATCTTCATCGTCGAGGATCACGACCATGCGGCCGGCGCGGATGTCTTCGAGGATTTCGGGGATGGTGTTGAAGCTCATGGGGTGGTTCCAATGGAAAGCTGTTGTTGTTTTGCTCGTCATCCCAGCGAGGCGCTCTTCAACAGCTGAAGAGCTGGTCAAGCTGGAATCCAGCGACTTTGTTGCGCAGATCAGGAGGCACTGGATCCCAGCTTTCGCTGGGATGACGAGCCTTAAGCAAAACCGTTCTGCTTGAGAAACGCTTCATCGATCCTCGGCGCATCGCCACTGGCGATCAGCCGCTCGATGTAACGCGCTACCACGTCCACTTCGAGATTCACCGCATCGCCCGCGCGACGCGCGTTGAACGCCGTGTGTTCCACCGTATGCGGAATAAGGTTGACCCCGAAGCGATGGCCGTTTACCTCGTTCACGGTAAGGCTAGTGCCGTCGATGCAGATCGAGCCCTTGGCGGCGATATAGCGCGACAGCGATGCAGGCGCCTCGAAAACCCAGCGAAGTGAGCGGCCATCGGGCGTGATCGACACCACCTTGCCCACGCCATCGACATGACCGGACACCAGATGGCCGCCCAGACGATCGGCCAGGCGCAGAGCCTTTTCCAGATTCACCGGATCGCCCGCGCGATGCTTGCCAAGCGTCGTGAGCGACAGCGTTTCGTTGGAGACGTCCGCGCTGAAACCGCGCGACTCCAGCGTCACCGCGGTCAGGCATACGCCGGACACAGCGATGCTGTCGCCCAGTTGCACATCGGAGAGGTCGAGATCGGCCGTGTCGACGTATAGGCGTACGTCGCCGCCGCGTGGTTCCAGCCGCGCGATGCGGCCCAGGCTCTGGATGATGCCGGTGAACATCAGCGCACCTCCGGAACGGAGGCGGCGAAGGACTGGCAACGATGCTTGGACATGAAACGTTTCCCGCGTCAAAAGTGCGAAAAACGCCCCAAGGCGTCAGGCAGGTGCACGCCCGCGAAGGCATGCGCCATACCGTCTTCTCTCATCCGGACTTTCTGGCCGCCATCGCTGGCTGCCAACCGTCGGCTCCGGCATTGGACCGGATCTGCTGACCTTCCGATGACCTGGAAGCGCTCGCGGGCTCGTGCCCTACGGCACCTACCGCCGGTGGGGAATCGCACCCCGCCCTGAAGACGTCGTTTGTAGTTTGCCGGCGAACCGGCTGGCGCAGTTTAACACCATCCCGGGGAACGGCCGCCGCTGCAGCGTCCGCACCGGGGAACAATGTGTCGCCTGGGAGTGAGTGCCGTCCGCGGGCCGCAAGGTTACGGATTCACGATCTGACCGTTTTCCTGGCGATAGTCGCGCAGCACCTGGTCCATCACCCAGCTGGTACGCGCGCCGCTTTCGGCGGTGGACGGACAGGCGCCCTTCTGCCCAGTCAGTTCCGCCACGATGGTTTCGATCAGTGGCTGCTGGATGTGCAAGGGATTGGCCACGCGGTAGTCGTGCGAGCCTTCCATGTTTTCCACGTGGATCGGCCCGTCGCCGAAGGTGGCGAAGGCCATACGGCCCTTGTCGCCGATCACTTCGATCTGGTCGTGGCGCTTGAAGCTGTCGAAATTCCACAGGCCGGTGCCAAGCATGCCGTTGCCGAACTGGAACGACATGGCGACGCCGTCTTCGACCGGATACGCGCCCAACTGATTGCTCGCCTGCCCGCTCACCGAAACGATGGGGCCGAACAGCCAGTCGAGGATATCGAGCGTGTGGCAGCCCAGATCCATGAACACACCGCCGCCGGAAATCTCCGGACGCACATGCCAGGGCAGATTGCTCGGGTCCTGATAGCGCGGATGATGCGGTTCGTACAGCACCGTATTGACGATGCGCGGCTTGCCGATCGCCAGCTGACCGAAGATCAGCTCACGCACTTTCTGGAAACGCGGCAGGCTGCGGCGGTAATAGGCAACGAACACCGGCACCTTCGCCTGCTGTCCCGCATGGATGATGGCTTCGCACTCGGCATGATCCATCGCCATCGGTTTTTCGATGTAGACGGGCTTGCCGGCGGCGATGCTCATCAAGGCGTATTGCTTGTGCGTCGATGGCGGTGTGGCGACGTAGACGGCGTTGACGTCGGCATCGTCGATCAGCTTGGCCGCATCGTCGTACCAGCGCGGCACGCCATGGCGCTCGGCATAGTCGCGGGCCTTTTCGCCATCGCGGCGCATGACCGCTATCAAGGCGGAGTTCGGCGTCTTGCTGAAACCCGGACCGCTCTTCACCTCGGTGACGTTGCCGCAACCGATGATGCCCCAACGTATCGCTGCCTTCGTCATGTGTGCTTGAACTCCCGCTTGCGGCATGGCCGGTGATAGCCATCAAACTCGAACGTGAATCCGTCGCTCACGCAACGGGACGCAGCAGCAACCGCATGTCCTCGCCCAGCACGCGCCGATCAAGCGTGCGCAGTTTCCAGCGTGACGCCATATCGGTCAGCGACGGCAATCCCAACAGCGCTTGTGCGTTGTCGCCGAGCAACACAGGTGCGATGTACAGCAATAGTTCGTCGACAAGTCCCGCAGCGAACAACGAGCCGCACAGATTGGGGCCGGCTTCGACGTGGACTTCGCTGATATGGCGACGCGCGAGCTCGCCCATCACGGCATGCAGATCCATCGCACCGCCCTGCTCCGCCACCACCGCCAGCTCGGTCGCCTGGAAGCGCGGATCGACCGGCGCGTATTGTTCGTTGTGCATCACCAAGGTCGGCATCGAGCCGTCGAGCACGTGGCTGTTCGACGGGGTCCGCAGGCGATTGTCGAGCACTACGCGCCACGGAGACGTAAATGCCTCGCCTTCAGGCAGGCGCAGGGTGAGTCGCGGGTTATCCGCCAGCACGGTGCCCGATCCGGTGAGTATCGCCGAGCTGCGGGCACGCCAGCGCTGCACGTCTGCGCGCGCCGCTTCGCCGGTGATCCACTTCGATTCGCCATTGGCCAGTGCCGTGCGGCCATCCAGGCTCATGGCGAGCTTCACGCGCACCCAGGGGCGTCCGCGTTCGATGCGGCTGAAAAAACCGATGTTGAGTTCGCGAGCCGGCTCACGCATCAGGCCGGTTGCCACCGTGATGCCTGCATCGCGCAGCTTGCCGATGCCGCGGCCGGCGACCTGGGGAAAGGGATCTTCTGCGGCGATGACCACGCGCGATACACCGGCAGCGATCAGCGCGTCCGCGCACGGCGGCGTGCGGCCATGATGGGCGCAGGGCTCCAGCGTGACGTACGCCGTCGCGCCACGCGCTTGCTCACCCGCCTCGCGCAACGCGTGCACCTCGGCATGAGGCTCACCCGCCCGCACGTGATAACCCGTCCCCACCACCTGCTCGCCATGTGCAATGACACAGCCGACGCGAGGATTGGGATGGGTGGTGTAGAGACCCCGCTCGGCGAGACGCAAGGCGTGCGCCATGTGCAGGTGGTCGATGGCGGTGAATGGGGAGGCCATGCGGGGTCGCTTCGCGGTGCAGTGGGGGGAGTTTAGGTGAAGTGGTGGGGGATCTTGTGACTCTGGGATTTTCTTTGGGGATTTGGCCCCGGCAGTCGAATGACAGGTCATCCAGAAATTCGGTGTTTCCTTGTCGCCTTGAGGCCAGGGTGCCGCCTGCGCGGCGGGCGTTTCGAACGGCTGCCGCCGCTCGAGTCACTTTTCTTTTGCTGGCCCACGCATGCGCAGGAGCGCATGCGAACGGCGAAGCCGGCCCGAAGGGCGGAGGGCAGGATGCCCGGAGTAAGAGAAAAGTACCCAAAGAGAATGGCCTGATAACGCCCGCAGCGTGGTGTTGGGATAAGCCCGAACGCTCGAGGCGCGTCGTTGTGGGACAACCTCCGAGGGTACACAGCGGGTAGTTCAAAGCGCTCCGCAACGCGGCCGAATCGCTGAGGACTTAAAGCGGGGCCTCGCTCCATCCCCTGCCGCGCCCGCTTGTCTGTGGGAGCGCACCCTGTGCGCGACAGCCACGCTGGGGTGTTCCGCTCCGTAGGTTTGTCGCGCACAGGGTGCGCTCCCACAAAGAGCGATCGCGAGATTGAATTGGCGCTACAGCGTGCGAAACCCTTGTAGGAGCGCACCTTGTGCGCGACCGCAGCGCTGGGGGGTACCGCTCCGTAGGTGATCGCGCACGGGGTGCGCTCCTACAAGGGAGGTCCGGCAGCGCCGGGCCTGCGCTTGATCTTGATCTGGTTCTGCGCCCCCGGGGCCCCGTATGACGCGGCGGGCGGGTGGAGGAAAGCCCGCAGGGTGGCCGCAGGGACGCGGCCAGCTTTTCGACAGGACAGGGATGTCCTGTCGAAAAACCCCGGAGCCCGTCCGCGCACCTGGAGGGCCGAAGGCCCGGAAGGCGCGTCATCCGGGGGGCCTTATTCTTTTGGTTACTTTTTTTTGGGCAAGCAAAGAAAAGTAACTCGGCCTTCCCAAAGAGGGGACTAGCTTCGCGTCGCCGGCAGGAGGTCGGAAGCCCGCGGCAGGCGAGCCAGGTCGCGACGACGCGACAACCGAGCGCACAGTCACTGGATCCCGGCCTGCGCCGGGATGACGAGCTGAGAGTCAGGAGCAAAGAGATAAGAGCTAGGAGCTAGGAGCGAAAACCTAGAAGCGAAAACCTGGAAGCATCATGACTCCCAATGGAGTCCCTTCAGGACTTCTTCCTGCGCGCCACCTGCTCACCCAGCAGCGACAACTGCAACGCCTCGAGCTCCGGCAAATCGCGCTCCAACTTCTCGATTTCCTCGCGAAACGCCTGCACATCCTCAAACTTCCGATAGACGGAAGCAAAGCGCACATACGCCACTTGATCGAGCTTCTTCAGCTCACGCATCACCAGCTCACCGACCTGCCGCGAAGGCACTTCACGTTCGCCACACCGGCGCAGGTCGTTGATGATTTCGCGCACGGCGGTGTCTACCGAATCGGTAGGCACGGGGCGTTTCTGCAGGGCGCGTTCGAAGCTCACGCGCAGCTTGTGTTCGTCGAACGGCTCGCGGCGTTCGCCGCTCTTCACGATGGAAGGAAGCTTGAGCTCGGCTGTTTCGAAGGTATTGAAGCGTTCACTGCATTTGGGACACTCGCGACGACGGCGCACGGTGGCGCCGTCTTCGGCGAGGCGCGAGTCGATCACGCGAGTGTCTTCGTGCTGGCAGTAAGGGCAATGCATAGGTTCATCGATTCCTGGAAGGGAGGAAGAAACGAGAAAAGGCGCCCCTGCTCACTTCTCGTTTCTTATCGGCCCTCATCCTTCGTGACGGCTCAGCCGTAGACAGGGAACTTGTGGCACTGCGCCGTGACCTTGTCGCGCACCTTGGCAATGACGGCGTCATCGTTCGGCGCATCGAGCACGTCGCAAATCCACTGCGTGAGTTCGACCACATCCGCTTCCAGATAGCCGCGGGTGGTGACGGCCGGCGTACCCACACGCAGGCCCGAGGTCACGAACGGCTTGCGCGGGTCGTTCGGCACGGCGTTCTTGTTGACCGTGATGTGCGCCTTGCCCAGCGCTTCTTCGGCGTCCTTGCCAGTCACGTCGCGACCGATCAAGTCGACCAGCATCAGATGGTTTTCGGTACCGCCGGAAACGATCTTGTAGCCGCGCTCGATAAAGGTCTTGGCCATCGCCTTGGCGTTCTTCACCACCTGGGTCTGGTAGGTCTTGAACTCCGGCTCCAGCGCTTCCTTGAAGGCCACCGCCTTGGCGGCGATCACGTGCATCAGCGGACCGCCCTGGATGCCCGGGAACACGATCGACTGCAGCTTCTTTTCGATCTCTTCGCCAGCGTCCTTCGCCACGATGATGCCGCCGCGCGGACCGCGCAGCGTCTTGTGCGTGGTGGAGGTGACGACGTGCGCATGCGGCAGCGGGTTCGGATAGACGCCCGCGGCGACCAGACCGGCAACGTGCGCCATGTCCACGAACAGATAGGCACCGATCTTGTCGGCGATGGCGCGGAAGCGCGCCCAGTCCATCACCTGCGAATAGGCACTGAAGCCGGCCACGATCATCTTCGGCTTGTGCTCGAGAGCGAGGCGCTCGACTTCGTCGTAGTCAACCAAGCCCTGCTCGTTCACGCCGTACTGCACGGCATGGAACAGCTTGCCCGAAACGTTCACCTTGGCGCCGTGCGTGAGATGGCCACCGTGCGCCAGCGACATGCCGAGAATGGTGTCGCCCGGATTGAGCAGCGCCAGGTACACGGCCTGGTTGGCCTGCGAACCCGAATGCGGCTGCACATTGGCGTAGTTGGCGCCGAACAGCTGCTTCAGGCGATCGATGGCGAGGCGTTCAGCCACGTCCACGTATTCGCAGCCGCCGTAGTAGCGCTTGCCCGGGTAACCCTCGGCGTACTTGTTGGTGAGCACGCTGCCCTGCGCTTCCATCACGCGGGGGCTGGCGTAGTTCTCCGAAGCGATCAGTTCGACGTGGTCCTCCTGACGGCGGGCTTCGTCGGCCATAGCCTGGGCCAGTTCGTTGTCGTAACCGGCGATCGTCTCGTGCTTCGGGAACATCCTGACCTCGTGGGGGTGGCAAGCAGGGCTAGAACGCGAAATTGTAGCCGTGATGTGCTATTGCGGCCACCTTGGGGTCACTTGCGGTCTAGTTGCGTACATCGTACCGTACGCTGCACGCAATCCAGCCTACGGACCTCGCCATGCCGATCCAGCCGTCCCGCGCCCCGGTATACCCGCTGCGCAAGCTCGCCGCGTTCGCCCTGATCTTTCTGCTGCTGCCGCTGGCCGCCCTGGCGTCCGACATCGCCGGCGTGGGCATCACCGCCATCCAGATCCCCGACCCGGTCAGCGGCAAGCCGACCGAAGGCTATGTCTTCTATCCCTCGTCGCAGCCGACGCATGGCACCACGGCGATCGGGCCCTACGATGTCGCGGCCACGCCGGACGCGCCTGCCATCCCCGGCGCCAAGCCGCTGGTGATCCTTTCCCACGGCAATGGCGGCAGCAACCTGGGCCATCACGACCTGGCCGCTTACCTCGCCAGCCACGGCTTCGTGGTCGCCACGCTCAATCACCTGGGCGACTACTTTCGCGATACCAGCCAGGTCGGCCATATCGAAGTGCTGGCCGGGCGGCCGGTGCAGGTGAAGTCCGCCATCACCACCCTGCTCGCTGATCCGCGCTGGAAGCCCCTGATCGATCCCAGCCGCATCGGCGTGGCCGGCTTCTCCGCGGGCGGGTACACGGCCTTGATGCTGGCCGGCGCCCAGCCGCGCTTCGTTCGCTTCGTGGCCTTCTGCCAGCGCTATCCGAACGATAAGGATGTCTGCGGCCACGCCGCGGAGTTCAAGGCCGCTGCCGCCAAACAAGGCAAGACCATGGAGCAGGTGCTCGAGGACATGCAGGGCCAGCTGGGCAAGTACGGCGATACTGCCGATCCGCGGGTGAAGGCCGCTTTTGCGATGGCCCCGATGAGCCTGATCTTCGACGAGCACAGCTTCGACCAGGTGCATATTCCGGTCTTTCTCTACTACGGCCAGAACGACAAGGTGCTGCCGCCCGAGGCCAACGCCAGGCATATCCAGCCGCTGATCAAGACGCTGGCGGGGGTGAAGGTCGTGCCGCACGCCGATCACTGGGTGTTCCTGCCGCCCTGCTCCGCTGAGCTGGCCAAGGAGATCGCGCCGATGTGCGCCGATCCGGTCGGCGTGGACCGCGTCAAGGTGCATGAGCAGGTCAATGCCGATGCGCTGGCCTTCTTCCGCAAGACCTTGGACGTAAAGGCACCCTGACGTGCCCAAGGCGCTGAGCGAGCAGGAAACCGAGGCCTTCCGCGCACGCCTGTGCGAGGCGGCGGCGAAGATCTACGTGGAAGAAGGCCCGGCCGCGGTCACCATGCGGCGCCTGGCCGGCGAGCTGGGCGTGGGCACGATGACGCCGTATCGCTACTTCGACAACAAGGAAGAAATCATCACCGCCGTGCGGGCGCGCGGCCTGAACCGTTTTTCCGAGGCACTGGAACGCGCACTGGCATCGCCCGGCGACGGCCGCACCCGCAGCCGCGCCGTGCGCGACGCCTATATCGCCTTTGCCCGCGAGAACACCGCCACCTACCGGCTGATGTTCGAGTACCCCGAGACGCGGCGGGACGATCCCGGCTATCGCCAGGCGCATGAGCGCATGTGGGGCACCATTGCCGCGCATGTGGACGTCATGATTGCCGAGGGAACCATTGCAGCAGACGCCGATGCCCCCATCATCGGCCACCAGATCTGGGCCTCACTGCATGGCGCGGTCATGCTGGAGATCGCAGGCATGCTGCCCCCGGGCTACGACGCGGCCTCATTGCACACGCGCACGGTCAGCGCGGTGTTTGACGCTGCCAAACCAGTGCACTGAAGACTTCTGTGGGAGCGCACCCTGTGCGCGACACCTACGGAGCGGTACACCCGGCGTGGCCGTCGCGCACAGGGTGCGCTCCCACAGGTGTGCGGTTGCCTGGCGCTGCCCCTGCCCCCGGCCGGACCCAAAGGGAGCAGCGGAGCCGTCACCGAGACGCCCTCTAAACCCGCTATAATGAGTGGTTTACACCCACTCTGATCGCACTGCCTGCCCTCTCGGCCGGCTGGGTGCACGTCGCCGGAGGTTCCATGCAATACATCTACACCATGAACGGGGTCAGCAAGATCGTTCCCCCGAAGCGCCAGATCATCAAGGACATCTCGCTCAGCTTCTTCCCCGGCGCCAAGATCGGCCTGCTGGGCTTGAACGGCGCGGGCAAGTCGACGGTGCTGAAGATCATGGCCGGCGTGGACACGGACTTCCAGGGCGAAGCCCGCCCACAGCCGGGTATCAAGGTCGGCTATCTGGCGCAGGAACCGCAGCTCGATCCCGAGAAGACCGTGCGCGAAGCGGTCGAGGAAGGCGTGTCGGTGATCCTCGATGCGCAGAAGCGCCTCGACGAGGTCTACGCCGCTTACGCCGAAGAAGGCGCAGATTTCGACAAGCTGGCCAAGGAACAGCAGGAGCTGGAAAACATCCTGGCCGTGAACGACGCGCACGCCCTGGAGCGCCAGCTCGAAGTGGCCGCCGACGCGCTGCGCCTGCCGCCGTGGGATGCCAAGATCGGGCCGCTGTCCGGTGGCGAGAAGCGCCGCGTGGCGCTGTGCCGCCTGCTGCTGTCCAAGCCGGACATGCTGCTGCTCGACGAGCCTACCAACCATTTGGACGCCGAGTCGGTGGATTGGCTGGAGCAGTTCCTGCAGAACTATCCGGGCACCGTGGTGGCGGTCACCCATGATCGCTACTTCCTCGAGCACGCGGCCGAGTGGATTCTCGAACTCGATCGCGGCCGCGGCATTCCGTGGAAGGGCAACTACACCGATTGGCTGGAACAGAAGAGCGAGCGTCTCGCCCGCGAAGAAGCCGCCGAAAAGGGTCGCCAGAAGGCGCTTGCACGCGAGCTGGAGTGGGTGCGTTCAGCGGCCAAGGGCCGTCAGTCCAAGGGCAAGGCGCGTATCAACCGCTTCGAAGAGCTGAACTCGGTCGAGTACCAGAAGCGCAACGAAACCAACGAGCTCTACATCCCGCCGGGCGAACGCCTGGGCCAGGAAGTGATCGAGTTCAAGAACGTGTCCAAGTCCTTCGGCGATCGCCTGCTGATCGACGACTTGTCGATGAAGATTCCGCCGGGCGCCATCGTCGGCGTGATCGGCCCGAACGGCGCCGGCAAGTCGACCCTGTTCAAGCTGATCACCGGCCAGGAAACGCCTGATAGCGGCGAAGTGAAGCTTGGCCACACCGTGCAGCTGGCCTATGTGGACCAGTCGCGCGACAGCCTCGATCCGAACAAGAACGTGTGGCAGGAAGTCTCCGACGGCGCCGACATCATCACCATCGGCCGCTACGAGCTGCAGTCGCGCGCCTATATCGGCCGCTTCAACTTCAAGGGCACCGACCAGCAGAAGATGGTCGGCAGCCTGTCCGGCGGTGAGCGCGGTCGCCTGCACCTGGCCAAGACCCTGATGCAGGGCGGCAACGTGCTGCTGCTCGACGAACCGTCGAACGATCTGGACGTCGAAACGCTGCGCGCACTGGAAGACGCGATGCTGGAATTCCCGGGCTGCGCGATGGTGATCTCACATGACCGCTGGTTCCTCGACCGTATCGCCACGCACATCATCGCGTTCGAAGGCGACTCGCACGTCGAGTTCTTCCCCGGCAACTACAACGAGTACGAAGCCGACAAGAAGCGCCGCCTCGGCGACGAAGCAGCCGGCCCGCATCGCGTGAAGTACAAGAAGCTGGCGTAAGCGAGCTTTGGCTCCCTCTCCCCTTTGGGGAGAGGGTTGGGGTGAGGGGCCACGGCTTGCCACGATCCTCAAAAGAACCCGATTTCAAATCAGCGATACCGCAAGATTGTCCCCTCACCCCTACCCTCTCCCCGGAGGGGAGAGGGAGTGAAAGGCTGCAGCGAGGAGATTCCGATGCACTTCATGCAATCCCTGCAACAGGCATGGGCGGACCATGACTCCCTCGTCTGCGTCGGCCTCGATCCCGAGCCCGCGAAATTTCCCGCGCACCTCAAGGGTCGCCCGGACGCGGTGTTCGAATTCTGCCGCGACATCATCGATGCCACCGCGGATCTCGTCTGCACGTACAAGCCGCAGATCGCGCACTTCGCCGCGCTGCGTGCCGAAGACGCGCTGGAGCGCCTGATCGCGCACATCCACGACAAACACCCCGGCGTACCGGTGATCCTCGACGCCAAGCGTGGCGACATCGGCAGCACAGCGCAGCACTACGCCACCGAGGCATTCGATCGCTATCGCGCCGACGCCGTGACGCTCAACCCCTATATGGGCCGCGATTCCGCCCAGCCGTTTCTCGATCGTGCCGACAAGGGCGTGATCCTGCTGTGCCGTACGTCCAATCCGGGTGGCGCGGATTTCCAGGCGCTCGACTGCGGCGGCCAGCCGCTCTATCTGCGCGTGGCCGAAACCATTGCGCGCGACTGGAACGGCAACGGCAACTGCGCGCTGGTCACCGGCGCCACCTGGCCGGAAGAGCTGGGCAAGGTGCGTAGCATCGTGGGCGACATGCCGCTGTTGGTGCCGGGTATCGGTGCACAGGGTGGCGATGTGGAAGCCGTGCTCAAGCATGGACGCAGCGCCAACGGCCGCGGGCTGATGATCAGTTCTTCGCGTGCGATTCTCTACGCGGGCAATGGCGAGGATTTCGCCCAGGCAGCGCGCGCTGCCGCCATCGAGCTGCGCGATACGATCAATCGTTTCCGCTGACCGACGCCGCTTGCCTTTTGTAGGAGCGCACCCTGTGCGCGACCAGCCTACGAAGTGGGAACGACATGACGCCGCGGTCGCGCACAAGGTGCGCTCCTACAAGGGTGCGCCCTGCACTAGGGCAGACGATCCACCCTCAGGCAACATCCGCTCACGCAACCATCGCTCCGCGGGCGTCGATACCCAACGCTCCATGCACTTGCCCAACAGCCAGCACAGCGGCAGCGCCGGCAGATACCAGAGAAAGCCATAGGCGATGGCCCCGCCCATCGCCTTGTAGATCCGCACCACGCCGTACACCACGAACATGTGAGTGAGGTAGATCTCGTAGCTCAGACGTCCCCAGGAACGCAGCCAGCCCAAACCGCGCCACGCGCCACCACGTGACCATGCACTGGCCAATACCAGGCACAACGCGGAACCGGTGAGCACGAGCATGTAGCTGTCGTGCATCGTCTGCCATAACAGCCTGCCTTCGAACATCACCAGGTACAGACCTACGGCGCCCGCAATGGCCAGCATCCAGACCGCAGCGCGCGACAGGCTGCGCCAACGTTGCACAATCAGCGCACCAAGCACGCCGGCGGCAATCGCCGCCATACCCGGCAGATAAGCCTTCTCCTGCCAGATCTCATTGCCGGCCAACGCGGCGTGTGTCCATGGTAGCGACACCGCCAGTGCGATCAGCATCGGCACCAACACCCAGGTGCGCCGCGTCAGCAGGCAGACGAGTGGAAATCCGATATAGAAGACTTCCTCGATCGA
The DNA here is from genome assembly GCF_056399945.1 of Dyella sp. 01L423. Classification (NCBI taxonomy): domain Bacteria; kingdom Pseudomonadati; phylum Pseudomonadota; class Gammaproteobacteria; order Lysobacterales; family Rhodanobacteraceae; genus Dyella; species Dyella sp. 01L423. Next base: position 297,116 of record NZ_JBFTSI010000001.1, on the reverse strand, counting down.
CAGTGACCACAGCACGTCCCAGTTGCCCGGCAGATAGCCGGTCATGCCTTCGTACCAATTCAGATGGAAGCCAAGCGCCGACACGATGGCGCGCGGCAACGACTGCCCTTCGCGATCGATCACGTAATCCGGAGCGCCCACCAAATGCAGCAGGCTGAGCACGGCCACCAGCAACAACAAGCAGGGCGCGATGCGCGAAAAACGCCGGGCATAGAATGCACGCAGGTCGATGCCGGCCAGCGAACCACTGCGGCGCAGCGCATTGCTGGTGATGAGAAAGCCCGAGATGACGAAGAAGATGAAGACCGCTTCGTAGCCGTTGAAATTGAGCGCAGTCAGCAACTTCTTCGGCAGCACGTCGAGCAAGGCCGTCTTGCGCAGCGGAATGCGCAGGCCGATGTGGTGCAGCACCACCAGCAGGATGGAGAAGCCACGCAGCAGGTCGATGCCAGTATTGCGTTGAACCTGCGGGCCAGTCGTTGCGTCCATCAACCCCGAACCCTTGCTTGTAGGAGCGCACCCTGTGCGCGAACAAGGCGCGGCAGCGCCTTCGCTTCGCCAAGCCGTCGCGCACAGGGTGCGCTCCCACAAGGTGAGAGGCGTTTACTGTGCCGCCGGCAGATCGTGAATCATCTGCTGCGCCAGGCCCTCATAGTTGTAATCGAAGTGATGGTCACCGGTCTTTTCATAGACCTTGATCCAGCTAGGCAACTTCGGGTCGGCGCACAGCGCGTCGTCCTTGTCCTTGACGCCGTAGTAGCAAACCACCGGCGGGTGATCATTCAATGCTTCAAGCGGCGGCAGGGCGTCGTAGTGCTGCACGGGATTGAGCCACTGGAAGAAGTCCTGGGTGTGCGTCTTCCACCAGCCCTCCTTCATATAGCCTTCCATTTCGATTTCGAAGTTGACGTCGTGACTGGGCGACAGCAAAACCACCTGGGCGATGCGTGCGCGGCCTTCAGGGCTCAACTGGTCGATCACCGAAGGCAGCACGTCGGCGCCGAACGAGAAGCCGATCAGCCATACGCGCTTCTTGCCGGGCTGCGACACTGCATGCGCAATCAAGGCATCCAGATCGACGGCCGACTCCTTCGCCGGGCGATTGCGCCAGTAGTACTGCAGCAGGCTCACCCCCTGCACAGGGATGCCGTGCGAGGCGATGATCTTGCCCAGCGACTGGTCCAGATCGCGCCAGCCGCCGTCGCCGGAATAGAAGATCGCCACCACGTCCTCGCGCCCGGCCAGCGGCGTGACGCCGGCCTGCGCGGGCACCTGCACCAGCGACTCCTGCATGCTGGCGTGATGCCACGGCTGCCAGGCCCACAGGCCTGCGCCCGCGGCAATCAACACAACGAGAGCGAACCACTTCCAGAGTCGTTTCAACGGCGCACCATGCCTGACAGTCCACCCGAAATGAGGCTCGCCACATTGGCAAACACCAGCGGGAGGGCGATGCCGTTGGGCACCGCAAGATAACGAGGCTCCCACACGGGATCGAATTTGTCTTTGTACTTGTGCAGACCGCGGAAGTTGTAGAAGCGCTCGCCGCGACCAAACAGCATCGCGCCCAGGCGGCTCCACAGCGGCGCGCTGCGGCGATTCTGCAGGCCGGAAAACGGCGCCATGCCGAGGTTGAACCAGCGGTAGCCTTCCTGCTTGGACCACTGCATCAGGCTGATGAACAGGAAGTCCATGATGCCGGCGGTGCCGTCAGGTAGATGGCGCATCAGGTCGAGCGAGGCCTCTTCCTTGTTGTCGGTGAGGAATAGATTCGCAAAGGCCACCAGTTCCTCGCCCTGCCACACCAGTGCCATCGGCGTGCGCTCGAGATAGCGCGCATCGAACGTACCCAGCGAGAAACCCTTCTCGCGCACGCCCTTGTCGCGCATCCACGCATCGGAGATCTTTTTAAGCTGCGGGATCAGCGCGGCCACCGCGTCGGCCGGCACGATCTCCATGCGCATGCCCTCGCGCGTGAGCTTGTTGACGGTGTTGCGCAGCACCTTCTTGGACTTGCCGTCGAGGTTGAAGCCGGCCAGTTCGACGCGGGCCTCTTCACCGATCTTGAGGAAGTTCATGCCCACTTCCAGGTACAGGTCCAGATCGTCCTGCCGCACCTGGTAGAACAGCGGCCAGCCGCCGGCGCGCTCGCACTGGTCGCGGAAGGTCCACACCAGTTCGCGGCGTGCCTCTTCATCCTCGCCCACCGGGTCGCCCATGGCCACCCAGCTACGGCCTTCCACGTCGTACATGATGAAGGCGCGGTTGTCGGCATCGAACAGTAGGGTCTTGTCCGCCATGAGGGCGAGATGCGCCTGGGCGGAGTTGTAGTTCTTGATCAGCGGCAGCGCGCGCTGCAGGTCGTCTTCATTGGGAAGATGCAGATCCGGCCGCACCGGGCGTATCAGGTTGGCCAGTGCAAACAACAGGCCCGCGGTGGTGGCACCCACCAGCGCGCGCAGCGCGCGCGGCGCACCGCCGTGATAGAAGCTGAATTCCCACCACAGGTTGTTGCTGTATTCGACGTGCTTGTAGCTGAAGCCGACCAGCCAGCCGGCACAGCCGAGCACGGCCACGATGGCGATGATCCAGCCCCACGAGAAGCTCGCGCTGAACATGGACGCGCGGCGATAGAACAACTTATGCGCCGGCGCCAGCGCGAGCGCCAGCACCGACAGCAGCGTGGCTTCTTCGTAGTCGATGCCCTTGAGCAGGGACAGCACCGCGCCCAGCACCAGCAGGATCAGCGTGAGCACATAGGCCGCATCGAGACGCCGCTGCAGACCGCGCGCAAGAATCAGCAACATCATGCCGACGACGCTGGAAAGGAAGTGGGACACTTCCAGCACGGCCAGCGGCAACACGTCGCGCAAGATGGCCATGCGCGTCGGCAGCGCCGAGGTCGCACCCGAGAACAGCAACACCGCACCCGACACCAGCGTCAGACCCGCGAAGAACGGCGGCAGCAAGCCGGTGAACCACGGCGCCAGCAAGGTCTTTTGGCGCAGGCCACGCGCCTCGCGCCACAGCACGACCACGGTCGCCGCGAACAGCGGCAGGAAATAATAGATAAGGCGATACGCCGCCAGCGCGCCGAGGATGGGCGCTTCCAGGCCCTGGTTTCCTTCGGCGCCGAAGCCGGCCAGCATCACCGCCTCGAACACGCCCAGGCCGCCGGGCACATGACTGATCAGGCCGGCGATCTGCGCCAGCACGAAGATCGCAAGGAAATGCCCGAAGCCCGTGTCCACTTGATTGGGCATCAGCAGATACAGCACGTAGGCGGCCAGACCCCAATCCACCGCGCCCACCAGCACCTGCCGCGTGGCGACCAAGGTAGTCGGCAGGCTCAGGCGCCATCGCCAAATACGCAATGGACGTCCAAGCAGGCGATTGCCCACGATCCACAGCAACGGGATCAGGGTGAGCACCGCGGCCACCGGAATGCGCCAACTGGCCAGCGGCAATGACGGTGGAATCGGCACCAGCAGCAAGGTGACGCCGGTGAGCGCGCACAGCCCCAGCCAGAAACTGAGCGTGCAATACACCACGACCTTCGCCACCTCGGCGGTGGAAAGGCCGGCCTGGATGTAGAAGCGGTAGCGGATGGAACCGGAGATCAGCAGGGCCATGCCCAGCGCATTGCTGAAGGCGTAGCTGATGAAGGAGATCAGGCTGACCTGCGGGCCCGGCAATCGCTTGCCGATGTACTTCAGCCCGAACCAGTCGTAGAGAATCATCACGCCGTAGCTGCCGGCGGTGAGCAGCACGGCCAGGGCGACGCGGTAGTTCTCCAGTCCGTGGACGTAGCGTGCCACCTCGCGGTAGCTCACCTCGCTGGCCAGGCGGTGCAGCGCCCAAAGCGCCAGGCACAGCATGGCCACCGAAAGCAGCGGACCGGCAAGCCTGCGCAGCCTGGCCATCAGGCCAGGGCGTGCAAGCATTTCACCGGAAATCGGGGCTTGTGCCCCTGTCTGCTCCACCACGCGTTTACCGCCTCCACATGACCATCGCGCAAGATATTCGCGACCGTCTAGGATAGCCGGTCAACGTGCACTTCTGTTCGATCGTGGCATGCAGGCATGACATTCGGTCGCGCCCGCTTCAGGCAGGTCGCGACCGTGTGATTTCAGGACTTGTTGCTGGCCAACCCATTGGCCATGCGGGCGATCCAGCGGTATAGCACCAGCACGATCAGCGCGAAGGCGATGCCGCCGATCCACTGGGCCGCATTGCCGAAGTCCTCGCCCACCAGCGCCAGCGGCGCGCCCTTACCCGAAAGACCGACGATGAAGGCGATCACCACGCCGATCACGCTCTCGCCCACGATCAGGCCGGAGGCGAGCAACACACCGAGCTGCTTGGTGGTTTCGGGCCTCTTCGAACGATCGGCGCGACGGTCGAAATACCAGCCGACCACCGAACCCACCACCACCATCAGCGTGCTGACCGTGGGAAGGTAGATGCCCAGGCCCACCGCCAGCGGCGGTATGCGCATGTGCTTGGTGGTACGCGCCAGGATCTCGTCGACGATGATGATCGCCACGCCGATCCAGATGCCGGTGATGATCAGGCTCCAGTCGATATTGCCGGTGATCACACCGTTCGCCAGGGCCGAGATAAGACCGGCCTGCGGCGCCGGCAGCGCATGCGCACCGACGCCCGCCACGCCCACGAATCCGTAAGCTTTATTGAGCATGTCGAGCACCGGCGGAATCACCGCTGCGCCCGCAATGACGCCGATCACCAGCGCAACCTGCTGGCGCCACGGCGTGGCATCCACCAGCTGGCCGGTCTTGAGATCCTGCAGGTTGTTGTTGGCGATGGCCGCCACGGTGAACACCACCGCGGTGATGAACAGCGCAAACGCCACCAGCGCCTTGCCCTCTTCAGGACCCACGTATGGCTTCACGAACGCCACCAGCAGCAAGGCGGCCGCGATCACCACCAGGATGCCCACGCCCGACAGCGGGCTGTTGGACGAACCGATCAGGCCAGCCATGTAGCCGCACACGGTCGAAACGAAGAAGCCCATCAGCACCACGAAGGCCACGCCGCCGATGGCGAGCACGCCGACATGGGCACCCAGGCCGCTGATCTCACCGAAATAACCGAGCAGCCAGGCGATCGGAACGAAACAGGCCAGCGTGATCAGGCCCACGATGCCGATCGGGATGTCGCGCTCGGTGCGCGGCAGCGAGTCGGCATTGCCGGCCTTGCGCACTTTGGAGGCGGCTACGGCCGAGGTCAGGCCGCTGATCACCGGCTTCACCAGTTTGGCCAGCGTCCAGATGGCCGACACGCCGATGGCGCCCGCGCCGACGAAACGGACCTTGTGGCTCCAGGTGCCATTGGCCAGATCCGCCACCGACGCACTCATGTCGCCCAGCAGCGAGTAATGCGGCACACCCCAGCCCCAGCCGATGATCGCGCCGATCAGCATCGCGATACCCACCGACAGGCCCACCAGGTGGCCGATGGCGAACAGCGCGAAGGAAAGATTGAAGTCGAAGCCGCTGACCGAACCCTTGTCGCCCACGCGGAAATAGCGCACGAAATCGCTGGCGAACACCTGCGTGGCCACGATCACCGCAAACACTGCGGAAACGATGGAGCCCCAAAGCACGGCGAGCAGACCCGCACGGCCTTCTTCCACGCTGCCGGCGTCAGCATCATCGCCACTGCCGACCTTCAGCACCTCGGCGCAAGCCAGGCCTTCTGGATACGGCAGGTCGGAGGTCGTCACCAGCGCGCGGCGCAGCGGGATCGAATACATCACGCCCAGGATGCCGCCCAAGGCGCACACGGCGAACGAGGTCCAGAACGGAAAGCCGGTCCACCAGCCGATCATGATCATGCCCGGGAGCACGAAGATGATCGAAGACAACGTGCCCGCCGCCGAAGCGATGGTCTGCACGATGTTGTTTTCCTGGATGGTGGAATCCTTGAACCCGCGCAACAGGGCCATGGAAATCACCGCCGCGGGAATCGAGGTGGCGAACGTGAGGCCAGCCTTGAGGCCAAAGAAGACGTTGGCGGCAGTGAACACCACCGTGATGATCACGCCCAGGATGAGACCGCGAACGGTCAGCTCTTTGCGATTTTCGGTTTGGGAAAGATTGCCGCTCACGAAAGTCGTCCGGTCATGTGATGGGTCCCCTGATGGCCACCTGAGGCGGCGTGGCGTGAATAGACGGCCCGCCAGGAGGCGGGTCAGCGCGTAGGGTTGCCGGATTTGGGGGGATACGCAACGGGTTGATGGGTTTTGCTGGCCTTGGGCAGAGAATGGCCCTGCCGCCTATGCCCCGTCAGCCGACCCCATGGCGCCCCATGGCCGCACATGGCCCATCGGATTCCGCGCTTGCCGATTGTCTGTGGGAGCGCACCCTGTGCGCGACAGCCACGCTAGGTGTATCGCTCCGTAGGTTTGTCGCGCACAGGGTGCGCTCCCACAGAAAGCCGCTCCGCGCCGAATCATTACGACCGCGAGGACAGGCTCGGCTTTAGTTCTTGATGTGGCTCTTGATCCCCGGGGGGCCCTGCTCTTGGGTTGTTTTCTCTTGGGCAAGCAAGAGAAAGTGGCCCGGCCTTCCCCGAGAGGGGACTAGCTTCGCGTCGCCGGCAGGAGGACGAAGCCCGCGGCAGGCGGCCAGGTCGCCGTATGGCGACGATCCAGCGCAAAGTCACTGGATGACCAGCCATTCGGCTGTTGAAAGGCGCCTCCTGCCTTCGCAGGAATGACGAGCAAAAACAGACAGTGGCGCTGCCACGCGATGAGGCTAGGCTGACCCCTCACCCCAACCCTCTAACCGCAGGGGAGAGGGAGAAAAAAGCTGGGCCTCACTCATCCGCCCCCGGATCCATCCCCGGAAACAACACCTCGGTATACCCAAACTTGCTGAAATCCGTGATCCGCGAGGGATACAACCGCCCGATCAGGTGATCGCACTCATGCTGCACCACGCGCGCATGAAACCCTTCGGCGTTGCGATCAATCTGCACACCGTACGGATCGATCCCTTGATAACGGATCAACGAATACCGGCTCACCGCACCGCGCAGGCCGGGAACCGACAGACAACCCTCCCAGCCCTCCTCCATGTCATGCGACAGCGGCGTGATCACCGGATTGAGCAAGATGGTGCGCGGTACCGCCGGGGCATCGGGATAGCGCTCCGACTGGTCGAAGCCGAAAATCACCAACTGCAGGTCCACCCCGATTTGCGGTGCAGCAAGACCCACGCCGCCGGCATCGTGCATGGTGTCGAACATGTCGGCGATCAGCGCATCGAGCTCCGCGCTGCCGATCATGCCGTCGGGCACCGGCGGGGCCACCCGCAACAGCCGTGGGTCGCCCATCTTCAGGATCTCGCGGATCATGGAAAAAACCTCGCCTCGTCATCAATTCAGCAAGGCCGCGCGCGGCGGCTGGCAGACCGCCAGTGTACGCGCCGGCCAGGATGCTCGCGCATCCACGATCCCCTGCGCCCATTCGACCAATGGCTAATGCGGGGCGACGCAATATGTTGTTGACCCCCGCCTCCCCCGGGACGAACCTTGCGGGGGACTTCCCAGGAGCCAACGCGAATGTCGACCGTCGCCGTCAAACCAAGTCCTGCAGGGAAGATCCTGTGGGCCGCCATCGCCATCGTCGGCGCCTGGTGCCTGGGGGTGGTCGCGCTGCGCCGCGGCGAACCGATCAACGCCATCTGGCTGGTGGCCGCGGCGATTGCCGTGTTCGTGATCGGCTACCGCTTCTACAGCAAGTTCATCAACGACAAAGTGCTGCGCATGGACCCGAGCCGGGCCACGCCCGCCGTGCTGCGCAACGATGGCCTCGACTATGTGCCCACCGACAAGTGGGTTGTGTTCGGACACCACTTCGCGGCGATCGCTGGCGCAGGTCCACTGGTTGGCCCGGTGCTGGCGGCGCAGATGGGGTATTTGCCCGGCACGCTGTGGATCCTGTTCGGCGTGGTGTTCGCCGGCGCCGTGCAGGACTTCATGATCCTGGGCCTGTCGGTGAGACGCGATGGCCGCTCGCTGGGCAATATGCTGCGCGACGAACTCGGGCCAACTGCCGGCGTAGTTGCCATGTTCGGCGTGCTGGTGCTGATGATGATCGTGCTGGCGGTGCTGGCGCTGGTGGTGGTCAAGGCGCTGACGCACAGTCCCTGGGGCACGTTTACCGTGGCGGCGACCATTCCGATCGCCTTGCTGATGGGCATCTATCTGCGCTGGCTGCGGCCGGGCAAGATTCTCGAAGTGTCGATCATCGGCCTGATCCTGCTGCTGACTTCGATCTGGTTCGGTGCACACGTGGCGGCCTCGCCGACCTGGTCGGCGGTGTTCGATTTCGATGCCAAGTCGCTGGCCTGGCTGCTGATCGCCTACGGCTTCTGCGCCTCGGTGTTGCCGGTGTGGCTGTTGCTGGCGCCGCGCGACTACCTCTCCACCTTCCTCAAGATCGGCACCATCATGCTGCTGGCGCTGGCCATCTTCCTGGCTGCGCCCACGCTGCAGATGCCGGCCGTGACCAAGTTCATCGACGGCACCGGCCCGGTGTTCCAGGGCAACCTGTTCCCGTTCCTGTTCATCACCATCGCCTGCGGCGCGGTGTCGGGCTGGCATTCGATCATTGCCTCGGGCACCACGCCCAAGCTGATCGCCAATGAAGGCCAGGCGCGCATGATCGGCTACGGCGGCATGTTGATGGAGGCCTTCGTGGCCATCATGGCGCTCATCGCAGCCGCTTCGCTGCATCCGGGCGTGTACTTCGCGATGAACTCGCCAGCCGCGTTGATCGGCACCACCGCGCAGTCAGCCGCCACCGCGATCAGCCAGTGGGGCTTCGTGGTGACGCCGGACGAGCTGCTCAACACCGCCAAGAACATCGGCGAGACGACCATCCTCAGCCGCGCCGGTGGAGCACCGACGCTGGCGGTGGGCATGGCCCAGCTGCTGCACGGCATCGTCCCGGGCGAAGGCATGATGGCGTTCTGGTACCACTACGCCATTCTGTTCGAAGCGCTGTTCATCCTGACCACCGTGGATGCGGGTACGCGTGTGGGCCGCTTCATGATCCAGGAGATCGCCGGCCTCATCTACAAACCGCTGCAACACACCGAATCGTGGACCGGCAACCTGCTCGCCACCGCCATCTGCGTGGGCTTGTGGGGCTACTTTCTGTACCAGGGCGCGGTCGATCCACTGGGCGGCATCAACACACTATGGCCGTTGTTCGGCATCGCGAACCAGATGCTGGCGGCAGTGGCATTGATGCTCGCCACGGTGGTGACGGTGAAGCTCAAGCGCGAACGCTACGTGCTGGTGCCGGGCATTCCGGCGATCTGGCTGGTGGTGTGCACGCTCACCGCGGGTTGGGAGAAACTCAGCGGTCCGATCAGCTTCACGGCGGCGGCGCAGAAATACGCTCAGGCCATCACCGACGGCAAACTCCTGGCGCCGGCCAAAACGGCGGAGGAAATGCAGCGCATCGTCACCAACAACTATGTCGACGCCGCGCTCACCGGCATCTTCATGCTGCTGATCCTGACCATGGTCGCCTTCACCATCCGGGCCATGGTCAGGGCCTGGGGCATCAACCATCCCACCGCGCACGAAGAGCCGTACGTCGCGCTGGGTACCGTGCCCAGCCGTTGAGGGCTGCCATCATGAAAATGGATCTGCAGGCGATCCGGAAGTGGGCGGTGCAAACTGCCCGCCTCTGCTGCGGCGTTCCCGACTACGACGTGTACGTGAAGCATCTGCGCGAGCATCACCCGGATCGCGCCGTGCCCAGCTACAAGGAGTTTTTCAGGGAGCGGCAAATTGCCCGCTACAAGGGAACCGGCGGGCGCTGCTGCTAGGCTGAGAGCGGTCGGAGCCTCCCAAAGGCCGTGCCCCGCCGGGGCATGGCCTTTCTCGTCTCTGAACGGGGCTGGGCATCCGGTGCCCTAGCCTTCATCATCCCGCACAGATCCTGGCCGCTTGCCACTGCACGACTCCCGATGACCAAACACCACCACCCCCGTCTGCAACCTTCGTCGGAGATCGAGGCCCAACACAGCCTCGGCCTGCGCATCATCGCCATCTACAAGGGCGTGAAGACGGTGTGCCTGATCCTCGTGGCGATTTTCGCGTTTCACCTGGATCGCGAGCAGAACTTCGAAAAACTGGTGCACTGGCTGGAGCACCTGTCGCTGACTGACAGCAACGGCCTGCGCTGGCGCTTGGTGGAGCTGCTGCAATCGCTGGGGCCGAGCAAGTTTGTCGCCATTGGCCTGGTGGCGCTCGCCTATGCCGCCATCTTCGCCACCGAAGGCACCGGCCTATGGCTGCGCAAGCACTGGGCCGAATGGTTCACGGTGATCGCCACCGGCTCGCTGATTCCACTGGAGCTGTACGAGACGATCCACAAGTTTGGCTGGCTCAAGCTGGGTGCACTGATCGCCAATATCGCCATCGTGATCTATCTGGTGCGACTTGCGCTGCAGCCGCATCCGGCGAAGCGCAAGGACTAAAAGGGCGACACCGGTGGGAGCGCACCCTGTGCGCGACAAACCTACGAAGCGATAACGTCCCAGCGCCGCAGTCGCGCACAGGGTGCGCTCCCACAGAACTGAGGGCGCTCAAACCTCGTGGTGCAACCCTTCCGCCTTAACCGCACTGCTCCGCGGCGCCAGCTCCACCAGGTACATCGCCGCCAGCACCAGCGCACCGCCAGCAAGCATCCGCCAGGTCAGCGCGTCATGGCCGAAGGTGACTGCAAAGCCCGCCGCAAACACCGGTTCCAGCGTCATCACGATGGCCGCACGCGTTGGCGAGAGATGCGCCTGCGCCCAGGTCTGCACCAGCATGGCGCCCGCGCCGGCCGCCAGCGCCATGTAGACCACAGCGGCCCACGCACCGAGGTCGGGCGGCAGCGATGGACCGGAGGGCAAGGTCGCCAGCAGGCAGATCAGGGCAATCACGATCATCTGCACGGTCGACAAGGCGAACGCGCTGCCGGGGCGCGACCACGTTCCCAGGCCCACGATGTGCAGGCCATACAGCGCCGCCGAAGCGAGCGTGAGCCACACACCGTAACCGACGCTCAAGCCATGCAGGGCGAGCAGTCCCAGACCGCCGACTGAAAGCAGCACGGCAATCCAGGTGACCGAGGGCAAGCGCTGGCGCAGCAGCACCGTGCCGAGCAAGGGCGTGAACACCACATACATGCCGGTGACGAAGCCGCTGATGCTCGCCGACGTGTGTTCGAGGCCTGAGGTCTGCAATAGCTGCGCAATGCCATAGATTGCGCCGAGCGCGCTGCCCTGCCACCACTCGCGCCGACTGAGCCGCAGCAACGGGCGGTGAAACAACGCAGCCATGGCCAGCGCCGCCATCAGAAAGCGCACGGCCAGGAAATCGGCCACCGGCATGCGCGCCACCAGATCCTTGATCAGGAAAAAGGTGGAACCCCAGATGGCGGTGACTGAAACCAGACCCAGCGTGGCCCAGGTCGCGGTTCGCGATGCGCGCGCCGTCACGCGGCTTCCTGCGATCGCTTGCGCCGCGCCAGTCGCCACAGCTGCCCGGGAATCTGCAGCAGGAAGTGCGTCCAGATGCCTAGCCAGACCACGCCGGCAATCCACGGCTTGCGCGCGTCCGGATCGAACTTGCGGAACCAGCGCCACATGCCGCGATGCTTGTACTTGCTCACGAACACCGGGCGGTGACGGCTCGAGCTGCCTTTGCCGTGCAGCACGTGCACGTCGCCCGCCAGCATCACGTGATAACCGGCATCGCGCACGCGGCGGCACAGGTCCAGGTCTTCGCAATGCAGGAAATAGGCCTCGTCGAAACCGGCGAGATAGTTGAACACGCGCCGCGGCATCAGCATCAACGCACCCGATACCGCCTCGGCCTCGACCAGGCTATCCGGCATTGGGCCTTCGATGTTGATGCCTTCGCCGGCGCGGTGGAACAGCGTATTCAACGCACGACGCAGCAGTGGATCGCGACGATAGGAGGCCGGATCGGGCGTACCGTTTTCGTCGCATACCACCGCGCCGATCACGCCCGCGCGCGGATGCGAGGCCAGCATCTCGACCAGGCGCTGCAGCGTCTCGTTGTCGATCAGGCAATCGGGATTGAGCACCAGCAGCGACTTGCCGTGCGACTGCGCCGCACCGCGGTTTACCGCCGGGCCGAAACCCAGGTTGGCATGGTTGTAGACCACGCGCAGCCGCGCATCGCTCTCGTGCGCGCGCGCAATCGCCTGCGGAATGCCGTCGGAGGAGGCGTTGTCCACCAGCACCAATTCCAGCGGCAACTCGCACGCCAGCACGCGCCGCACGCAATCGCGCAGGCTGGGACCACTGTCGGCGGCCACCACGATCACACTGACCGGCAACACGGAGGACAAGGAAGAAGGTGCGTCGGTAGTCACAGTCACAAGTATGCGTTGTCCGGAGCTAGATTGAGTGACTGAAAGTGTTCCGAAGGTTCACGCAGGCCGCGGTGGGCGCGCTTACTCCGGAGCAACTGTGAAGTGTATGTCGAGACGGGCCGGCAGATGAAACGGAATGACTACGGTCGCGGCAGCTGCCCCAGCACTTCATGCAGGGGCGCCGGTGCAGCGTCGCTGCCTGCGGCCAGCCAAGGCTGGTCGCCCTCCCAGCCGCTCAGTTGCCAGCCGCTCAGCCGGTGCGTGCGCTGGCTTTGCCGGTCCCACAGGATCTCGCCGCGGCCGCCCGGCAGGTTGGCCGCAAACCAGCGGCCGCCGGGACTACTGCAGTAGCGCGGGCTCGCCTTGTCGATCACCTGGCCCTGGGCGAACACGTAGCGCCCTCGTCCCTCGCCGGTCGCTTCGAATCGCACGGTGCCGCTGGCATCAACGAATTCCGCCGCCGCCAGCTGCCAGTCCGCCCGGGTCAATTCGATGATGTGCGCGGGCGGACCCACGGGCGCCATCGCCAGCTCGCTCCACTCAGGCGACGCCTTCGCCGTCGGCGTGCGTTGCACGCGATGGTCGAGCAGCGACTCCATCAGCACCACCAGCGAGAAGCCCACCAGGGCGCCAAGCAGGGCCGCGCCCCAGGCCATCAGATCGCCGCCCAAGGCGCGCTGCACCGCGAACAACAAGCCTGGCAAACCCCAGCGCAAGGCACGTCGGCACAACTCGGCAGAGCGCGCAACGCGCCGGTCGAACCACACCGCGCCGAGCACAGACAACAACAGCAGCGGCAAGCCCAACCACCAGGGCAACAGCGCCATCACGCCTGCCCAGGCGAGCCCCGGAAGTACCCTCGACAACCAACGGTCGACGGCAGCCACGCTAGACCCTCAACGCAGGTCTAGCGCGGCCGGAACACATCAGCCGCACCACACCCGTGCGTTGCGGAACATGCGCATCCACGGCGAATCCTCGCCCCACTTTTCCGGATGCCAGCTCATCAGCACGCTGCGGAACACGCGTTCCGGATGCGGCATCATGATCGTCACGCGTCCCTCGGCAGCCGTGAAACCGGTGAGACCGCCCGGCGAACCGTTCGGGTTCAGCGGATAGTCTTCGGTCGGCTTGCCGCGGTTATCCACATAACGCAGCGCCGCGCCGGCCTTGGACGGACTGCAGCTATACGGGAAGCTCACGCGGCCTTCGCCGTGCGCCACCGCCACCGGGATGCGCGAGCCGGCCATGCCCTTGAAGAAGATGCTCGGCGAATCGAGCACTTCCACGGTGGCCAGACGAGCCTCGTACTGCTCCGACGCGTTGCGCAGGAACTTCGGCCAGTGCTGCGCACCGGGGATGATGTCCTTGAGCTGGCCCATCATCTGGCAGCCGTTGCAGACGCCGAGCGCGAAACGCGAGGTATCGGCAAAGAACGTGCTGAATTCCGCGCGCAGGTATTCGTTGTAGAGAATGGACGTGGCCCAGCCGCGGCCCGCACCCAGCACGTCGCCATACGAGAAACCGCCGCATGCCGCAAAGCCGCGGAAGTCGGCCAGCTTGATGCGGCCGCTCGCAAGGTCGGACATATGGACGTCCACCGCATCGAAGCCCGCACGCGTAAACGCCGCCGCCATTTCGACCTGGCCATTGACGCCCTGCTCGCGCAGCACGGCCACGCGCGGGCGTGCGCCCTTGGCGATGTACGGCGCAGCGATGTCGTCGGACGGCTCGAAGCTCAGCTTCGGGTGGATGCCCGGATCGGAGTCGTCCAGGCGCCAGGCGTTTTCAGCATCGGCCGAAGCCGGGTTGTCGCGCAGGCGCTGCATGGCGTAGCTGGTTTCGTTCCACGCTTCGAACAGCGTGCGCCAGTTCCACTTGAACATGGTATCGCCGTTGTGGAACAGCTTGATGCCGAGCTTTTCCTTAGGACGGCCAATGCGGTACGCCATGCTGGTCAGGCCATGCTTGACCAGCAGCGCCTCGAAGGCTTCGCGATTGGCCGAGGCCACCTGCATGACCGCGCCCAGCTCCTCGTTGAACAGCGCGCGCAGCGTCGCTTCCGCCCAGCCGTCCAGCTGAATCTCCAGACCGCAGTGACCGGCGAACGCCATCTCCAGCAAGGTCACGATGACGCCGCCGTCGGAACGGTCGTGATAGGCCAGCAACAGGCCGTTGGCGTTCGCTTCCTGCACTAGGTCGAACAACGACTTCAGGCGCTTGGCATCGTCCAGATCCGGCGGCACGCCGCCGCCGCGATTGAACACCTGGGTCAGCGCGGAACCGCCGAGGCGATCGCGGCAGGCGCCGAGATCCAGCAGCCAGAGTTCGGAATCGCCGCGATCCAGCCGCAGCTGCGGCGTGAGCGTGCGGCGCACGTCGGTGACGCGCGCGAAGCCGGTGATGACCAGCGACACCGGCGACACGGTGGACTGCATGGTGTCGCCATCCTTCCAGATCGTCTGCATGGACAGCGAGTCCTTGCCGACCGGGATCGAGATGTCGAGCTCCGGGCACAATTCCATGCCCACGGCCTTCACCGCGTCAAACAGTGCCGCATCTTCGCCGGGGAAGTTCACCGCCGCCTGCCAGTTGGCCGACAAACGGATTTCGCCCAGCGAGGCGATCGGTGCGGCGGCGAGATTGGTGATCGCTTCGCCCACGGCAAGGCGGGCGGCGTCCGGGCTGCTCAGCAACGCCACGGGTGCGCGCTCGGCCATCGCCATCGCCTCACCGGTGTAGCTGTCGAAATCGGTGACAGTGACCGCGCAATCGGCCACCGGCACCTGCCAGGGACCGACCATCGGATCGCGCACATTGAGGCCACCGACGGTGCGGTCGCCAATGGTGATGAGGAAGCTCTTGCTGCCCACCGTGGGCAGGCGCAGCACGCGCATCAGCGCTTCGTCCATGCTGATGCCGGCCAGATCGGGCAGCAGATCCACGCGCGGCTTCAGACGCTTGGCATCGCGATGCATGCGCGGCGGCTTGCCGAACAGCACATCCATCGGCAGGTCGATCACCAGCGTGTCGGTGCGCGGATCGTGCACCACCAGGCGACGCTCAGCCGTGGCATCGCCGACCACCGCATAGGGGCAACGCTCGCGCTTGCAGTAGGCCTCGAATTCGGCGAGATCTTCCGGCCCGATCGCGAGCACGTAGCGCTCCTGCGACTCGTTGCTCCACACCTGCATCGGCGACAGCGACGGGTCGTCGCACGGAATCGTGGAAAGGTCGATGCGACCGCCCACGCCCGCGTCGTTGAGCAACTCGGGAATGGCGTTCGAAAGACCGCCTGCGCCTACGTCGTGCACGCTGACGATGGGGTTCTTGTCGCCACGCGCCCAGCAGCTGTCGATCACCTGCTGCGCGCGACGCTCCATCTCGGCGTTGTCGCGCTGCACGGAAGCGAAATCCAGCTCCTTGCTCGACGTGCCCGAAGCCACCGACGAGGCAGCGCCGCCGCCCAGGCCGATCAGCATGGCCGGGCCACCGAGCACGATCACCTTGTTGCCCGGCTGCACGTCGCGCTTCTGCACGTGGTCGGCTCGGATATTGGCCAGACCGCCGGCGATCATGATCGGCTTGTCGTAGCCGCGACGCACGCCCGCTTCACCGGTTTCGTGCTCGTACGTGCGGAAGTAACCGCCCAGCGCCGGACGGCCGAATTCGTTGTTGAATGCAGCAGCGCCCAGCGGGCCGTCGCGCATGATTTCGAAGGCGGTCGCCATATGCGGCGGCAGCGGGCGATCCACTTCCCACGGTCGCGGCAAGCCGGGAATGCGCAGGTCGGAGACGGAGAAACCGGTCAGGCCAGCCTTGGGCTTGGCGCCACGGCCGGTAGCGCCTTCATCGCGGATTTCGCCGCCGGCGCCGGTAGCCGCACCCGGCCACGGCGCAATGGCCGTGGGATGGTTGTGCGTTTCCACCTTGATTGCGTAGTCGATGCGTTCCGGATGCGCGCGCCACACACCATCCTGATCGGTGAAGAAGCGCTTGCCTTCGGAGCCTTCGATCACCGCCGCGTTGTCCTTATAGGCAGACAGCGTATGAGCCGGCGAATGCTGGTGGGTGTTCTTGATCATGCCGAACAGGCTCTTGTCCTGAGCCTCGCCATCGAGCGTCCAACTGGCGTTGAACACCTTGTGGCGGCAGTGCTCGGAATTGGCCTGCGCGAACATGAAGAGTTCGGCGTCAGTCGGGTTGCGGCCCAGTTCGGCGTAGCGCGCGACCAGGTATTCGATCTCGTCGTCGGCCAGCGCCAGGCCCAGTTCCCGGTTGGCCACGTCCAGCGCGGCCTTGGGTTCGCCGCCCAACTCGATGTAGACCACCGGACCGGGCTGGCCGCCGAGGAACAGGCTGTGCGCCTGGCTCAGATCGGTCAGCACCGACTGCGTCATGGCGTCATGCAACACGGCAACGACGGCGTCGTACTGCGCGCTGCCAATGGCCGGCAGACTGGCAACCTGCCATGCGACGCCACGCTCGACGCGGCGCACATCGAAGCCAGCGCCATGCAGGATATCGGTGGCCTTGCTGGACCACGGCGAGATCGTGCCCAGGCGCGGAACCACCCATAGCGAGGCGTGTTCGGGCTTGCCTTCCTTGGCCTCCAGCACTTCCAGCAGGCGGCGATGCTGCTCGCCCTCTGGCGCGCGGTCGGCGTCGATGAAATAAATGAACCACGACGCCTGCACACGGGTGCCACGGTGAATGGCTTCCAGGCGTGCGTTCAGACGTTCAAGGCGAAAAGGGGAGAGGGCGCTCTGCCCGTCGAGTGCGATCATGCGGGGACAGGAGGTAGGCGAAAACGCTGATTGTACCTCATCGCGCATCAACACTGCCGCGACGCAGCATCGCGACTGTTCGGGCGACGCTGGCACTCCAACGCCGCCCAGTCATGCTAACTCAATGAATCTACTGCCAATTGACGCATGCCGGGGGCGTAAAGCCGCACCGGTCGCCGGACATCAACCGCCGGACTTAAGCGCCTGCAGCAGCTGCTCGGGCGTCACATAGCCCCCGATCATCGAGCCATCGGCCGCAATGATGGTGGGCGTGCCGGACACGCCGAGCTTCACGCCCAGCTCGAACTCGTCCTTCACCGGGTTCGGACAGTTGGTGGCCTTGGGCGCCTTGCCCTGCTTGGCTGAGGTGAACGCGGCCTTGCGGTCGCTGGCGCACCACACCGAGACCATCTCGTTATAGGTGGGCGTGGTACGGCCTGCCTCGTTGATGACGCCTTCGCGCGGCCAGGCAACGTACTCCACCGCGATGCCGGCCTTGTTGAAATCGGCCATGTGTTCATGCAGCTGGCGGCAATAAGCGCAATTGACGTCGGTGAACACGGTGACGCGATAGCGCGGATTTTCCGGCGCGAACACGATGCGGTCGGCCTCGGGCACCTTGGCCAGCTCGGCCTTGCGGAACTCGGACCAGCCATCCTCAGTGATGTTCTTTTTCCTGCCCAGGTCGATCAGGTCGCCATTGAGCATGTATTTGCCGTCGCTGGACACATAGACCAGATGCCCCGAGGCGATGACCTGATAAAAGCCCTGCATCGGCGCCGGGCGAATCGAGTCGATGCTCGCGTTGGGCACCAGCCCTTGCACGGCACGGCGGATGGCGGCATCCGATCCAGCGGCGACAGCGGTGGTCGCACCGGCCGCGCCATTCGTGCCGTCCGGCGCGGCGCAGGCGTTGAGTGCCAATCCACCGACGCACAGCGCCAGCAACCATTTCTTGAACATCGCAGACCTCGTGGACATGCATTTCCCCGTGGGGGAAACGTGGGGGAGAGCCATTCTCGCACAGGCGCCTGAACGCGGATGCGGGCCGTTTGGCACTGCCGCGGCTCGGTCAGCCGCGCGGATGGTGCTGGGCGTGCAGCCGCTTGAGACCTTCCTTGGCGACCAGCGTATAAATCTGCGTCGTGCTCAGCGCGCTATGGCCCAGCAGCATCTGCAGCGCGCGCAAGTCGGCGCCGTGATTGAGCAGGTGGGTGGCGAAGGAATGCCGCAGCACATGCGGCGAAATGCGCTTGGAGACGATGCCCACCTGCACGGCGTAGCGCTTCACCAGGGTCCAGAACATCTGCCGCGTCATGCCCTCGCCGCGGTTGCTGAGAAACAGCGCAACCGGCTGGCGTCCGCGTGCCAGCGTGGGGCGCGCCGTTGCCAGGTAGGCCTCGATGCGCTCCGCCGCCACTTCACCGATGGGCACCAGGCGATCCTTGCCGCCCTTGCCGGTCACCCGCACCACGCCCTGGCGCAGGTTGAGCGAAGCCAGCGGCAACTCCACCAGTTCGGACACGCGCAAGCCCGAGGCATACATCAGTTCCAGCATCGCCCGATCGCGCAAACCCAGGGTCGTGTCCAGATCCGGCGCATCCAGCAAACCCTCGATCTCGCGCTCGGCCAAGGCCTTGGGCAGGCTGCGCGGCATCTTGGGACGCTCGATCAACAGCGTGGGATCGTCGAAACCCGGTTCGGTGCGCACGATATGAGCGTAGTAGCGACGAAACGCCGACTGCCGACGTGCCAGCGAACGTACCGCCACCGGCTGGCTGCCGTGATAGGCGGACAGGTGATGACGCTGCGCACTGCGCAAGCTCTGGCCCTGCGTGCCCAGCCAGCGCGCGAGACTCTCCAGATCACTGCGGTACGCCTCCAGCGTGCGGTCGGACAGTCCATCTTCGGACCACACGCGCTCGATGAAGGCATCGATGCTGCGGCGGTCGGCTTCGGCGATACTGGGTTCTTCTTGCTGCATGGACGCGATGCTGGCTGCCCGCCTCGCCACGTGCAAGCGTTCCTTATGCAGGCTGCCGTTTCGATGACTTCCAGCACCGCCACCGATATCTATTGCCCGCTGTGGCGCCGCCTGTTCGCCCTGCTCTACGACCTGCTGGCGGTGGTGGCGATCGTGATGGTGGTGGGCTATGTGTGCCAGCGCGTCACCGGCGGCACCTTGATCAGCACCGATGGACACGCTCATATCGCGTGGTGGTATCAGCCGCTGCAGGCGCTGGTGGTGTCGGCTTATTTCATCGCGTCGTGGCTGCGTGGCGGACGCACGTTGGGTATGCGTCCGTGGCGTATCCGCGTCAGTAACGAGCAAGGTCTTGGCATCACGCTGCCCCAGGCACTTGTTCGCTTGCTCGTGGCGGCAGCGCCCATGAGCTTGCTCGTGCTGGCGCCGTGGATCGGCACCAAGGCGGCACTGTGGGCAATGGCTATCGCATGGTTGGTGTGGTTTGGCGTAGCTATTTTCGATCCGCGTCGACGAGCTTTCCACGATGTGATCGCGCGCACGGTTTTGCGCAGGTAAGGAAAGCTTCACATGAAAGTGAAGTAGTTTCGGGCAACACTGTTACATGCCCTCGCTTGCCTTACCCCGTCGCGACGCCACTGAGCTAAAACGCATCAATCAGGCGTTCTACGACTCGCTGTGGTCGGGCTCGCGACTGGTCGATCCCAGCCGCTTCAATACCTGGCCGATGGTGCGCGAGCTGGCCATGGCGCTGCCGCGCCGGCTGGAAGTGGCACCGGGCCTGCGCCCGCGCCTGCCGATCGATGGCAGCTATTTCGTCGACATCAGCACGGCCGCGCTGGGCGAACTGCGCTCGCACGGTGCCAGCGCCGCGCGCGCCAACATCAGCGCCCTGCCCTGCGCCGACGCCAGCTTCGACCTGGTCTGTGCGCTGGACATCCTTGAGCACGTGCTGGACGACGACAAGGCGCTGCGCGAGCTTTCCCGCGTTGCAGCACCCGACGCCCGCATGCTGCTGTCGGTACCGCTGCACGAATCGGCCTGGACCGAGTTCGACGAGTTCGTCGGCCACTACCGTCGCTACGAGCCGGCCCAGATCCTGCGCAAGCTCGAGTCGCACGGCTGGACCATCGAGCAAAGCGCCATCTACGGCATGCAGCCCACTTCCAAAACCTTGCTGGGCCTGGGCCAGTGGTACCTCACGCACCAGCGCGAGCGCGCGCTGTGGTGGTACAACCGCGTGATCATGCCGCTGGGCCTGCGCATGCAGAAGCCGCTGCGCTGGCAGCGCGGCATGCCCGACTGCGACGGCGTGGACGAATTACTGCTGCTTTGCCGCCGCGCGTAAGCACCTGATTCACCAGGATTGAGACAATGCGGCGGCGCAGCACGACTGCGCCAAACCGGGTAAGATGGTTTTCTCTGACGCTTCCCGGTTCCACCCCGATGCTTTATCAGATCCATGAGTGGCAGCGCGCTTTCCTTGGCCCGCTGAGCCACTACGCCGAGGCCAGCGCCAAGCTGCTGAGCGACATCACCAGCCCGTTCTCGCACCTCCCGGGAGCGCCGCGCATGGCGGCCGGCTACGAGCTGCTGCACCGTCTGGGCAAGGAATACGAGAAGCCCGCGTTCAACATCCCGCAGGTGACGGCGCACGGTCAGGAAATTGCCGTGATCGAGCGCGTGATGCTGGACAAGCCGTTCTGCCAGCTCAAGCGCTTCAAGCGCTTCAGCGACGATCCGGAAACCATCGAGAAATTGAAGAACGACCCGACCGTGCTGGTCGTGGCGCCGCTCTCCGGCCACCACGCCACGCTGCTGCGCGATACGGTGAAGACCCTGCTGCAGGACCACAAGGTGTACATCACCGACTGGGTCGACGCACGCATGGTGCCGACCAGCGCAGGGCCGTTCCATCTCGACGACTACGTGGCGTACATCGAGGAATTCATCCGGCATATCGGCGCCGAGCGCGTGCACGTCATTTCGGTATGCCAGCCGACCGTGCCGGTGCTTGCCGCGGTCTCCCTGATGGCGGCGCGCGGCGAAGCCACGCCGCTGAGCATGACCATGATGGGCGGCCCGATCGAGCCGCGCAGCAATCCGACCGGCGTCAACAACCTCGCCACCACGCGACCGCTCAGCTGGTTCCGCGGCAACCTGATCCACACCGTGCCGCCGAACTATCCGGGCACCGGCCGCGAGGTTTACCCCGGCTTCCTGCAGCACGCCGGGTTCATCGCGATGAACCCGGGCCGCCACCTCAATTCGCATTGGGACTTCTACGAGAACTTGCGTCGCGGCGATCAGGATGACGCCGAAGCGCACCGCAAGTTCTACGACGAATACAACGCCGTGCTCGACATGCCGGCCGAGTATTACCTCGACACCATCGCCACTGTGTTCCAGCAGTTCCTGCTGCCGCGCGGGCTGTGGGATGTCTCCGGCGAACGCGTGAAGCCCGCAGCGATCACCAAGACCGCGCTGTTCACCGTCGAAGGCGAACTGGACGACATCGCCGGCCTCGGCCAGACCGAAGCGGCGCATGACCTGTGCAGCGGAATTCCCGCCGACCGACGCGAGCACCGCGTGGTGGAAGGCGCTGGCCACTACGGCATTTTCAGCGGGCGGCGTTGGCGCCAGACGGTGTATCCGCAGGTGCGGGAGTTTATTCGCAAGTTTGATAAGCGGGCTGCCTAAGCCTGCTTTATGCCTCTCTCCCGACCTGGGAGAGGGCTCTGCGTGTCTGTGGGAGCGCACCCTGTGCGCGACAGCCACGCCTGGGTGTATCGCTCCGTAGGTGTCGCGCACAGGGTGCGCTCCCACAAAGAGCCGACCAGCAAGATTGATCAGCAATCCACGAGCGTACGAAACCCTTGTAGGAGCGCACCTTGTGCGCGACCGCGGCCTAACAGGCTGCCCTGCGGTCGGCGTTCGCGCACAGGGTGCGCTCCTACAGAAGAGGGCCCGGCAACGCCGGGCGTTCTGCGGCTTTTGATGTGGCTCTGGCTCTGCTCCCGGGGTCCCCGTATGACGCGGCGGGCGGGTGGAGGAAAGCCCGCAGGGTGGCCGCATGGATGCGGCCAGTTTTTCGACAGGACAGGGATGTCCTGTCGAAAAACTCCGGAGCCCGCCCGCGCACCTGGAGGGCCGAAGGCCCGGAAGGCGCGTCATCCGGGGGCCCTTTCTTTTGGTTACTTTTCTTTACTCCGGGCATCCTGCCCTCCGCCCTTCGGGCCGGCTTCGCCGTTCACACGCGCTCCTGCGCGTGCGTGGGCAAGCAAAGAAAAGTAGCCCGGCCTCCGGCAGGAGGACGGAAGCCCGCGGCAGGCGAGCCAGGTCGCGGTAGCGCGGCAACCGAAGACCGAGGCTCTGGATCCCGGCCTCCGCCGGGATGACGAAGTAGGAACGTTCCCGCGAGCACCCGCCCCTCACCCCAACCCTCTCCCCGCCGGGGAGAGGGAGAGAAACGTGCCCTCAGCATCACCCAAAAAACTGCCGGAACGCCGCCACCGTCCGCGCCACACCCTCATCGTCAATATCCAGATGCGTCACCAACCGCAGCGTCGGAAGATAGCCGATGCTGATGCGGATGCCCGCCTGCCGCAAATGGACGTCCAATTCACGCAGACGATCAGCGGGCACATCGATGAATACCATGTTGGTATGCTGGCCAAGCAGCTTCACGCCCGGAAGCTCGCCCAGCCCCGCCGCCAACATCACCGCACGAGCGTGATCGTCCGCGAGACGCTCCACGTGATGGTCCAACGCGTACTGCGCAGCAGCAGCGAGCATGCCTGCCTGACGCCAACCGCCGCCGGTCACCTTCTTCCACCGCCGAGCCTTGTCGATCAGCGCTGCAGAGCCAACCAGCACTGAGCCGACCGGCGCGCCCAGGCCCTTCGACAAGCAGACCGACACGCTGTCGAACAAACCGGCAATCTCGCGAGCCGGAACGCCGCTCGCAACGGCGGCGTTGAACAAACGGGCACCGTCCAGGTGAAAGCCCAGGCCACGTTCGCGCGCAAAATCACGCGCGGCCTTCAGGTAATCCAGCGGCAAGGCGCGTCCATGCCAGGTATTTTCCAGCGCCAGCAGACGCGTGCGCGCGAAATGCGGATCGACCGGCTTGATCGCTGCGGCGAGTTTGTCCAGCGGCAGGCTGCCATCCACGTCGTGCGGAATCGGTTGCGGCTGGATCGAGCCGAGCACCGCGGCCCCACCGCCCTCGAATTTGTAGGTATGCGCATCGGCACCGACCAGGTACTCGTCGCCGCGCTCGCAATGCGACATCAACGCGACCAGGTTCGATTGCGTACCGGTGGGCACGAACAGCGCCGCCTCGAAGCCGAGATCCGCCGCAAGCCGCTGCTGCAACGCGTTCACCGTGGGATCTTCGCCGTAGACGTCGTCGCCCACGGCGGCGTCCAGCATGGCCGCACGCATGGCCGGGGTGGGACGGGTGACGGTATCGCTGCGCAGGTCGATGAGTTCCACGATGGACTTCCGGTAGCTGGATCAGACCCCGAGTTTGAACGCTCGCTTTGGCAGAATCAAAGGCCGCGGGCCTGACGGGCCATAGCGGCTTGGGCTAGCCTTGTCACCGGGTCTCCGCATGAGGTGGAGACGCGAGCCGATCGAGGCGACGGCATGTCGTTCCTGCGTCTGTATCTTCGTGTGATTGCCCTGCTGGCGCCGGAAAAGAAGCTGGCGATCACGCTGGCGCTCGCCAACCTGGCGCTGGCCGGCGTGTTCTTCCTCGAACCGGTGCTGTTTGGCCGCGTGGTGGATGCGCTGGGCAGCACGCATGGCGGCGATGCGCCGCGCCTGATCGCGCTTTGGGCCGGCGTGGGCTTTGCCGGCGTCCTGGCCAATGTGTGGGTGTCGCTGCATGCGGACCGGCTCGCGCATCGCCGGCGCCTCGCCGCCATCGCCTTGTTCTTCGAGCACGCCGCGGCGATGCCGATGTCATTCCACGGCGAATATCACACGGGCCGGCTTTCGCGCATCATGAACGTTGGCGTCAGCAACCTGTTCAATCTCTGGCTGAGTTTTTTCCGCGAGCATCTCGCCACGTTGTTGTCCATCTTCGTGATGGTGCCCGTCGCGCTGTGGATCAACTGGAAGCTGGCGCTGCTGATGATTGCGCTGCTGTTGTGTTTCTCCATCTTCAACGCCATCGCCGTGCAGCGGACGCACAAGGCGCAGGGTGAAGTGGAGGAATTGCACCACGAGATCGCTACGCGCGCCGGCGATGTGTTCGGCAATGTAACGGTCGTGCAAAGTTTTACGCGTCTGGCGGCCGAATCGCGCGCACTGCACGAGCTGATGACGCGCACGCTCAACGCGCAGTATCCGGTGCTGCGCGGCTGGGCGATCCTCTCCGTGCTCAATCGCGCGGCAAGCACGCTCACCATCGTGGCGATCTTTGCGGTAGGTGCGGCGCTGCATTCGCGTGGCGAGATCAGCGTGGGCGGCATCGTCAGTTTTGTGGGTTTCTCCATGCTGCTGATCGGCAGGCTGGAGCAATTCGCCACCTTCCTGTCGAACCTGTTCTTTCAGTCGCAATCGCTGCGCGATTTCTTCACCGTGCTCGATCGCAAGTCAGAAATTGCGGATCGCCCGGGCGCCGTTGCACTGCCACGCGTGCGTGGCGAGGTCGTGTTCGAGCAGGTGAGTTTTGGCTACGACCCGGTGCAGCCGGCGCTGCATGACCTGAATTTCCGCGCGCCGCCCGGCAGCACCATTGCCCTGGTCGGCCCGACCGGCGCGGGCAAGAGCACCGCGTTGAGCCTGCTGTATCGCGCTTACGATCCCAGCGCCGGGCGGGTGACGGTCGACGGGAACGATGTCCGCGATGTCACGCTGGAATCGCTGCGGCAGAACATCGGCGTGGTGTTCCAGGATGCCGGCATGTTCTATCGCTCGATCCTGGACAATCTGCGCGTGGGCAACCCGGACGCGGAGCCTGGCCAGATCGACGCGGCGGTTGCCGCGGCCGAAGCGGCAGCATTCATCGCGCGCAAGCCGGCGGGGCTGGAAACGCTGGTCGCCGAACGCGGCCGCTCACTCTCGGGCGGCGAGCGCCAGCGCCTGGCGATTGCCCGCGCGATGTTGAAGGACGCGCCGATCCTGATACTCGACGAAGCCACCAGCGCGCTCGACAACGCCACCGAGGCACGCATCCAGCGCGCCCTGGATCGGCTGACCATCGGCCGCACCACGTTCGTGATCGCGCATCGGCTCTCGACCGTACGCAATGCCGACCTCATCCTCGTATTGGATCAGGGGCGGCTGGTGGAACAGGGACGCTTTGCCGAGCTGATCGCCCAGGGCGGACTATTCGCCCGCCTCGCGCAGGAAGGCCAGTTCGCGCCGGATGCACCGGACGATTCATCGGTCACCGGCGCTTAGCCATGCGTGATGGCCATAGCCAAGACAGGGCGTGATCCGCCGCCCATGCCGGGCGGCGCCACGTCAGCCGTGTTTTCGGAAATACACCCAGGCAATCACCGCCAGGATCAAGGCGGGCAGCACGTTCGCCACCAGCGGCGGCACGCCGTAGACGGTGCCGAAGTTCACCATCGCCTTCTGCAGGAAGTACCAGCCGATGGCGAGCAGCATGCCGATGAACATGCGCTTGCCCAGGCCGCCCGAGCGCAAGGTGCCAAATGAGAACGGCATCGCCAGCAGGACCAGCACCAGCACGTTCAGCGGATACAGCGCACGCGTCCAGAACGCGGAGGCATACACGCCCGGATTCTGGCCGTTCTGCTCGAGGTAGGTGATATTGCGGCGCAGGTCGCGCATCGGCAGGTATTGCGGCTGGATCACCGACTGCTCCAGCACCTGCGGATTGAGCTTGGAATCCCAGGTCTGGCTGTCTGCCGTGGTGGAGTGCGTGCCGGCTTCATCGAGAGTGGTGCTGCGCACCTTGCTCATCACCCACTGGTGGCCGTCGTGTTCGGCCGTCTGCGCCCAGTCGAAGCGCTTGACCTGGCCGTCCGGCGTGAGCGTGAAAACGCGCACGTCATGCAACTGCACGGTGCTGTGCGTCGCGGTGTGTTTGGCCATCCATCCCTTGGCATTGATGATGCGATCGCCATCGCGCGCCCACAGGCCAGACTCACCGCCCAGGCCCACGTTGTTGGATTTCAGGCGCAACTGCATGGCCTGCGCCTGCTGGTCGCCCCAGGGTGCCGCGGTTTCGCCAAGGATCACCACGCCGACCACGAGGATGGCCACCACGCCCACGGCAGACGCGGCAATGCGCAGCTTGGACAGACCACAGGCGCGCAACGCGGTGAGCTCGTTGGTGGCAGCCAGGCCACCTAGGCCAAGCAGGCCGCCGATCAGCGCGGCGTTGCCGAACATCTCGTACAGTCGGCGCGGGAAGGTGACCAGCACGTACACCACGGCATTGGTCACCGTATAGCCGTTCTTGCCCACGTTGCCGAGCTGGCGCAGGAACTGGAATACCGCATCGAGACCGGTGATCACCAGCCACACGGTGAGCATGGCGCCCAGGACTGTCGTGCCGACCAGCCAGTCGACGCGACGAATGCGCAATGCAGCCATCAGGCACCTGCCTTGCGCGGTTTACGCGGCGAGTATTGGTTCTGGAACATGCGCGCCGCCACGGCAAACACGATCAGGGTCACCATCCACATCGGGAACGAGTGGTGCCAGTGGCCCTTGATGATCTGGCCGCGACAGATCGCCAGCAGCAGGTAGTAGAAGTAGAACGTGAGGATGGCCAGGAACATGCGGCCAAAACGCGGCTCGCGCGGACTCTGGCGCGACAGCGGCAAGGCCAGCGCCAGCAACACCAGGGTCATCGCCGGCGCGATGCTGCGCCAGGCGAATTCGGCGCGCGTGTCCGGATTGTCGGTGCGCAGCAACTGCGCCAGCGTCATCGAGTGGGCGGGATCTTCGGCATCTTCATCGGACTGGATGCTGTCCAGCGAGGCATCGTTGCGCTCGTATTTCATCTTGCGCCAGTTGTCCGCGCCCAGCGGGATGTCGTACTGGAAACCATTCCACAAGGCGAGGAAGCGGCCGCTGCCATCGGTTTCCTGATACAGCTGGCCGTGCTTGCCGGTGACTAGCTTGAGGTGCGGCACATTGTCGTGGCCCATGCGCTCGGTGGCGATGAAGGTATTGCCCAGCGTGCTGCCGTCGCGGCTGAGCTCATCGACGAAGATGATGCCGCCCTTGCCCGGCAGCGGGGTGAATCGCCCGGCGTCCAGGCCCGCGGCAATCACCGAGCGGTTGGCGGCTGCCACCAGTTGGTCGGACGTACGAGCGGCCCAGGGGCCCAGCCACAAAGCCACGATGCCCACCAGGATGGCCAGAATCACGGCAAGGATGGACACCGGACGAAGCAAGCCGTCGGGACCCATGCCGGACGACGCAAGCACATGCATCTCACTCTCGCGATACATGCGGCCCAGGCCGTTGAGGATGCCCAGGAAGGCCGCCAGCGGCAGCAGGGTCGACAGGCCGTCGAGCATGTTCAGGCCCAATACCTGGAACATCACGCTGGCCGGGAAGCTGCCGTTCGCCACCTGCTGCAAGACGTGCGCAAACGAGGTGCCGGCCATGACGGCCAGCAGCACGATGGCGGTAGCGGCCACGGTTTGTGCCAGCTCACGCAGGAAATAACGATCGAGGATGCTCAGAACCGGTCCTCAGGCAGGGTCGAACCCGCGCGTCTCGCACGGGAGGAGAAACGACTGCGGAGTGTACGGGTTGGAGGGACAGTTTCTCGACATGCGATAAGATGAAGGGCTTGGCGCCGGCCCGCCCCGGGCGCGGCAATCCCCAAGTCTAGCCTGTCCGGGCCTTGCCGGACCTTTCCGTAGGACTTTTCCATGACTCTCCAGTTCAGCCTTGGCTCCGCCGCTCCCGAATCCGTCGAAACCCCCTGCGTGGTGGTCGGCGTCTATGAGAACGGTTTGCTCACCAGTGCCGCCGCCCGTGTGGACACCGCTGCGCACGGCGCCATCAAGCGCCAGGTGGAGAGCGGGGACATCAACGGCAAGGCTGGCACTACGGCCGTACTGTTCGCGCCGGAGGGCGTGGCAGCCAAGCGCGTGCTGGTGGTGGGTCTGGGAACGCAGAAGACCTTCGACGGTGCACGCTATCAGAAGATAAACATCGAAGCCGCGCGCGCCCTGGGCCGCCTGCCGCTGGACAGCGCCGTGTCCTACCTCACCGAGGTGGACGTGCCCGGACACGACGCCTCCTGGCGCGTGCGCGTGGCCGCCCTGGCCGCCGACTACGCCGCCTACCGCTATACCGCCACGTTCAAGCCACGCGAGAAGTCCGCACAGGCCGAGCTGACCGCCATCGTCTTTGCCGGCGCCGACGATGCCAAGCCGGGCCTGGCCCAGGCCGAGGCCATCGCTGAGGGCGTGCGCTTCGCTCGTGAGCTGGCCAACCTGCCGCCCAATATCTGCAACCCCGCCTATATCGCCGCGCAGGCCGAACAGTTCGCCGCGCAGCACGACAAGGTGAGCTGCAACGTGCTCGACCACGAGAAGATGGGCGAGCTGGGCTTCGGCTCGCTGCTCGCCGTGGGCCGCGGCTCGGCCAACAAGCCCAAGCTCGTCGTCCTCGAATACAAGGGCGGCGTGGAAGGCGACAAGCCGTACGCCTTCGTCGGCAAGGGCATCACCTTCGACACCGGCGGCATCAGCCTCAAGCCCGGCCCGGGCATGGAAGAAATGAAGTTCGACATGGGCGGCGCCGCCGGCGTGCTCGGCAGCTTCGTCGCTGCGGTGAAGCTCGGCGTGCCGGTGAACCTGGTGTGCGTGGTGCCGGCCGTGGAAAACATGCCCGATGGCGACAGCTACCGCCCCAGCGACGTGCTGACCAGCCTCTCGGGCCTGACCATCGAAGTGCTCAACACCGACGCCGAAGGCCGCCTGATCCTGTGCGATGCGCTGACCTATACCGCGCAGACCTTCCATCCCAAGGTGCTGATCGACGCCGCCACCCTGACCGGCGCCTGCGTCATCGCGCTGGGCAAGCACGCCAGCGGTTTGATGAGCAAGCATGACGACCTCGCCGCCGAACTGATCGCCGCCGGCGAAACCACGCTGGATCGCGCATGGCGCCTGCCGCTGTGGGACGACTACCAGGTGCAGCTGGAATCGGGCTTTGCCGACGTCGCCAATATCGGCGGCAAGAACGCAGGCGCGATCACCGCGGGCTGCTTCCTGGCGCGCTTCACCGAAGGCCAGCGCTGGGCGCACCTGGACATCGCCGGCACCGCGTGGGACGAAGGCCGCAAGGGTCTGGCCACGGGCCGCCCGGTGTCGTTGCTGGTGCAGTGGTTGATTGATCGCGCCGCGTAAACGATAAATCGCACCCTGTCCAAGCCGTCATTCCGGCGCAGGCCGGAATCCAGTAGCGACACAAGTCGGTTTTCGCAGTATGTCTTTGCATCGCGAAAATCGTACGCTTCCGTCACTGGATTCCGGCCTGCGCCGGAATGACGAAATTTGAAAGGCTTCGCTATGGCTCGCGCCGACTTCTACCTGATCGACAAGCCGCGCTTTCGCGAGCAACCGCTGCTACTCGTCTGCGAGTTGGCCAAGCGTGCGCACGCCGCCCAGCAGCCCACCCTGGTGCTTGCGCGCGACTTTGCGCAAGCCGAGGCGATCGACGAGTTGCTGTGGGATTTCGATCCGGACGGCTTCATCACGCACCAGATCGCCGGCGACGATGACGATCACACGACCGCCGTGTTGATCGTGCCGCCCGGTATCGAAACACCCGATCGCCCGATGCTGATCAACCTGCGTGAAGAATGCGCCCCCGGCCGCTACGACCGCGTGCTGGAAGTAGTGGCCGCCGATCCCGCCGAGCGCGAGGGTTCGCGCACGCGCTGGAGCGAATACAAGCGGCGCCAGTTTGAGGTGAGCAAGCACGATATGTGAGGCCGCGCCACGGCCTCACCTGTGGGAGCGCACCCTGTGCGCGACGGCAGCTACGTAGCGTTGCCTCACCATCGGAGGCTGTCGCGCACAGGGTGCGCTCCCACAGAAGAGCAGTTGCCTTAGTCGTCGACGGACGCGTGCACCACCATCTGCAGATGGATCGCATCCTGCAGCTGTTCGCCGGTCAGCGGCTTGCGCAGGAAACCATCCATGCCTGCCTCGCGCGCCCGCGCTTCCTCATCGCCACCCGAACGCGCCGTGATCGCCACGATCGGGATGCGCTGCCCTGATATTTCGCGCTGCCGGATCAGACGGGCGATCTGGAAACCATCGATGCCCGGCAAGTCGAGATCCAGCAGGATCACATCGCACGGTGCCTGCGCGAGTTCCGCCAACGCGGCCAAACCATTGCCGACATAGCGCACTTCATGCCCGGCACGTTCAAGCAGTCCGCGTATCACGGCAGCCACGATCACGTCGTCTTCCACCAGCAGGATGCGCAGCGGTGACGCCTCGACGCCATCGCCGCGCTGCGTCGCCGCGGCGAGTGGTTCCTGCGTCACCAGCAGCGGCAGGCGCACGTGGAAGGTGCTGCCGAACGCGACCTTCGATTCCAGTTCCACGCTCCCGCCCATCATCGCCACCAACTCGCGACAGATGGCCAGACCCAGGCCGCTGCCCGCGCGACGCTGCGGACCGATGACCTGCTCGAAGCGCTCGAACAACCGCGCCTGGCTCGCCTCGGGAATGCCAGGGCCGGTATCGATCACACTGAAGCGCAGGCCATTGTCGGTGCGACGCACGCGCAAGGTCACGCCCCCGCGCTCGGTGAACTTCAAAGCGTTGTTGGCGAGATTGAGCAGCACCTGCTTGATGCGAAGCGCATCGCCAATCATGCGCGGCGGCAGGTCGGTGGGCATGTCCAGATCGAAACGCAGGCCCTTGGCGCGCGCCTGGCCGAGCTCCAGTTTTGCCACGTCTTCGATCAGCGTGCGCGGGTCGAACGGTGCGTTGTCCAGCTCCAGCTTGCCCGCTTCGATGCGTGCAAGGTCGAGCGCGTCATTGACCAGCTTGAGCAGCATGCCGCCCGAACGCTGCATGGCTTCGGCGTAGTCGCGCTGCGTGCGACTGAGCGTGGTGGTCAGCAATAGCTCCGCCATGCCCATCACCCCCGTCATCGGCGTGCGGATCTCGTGACTGAGCGTGGCGAGGAATTGCGTTTTCGCGGCGCTGGCCTGCTCGGCCAAGCGGCTGCGCTGCTCGGCCAGCTGCATCTGATGGCGCTCGGCCAGGCGACGGCGCCACGCCTGCAAGGCCAGCCAGGCCAACAGCGCCGCCAGCAACACATAGGCACACCACGCCCACCAGCGCGTCCACGGCGGCGCCTGCACGTGGATCTGCAACGGCTGCGCGAGCTGCGTCCAAACGCCGTCCGCGCCAGCAGCCATCACCTCCAGCGTGTAATCGCCGCGCGGCAAGCCGGTGAGGTCGCGCTCGCCATGGCCGCCAGTATCTACCCAGGTGTTGTCGAGGCCGGCGAGGCGGAACCGGTAGCGATTCGCCGCGGGGTCCACATAGGAAAACACGCGCGTATCCACGATCAAGCCCGAGTCGCGCCAACCGATGGAAAGGTGACCGGACTCCGGCACGGGAAGCTCGCGCACGGCGCCTTCGCGGCGCACGCTGATGCGGGTGAGCGCCAGGCGCGGCGGCTCGGTGCTACGCGTCGCGCGATTGGGATTGAAGCCCATCACGCCACCCAGGGTGGGCGAGTAAATCATGCCGTCGGGCATGCGGCTGAAGCCGCGGAGAAATTCGCCGTTGCTCAGGCCGTCCTGCAATCCGAGCTCGCGAAACTGTGCCGTGGCAGGATCGAAACGCCACAGGCCGTCGCGCCCGAACACCCACACGCGCTGGTGTTCGTCGACGGCCAGATCGACCACGTTGACCGAAGGCCATCCACGCGTGGCGTCGATCTTGCGATCGAGCACCAGGCCATCGCCGTCGTAGTGGTAATGCTCCAGGCCATCGGGGCGAGCCATCCACAGGCCGTCGTCGGTGAAGTCGAAGGCATCCACCGCCTGGCGATTGTCGACGCCGGGCACCGGTTCGAAATGATCGTGGCTGCGATCCAGGCGCAGCATGCCGCCGTCGCTGGCGTACCAGAACGTGCCGTTCTTCAGGGTGAGCTGGCTGCCCCAGCGTGCTTTTTCCTGCGCGGGTTGCACCGGCACCGGGGTCACGGCCAGTGTGTCCTGGTCGACGCGGAACAGCCCTTCGCCGAAGCTGCGCGCATACAGTTTGCCGTCGGGACCCACTTCCACTTCGAGCGGATGCTTGAGTCCGTGCGCAGAACCATCGACGGCATCGAGCTTGCCGTTGGCGTAGCGGAACAAAGCGCCCTGCACAGTCACCCACAAACGCGACTGCGCATCTTCGGTGAGACCGAGCACGTCGCCGCGCAGGCCCGAAATCACGTGCTCGACTTTGCCGGTGTACGGCCATAGGCGATCGACGCGGCCACCGCGCTCACCGACCCAGATCGCACCATCGCGTCCGCGCGCGACGGCGTAAGCGACGGAATCGCGCAGGCTGTTGTCGTCATCCGGGATATGCGTGAAACGACTGACGCTGTCCCAGCCGGGCGCCAGGTAGGCCACGCCGCCATCGAACAAGGCGATCCACAAACCGCCTTCGCTGTCGGGACGGATCTGCCACACCCACGTGCCCGGCAGGTTGCCGTAGAGCACTGGCTGATTGGTGACCGCCTCGATCCTCGCGTCGCGTGCCTGCTTGAGGAAAAGACCGTGCTGCGTGCCCACCCACAGTCGCCCGCTGCGGTCGCGCACACTGCTCAGGATGTTGGTGTCGGGCAACTCGTTGCTGCCGACCTGTCGCGCCACATCGTCGGGCCCGATGATGAACAGGCCGTGCGAGGAGGCTACGCGGATCTCTTCGCCATCGCCCTCGATGCGCCATGCATCGAGCGACCTCTCCGGCGACGCCATGGCGATGGGATGAAACTCGCCGTCCGGATCGCGACGGAACACGCCGTTGTCGCTACCCACCCAAAGCTGGCCGCGGCCGTCAACGAACAGTGCGCCAACCGTGCCCAAGGCTTCCGGTGCACTGCCCGTCACCAGCACATGGTCAAAGCCGCGGCCGTCGCGGCGCATGCAGTCCAGACCCAGCGCGGTGCCCACCCAGATCGAGCCGTCGCCGGTCTGGGCGATGGACCAGGCCTTGTCGCTGCCCAGGCTTGCCGGATCGTTGGCGTCATGACCCCAGTGATGGAACGTGCCCGAGCGATCGTCGTAGCGGTTGAGGCCTGCTTCCAGGCCAGCAGCCCACAAGCCACCCGCGCGATCGAAGATCAGCGCCGAGATGCCATTGTTGAACAAGGATTGGCTATCGCCCGCCACATGGCGGAACACCTTGAAGTTGACGCCGTCGTAGCGCGCGATGCCGCTCTTGGTGCCGAACCACATCGAACCATCCGGCGCCTGCACCACGGTATAGACGCTGCTGCTCGGCAAGCCATCGGCGGTGCCGAAACGACGGAACTGCGGCGTCGCCAACGCTGCATTGACATGCTCAGGCGAGGGTGCCGCCGACGCGGTTTGCGCGGCAGCGGGCACGCACATGGCCACTAGCGTGGACGCGCCCATGATCAGGACAACGCGAAGCAGCAAGGACGGCAGCATGCACTTCCCCCGGAATCTTTCGATTTTGCCAGACCTGCCGCGCAGGAACGAGCATGGCTTTTGGCCGACGCGACCCGCTGCCCGGGCGACGTTGCCGTGGGGAAACGATCCGTTCCGGGGCGACGGCTGGCGCCACCGCGACGGATCGTCCAGACTCCGCTGCATGCCAAGGTCACGCCTCCCCAGCCGCCTGCTGCTCGCCCTCCTGTGCGCCTCCGCTCCGCTTGCCTCCGTGCAGGCCGCAGCGACCACGTACAGCTACGACACCACGCACAGCCAGATCCTTTTCAGCATCGACCACAACGGGTTTTCGCGACCGTTCGGGCGGCTGCATATAGCGAAAGGCTGGTTGCGTTTTGATCCCGATGACTGGACCCAATCGGCCACCGAGCTGGACATCGATCTGGCCAGCCTGGACATGGGCGACGCCGAATGGAACGCGGCGGTGCTCAAGCCGGCTTATCTGGATGCGGAGAAGGCCCGTTATGCGCATTTCGCAAGTACTTCCGTGGAGCGCAAGGACGACACGCACGGAGTCCTGCATGGCAACCTAACCCTGCGTGGCGTGACACATACCGTGGATATTCCGTTCACCTTCAACCGGCACGGCACCACGATCTACGGCATGCATACGATCGCAGGCTTCTCTGGCACGGCGATGCTCAATCGAGACGATTACGGCATCACCGCGACGCCCAATTCCATCGGCCACGGCGTGAGCGTGTGGCTGGAACTGGAAGCCATCCAGGAAGACCAGGCCCATAGCAAGGAATCACCATGAGTTTTCGCAACACCGACCATCAATGGGGATCGGTCGCCAAATTCTTTCACTGGACCATCGCGCTGCTGATCCTTGGCAACGGCATCTTCGGCCTTTGCATGGATCTCGCCCATGGCCCCATGCAGAAAATCAATTGGCTCGCCCTGCACAAGTCGATCGGCCTGACCGTGCTGGCGCTGTTCCTGTTGCGCGTGCTTTGGCGCCTGGCCAATCGCCCGCCGCGGGACGAACCGACTTCACGCCTGCAGCACTATGTGGCGCATGGCGTGCATACGACGCTTTACGCGCTGGTTGCGCTGCTGCCGCTCAGTGGCTGGTGGTTCAACTCCATCGCCGGCAAGCCGCTGCAGTATTTCAAGATGTTCAACCTGCCCTCGCTCACCGACGCCAATCCCGACACGCGACGCTTCTGGCATGGCGTGCACGAATACATGTTCTGGTTTCTGGTCTTGCTGCTCGTGCTGCACATCGCCGGCGCGCTCAAGCATCACCTGATCGATCGCGACAACACCCTGCGGCGCATGCTCCCCTTTGCCCGTGCGCGCCGTAACTCTCAAGGAGAACGCTGATGAACCGCTTCGCGCTCAAGCTCGCACCGCTGCTGCTTGCTCTCGCCCTGCCCGGCCTGGCCAGCGCCGCCGATTACGCCGTGCAGCCCGCAGGCAGCAAGCTCGCCTTCAGCGGCAACTTCCAGGGCCAGTCGTTCGACGGCACGTTTGGCCAGTGGACCGCCGCGATCAGCTACGACCCGGCCAAGCTCGCCGCGTCGAAGTTCGACGTGGAAGTGGACCTGGCCAGCGTGAAGACGGGCGACAAGGATCGCGACGGCGCCCTGCCCGGATCGGATTTCTTCAACGTGGCCAAATTCCCCAAGGCGCATTTCGTCACCACCGGTTTCCGCCAGAACGGCGCGCAGGTGATTGCCGATGGCAACCTGACCTTGCGTGGCCTGACCAAGCCGGTGAGCCTCACCGTGGTGTTCAAGCCGCAGGGCACCGGCGCCACCATGGACGTCACCGGTACGGTAAAGCGTCTTGATTTCGGTGTGGGCACCGGCGATTACGCCGATACCTCGGTGATCGCGAACGATGTGAAGATCAATGCGCATCTGGCGTTGACGGCCAAATAAGCAACACACCCGTTCTCTCCGTTGTAGGAGCGCACCCTGTGCGCGACCGCCACCTCACACGATGCCGCAACGCCAGAGGCCGCGGTCGCGCACAGGGTGCGCTCCTACAACACGGGCATGGCAACGAAGGCCCTGACCGCCGCCGCATCAAACGGCCAATCCAGCTCCCGCCCATCGTGGCTGTCACGCAACACCGGCACGCGCGTGCCGTAGCGCTGTTCCAGCGCCTCGTCGTCATCCACCCATAGGCTGTCGAAGTCCGGCGCACGCGCCTCGGCCATCACGGCCAGCGCCTGATCGCACAGGTGACAGTAGTCCCGCTGGTAAAGCACATATCGCATCGGCATAGGGGCGGGACAATAACCGGCGCCTGGCGTTTTCGCGATGCCCGCTTGCCCGGCAGACCGCAGCGCAGGGCCGCTGCGTCATCTCGACCTAGGTCGAGACTGGCAAACGTAAATGATAATGCCTATCATTTGCACCAAGGGCCGCTCGAGCCCACCGGGTTGCCGCCGCCCCGGGTTCCCGATACCAACAAGACCCAAGGCCAGCCCATGCCCTCCCTCGCCTCGCCCGCGCGATGCCCGTTGCCGTACCGCGCCCTGTTCCTCGCGCTGTCGCTAGTTCTGTCCGCACCTCTGCTGCACGCGGAAGACGTGCCCGATTCACCCGACAGCACCAAGGTCAAGAATCTGGAAGGCGTGCAGACCACCGCCACGGTGACCGGCGACGGCGACTCCTACACCACCAAGGCGGCCTCGGGCGCCACGCGCCTGCCGCTGTCGCTGCGCGAGACGCCGCAGTCGGTCAGCGTGGTGACCGAGCAGCAAATGAAGGACTTCGGCCTCACCAACGTCAACGCGGTGCTCGACACCACCACCGGCGTAAACGTGGAACGCGTGGAAACCGACCGCACCTATTACAGCGCGCGCGGTTTCGACATCACCAACTTCCTCGTCGACGGCGTGGGCCTGCCGTTCGCCAACGGCGAGCAGGAAGGCGATCTGGATACGGCCCTGTACCAAAGTGTCGAAGTGCTGCGCGGCGCAAACGGCCTGCTGTCCTTCACCGGCAACCCGTCGGCCACGATCAACTTCGTACGCAAGCGTCCGACGGCCGATTTCCAGGGCAGCGTCGGCGTGACCGTGGGCAGCTGGGACAATCGCCGCCTGGATGTGGATCTGTCCGGTCCGCTCAACGACTCGCACAGCGTGCGCGGCCGCCTGATCGCCGCCGGCCAGGACACCGACAGCTACCTGGACCGCTACAACCTGCGCAAGCAAGTGCTGGGCGGCATCGTCGAAGCCGACCTGAGCAGCAGCACCCTGCTCACTGCAGGCGTCACTTATCAGAAGAACAAAACCCACGGCGGCATGTGGGGCGCGCTGCCGCTGTACAACACTGACGGCACGCCGACCGATTACGACCGCAGCACCAGCACGTCGGCCGACTGGTCGCGCTGGAATGTCGCCGATACGCGCGCCTTCGTCGAACTCACCCAGCAGCTGGGCAACGACTGGAGCATCAAGGGATCGCTCAACTATCGCCGCATCGCGGAGAACAGCAACCTGTTCTACGTGTACGGCACGCCGGATGCGCAGACCGGCCTGGGGCTGTATTCCTACCCGTCCGCGTACACCAGCAAGGAACGCCAGTACGTGGCCGACCTCTACGCCACCGGTCCGTTCGAACTGTTGGGCCGCAAGCACGAGCTGGTGCTCGGCGCCAACTGGGCCGAGGACAACGTGCATCAGCTGTCCAGCTATGGGGAAGGCATCGGCACGCCGCTGCCGCCGCTCAACGAGTGGACGGGCGATTATCCGCAACCGCCGTTCGATGCGTCCTATGGCAATGGCGACTTTCACATCAAGCGCAAGACCATGTACGCCACTGCGCGCTGGAGCCTGGCCGATCCGGTCACGTTGATCACTGGCACCGGCCTCGTGCACGTCGAGCAATACGGCGCCAACTACGGCGTGCCGAGCAATTTTGAAAAGACCCAGGCCACGCCGTTTGTCGGCTTGGTTTACGACTTCGCGCAGCACTACTCGGCCTACGTGAGCTATGCGCAACTGTTCAATCCGCAGACTTCGCTCGACATCAACAACAAGGTGCTCGATCCGGTCACCGGTGCAAACCTGGAAGTGGGTTTGAAGGGCGAGTGGTACGACGGACGTCTAAACGGGACGTTCGCCTTGTTCCGCTCGCGCCAGGACGGCCTGGCCGAGTATGCCGGCCACAACCTGGCGACCAACCAGGATTACTACACCGGCATTGATGCGACCTCGAAGGGCTATGAGTTCGATGTGAGCGGCCAGCTCACCGACAACTGGCAGCTCAGCGGCGGCTACACGCAGCTGGGCCTGGTCGATCCGCAAGGCAACAACGTGCGCACCTATGTGCCGCGCCGCATGTTCCGTCTCGCCACCAGCTACCGCTTCGACGCCCTGCCCGGCTTCAAGGTGGGCGGCACGCTGCGCTGGCAGGATCGCATCTACCGCGACCAGCAGGCGGTGGCACTGGATGGCAGCGAGATCTTCACGACCCAGGGTTCCTATGCCGTGCTCGGACTGATGGCGGGCTACGACTTCGGCCAGCACTGGAGCACCACGCTCAACCTCGACAACG
Organism: Dyella sp. 01L423; assembly: GCF_056399945.1. Classification (NCBI taxonomy): domain Bacteria; kingdom Pseudomonadati; phylum Pseudomonadota; class Gammaproteobacteria; order Lysobacterales; family Rhodanobacteraceae; genus Dyella; species Dyella sp. 01L423. The sequence goes on along the minus strand of NZ_JBFTSI010000001.1, from coordinate 258,724 downwards.
TGACCAACCGCAAGTACATCCCCAGCCTGTACTGGGACCAGGGCTTCTACGCGGCACCACGCAGCTACATGGTGAATGTGCAGTATTCGTTCTGAGCATGACCGGCTGACCCGTCATTCCCGCTCTTTGCTGGCGTGACGGGCGCCAGGCGGCGTCAGCCGTAGCGCCCCATACGCCGGCGCACCGAGCACGACGCTGCGCCGCGACAACCGCCACCCGGGCCACCCGCGTACAATGGGTAATTCTCCCCGCCCACTTCGCGTGTCTCCATGGCTGTCAGCGTATTTGACCTGTTCAAGATCGGCATCGGTCCGTCCTCTTCGCATACCGTCGGCCCGATGCGTGCCGCGGCGCGCTTTGCCGAGCGCTGGCTGGAGGAAAAGGGCGTGCTCGATCGCGTGGTGCGCGTGCGCGCCGAGCTGTACGGCTCGCTGGCCATGACCGGTCGCGGCCATGGCACGGACAAGGCCGTGCTGCTGGGCTTCGAAGGCGCGCATCCGGATACGGTCGACCCCGACCATATTCCCGAGACGCTGCAGCGCATCCGCACCAGCCATCGCCTGCGCGTGCTGGGCAAGCACGAGATCGAATTCGAAGAAAAACGCGACCTGGTCTTCAACAAGCGCCAGAAGCTGCCGTTCCACACCAATGGCATGCGTTTCTCCGCCTATGACGCCGAAGGCCACGAGCTGGCCACGCGCGATTACTACTCGGTGGGCGGCGGTTTCGTGGTGAACCACGATGAAGCGGCCGAAGACCGCATCGTCGCCGACACCACCGAGCAGCCCTACGCGTTCTCCACCGGCGACGAGCTGCTGGCGCTTTGCGAGAAGCACCAGCTCACGATTGCCCAGCTGATGCTGGAAAACGAGAAAGTGTGGCGCAGCGAAGCGGAAACCCGCGCCGGCCTGCTGGTGATCTGGAAGGCCATGCAGGATTGCGTCAATCGCGGCCTGCGCTCGCCCGGCGTGCTGCCGGGCGGCCTGAAGGTGGTGCGTCGCGCACCGGCCATGGCCGAGGAATTGCGCAGCCAGCCGGAAGCGGCGCTCAAAGATCCGTTGACCATTCTCGACTGGGTCAACCTCTACGCGCTTGCAGTCAACGAAGAAAACGCCGCCGGCGGCCGCGTCGTCACGGCGCCGACCAACGGCGCCGCCGGCATCGTGCCGGCCGTGCTGCACTACTACCACCGCTTCATTCCGAAAGCGGACGAGAACGGCATCATCGATTTCCTGCTCACCGCCGGGGCCATCGGCATTCTCTACAAGGAGAACGCCTCGATTTCCGGCGCCGAAGTGGGCTGCCAGGGTGAAGTCGGCGTGGCCTGTTCGATGGCTGCCGGCGGCCTCACCGCTGCACTCGGCGGCAACGTGCTGCAGGTGGAAAACGCCGCCGAAATCGGCATGGAACACAACCTTGGCCTAACCTGCGATCCGATCGGCGGCCTGGTGCAGATTCCCTGCATCGAGCGCAATGCGATGGGCTCGGTCAAGGCGATCAACGCCAGCCGCATGTCGCTCAAGAGCGACGGCAAGCATCGCGTGTCGCTGGACAAGGTGATCGCCACCATGCGCGACACGGGTCGCGACATGAAGGACAAGTACAAGGAAACCTCGCGCGGCGGCTTGGCGGTGAACGTTATCGAGTGTTGATGCTAGGGCTTGATCGACGATCCTGCATCGATCAGCCCGTCGTCCCAGCGAAAGCTGGGACCCAGTGACTTTCGTGTGCGTCAAAGCAAGTCACTGGATGACCAGCCATTCGGCTGTTGAATAGCGCTTCCAGCTTTCGCTGGGATGACGGTGAAAATCGTGACGATTGCAATGCGTCGTCAACCCGAAGGTGCGTTGGCAGCTCCTGCATCCGCATCCACACGCGCTTTCAACTGCGCTAGCTGTGCCGGCGTCAGCTTGGCCGATGCCTTGGCCAGATAATCGGCCGCACTCTTCAACTGCTGCTGATTGTCCATGCGCTGCGCCAGCGAGATCTGGTACCAGCCTTCGGCGGGATTTTCCGCAATGCCGGTGCCGGTGACATAGGCCACACCCATCGCGTAGTGGCCGAGCATCTCGTTGGCGGCCATCGCCTTGCGCGCCAGTGCCACGCCACGCGCCGCATCGGTGGGCACGCCTTGCTTGCCGGTGATCAGAAAGTACGCCAGCGTGCCTGCGGCTTTCGCGCTGCCGGCGTCGGCGGCCGCTTGCAGCCAGCGCACGCCCGCAGCTACGTCCTGCCGACCGAACAGACCGGTGATATAGAACTGGCCCAGCGACAGTTCGGCATCGACATCGCCCTTCTGCGCCGCCGCGTTCAATAGTTTCTCGGCGAGCGCGATGTCCTTGGGCAGGCCCATCTCGCCCGACAGGCGCGCCATCGCCAACACTTCCATGCCCTTGGACGATCCCTTGTCGGCGGCCTTCTGAGCCCATTGCAGGGCTTCGGGCATGCCACCGGTGGACAACAGCGCCACGGCGAGCACAGCCATATGGTCGGGGTTCTGATCGATGGCGACGCTCTTGCGCATCCAGTCGATGGCGGCGGGTACATCGCGGGCGACGCCTACCCCAGCCATGGTGGCCGAGCCAAGCATCCATGCGCCCTCCGCACTGCCGGCCAAGGCGGCCTTGCGATACCACTCGGTGCCGGCGGCCTTGTCGGCTGCCACCCCGTCGTCTTGCAGGGAGCGCCCCAGCGCGACTTGCGCCTGGGTGTCGCCAGCCTGGGCGCGCTTGGTCAGCGCATCGCGGGCTGCGTCGCCCGCGCTCGCCGGCATCGAAAGCGCGGCAACCGCCGCGGCCATCACCACCAACCACGTCGCACGGATCATGGTTCGCCGACCTCGAGGGGGAAGTCCCGATACTAGCCGTCCGCCCCGCCTACGCCAATTTCCGGGATGCCAAGAAGGCCCCCGATCCGTTCCAGGATCGCTTCCTTCGATCGGCTTTCGAGTTGTTTCAGCCGTCGATTCAATGACCTGGGTGTTGCGTTGCGCCACGGTTGGCGACGTCAAGCGGGCTGACAGTTCCCTGACCGGTCTGTCATCATCGGCCCCTTGTGTCGCCCGGGAGGCGGCCCGTCGATCCACTGTCCCTGGGGACCTGCATGTCTCAATCTTCAATGCGCCGCGATGTCGGCCCGTTCGCCCTGATGCTTACCGGCCTGGGCTCGATCATCGGCTCCGGCTGGCTGTTTGGCGCCTGGCGCGCGGCCGGCCTCGCCGGTCCGGGCGCGGTGTGGGCCTGGGTGCTCGGCGCCGCCATCATCATGACCATCGCCCTGACCTATGCGGAGCTGGGCGCGATGTTCCCCGAGTCCGGCGGCATGGTGCGCTACAGCCACTATTCGCACGGTTCGCTGGTCGGCTTTATCGGCGCGTGGGCCAACTGGATCGCGATCGTCTCGGTGATCCCGGTGGAAGCCGAAGCATCGGTGCAATACATGGCCTCTTGGCCGTGGAAGTGGGCGCAGGATCTGTACATCCACATGCCCGACGGGCATGGCGAACTGAGCCTGCCGGGCCTGTATATCGCCGCGGTGCTGGTGTTGATCTACTTCCTGGTCAACTTCTGGAGCGTCAAGCTGTTCGCGCGCTCCAATACGCTGATCACCGTGTTCAAGCTGGTGGTGCCGGCCGCTACCGGCCTGGCCTTGATCGCCAGCGGCTTCCACACCGAGAACTTCTCGGTGGGCGTCAATGGCGACGCGCATGCCATCGACTTTGCCGCCGTGCTCACGGCAGTTGCCACGGCCGGCATCGTATTCAGCTTCAACGGCTTCCAGAGCCCGGTGAATCTGGCCGGCGAAGCGCGCAACCCGGGCAAGAGCATCCCGTTCGCGGTGATCGGCTCGATCCTGCTGGCCACTGTCGTCTACATCATCCTGCAGGTCGCCTACCTGGGTTCGGTGCCGCCGGACATGCTGGCCAAGGCTGGCTGGCACGGCATCGATTTCCGCTCGCCGTTCGCCGAGCTCGCCATCATCGTCAACCTGCACTGGCTGGCCATGCTGCTGTACGTGGATGCGTTCATCAGCCCCAGCGGCACCGGCATGACGTATACCGCCACCACGGCGCGCATGATCTACGGCATGGAGCGCAACGGCACCTTGCCGAAAGTGCTCGGCCGTGTGCACCCCAAGTGGGGCGTGCCGCGTCCGGCGATGTGGTTCAACCTTGCCGTCTCGTATCTGTTCCTGTTCAAGTTCCGCGGCTGGGGCACGCTGGCGGCGGTGATTTCGGTGGCCACGATCATTTCGTATCTCACCGGCCCGGTGAGCGCGATGACGCTGCGCCGTACCGCGCCGAACCTGCACCGCCCGCTGCGCATCACTGGCTTGCCGATCCTTGCCGGCGTCGCCTTCATCATGGCGACCGAGCTGCTGTACTGGGCGCGCTGGCCGCTCACCGGCGAGATCATCCTGCTGATGGTCGTGGCGCTGCCGGTCTACCTGTATTACCAGGCGAAGGTGAAGTGGCACGACTTCGGCCGCCAGCTGAAGGGCGCCTGGTGGCTGATCTTCTATCTGCCGACGCTGGCGCTGGTCTCGCACGTGGGCAGCACTGACTTCGGCGGCATCGGCTACCTCAGCTATGGCTGGGACCTGGCCGTCGTCGCCTTCATTGGATTGGTGTTCTACGTGTGGGGCGTGAAGTCCGGCTGGCGCACGCCGTCGGTGGAAGAGGCTGAGGCGAATCCGCACGTGCACGATTGATCGTTACCGGTATGCCATGGAAAAACGCGCGGCTGATCACCGCGCGTTTTTCTTTTGGGGGTGACCGGTTCCCGGAGGCCAGTCGCGCACAGGGTGCGCTCCCACAGGTCACTCGAAACTCTGTGGGAGCGCACCCTGTGCGCGACTCACGAACCCTCAGGCTTCACACCAACGCCAGCACGTCCCCCAACAAAGCCTGAGCCGTCACTTCCGGCCCCGCTCCAGGCCCCTGGATCACCAGCGGCTGTGAGTTGTAGCGTGTGGTGCTGAGCGCGAACTGATTGTCGGTGCCGTACAGGCGCGTGGCAGGATGGTTTGCCGGCACTTCGACCAAACCGACGCGCGCGCGGCCACGCTGGTTGAGGCGGGCCAGGAAGCGCAATGCACCGCCACGCGCCTTCGCTTCGGTGTAGCGCGTGGCAAGCGGCTCGTCGAGTTCTTCCAGGCGCGACAGAAAGCTCTCGACATCGAGCTGGCGCAGGCTTTCCGGCACCAGGCTTTCCACTTCCACTTCATCGGGACGCAAGGCAAAACCCGCACAGCGCGCGAGGATGAGCAGCTTGCGCGCCACGTCCTCGCCGGAAAGATCGCTGCGCGGATCGGGCTCGGTATATCCGAGCTCGCGAGCGCGACGCAGCAGCGCGGAGAACGGCTGGCTGCCGTCGTATTGGTTGAACAGGTAGGACAGCGAGCCGGAGAACACGCCTTCCAGCGTGAGCAGCGCATCGCCGCAATGACGCAGTCGGCGCAAGGTCGAGATGACCGGCAAGCCCGCACCGACGGTGGCCGAATCGCCGTAGCGGCCGCCCTGTGCCAGCGCGGCCTGCAGCGCGCGCCATCCCGGCAGGTCGCCACCGGCAAGCGATTTGTTCGCCGTCACCACGTGATAGCCACGCGCCAGCCACTCGGCATGCCGCGACGCGAGCGTGCCGCAGGCGGTGGCGTCGATGATCACCTTGACCGCCGCAGCGTTCGTCTCAAGCGCTTCGAGCAACAGCGCGTCATTGCGCACATCACCGTGGGTCTTGAGTTTTTCGCGCAGGGCGCGGTCGGCCAGTTGCTCCACTTGCGTCTGTTGGCGGCGCGAATTGGCGGCGCCTACCAGGCGGATCGACGACGCCGCTGGCGTGTTGAGCAACTTCAGGAAGGCGCCGCCGACCACGCCGGTGCCAAGCAGCACGGCGGCGATGGCCGGCGACACCTGCGCTTTCGATGCCTGTACAGGCTCGCTCAGCACCGCACTCACGCGATCACCCGACGTTTGGCCTGGCTCACCGCTTCGGCACGCAGCAGCGCAGCGTCGAGATCGCGCAGCAGATCGTCGCCATCTTCGATGCCTACCGACAGGCGCAGCAGCGTATCGGCAATGCCGGCGGCGCGGCGCGCTTCCGGCGCCATCGAGGCGTGCGTCATCGAGGCGGGATGCGCCACCAGACTTTCCACGCCACCCAGCGACTCGGCCAGCGAGTGGAAGTGCAGGCCTTCGACGAACGCAGCGACTTGCTCCTCGCCGCCCTCCAGTTCAAAACTGAGCATCGCGCCGAAGCCCTGTTGCTGGCGCGCGGCGAGCGCATGGCCAACGTGGCTCGAGAGGCCGGGGTAATAGGTCTTGCGTACGGCCGCATGGCCGTCCAGACGCTCGGCGATGCGCACGGCATTTTCCTGGTGCTGGCGCAGACGCACATTCAAGGTGCGCAGGCCACGCAAGGTAAGAAAGCTATCGAACGGCGCACCGGTGAGGCCGTTGCAGTTGCCCCACCACTTCAGCTGCTCGGCAACCGCGGCGTCGCGCGCCACCACGGCGCCGCCCACCACATCGCTGTGACCGTTGATGTACTTGGTGGTGGAATGCACCACCACGTCGGCACCCAAGGTCAGCGGTTGCTGCAGGGCTGGCGAGAGGAAGGTGTTGTCCACCACCACCAGCGCGCCCACGGCATGCGCCGCCTGCGCCACGTGGCGGATATCGGTGATGCGCAGCAGCGGGTTCGACGGCGTTTCCACCCACACCAGCGACGGCTTCGCAGCGAGACCTTCGGCCAGCGAGTGTGCGTTGGTGAGATCGACGAAGCGGACCTGGAAGCGGCCCTTCTTGGCCCAGGCGTCCAGCAGTCGCCAGGTACCGCCGTAGCAGTCGTGCGCAGCGAGTACCAGCGAACCGGCAGGCACCAGTTCCAGCGCCAGCGCCACCGCCGCCATGCCGCTGGCCGTCACCACGGCGGCCGCGCCCTGCTCCAGTTCGGCCAGTGCCTCGGCCAGCAAATCGCGGGTCGGATTGCCGCTGCGCGAATAGTCGTAGGCGCGTTTCTTGCCGAAGCCTTCGAAGGCGTAGTTGGTCGACAGATGCAACGGCGGCACCACGGCGCCGTGCTGGGTGTCTGACTCGATGCCGGCGCGCACGGCGCGGGTGAACAGGCTGGGGGTGTCGCTCATGGTGAATCTCCGTGCGTGATGCGTTCTAAGTTCGGGTCAACAACCGGCCAGCGCGTCGCGCAGCAGCGGCGCGAGGCGGTCGGTTTCCTTGAGGAAGGCGTCGTGGCCGTAGGGCGACTCGACCACTTCGAGCGTGGCCGGGCCATGCAGGCGGCGCTGCAGCTCGCATAGGTCGGCCAGAGGCACCAGACGATCGGACGGGAAGCCGATCAGGGTCGCCGGTGCGGCCACCTGCTCAGGCGTCACGTCGTGCAGGTCGATGGATTCGGACAGGGCCAGGAAGCGCTCGACATCGAAGCGCTCGACGAAGCGGCGGCCCGCGTGTTCGAGATAGTCCTCGACCGGGAAATGGAAACGGCCATCGCGAAACTCCGGCGCGGCGCTGAAACGCCGTGCGAACTCTTCGCTGCCGCGATAGGTGGTCATGGCCAGCTGGCGCGCCAGCGACAAGGCCTCGTCGGACTGCCCGCTGGCCAGCCCCAGCCGCACGATGCCACGCTGCACCGAGCGCTGCGCCGTGGCCAGCGGATGCGGACGATGCGCACCGGCCAGCAGCACCAGCCGGCCCAGGGCATACGGGTGACGCGCGGCAAAGGCCAGCGCCACCATGGCGCCATAGGACGAACCAATGAAGGCGTGCACGCGGCCAATGCCAAGCTCCTCCACCAGCGCGGCGAGCACGTCGGCCTGGTCCTCGCTGGACACGGCCTGCGCGCTGTCGAGATCGGCCGGGGTGATCCAGTCGATCGAGAGGACGCGATAGCGGTCCAGATCCAGCGGCTGGCCGGCGCCTACCTGGGACTGCCACCAGCCCGGCGGGGTCTCGCCGTCCAGCGCCACCACATCACGCGAGGCCGAGATGCCGCCCTGCACGATCACCGTGGGCGCATCGGGCGCGCCGCACCACAGGTAGCTCACTTCCAGCTCGCACGGCGCACTGCCGTACTTTGGCGTGATGACGATACGACGGCTGCAGCGCTGGGTGGTCAGATCCGGCCGCATGCCGCCAGCAACCGCGGCGGGAGCGGTGGCGACGGACGGGATGGGTTGCGGCTGGCTGGACATGGGGCTCTTCTCCGGTCGGCATCGACCTGCGGACCGGAGAGGAGAGCAAGGCACGACCGGCCGAAGCGCGGTGGTGCTGGCTTGCCCTCATCTCGCGGCTTGCGCCCGAAGCGCTGCCGCAGGAATTGGCACCGTCGCGGAAAAGTTCCGCAGGTTGCCCCGGCTTCAAAGGGCCTGTCCCTCCGCCGGTCTCGATGAGTAAGGTGGAATCTAACGACCATGAGAGGCTGTGTCAATAGACGTCTAAACGTCTATGCATCTAGCCATCGACAGTTTTTTATGGATGTGACGGTTACAGCTGCAACCACATCGGGGCCTCGCCCGGCCTGCGTGGAGGCCGGGCGAGGCGCTCATCACTGCTTCACTGCAACGAATGCCATGCTGCGATCGTGCAATTTGTCGTCCATCTGAACCTTCATGGTCTTGCCGTCGGCGGACACGGTGGAGGTAAGTACGCTCACGACCTTGCCATCGCGCTTGTCGGTTTCCACCATCGACATCTTGCCGGTCTTCTTCACGGTCACGCTGTTGATGCCTGGATCGCCCTTGTATGGCGCCTCAGTGCCGTCCAGTTTCGCCTGATAGGACTGGCCCGTCGGCGCGCTCATGTTGAGCATGCCGCCCTCTTCCTTGAAGGTGATTTCGGTGGCGTTCTCCGACATGTTGGCGATACTGGCCGTGACCCATGAGCCGGATACCGCATGCGAGCCGGCCGGGCCTGCCGCCACTTGTTTCATCTCGCCGTTGCCGGTGACCGGCGCTCCGCTGCTGTTGCTGCTGTCGCTGAACTCGAAATGCGCGGCCTTGCCGTCGGGTGCCACGGTAATCGTCGTGGTGGCAACGACCTTGCCGCCCTTCTTGTCGGTTTCCTTGATGGTGTGAGCATCCACTACCTGCACGGCCATCGAATCGAGATACGGATGGCCGCTGACCGCATGATCCTGTCCGTCCGCCTTGATGCTCACCGGCGGCACGCAGGTCTTGCAGTCGTACATGCCGTCCTTGAGCACGAAGACATCGGGCTTCTTGGGCATCTGCACCTTGCTCATGTCGACCTTCCAGGTGCCGTCGAACGGCCCATCGGCCATCGCGGCAAGGGGAAACAGCAGAAGCAGGCACAGGCCTAGCGATACTGACTTGTTCATGGCGGTGACTCCCCGGAGTGTGGAATGGCCAGGCCATGCCCCTTGCCCCCAGGTGCCACGTCCTTGTCCTTCGGGCGCCACTCCTTGCGAGACCCAGCCTGGTCAACCTACGCTGGCGCCATGGGAGCAACCACTGGCCGGAAGAGTTAGTGGCAGCGGGTTTGCGACGCCCTACGCGGGCTGCAACACTGCGCCCCTCGCCTTCTTGCCCATGGACACCGATGTCTCTCGTCGCCCATCTCGTCGTTGCCCTCGTCGCCCTGCTCCACGTGTGGTTCCTGGTGCTGGAGATGTTCCTGTGGACCCGCCCCGCCGGTCGGCGCGCGTTTGGCCTGAGCAAGGAGTTCGCCGAGCAGTCCAAGGTGCTGGCAGCGAATCAGGGCCTGTACAACGGTTTCCTGGCCGCCGGCCTGGGCTGGGGCCTGTGGCTGGGCGATGCCGGCCGGTCGATCACGCTGTTCTTCCTGGGGTGCGTACTGGTGGCCGGCATCTATGGCGGCTTCACCGCCAGTCGCAAAGTGCTGTGGATTCAGGCCCTGCCAGCGCTGATCGGCATCGTGCTGGTGGTGCTGTCCTGAGCGTTTCCGTGCGGCGTGACCTGCATCGCGGACTCCTCTGTGCGATGCTTTTCTCCTTCCCCGCCATCACCGGCCTGTCATGACACTCGTGCCTCAGGAAGCGGTCGGCGACCGCTTCGACCCGCAACAGATGCTGCATGCCCGCGAACGCACCTGGGCGGCGCTGCATGGCATCCGCGAGCGCATGCGTCCGGGCATATCCGAAGATGAAGCGAAGGCCGAAGCCGCCGATGTGTTCCGCGCACTGGGCATGGAGCGGCTATGGCATCCGGCGATCATCCGCATCGGCAGCAATACCACCAAGACCTACCGCGAGCGCTCCGAGCCGGTGCGCCTGGGTGAGAACGACATCTATTTCATCGATCTGGGCCTGGTGTTCGAAGGCCATGAGGGCGATGTGGGCGACACCTTCGTGGTGGGCAACGCGCCGGAGCTGCAGGCCTGCGCGGACGCCGCCCGCGAGTTGTTCCAGGTCACCGCCGATGCATGGCGCAGCCAAGGTCTCAGCGGCGAAGCGCTGTACGCGTTTGCCGAGCAGCAGGCGCAGGCCATGGGCTGGCGCCTCAACCATGAGATCAAGGGTCATCGCGTCAGCGACTTCCCGCACTCGGTGCATAAGGCGGGCGATCTGGGCGAATACGGCGAACCACCGTCCAGCGGGTTGTGGATCCTGGAGATTCAGATCGCGCACCCGACTGAGCCCTACGGCGCGTTCTACGAAGATCTGCTGACCCGCGAGTAGCCGCCGAACAAACCGTTATCGGTGCATCGGCTAGCATGCACTCACTCCCCGCCCGCCCAGAGTGCCCTGCATGTCCCCTGCTTCACCCCATCGAACGGCCGAGGCCGTTCGAACGTCGCATGCGGCTGCCTCCTCGGATCGGCTCAAGTTCAACGGCGACAACACGTTCCAGCGCGAGTTGCGGCGGCGGGTCGAGGCCTATTTCAAGCAAAGCGGGCAAACGCAGCGGGATGGCGCGAAGATTTACCTGAAGACAGCGCTCATTCTCGCGGCCTTCGCGGCGTCATACGTGTTGCTGGTGTTTTTCGCGGCCACCTGGTGGCAAGGCGTGCTGCTCAGTGTCGCACTGGGCGTGGCGACCGCGCAGATCGGCTTCAACATCATGCACGATGCCGGCCATCAGGCCTTTTCCGAGCACCGCCGCGTCAACAAATGGATGGCCATGACGCTGGACCTGGTCGGCGGCAGCTCGTATGTGTGGCATTGGAAGCACGCGCATTTTCACCACACCCATACCAATATCGACGGCTACGACAGCGACATCAACCTGGGTGCGCTGGCGCGCTTCGCGCCGCAACAGAAGCACTACTGGCATCATCGCTGGCAGCACATCTATCTGTGGGTGTTGTACGGCCTGACGGTCGTGAGCTGGCATCTGCATGACGATTTTCGCGACGTGATGATGGGCACGATCGGCAAGCGCCGCTTCCCGCGCCCCAAAGGCAAGGATCTGGCGGTCTTCATCATCGGCAAGCTGGTGTTCTTCACGCTTGCCCTGGGCCTGCCGCTGATCTTCCATGCGGTGAGCGCCGTGCTGCTTTGCTACGGCCTGGTCGCCGTGGTGGCGGGTCTGCAGCTGGCCCTGGTGTTCCAGCTCGCGCATGCGGTGGAAGAAGCCGCGTTTCCCGAGCCCAGCGAATCGGGCCACATGGACACGCCGTGGGCGATCCATCAGCTGCAAACCACGGCGAATTTCTCGCGCGACAACCGGCTGGTCACCTGGCTGGTCGGCGGCCTGAATTTCCAGGTCGAGCACCACCTGTTTCCCCGCATCTGCCACGTGCACTATCCGGCCATCTCACGGGTGGTCGAAGCGACCTGCCGCGAATACGGCGTGCCGTATCACGCGAATGCCTCGTTTGGCGCGGGCCTGGCCTCGCACTATCGATGGCTGAGGCGCATGGGCCGGCCGGACGCTGTCGCTGCAACGGTGGTCCTGGAGCCGGTCCCGCAAAGCTGAACAGCTTTGTCGGCAGCGGGCGCCTGCCGGCTATCAGGTAGCGGGCCAGAGCCCTGAGGCCGGCTGGCCGGCCGTTCCACGCTATCATTGGCGGCTAGCCTTCCTGCCGACCCACCTCCATGTCTGCCCACCTCGCCGAAACCCGCCGCCGCCGCACCTTCGCCATCGTCAGCCATCCTGACGCGGGCAAGACCACGCTGACCGAAAAGCTGCTGCTGTTCGGCGGCGCGATCCAGATGGCCGGCTCAGTGAAGGGCCGCAAGGCTGCCCGCCACGCCACCTCCGACTGGATGGCGCTGGAAAAGGAGCGCGGCATCTCGGTGACCTCGTCGGTGATGCAGTTCCCGTACGAGGGCCGCATCGTCAACCTGCTCGACACCCCGGGCCACGCGGACTTCTCCGAAGACACTTACCGCGTGCTCACCGCGGTGGACTCGGCGCTGATGGTGATCGACTGCGCCAAGGGCGTGGAAGAACGCACGATCAAGCTGATGGAGGTGTGCCGCCTGCGCGACACGCCCATCATGACCTTCATCAACAAGCTCGACCGCGAAGGTCGCTCGCCGATCGAACTGCTCGACGAAGTGGAATCGGTGCTCGGCATCGCCTGCGCGCCGCTGACCTGGCCGATCGGCATGGGCAAGCGCCTCAAGGGCGTGTACCACCTGCTGCTCGATGAAGTGCACGTGTTCGAGCAGGGCAAGAACTTCACCCGCCAGGATTCGACCATCTTCAAGGGCCTGGATGCACCGGGCCTCGAAGCGATGATCGGCGCCGAGGCGCTGTCCGAACTGCGCGACGAGCTGGAACTGGTGCAGGGCGCCTCGCATCCGTTCGATATCGAGCAGTACCTCGCCGGCAAACTCACGCCGGTGTTCTTCGGCTCGGCGGTGAACAACTTCGGCGTGCAGCTGCTGCTGGATTTCTTCGTCGAGCACGCGCCATCGCCGCGTTCGCGCGCCACGCTGTCGCGCGAAGTGAAACCGGAAGAGGAAGCCCTCACCGGCTTCGTGTTCAAGATCCAGGCCAATATGGATCCCGCGCACCGCGACCGCATCGCGTTCATGCGCGTGTGCTCGGGCACCTATAGCGCCGGCATGAAGATGATGCAGACGCGCACCGGCAAGGACGTGCGCATCGCCAACGCGCTGACCTTCATGGCGAGCGATCGCGAAATCGTCGAAAGTGCGTACCCCGGCGACGTGATCGGCCTGCACAACCACGGCACCATCGGCATCGGCGACACCTTCTCCGAGGGCGAGATGGTGAGCTTCACCGGCATCCCCAACTTCGCGCCGGAACTGTTCCGACGCGCTCGCCTGCGCGATCCACTGAAGATGAAGGCGCTGCAGAAGGGCCTGGCGCAGCTGTCCGAAGAAGGCGCCACGCAGTTCTTCCGCCCGCTGATGAGCAACGACCTGATCCTCGGCGCGGTCGGCGTTCTGCAGTTCGACGTGGTGGCTTATCGCCTCAAAGACGAATACGGCGTGGATGCCAGCTTCGAGCAGGTCACCGTGGCTACCGCGCGCTGGATCCACTGCGACGACGCCAAGAAGCTCGAGGAATTCCGCGAGAAGAACGCCAACAACCTGGCCATCGATGCCGCAGGCGAACTGGTCTATCTCGCGCCGTCGCGGGTGAACCTGCAACTGGCGCAGGAGCGTTCGCCGGGCGTGCGTTTCTCGGCGACGCGCGAGCACGCGACGTCGCTGGACCTCTAAGAGCGCGTTGACGAACTCCTGGTATCCGGCTCCCCCTCATCGTCATTCCCGCGAAAGCGGGAATGACGGTGAGAGGAATGAATCTAGCGGAAACCCGTCAGCCCGCTCAAACTGCCGTCGCGCATATGTGCGCTCCCACAAGGGTGACGGCTCCTTGCAGCTGACCGTTTTTGTGTGAGCGCAGACGTGCGCGACAACCCATGCCCCTGTAACAAGCACTCGCCCGGCTGCTACCCTCCCCCCACCATCAGGGGGATGACACACATGCCAGCAGGACAGCTCGCCTTCACCACGCCCGCCACCGCCACGCCTTGGCAACGCTGGATGGTGTTCTCGCCGATGGGCCGCATCTTCTTTTTCGGCGCATTGTGCTTTGTGCTGTTCAAGCTCGTCTCCGTGGGCGTTGGGGCCATGGGTCTGGTGGGACCGGGCGTGTCGCCGTTGTCGCGCGCCGTCGGCATTCTTGCGATGGAGTTGATCTCATCGTTGGTGGCGTACGCCGTACTGGTAAAAGCCATCGAACGCCGCCCCCTGCGAGAACTTGCCCTGCGCGACATGTTCACGCTCGGCCTCGCCGGGCTGCTTGCCGGCGCCTTGCTGATCAGCCTTGTCGTGTTCGTGCTTTGGCTCGCCGGCAGCTATCACGTCACCGGCACGGATCCCGAAGTGAATTGGCTACCGGCCGTGCTGCTGACCGGCATCGGCGCCGGCGTGTTCGAGGAAATCCTTACTCGCGGCATCCTCTTCCGCACGCTGGAAGAAGGCCTCGGCACCTGGTGGGCGCTGGCCATCGCCGCGCTGTTCTTTGGCGCGGCGCATATCTTCAATCCCGGCGCCACGCTGTGGAGCTCGCTCGCCATCGCCATCGAGGCCGGCATCCTGCTGGCCTTGCTCTATCACGTGACCCGTTCGCTGTGGCCTTGCATCGGCCTGCATGCGGCGTGGAACGTGATGCAGGGCACGGTCTACGGCATACCGGTGTCGGGCACGGCCGCGCATGGCTGGCTGGTATCCAACTGCACTGGCCCGGACTGGCTGAGCGGCGGCGTGTTCGGCGCTGAGGCCTCGGTGGTCGCGCTGATCGTGTGTTCGGCGTGCTCGGCACTGCTGCTGATCGTGGCCGTACGTCGCGGCAGCATCGTGCCGCCGTCCTGGCGTCGAACCGCCAACACGGTCTGAGGCCAGCTATCGTCTTCACAAATCTGCGGATACCCTGAGGGGAACCGCCCCGGCCTGGCAGGATTGCCAGGTCTTGCCACTGTGAAGACGTATGGCCGCCCCGAAAAACCGCTATTCCTGGCTGGCCCACCAGCCGATGCAGCAGAAAATCCTGGTCGCGATCGGCACCCTCGTGTTGCTGTTCGTGATCTGCAGCGTGGTCAGCTTGCAGTCGTTGTCGCGGCAGGACATCAGTACGCACTGGTCGCGGCATACCTACGACGTGCGCTCCAAGATCGACGACGTCACCGAACATCTGCAGGCCAGCCAGATGGCGTTGCGCGGCTTCCTGCTCAACCCGCAAGGTCCTGAGCTGGCGGCGCACCAGCAAGCCGACGCGGCGCTCGCCCGGGACCTCAGCGAGCTGCGCGCCCTGACGACTGACAACCCGCTGCAGCAGGGCCGCATCGACCGTATCGAATCGATGGCGGACCAATGGCAGAAGGACGCGATGCAGAACGGCATCGAGCCCATGCAGGCCATCCGCGCCAACGACGCCGCCGAATCGGCGATGGAACGCATACGCGTGCAGACCAGTTACCTCGCGCACCGCACCGTCTTCGTGGCCGACATTCTCGGCGTACTCAAGCAGATGGACGATACCGAGGCCGCGCTGCTGGACCAGCGCGAAGCCACGCAACAGCGCGACGTGAGGGAAGTACGCGCCGTTACCTGGATCACCATGCTGCTCAGCCTGCTGCTCGGCGGCTCGGTGGTGTACATGACCTTCCGCCTGATCACGCGCCCGATTCGCCGCATGACCGACCTGATGACGCGCCTGGCCGGGCACGATCACAGTGTTGAAATCCGCCAACTGGAACGCCGCGACGAAATCGGCGAGATCGCCCGGGCCCTGCAGGTATTCAAGCAGATGGCCATCGAAACCGCGGCGCAGACATGGGTGAAGACGCAGGTTTCGCAGATCGCCAGCGACTTGCAGAAAGTGGAAACCGAACGCGAGTTCGCCGAGCAGCTGACCGGCACGCTGGGGCCGCTGCTCGAATGCGGTGTCGGCGTGTTCTATCGCTTTGACGAGCAGGACCAGCGACTGCGCCTGCAAGGCAGCTACGGCTACCAGCAGCGTCGCCACTTGAGCACCGAGTACGCGCTGGGTGAAGGACTGGTCGGCCAGAGCGCGCTGGAACGCAAGCCGATCACGCTGCAGGATGTGCCGGACGATTACGTGCGTATCCACTCTGGCAGCGGGGAAGCATCGCCGAACACCATCACCGTGCTGCCGCTGATCCTGCGCGACAAGCTGCTGGGCGTGCTGGAACTGGCCAGCTTCCACCATTTCACCGAGCCCCAGCAACGCCTGTTGAACGAGCTGTTGCCGATTGCCTCGCTGTCGCTGGAAAACCTGGGTCGCGCCATCCGCACGCAGGATCTGCTCAAGCGCACCAGCGAGCAGGCCGACGAGCTGCGCGTTTCGGAAGAAACCCTGCGCCGCCAGCAGCAGGATCTTCAGGTCACCAACGAAGAACTCAACGCCAAGACCCACGAGCTGCAGGAGCAATCCCAGCGCCTGCTCGCCTCGGAAGAAGAGCTGCGCGTGCAGACCGAAGAACTGCAGGCCTCCAACGAAGAACTGCGCCAGAAGACCGACACGCTCAACCAGCAGAAACACGTGCTGGAAACCCTGCAGCGAGAGACACAGGAAAAGGCCGAAGAGCTGGCGCGCGCCAGCCAGTACAAGTCCGAGTTCCTCGCCAACATGTCGCACGAGCTGCGCACGCCGCTCAACAGCCTGCTGATTCTCTCTCGCAGCCTCGCCGACAACCGCGAAGGCAACCTCGATGGCGAACAGGTGGAGTCGGCGCGCATCATCCACGACTCGGGCAGCAACCTGCTGCGCCTGATCAACGACATCCTCGATCTGTCCAAGGTCGAGGCCGGCAAGATGGACGTGGTGCTGGACGACTTCCCGCTGGCCGACCTGGAGCGCGCACTCAAGCGCACCTTCAACCATGTGGCGCAGGACAAGCAGATCGACTTCATCGTGAAGATCGACGCCGGCCTGCCGGGCACGCTGCGCACCGACGCCACCAAACTCGAGCAGATCGCCAACAACCTGATCGGCAATGCCTTCAAGTTCACCCACCATGGTTCGGTGACCGCGCATATCGGGCGCCCTTCAGCAGCGATCAGTTTGCCGCCGGGCATGCAGGGCAAGGACGTGATCGCCATCGCGGTGACCGACACCGGCATCGGCATCCCGCCGGACAAGGCGCAGAAGATTTTCCAGGCGTTCGAACAGGTCGACGCCAGCACCAGCCGCCAATACGGCGGCACCGGCCTGGGCCTGACCATTTCCAAGCGCATCGCCGAACTGCTTGATGGCGACATCGTGCTGCACAGCGAGGTCGGGCACGGCAGCACCTTCACCATCCTGCTGCCGCTGGCGGGCCCCTCCGGCGTCCCCATCACGGCACCCTCCAACGGGATCACGGCGCCCGCCACGACCCGGCCCACGATGACGCAGGCGCTATTGCCGGAAACGATCGAAGACGATCGCGCCAGCGTGACACCAGGCGACACCGTGATCCTGATCATCGAGGACGATCCGGTGTTTGCGCGCATCCTCGCCGACATGGTGCGCCGCAAGGGTTATCGCGTGCTGGCCGCCGCCGATGGCGAATCGGGCCTGCAACTGGCGGCGAAGCACAGCCCCACCGGTATCCTGCTCGACGTGATGCTGCCGGGTATGGATGGCTGGACGGTGATCGAGCGCTTGAAGGAAAACGCGTCCACGCGTCATGTCCCCGTGCATTTCATCTCCGCTGTCGATGAAGCGAACCGCGGTCGCGATCTTGGCGCCGTCGGCTTCCTCACCAAGCCGGTCAGCCGCGAAGCGATCGGCGATGCGTTCGATCGCCTCCTGCATTTTGCCGAAGGCCGCATGCGACATCTGCTGATCGTCGACGACGATGCCGACTCGCGCGCCGCCATGCGCACCCTGCTGCGCAACGACGATGTCACCATTGAGGAAGCCGGCAGCGCCGAAGAAGCGCTTGAGCGCATGCGCGGCACGACGTACGACTGCATTGTGCTGGACCTGGGCCTGCCGGGCATCTCGGGCATCGAGCTTCTCGAACAGCTCTCCGCCGCCGGCAGCATTCCGCCGGTGGTGGTCTATTCCGGCCGCGAGCTGAGCCGCGAAGAGAGCCTCAAGCTGCGCCAGTACACCGACAGCATCGTCATCAAGGGCGCACGCTCGCCAGAGCGCCTGCTGGATGAAGTGAGCCTCTTCCTGCACAGCATCCAGGGCGGCCGCGCGCGCCAGGCCGCCGTTGGCGCCAAGGCGACTGCGGCATCGCCCGCGCCTTCGATAACCGATGCCCACGAACTCGTCCATCGCAAAGTACTGCTGGTCGATGACGACATGCGCAACTTGTTTGCGCTGTCCAAGGTGCTACGCGGCTGGGGCATGCATGTGACGATGGCGCAGGACGGCCTGAAGGCACTCAAGGCCTTGGCCGACAACAGCGACATCGAGCTGGTGCTGATGGACGTGATGATGCCGGTGATGGACGGCTATGACACCATCCGCGAAATCCGCGCACAGCCGCAGCTGGCCAAGCTGCCGATCATTGCGCTCACGGCGAAAGCCATGCGCGGCGATCGCGAGAAATGCCTCGAAGCGGGCGCCAACGATTACCTGTCCAAGCCGATCGACATCGACAAACTGTCGTCGATGATGCACGTGTGGCTGCATCGATGAGCAAGCGGGCCGACAAGGCGAAAGTGGTCGATACAGCGCTCGAAGACATCGAGATCGAGCTGTTCGTGCGGGCGCTCAAGCTGCGTCATGGCTACGACTTCACCCAGTACGCGCCCGCCTCGCTGAAGCGGCGCGTGATCCAGCTGGCGCATGCGCAACACGCCGATACGGTGAGCGCGCTGACCACCCGCGTGCTGCATGAGAAGGATTTCCTGCCCGCTGTGCTAGAAGGACTGTCGGTGCCGGTTTCGGAGATGTTCCGCGACCCGGATGTCTTCCTCGCGCTACGCGAGCAGGTGTTTCCCGTGCTTGCCTCCTATCCGCAGATCAACATCTGGCAGGCTGGCTGCGCGCATGGGCAGGAAGTCTACTCACTGGCCATCCTGCTGGAAGAAGCCGGCCTGTACGATCGCACGCAGATCTACGCGACGGATTTCAACGAGGCCGCGCTCAGGCACGCGCAGGAAGGCATCTACCCGTCGCGAGAGGCGCAGCTGTGGTCGCGCAATTATCTGGCGGCCGGCGGCAGCCACACGCTGGCCGACTACTACAGCGCACGCTACGAGCTGATCAAGCTGGATCAGCGTCTGCGCCGCAATGTGACGTTTGCCAACCACAACCTGGTCACTGACGAAGTGTTCTGCGAAGCGCATCTGGTGCTGTGCCGCAACGTGCTGATCTACTTTTCAGACCCGCTGCAGGACAGGACGCTTGCGCTGTTCCGCGACAGCCTGGTGCGCGGCGGCTTCCTCTGCCTGGGCACGCGCGAAAGCCTGGATTTCGCGCCCGCGGCCGCCGACTTCACGCCGGTAGATGCGGCACGCCGCATCTACCGCCTGGGGTCGCGCGGCGCAGGTAAGGAATGACATGGCCGTCCCACAGGCCATCGTGATCGGTTGTTCGGCGGGCGGCCTCACTGCGCTGGAGCAGCTGTTTGCGAGGATCGATCCGGCCCTGCCTCAACCGATTGCCGTGTGCTGCCATACCGGCTCTCCCACCGTGGACCTGTTGTGCGAGTTGCTGGCCAAGCACGCCACCCTGCCGGTGGAGGAAGCCCGCGAGCGCGCGCCCATGCGCGGCGGCGTGATCCACGTGGCGCCCAGCGGCTACCACCTGCTGGTCGAAGCCAGTCGACGCTTCTCGCTGTCGGTGGATCAGCGCGTGAGCTTCGCGCGTCCTTCCATCGATGTGCTGTTCGAATCGGCCGCCGAGGCGTATCGCGACACGCTGATCGGCATCGTACTCACCGGCGCCAACAGCGATGGCGCCGATGGACTCGTGCATGTACGGCAAGCGGGGGGGCTTGCCGTGGTGCAGGATCCAACCGACGCCGAAGTTGCGACCATGCCCGCCGCCGCGCTCGAACGCGCCGGTGCGGACCATTGCCTACCACTGGCGGCGATCGCGCCGCTGCTCAACCGTCTGTGCCTGCCATGAACCTGCCCGCCCCCAAGATTCTCGTCGTCGACGACACCCCGGCCAACCTCGTCGCCATGCGCCACCTGCTCGCCGACAGCGGCGCGGAACTGTACGAGGCCGATAACGGCAACGCAGCGCTGGCACTGTGCCTGGACCACGAATTCGCGCTGATCCTGCTCGACGTGAACATGCCCGAGATGGACGGCTTCGAAGTGGCCTTCCTGATCGGCGAGGATGAACGGCTGCGCGAGACGCCGATCATCTTCGTCACGGCCGCCTACGCCGACGACATCAACCGCGTGCGCGGCTATCACTTCGGTGCGGTGGATTACATCGCTAAACCGATCAACGACATGATCCTGCAATCGAAGGTGCGGGTGTTCCTCGAGCTGTACCGCGCACGCGCCGCGCTGAAGTCGACGCTCGCCGAACTGGAAGAGCGCAACGATCAGCTCAACGCGGAAATCGCCGAGCGCCGACGCATCGAGGCACAGATCCGGCACCAGGCCACCCACGACACGCTCACCGGCCTGCCCAATCGCACGCTGTTCCACGACCGCTTGCTGACCGCGATGCAGCGCGTGCCTCGCCATGGGCCGGGCTTCGCACTGGCCATGCTCGATATCGATGGCTTCAAGGGCGTCAACGACAACCATGGCCATCCGGCAGGCGACGCCTTGCTGAAAGCCATCGCGGAACGACTAAGCGACCAGGTGCGCAGCAATGACACGGTCGCTCGCCTCGGCGGCGATGAGTTCGCGTTGATCCTGGAAGACGTGGCGGACGTGGAGTTGCTCATGCGCCGCTGTCAGGACATCGGCAACGCGCTGGCCGCACCCTACCCGCTCGAAGGACGCCATGGCCCGTTCGAAGCCCAGGTCAGCGCGAGCATCGGCGTGACGCTTTGGAAAGGTGACGGCCAGGCCGACGAGGATCTGATCCAGTCCGCCGATCGCGCGCTCTATCAGGCCAAGGACAGCGGCAAGAACTGCTGCGTGATGTCGCCCTGAATCACGCCTTGCGCGGCGACACCCACATGTCGATACGCGCACGGAATACCTCTTCAGCGGCTTCGTTGCGCACACTCACCAGCACTGGCCACGCGTAGCCGCTGGTCGCCTCCCGCGCCGGCGATTCCGGCCTGGCCTGCGCCACCAAGGTGCCCGTGGCCTTGGCTAGGTATTCCACCGTCATGCCCTTGGGAATCCAGCGCATGCTCGAGGGGATGGTAACGTCGGTCATCATGCCGGCGGTGAGTTCGGCGGCATTGCACAGCGCAATGGCGTGCACGGTGCCGATATGGTTGTGCACGCGGCGGCGATCGCGAATGGCCACGTCGCAGCGGCCAGGTTCCAGTGCGCGGAACTGCGGCGAAATGGTGGCGAAGTAAGGCGCCTTGAAGCAGATCAGGCGGCCGTAGAGCCAGCGACCGCCGGGGAGAGACACAAGACGGCGATAGAGGGACAGCGCTTGATTCATCGTGGCATTCCTTTGAGTTGCGCGCTTGGGTAGGGCCACGATTCGCCGTCAGGCCGAAGGCGCTGGATCCCAGCTTTCGCTGGGATGACGAGCAAGAGTGAATCGTTGACCCTCACCGTCATCCCAGCGAAGGCTGGGATCCAGTGCCTTCAGCGCACAGCGAAAAGCGAGGTCTCGTCGACTACAAAACCCCGCTATTCATCAAGCCGCGTCAGCCAGCTTCTTGTTGCGATCGGCGCGCGTCACCGCGGCACGCAGTTCAGACGGATCGAAGTCATCCACCGAAATGAACTCGAACACGCCCTCGCGCACACGCTTGAGCAGTTCGAATTCGGCGGCATTGATCACGCCCGCCTGCATGGCTTCGACCAGCTGACCCACGTAGTCGTGCGACTTGAACTGGCCGGCCTTCTGCGCCTTGCCGAACTTGCGCTCCACCGGCTCGGCTGCGATCACGTCCGGCAACAGCGCGTTCATGCGACCGATGGTGTTGTTGGCGGTCGGCGTGAGGTAGGTCCACTCGAGCAGGCGATCACGTGCTTCGCCCGGCGCCGTGATGATCGCGGCAACGCGACGACCCAGGCGATCAGACGGCGGCACTTCGCGGCGGCCCCACGGGAACACCAGCGCGCGCAGCAGCCACGAAACCGGGCGCACCGGGAAGTTGCGGATAGCGCCGTCGAGCGAGGTCTGGATACGCCACATGCACTCATGGAACGCCCATGCCAGCAGCGGACGATCGGCTTCCGGACGGCCGGTGTCCTCGTAGCGCTTGAGCATGGCGCTGGCGATATAGAGATAGCTCAGCACGTCGCCCAGGCGGGCGGACAGCTTCTCCTTGAACTTCAGCTTGCCTCCGAGCACGCCCATGAAGGTATCGGCACACAGCGCGAGCGCCGCCGAGTAGCGGTTGAGCTTGCGGTAGTAGCGGCGCACATAGGCATCGCCCGCGGTGTCGCCAATGCGCGAACCGGTAAGACCCAGCGTGAGCGAGCGTACGGCGTTGGAGATGCCAAAACCGATATGGCCGAACAACGCGCGATCGAACGCCCTGAGGCGATCGCCGTAATCCGGAATCGCCAGCGCCTGCATTTCCTTCAACACATAAGGATGGCAGCGGATGGCGCCCTGACCGAAGATCATCAGGCTGCGCGTCATGATGTTGGCGCCTTCCA
This sequence comes from Dyella sp. 01L423, assembly GCF_056399945.1. Taxonomy (NCBI): domain Bacteria; kingdom Pseudomonadati; phylum Pseudomonadota; class Gammaproteobacteria; order Lysobacterales; family Rhodanobacteraceae; genus Dyella; species Dyella sp. 01L423. The sequence goes on along the minus strand of NZ_JBFTSI010000001.1, from coordinate 236,078 downwards.
CCGTGATGGCGATAGGCACACCCTGCCAGGCGCGGCCAGCGTAGTTCTTCGGACCCAGCTGCACGGCCTTGCCGCCGTGCACGTCCATCGCATCACCCGCGATAGTGCGGCCCCACTCGGTAGCGTGGTACTTGGCGATGGCCGACGGCACCGCCGGCTTCTCGCCGCGATCCACCGCGGCCGCCGTCGCGCGCGACAGTGCGGCCGTGGCGTAGGTCAGGCCGCCGATACGGGCGAGTGCTTCTTCCACGCCCTCGAAGCGGGCAATCGAAAGACCAAACTGCTTGCGCATGCGCGCATACGCACCCGTCGCCGCCACGGCAGCGCGCACGCCGCCCGTGGCGTTGGACGGCAGCGAAATGGCGCGACCCACCGAGAGACATTCCACCAGCATGCGCCAGCCATGGCCGGCCATATGCGGGCCACCGATCAGCACCGACATCGGCACGAACACGTCCTTGCCGTGCAGCGGACCATTCTGGAACGGCACGTTCAGCGGGAAATGACGACGACCGATTTCCAGACCCGGCGTGGAACGCGGCAGGAGTGCCAGCGTGATGCCCAGGTCTTCCTTCTCGCCCAGCAGTTTCTCCGGGTCGTACAGACGGAAGGCCAAACCCACCACGGTGGCGATCGGCGCGAGCGTGATATATCGCTTGTCGAAGGTGAGCTTCATGCCCAGCGTTTCGACGCCGTCGACCACCTGCTTGCAGACCACGCCGAAGTCGGTGATCGACGTGGCATCGGAACCGGCGTACGGACCGGTGAGCGCGAAGCACGGAATTTCTTCACCCACTGCAAGGCGCGGCAGATAGTGATTCTTCTGCTCGTCGCTGCCGTAGTGCAGCAGCAGTTCCGCCGGACCCAGCGAATTGGGCACGGCCACCGTCGAGGCCACCGTGGCCGACATGGTCGCCAGCTTCTGCAGCACCGCCGAATGCGCCAGCGCCGAGAAGCCCAGGCCGCCGTACTGCTTGGGGATGATCATGCCGAAGAACTTGTGCTTCTTGATGTAAGCCCAGACGTCCGGCGGCAGATCGGCCAGCTCGTGGGTGATCTGCCAGTCATCGATCATGCCGCAGAGTTCTTCCACGGGGCCATCGAGATAGGCCTGCTCTTCCACGCTCAATTCCGGCTTGGGCTGCTTGAGCAGCTCGTGCCAGTCGGGCTTGCCGGAGAACAGCTCGCCTTCGAAGCCGACCGTGCCTGCTTCCAGCGCGGTCTGTTCGGTTTCGGAAAGCTTGGGCGTGACCTTGGCGAACATCTTCAGCAGCGGCGCGCTGATCTGCTTGCGACGGAAACCGTCCATCAGCAGCGGCACGGCGATCGCCAGTTCGATCACCACCAGGATGAAAGTCGTCCACGGCGCGCCGGCGACCAGGCCGACCACGACGGTAGCGATTACCGTAGCGATCGCCCACGTGCGCAGACTGCTGCGGTGGTAGGCACAGGCGCCAGTGGCAATCAGCGCCGCCAGCAAAGTCAGTATCACGGACATTCAAACACCTCGTTACGCATGACGTCTTGGTGGAACTATGGATTCAGGCCGTGACCGCATCGCTGCGGTCGGTAGAGGAAAGCTGGCCCACGAATCGTGCGATCTCGCGGGTGAATGCGTCGTTGGCGTCGCCGGCGACCATATGCGTGGCGCGCGGCAACTCCACATGCTCGGCATGCGGCACCAACTGCAGGAATTCGTCGACGGTGTCGCGCGAGACGACATCGCTGCGTCCGCCCGACAACAGCAACACCGGCACGCGCACCTTCGCCGCTGCCGACATCAGGCGCGGCTGGTAACGCTCGCTCTCGCTCACCAGCCCGTTGAGCAGGGCCGGATCCCAATGCCAGCGCAGACGGCCGTCGTCGCCTTCGCGCAGGAGTGGGCGTAATTGGTCTTCGGTCTTGCGTTCGGCGCGATGCGGCATGTATCTGGCGATTTCGTCGGCCGCCTGCGCGTAGTTTTCGAAGCCGTCGGGATGGGCCTGCATGAAGGCCAGGATGCGCTCCACGCCCTTGGTTTCCCAACGCGGCGTGATGTCGACCAGCACGAGCGCGCGAAACGCCTCCGGATCGATTTCGCCTGCAATCACCAACCCGAGCAGACCACCCATCGACGCCCCGACCAGGATCGGCTTGCTCAGCTCAGCGTGCGCCAGCAGGCGCAGGTCGCCGATGAATTGCTCCATGTGGTAATCGCCGCCCGCCACGTGACCGCTCTCGCCATGGCCGCGCGCATCGAAGGTGACGCAGCGGAAGCCTTCATCGGCCAGCGCCTCGGCGGTAGCGCGCCAAGCACCGCGCGTCTGGCCGAAGCCGTGCGCGAACAGCAGGGTCGGGTGACCGGACGGCTGGCGGACTTCGCTTGCCAGTGTCAGGCCGTCGACCGCCGTGACGTAGCTGGTGGATTTCTGGGTAGGGGCTGTCGATACCATACGCATGAGTATGGATTGCAACAAAGAGCTGCGTCAATATGCGCTGCGGCAACTCGGAGTTTCCGCCGATTCAACGACTTGCCGGGACGCCAATTGCAAAGCGGCCCGCAGGGGCTACCATACGCGTATGAATGCAAGCGCCAAACCCGAACGCACCCGCCTTTCCGCCGAGGATTGGGAAGACGCCGCCCTCAGGCTGATCGCCGACCAAGGCGTTGGCGCACTCGCCGTTGAGGCGCTGGCCCGCCAGCTGGGCGTGACCAAGGGCAGCTTCTACTGGCATTTCCGTACGCGCGAAGCGCTACTGCAGGCGGCGCTGGAACGCTGGGAGCAATACGGCGAGAAAGAGGTGATCAGCCAGATCGAGGCCATGCCCGATCCGCGCGCGCGCCTACCCGAATTGTTCCGTCGCGTGGCACACGAAATCGCCCCGCACCGCGTGTATGCCGCGCTGCTGAAGGCGCTGGACCATCCGCAAGTAGTGCCGGTGATGGCGCGCGTTTCGCAGCGCCGCATGGAATTTCTCACCACCATCTACAGCGAAGCCGGCCTGGTGCCGGAAGAAGCGCTCAATCGCGCGCGGCTGACGTATGCCGCCTACGTCGGCTTCCTGCAGCTCAATTTCACACTGGGCCTGCCGCGCATCAGCCATGACGAGTTCGATGCCTACGTGGAGCACATGATCCGCACCCTCACGCCGGCCTGATCCTCGGCCAGGCACCATCGATGCACGAAAGCCGCCCTCGGGCGGCTTTTTTTATGGGCGCAGGGCCGGCCGGTCGCATGGACAAGACCACCCCAACCACTGGTAGTCCAGCTGCCGAATTGGTCTGCAGTTACACCTGTAACTATCGGGTCGGGCAACGAAATTGGGGTGCGCCCAGTTTGCTTTTGCTGCGCCATACCTTGCCATGCCAGTGCACGTAAGTTACCGTTTCTGTTCTTTTTTAGCTCAAGACCAGAGTGAGGAAACGATGTCGAGCAAGCTGGCTGCGCTGCAGCGCTGGGTTGATGAGGTCGCGGCGCTGACCCGTCCCGCAAAGATCCATTGGTGCGACGGCTCGGACTCCGAGTACCAGCAGCTGGTGCAGCACATGCTGGGCACCGGCGACCTGATCGAGTTGAACCAGGAGACCCATCCGGGCTGCTACCTGCATCGCTCGAGCCCCTCCGACGTGGCGCGCGTCGAGCACCTCACTTTCGTGTGCACCGACACCCAGGACGACGCTGGCCCGAACAACCATTGGATGGCCCCAGCCGAAGCGCACGCCAAGATGGATGCGCTGTTCGACGGCTGCATGGAAGGCCGCACCATGTATGTGATCCCCTATTGCATGGGCCCGATTGATTCCCCGCTCGCTCGCTGCGGCGTGGAGATCACCGATAGCCCGTACGTGGTTGCCAACATGCGCACCATGACGCGCATGGGCGCCGCCGCACAGGCGCGCATCGAGCGCGAGGGGACCTTCGTCAAAGGCCTGCACTCCACCGGCGAGCTCGACCCCGAGCGCCGCTTCATCATGCATTTCCCTGACGAGCTGACCATCAAGTCGTATGGCTCGGGCTACGGCGGCAACGCGCTGCTGGGCAAGAAGTGCCACGCGCTGCGCATCGCCAGCTACCAGGCCAAGTCCGAGGGCTGGCTGGCCGAACACATGCTGATCGTGGGCATCGAGAACCCGCAGGGCGAAACGCATTACATCGCCGCTGCCTTCCCGTCCGCCTGCGGCAAGACCAACCTGGCCATGCTCATTCCGCCGGAGGCTTACCGCCAGGACGGTTGGAAAGTGTGGACAGTGGGCGACGACATCTGCTGGATGCGCCCGGGTGCGGATGGCCGTCTGTACGCGATCAATCCGGAAGCCGGTTATTTCGGCGTGGCGCCGGGTACCAGCGACGCCACCAATCCGAACGCGCTGTCGACCATTGCGCGCGACACCATCTTCACCAACGTCGCCGTCACCGCCGACAACCAGCCGTGGTGGGAAGGCCTGCCGGGTACGCCGGTCACCGACTGGCAGGGTCGCCCCTATGACCCGGCGAACGGTCCGGCCGCGCATCCAAACTCGCGCTTCACGGTGAGCGCCAAGCAGTGCCCGACCTGGTCGCCGCGCGCCGAAGATGCGCAGGGCGTGCCGATCAGCGCCATCGTGTTCGGCGGTCGCCGTCCCTCGCTGATTCCGCTGGTGTTCGAGGCGAAGGACTGGAAGCACGGCGTCCTCGTCGGCGCCGCCATGGGCTCGGAAACCACCGCCGCCGCCACCGGCGCCGTGGGCGTGCTGCGTCGCGACTCGATGGCCATGAAGCCGTTCGCCGGCTATCACTATGGCGACTACTTCCGTCACTGGCTGTCGTTCGACCAGCCGGGCGCCAAGCTGCCGAAGATTTTCCACGTCAACTGGTTCCGCAAGGGCGACGACGGCCGCTTCCTGTGGCCGGGCTTCGGCGACAACCTGCGCGTGCTGCAGTGGATGATCGACCGCGTGGAAGGCCGCGCCGCGGGCAACCATACGGCCATCGGCACGCTGCCGAAGGCCGGCGAGATCAAGCTCGATGATCTGCAGCTCGACCGCGCCACGGTCGACACCTTGTTCGAAGTGGACCAGGCCGGCTGGACCGCCGAGCTCGCCGCCATCGGCGAATACCTCGAGAGCTTCGGCCAGCGCATGCCGCACGAGCTGCATGCCGAGCAGCAGCGTGTCGCCAAGGCGCTCAACGATGCGGCTGTCTCGCCGCGCGCGGCCGTCGCCTCCTGACGCCCTCCCCCTCGCCGGCCCGACGCGGCCGGCGAGGATCTCCTGCCGCTGACTCCTTCCTCGGTCGCCGGCTCTAAACCCTGCAGCGCGCCGGTGCATCCAAGCTGGCAAGATGATTGCTGCCTGCCCCGCCACCGGAACCACGATGCCGCCGCCAGCGCCCGCCGCGGATCCCCACGACATGGACGACGTCCAGGCGGCGGCGAGCGGCGATCGCGCGGCTTTCCAGCGGCTCTATCGGGCGCATGTGGACCGCATCTACGGCGCCATTCTTCGCCTGGCCGGCTACGACCACGCCCGCGCGGAAGATCTCACGCAAGAGGCCTTCATCCGCGCCTGGCAGAAGCTGTCCGGCTTTCGCGGCGATAGTGCGTTCAGTACCTGGCTGTATCGCCTGGCAGTCAATGTCGCGTTGATGGATATCAGGTCGCGCGGCTCGGACCCGGTCACCATGATGGACGAGGAACTCCTCCCCGATCACGGTGAAACGCCGTTCTGCGCCGCCGAACGCGAAGAACTGGAACGTGCGATTGGCAAACTGCCGCCACGGGCGCGCGCGGTGCTGGTGCTGCACGACGTGGAAGGTTGGCGACACGAGGAGATCGGTGCCGAACTCGGCATGGCAGTGGGTTCGTCCAAGGCGCAATTGCATCGCGCACGCGGCCTGCTGCGGAAAGTTTTGGGAGAACGCTCATGAACGAATTTGAATGGCTGCGCCAGACACGCGCCCTGCGCGAACCGGTAACGCCACACCGCGATCTGTGGCCTGGGATCGAAGCTGCACTGGATGCAGCCGACACCAGCACGGTCATGCCCATCGCGCGACGCGCATGGCGGCAGCCGCACAACTGGCTGATCGCCGCCAGCTTCGTCGGATTGTCGCTGTTTGCGGGCAGTCTCGCGGTGCACTTGCGCGATCGCACCCTGGCCAACGCCACGGCCGCCAGCACGCCGGATGTGAGCCGCTGGCGCCCGAACGATCCGCGCCTTGCCGGCGCGGCGGTGGAACTGGATGCCGCCAACATGGAACTGCGCCAGGCCATCGAGCAGGCGCCCGACTCGCCGGCGCTGCAGCGACTGCTTATGCGCACCCAGAAACAACAGTCGCAGCTGCGACAGATGGAACACCAGGCTGGTTGAGTCCAGCGGAGCCTTCACCATGAAAACCGCACGCGTCATCCCACTCCTGCTCAGCCTGTCGATCGGCCAGGCCCTGGCCGACACGCCCATCAACCTCAGCCACGACGCGTTGCCCAACGCGCACGTGAGCATCAGCAACGTCAAGGGCGCAGTGACCGTGAGCGCCTGGGATCGCAACCAGGTGCAGGTCACCGGCCGTCTCGGCGACGGCGCCAAGCCGCTGGCCATCGAAGGCAGCAACAGCAGCCTGAGCATCAAGGTCGAATCGCAGGGCAAGTCCGGTTTGTTCAGCTGGGGCAGCGACAGCTCGATGGGCTCGACTACGCTGGACGTGCGCGTGCCCAAGGGCGCCTCGATCGATGTCGACGTGGTGAGCGCGCCGATGAATATCGACGGCATCGACGGCGGCAGCATCAAGGTCAACACGGTCAGCGGCAAGGCACGCATCAATGCCCGCTCGCCCAGCGTCGATGCCGACGCCGTCAGCGGCAGCCTTGAGCTGGCAGGTAGCGCGGACAAAGTGGCCTTGCAGACGGTGAGCGGCGACATCCTCGCGCCGAACGTGGGCGCCGAGGCCAACCTGCAGACGGTCTCCGGTCGCATCCATGTCAGCGGAGGTCCGTGGCGCAAGCTCAACCTGAGCACCGTCTCGGGTGATGTGCAGCTGGCCGGCGGCGTCGCACCGAATGGCAGCTACGACGTCGACAGCATGAGCGGCGACGTGCAGATCCAGGTGCCGTCCAATCTGTCGGCGATCATCAAGGCCTCCACCTTCAGCGGCGACCTGCGCAGCGACTTCGGCACGGTGAAGAAGCCCGAACACGGTCCCGGCAGCGAGTTGGAGGCCACGGCGGGTGCCGGCGGCGCCAAGATGAATGTCGAAACCTTCAGCGGTGACCTCCGTATCCGCCGGCAGGATTGATCTTCGACAGGCACTAACGAAAAACGCCGGGCAAGCCCGGCGTTTTCTTTGCGCGTCCAACCGATGGTCGACGGCTTGAATCAGAGATCCTGGTGGTACTGCACGTACGGCGTGCGCGACTGATCGGGCTCCGGGCCCGCCGGCGTATTGATGGCATTGCCCGACGACCACAGATTCTGCGCGCCGATGCTCAATTGGCCCTGCCACGGCAGACGCCAGGTCACGCCCAGGTCGATGCTGTTCCAGCGACGATCCGGGTTATAGCCGGCGCCACCGGGCACACCCGCTTCCGGCGCCATCGTACGACCCACGATGCTGCCGCTCAGCGGACCGCGATCGACGCCGAAGCTCACCGCTTTCTGGTCGAGCGCATTCACGCCCATCACATTGCCCGGCAACAGACGGACACGACCCACGCTGGCGCCCAGATCGATGCCGCTCTTGCCATCCAGGGCGAAGCGGCCGCGCGCGTTGACCTGGGTGCTGCTGTCAAAGGCGGACAGCCCGTTGACGCCCGGCAAGGCGCCGGGAAGCAGACGCGGCAGCGTGGCAGCGCCCTGCACATTGTCGGTACCCACGCTCAGGCCGAGCGTATAGCGACCGTCGTTATAAGTAGCGCCCACTTCGCTGCCGATGATGCGCGGCGCCTGGTTGTTCGCCCAGTTGTGCTCGCTCACGCCCACGTGCGCCTGCACGTTGGGAGCGATGCCATAACGGAATTCGTTGGACTGCACGGTCGCCGAATCCACCGCGCGGAACTGCAGCGGCGTATCGGCCAACTGGGAGGAACCGAGCGTATCGCTGCTCGACTGCAGCGCCAGCCAGCGGCCATCGGAGCCGCGCCACAGCGGCACGCCGTTGGCGGCGGCCTGGGAGGTCTGATCCGGCGTCTGCGAGAGCAGGCGCCCGGCCGCGCTGTACGAATCATTGGCCGCAGTCTGTCCTGCCGCGATCAGCGGCATCAACAGCAGTGGCAATGACAAGAACAGACGACGCATGAAACGCGAAACCCCCGCGATACAGATAGGCAGGAACGGATTCGCCCCCTCCCAGAGACGAGTTAGGCCTAACGATACCACATTTTACTTTTTGCTAACACCTAGATTCCCAGTTTGTGAACCAAGTCCGTATGGCCTCGACTCACAAATTTTTGACATCCGGAACCCCAATAGGTTCCCGGTTCACAGACCCGGCGACAAAGCTGAATGGAGGCGATATATAGTCGTCTCCTGTCGACAATGCCCGGAATCGTCCCACGACTGATGACGTCCGCCCCTTCCAGCACGATCCCCACATGGCCTGCAGACAGCGCTGTCGCAGCCATGCATGCCGCGGTGGAGCGACTCTTCCGCGCGGCTGATGCTGCGAGCGTGGCGGAAATCTGCGAGGTCATGCTGCGCGATCTGGGCATCGAAGGCCGCCTGCATTGGCGCCTACTGGGCGACACGGAGCCGCCGAACGAGCAGATCACCCAGCTGGACCTGGCGGAGGATCCGCAGGGCCTGCGTTCGCTGGTGCTGGCTCTGCCCACGGGTTCGATCTCGGACCCGATGAGAGAGAACCTCGCGTGGATCGGCCGGCTGGTGGCCTGTCGCCTGCGCCAACTGGCGGAAACCTCGCGCCTTTACGAAGCCATCTCGCGGTTGGCGCTCGCCGAGCGACTGCAGCGTGCGCTCTACGCCATTGCCGATCAGGCAGGCGCAGAGCACAACATGACCGAGATGATGCACTCGCTGCACGCCATCCTCGGCAGCCTGATGTACGCGGAAAATTTCTACATCTCCTTGTACGACGCCGCCACCGACACGGTGCGCTTCCCGTATTACGTCGACACGATGGACAAGGAGCCGCCCTCGCCCGACGAATCGGTGCCGCTGCAGGAGATGCGTTACAGCCTCACCTGGAATCTGCTGCAGGGCGGCCAGGCGATCATGGGTTCGGTGGCCGAGTTGACCGAACAGTTCAAGGGACGCTTCGTGCTGCTTGGCCCGGTGTGCGAGCACTGGCTCGGCGTGCCCCTGCTGCGCGACGGCCGCGTGGTCGGCGGCATCGTGATGCAGAGCTATCGCGAGGACACCCATTACAGCGAGCATGACCGCGAACTGCTCAGCTACGTCGCCAAACATGTGCAGACCGCGCTTGAACGACGCGAAGCCCATGAGGAGCTTGAACGCCGCGTCTCCAGCCGTACGGCGGCATTGCGCGAAGCCAACCGCGTGCTGCGCCAGCAAGTGCTGCAGCGCCAGCGCGGCGAGCGCCTGCAGGCGGCGCTGTTCCGCATCGCGGAGCTGGCCAATGCTTCCGAAAGCATCGACAACTTCTATGCCGCCGTCCATCGCGTGATCGGCGGCCTGCTCTACGCGCGCAACTTCTATATCGCGTTGCTGGACGAAGAGCAGAAAACCCTCAGCTTCCCCTACTCGGTCGACGAGTTCGACACCGTGCGCCTGCCGCGTGCGCATGGCCGCGGTGTCACCGAATTCGTGCTGCGCCATGCCAAGCCGCTGCTGGCCGATCCGGCGGAATTCGATCGCCTGCAGCAGAGCGGTGAAATCACCCATCGTGGTTCGCGCTCGGTGTGCTGGCTTGGCGTGCCGCTGGTCTGGGGCGATCGCGCGATGGGTGTGCTGGCCGTGCAGAGCTACTCGCCGGAGCACACCTACGACGTGCGTGACCAGGAGCTGCTCACGTTCGTGGGCTACCACGTCGCCAACGCGCTGCAACGCAAGCACACCACCGAATCGCTTAAGCAGGCCTATGCGAGCCTGGAGCGCCGCGTCACCGAACGCACGCGCGCCCTCGCCCTGGCCAACCGCGACCTGCGCGAACAGATTGCCGAGCGCGAGCGCGTGGAGCGCCGCCTCAAGTACGAAACCCTGCACGATTCGCTGACCGGCCTGCCCAATCGCACGCTGCTGCTGCAGCGTCTCGAGCAGGCGCTGCAGCGCTATCACGGCGACACGCAGGAATTGTTCGCGGTGCTGTTCATCGACCTGGATCGCTTCAAGGTCATCAACGATTCCGTCGGCCACCTGGTCGGCGACGATCTGTTGTTCCAGGTGGGCGGCCGCATCCGCGCCTGCCTCAAGACGCGCGACGTGGTGGCGCGCCTGGGCGGCGACGAGTTCGCCGTGCTGGCCGAAGGCATCACCGATCCGAAGATGGCGATGCTCATCGCCGAGCGCATCATCGATGAGTTGCAGACGCCGTTCCGCCTTGGCGCCAAGGAAATCTTTACCTCGGCATCGATAGGCATCGCCCTGCCCAGCCCGCATTACCAGCGCCCGGAAGAATTGCTGCGCGACGCCGACGCCGCGATGTATCGCGCCAAGGACGAAGGTCGCCACCGCGCCGCGGTATTCGACGATCGCCTGCGCCGCGAAGCATTGTCGCTGCTGGAAATGGAAGGCGACCTGCGCCGTGCGCTGAGCCGCAACGAGTTCGTGCCGTTCTACCAACCCATCGTGGCACTGCAGACGGGCCGCACCGTGGGCTACGAAGCCTTGCTGCGCTGGCGCCACCCGGATCGCGGGCTGCTGACGCCCGGCGACTTCCTCGCCGTAGCCGAAGAAAGCGGCTGCTCGGAAGCCATCGACTGGCAGATCTTCGAGCAGGTCTGCGCCCAGGCCGAAGCGCTGGCGGGCAGCGATGGCTTCGTCAGCATCAACGTGTCCGGCCGCCACTTCCGTTCGCTCGACCTGGACAAGCGCCTGCTCGACCTGATCGAGTCGCATCACCTGCCGCCGCGCTGCCTGCGCGTAGAGGTGACTGAGCGCGCGCTGCTGGAGAACGCCGTCCAGGTGAAGCGCATGCTCGACAATCTGCGCGGCCATGGCGTGAGCATCGCGCTGGATGACTTCGGCACCGGCTACTCGTCGCTGAGTTACCTGCACCAGTACCCGATCGAGACACTGAAGATCGATCGCTCCTTCATCGTCGAACTGCCGCGCGAAGGCGGTCACGGCGCTGCCGTGGTGCGCGCCATCCAGGCGCTGGCCAATTCGCTGCAGATGCAGGTGATCGCCGAAGGCATCGAGGAAGAGGACCAGCGCGAGGCGCTGCTGCGCATCGGCTGCCGCTTCGGCCAGGGTTTCCTGTTCGCCACGCCGAAGATGGCCGAGGTGTGGCTGCAGCGCGAGCATCATTTCGCGTTGCCGTAGGGCGCAGAGCACTTTCTTTCGGTCCCTCAGTTCCTCCTGACCGTCATTCCGGCGCAGGGCGGAATCCAGTAGCGATGCAGTGGATTGTTGCCGAACCTCCAGCGCAGGCTGTCAGATCGCGACAACCCAGAACCGACGCCACTGGATTTCGGCCTGCGCCGGAATGACGGGCAAAAGAAAAGGCCGGCACCTTGCGGTGGCCGGCCTTTGTCACATCACAGGATTTACTGCGCCGTATGCGGCGCACTCGCCGCCGGCGTCACGCTAAGCAGATGCTCCGCATCCACGCGATCGAAGGTATAGCGCTGCGCGCAGAACTCGCAGATCACTTCGATCTCGCCTTCACGGGCTTCCAGCGCCGCCTCCACTTCATCGCGGCCCAGCGAGCGCAGCACGGCTTCCACGCGCTCGCGCGTGCAGCTGCAGCCGAAGGCCAGCGGGCGTGGGTCGAACAGGCGCACGGACTCTTCGTGGTAGAGGCGATACAACAGCTGCTCCGGCGGCGTGGACAGCAGCTCCTGCTGGCCCAGCGTGGCGGTGAGATGCTGGATGCGCGTCCAGGCGTCTTCATCTTCCACCGCGTCGTGGCCGCCTTCGTCCGGCAGTTTCTGCAGCATCAGGCCCACGGCATGCTCGCCATCGGCCGCCAGCACGATGCGTGCCGGCAGCTGTTCGGACTGGCTGAAATAATTCTCCAACGCCGAGGCCAGCTCCGGATGCTGCAGGTCGACCAGGCCCTGGTAGCGCTGGCCGCGCTCGGCATTGCCGATGGTGATGGCCATGATGGCGTCCGGCATCGCTGCCAGATCCAGCGTCTCGGGCAGCGGATCGTTCCAGCGCGCAAGGCCGCGCAGGCGGCCGTGATCGGTGCACTCGGCGAACAATAGGCGCAGCGGGCCGCTGCTCTTGAGTTCCACCGAGAGTGCGCCATCGAGCTTGATGTTGCCGGTCAGCAGCGCGCTGGCGGCCAGGGTCTGGCCGAGCACCGAGCGCAGTGCGGCGGGATAATGGGCGCGGCCGGCAACTTCGCGCCAGGCCGGGCCGAGACGGACGAGCACGCCGCGCACGCCTGCGCGCTCAAGCATGAAGCGATGCAGTACATCTTCGACTAGCACGGTTTCCACGGGATCGACCTCTCAAGAGCAATCCCCCTAGATGGGGGCGCCTGCATCGCGGCACAACGACCTTCGAACAGGCTGTCGGGGAAGGGGCTGGCGCCTCCTATACTGCCGCCAATTCCGTCCAAGCGCCGCCATGAATCCACGACGCCCGTTCGCCGCCCGTCTGCTCCGCACCCTGATGCTGCTTGCGATCTCCTGGCTGGCGCTGAGCTGGCTGGTGGTGCTGGTGCTGCGCTTCGTGCCGCCCCTGACCTCGGCAGTGATGATCGAGCGCCAGCTGGGCGCGCTCATCCACGGCGAGAAAGACTTTCGCCTGCAGCATCGCTGGGTGCCTTGGAGTCAGGTCTCACCGTATGTGCCTCTAGCGATGGTGGCCGGCGAGGACCAGAAGTTCCCCTACCACCACGGCTTTGATTTCGACTCTATCCAGACCGCCGTCGATGCCGCCGACGAAGGCCGTCGCCTGCGCGGCGCCAGCACGATCAGCCAGCAGACGGCCAAGAACCTGTTCCTGTGGAACGGACGCAGTTTCATCCGCAAAGGGCTGGAAGCGTATTTCACCGTGCTGATCGAACTGACCTGGCCAAAGCAGCGCATCCTCGAGGTGTACATGAACATCGCCGAGCTGGGCGATGGCATCTACGGCGTGGGCGCGGCCAGCGACGCGTACTTCCATATGGCCCCGTCGCGCCTTGGCGCGGCACAGGCGGCCCGTCTCGCCGCGGTGCTGCCCAGCCCTCGCCGCTTCCACGCGGATCGCCCCACGCCTTACGTGCAGAGCCGTGCGAACTGGATCCAGCAGCAGATGGGGCAACTGGGCGGCCCGGGTTACCTGCAGAGCCGACAGGCCCCGCGCGACACGCGGCGACACTGAGGCTCGCTCCGCGACCAGGCAGTGCACTAGCATGCGCCCACTCTCTGGGGAATCGTCGCGCCTGCCATGTCACGCCTAACCGTTGTCGTGCCTGCCTATAACGAGGCGGCCGTGCTGCCGAGCTTCCATCTCCGGCTGAGCCGGGTGCTGGACGAACTGCCGTTCTCATGCGACGTGCTTTACGTCGATGACGGCAGCACCGACGCCACCTGGGAACTGATCAGCAACCTGGCCACCGGCGACGCCCGCGTCGGCGCGATCAAACTCTCGCGCAACTTCGGCAAGGAAGCGGCGCTGACCGCCGGCCTGGACCAGGTCGATGCCGATGCCGCCATCGTGATCGATGCCGACCTGCAGGACCCGCCGGAGCTGATTCCCTCGCTGGTGGAACGCTGGCACGAGGGTTTCGATGTGGTCTATGCCAAGCGTAGCGCGCGCCAGGGCGAAACCGGCTTCAAGCGTTTCACCTCGGCCCTGTTCTATCGCAGCATGGAGCAGGTTTCCGATATCAAGGTGCCGCGTGACACGGGCGATTTCCGCCTGCTGTCGCGCCGCGCGCTGGACGCCTTGCGCCAGCTGCACGAACGCCAGCGCTTCATGAAGGGGTTGTTCACCTGGATCGGCTACCGGCAGACAGCCGTCCATTACCTGCGCGAGCCACGCCAGGCTGGCGCCAGCAAATGGAATTATTGGCGTCTGCTGCAGCTGGCCATTGAAGGCTTTACCTCGTTCTCCACCGCGCCCCTGCGGCTGGCCACCTGGACAGGCGTGCTCGCCTCGCTACTCGCCTTTGGCTTCGGCCTGTGGGTGTTCGGCAAGGCCCTGCTGCTTGGCGATCCGGTGCGCGGCTACCCGTCGCTGATGGTGGTGATCCTCTTCATGGGTGGCGTGCAGCTGCTCGCACTGGGCGTGATCGGCGAGTACCTGGGGCGCAACTACGCCGAGAGCAAACAGCGTCCGCTGTACTTCATCGAAGAGCGCTACGGCGCGCGTCCCAAGTCCTGAGCGGCTTTCGCTGCGCGCTTCACATCGGGCCAACACCACGTCTACGCGGCGGCGCTAGACTCCCTGCATGCGGCCGATCGGCGGCCTCCTGGGAGGTTCAAGCATGCGACAAGTCAAGCATTTGCTGGAAGGCAAGGGCACCGACATTTTCAGCATTGCACCGGACGCGCCCGTGCTTGAAGCGATCAAGCACATGGCCGAGCGCCGCGTCGGCGCGCTGCTGGTGATGCGCGAGGACCGGCTGGTAGGCATCGTCTCCGAACGTGACTACGCGCGTAAGGTGATCCTGCAGGGCCGCTCCTCCGCGCAGACCGCGGTTTCGGAAATCATGAGCAGCCCGCCGCTGACGGTGGGACCCGATACCGACGTGTTCGACTGCATGCGCCTGTGCACCGACAGCCGCATCCGCCACCTGCCCGTGGTGACCGGCGAACGGGTCGTGGGTGTGATTTCCATCGGCGACCTGGTGAAGGAAGTGATCGACGCCCAGGCCGAACAGATCGAACAACTGCAGCGCTACATCACCAGCTGAGTCTTGCTCAGGCTTTGGCGGCTTCGGCCTCCGCGGCCGCGTCCTCTCCGACCCGCTGCTCCGGCAGCAGGTCGGGAGAATGACCGGCGCGCGCGGCCACCCAGGTGGCCACTACCGCGACGCCCGCACCGATGCCGGCCATGCCGGTGGCTGCCATGCCCAGCGTGCCCAGCACGCTCACGCCACTGGTGACCAGCACATCGCCGAATCGCCAGATCGCCGTCTCCACGAAGTTCTTGCCCTTGTAGCGCGTCTCGCGCGGCACACGGGTGTATAGCGCGTCGACTGCCGGCTTGGTCATGCCATAGGCGAAGCCGCGCGAGCCGACCAGCATGATCGAGAGCATGGGCACCATCGCACCGAACAAGCTGACGTTGCCAATACCCACGATCACCAGCAGCACCAGCAGCACGAAATTCACCAGCGAAGGCAGCACCAGGCCCGGACCCGCTCCCTTGCGCACCAGCAGCCAGCGCGTCAGTGTCAGTTGCAGCACCGCGCCGAGCAGGTTCGCGTAGAGATCCAGGTCGTTGTAGAACGAAGTGCGCGCCACCCGATCCGGCAGGTGCGCCTTGGTGTAGTCGGCCATCAGCGCGTAAGCCAGCGTGCCGATGCCATCGCCCAGCACCATCAGCACCGCCATGTAGCGCAGGAACGGGCGCGTCCACAATTCCTTGATGCCGGCCCACAGCGAACCGCCGATGGGCTCATCGTTGCGTGCCTCATCGCGGCAATCGTGTCGCGACGACAGGGTCACCAACAACGTCAGCGCAATCATCAGCGCCACCGCCGACACCACCAGCAGCGAGGCCACGCCGATGATCTGCACCAGAAACTTGGTCACCAGCGGCCCGAAGATCGCACCGGCCATCCCTCCCAGCGCGATCAGCGGGAACACGCGCCGCGCCTGCACGCTCTTGAAGATGTCCGCCATGAAGCTCCAGAACAGCGACACCACGAACAGGTTGAACACGCTGACCCAGATGAAGAAGCCCACGCCGAGCGTGCGCGCGCCGATACGATCCTGCGCCATGAAGGCCGGCACGAAGGCGAGCAGGCAGGCGACGAAGAAACTGTAGCTCCAGCCGAGCAGCCGCTTGCGCGAAAAATGCGAGACCAGCGCGCCGAACACCGGCGTCAGCAACAGCATCACGCCGAAGGTGCTGGCGTAGAACAGGGGTAGCGATTGGGATCCGACGGCGCCGCTGAGCTGGTCGCGCACAGGCCGGATGATGTAGTAAGCCGTCATCACGAAGAAGAAGGCCACTGCCGAGAGGATCGACGCGAGGCCTTCGTTCGCTGCGGCAGGTCGGGGGGTATTCACCGGCGTTTCCAGCGGGGGTCCGTCACAGACTAGCATGCGGCCTAGCGAACACCGACAAGGACCGGGGGATCAGGATGACATACGACATCATCATCGTCGGCGCCGGCTCAGCCGGTTGCGTCTTGGCCAACCGCCTGAGCGCCAACGGTAGCAAGCGCGTGCTGCTGCTCGAAGCCGGGCCTTCGGACTGGCATCCGCTCATCCATATGCCGGCAGGCATCGCGCGCCTGGCCAACAACCGGCGCCTAAACTGGAACTACCGCACCGAACCGCAAGAGCAGCTGCAGGGCCGCACGCTGTGGTGGCCCCGCGGCAAGACGTTGGGCGGCTCCAGTTCGATCAACGCCATGTGCTATGCCCGCGGCGTGCCGGGTGACTACGATCGCTGGGCACAGGCCACCGGTGACGCGCGCTGGTCATGGGAGCAGGTGCTGCCGTGGTTCCTGCGCAGCGAAGACAACACGCGCGGTGCGAGCAGCCTGCACGGCAGCGGCGGCCCGCTCGGCGTCAGCGACCTCCGTTATCGCAATGGGTTATCCGAGGTATTCATCAACAGCGCCGTGAGCGCCGGCTACGCACGCAACGACGACTTCAATGGTCCGAGGCAGGACGGCTTTGGCCTGTATCAGGTGACCCAGCGCAACGGCGCACGCTGCTCCACCGCAGTGGCTTATCTGCGACCGGCGAAGGAGCGCCCAAATCTCGAGGTGCGTACTGGCGCCCTGGTGGCGCGCGTGGTGATTGCCCAAGGGTGCGCTGTCGGGGTGCAACTGCAAGGCAGCGATGCGCTGATTGAAGGCGGCGAGGTGATCCTTGCCGGCGGCGCGGTGAACACGCCGCAGCTGCTGATGCTCTCCGGCATAGGGCCAGCCGATCATTTACGCGAACACGGCCTTGCCGTGCAGGCCGATCAGCCCGGCGTGGGCGCGAACCTGCAGGATCACCTGGACATCTGCACGCTCGACGGCAGCACGCGGAAGATCACCTACGACCATCTCAACGAACTGGCGGCGGGCTGGCGCTTCCTGCGTCATCGCGACGGGCCGGGCACCTCCAACATCGCCGAGGCCGGCGGCTTCGTGCGCAGCCGACTGGCCACGGACGAGCGCTGCGACCTGCAGTTCCATTTTGTGCCGGCGCTGCTGGATGACCACGGCCGCCATCGACTGCCCGGTTACGGCTATACGGTGCATGCCTGCTACCTGCATCCGCGCAGTCGCGGCACACTGCGCCTGCGCTCGGCAGATCCCGCCGAACCAATCGCCATCCATGCCAATTACCTGGGCGATGGCGAGGGGCACGACCTTGAGCGCATGATCGAAGGCGCCCGTCTGTCGCGCGAGATCCTCTCCCAGCCGGCGTTCAACCCATTTCGAGGCGCGCCAGTTTTTCCGGAGCGGGCAATCGCCAGCCATGCCGAGTACACCGACTTCATCCGGCGCAAGGCTGAGACCATCTATCACCCGGTAGGGACCTGCCGCATGGGCAGCGACAGCGACGCACCGCTGGACAGCGAGCTGCGTGTACGTGGCGTGCAGAACCTGCGCGTAGTCGATGCGTCGGCGATGCCCAGCCTGCCCAGCGGCAACACCAACGCACCGGTGATCATGATCGCCGAGCGCGCCAGCGCGCTGATCCTGAATGAAACCAAGCAGGCCGCGGCGTTGTCCCAGTAGATCCATCAGCCGTATGGGCAGAGGATTTTCCCCGTTTCCTGCGCTACTCTCCGGCGGCCGTCATGGATCGACCTGGCTCAACGCCCAGCTCGCTCCGAGCTGTCCTTCGACCCGCGTCACGCGACGCCCAGCCATTCGAACAGCATGACGTTACGCACGCTTCCACTGCTCATTGCCGCCGCCCTGGGATGGGCCGCCGCCCTGCCCGCCGCACACGCGGCGACGCCGGCGAACGACGCCAATGTTTCCGCGCCATCGCCGGGCGTGCCTGCCGATCGCATGAAGGACACGCTGGGCGCCTATCAGCAGTGGCTGGAGCAAGTGGATCAGCGCAACGTCGTGGCAGGCCTGGCGACCGCGGTGGTGGCCGACAACAAAGTCGTATTCGAGGACACCATCGGCTACGCCAACGCCGCCACGCGCGAGCCGGTGACGCCCGCGACGGTGTTCCGGCTGGCATCGCTATCCAAGGCGTTCGCCACGGCCCTCACGGGCGTCCTGGTGAGCGATGGCAAGCTGTCCTGGGATACCAAGCTCGTCAATGTGCTGCCGTTCTTCCGGCTCAAGAGCGACAGCGCTGCGCAGCAGGCAACGGTGCGCGACATTCTCGGCCAACGCCTGGGCCTGCCCAAGAACACCTACGACAGCATGCTCGAGGACAACGTGCCCTACGAAGAGCTGGTGCGCCGGCTCGACGAGGTCTCGCTTACCTGCGATGTGGGTCAGTGCTATGGCTATCAAAACATCGCCTTCAGCCTGATCGGCGACGTGGTGTATGCGCAGACCGGCGACTTCTTCACCCGCCAAGTCGACAAGAACATCTTCTTCCCGCTGGGCATGAAAACCGCGAGCTACGGTCGCGAAGCACTGGAAGCAAGCAAGAGCTGGGCGCGCCCGCATCGCCCCAGCAGCAACGGCTGGATTCCGTTCGAGCCGAAGGATGCCTATTACCGCGTGGCTCCCGCGGCGGGCGTCAATGCGAGCCTGAAGGACATGGAGCAGTGGTTGATCGCACAGATGGGCGGTCGCCCGGATGTGCTGCCGACGGCGCTGCTCAAGACGCTGCACGCACCGGAAGTGTCCACGCCGGTCGAAATGCATTCGGCGCCCTGGCGTCGCGCGCGGCTGGAGGATGCCTCCTATGCGCTGGGTTGGCGCGTGTTCGACTATGAAGGCGAAACGATGATCTTCCACGCCGGCGCGGTCGAAGGCTATCGCACCATGATCGGCTTCCTGCCCAGGCAGCACGTAGGCCTGGTGATGATGTGGAACTCCGCCGATCCGCTGCCCGCCGGCCTGCTGCCGATGGTGTTCGACAGCCTGCTCGGTCTCCCGCACGTGGACTGGGCGGGCATCGAAAGCGACGCACCCGCCGCCAACACGGCCAAGGGCAAGACACGCAAGAAGAGCAAGAGCGCGGCCACGGCACACGGCAGCAAGCGCTAGCCACCGGTCCATAAAAAAAGCGCCGCATGTTTCCATGCGGCGCTTTGCGTTGGCGGGTACGGGCCGCGGGCGCGGCCCGTCCGTCAGTTGAGCTTGAACACGATGCGGCGTTTGTCCTGCGACGGCACCGGACTGCCGTCCTGGGTGGCCGGCTGGAACTTCCAGCGGCTCACCGCCTCGGTAGCTGCGCGATCGAACACGTGACGCGGCTCGGCATCCACCACCTTCACATCGTCCACCGTGCCTTCCGGCGTGATGGTGAAGGCTACTTCCACCCAGCCTTCCTGGTTCGCGCGAACAGCGGTGGTCGGATAACGCGGCGGCACATTACGCAACAGCACGGCCGGATGCGTACCGCCGGCGCTCGCGGACGCCGTGTTGCCGGTGCTGGCGGTCGCGGACGAGTTCTGCTGCTGGCGAGCGGCTTCCGCCGCCTGTTGCTGCTGAGCTGCGCGTGCCTGTGCCGCACGCTGGTCGGCTACCGCCTTCTGCTGGGCCTCCGCGGCAAGGCGATCGGCATCGGCCTTGTCCGATGCAGCCTTCTGCGTGGCCAGCTGCTGTTGCTTCTCCTTGTCCGAGGCCAGCTGCTGCTCGCGATCGAGCAACTTGCGCTGGGCATCGAGCTTGGAGCGCAGGATGGTCAGCGTGTAGTTCGCCGGGTCGGCCTTGGTCAACAGATCGATCTGTCGCTGGGCTTCGTTGAAGTCGCGCTGGTTGATCGCCTGTTCGGCCACGCTCGCGCCCACCGGAAAGGTCTCGCGCAGCGCATCGGTGGCCACCTGGTTGCCGGGTTGCTTCTCCAGCACCTTCAGATAGAACTCGAACGCGTTGTTGCCGGCCGGTGCCAGCAGACGTTGTTCGTTGACTGCCTTGCGGGCTTCCGAGAGCAGCTGGTTCATGCTCATGGCGGCCACGTTGACGGGCGGCGGCGGTGCTTCGGCGCCCGCCTTTACCGGCGTGGACGGATGCGCACCGACGTCGGCGTCGACCAGGTCCTGGTGCGGTTTGATGATGAGGAACCATGAAGCTGCGGCAAGTACGGCAACGACAGCAACAATGGCAATGGCAGCGGGCCGAATGGCCCCACGCGCGTAATGACGCGCATGACGTTTGTTTCGGGTATCCATGATCTCTCACCGAGTGGCATCAGATACCCGCGCTTTTTCCCCCTGTGAATCCAGGAGCGGCAGCCTCCCCAGGCCACCGCGGCGCGGATGTGTGAAAGGTAACCGTAATGCAGCACTACGGCAAATCGTTCGTCGTGTCGGCGACTAGCCGCACATCGCGTCGTATTGGGCTGGCTCGGGCGTCGCTGACGCCTGACCGTCGCGGTTAGGAAATTTTCCTACCCTGAATTTTCTTACCCCGGATTTTCTTACCCCGGAAACGAAGCGTCCCGGCAAGGGCCGGGACGAGTCGCTCTTTCGAAGGACTCTCCCCGCGCTGGGCACCGCGGGGAGAAAAGTCGTTCTTGCTTGTTATTAAGAGTAAAGCTTAAAGCTTACTTCTTGGCCTTGGGGGCCTTGGTAGCCTTGGGGGCCTTCGCAGCCTTGGTCGCCTTGACGACCTTGGCAGCGGCAGCCTTCTTCACGGTGCGCTTCTTAGCAACAGCCTTCTTCGCAACCTTCTTGGTCGCGACCTTCTTCACGGCAGCCTTCTTGGCAGCGGCCGGGCGCTTCTTAGCAACAGCCTTCTTGGCGACCTTCTTGGCAGCCTTCTTGGCGGCCGGCTTGCGGGCGACCGGCTTCTTGGCAGCGGTCTTCTTCACGGCGGTCTTCTTGGACGCCTTCTTGGCGGCCTTCTTTGCGGTGGCTTTCTTGGCAGTGGCCATAGTTCGTCTCAGCTCCTCATCAGTTGGCAGTGGTTGCCCAGTAAAAGCGTGCAGGAACGCCTCAACCAGCAGATCGCTGTTCGTGGCGTGCCGAAGATTGTTCACCTGACGACGGGTGCGTTCGTCAGACAAGGGCCTCAAGATGTGCAATGGGATCGAGACCGTGATCTTGCGTACTGCGCCGGCCTTCTCTCCATGATCGACATAAGGCTTGATGAATTTCGATGTTGCCATGGCACCCGTTCTCCGTGTTCCGATGCGAAAGCTATTCCTGAAGATTTCAGCTGTCAATTGATTTTAACCATTAAATCAATCCGTTTCATCTACCCCCGGGAGGGTCCAAACCCCCGCCAGACAAGGCCTTACGGGGGTTTGAAGGCATTTTCATTTGGACGTCCATACCTCCAGATGTTAATGCCTGTTTGATTACCTGGACCCCGACAAAACCGCTTAAAACAAGCCATTTTGTCTTTTCCATGCGCAGGCGCCTAACAGCCGTGCGTCTCACAAGTCGAGACACATCAACGACATGCCGGAGCCCTCCCCGGCATACCCCTTTTGATGAACGAAAGGCGACTGAATTTATTTTTTCAGAGGCCGGCCCGGAGGGTCGTTCCGGACCGTCTTGGACGAGCTCGGAGGCGTCGAAGAGGGTCGACTCGCGACGCGACCCCGGCTCACCGGATCGCCGTGTTGGACTTCTATCGGCATGGACGGCGATAACTTCAACGTAAAAATCGATGCGTCCGAACCCTACCGAATCGGTTCTTTGCGTCTCGAAAAAAACCTGTCCGCGAGTCAAAAAGAAGCCGGCCGCTTGAGGCGGCCGGCATCGGGTGCAGCATCGAACGTCAGGGCTTAGTGGTCTTCGTTTTCGACCAGTTCGGCATAGGCGTCGGCATCGAGCAGCTCATCGAGTTCGCCGCGGTCGCTGGCGCGGACCAGGAAGATCCAGCCGTTGCCGAAGGCGTCTTCGTTGATCGTTTCAGGCTTGTCGTTGAGCTCTTCGTTGACCGCCACGATCTCGCCGGAGACCGGGCTGTAGATGTCGGAAGCGGCCTTGACCGACTCGACCACGGCAACGCCGTGACCGGCCTGCACGCTCGCGCCGATCTCCGGCAGCTCGACGTACACCAGGTCACCGAGCTGGCCCTGGGCGTGGTCGGAGATACCCACGCGTACCAGGCCGTCGTCTTCGACGCGGGCCCATTCGTGGGACTTGAGAAATTTCAGATCGCCGGGAATCTCGCTCATGATCGGATCCAGTCGTTGGTATGGGTCGTGGGTGGAGCGCCAATTCTAGCCGCCTTCACCCGATGGGCAACACGGGCTGCGCCCGTGCCGCGTTGAGGCCTGAAGTCAGATGCCTTCGCAGGGTTGGCCGTCGCGCACGAAGGGGTATTTGACGATGCGTACCGGCACTTCGCGGCCGCGGATATCCACGCGCACCTCGCCCGGCTCGCCGACCGGAATGCGTGCAAACGCCACCGCCTTGTTGAGCGTCGGCGCAAAGCTGCCGGACAGGATCTCGCCGGCGCCGTTGGCGGTGAGCACGGCCTGACCGTGACGCAGCACACCTTTGTCGTCGAGCACGAGGCCGACCATCACGCGCTTTACACCTGCCGCCTTCTGCGCTTCGAGCGCCTGGCGGCCGATGAAGTCTCGCCCTTCGTCCAGTGCGATGGTCCAGCCCAGGTTCGCTTCCCACGGCGACACGGTGTCGTCCATGTCCTGGCCATAGAGGTTCATGCCTGCCTCAAGACGCAGCGTGTCGCGCGCACCCAGGCCGGCTGGCGCGACACCGGCGGCGGCGAGCGCCTGCCACAAGGCGACGGCGTGCTCCTGCGGCACGATGATTTCGAAACCGTCTTCGCCGGTGTAGCCGGTACGGGCCACGAACAGCGGCATGCCATGCGGCCCTTGGGCAGCGGCGGCGGCGAACTTGCCGAGCTTCTTCATGCGCTCGTGATCCACCTCGGCCAGCAGGCCGATCACCTTGGCGCGGGCGTTCGGACCCTGCACGGCGATCATGGCGTAGTCCGGACGCTCCTTGACCTCCACGTCGAACGCCTTGGCCTGCTTGGCGATCCAGGCGAGATCCTTCTCACGGGTGGCCGCGTTCACCACCAGGCGGAAGAACTCCTCGCCCAGGAAGTAGACGATCAGGTCGTCGATCACGCCGCCCTGCTCGTTGAGCATGCAGGAGTACAGCGCCTTTCCCTGCACCTTCAGCTTGTCCACGCTGTTGGCCAGCAAGTGGCGCAGGAACTCGCGCGTGCGTGCGCCGTGCAGGTCGACCACGGTCATGTGGGAGACGTCGAACATGCCGGCGTCACGGCGCACGACATGGTGTTCCTCGATCTGCGAGCCGTAGTTGATCGGCATGTCCCAGCCGCCGAAATCGACCATGCGCGCGCCGAGCGCACGATGGGTGTCATTGAGTACGGTCTTGTCGGTCATCGCAGTCGTGCTCTGGGGAAAGAAACATTATCGCCGGGCGCACGGATACATTCCAAGCCGAGCGCCGTGCGGGGGCGTATCGCTGAACATCTTGCGACGCAGCATCCAGGCGGATCGACGGCAAAGTGCTGAGACCTTTCCTAGCCGTCATTCCGGCGCAGGCCGGAATCCAGTTGCCGAGCGTCCGGCTATCGCCTCACGCCAGCCTGCGTTGGAAGCTGCGGCGACGACCCATCGCGTCGCAACTGGATTCCGGCCTGCGCCGGGATGACGAGCTTGGCATGTCGCGGCTGGCTCAGCGCGGCGCGTGACCTTGCCCGGCAAGCAACTGCTCCACCACCTGCTCGGCGAGCTGCTCCGCGCGCAGGCCCGCCGTGAGCAGATGCAGCTCGGCATGCTCCGGGGCTTCGTACGGCGAGTCGATGCCGGTGAAGTTGAAGATCTCGCCGGCTCGCGCCTTGCGGTAGAGCCCCTTGGGATCGCGGCGCTCGCATTCTTCCAGCGTGGTGTCGACGAACACCTCGAGGAATTCACCTTCGCCAAACAAACCGCGGGCGAAGCGGCGCTCGCTCTGGAACGGCGAGATTACGCAGACCAGCACGATCAGCCCGGCATCGACCATCAGATGTGCCACCTCGGCGACGCGGCGCACGTTTTCGACGCGCGCCTCGGCGGTGAAGCCCAGGTCCTTGTTGAGGCCATGGCGCAGGTTGTCGCCGTCCAACATATAGGTGTGGTAACCGAGCGCATGCAGGCGGCGCTCGACCAGGTTGGCCACGGTCGACTTGCCCGCGCCGGACAAACCGGTGAACCACAGGCAGCGCGCCTGCTGACCCTTGCTGAGGCTGCGCGCTTCCTGGTCCAGGTCGGTGTGCTGCCAGTGCACGTTGGAGGCGCGGCGCAGCGCGAAGTCCAGCATGCCGCAGGCCACCGTAGCGTTGGTGGTGCGATCGATCAGGATGAAACTGCCCAGCGTGCGGTTGTCCCGGTAGGACTCGAACGCGATGGCGTGGTCCAGGTCGATGTTGCAGTAACCGACCTCGTTGAGCTCCAGGCGGCGGGCGGCAAGTTCCGCCTGGGTGTTGACGTCCACCTTGTGCTTGATCGAGGTGACCCGCGCGTTGACCGTGCGGGTGCCGATCTTCATCCAATAGGCACGGTTGGGCAGCAGCGATTCGTCGCCCATCCACAGCACGTGGGCGGCGAACTGGTCGGCCACCGGCGCGGGGCACGCGGCGTCGGCGATCACGTCGCCGCGGCTCACATCGACCTCGCGGTCGAGCGTGAGCGTCACCGCCTGGCCAGCCACGGCTTCGGACAGATCGCCGTCGGCCGTCACGATGCGTTCCACGCGTGCGCGGCGCATCGCCGGCTGCACCACGATCTCCGAACCCACGGTCAGACGACCACCGCACACCGTGCCGGCATAGCCGCGGAACGATGCATCGGGGCGATTGACCCATTGCACCGGCATGCGGAAGTCCTGCGCCTGCGTGGCGGTCATGTCGGCCGACTCCAGCAGCTCGAGCAAACTGGGACCCTGATACCAGGGCATGCGCGTCGAGCGATGACCCACGTTGTCGCCGCCCGGCGCCACCACCGGCAGGCAATGCACCGTGGTGATACCCAATTGGGTGGCAAGCTCGCGGTACTCATGGGCGATGGCGGCGTAGATGTCCTCGCGGCAATCCACCAGGTCCATCTTGTTCACCGCCAGCACCACCTGGCGGATGCCCATCAGGGCGCAGATATAGCTGTGCCGGCGCGTCTGCGGCAGCAGCCCCTTGCGCGCATCGACCAGCACCACCGCCAGTTGGGCGTTGGAGGCGCCGGTGGCCATGTTGCGGGTGTACTGCTCGTGCCCGGGGCAGTCGGCCACGATGAAGCTGCGCCGCGGCGTGTGGAAGTAGCGGTAGGCGACGTCGATGGTGATGCCCTGCTGGCGCTCGGCGTCCAGGCCATCGGTGAGCAGCGAAAAATCCAACGCGTCCGCAGCCTCCGCATGCAGCTTGCGGCTGTCGCGGGCGAGCGCGGCGAGCTGGTCGTCCGGCACCATGCCGGCGTCGTAGAGCAACCGGCCGAGCAGCGTGCTCTTGCCGTCGTCGACGCTGCCGCAGGTGATGAAGCGCAGCAGGTTGGTGTCCTCAATGAGGGTCGGGGTGGCGTCCAGCGTAGCCATCAGAAATACCCCTCCTGCTTCTTGCGTTCCATCGAGGCGCTGCCGTCGTTGTCGATTACCCGGCCCTGGCGTTCCGAGGTGCGGGACGCGGCCATCTCGTCAATGATCTTGTCCAGCGTGTCGGCCGACGACTCCACCGCACCGGTCAGCGGATAGCAGCCCAGGGTGCGGAAGCGCACCTCGCGCAGCTCGACCGTTTCGCCATCGCGCAGGGTGAAGCGCTCGTCATCGACCATGATCAGCGCGCCATCACGGGCCACCACTGGGCGCGGCTTGGCGAAGTACAGCGGCACCACCGGAATGTTCTCGCGACGGATGTAGTGCCACACATCCATCTCGGTCCAGTTGGACAGCGGGAACACGCGCACGCTTTCGCCCTTGTGGATGCGCGTATTGAAGGTGTGCCACAACTCGGGCCGCTGATGCTTGGGGTCCCAGTGATGCTGCGCATTGCGGAAGGAGAACACGCGCTCCTTGGCGCGGGATTTTTCCTCGTCGCGCCGCGCGCCGCCAATGGCGGCATCGAAGCCGTACTGATCCAGCGCCTGCTTGAGGGCGACCGTCTTCATCACGTCGGTGTGTACTGCCGAGCCGTGGGTCAGCGGCGAGATGCCCTGGCGCACGCCGTCCTGGTTGATATGCACCAGCACCTGCACATCACCCTCGGCGGCCACCTGGTCACGGAAGGCGATCATCTCGCGGAACTTCCAGGTCGTATCCACATGCAGCAAGGGCATCGGCGGCCGGGCCGGATAAAACGCCTTGCGCAACAGATGCAACAGGACGGACGAATCCTTGCCGATCGAATACAACATCACGGGGCGCTCGAAAGCGGCCGCCGTTTCGCGAAAGATGTGGATGCTCTCGGCTTCGAGGGCGTCCAGATGGGACATGGAAGGCATGCGTGGCGTCACTGTTTCCTGGGTCCGATAGCGCCTGGGGGCGCGCGGTCAAGGGAGGAATCTAGCGGAAAATGGGCGCCGTGACAGGCACGGCATCGACAGGACGTACCAAAACGCATCAGGTCCATCGGCGATGACCTCACCATCGTTTCGTCACCTGATCTAGGCCACACTCCACTAAGATCGAGCTTCATGAGTACATCGATGGCGACAGGAAGCGCACAACTCGATGCCACGGCCACGCCCCCACGCCTGCGTGTGGCAGGCGACTGGACCCTGGCCCACTACGCCGTGCTGGAGCGCGCGGTCGATGCGCTCAAGCGCCACCTCCATCACAACACGCCGATCGATTTGAGCGCCCTGGGTGCGCTGGATACGGCCGGCGCCGCGCTGCTGGCCGGCCTGTTGGGCGCCGAACGGCTGGGCGACCTGGCCACCCAGGATCCGACCCTGCCCGCCGCCCAGCGCGCGTTGCTGCAGACCGTCGGCAAGGCGATGGCCAGCTACGTCAAGCCCAAATCCAGGCGCCGCCACAACACCGTGAGCGAGCTGCTGGCGCGTATCGGCGCGGCGATGGACAACGTCTGGCACCAACAGGTGCAGCTGCTGGGCTTCATCGGTCTCACTCTGCAGACCTTTGTGCAGACCGTCTGGCGCCCGCGTCGCTGGCGCGTCACCTCCCTGGTGGCGCATATCGAGCAGACCGGCCTGGATGCCGTGCCCATCGTGATGCTGCTCACCTTCATGGTGGGCGCGGTGGTGGCCTTCCTGGGGTCGACCGTGCTGGCGGACTTTGGCGCCACCATCTACACCGTGGATCTGGTGGCGTTTTCGTTCCTGCGCGAGTTCGCCGTGCTGCTCACTGCCATCCTGCTGGCCGGTCGCACCGCCAGCGCGTTCACCGCGCAGATCGGCTCGATGAAGGCGAACGAGGAGATCGACGCGATCCGCGCGCTCGGCCTCGACCCGATGGAACTGCTGGTGCTGCCACGGGTGCTGGCCATGCTTGCCTCGCTGCCGATGCTCACCTTTCTGGCGATGATTGCCGGCCTGATCGGCGGCGGGCTGGTCTGCGCCATGGTGCTCGACATACCGCCGGTGATGTTCATCAACCTGGTGAAGTCGGATATCGGGGTGAAGAACTTCCTGGTTGGCATCGCCAAGGCGCCGGTGTTCGCCTTCCTGATTGCGGTGATCGGTTGCCTGGAAGGTTTCAAGGTCAGCGGCAGTGCCGAATCGGTGGGCGAACACACCACCTCCAGCGTGGTGCAGTCGATCTTCGTGGTGATCCTGATCGATGCGCTGGCCGCACTCTTCTATATGGAGATGGGCTGGTGAACGCCGTCGCCAAACCGCAAACCGCCGAGAACGTGATCGAGGTTCGTCACCTGGTGAACCGCTTCGGCACGCAGATCGTGCACGAGCACCTGGACCTGGATGTGCGCCGCGGCGAAATCCTTGGCGTAGTCGGCGGCTCGGGTACGGGCAAGTCCGTGCTCCTGCGCAGCATCGTGGGGCTGCAACGCCCGACCTCCGGACACGTGCACGTGTTCGGCCAGGACCTGCTGAGCCTGTCGCCCGAGCAGCGCTCCCGCGTGGAGCGGCGCTTCGGGGTGCTGTTCCAGAATGGCGCACTGTTCTCCTCACTCAATATCGTGGAGAACGTGGCGATGCCGCTGATCGAACACGCCGGGCTCACCCGCCCCGATGCGCAGCACCTGGGCGGCGTGAAACTGGCGCTCGCCGGCCTGCCGATGGGCACGGAAACCAAATTTCCATCCGAGCTTTCCGGTGGCATGGTGAAGCGCGCGGCGCTGGCGCGTGCGCTGGCGTTGGATCCGGAAATCCTGTTCCTGGACGAACCTACGGCAGGCCTGGATCCGATCAGCGCGGCGGCGTTCGATCAGTTGATCCTCACCCTGCGCGATGCATTGGGCCTCACCGTATTCCTGGTCACCCACGATCTGGACACGCTCTACACCATCTGCGATCGCGTGGCGGTGCTCTCGCAGAAGAAGGTGCTGGTGGTAGGCCCACTCGACGAGGTTGCTCGCTACCCCGATCCATGGGTGCAAGCCTATTTCCACGGCCCGCGTGGCCGCGCCGCCGAAGAGGCGCACGAACGCGATTCGAATTCCGAGGTGAAATGACATGGAAACGCGTGCCCATCACGTACTCATAGGCCTGTTCACGGTGATCGTGGTCGCCGCCGCGCTGCTGTTCGCGCTGTGGCTGGCCAAGTCCAGTTCGGACCGCCAGTTCACCGATTATCAGATCGTGTTCAACGAAGCGGTCAGCGGCCTCTCGCAGGGCAGCGCGGTGCAGTACAACGGCATCAAGGTAGGCGCCGTCACCCAGCTCAAGCTGGACCCGCAGGATCCGCGCAAAGTGCTGGCGCGCATTCGTCTTGGCGGCGACGTTCCGGTGAAGCAGGACACGCATGCCAAGCTCACCCTGACCGGCGTGACCGGCTTGTCCGTCATCCAGCTCAGCGGCGGTTCGCCCAACAGCCCGCCACTAGTGTCGAAGGACGACCAGTTGCCGGTGATCGTGGCCGACCCTTCCCCGCTCAGCCAGATTCTGGCCAACGGCGAAGACCTGGTGACCAACATCAATGAAGTGGTGGCGAAGGCGAACATGCTGCTCTCGCCGGAAAACGCCGATCGCATCAGCCGCACGCTGCAGCACCTGGACCAGATCACCGGCACCGTCGCCGATCAGCGCGAGGACATTCACCAGTTGCTTCAGCAGCTGGCGCAGGCGAGCAAGCAGGCCAATGAGACCTTGGCGCAGACCAACCAGCTGGTACGCAATGCGAACGGCCTGGTGGACAACCAGGCGCGCGCCGCGCTGGAAAGCGCGCGCAACGCCATGGCCTCGCTCGACCATTCCGCCGCGGATATCGACCGTCTGCTCAGCGACAACCGTGCCGCCATCAACGGCGGCCTGCAGGGCTTCAGTGAACTGGGCCCGGCCGTGCGCGAATTGCGCGATGCGGCCGGCTCGCTGCGCGGCGTGTCACGCCGCCTCGACGAAAACCCGGCGGGCTTCCTGCTCGGCCGCGACCGTAGCAAGGAGTTTGTGCCATGAGGTTGCACCTGCGCCTGAGTGTCTGTGCAGCGATCGCGCTGCTCGGCGCCTGTACGATCCTGCCCAAGGCGGAATCACCCGATGTCTACCGACTGCCGTCCACGCCGCTGCCACGCGACGGCGCGTCTGCGGTGAACTGGTCGTTGCGGGTGGATACGCCCAACGCCGAGCGCATGATCGACAGCTCGCGCATCGCGGTGCTGCCTCAAGGCAATGTGGTCAGCGTGTACCAGGGCGCGCGCTGGGCTGACAACGCGACGACCTTGCTGCGCAACCGCATCATGGATGCCTTCCGCGACAACGGACGCATCGCCGGCCTGAGCAGCGACGAGACCAGCCTGCAGGCGGACTACTCGCTCGCTGGCGACCTGCGCTCGTTCCAGTCCGTCTATGAGAACGGACAGCCCGTCGTGGTGATCCGCTTCGATGCCCGACTGGTGAAGAACAGCGGTCTGCGCATCGTGGCCACGCATCGCTTCGACATCACCCAACCGGTGGGCGGCACGACGGTACCGCAGGTCGTTGCAGCGTTTGGACAGGCCAGCGACGCGCTCGCCTCGCAACTGGTGAACTGGACGTTGCAGCAGCCACTCGATGGCCATGACGTGCGGACGAACTGAGGCTACGCGGCCTGGCGCCGCGAGGCATCCACCCAGCGGAAAGTGAGGTTGATGCGCGGCCCGACCGCCGCGCTCGTCTTCGGCAGGTCATGCACATAGCGTTGCTGCGTATCGCCCGCCATGCGCAACAGGCTGCCGTGCTCCAGCTCGATCGCCAGCACGTCGCCACGCGCCGCCTCGCCGCGCGGCTTCAGGCGAAAGCGTCTCGCCGCGCCCAGGCTCAAGGACGCGATCACCGGTTGGCGCCCCAGCTCCGGCTCGTTGTCGCTATGCCAGCCCATGGAGTCCTGGCCGTTGCGGTAGAGATTGGCGAGCACGCTGTTGAAGCGCGCATCGCAGGCAGCGGCCACGCGGTCGCGTAGGGCGCGCAAGGCCGGCGTCCACGGATGCGGCGCGAAGCGCGTGCGCGAATAAACGTAACTGGCGTCTTCGTCGCCGATCCAGCAGCTGAGGCGCGGCGAATCCACTTCGCGCCCGAAGATGCGGATGCGGTGAACTTCCCACGCAATGGTGGACTGCAGTTCGGCAAACAGCGCTTCGGCTTCGCCACTGCCCAGCCACTGCGGCCACAGCGAAAGCGCAGCGCCCGGCAGCGGCAAGGGTTGCCAGCCAACGGGCGTCGTCTGATCGAACAGGCTCACGCCATCACCCTGCCTCGCCTCAACGAATCGCCGGGAATCCCGGTTCCACGTCGAGCGTCGCGGCGCACACGGAAGCCAGCTCCAGCAGCCGCAGGTCCGAGCCGCGCGCGCCCACCAGTTGCAGGCCGATCGGCATGCCGTCGGGCAGATAGCCCATCGGTATGTTCACCGCCGGGCAACCGGCCAGGCTGGCGAAGCTGGTGAGGTCCGCCTGCGAATCGGGCACCGGGCCATCGAGCGGGAATGCACCCTGCGGCGTGGTCGGCAGCACCAGCACGTCGATCTGCGCAAACAGGCGGCGCATCTTCAAGGTGGCGGCATCGAGCACGCGATCGGCGGTCGCGTAGTCGGCGGCGCTCTTGCCGGCGGCGTAACTCAGCAGCCGACGGAAATGCTCCGACGCGCGTTCGTCCGTGTTGGCCAGATCGGCGGCGAAGGTGCCGAGCATCTCGGCCTCCATCAGCAGCAGGCCGGCGCGACGCGTGCGGGCAAAATCCCAGTCGGCGAAATCCACCGTGCGGCGTTCGCCGAGCTCGCGCGGCCATTTCGCCAGCGCTGCCTCGAACACCTCGATCACATCCGGGTGCACACCGACGGCGCTCAGATTGGGCAGAAAGCCCGCGCGCAGGCGACCCGGCTCCCAATCCGGCGGCGACAAGGCAACGCGTCGACGGCGCGAACGCGCATCGTCGGCGTCGTAACCGGCCAGCACCTGCAGCAACACGGTCAGGTCATCGGCGCTGCGCGCGATCAGGCCCACCGTATCGAGGCGTCGCGCCGCCGGCACCATGCCGCGCGCCGAAATCTCACCATGGGTAGGCTTGAGCGCGTAGACGCCGCAATAGCTGGCCGGGATGCGAATCGAGCCCAGGCTGTCCGAACCCACGGCAGCCACCGCGAGTCCCGCCGCCACGGCCGCCGCCGCACCGCCCGACGAGCCCCCGGCGGTGTAGCCATGGCGATGCGGATTGTGCGTTGCACCGAAATGCGGATTATTGGTCACCGCGCCCAGCGCACCCTCGTCCATATTGGTCTTGCCGATTAACACCGCACCCGAGGCGCGCAAGCGCGACACCACGTGGGCATCGTCGGCGACCGGCTGGTGCCGCCCCGCAAGGCCGGCGCTGGTGGGCCAGCCGGCGACGTCGAAATTGTCCTTGAGCGCGATGGGAATACCGTCGAGCCGCCCGATCACGCCGTCGCGGCGGCGATGCTGGGCGGCCAACGCCTGCTCCTGCAGCATGGCCGAGCTGAGACTCACATAGGCATTGAGCTGTGGATTGACGCGCTCGATGGCCTCCAGATAGGTCTCGGCCAGCCCCTGCGGCTGCACGCGCTCCACCGCCAGCCAGTGCAAGAGCTGGCACATGGTGGCGCGACGCAGGTCGAGTTCGCTGATCGGGGGCTGCACATTCATTACTTTCTTCCCTGGGTCGCTTTTGGGGGGATTATCGCCATCACACATGAAGGGTTTGCAAGGATTCGGCCACCGTTGCCCCCAATGGCCCGAACCCGGACAATGCCGGATTACCCGTACCGTACGTCAGAGAACGGTAGGCATGCCGTACAAGATCAGCTGGAGTGAGCCGTGAGCGACCGCGAAATCATGGAATACGACGTCGTCGTCGTTGGCGCAGGCCCGTCCGGCCTCGCGTTCGCCATCCGTCTCAAGCAGTTGCAGCCGGAAACGAGCGTGTGCGTGATCGAGAAGGCCTCGACCATCGGCGCGCAGATCCTCTCCGGCGCCGTGATCGAGCCGCAGCCTCTGGATGCGCTGCTGCCGGGCTGGCGCGACAATCCGCCGCCCATCTGCGTGCCGGCCACCGAGGATGAATTCTGGCTGCTGAGCAAGACCGGCGGCCGCAAGCTGCCGGTGCCGCCGGGCATGAACAACCACGGCAATTTCATCGTGTCGCTGGGCGCCATGTGCGCCTGGCTGGCGCCGCAGGCCGAAGCGCTGGGCGTGGATGTATTCCCCGGTTTTGCCGCGGCCGACACCGTCCACAACGACGACGGCTCCGTCTCCGGCGTGCGCATCGGCGACATGGGCGTGGCCAAGGACGGATCGCACAAGGCCGGCTATACGCAGGGCATCGACATCAAGGCCAAGGTCACCGTGTTGGCCGAAGGCGCCCGTGGCAGCCTGACCAAGCAGCTGATCAAGCGCTTTGCGCTGGACAAGGACAGCGACCCGCAGGGCTACTCCATCGGCATCAAGGAACTGTGGCAGCTGCCTCCGGGCCGCGTGCAGCCGGGCAAGATCGTGCACAGCTTTGGCTGGCCGGCCGACAATCACACTTATGGCGGCAGCTTCCTCTATCACCTGGACAAGGATCGCATCGCGCTGGGCTACGTCAGCGGCCTCGATTACAGCGATCCCAACTACCAGCCGTGGGAAGCCTTCCAGCAGTGGAAGAACCATCCGTCGGTGAAGTCCTTGCTCGAAGGCGGCAGCATTCTTTCCGCCGGCGCGCGTGCCATCGTCACCGGTGGCTACCAGTCGCTGCCCAAAGTGGAAATGCCTGGCGCCCTGCTGATCGGCGATACCGCCGGCCTGCTCAACGTGCCCAAGATCAAGGGCACCCACCAGGCGATCAAGAGCGGCATGCTCGCCGCCGAACACCTGGTCGCCAACCAGCTCAACCCGGCCGGCTTTGACGCCAAGCTGCGCGCTTCGGACGTGATGGCCGAGCTCAAATCGGTCCGCAATATCAAACCCGCCTTCAAGAAGGGCCTGTGGTTCGGCATGCTGAACGCGGCATGGGAAACCGTGCTGCGCGGCGCCTCGCCGTGGACGCTCAAGAACAAGGCGGACTGGTCCTCGCTGCACAAGCTGGGCGAGTGCGAAGAGCCCAAACGCGACTACGTGCAGCCGCGCGAGCTCCCGCCGCGCGACCGCCTCGCCGGCGTCTACTTCGCCGCCACCGAGCACGACGAAGACCAGCCCATCCACCTGCACGTCGCCGACACCAATGTGTGCGTGACCCAGTGCGCGGTGGAATACGGCAACCCGTGCACGCGCTTCTGCCCCGCGGGCGTCTATGAAATCGTCAGCGACGACGCTGGCAAACGCCTGCAGATCAACGCCGCCAACTGCGTCCACTGCAAGACCTGCGACATCAAGGACCCCTACCAGATCATCAACTGGGTCACCCCGGAAGGTGGTTCGGGTCCGAATTACCAGAATTTGTGAACAACGCATTCACTTGGCGGATCAGCCGCCTCCTGTACTTCGCCAGGCGCATCAAAGGCAGTATCGCGCAGCGTGGCGTGCGCGGCGCGTTCCACCGCCTGCTGCAGCAGGGGGTGGGTTTCCGGTCGATGCTGGGTACCGCCGCAGCAACCGGGGTCGACGTACGGATGCCCGGGCACGACGGCAACGGGACTCGGCGCATATTGGTCGTTGACAGCATGGTGCCCGATCCCATTCGCGATTCGGGCTCAATGCGATTGACGCAGATGATGCAGTTGCTGCACGAACAAGGATGGCGCATCGATTTCGTGGCCGCCGATGGCTTCGCCACGCCCGCCGATATCGCAAGGCTCGCCAATATCGGCGTGCGTTACCAACACGGAAATCCGTTTCGCTGGCTGCGTCAGGAAGGCCAAGAACTCGACGCTGTGCTGCTGTGCCGTCTGCCTGTGGCGAGCCAGTACTTGGGCGTCATCCGCCAAAGTAGTCCGCAGGCCAAAGTCGTGTTCGACACGGTCGACCTGCATTACGTGCGCGAGCAACGCGCCGCGGCGCTAACAGGCAATAAGCGTCTTTATCGCCACGCGGCACAGTCGCGCCGCCGCGAGCTGGACGCTATTTCACGCAGCGACGCGACACTCGTGGTCAGCCAGGAGGAACGACTGACCTTGGCACGTGAACTGCCGAACACACGCGTGGAATTACTGAGCAATATCCATGCGATCCACGGCAGGGGCAAGGGTTTTGAAGCGCGTCGAGACCTCCTTTTCATTGGTGGCTTCGGACACCCACCCAACGCTGACGCCATGCAATGGTTCGCGCAGGAGATCCTGCCATTGCTGCGGGCAAGCGAGCCTTCGTTGGTGCTGCATGTTGTGGGCGATATCGACGAGGCATCGCGCCGCGCGTTGACGCGAGACGGCCTGGTTATTCACGGACGCGTTGACGACATCGAGCCGCTGATGCACAGCTGCCGGGTGTCGGTAGCGCCGCTGCGTTTCGGTGCCGGCGTGAAGGGAAAGGTCAACCTTGCCATGAGCTACGGACTGCCGGTGGTTGTCACATCGGTCGCGGCGGAAGGCATGTTTCTTGTAGACGAATCCAACGCCCTGATCGCGGACGATGCGAATGGCTTCGCCCGGGCCATTCTTCGGCTTTGCCGCGACCGCGACCTATGGATGCAGTTGTCCGATGGCGCGCTTGAGAATGTTCGCCATCACTTCTCGATCGAACAGGCTCGAAATACCCTGTTACGGGTGTTCTCGCGGCCAAGTGCGCCGGAAGGTATTTGAAGTGAGGCGATTGTTCGCGCCACTCAGGCAATGGCTGGCCAGCCGACCGCAGCTGCGCCGCAAGCTCACCCTCATCATCTATCGATTTCCGGCGCTGGACATGCGCCTGCGTGGCCTATTGCATAGTCACCAACGCCGCGAAGCGGCCCTGGACGTGGACAGCGTTCACCTCTCCCGGCCCGCTCGCGACGTCATGCAGCGCCTCAAGGCGCGGATCTCGCGCTCATGAAGATCCTGCTGGACATGCAAGGTGCGCAGTGCCAGAGCCGCCATCGCGGCATCGGCCGTTATAGCCTGGATCTGGCCAAGGCCTTTGCCCAGGTGGCTGCAAAACGGCACGACGTGCAGTTTGCCTTCAACGCGCAACTGGACGAAGCAACCGACAGCATCATCGCCACGCTGCAGCCACATGCGGACGTGAATCGCCGACTGGTTATCCCTGCGCTTGGAGACGTCGCGGCCCAATACGCCGGGAACGAAACGCGCCGACGCGCCGGCGAGCTCTTGACGCGCCATGGCTTGACCCAGGCACGTGCGGACGTCGTGTGGTTCAGCAGCATGATTGAAGGCTACGTGGACGACGCACTCATTCCCGAAGGGGGCGTCCCCGGTACTCATACGGTTGCCACGCTCTACGACCTGATTCCTCTGCACGAGCCTGAAGCGTATCTCGGCCATCCCCGTGTAAAGGCATGGTACGAAGGAAAAATCGAAGCGCTTTCGCAATGCGACCTGCTGCTATCCATTTCCGAATGGGTGCGTGATGACGCACTGGCGCGGCTGGGACTAGACCCTGCTCGCATCGTCACCATTGGCGGTGGCGTGGAACCGCGCTTCCGCCCCCCCGACGATGCGATGGCCACGCTGCAACGTGTGCAGTCAGCGCATGGCATCACGCGCCCATATGTGCTGTACAACGGCGGCTTCGATCCGCGCAAGAACGTTGCGCGCCTGATCCAGGCCTTCGCCTCATTGCCGCCCGGCCTGCGCGATACACACCAGCTCGTCATCGTCGGGCGCACATCGACCGAACAGATGTCCGGCTTGAAGTCGGCAATGCGCGCTGCCCACGTTGCGCCGAGTTCCGTGATCTTCACGGGTTTCGTCTCGGATGAGGCGTTGGTCGACCTATACGCGTCATGCGCTCTATTCGTCTTCCCATCTACCTTGGAAGGGTTTGGGCTGCCGCCGTTGGAAGCCATGTCATGCGGTGCGCCGGTTCTGGCAAGCAACACGACTAGCCTGCCGGAAGTCATCGGCAGGCCCGACGCCACGTTCGATCCGACACGCACCGATGCCATCGCGTCTGCCATGGCCGATGCGCTCGGCCAGCCGGAGCGGTCCGACATGCTCCGTCAGCACGCTAAGCAACAGGCCTCGCGTTTCACGTGGGAAGCCGTCGCCATGCGCGCGATGCACGCGATGGAAGCGCTCGCGGCACGATCAACGCGCCGGCCGTTGGTTGCAGCGACGCAGCCAAGCTCACCATTGCTGCTCTGTGTGGATGCCACGGCCCAGGCCATATCGATCGAATCCCTGCGCAATCACTATGCGACGTCAACCACGCCCATGCCGGTTGATGCGATGCGCCCCCCGGCCGACTTTTCTGCGTTGCTCGATTCGGCTGACCGCATCGTCTACGTCACGACACTCGAATACTTGTGGCAGACAGCGGCGCTGACCCAACGATGGCCAGGCGTGTGGCTTCTGGCGCCACCAACCACGTCTGCCACGCCGGCAGCCTCGCCGACGGTGCGCTACGCATCGGGCGGCTATGCGGCCTGCTTCGAGTCGACGTCCGCACTCAGCAGCCCGCCAGTGAATTGCCTGGGCATTCTGGTGGCTGCCGGCTCTTCCATTCCGCCATCGATCGACGCCTCGGGCATTGCCGTGGCCGAATGGCAGGAGGGCTCGACCAACATGGTGGCGCCCCAGCTCGAGTCGTGGTTCGGCACCGCCGACGCAGGTGGCGAAGCCGCGCTGCTTGATGAGCTTGGTCGAGTTGGTGCCACGCTGGACGATGACGACTTGGCGAGAATCAGCGATGCGGTGGTCACCCTGCGTCCGCAAGGCGCCACATCGCAGTGGCTGGTCGACGTCACTCAGATCGTTCAGCGCGATATAGGCACCGGCATCCAGCGGGTGGTTCGCTCCATTCTCACTCAATGGCTGCGCTCGCCGCCCCCTGGCGTTCGTATCGAGCCCATTGCCCTGGTCAATGGCCGCTTCCGCTATGCCCGGCGCTATGCCTTGCGATTGCTGGGCCTGGATGACACCGCGCTG
Source organism: Dyella sp. 01L423 (assembly GCF_056399945.1). Taxonomy (NCBI): domain Bacteria; kingdom Pseudomonadati; phylum Pseudomonadota; class Gammaproteobacteria; order Lysobacterales; family Rhodanobacteraceae; genus Dyella; species Dyella sp. 01L423. The sequence goes on along the minus strand of NZ_JBFTSI010000001.1, from coordinate 198,199 downwards.
GACGACGATTTTGTCCAGGTCGCTGCTCATGACACCTACATCGGCCTTGACTGGTCCGCCGAAGCCATGAGCTCGGCCGAATCGCTGCTGCGCGATTGGCATCGCCGCGGTGTAGGCATGCATTTCGTCGTGCACGACCTGCTGCCGATCACGCTGCCCAAGGCCTTTCATCCGTTTGCACGTAACCTGTTCAACCGCTGGCTCCGTCATGTCAGTTGCCTTGCCGACGGCCTCCACTGCGTCTCGGCGGCCACAGCCGGCGAACTGTCAAGTTGGCTGGATCAAAGCAACGTGCCCTATCAGTTTGCGCAGAAACCTCTCGTTGACAACTTTCCCCTCGGGTCCGAAGCCTTGGTGGACACTGCCGTCTCCGCGCTACCGCAGTCGCTGGCCCAGGCCAATCTACAGCGCGCCACGATTCTGATGGTGGGCACGCTGGAGCCGCGCAAGGGGCACGTGCAGGCGCTGGATGCCTTTGAGCGGCTATGGTCCAGTGGGCGCGAGCTGAATTTCGTCATCGTCGGCCACGCCGGTTGGATGGTTGAAGCTTTGGTCCGGCGTATCGAACAACACGAGGAGCTGGATCGGCGCCTATTTTGGTTTCAGAACGCCGATGATCAGTTGCTCGAAAGCATCTACCGCTCGTCCACGGCGCTGCTGGCCCCCTCTTTCGGCGAGGGCTATGGCCTGCCGTTGGTGGAGGCCGGCCATCGCGGTCTTCCCGTCATTGCCCGCGACTTGCCCGTTTTCCGCGAGACCATGGGTGACTACGCCAGTTATTTCCGCGCCGCGGACAGCGCCGAGCTGGCCCTAGCCCTCGACACGTGGCTCCGCGAGCCGCACACGCCGTGTCTGCCCCGGTCTTGGCCCACTTGGCGCCAAAGCGCAACGGCGCTGGCGGCCGCCATCCTGAAGGGATCCGGGCACGACGGGGTTCAAACGATCGTTTGAACCTGGTTACAATGCATAATTGATCTTTCGGCTGTCCCCGCCCCAGGCGGGAAGAAACTCCAAGGACCCGCACATGAAGATATTGGTCGGCTACAAGCGCGTCGTGGACTACAACGTCCGCATTCAGGTCAAGCCCGATGGTACGGGCGTGGTGACGGATGGCGTGAAGCTCTCCGCCAACCCCTTCGACGATATCGCGCTGGAAGAAGCGCTGCGTCTGCGCGAAAAAGGCGTCGCCGAAGAAGTGATCGTGGTGGGCATCGGTCCGGCCGACCTCACCGCCCACCTGCGCAACGGCCTGGCCATGGGCGCCAACCGTGCCATCCATGTGGTCACGACCGATGCCGTGCAGCCGCTCACCGCCGCCCGCATCTTCCAGAAGCTGATCGAAAAGGAACAGCCGGGACTGGTGATCCTGGGCAAGCAGGCCATCGACGACGACGCCAACCAGACGGGCCAGATGCTGGCCGCGCTGTGGGATCGCCCGCAGGCTACGTTTGCCAGCAAGGTCGAGATCGCCGATGGCAAGGTCACGGTGACCCGCGAAGTGGATGCGGGCCTCGAAGTGATCGAAGCGGAGCTGCCCGCTGTGATCACAACCGACTTGCGCCTCAACGAGCCGCGCTTCATCAAGCTGCCGGACATCATGAAGGCCAAGTCCAAGCCGATCGACAGCATCGAGTTCGCCTCGCTCGGCGTGGAAACCAACGATCATCTGAAGACCACGCACTACGCCGCGCCAGCCAAGCGCAGCAAGGGCGTGATGGTCAAGGATGCGGCCGAACTGGTCGCGGCCCTTAAGCAAAAGGGCCTGCTTTAAGCAGCCTTGGGAGATAACCACATGTCCAAGATCCTCGTCATCGCCGAACATCTGAACGGCAAGCTGAATTCCTCCACCGCGCGCGCCGTGAGCGCCGCTGCGGCGATCAAGCCCGAAGCCATCGACGTGCTGGTGCTGGCCGACAACGCCGACGCCATCGCTGCCGAGGCCGCCAAGATCGATGGCGTCAGTCGCGTGCTCACCATCGCCCGCGCCGAGAACGCCCACCCGCTCGCCGCCGTGCTGGCGCCGCAGATCGCCAAGGCCGCCACCGGTTACAGCCACGTGTTTGCCCCTTCCACGACCTTCGGCAAGGACGTGCTGCCCCGCGTCGCCGCCCTGCTCGGGGTCGCCCAGGTGAGCGACGTGATGAGCGTGGAAAGCAGCCACACCTTCAAGCGCCCGATCTATGCCGGCAACGCCATCATCACGGTGGAAGCCGACGCGGGCAGCATCGTGGTCGCCACGATTCGCACGGCCTCGTGGGCTGCGGCAGCGAGCGGCACGAACAGCGCACCGGTCGAGGCATTGAACGTCGACGCCGCCCTGCCCTCGCATACCCGCTTCGTCGAACTGCAATCGGGCAAGAGCGATCGCCCGGACCTGCAGAGCGCCAGCAAGGTGGTCTCCGGCGGCCGCGGCGTGGGCTCGAAGGAAAACTTCGACATCATCTACAAATTCGCCGACAAGATCGGCGCCGGCGTGGGTGCCTCGCGCGCCGCCGTCGACGCCGGCTACGTGCCGAGCGACCTGCAGGTAGGCCAGACCGGCAAGATCATCGCGCCGGAGCTGTACATGGCCATCGGTATCTCCGGCGCGATCCAGCACCTTACCGGCATCAAGGACGCCGGCACCATCGTCGCGATCAACAAGGACGGCGAGGCGCCGATCTTTGAGATTGCGGACATTGGCCTGGTGGGGGATTTGTTCAAGATCATTCCGGAGCTGGAAGCGAGCCTGTAACGCTAATCGCTCATTGCGACAGGTGCCACCAAGGCGTGGCACCTGTTGCAACGTCACATTGAGCCAGGCATCCGATGCCGGCGCGATATGGCTTAAAATCAAACTTCACAACATCACCATTATGAGAAGGCCGCTCGCCGCCCCGAAAGGGCCGTGAGCTTGAGCCGAATGGCGTCAACCGGTCGCCACTCAAATAGGTCACAGGAAGCACCTGGCCGCGGGCCCCTGATCCACCTGATCCGGCGGTGATCTGCGTACGCTCCTTCGCGAGCGCGCGCATTTGTCCAGAAAGGCCCGCAGACTCGTGCAGCCGCCTGAGCCGCTCCTCTGGCGCCATTACAAAGTTGGGCCCGCCCTCTTTATCTGAGGCTGTTGCCGGTATTCGAAGGATTCCGCACCAGGTTTTTCCTGGTCCTGGAATCGCTATCAGCCTCACAAGTCATGTTTTAGCGCCCCAGCATGAACTTGCTTCCTCTTGTGAGACGCGAGAGGATGTTGGGCGAACATCTGAAAACTTGCGTTAACTGAGGGGTCGGGAGAATAACTTGCGTAGGGACATCTGTCATCGACATAGCCGGGCGTTCGCTCCACTTGAGCGAGTGTTTGCGATGCATGCAGGCGCCCTTCAAGCGTCGAGAGGGTGGTCGTGATCGTTGGGCGAGGCCTGCTGGCACGGGCGTTTGCGCCCGCCTTTGAAGTTAACAAAGATTGGCTAATCTTTGCTTCCGGCGTTTCAAATTCACAGGAAAGCGAGCAGAGCGAGTTCCTTCGCGAGGAAAGCCTACTGACGTCCTGCATCGATCGCGATTGCGGGACGATAGTGTATTTCAGCAGCTGCGGACTGATCGAGGGAGACACAGCGGACACTCCGTATATGAGTCACAAGAGAAAAATGGAGTCGCTTGTACTCGCCACGCCAAACTCTGTCGTGCTTCGCTTGCCGCAAGTGGTTGGTAGCAGCCATAACCACCACACTTTGATCAACTATTTGCGCGATCGGATCATGAGTGGAGAGCATTTCACCGTCTGGCAAAACGCCGAGCGCAACATCATCGATATCGATGATGTTGCTGCCATTGCACAAGAGCTTTTGCGGCACACCAAGCCTAGCGCCCGTATCGTTAATATTGCAGCCAACCATTCCTCACCCATGCCGCAAATCGTAAAGATTGTGGAGTTCGCAATCGGCAAGCAAGGAAACTACACGCTTGAGCCGAAGGGAGCGCCACTGAGATTGAATACCGACCTGGCAAACGAAGCGGCCCGTCGGCTGGGGATTGACCTTGGCGAGGGGTACTTGGAGCGCGTCATCTCCAAATACTACGCACCCGGCATCAAGGCGCGGGCAAATGGCCAGCCTTAGGCTGGCCCAGGTTATGACCGTACCGGCCACTCATTGCTGTGGCGCTTCCGATGTTCTGTGGATAGATCATGATCGTTTCAGGTGAAGCTTTGAGCACAAGTAAAGCAAACAGTGGCACGACACCAAGCGTCTCCGTTGTCGTGCCCGTGTACGGAGGTACAAAGGCGCTCCCTGAACTTTGCCAACGAGTGGGCGCAACTCTCAAGGACAACTACGAAATCATACTCGTCGATGACAACGGACCAACTGAGGCGTGGCCCGTCATCAGGGACCTCGCACGAAACAATCCGCATGTCTTCGGTGTTCGGCTGAGCAAAAACTTTGGCCAGCACGCCGCCACCATGTGTGGCATCGCGCGTGCGCGCGGGGAATGGATCATCACCATGGATGATGACCTTGAGCACCCACCCGAATCGATACCGACGCTGATCGAGGCAGGGGATGCCGACTATCCGCTGGTCTATGGAGCCTTTGTCCAGCGCACCCATGCGGCTTACCGCAATTGGTCGTCTGAACTCATGCGCTGGACTTTAAAGCGCGCTTTCCCTGACCTAAACGAGAATTACTGCTCGTTCCGCGCCATCCATCATTCGATAGCGCGACAGCTAAACAATTTTGATTTGAGCAAACCCTATATTGACGGCATGCTTTCGTGGGTCACTGCCAATGCACGATCGGTAGAAGTCCCCCACGGTGAGCGCCAGCACGGCGAGAGTGCATATACCTTCAAGAAGTTGATGGCCCATGCGGCGAATATCTTCGTCACGTTTTCGCTTATACCGCTTCGTATGGCCACCTATGGAGGCTTGGGACTCGCCGGCATCAGCTTCCTATCCATCATTTACTTTGTGTATGGAAAATTGACCGGTGCAGTTCAAAACCCGGGTTATACATCGCTGATGTCAGTTGTTCTGTTTGCCTGCGGGATCCAGCTCATCATTCTCGGCGTGCTGGGGGAATATGTCGGCAAACTAATGAACGCGGCCTATAAACGTCCTGGCTATGTAGTCCTGGAGGTAGCACGAGCTCCCGCAGGGCACGATCCGTCCAGTGAGTTGTCCGCATGAACTGGACGCAATGCCGCCTGGCTATGGAGCGGAGGCTTCCGTGGCGCTCCCCGGGTTTTCACAAGAGCGAATTTCTGCGCTTCGTGATTTCCCGAGGTGTCTGCGCCATCTTCAGCTATGGCCTCTATCTGGCGCTTTTACTCATTGTTAGCTACGAGATCGCTTATGTAGCGTCCTACGTAGCGGGCATCGCCCTCGCTTATTTCGTGAGTTCGCGCTTCGTCTTTCAGGTGGCCATGAGCCCACGATCGGCCATTCGGTTTCCGCTCGTGTATCTGGTTCAGTTCGTCATATCCTTTGTCCTTCTACGTATAACAGTGCAGTGGATCCATATCCCGCCATCGATCGCATACGCCATTGCTGTCGCTGTCACTATTCCTCTTACTTTTTCCCTTTCCCGCTGGATCATGCGAGCCGGCTAGCTCCAAAGCAAAGGAAAGGACCGATCGTCGCAACCCAAATGACTGAGCTTCTATGAACACAAAGGCAGCAAGTGTGGATCAGGTACTCACGGGAGTGCGACGCGTACTCTCCGACCCGAGGATCTACGACGGACTTCAGTCCCTTCTGGGTGTAAATGGCGCTCGCCGATATATCTGTGAAGAAGTCATCGGCGCCAAGGACGGCGAATCCATCCTGGATGTTGGCTGTGGTACTGCGGAATTGCTCCACTACCTGCCTGCGACCGTCACCTACTACGGGTTTGACCTATCTGAGGCATATATAGCGGCGGCAAAGCGGCGCTATGCCGGACGCGGCAATTGCAGCTTTCAATGCGCCGACCTCAGTACAGTGTCTGCCGACGACCTGCCTCCGTGTGAGCACGCGATCGCCTACGGCGTGCTGCACCACCTTAACGACGAAGTCGCCAAACGCGTTCTGGCAGGAATTCATGAGCGCCTAGCACCTGGCGGGCGTGTAATCACCGTTGATCCCGTGTTCGCGCCCGGCCAGGCGATGATTGCGCGAGAGCTGATACGACGCGATCGTGGCCAGCATGTTCGTACCGCCGATGGCTATCTCAGCCTTGTACCGGCCAGCTACGCCGACAAGAAAGTTAGCGTGCGACATGACCTGCTAAGAGTCCCCTATTCGTTAGCCGTCATGGTAAGTGAAAAAGCGCTTTCCTAAGCCGAAAGCAAGTAGAACATTCCAATGCCGACGGCGACAAGAATTCGAGCGCGCTGCCTAGGCTGTACTTAACTTGGTTTTGGATCATTTGCTTCGTGCCATAGCGGGCCTGCAAATCAGATGCCCCGCCCGCCGGTCCCGCGCTTATACACGTGACACAGAGCGTCCCGCGCTCGGTAGTCAGGGACCACGCCCTGCTTGCTTCGCTATGGGCCCGGCCGATAATCCGTGAAAAAAAGACCAGGCAATTCCGTTTGAGAACGAAGGACCGAACTCCATGAAGCCGCATTCGACCACGTCAGCCGCAGCGGGCGTCACCTGGAGCCGCATGACGACAGCGGCCGACATGTTCTGGATTGCCCTGCTCTTTATGGCCATTGGCCTTTGGTATGCAGGTCCAATCTTCCTGCAACACTTCTTCGACGGCATACCGGCGGGCGTTGGTGGAAACATTGTGGGGCATATGGCGCCTGGAGATCAGTATGAGGCGTATTACCGGCACACGCTCCCGTTTTATAATTTCGAGCGCGGCAAACCACTGCTCTATTCCGGTTATCAATACGCATTAAGTCAGCGTCAGGTTTTCGTGGACGGCATGATATATCTGCCGTTTGCGACACTAGTCTCGCTCTTGGCTCTGGCCATCGGTCCCATCGCGGCTTTCAACGCCATGGCGATACTTAGTTTCGCGCTGTGCGGCATGTTCGGATACTTGCTTGGACGCGAAGTAAGCGGTTCAAGACTAGCCGGATTAATCGCTGCCGCGATTATCTCCCTCCTCCCCTTTCGGGTAGGATTTCTATTCGGCGAAATGTTCTATGCCACCGATATGGCATTGTTGCCATTGGCGCTTTTCCTCTTCATTCGGCTGTTAAGAGCAGGCAGTTGGTGGTACGCCGGGTCATTCGCGAGCGTAATCCTGCTATTGGCCACGGCCAACTTCGCGATGCTGTACTGGACGCTACTGCTATTCGGCCCGTCCTTCCTGGTTGGTACCCTGTATGTAGTGCGCCTCACTTGGCCTGATTGGCGCAAACTCTGCGGGATGGCGGCCGCTGCTGCTCTGCCGCTCCTGTTAACGGCGCTATATGTATTCCACGTCAAAGGGGTACTCCATGCCAGCGGACTGGCCTCGGGCCAGAAATGGGACCAACTCCGCTTGTATAGCCCCGAGTTTGCCAACTTGTTCACCCGGTGGAATGGGATCGAGAAAACCGTCTACTCCGGTTTAGCGGGCCTTTTCGCGGCAGGTGGCATCATCCATATAGCGTGGATGCGAAAACATCGGTCTGATGCCGTTATCTACTATGCTGCCATATACGCCGCCGGGCTGTTTGTCGTTTCGTACGCTCTCGCCTTTGGACTGAGCTTTGACAGCGCCACCGGCATCCCGCTGTACGAAGCCCTATTCAAGTATGTACCTTTTGCAAACGCGTCCCGAACTCCGGGACGCCTTATGCCCATCGTCGGGGTCTGCGCGGCCGTATTGTCGGCATTATTTGCAAGTGCAATGTTCGCGCGAATTCGTGGCAAGCGTGGACGCCTGCTACTAGCGGTACTCTTGACCTTACTGATCGCTGTTGACTACAAATTTTCAGCAGTGTCGATGACCACGCTTGAAACCGATAATCAATCTTACGCAGCCATAAAAGGCGCCAGCGAATCGGCCCTTGGCATCCCATTCCGGCGCGAGGCAGACAACTACGCCGGCACCACTTTCCAGTATTTTGCTTTGACCAATGACCTGCGAATGATCAACGGCCACAGCTCGACCTTTCCTTCGGATTGGGCCGAATTCTATTCGGGTGCGCGTCCCTTGAATTACGGCGAAGCCTCCAGCAGCTTTCTAGCCGATCTTCGTCGTCGTGGCGTACGTTACTTATTGGCTCATAACACCGCGTATGAGCCAAAAGTTTCAATATCTGTGATCGCCATGCTGAACGCAAATCCCGCGCTACGCCGTCTGCGCGAAGACTCCGGCGTCGTGCTGTATGAAATCGTCGATCCCGCGTTGGCGCCCGAACATTTCGACAGCCAAAACTACGTGGATGCCATTCGCCACAACGCTTCTTTGACTTCAGGCGGCTCTGAAGCCGTACCGCCTCCCGGCGTCGAGGAGATGTTCGGTTGGTACTCGCGCGAGGCATATGCCGGAAAGACACCCTTTCGATGGATGGCCGGAACTACTTCATTGATCTTGGCGACGCCAGGAAGCTCGGATCATCCGAACCGAGTGATCTTCAGCTACAGGTGTCCCTATGGAGAGCTGAGCATCACCGGCATAGAGATTCAAGCCGCTACGCAAGGCGCTAGCGAAGATGGCTGGCATAAAATAGCCGTTACCATCCCTCGTGATGTCACGTCAGTGATCACCTTGACTGCGCCTTTGCTCTATACCGTGCCAACCGACGAACGCAAATTCGGTTGCATGGTTAGCGACTTCCTTATGGAGTGAGTTAGACGTGCGCCGCATTCTTGCGCACGCGTCAACCTCACATAAATTCGTGTCTGGCAGAACAAGAGGCTTCCAGTTCGTCTTGTTGGATTCGCAGTTGGGGTTTGGCAAATACCAGTCTGTCGAGACTATTTCGGAGAGCGCGCCGTTGTGGTCGGCGGGCCATCGCTGAGCGTGCTCATGGGCTTCGCGGAGAGAACTGAGTACTCCGCCTCGGCTCCATCCCCGGCACGTCTCCTCAATGCGCAGCTCGCGACACACAATCTTTGACGTGTCAACTATTCCCAAGCCAAGCTGCTCCGGCAACTCGCCGATTTAGCCTTCTCAGCCCCCCCCCTTTCCCGGGATCCCCTCGAGCCTAGCCTGCCCGCCCGCGTCGTTGAGCCCGGCGCGAAAGAAGGAGTCGACATTCTTAGGCCTATCCTGAAGACTATGCCGGGAGTGAGGTGCCGTCGGGGAACATCGGCTCAAGCATCACCGAACGGGTTCGCTTGTTCCAGGTGTAGAGTCCACGACAGAGCGTGAAAGCCATCGAGGGACTAAAAAATATGAATAAAATTAGTCGGGCCGCCCTTTTCATCGCACTACTCGCCTGCATCGGCCTGATTGCCACCTATCTGGTGACCCAGTTCCGCTACGCCTTCAGCAGCGATGACGCCATCAGATCAGTCCTTGTCGAGATCGCGAACGCGAGACATCGGTTCATGGTGACGGACTGGGTGTACGCCAATGGCGACTTATTTCTTGCAACGCCATACTCGGTCAACTTGATTGTCAGCCATTTTGTCCAAGACAGTTTTCTTGCCAACGCGATATCGAGCTTCATTGGCTATCTATTTCTACTCGGGTGTTTCTATAAGTTTTGCACCAGCGTCGAGTGGAAATATCCTGAGATCCCGCTACTCAGCACGGTGTTCCTAGCATCGGGCATTTCCGCCGCAAACCTGGAATTCTCAATAGCCCAGGGGATCTATTCAACGTACTCGGGCTTTGCGTTGCTCGCGGCAAGCCTGCTGATCACTCGACCAACACTCACGAGAGTGACCAAGCTTGCGCTTGCCTCTTGCGTGGTTCTGGCGGCGATATTAGCCATATCAAATCCTAAGCGTACGCTTGTCCAGTTCGTGCTTCCCTTGCTCATTGCATGGGTCTTTACCGCGGTAGTCAAAGGTCAAGCCAGATCGGTCAAATCCGTCGCTCGCACGCTATTTCTCGGCCCGGTTTCATACGTCTTGGTGGGATACATCGTTGGCAGTGTGTTTTTTTATGTTTTTCTGCTTCCCAAAGTCATGAACTTTGACTCAGCAGTGAACATGGCATCTCTGTCGCCGATGGAATCGATCAGGCGAATGCTTGTCATGCCCAAGGCATGGATTGAGTACTTGCAGCCACAGGTGGATTCGCGCCAGTTCATTGGCTTGCAGATCGCCGTCAAATATGCGGCGGGCCTCATAGCCATTGGCCTTGTGATCGGTCCACTAGCGGCTCTTCTCGGACTTCGAAAGATGTCGACCGGCAAGTGCTTCATATTGGCATTTGGCCTGATTCAGTGCGCGATCTCGATGAGCGCAATGGTGACGAAGCAGAATTTATTCATCGGTTACGGAGAGATGCGCTATCTAACGATTGGAATGCTGTGCTTCATTCCGTTCTTCCTGGAGGCCGCCGGCCGGCTGGCGCAGCAACTCCATGTGCTTCGAAGCACAGCATTTGTCTTTCTAGTCTACGCGCTGACGATTTCAAGCCTGTGGGCTTGGCCAGGACGAACCGTGGAAGCCGTGCAGAGCGCAGCATATAAGCAGCGCATCGAGATGGTCGATACGCTCAAGAGCAACGGCGTTTGTGTTGCCCTTGCCTCGTATTGGCGCGCTTATGTCAATACAGTAGCTGGCAACTTCGGAGTGATGTTCTATCCGGTCGAGGTTTCTGGTTTCGTTCGCGCCCAACCGCATCATAGTTATCGCGGACCAGCGTTGAGCGCATGCGAGCGCTCGGCTTTGCTGCTGACAGACTCGGAGTCAACGCCCGCGCTTCGCGAGATGATCCAGCTTCAGTTTGGCAAGAATGTGTCGGAGCTCAGGATAGGAGAGTACCAGGTGATGATCTTCGACAAAGATATCTATGCCCAATTACTCCGAGACAAGGACATGCTCGCCATGCTGGTTGATTCGAGCGTGCCGAAGGAATCGATCCTAGTGAGCCTGTCCAAAGCGCGCTTTGACCGTTGTCTGGCCAAGTCCGGATGTAGCGAGGAAGTTTCGGTAACGAACCTAGGCAGTGCTGCGCTGAGTTCCTTTGGCAGCCTACCGGTACGATTGGGAATCCACGGATTGGACCGTGATTCTCAGCTAATTGAAAACGATGCTGGCCGAATCGATTTTCCTATCCCGTTAAAGCCTGGCAGCACTCAGACCATACGCTTCAACCTCCCCTACTCCGAGGGTGCCGTCGACAAGTATGAGCTGTGTGTGATCCAGGAGGGCGTTGGCTGGCGCTGCGATCGCACGAGATCGAGTCCTGCGGGTTGACCGGCAAAGACTTGGCGCCTGCGGCTAGGCACAGGGTGATACATCGCCTTCCCGAAGGTTGAAGTCCGGCCTCAACTGGCCGCCGCCCTGATGTGATAGCGACTAGAGCCCAATCGGCTTCAGAGGGCAGCGCGCGCCACCGTCACTCGTCAATGGTCGCTCGGTACCCGGCTGCGCGCGGCCGTGCCGAATGCCAGTTCGCTCACTCACCGTGCTTTCCGATCCGCCACTAGTGGCTGCGGCTGCCTCTGCGCTGTGCCAGGGCCTTGTCTGCCGAACGTTCAGATTTTCCGCGCCGTAAGACCTCCCGCGGTTCGGACTGGTGCCTGTGTCAGCCAAATGATTGTGACAGCCCTCTCGTTCTAGGCCGCGCGATTCTTGTCTTCTGCGGAAGGTGTCAACCTTTTGAGCTTCTGCCCGTCTCTATACGGCGAATTCCACGGTCTAGGGCCTTGCTCTTGGGCTGGACCGCATCCTCTCAGGTGAATGTGGCTCGGCTCAGAGCCCTGCCTCCCCATGGGTCCGGCCGCCCGTCGAGGGCACAACCCGGATAGCCTCAGGTTTTTCTCTATTTAGCCGAAGCGCTGGTCGATTCCGCGAATACGCGAAAGCCACGCTCCATAGTGGGTTTTTTCCCTACGTTTCTGTCATATTTTATTCATAGAAATGTCATTGCGACCCAGCAAGAATTTGCGGCCGACCATGAGAGACATCCTACATTTCCATCTTCCAAGGACGGGCGGTACGGCACTTCGCCACTTTTTTGTCGCCCAAGTTGGCGAGGGCCTGGTCTCCAAGCCCATAACCGGCCTGAAGCTCCGCGATGCGCTTTTGCAGTGGGAGCACATGCCGGTGATCAGCGGACACTTCGCTGCCTTTCAAGGCGACCGACTGCCCAATGATCGCTATTGCGTGACCGTGCTACGCAATCCCCTCGATCGATTCTTGTCGGAGCATTTCTTCAAGAAACACGACAATGCCAGTCGTGTAATTGACACCGCGCTGCAGCTCTCCAATTTTGACGATGTGCTGAACCAATGTAGAGATTCCGCCAGCACAGGCGCCTTGGTTCAATTGGATATGTTGAGCCCGTTGGGCCTGGACCGCGCCGCCAGTCCAACGACTGAGGAACACTTGCAGGCCGCCCGCACCGCCATCGACGAATTCAGCGCAGTGGGAATCCAAGAAGAGCTCGAGGACTTTGCCTTGATGCTCTGTGCAGAATTCGGCTGGCCCCCAAAATCGCTTCCGCGCTCCAACTCGACATCCCAACGTCTTGCATTGGAAGAGCTCAATTCCCGGCAACGCGATACGCTACGCCGACTTCTCGAACCTGAGCTGGATCTTTATCAGTACGCGCTTATGCGATTCCGCAAGGATCGCCGAAGGTATCTGGGGCAAGCAATTGGGTGCGCCGCCTCCACCGACACGGCCATGAAGGAGCAATGCGCATCACCCTCGCCATTTGCCGGGATTGCCGCCAGGGAAGCGGACACGCCGCTGGAATTCGGTGATCGCCGCTGCGAAATTTTGGGAATCGATACCTGCGGCGCCATGCTTGGCGCACACGCCGCGATGGCTGGGGAGCGTTTGACCATCAAAGTACGCTTTCTAGCTCATGAGGCCGTCGATGAGCTCAACATTGGCATCGCCATCAAAGATGAACGTGGCGGTTTGGTCTATGGGACAAATTCTTTGCAGCTGGGTCAGCGTTATTCGGTTCAGCCGGGCAGCTATGAGGTGACGTTCAGCTTGCTTAATCGACTCGGATGCGGCCACTACCGACTCGATGCGGCGCTCGTACGCGGATCGACCCACCTTGATGGGTGTTATCACTGGTTGGAACGGGCGGGCGCGCTTGAGGTACCCAGCACCGCCGTGGGGCATTTCATCGGCCGAGTGATGATGGATGCCTCGGTTGATTTAGCCGGCCTGACACCCGATTCCGCGTGGACCGCCGATGCGTCGATTGCGCCCACCGGCGTCGCGGGCTCGTTTGGCACTCTCAACGAAACACTGACTGATTTCCGCGCCTCGATGCAGCCGATGGCCCCCGTGTCTTCGCTAAAACCCGGAGTAGACACACTATTGCAGGTTTGGGCTATCAATCGAGGGGTTGCCCAATGGCCCTCCACCGGGCGGAACCCCGTGAACGTGTCCTATCGGTGGCTATCTTCCGAGGGCCGTATGGAGGTCGCCGACGGACTCCGAACAGCTTTACCTGAGGATCTCCAACCTTCATTAGCGGCGATCGTACCCATGCATATTCGATCGCCCTCGACGCCAGGCAGCTATCTGCTCCAGGCATCGTTGGTGCAGGAGCAAAACGCGTGGTTTGTGGATCACGATGCCGGATCAGGCTTCATCTTGCCGATTGAAATACGCCACGATTCCTAAGAGCCGAATCAGGGACCAGTTCTACGGACTGGCCCCTGGAAGCAGTCATGGCGTCTCGATCAACTGACGCAGCTCTTCTGTCTTGGCCTGCATCAGGCGCAGGTCGCCTTTGGATTCCACATTGAGTCGAAGTAACGGCTCAGTGTTTGAAGACCGAAGATTGAAGCGCCAGTGGTCAAACGCCATGCTCACGCCATCGATGCGACTGATCTGAGCGCCAGCCTCGGCGTAGTGAGCCACCACGCGCGCCACGGTAGCTGCCGCGTCATCGACGCGGAAATTAATTTCGCCACTGCAGGGAAAAGCAGCGATACGCTCGCTCAGCATCTCCTTCAACGACAAGCCCGTCTTGCTGATTCTCTCGGCAATGAGCAACCAAGGAATCATCCCCGAGTCGCAATAGGCGAAATCGCGAAAATAGTGGTGTGCACTCATCTCGCCGCCATAGATCGCATCTTCCGACCTCATGCGTTCCTTGATGAAGGCATGTCCGGTCTTGCTTTCGATGGCGATGCCTGCGCTGCCCTGGACCATGTCGATCGTGTTCCATGTCAGGCGCGGGTCGTAGATGATCTTTTCCCCAGGATGCTTCTCAAGCAGCTGCGCAGCCAGCAGGCCAACAAGGTAGTAACCCTCGATAAAACTACCGTCGCCGTCGAAGAAGAAGCAGCGATCGAAATCCCCATCCCAGGCGATGCCAAAATCAGCCCTTGCCGCCACGACCGCGTCCGTCGTCGCCTGTCGGTTTTCGGGCAGTAGCGGATTGGGAATCCCATTGGGGAACGAACCGTCAGGTTCATGGCAAATGCGAACAAATTCAAACGGGAGCTGCTTCGCCAACTCATCCACGATCAAGCCCGCGCCGCCGTTTCCAGCGTTGACAACGATACGCAGCGGCTTAAGGCTGGAAACGTTCACATAGCTCAAAAGATGGGCAATATAGGCACTTTTATCCACATCCTGCCGGATGCCGCCCAGTCTGGAAGCGCTGGCAAACCGTCCTTCCTCGACGAGCTGCTCGATATCCCTCAGCCCCGTATCTCCGCTGATAGGACGCGCACCTTCGCGCACCAGCTTCATGCCGTTGTAATCGATCGGATTATGGCTAGCCGTCACCATGATGCCGCCAGCCACGCCGCGATTGGCCGTCTGGAAATAAACTTCCTCGGTACCGCACAGGCCGATATCAATCACGTCACAACCGGCTTGAGTCAAACCCGCCGACAAAGCCTTGGCCAAGGAAGGGCTGCTAAGTCTCACGTCATAGCCGACGACGACTTCACCTTTCCCTACAACTTCGGCGTAAGCGTGGCCGATACGTTGTGCCATCTCTTCGTTTAGCTCGTCGGGAAGTCGCCCGCGGATGTCGTAAGCCTTGAAACATTTAAGGGTCATGGATGGTGCTCTCCCGACTTCGTTGGACGCCGCATTAGGCGCTGTACATCCAGGCAAGCGTCCGATCGAGCGGTATGATGTCGAGCGATCCGATCAGCTTTTCCAGTTTCACATTGGAGCCGCGCAGCCTGAGAACATCATTGGCACGCACGAAGGCTGGGTTGACACGGATATCAATCCGATAACCAGCCATATCCTCAAGCATGCGAACAACGTCCGTGAGCGAATGTGCAACGCCCGAACAGATATTGACGATCTCGCCGACGGCCTGCGACTCGATTAGGCGCCGATAGGCGTTGGCCACGAACCGCACATCCTGAAAGTCGCGTGCCACCTGGATATTGCCCAGCTCGATGGTGCGCTCCTGCCGCCGGAAGTGATTGACGATCTTAGGCAAGAGAAACTTCTCACTCTGCCCTACGCCCGTGTAGTTGAAGGGCCTGGCCAGGATGATGGGCAGCTTATCCATCCAAAGCCTGGCCATGTATTCCATGGCCAACTTGCTGACCGCATAGTCGTTTGCGGGAGCCACGGCGGTTTCTTCGGTCAACAGCTCTATCTCGCTGTTGCCGTAGACATTCGCGCTGCTGGCCAGCAGAACCGCCTGCGGTGTTTGCGGCAACGCGGCGAGGGCCTCGAGTAGGTTGCGCGTACCCGATACATTCGTGCGATAGATCGCGTCCGCATCACCATGCGCCACGAAGGCTATAGCCGCCAGGTGCACGACCACACTGGGTTGCACCTTTCGAACTGCCGCGGCCACGGCCTCTCGATCACATAGATTGGCCGCGTGCACGCCTGGGCCCGCTTCGTGCGAAAGGCCAACCACATCGAAGCCGGCCTCGATCAGCTCGGCCCGGACGTACTGCCCGGTGAACCCATCGATACCGGTAACCAGGGCAATCGGTTTCTTCACATCAGAAGGATTGGCCACGTTCATTCCGGCGAATATCGGCTTCAACCATCATGCGACACAAATCTTCGAGCTTGGTTTCCGGTTTCCAACCAAGCTTGCTGGTTGCCTTAGCCGGATCGCCGATGAGCAGATCCACTTCGGCCGGACGATAGAACTTGGGGTTGATGCAGACGAGCGTCTTGCCGCTGGCCTCGTCGATGCCCACTTCCTGCTCGGCCTCACCCTGCCATCGGATCTTGATGCCCGCCGCTTCGAAGGCCAAAGCGACAAAGTCGCGCACGGTCACCGTACGATTGGTCGCCAGAACGAAGGTGTCTGGTTCGTCAGCCTGCAGCATACGCCACATGCCTTCGACGTATTCCTTGGCAAAACCCCAGTCACGCTTGGCGTCGAGGTTGCCCAACTCAAGCAGATCTGCCTTGCCGAGCTTGATCTTGGCTACGGTATCCGTGATCTTGCGGGTTACAAACTCACGACCCCGCAACGGCGATTCGTGGTTGAACAAGATGCCGCTGCAACCGAAGATGCCGTACGACTCGCGGTAGTTCACCGTGATCCAGTGGGCGTACAGCTTGGCGACGCCATAAGGACTGCGCGGATAGAACGGCGTGTCTTCCTTTTGCGGCACGGCCTGCACCTTGCCGAACATCTCCGACGTCGACGCCTGGTAGAACCGGATACTTGGATTGACTATGCGGATGGCTTCCAAAAGATGAAGCGCACCGACACCCGTGATCTGCGCTGTCGTGCCGGGCTGGTCGAACGAAACGCCCACGAAGCTCTGCGCAGCGAGATTGTATATCTCGGTCACGCCGCTGGTTTGGAGCAGGCGGATGGCCGAACCCAGATCCGTCAGGTCAAATTCGACCAGCGAAAGATTCGGGTGCTCGGCGACTCCCAGTTCCTCGAGTCGCCAGAAGTTGACCGAGCTAGTGCGGCGATATGTACCGTAGACCTTGTAGCCCTTCTGCAGCAGCAGCTCTGCCAGGTAAGCGCCGTCTTGGCCGGTAATTCCGGTGATCAGTGCAGATTTCATGCTTTTCAACTCTCTAATTTGCTGACACGATCTTCGACGCAGGCAAGGTGGATCATGGTCCAGCCCTCCCCGAGGCCCTTGTCAAAGATTCCCTAAATTAAGCCTCAATGCTCAAAATTATCACAGACTTGGGCACTAACTCTTTACCCAATTGAACGCGATTTCCTTGACCGCCAGGCCGAGCTGGCGGGTGTCTGACGACTCGCCAAGCGCCTGGGGCGAGACGGCATTCTTCTGTACCAAGGCGAGCTCTAGCGTGGAGTGCCCTGCAGGAAGCGCGGGCAGCGTCCAGCACTGCTCCTTGAAGTCTTCGCCATATGCGTGGTCCCATGAACCCACGAACGTGCCGTTGATCCTCAGTTCGAAGGACTGCTGCGGGTGGGAGGCCGAAACAAATGCCCGCGCCACCATGCCCAACTGCAGTTCGGACCGCTCTTGCGCTTCTACGTCTACATTGAGCACCGACGTGCTGCCCACTGCCCAGCGTCCCCACGACTCGGGGGCCGACCAGCCTTGCCGCAGTAGTTCCGGCGAAGCTTGAGACATATCAAGCACGAAACCGGACGACCCGACCATCGGAGTGGACATTTCGTCAGGCCGCCACCGATAAAGCCAGTTCGCATGCTCGCCTGCGCTCATCATTCCCTTCATGCTCTGCGCACTCTCCTGCCAGGAGAGCTGCGGAATGGCCATCGGCATGGGCGCAAGGTCGTCCTTCTTCAATTGGAACCAGTCAAGAATCGACTGCGCCAAGTCCTTGGCTTTGTCGCCTTTGAAATAATGCGCTGCATTGCCGGCAACTTCCCGGAATACCGGAAGGTCGCGCGCTATCACGGGCACGCCATTCAATGCGGCCTCGATGATCGGGAGGCCAAATCCCTCGCCCTCAGAGGCCACCAATAACACCTCTGCAGACTGATAGAGCGTTTGCAGTTCCTGATCGGTAATTCCTGCCAGCCAGTGAAGCCGGTGCTTATACATAGCATGCGTTCGTATCTGCTTGCCGACGTCGTCCATCATCCAGCCTAGCTTGCCCACAATGATCAGGTTGATGTCCCGACCATCGGCCCACAGCTCCTCAAAGGCCTCCAGGGCAAGGCGGTGCCCCTTGCGCGGCTCAATCGTACTCACCATTAGCACGGTCGGCGTTGATTGAATGCCATCGAGCACGGCCAGCACCTGCTCGGATGCCAGAGCAGGGGCCGACGAGGGTGCGCGAGCATCCAAGTCGGCGCCCAAGTAGGCATAGCCGATGCTGAGCGCACGGCTCCGTACGACACCGCGCTTGTCTAGCCATCTACGCAGCTCATCGGCCACCGTTTTGGAGATGCAAATGAGGCCATCAGCGCAAGCAGCGATACCCGTCAGCCAGGCGCCATGCATCTTGTCGATGCCAGCAGGAAAGAACTCCGGACGGAGGACGGGCAACAGGTCATATACAAGGAAATAAACCGATGCCCCACGATCTCGCCAAGTTTGGTATAGCGCCCGATTGCTAGGCACCACATCGGCTACCCAGTCGAGGCCAAAGAAAATATCGCCAGGCGACACATCGATCACTTCAGCCGGCAAGCGCAGGTCAGCCAGCCCAAGCAATTGGCATGCATAGTCGCGACAGTAGACGTAGTGGCCGTCCTGAAAGCGAACAAGCTCAACGCGCATGTCGCCGCAGTCTGCATTGAGCAGCTCTCGGGCGATGTTGCGCGTCACTCTTTCAATTCCGGTCTTCAGATCATTTCTGGCGACCGCAGTCACATCAACGAAAAGCTTGGACTTGCCGCGCTTCGGACGATTCGCCTGCATGGTTGCGGCGACGTCCCAAAGTTGGTTATCGCCCAAATCAGCGACGCCCAAGAATCTCCGGTACAGCTCGCCTTCGCGCGCCAGAAAATGGCGCGAGGCGAACTCTTCCATGGCATGGCGATACTCAGCCGCGACAACAGAAGGATGGTGACGTGTATCGATAGCGCGGCGGCTATGCGCAGAAAGCGCCAGGCGGCGCGCCGGATCGGCATACAAGGTTTCCAGGGCAGAAACCAACTCGCTGCATTCGAAAAGATCGGGCAGCATCCACACCGCCTCAGGATCTAGCTCAGCGAACGTCGCGTGTGCATTGACGATGATGGGAAGCCCTTGCGCCATGCAGTCAAATACCGCAGCGGAGGTCTCGCCTCGGGACTCGGTACGTAATTGAACGGCGACATCCGATGCCTCCAGCCACGCGTGATATTGCGCGTGATCGACGAAACCTGTAATTCGGATTCGATCCGACGCGCCGCTTGCACCAAGCGTGGCGAGCAGCTCGCTGCCGTAGTCCCCGCCGTGATTTTCCCCGACGAATACCAGATGACAACGCACGTCACTCGCCAGCGTGCTCTTTAGCCAAGAGGCAAGGAGCTGATGGTTGAGCTTGGTTGGCGCGACCATTCCGAAGCTACACACCACGAAATCTTCTGAACTTAGCCCAAGCGCGCGGCGCGACTCTTCCCGCGCACTCGCCCTGCGATGCTTGGGAAATGCGATCCGGCGCATCTCTCGCGCCACGTCGCTTCCGTAGGCGTGCTGTGCCTGGTCGATGGCGTACTTCGAATGAACAAGAACACCAGAAGCGTTTTCAATCACTTCCCAACTGCTTGGGAAATTCTTGATCGTCCATGCGCGCCCTTGGTCGCGATCGGCCACGAGCGCACCGTAACCGTGCGATCGATACAGTCGTTGAAGATATTCATGATCGCCACCGGCATGTACGGCACGCCATTGGCTCAATGCGCCGACGAAAGAGTCATGCAGAACGACTACACCTGGAAATTCCTTGAGCAGATCCAGCTGATAAAGGTGGAATGTAGAATTTCCGAACTGATACAGCACGCGGTCGAACGACTGCGCATGGTTTCGGAACCAGGCGGCATCGCGAACTGGATAGTTCGCCGCAACCCACGGATCGTCGACAGCGCTCTGGTCGACAATGACCTCGATGTCGTAGTAGCGCTCGAGGCTGGGTAGCAACTCTGCGCTGTAATCGGCGATGCCGGTGCGCTCAGGCGGCAAAGGAGAGATGAAGGCCAGGCGGGGCTTTGCGTTCGCCGCATGGCTCGTAGCGGCGGGTCGCGCAGGCGCGGGAATCTTAGATTCGAAGGCCTGCAGCACGCGCTTTGCACTGGCTTCCCACGAGAATTTCCGTGCCTGGGCCAGCCCATGGGCACGATAAGCCTGGGCGAGACTTTCATCTGCCAAGATCGCCGACATCTTGCCCGCGAGCGCCGTGGCATCCACCGGGTCGAACAGCATCTCTTCGCGCCCGATGACCTCAGGCAAGCTGGTCGCGTTCGCAGCAAGCACCGGAGCACCGCATGCCATCGCTTCCAGTACCGGCAGGCCAAAACCCTCCTGCAAAGAGGGAAAGACGAAGAGCGAGCAAAGGTTGTAGAGCGCGGCCAAGTCTTCGTCAGTCACATCGCGCGTAAACACGACATCCTTCGATCCCATTCCGAGACGAGAAGCGAGCGCACGCAATGCGGCTTCCTGAGCGCTTGCTATCTTGCCGGCAAGCAAGAGCGTTCGGCTGCTGCGCTGTTCCTTGGGTAGCGCGGCAAACGCCCTTATCAACAGCTCGACGTTCTTGCGACTGTCGTATCCGCCCATATAGAGGACGAACGGCTTGTCGATGCCGAGGCGGCGATTTGAACATTCCTTTTCTTCATCGGTCATTCGACGGAAGCAATCGTCGGCAGCACTCGAGATGGTGTGGACACGATCAGGCGCGATGTTGAGAAGTTCGATCGCCTCCTCTCTTGCATAGTCCGAAATGGCCAGCAAGATATCTGCGCGCTGAAGTTGGCTTAGTTTGCGGTAATACCATGTACGAACCGCCGGGTTGGCGAGATGCTTGACCTTATCCGAGAGCGGAATCAGGTCGTACAGCGTTACCGCTCCCGCCGCCGTGGTGGGCAGACGGCCGATGGACGTCACACTGTCATCTACCCAGCCTTCGAACAGGCTGCTGCACCAGACGATGTCTGCCTCCAGTCCGCGCAGGAAATCTTCCCGTAACAGTTCAGCGACGTCGGTCATCGGCGCATGCGATGCATCCATTGCCGCCACTGGGCCTGGGATGGAGAACGAAACGATGCGCTCCTGCGGGACGTATTCCTTGAATGCCTCCCGCACGGCCTCGATGTGTCCCAAAGCCCCGTTGGCAGCAATCCAGAGTTCGTGCTTGCCCGCCGCCTCGCGCGCAAACGCCTTCACGAGGGCAGCCGTATGGCGACCAATACCTCGGTGACGGCTTTCGCTCTGTGCGCCCTGCAAATCGATGACAATCTTCATGGCAAGGACTTCCTCATCGACCGGATCATGGGCGAGGGTCTTTTGTCGATGAAGTCACGCCACGCATCCTGGCATAAATGGCTGATACATCAGGCGATCGGCCCGGCGATGCGTAGCTGGAAGCAAGAGTCATTCTTGAGGAGGCGGCTCCTGGATTGATGTAGGGAGCGTTGTGCCTTGAAAAAGCAGCAAGGTGGGCGCGCAGGCCCGGGGCATTGACCAGCATTTTCTCCGCGATGCGTCGCGCGGATTCGTTTTGCCGCAGAAACCTCGCTCCCACGAAGAGCAGGCGTCGCATAGCGCGCTTAGGCAGGCTCCGGCCAGCCGAGTCCGCCGCCGACCGCTTTCGGCTGTCTCCGCGAATAGCACGGCCCAACCAGCGCAAAGGCTTGGTCAGGCGCCATGACCGGCTGCCAATGATAATGTCGAGTTTGGCTTCGTTCTGGCCAAAGGCGACGCGGAGGCCGTCCAGTTCGCCAGTCCGTTGCGCGAGCTCTGATGATCGCTGGTTGAGCTCCTGCAGACGGCGCTCCAGCTCTCCCTTCAAATGACCGTTTTCCTCGAGCAGGCGCTCGCGGTCGGCGCGCAGCTGATCACGCTCCGTACTCCATCTGCCAACGCGCTCGATGTCCTCGCGAAGCAGTTCGATGATCGATTGGGTCGTTGCCTGCTGCTCGTCATGTGCAGCGATCCGGCCGATTAGTCGCGCGTTCTCTTGTTCGAGTTCTCCGATCCGGTAGAGGCGGTTCTGCGCACTCTCGGCCAGTCCCTGATAGTCGCCCAGACGTTGGCGAAGCGATGCCATCTCCGCCGCATCTACCAGGCCGCGACGCTCTGCTTCCAGTTGGAGAATCCGCTCGTGCTTGGCCAGGTCGTTGTAGCGCACGAAGGCATCGAGCGGATTGGGCGGCGCGTCGAAACGTGGACGAAGTTCGGAACGTTCCGCAGCAAGATAGAAACGGTTGAGCCCGTCCCAATAGGCAAATTCATAGCCACGATCCAGCAAGAGGTGTTCCCACGCCTCATGCGTAGTCACCGCCTCACTCGCTCCGTCTCCTTCCTTCTGTGCGACCGGCTCCACTGCTTCGACCACAACCACCCACGGACGGATGCGGTCAAAGGAAAACCCGCGCAGAACCCCTTCCTCGGCGCCCTCGACGTCGACCTTGAGAAAATGCACTTCGCGCGGAGCATATTGCGAACAGATATCGTCAAGCGTCCGGACGCCAACAACGATCTCTTCAGCGTCAAAGCCTGCCTGTGCATGGCGCTTGGCAAATTCCGGATCCGCCGTCGACAGGCCCGTATCCGGAATCGCGAAAATCGACAATCGTCCGACCGTGTCGCCCACGGCCAGCTGAAGATTCACATCATGCGGACGATCAGCCTCAAGCATCCGATGCCACTGAGGAAGCGGATCAATATTGATACCGCGCCAGCCCAATTCGTAGAAGAGCTTGGTGACCGAGTCGACTACCGGCTGCTGGGCACCGACATCGATGTAAAAACCATGGCTCACATCGCGCAGTACGCGATGAAGCATGACGTCTTCCTGATTCTGTGCGTAGGAAACGATAGTCATGACTGTTTGACCGAAATCAGAGGCGGGATCCATGTGGCGCCCACAAAATAAGTGCGATCCACATTCATTACGGTGAAAACCAAGGCAAGGTCACGCCATTCGTAGTTGTTCACCAGGTGCGTGTCCGTACTGACGAGTGCCGTGGAGACTGAATATGCACCCGCCCCCATATTCGCCTCAAACCGAATGTCGAAGTCGAAGATTTCGCCGACCTTGACGTCATGAAGGACCTGAGCGGTGTGATGGGTGTTGGTCCCAAACACGTCCTGGCCGAGCCGATCCTTGATCAGATAGCCAAGCACGAGGCGCGGAAGATCGCGCTTGACCTCCACACGTATGCGCAAGTCAACGGCTTCGCCCACATTGATGAATTCGACCTGCTCGCCGGCTGCGTTGAACAAGGCAATCGATTCGATGATCGCCTCGCCCGTCCCCGAAATCGTCTGCATCTTGCCCGACTGCAATTGCACTGCAGTAATCGCGCTGTTCTCTTTCTCGGCGATCATCGCGTTGTAATAGTCCATTACTGCCTGCGGATCCCCATCCATGCGCTGCTCGCCCTTCTCGAGCAAAACGGCGCGATCACACAGTGCCTGCACAGCAGTGCGATCGTGCGACACGATAAGCAACGTGGTGCCTTGCTTGCGGAACTCGCGGATCCGACCCATGCTCTTGTGCTGGAAGTACGCGTCGCCCACCGAGAGCGCTTCATCGACGATCAGCACTTCCGGCCGGAAGGCCGTGGCCACGCTAAATGCAACGCGCATTTGCATGCCACTGGAGTAGGTGCGTACGGGTTCGTCAAAGTATTCGCCGATTTCCGCAAAGGCTTCGATCTCGGGCATCACGCGAGCGATATCGGCTTGGCTAAAGCCCATCAGTCCAGCGGTGTGGACAGCATTCTGCCGCCCGGTCAAGTCCGCGTTAAAACCCATTCCCAACTCAAGAATGGCGGCGATGCGGCCATTGACGATGATGTCGCCGGTAGTCTGTCTCAACGTTCCGGTGATCAGCTTGAGAAGCGTGCTCTTGCCGGCCCCGTTCTGACCCACGATGCCAACGGCCTCGCCGCGGCCCAGGCGAAACGACACGTTACGCAATACCCAATGCTCGTTGACGCTGCGGACCTTGATGCCCATCCACGTCAAGAAACGCAGGATCTGCGTGGGATATTCGCGAAACGCTTTACCGACGTTCCTGACAATCAACACATCACCGCTCATAGCACGTCCGCCATTTCGGCTGAAGAACGACGGAAGAGCATCAATGCGATGGCGAGCAGGCCCAGCGAAATGATGACCGCAAGGCCAAGGCGATGGAGATCCGGCGCCTTATGGAACAGGAGTACGTTTTGGTACGAACTCACGATCCAGTACATGGGGTTGGCATTCAGCACCGAGCGAAATTGATCGGGCACGATGGTGGGCATGTACACCACAGGAGTCAGCCAGAACCACAATTGCAGTACGACGTTCATTACCTGCGCCACATCGCGGACAAAGACGTTCAGCGTTCCCAGGACGAGCCCCAGACCCAGTGCAAACGCCAGCGTCAACGGTACGAGCACAAGCAGCCAAAGCGCAGTAGCGTCGATGGGATGACCTACCAATACGAACACGCCCAGCGTTGCCGCGAGAAGGAGCATGTTGTTGATCAGCGCCGAGCCGGCGAGAATCAACGGCAGACAGATGCGGGGAAAGACCACTTTCTTCAGCAGATTGCCGTTGTCCACGAAGATGGTAAGGCAACGCGACAACAGCTCCACGAACAACGACCAGGCCAGGATTCCCGAAGTCAGATAGATGACATACGCATATTTGTTGTCCGTACCGGGCAGGCGAGAGCCGAGCACGCGGGACAGGACCAACGCGTAGATAGCCACTTGCGCGAGCGGCTGGAGGATCATCCAGATCGCGCCAAGGCTGCTCCGTGCGAAGCGTGCGCGAAAATCGTTTCTCACCGATGAGAAGATGAAAAACCGGTAGCGCCAGATGGCAGCCAGCATCTCAGTCATAGTTCTTCCGTTGACAACGCGACACCCAATGGTCGCCACAGCAGGATTGGACCGAAGGAATTCCCTTCCCAACGCGACCCACATGCCTACGGCCGTGGATCGCGTCGCCGGCCCCCACGGCACCGGCCCCCTTGTTCAATAACAGCCCAGCGTTTATGCGAGCGCGAATTCGAGTTCGTTGCGCAAGTCGCGGATATCTTCAACGCCAACCGACAGCCTGATCAGGCCGTCGCTGATGCCCAACCGTTTGCGATTGGCCGCGGGAACCGAAGCGTGAGTCATAATCGCCGGGTGCTCGATCAGGCTCTCCACACCGCCCAGCGATTCGGCCAGCGCAAACAACTGGCAGCGCTCAAGCGCGCGGCGAGCCTTCTTCAGCCCGCCCTTCACTTCAACGCTGATGATGCCGCCGAAGCCGTCCATCTGCCGGCGGGCCAGCGCGTGCTGCGGATGGCTCTTGAGGCCGGGATAGATGACGCGCTCGATCTGAGGATGCGTTTCCAGCCACTTGGCAAGCTCGAGCGCACTTTCGCAGTGTGCCTTCATACGCAGGTGAAGGGTCTTTAGCCCGCGCATGGCGAGGAAACTGTCGAACGGACCGGAGACTGCGCCGACTGAGTTCTGCAGAAATGCCATCTGCTCGGCCAACTCGTTGCTGCCGGCGACGACAATGCCACCGACCATGTCCGAATGGCCGTTCAAGTACTTGGTGGCCGAGTGCAACACGAGATCCGCTCCATGCTCAAGCGGACGCTGAAGCATGGGCGAGCAGAACGTATTGTCGACTACCAGAATCAGCCCGTGCTTCTTCGCGAACGCCGCTATCTTGCCAAGGTCGACCAGCTTCAACATGGGATTGGTCGGTGTTTCTGCCCAAATCATCCGGGTGTTGGGCTTGAGCGCTGCCTTGAGCGCTTGCATGTCATTGAGATCGATAAAGGTGAAATCCAAACCCGCAGACCGGCGACGGACGCGCTCGAACAGGCGGTAACTGCCACCGTACAGGTCATCCATCGCGATCACATGGCTACCCGAGTCGAGCAGATCGAGAACGGTAGCCGCGGCTGCCAGGCCTGAAGCAAAGGCAAAGCCGGCCTTGCCCCCTTCCAGCTCGGCCACGCAACGTTCATAGGCCATGCGTGTAGGATTTTGCGTTCGCGAGTATTCAAACCCCTTGTGCTTGCCGGGACTGGCCTGGACATAGGTGGATGTGGCGTAGATCGGCGTCATGATGGCCCCTGTTGAGGGGTCAGGTTGCTGCCCAGCATGGATGGCCAAGGTGCCCAAACCCAACTTCTGTCGCTTTCCACCAGTTTTCATCAGGTCCGCTCGTGGCCCCGGCGGGGCCTTACAAAG
Source organism: Dyella sp. 01L423 (assembly GCF_056399945.1). Taxonomy (NCBI): domain Bacteria; kingdom Pseudomonadati; phylum Pseudomonadota; class Gammaproteobacteria; order Lysobacterales; family Rhodanobacteraceae; genus Dyella; species Dyella sp. 01L423. The sequence continues at coordinate 171,899 of NZ_JBFTSI010000001.1, read as the reverse complement.
GTTATTAAAGGCGGACATCTTACCCTTAGCCTGCTCAATTGCCGATCAGACTATGACTGCCTGTTCACAAAGCTTCCTGGAGTGCGGGTCAGGAGGAAAGACGAATCGACTGGCTTGGTCGGTTTATCAACTACAGGCATCATTGCGGATAATTTTCACTAACCGTTGCCCCGCGCCGTGCTCGTCATGCCGTGAATAGGATCCCCAATAATCCATGAGCCACCACAGAAATTTTACAAAAACTGTGCTAGTCACCGGCGGCGCCGGCTTTATCGGGGCTAACTTCGTATTAGGCGCAGTTGCTGACGGCTTTCGTGTCATCAATCTCGACAAGCTGACATACGCCGGGAACATGGAGACCCTGGAGCCTCTGCAAAGCAATGATGGCCACCGCTTTTTCCATGGAGACATTGGCAATCGAACTCTGGTTGCAGAGCTGCTGAGAGAATTTCAGCCGGACGCCATTGTCAATTTCGCGGCGGAATCGCACGTCGATCGCTCGATCGATGGCCCCGCCGCCTTCATCGAAACCAATGTGGTTGGCACGCTTGGCCTATTGGAATGCGCCCGCGACTACTGGCGCAGCCTGGAGGGCGCCCCAAGGGAGGCGTTCCGCTTCCTTCACGTGTCGACTGACGAGGTCTACGGCTCCCTTGGGGCCGAAGGCAAGTTCACTGAAGCGACGGCCTATGCGCCCAACTCGCCCTATTCCGCCTCGAAGGCTGCCTCCGATCATCTGGTTCGGGCGTTCCACCACACCTATGGCCTGCCCACTCTTACGACGAATTGTTCAAATAATTACGGGCCCTATCAGTTCCCCGAAAAGCTCATTCCACTGATCGTTCAGAAGGCGCTTGAGGGCGCTCCATTGCCGGTCTACGGCGATGGTTTGAACGTCCGGGACTGGCTGTTCGTCGGGGACCACTGCACGGCCATTCGCCGTGTTCTCGAAGCTGGGCGTGTAGGCGAAACCTATAACGTCGGGGGCAATGCAGAACGCGAAAATATAAGTGTCGTGCGAACCATCTGTGCGCTGCTGGACCAGCGAACGCCTTTGCCCAATGCAACGAAACGAGAGCTTCTCATCACTCACGTTAAAGATCGCCCTGGTCACGATCGTCGCTATGCCATCGACTCGAGCAAGCTACAGAATGAATTGGGCTGGCGTCCCTCTGAAACCTTCGAGACGGGCATCGCGAAAACCGTGGATTGGTATTTGTCTCATCAGACCTGGGTTCAGCATGTGCTGGATGGCAGCTACCGACTGGAAAGGATCGGCGCATGACTACCCGAAAGGGCATCATTCTGGCGGGTGGCGCGGGTACGCGGCTGCATCCCATCACGCAGGCGATTAGCAAGCAGCTGCTGCCCGTGTACGACAAGCCAATGATCTATTACCCGCTCGCCACCCTGATGCTGGCAGGTATTCGTGAGGTCCTGGTAATCAATACCCCCCATGAACAGTCATTGTTCCAGCGTCTTCTAAAGGACGGCTCGCAATGGGGCATAAAAATTGAGTACGCAGTGCAGCCCGAACCCGATGGCCTGGCCCAGGCATTCATCATCGGCAAGGATTTCCTCGACGGGTCACCAAGCTGCCTGGTCCTGGGTGACAACATTTTCTATGGCGTCGGCCTGACCGAGCGACTCAAGCGTGCATCAATGCAACAGCACGGGGCGACTGTCTTTGGCTACTGGGTCAAGGATCCGGAACGCTATGGCGTCGCCGAATTCGACAAGAACGGCCAGGTGATCAATATCGAGGAAAAGCCGGCGTCCCCCAAATCCCAATACGCTGTGACCGGGCTGTATTTCTATGACGGCCGGGTCTGTGATCTCGCCGCAGGATTGGCACCGTCAGCACGCGGTGAGCTCGAAATCACCGACTTGAATCGCCGCTACCTGGAAGACGGCTCGCTACGGCTTGAACAGCTGGGCCGCGGATTCGCTTGGCTGGACACCGGTACCCACGATTCGCTGATCGAAGCCAGCAATTACATTCAGACGATAGAAAACAGGCAGGGCCTCAAAGTTTGCTGCCCGGAAGAGATTGCGTTTGTAAACGGTTGGATTGACGCCGACCAGCTGAGACAGCAAGCCGCGGCCTTGGCCAAAACCGGCTACGGCAAATATCTATCGTCGCTGCTCGAGCAGGAACGCGATCAATGAGGGTCATCGAGACCTCCCTTCCGGGGGTGTTAATTCTAGAGCCTCGTGTTTTCAAAGATGAGCGTGGCTACTTTTACGAAAGTTACAACGATGCCCGCTTTCGTGAGGCAGGCATCAATGTAAGTTTCGTACAGAACAACGTATCCCGTTCGACGCGCGGCGTGCTCCGCGGGCTCCACTACCAATGGCCAAACCCACAGGCAAAGCTGGTCGGCGTACTTGAAGGTGAGGTCTATGACGTTGCGGTGGATATTCGTAGTGGCTCGCCGACCTTCGGTCAGTGGGCGGGAATCATCCTGAGTGCAGAAAATCATAGGCAGCTATGGATTCCTGAAGGATTCGCCCACGGATTTTGCGTTCTATCCGAGACCGCGACTTTCAATTACCAATGCAGCCGCCTGTATGACCCGCTTGCAGATTGTGCCATTCGCTGGAATGACGCAGATGTAGCCATCGACTGGCCAATCAGCATGCCCGTTCTATCTGCCAAGGATCTGCGGGCACCGCTGCTGCAAGACATTGCGAAAGATCGGCTCCCGGCTCTTTCGTTGTGAAAGTATTGCTACTCGGAGCCAACGGTCAGCTTGGGCGCTCGTTTGTGAAAAACGGCGGACTGGCCCGCTTTGGAGAGGTTGCTCTGGCAACACGCGATGGCTTATGTGAGTCAGCCTCCAGCGTCAACGCAGCCGACCTCTCCGAACCCGCTGCGCTGACGCAATTGCTGGAACGCATCAAGCCAGGCCTGATCGTCAATGCTGCGGCCTATACCGCAGTGGATCTGGCCGAAAAAGAGGAGTCGCTCGCCACGCGCATCAATGGAAGTGCCCTTCGAGTGATCGGCGAATGGGCGGCGGCCAACGATGCGCTGGTTGTCCACTACTCAACGGATTACGTGTTCGACGGCAACAAGCGCGAACCATATGCCGTCAATGACGCGACCGCCCCGATCAACGCGTACGGACGAAGCAAGCTGTCCGGCGAACACGCATTGCAGGCAAGCGGGGCAAGGCATTTCATCTTCCGCACTGCCTGGGTCTATGCAGCCCACGGACACAACTTTCTGAGAAGCATGCTCCGATTGGGTCGCGAGCGCGCCGAACTGTCGATTGTCAGCGACCAAGTTGGTACGCCAACAAGTACAAACCTGATTGTCGAGGCAACCCTTGCGGCGCTGGACTACTGGGTTGGCGCTACGCCCACCGTGCGAAACACCCTGGTGGGAACGTATCATGTCGTCTCCAGCGGGATGGCGACATGGCATGATTTCGCTACCTTGATTTTCCATCAAGCTATAAGTGCCGGATTGCTTCCATGTGCGCCTAAAATCGTGCCCATCGGAACTGACGGCTATCCGACGCCGGCAAGGCGGCCCGCCTGGTCAGTACTGGACAATTCGGCCTTTAGCCAGCGTTTTGGCTTCGCATTGCCTGATTGGCAAGTTGGCCTGGATGAAGTTATTAATGAGCTCTATGTAGAGGCAAACGGACCATCATGCTGATTCCCCTTATTCTCAGCGGCGGCAGCGGCACCCGGCTATGGCCGATATCCCGCAAAAACCTGCCAAAGCAGTTTCTTCCGCTCAGCGGTGACGGAACGCTGTTTCAGCAGACGGTAGCCCGTACCGAGCAACTCCCCGATGTGGGCGCGCCCATTGTCGTGGCCAGTGACGACCATCGTTTTTTGGTTGCCGATCAGTTGCTTGAGTCCCTCGTCGACGGCGCGACCATTATTTTGGAGCCTGTCGCGCGAAATACGGCCCCTGCCATTGCCCTGGGCGCCATGCAGGCCGCAGCTCGCGATCCCGAAGCAGTATTGCTAGTGCTTCCGGCCGATCATTTGATCGGAGATACGGAGAGCTTTGTCTCCGCCGTACGAAGCGCGTTGCCGGCAGCCCAGGACGGTTGGCTGGTGACATTCGGCATCCGCCCCAGCCGCCCAGAGACCGGCTTTGGCTACATCCGCCGTGCGGAGTCCATCAATACGTCCGCTTACCGTATTGAACGGTTTGTCGAAAAACCCAACCAGGAGACGGCCGAATCGTACGTAGCCGACGGGGGCTATGACTGGAACTCGGGCATGTTCCTGTTCAAAGCCGGCCGCTATCTCGAGGAGCTCGCCCTCCACGCGCCCAAGATGCTTGAAGCGGTGCGCGCGGTCTTCGCTTCGGCCAAGAGCGATCTCGACTTCATTCGCCTCGACAAAGAACTGTTCGCAGACGTTCCAGACGACTCGATCGACTACGCCGTCATGGAGAAAACCAAGCGGGCCGCAGTGGTGCCGGTCAGCTGCGAGTGGAGCGATATTGGCTCCTGGTCGGCGCTGTGGCTTGCCGGCAACAAGGACGCCCAAGGAAACTTGCGCGAGGGCGATACGATCGCCATCAATTCGCGCAATACACTGGTTCGCTCGCATGATCGCCACCTTGTAGCCACGGTGGGTCTTGACGACATGATCGTGGTAACCACCCCCGATGCGACCCTCGTGGCTCATCGCGACTCAGCCCAGGACGTCAAGCGCGTCGTGGATGAGTTGAAGGCCTCGGGTCGTAGCGAGCACTCACTACATCGCGCGGTACGGCGCCCATGGGGTAGTTACGATTCGATCGAGGCCGGCGACCGATTCCAGGTCAAACGTATCGTCGTCAAACCTGGCGCCGCGCTGAGTTTGCAGAAGCATCATCACCGCGCCGAGCACTGGATTGTCGTCTCCGGCACGGCCGAGGTGACCTGCGACGACCGGGTATTCCTGCTCAGTGAGAATCAGAGCACGTATATTCCGTTGGGCAGCGTCCATCGCCTGCGCAATCCCGGAAAGGTAGCCCTCGAACTCATCGAGGTGCAATCAGGCAGCTATCTGGGCGAAGACGATATCGTCCGACTCGAAGACGTCTACGGCCGATCTTGAGTACAGAAGTCGCCTGAAACAAAAAAGCCGCGCAGAAGCGCGGCTTTTTTGTTGTTGCAGAATACTGCCCTACTCCACCGTCACCGACTTCGCCAAATTACGCGGCTGGTCCACGTCGGTACCGCGCAGCACGGCCACGTGATAGGCGAGCAGCTGCAGGGGTACGGTGAACACGGCGGGGGCGATGAAATCGCCGCCGCCGTTGATGCGCAGCGTGACGCCGCGGGCGCCGTTGCCTTCGAGGCTGGCTTCGCCGTCGGCGAACACCAGCAGCTCACCGCCGCGGGCGCGTACTTCCTGCAGGTTGGATTTGAGTTTGTCCAGCAGCGGGCCGTTGGGGGCCACGGCGATCACGGGCATGTCTTCATCAACCAGCGCCAGCGGGCCGTGCTTGAGCTCGCCTGCCGGGTACGCCTCGGCGTGGATGTACGAGATCTCCTTGAGCTTGAGCGAGCCTTCCAGCGCCACGGGGTATTGCGCACCGCGCCCCAGGAACAGCGCATGCTGGCGATGGATCAGATGCGCGGCCAGGTCGATCACCTGCGGCTCCAGCTTGAGCGCATCTTCTAGCGCACGCGGCAAATGCTGCAGCTGGGCGCAGAGATCGATATAGCGCGCGTTGTCCATGCCGCGCTGATGCGCCAGATGCAGCGTCAGCAGGGCGAGCGCGGCGAGCTGCGTGGTGAAGGCCTTGGTGGAAGCCACGCCGATTTCAGGGCCGGCACGCGTCATCAGCTTGAGGTCGGCTTCGCGCACCACGGAGGATTCGGGCACGTTGCAGATCGCCAGCGTACCCAGGTAGCCGCGACGACGAGACTCGCGCATCGCCGCCAGGGTGTCGGCCGTTTCGCCGGACTGCGAAATCGCCACGAACAGCGTGCCTTCGGGCACCACCGCTTCGCGATAGCGATATTCGCTGGCCACTTCCACGCTTACCGGCAGGCGTGCGTGTTCCTCGATCCAGTACTTGGCCACCAGGCCCGCGTGATAGCTGGTGCCGCAGGCGATGATGTGCAGGCCGCGCACCTTGGCGAGCAATTCGTCGCCGTCCACGCCGAAGATATTCGGCAACACACCATGCGGACCGATGCGCGCTTCCAGCGTCGCGGCCACCGCGTGGGGCTGCTCGAAGATTTCCTTCTGCATGTAATGGCGATACTCGCCGCGTTCCACCGCGTCGGCCGAGAGTTCGCTCTCGTGCATGGAACGCTCGACCCGCTGGCCGTCGAGATTGAAGATCTCCACCTGGTCGCGGGTGATCTCGGCGACGTCGTCTTCGTCGAGATAGATGATCTTGTTGGTGACCTGGATCAGCGCCTGCGCGTCCGAACCCAGGAAGTGCTCGCCAATACCCACGCCTACCAGCAGCGGCGCACCGTGGCGCGCGCCGACCACGCGGCCCGGCTCCGTGCTGCTGATCACGGCGATCGCATAGGCGCCCTCCAGCTCGCGCACGGTGGCAAGCACCGCTGCGCGCAGGCTCACGCCGGACTGCACGTGTTCGTTGATCAGAGCAGCCATCACCTCGGTATCGGTTTCCGAGGTGAATACATGCCCGCGCGCCTGCAAGTCCGCGCGCAGCGTGGCGTAGTTCTCGATGATGCCGTTGTGCACCAGTGCCACGCTGCCGGCCATGTGCGGATGCGCATTCGCCTCGTTGGGCACGCCGTGCGTCGCCCAGCGCGTATGCGCGATGCCGGTGCCGCCGGGAAACGGATCGGCCAGGTACAGCGCTTCCATCTCGCGGACCTTGCCCTTGGCTCGCACGCGCTGGACTTCGCCTCGATCCAAAACGGCCAGGCCCGCCGAATCGTAGCCGCGGTATTCGAGCGCCTTGAGGCCGGCAATGAGCAAGGGGGCCACGTCACGCTGGGCGGCGGCGGCAACGATTCCACACATGAGCTGTTACTCCTTAGAACGAACGCGGCCAGTCACGATCGCGAAACCGCGACTTTGGCCGCAGCCGATTTCAGCAAACTTTCGGGGCCATGGGCGGTTGATCCGATGGCCTATGCTGGACGCACGCTTACATGGTCTTCAATGCACCTTGCGGCGTAGATAGTTCAGCAGATCAATGCGGGTGATCAGGCCCAGGAACTGCTCGCCGTCCACCACGATGGCCACGTGGCCGCGGTCGAACACCGGCAGCAAGGATTCGATCGGCGAGCGCACATCCAGCATGTGCAGGCTGGTGATCATGGCGGTGGACACCGGGTCGCGGAATCTGGCTTCGTCCACATGCACGTGCATCAGCACGTCCGATTCATCAAGGATGCCGACCAGCCGGCTGCCGTCCATCACCGGCAACTGCGAGACGTCGTACAGCTTCATGCGCGTGTACGCCGTCATCAACAGCTCGTTCGGGCCGATCACCACGGTGTCGCGCTGGGCAAAGGGACGCAGCAGCAGATCGCGCAGGTCGCCATGCTGCTCGCGTTCGATGAAGCCGTTGTCGAGCATCCAGTAGTCGTTGTACATCTTCGACAGGTACTTGTTGCCGGTGTCGCATACCAGCGTGACCACGCGCTTAGGGCTGGTCTGCTCGCGGCAATAGCGCAAGGCAGCGGCCAGCAGCGTGCCGGTGGACGAGCCGCCGAGGATGCCCTCCTTCGCCAGCAGCTCGCGCGCGGCCAGGAAGCTTTCCTTGTCGGGGATGGCATAGGCCTTCTTCACCCGCGTGAAGTCGCTGATGCTCGGCAGGAAGTCCTCGCCGATGCCTTCGACCATCCAGCTGCCCGACTTGGTCGAGAGCACGCCTTCGTTGATGTACTGCGCCAGGATGGAGCCGACCGGATCGGCCAGCACGAAGTCGGTGTTCGGCGAATGCTCGGCGAAGAATTTGGACAGGCCGCTGAGCGTGCCCGAGGAGCCGCAGCCGACCACGATGGCATCCACCTTGCCATCGAGCTGTTCGAGGATTTCCGGGCCGGTGGTGGCGATATGCGCGGCCGGGTTGTCCGGGTTGCCGAACTGGTTGATGAAGTAGGCGCCTGGCGTTTCGCGCGCGATGCGCTCGGCCATGTCCTGGTAGTACTCCGGATGGCCTTTGGCCACGTCCGAGCGCGTGAGCACCACTTCGGCGCCCATCGCCTTGAGGTTGAAGATCTTCTCGCGGCTCATCTTGTCGGGCACCACTAGGATCAGGCGATAGCCCTTCTGCTGCGCGACCAGGGCCAGGCCCAGGCCGGTGTTGCCGGCCGTGCCTTCCACCAGGGTGTCGCCCGGGCGGATCCGGCCGGCCCGCTCGGCGCCTTCGATCATCGACAGGCCGATGCGGTCCTTGACCGAGCCGCCGGGATTGGCGCTTTCCAGCTTCAGGAAGAGCTCGCACGGTCCAACGTCCAGGCGCTGCGCGCGTACCATCGGGGTACGTCCGATCAGTTCAAGGACACTGTTGTGGACCGACATAAAAACTCCTTCCTGTAGGCAGCGGCTGCTTCTTGGCGACCGCTCGGGAGGACGATGATAACCGAGCGGCTCTCAGCCTTCGCCGACCCCAGAAACAGCGCGGCCCCGGAGCCGTCAGGCGCCGGGGCCGCGTTCATGCGAAAACGTCGCAGATTCAGTTGATGTGGTGCGCTCGGCTATCCCACATGCGCTGGAGTCGCTCCTTCGCGTGGAGTTTCTCCTTCTTCATGCCCGATAACGTCATGTCATCGATGGGAAGCACGCCGATTTCGGCGTCGTGCACCTTGCTGTCGAGTTCTTTGTGATGCTGGTAAAGCCGACGGAATTCGGCATCGGCCTTCATCAAAGCTTCGACATCATCACGCTGCTGGTTTTCAAACATGATGGAACCTCCTCTTGAGAGTACGGCGGACACCTTGGGGGCACCCGCTGACGAGGAATCACGCACACGCACCCGCCATCCATGCCGGTTGTCCGGTCCATGGAGATCGATGAAGGAGGAAGGTTGGGCGCATGACTCACGTCGGTGACCCAGGCGCGGAGATGCCCCTGGGAACTTGACCCTACTCCCCGATCTGGGGTCATGCAAGCGTCATATGAGCCGCCAGAAATAGCGGAACTTTCCTAAAAAAGGCTGCCAGAACAGTCTTTTGCGGAAGTCGAACGCTGGCGTCGCGAAATTTGAACAGAGCCCGTCGCCACCGGCAATGTCTCAACCACCGGCGGACAAAAACAAAGGCCGGCGAGTTGGCCCGCCGGCCTTCGTAGCAACCGAACCCCGCAAGATTTACTTGCCCTGATCCTTGTTGGTCGTGCTGTCGCCCTGCATCTGCTGGCGCATGGCGCGCGCGGCCTGCGCGGCCAGGTCCGCCTGCTTCTTGGCGGCATTGGCGACCTTGGCCTGGGCGGCGGCCAGCTTCTTGGCCTGGTCGGCCTGGGCCTGGGCCTGCGCGGCGGCTTCGGCACCCGCAGCAAGCTGGCGGGCCGACTCTTCCTGGGCGGCCAGGTATTGCAGGCGCTGGCGTTCCAGTTCGCGGCGCGCCATTTCCGTCTCGCGGCGGCTGCCGTCGAGCTGGATCTGGTCGTGTTCGCGATCAAGCTTGCCGATCTGCAGCTGCGCATCCTGCAGCTGGGCCGTGGCGCGGGCCAGATCGACGCGGCGCTCGGCGATGTACAGCGCATGCACGCGGTCGCGCGAGCGGGCCTGGGCCAACTGGTTCACGGCATCACGGGCACGCGCCTGCTCAGCCTGGGCATAGGTGCCGATGGACGGATCGCTGGAGAGCTGGTCGAGGCTGTTGGTGAGCCGGGCGACGTCCATATCGTCCTTGGCCGCATGGACGCTGCCCACGGCGGCCACTGCGAGCAGCAGCGTCGAAAGGCGGAGGGTCAGATGTTTCATAGATGGCCTCCCTGGTCAGTGCTCGACGGGGGCGCCGGCTGGTCGGGATTGGGATTTTGCGGGTAGGTCTGGAAGCCCTGCCCCTGCGGCACAGGCTCGCCCAGCGCGGAACTCGCCGGCGCCGGCATATCGCCGGTCTGCTGCTGTTGCGGCAGGCCGGAAGCCTGGCTCTGGTTCTGCTGTTGCTGGTCGGCCAGGGACTGTTCGATCTGCTCGCGCAGCTGCTGGTTCGCCGACGTCTTGTTCTGGATCTGCGACCGGGCGGCGCCCAGGCGGGCCTTGGTCCGGGCCAGTTCGGCGCTAGCCCTGGCCTCGTCGGCCAGTTGGGCGGCGACGTCGTAATCGCGCTTGGCTATTGCGTTCTGGGCCTGCTGGAACTTGTCCTGGGCGTTGCCCAGGTCAATCGGGTCGTAGACCGCCGCGTCGGCATCCCGTGCCGCCTGCAGCTGCATCTGCGCCTGATTCATGACCCCGTCCGGCGGCGGCGCGGACGCGCAGCCCGCCAGCGCCAGCGTCATGGCCAGCGCCAGGGTTGAAGCCGTCAGGCGAGCGATCTGGGGTCGCTGCCGTGGCGGGGAAAAGATGTGCACCATCACTCAGTCCTCTCAGAGTGTCACAGCGTATTGTGGGCGGGCATAATCCACTTTAGCAATGCGCACGGAACTAGGGGATTCGAGTGGACATCGGTTATTTCCTCAAGCTAATGGTTGACAAGGGCGCGTCGGATATGTTCCTGACGACGGGCGCCCCTGTGAACATCAAGGTGGAGGGCAAGCTTTACCCGCTGGGCAATACCGGCCTGCCGAGCGGCATGGTCAAGAAAATCGCCTATTCGCTGATGGATGAGGGCCAGGTACCGCAGTTCGAGCGCGACCTGGAGCTGAACATGGCGCTGGCGGTGAAAGAAGCCGGCCGCTTCCGCATCAACGTGTTCAAGCAGCGCGGCGAAGTGGGCATGGTCATCCGTGCCATCAAGAGCGAAATCCCCAGCATCGACCAGCTGCAGCTGCCGAGCATCTTCCGTGAGCTGATCATGGAGCCGCGCGGGCTGATCCTGGTGGTGGGCGCCACCGGCTCGGGCAAGTCGACCACGCTGGCGGCGATGATCGATCACCGCAACCAGAATTCCTCGGGCCACATCCTCACCATCGAGGATCCGATCGAATACCTGCACCGCCACAAGAAATCCATCGTCAACCAGCGCGAAGTCGGCCTGGACACGCACAGCTATCACGAGGCCCTGCGCAACGCGATGCGCGAAGCGCCGGACGTGATCATGATCGGCGAAATCCGCGATACCGACACCATGGAAGCGGCCATCGCGTTCTCCGAAACCGGTCATTTGTGCCTGGCCACGCTGCACTCCAACAACGCCGACCAGACGCTGGAGCGCATCCTCAACTTCTTCCCGGAATCGGCGCACAAGAACGTGCTGATGAACCTGGCGCTCAACCTGCGCGCGGTGATCAGCCAACGCCTGGTGATCGGCAAGGACGGTCGCCGCCTGCCGGCCACCGAAGTGCTGCTCAACACGCCGCTGATCCGCGACATGATTCGCCGTGGCCAGGTGCATGACGTGAAGGAAGCGATGGATCGCAGCCTGCAGGAAGGCATGCGTACCTTCGACCAGTCGCTGTATCGCCTCTACAAGGAAGGCCGCATCGAGCTCGAAGAAGCGCTCAACAAGGCCGACTCGCGCGATGGCCTGGCGCTCAAGGTGCGTCTGTCCGACAGCGGCGGCAATACCGAAAGCACTGAGCTGGTCGGCAACGACCCGTACGGGCTGGGTTTCTAAAAGCCCGCCGCTCGACACAAGCAGGCCTCCCTCACCGTCATTCCGGCGAAAGCCGGAATCCAGGGCCTTTGCACGGATGGTGAAAAGCCTAAAGGCACTGGATTCCGGCTTCCGCCGGAATGACGGTGAGGGGTTATCAGGCCGCCGCCGGCGCGTCCGGCTGTGCTTCCGGTGCCGCCCGCTGGAACGCTGGCAATTCCTCGCAAGCGGCATGGATGCGACGGATGGTCGGGTAATCATCCATCGGCAGCTTCCAGCGCACCGCGTTATAGACCTGGGGCACCAGGCACGCATCGGCCATGCCGGGCGTATCGCCATGGCAGAACCGGCCCGTCGCCACATTGCCCGCCAGCATCGTTTCCATCGCCTGCAGGCCCAGGCTGATCCAGTGGCGCGACCATACGCCCTTGGTGGCATCGTCCACGCCGAGTTGCGAGGTCAGGTACTGGAGCACCCGAAGGTTGCCCAGCGGATGCAGGTCGCACGCGATCACCTGTGACAGCGCGCGCACGCGTGCCCGCCCGACCGGGTCTGAAGGCAGCAGCGGCGGCTCGGGACGGGTCTCGTCCAGGTATTCCATGATGGCCATGGACTGGGTGAAGACCCGTCCGCCATCGACCAGGGCTGGCACCAGCTCCTGCGGGTTCAAGGCCTGGAAGTCCGGCAGATGCTGCTCGCCGCCATGGTTGACCAGGTGCACGGCCTCGGACTCGTACGGCAAGCCCTTGAGGTTCAAGGCGATCCGCACGCGGTAGGCGGCGCTTGAGCGCCAGTAGCCGTACAGCACCAGATCCTGCCCCATAGCTATTCCTCCGGCCAAAGTGAGATTCATAGGATACCTGCCATACGGTTTGCATCACTGCGAACCGGGCGGGACAATAGGCGGTTCGCGCCCAACGGCGCCGCATTCATGAATCCAACCAGGGAGTTCCGCCGTGTCCGTTACCCGCATGAGCGATCTTGATCTGCGCGGCAAGCGCGTGCTGATTCGCGAAGATCTGAACGTACCGATCGAGAACGGCCGGATTACCTCCACCCAGCGCCTCGATGCGGCGCTGCCGACCCTCAAGGCCGCGCGCGACGCTGGCGCCAAGGTGATGGTGCTGTCGCACCTGGGCCGCCCGAAGGAAGGCCAGTTCGACGCCGAGTCCTCGCTCGCGCCGGTCGCCAAGTGGCTGAGCGACAAGCTGGGCCAGCCGGTGCGCCTGGTCGCCGACTATCTCGACGGCGTCGACGTCGCCGAAGGCGAAGTGGTGGTGCTCGAGAATTGCCGCATGAACGTCGGCGAGGGCAAGGACGACGACGCGCTGGCGAAGAAGTACGCTGCGTTGTGCGACATCTTCGTGATGGACGCCTTCGGCACCGCGCATCGCGCGCAGGCTTCGACCCATGGCGTGATCAAGTTCGCCCCCATCGCTGCGGCCGGTCCGCTGCTGTCGGCCGAACTGGATGCGCTGGGCAAGGCGCTGGAGCACCCCGCCCGCCCGCTGCTGGCGATCGTCGCCGGCTCCAAGGTCTCGACCAAACTCACCTTGCTGGAAAATCTCATCGGCAAAGTTGATCAGCTGATCGTGGGTGGCGGCATCGCCAACACTTTTATCGCGGCCATGGGCCATTCCGTGGGCAATTCGCTGTATGAGCCCGACCTCATCGGCGCAGCCAAAAAGGTCATCGCCGATGCCAAGCGCCGCAACGCCGATGTGCCGCTGCCGGTGGACGTGGTCGTTGCGCCGGAGTTCTCGGCGCATGCGCCCGCCACGGTGAAGCCGGTGGACGCGGTGAAGGAAGGCGAGCTGATCCTCGACATCGGGCCGGAGACCGCGCGCCGTTATGCCGAGATGATCGCCAAGGCCGGCACGGTGGTGTGGAATGGTCCGGTCGGCGTGTTCGAGTTCGACGCCTTCGGCCATGGCACCGAAACGCTGGCCCGCGCCGTGGCTGCTTCGCCGGCATTCTCGATCGCCGGTGGCGGCGATACGCTGGCTGCAGTGGACAAGTACGGCATCGAAAAAGATGTGTCGTACATCTCCACCGGCGGCGGCGCCTTCCTCGAATTCCTCGAAGGCAAGGAGCTGCCGGCCGTGGCCGCGCTCAAGGCGCGTGCGGGCAAGTAATGCTTTGTCTGTTTGATCTTGATGGCACGCTGATCGATTCGGAGATTGGCATCCTGGGCTGCGTCCGCCATGCGCTGACGCAGCTGGGCGTAGCGCATCCAGCACAGATGCGCCACTGGATCGGTCCGCCGCTGCGGCACAGCTTCGCCCCGCTGCTCGACCACGACCACGATCGCATCGAACAAGCGGTGGAGTTCTACCACGAGCGCTTCCATGTGATCGGCTGGCAGGAGCACTCGGTTTATCCCGGCATCGAGGCGATGATCAATCGCGTCCAGGCGGCAGGGCATACGCTCGCGGTCGTCACCAGCAAACCAGAGCGGCATGCGCGCCCCATCATCGAGCACCTGCCGTTTGGCGGATCATTCAGCCGTCTATACGGCCCTGATCCGTCCAGCCCGCATAGTGAGAAAGCGAGCATGATCGCGGCGGCGCTGGCCGATTTCGGCGCCTCGCCGGAACAGGCCGTGATGATCGGCGACCGTCATTTCGATATCGACGGCGCCGTGGCCAATCGCGTTCGTGGTCTGGGTGTGCTGTGGGGGTTTGGCAGCCGCGAGGAGCTCGAGAAAGCCGGTGCGCATGCGTTGGCGCGGGACCCGGAACACCTGGCGCAGTTGCTGGCGAGTTAAACCGGTCGCTCACCTGTGGGAGCGCACCCTGTGCGCGACCGCAACCTGACAGGTTTCCGCTCCGGTCGGCCGTCGCGCACAGGGTGCGCTCCCACGTGGGATCTATGCCATAAAAAAAGCCGCGGCATGCCGCGGCTTTTTTTCATTCAACGCAATCGACTCAGCCGATCACGCGCTTCACCGCGTCGACCACATGGGCCACGGTGAAACCGAAGTGCTCAAACAGCTGCGGTGCCGGTGCCGAGGCACCGAAGCTGGTCATGCCGACCACATCGCCGTCCAGGCCCACGTACTTGCGCCAGAAGTCGGCGGTGCCCGCTTCCACCGCAACACGTGCGCGGCACCAGCCCGGCAGGATCGCTTCGCGGTATTCCAGCGGCTGCGCATCGAACACTTCCGTGCAAGGCATCGACACCACGCGCACCGGCACATTCTGCTGCGCCAGCGTGCGGGCCGCTTCCATCGCCAGTTCCACTTCCGAACCGGTGGCGATCAGGATGGCCTTGAACTTGGTGTCCTGCGGATCGGACAGCACGTACGCGCCGCGCGCGATATCGGCCACCTGCTGCGCGCTGCGCTGCTGGTGCTTGAGGTTCTGGCGCGAGAACACCAGGCATGCCGGGTTGCCCTTGCGCTCGATCGCGAGCTTCCACGACATCGCCGATTCCACCGCATCGCACGGACGCCACACCTGGTTGTTCGGGATGTAGCGCAGCGAGGCGAGGTGCTCAACCGGCTGATGGGTCGGGCCGTCTTCGCCCAGGCCGATCGAGTCGTGCGTGTAGACGTGGATGGCGTGCGCCGGAATCAGCGCACTCATGCGCACCGCATTGCGCGCATAGTCGGAAAACACCAGGAAGGTGGCGTCGTACGGAATGAAGCCGCCGTGCAGCGCCAGGCCGTTGGCGATCGCGGTCATGCCGAACTCGCGCACGCCGTAATACACGTAGTTGCCCTTGGGGTCGAAGCCGTTGCCGGCATCGACGCTGCCCTTCCACTTGGTGAGGTTGGAGCCGGCCAGGTCGGCCGAGCCGCCGATCAGTTCGGGCAGCAGCGGCGCGAACGCGTCGATGGTCATCTGCGAGGCCTTGCGCGAGGCAATCTCCGGACCGTCGGCCTGCAGCTTGTCGACGAAGGCCTGCGACTTGGCGGCCCAATCAGAAGGCAGTTCACCCGACACGCGACGATTGAATTCCGCCGCCAGCTCCGGGAAGGCGGCCGAATACTTGGCCACCGCGTCATGCCACTTCTGCTCACGCTCGGCGCCCGAGGTCTTGTGATCCCAGCCGGCGTAGATATCGGCCGGGATCTCGAACGGCGCGTAACGCCAGTCCAGCGCATCGCGTGCGCCGGCTACTTCGTCCTTGCCCAGCGCGGCGCCGTGGCTTTCTTCTTTGCCCTGCTTGTGCGGCGCGCCGAAGCCGATGATGGTCTTGGCGCAGATCAGCGTCGGCTTGTCCGACTGGCTGGTGGCGGCGGCAATGGCCTTCTTGATGGCATCGGCGTCATGGCCGTCGACGCCGCGGATCACGTTCCAGCCGTAAGCCTCGAAACGCTCCGGGGTGTTGTCGGTAAACCAGCCGTGCACTTCGCCGTCGATGGAAATGCCGTTGTCGTCGTACACCGCGACCAGCTTGCCCAGCTTCCAGGTACCGGCCAGCGAGGCGACTTCATGCGAGATGCCTTCCATCAGGCAACCATCGCCCAGGAACACATAGGTGTGATGGTTGACGATCTCGTGGCCCGGGCGGTTGAAGTGCGCAGCAAGCACCTTCTCGGCCAGCGCAAAGCCGACCGCATTGGCCAGACCCTGGCCGAGCGGACCGGTGGTGGTCTCCACGCCCGGGGTTTCGCTGGCTTCAGGATGGCCGGCAGTCTTGGAATGCAGCTGGCGGAAGCGCTTGAGCTGATCCATCGGCAGGTCGTAGCCGGTCAGGTGCAGCAGCGCGTACTGCAGCATCGAGCCGTGGCCGTTGGAGAGCACGAATCGGTCGCGATTGAACCACTTCGGGTTGGTCGGGTTGTGCTGGAGGAAGTCGTTCCACAGCACTTCGGCGATATCCGCCATGCCCATGGGCATGCCCGGGTGGCCGGAATTGGCCTTCTCCACAGCGTCCATGGCGAGGGCGCGTACGGCATTGGCAAGTTCGCGACGGGTTGTCATCTAGGGGTCTCCGGGGAAGGCGGCCATAAAAGTGCCTATTGTCGCCGATCCTGCTTACCCCTGTCGTCACTCGTGCCCGCTTGCCCAATTGTTAAGAAAATTAACTCGACCTTAATAATGAACTAACCAGTATTGAAACTAATGGGCACACCTACCATCTAAGTAAAAGTACCGGGTCCACAAGGTACCCAGCCGCGCTCCACCGAACCCCCGGCGCCGCGGACTGGCCCAATAAGATGATGAGGAGTCCCCCATGAAGAACACCATTCTTGCTCTCGCCCTGGCTACGGCCGGTCTCGCGGTCGTCCCGGCGGCTTTCGCCCAGGATGCCGCTCAAGGCAACGCCCAACAGGGCTGGTACGTTGGCGCCAATGCCGGCTACGCCCAGACGCAGAAGGGTCCTTATGACAACGGCAATTTTGCCGGTGGCGTGAAGGGTGGTTACCGCTTCGCCCTCAACCCCGACACTTCGCTGGGTGCGGAAGTGGGTTACGTCTACCTGGGCCGCGCTGACGCGCGTGGCCAGTACACCCAGAACTACGCCAACTACAACGGCGACAACGGCAAGTCCAAGCTGCAGGGCGCGACTGCCGGCCTGAATCTGCGTTACAGCTTCAGCCCGAGCTGGTACGGCGAAGTCCGTGGCGGCGCCTTCTTCGCCAAGGGCTCGGGCCTGACCAACGACAAGACCAACCCTGAGATGGTCAACTTCAACAGCACCCGCTACTACGCTGGCCTGGGTGCGGGCTACAACATCAACAAGAACATCAGCGTGGGTCTCAACTGGGACTACTACGACGGCAGCCAGAGCGACAAGAACATCCACCTGCCGACCAACCTGTACAGCGTCAGCGCGGAATACCGCTTCTAATCTGTCAGGTACTGCAAAACAAAAACGGGCGCCGCGAGGCGCCCGTTTTCTTTTGCAGCGACGAAAAGCGATCGCTTACTTGGCGTTCCACTGACCCAGCGCGGCCAGGCCGTTGTCCTTGGCGCGAGCCAGGACCGTCTTCTGCGCGTCGGCGTAGTTCGCCTTCATGTCCTTGGACCACAGCTTCAGCGCGGCCTGCTGCATGGCGCGGCCGTAGGAGAAGCTCAGCGGCCAGGGGTGCGGGCCCATGCGGTTCATCGCATTGAGGTGGGCGGTGGACTGCTCGTCGGTCTGGCCGCCCGAGAGGAACACGATGCCCGGCAGCGTGGCCGGCACGGTGGTCTTGAGCACGCGCACGGTGGCTTCGGCGACTTCTTCCACTTCGGCCTGCTCGTCCGAATCCTTGCCCGGAATGACCATGCTGACCTTCAGGATGGTGCCTTCCAGCATCACGTTCTGCTCGTACAGCGCATTGAACAGGCTGCGCAGCACGGCTTCGTGCACTTCGTAGCTGACTTCGATGCTGTGGTCGCCGTCCATGATCACTTCCGGCTCGACCATCGGCACCAGACCGGCTTCCTGGCACAGCGCGGCGTAACGGGCCAGCGCGTGGCAGTTCGCTTCGATCGCGGTGGAGGACGGGTTGTCTTCGCTGATGTTGATCACGGCGCGCCACTTGGCGAACTGCGCACCCAGCTTCACGTACTCGGCGAGACGCTCACGCAGGCCATCGAGGCCTTCCGTGATCACGTCGCCCGGGAAACCGGCCAGCGGCACCGGGCCCTTGTCGACCTTGATGCCCGGGATGATGCCGTTCTTCTTCATCACCTGGGTGAACGGCACGCCGTCCTTGGTCGACTGGCGGATGGTTTCGTCGTACAGGATCGCGCCGGAGATGTGCTCGCTGAGATTTGGCGCCGTGAGCAGCAGCTCGCGGTAGGCACGACGGTTCTCTTCGGTGTTGTCGATGCCAACGGCCTCGAAACGCTTCTTGATGGTGTTGGTCGACTCATCGATGGCGATGATGCCCTTGCCGGGCGCAACCATTGCGAGGGCAACGCTTTCGAGATCTTCGATGCTCATGACAACTCCGGATACTTAGGCGGTGTGGGCCGCACAAGGTGATGCCGCCCTGAGGCGGCAAGGTCGTGAAAGGCCGCGATTATAGGTCATAAGCCCGCCCAGGGCCTGGAAAAGCCCTGAACGGCGCCAGCGCTGGGCTGCGCGACCCTCAGGCCTGGTCGAAGTTGGGCAGCTTGCAGGCGTCGATGATGGCCTGCTTCTGCGCGGCGTCGGCCGGCAGGTTGAACGGCACGATGTAGTAGGTGTTGACCGGCTCGTGGGTGCTGTTCTTGAGCGACGGACCATAGCGAAGATTGGTCACCACGCTCTTGGCCACCGCATCGAGGTCGCTCTGCGGCACCACTTTGCGCACGGTGACGTTCTGCGGGACGCCGTCGGTGCCGATCATGAAGCTCACCGCGACGCAGCCGGGCTTGTCCATATTGCGGCCGCTATTGGGGATATCCGCGTCCACCTTGGTGTTGAGCATCAGCCAGTAGGCCTGGATGTGCTCAGGGCCGACCATGCGGGCCTGCGATTGCGCGAGCAGCGGCGCAGCGCCAGTCATGGCCAGTGCCAGCACCAACGCCCGGGTCATGCGACGTGACTTCGTGTTCATGGAAAACCTCCTGCTCAGGGTCGGGGACGATGCGGCGATTCTAGGGCCTGTTGGCACTATGCGCGGCCTCGGCGATGACGGCGTGAAGCAGAAGATTCGATTCGAGAGGACCTCTCGACGGAGCGCCATCGTCCGCCGACCAGGCCCACACCCGGTCGGCGGACGAGGCATCTCAACGATCGCTTAGAGGTCGCGCAGGCACTCCACCACGCCTTCCGCACCCACCGAGAGCAGCTTGAGGGTGTTCGTGCCGCCGCCCTGGCCGATGTGATCGCCATGGGTCAGCACCACGCGATCGCCCTCGGTGAGCTTGCCCGCAACGAACAGCTGGCGCACCGCGTCGCGCGCCGAACCGGCCGGCGTTTGCGAGATATGCGTGAACTTCACCGCGGTGACGTCGCGGAAGATGGACATGCGGCGGCGCGCATCGTCGAACGGCGACAGCGCATAGATCGGCACCGCGCTGCGGTAACGCGACAGCCACTGCGCCGTGGCGCCCGACTCGGTCAACGCGACGATGGCGCGCACGCCGAGCTGGCTGGCCAGCACCATCGCGGCGAGCGCAATGGCCTGGTCGGTACGATCCAACAGATGACCTTGCGTGGCGGGATCTTCCTTCGGCTCGAACTGGCGTTCGGCGCCCAGGCAGATGCGGCGGAGCGCGGCCACGGCCTTGTCCGGATGCGCGCCGGCGGCGGATTCCTCCGACAGCATGACCGCGTCGGTGCCGTCGATGACGGCATTGGCCACGTCCATCACTTCGGCGCGGGTCGGGATGGGCGAGCGCACCATCGACTGCAGCATCTGCGTGGCGGTGATGACGGCGCGATTGCGCTGCACCGACTCGCGGATGATCTTCTTCTGCAGGCCCGGCAGCTCGGCGTCGCCGATTTCCACGCCCAGGTCGCCGCGCGCCACCATCACCACATCCGAGGCGTCGATGATTTCGCCTAGCACCGGAATGGCATCGGCGCGTTCGATCTTGGCCACCAGCGAGGCCTTGCCGCCGGCTTCTTCAAGCAGGCGACGTGCCTCGTGCATGTCGTCGGCGGAACGCACGAAGGACACGGCGAGGAAGTCGCAGCCGATTTCGGCGGCGAGCTTGATGTCCGACTTGTCCTTCTCCGACAGTGCGGTCACCGAGAGGCCACCGCCCTGGCGATTGAGGCCCTTGCGATCGGACAACTTGCCGCCGATCAGTACGCGGCAGCGGATTTCCTGGCTGACCACCGCCTCGACGGTGAGGGCGACGAGGCCGTCGTCGAGCAACAGCACGTCGCCAGCGGACACGTCCTTGGGCAGGTCGTAATAGCTGACGCCGACGCGGGAGGTATCACCCAGCGGCGCGCCCGGGCTGCAATCGAGTACGAAGGTGTCGCCCACTTTGAGTTCGATCGGGCCGTTGGCGAAACGCTCGACGCGGATCTTGGGACCCTGCAGGTCGGCGAGCACGCCTACCTCGCGGCCCAGCTTGGTCGCCGCGTCGCGCACGGCTACCGCGCGAGCGCGGTGATCGTCCGGCTGGCCATGGGAGAGGTTCAAGCGAACCACATCCACGCCTTCGGCGATGATTTTTTCGAGCATGCCAGGCGCGTCGGTCGCAGGACCGAGGGTGGCAACAATTTTTGTGCGTCGCAGCGGATTATCGGTAGTCATAGTTTAAAACTAGCAGAACTGTCGGAGCGCGCCAGAGGGTTTTCGAGCGGTTTTTGAGTGTCCCTGCGACACACCAAGTGGACTGCTTCTGGCATGCGGACCACCTGGCATCACTGGTATGGCACCTCGACCAAGCACACTCTGTTCGCGACACCTAAGTGGTATGTTTTGTCCGATCAGATGCCATACGCCACTGGTGTGGTTACCCCGCAGAAACGAATCCACTCGCAGGCCTCGCCGCGCTGGTCAAAAAATTTGCAGTGGGTCACGTTGCGGCCGCACGCAAGACTGACTTCAAGTCGTGTTGCGACACAGCAAATTAGACGGCCAACAGCTGCATGCAGCATGCCGGGCTCGGCGTTTTGAAGACGTGGCCCGCCGACTGGCAACGCGCTAGCATCGCGATGGGTGGATCGGGGGATCCATAGCCAAGGATTGGGGGGAACGTATGTCACGTCTTCGTCGTGCGGCCGTTGCGGTCGCGCTTTCTTTTGCATGTCTGTCGGGCGGCGCCATCGGCGTCGAGCCAAGCAAGGCCCTCGCGCCTGCCGCCGGCTTGCCGCCAGTGAAGGATTTTGTACGCCCGACCGATTTTTCTCAGGTCAGCATTTCGCCGGATGGCAAATACATCGCGGCCATCGTGCCCAAGCTCGATGATCCGCACGAAAATATCCTGACGATACTGGACGGCAAAACCGGTCACGTTCTGCAAGCCATCCCTTCGGGACGCGGCGCCATCGTGGACCAGTACTTCTGGGGCGACGACGACCGTCTCATCGCCACGCTGGGCGTGCGCTGGAATGGACTGGATACACCCACGCGCACCGGCGAGCTCTTTGCGATCGACCCCGACGGCACACACCAGATAAGTCTATTCGGCATGCGCGGAGGCGCCGGCACGTCCGGCAGCAGCTCGCTGATCGGCGGCGCATCGCGCCGTTACGCGGCAGGCTATCCGCTCAGCTATCACTACATCGCGCCGGACCAGTTGCTGATCGCCGTCTACGAATTCGGATCGGCCAGCAGCGGCCGGTTCGTGGACATCGAACGCATCAACGTACGCACCGGCAAGACGGCATCCGTTGGCACCTCGCCGGCGCGCAATGCCTGGATGATCGTGGACCACACCGGCCAGGTGCGCGCCGCCTACGCCGACAACGACTTTCAGGGCGAACGCCTGTGGCTGCGCAAGGACAATGACTCGCCGTGGGAACTGGTCAACGACCCGACCCAGTCGCATATCGAGATCACCCCGGTGGGCTTCAATCGCGACAACAGCAAGCTTTACGTGCGCGTGGCGCAGGGCTCGCAGCCCGATGCTGTCGAGTTGATGGACGTGCAGACGCGGCAACGCACGCGCCTGTACCAGGGAAAGTTTGCCGATCCAGGCAAATTACTGAGCACCGCCGACGAGCAGGACTACTACGCGGTGGAAACGCAGGACGGCCGTCCTGGGCTGCACTACTTCGACGAAGACGGTATCGAAGCCCAACTCGATGCGGCGCTGGCGAAGAGTTTCCCGGGTCAATTTGCCTATGCGTCAAGCTTCACGCGCGACGGCAAGCGAGCCATCGTGCACGTTCGGAGCGACCGCAACCCGGGCGACTACTACCTGTTCGATCTGGCGACGCGCAACGCGCAGTTGCTGGCCCACGCACGCCCCTGGGTCAATCCCGCCGCCATGCACCCGATGGAGCCGGTGGATATCCAGGCACGCGATGGCCTCACGCTGCGTGGCTTTCTTACCCTGCCAACTGGTCCAAAGCCGTACCCGCTGGTGGTGCTGCCCCATGGCGGTCCCCACGGCGTCCGCGATGAGTGGTCGTTCGACAATGAGGCACAGTTGCTGGCCAGTCGCGGCTATGCCGTGCTGCAGGTGAACTACCGCGGCTCGGGCGGCTACGGTGCCCGGTTCCAGAAACTCGGTTATCGCCAATGGGGCCTGTCCATGCAGGACGATGTCACTGACGCGACGCGCTGGGCCATCACTCAGGGCTTTGCCAACGCAAGCCGCGTCTGCATCTACGGCGCCAGCTATGGTGGCTACGCGGCACTGGAAGGAGCCGTGCGCGAGCCGGCTCTTTACAAGTGCGCCGCAGGCTATGCCGGCGTCTACGATCTGCGCGTGCAAATGGACAAGAGCGACACGCGGCGCAGCGACTCAGGCGAAGCCTATCTGCACCTGGTGCTGGGCACCGATCGCGACGATCTGCTCAACCGTTCGCCGCTGAGCGGGGTCGGCAAGATCCAGGCCGACATCCTGCTGATGCATGGCGGCGCCGATGAGCGCGTGCCGATCAAGAACTTCGACGAATTCACCAAGACGCTAGACCAAAACGGCAAGCACTACGAGGCACTGGTCGAACCGATGGAAGGTCATGGCTTCTTCGTACCCGCCCATCGCGAGGCGGCCTACGACAAGCTGCTGGAGTTCCTGGATCGCAATATCGGCCCGAGCGCGGCGACGGCAGCAAGTGACGGTGCGACAGGCGCGGGCGTTGCCGGCACGCATTGAATGAAGGGGCGGCCGGTCCGGCATGAGGCCGGACCAGCCGCCATCCCATGCTTTAGCCGTTGGCCAGGCTCAGGTTGAGCACTTCGGCAAGGCGACGGCCCGCTTCGCGCAGGCGCATTTCGGCCACTGGCAGCTCCTTGTCCACGTAGGCCTGGTCGATCTTGTGGCCATCGGGATAGATGTCGCGCGAGATCGTGCACGACTCTTCGGCCCACTGCGCGTAAGCGTTGTCGAACGGCGCGATCGGCTTGGGCAGAGTGACCGTGCCTTCGGCTTCCAGCTTGTCCGCGTAGGCTTTGTATTCCAGGCCACGGGTCTTGAGCAGGCCAGAGTCCCACACGCTGTGCAGGTTGGTGCCTTTGTCCTGGAACTGTACCTGGTAAGCGTTGCCGCCCTTGTCGTCACGCGAACCGCCGTGCAGCGGCTGATGCTCGTCGCCGATGAAGTGCACCACGAACTTCAGCGCTTCCAGGCGCGTCGCATCCGACTGGCTCTTGTCACCGAGCACCTTGACGTAATGGTCGATGCCCTCGACCACGCACTGGCCATCCTTGCAGTCGCGCGGCGGCGTGTAATTGCAGTCGCCGGAGGTGAAGTCGACGTAGTGCAGTGCGCGCGTCTGCTTCCACAGCGCATCCTTGGTCGGGTCGTTGCGGATCTCGTCCGGCCAGCTGGCGATATCGGCCAGCGACTTGGTGTGCTCCGGCGCCAGCAGACGCTCCACTGCCGCTTCCGCGGTCGGGCTCAGGTGACGCTGGGCCAGATCGGCCACCACGCTGTGACCAAGCTGACCCCATGCGTGGACGGCGGGAGTGAGGGCGAGACAGATGAAAGCGGCAGCGGCAGTTCGGCGCAGGAGTGGCATGGTGCGTTGAGTCTTGGCAGGGGAAAAAGCGAAGTCTGCCACAGCCTCGTGACAGCTCCGCGCCAGCGTCGATCAGACTGCGTCCGGCAGCGGGAGCAGCTTTCCTTCTCCGTCGTGCACGCTCACGTCCACCTTGATGCCCTGGCGCACGCTCTGCGTGGCGATGCAGAAGTCCTCGAACTGCGCCAGCGCGCGGTCCAGATGCGCGAGCACTTCCGCCTTGTCCGCCAGCTGCAGATCCACGCCGATGTGGGTGACGCGCAGCCGGCCGTGCTCGTTGCGGGCCATGGTGAGCTTGGCCTTGGCGCCGATCTTGCCGGGTGAGTTCTTGTACTTGCGCAGTGCGAACAACAGGCTGGCCGCCAGGCAGTTAGCCACGGCGGTGGCGATCAGGTGGGTGGGATTGGGCCCCGCGTCGCCGCCCAGCGGCGAGGTTTCGTCGGTGATGAGGTCGGGAATCGCCGTGCCGTCGAAACGGACGCGGAATTCATAGTCCGACACCTGCTCCAGGGTGATCCCAAAGCTCTGTTCTGCCTCGCTCATGCCACTCTCCTGCTCGGGCCGCTGCCCGAAAGTAGCCGATTCAAGCGCTTCTGGCCTCCCCTGAACAGCCCCTTCCGGGGGAAACCGCGGCCCGGATGGGACCGCCCGGCCGGTTCAGGCTAAAATGACGGTTTTACGGCGGTCCCACAGCCGCCATTTTCGTCATCTCACCGGAGGACGCTGTCCCATGGCAATTAAGGTCGCCATCAACGGTTACGGTCGCATTGGCCGCAACATCCTGCGCGCGCTGTACGAAGCGGGTCGCACCAACGAGATCCAGATCGTTGCGATCAATGACCTCGGCGACGCCGAGACCAATGCGCACCTGACCCAGTACGACACCGCCCACGGCAAGTTCCCGGGCACCGCGACGGTGGACGGCGGCGATCTGATCGTCAACGGCGACCGCATCAAGGTCTGCGCCGAGCGTGACCCGTCCAAGCTGCCGTGGGGCGCCCTGGGCGTCGACGTGGTACTGGAATGCACCGGCCTGTTCACCTCCAAGGCCAAGGCCAGCGCGCATCTCGCCGCCGGCGCCAAGAAGGTGATCATCTCCGCCCCGGGCGACAAGGACGTGGACGGCACCTTCGTCATCGGCGTCAACGACGACAAGCTCACCTCCAAGCTGGAAGTGATCTCCAACGCGTCGTGCACCACCAACTGCCTCGCTCCGCTGGCCAAGGTGCTGCACGAGAAGATCGGCATCCAGCGCGGCCTGATGACGACCATCCACGCCTACACCAACGACCAGGTGCTGACGGACGTCTATCACTCGGACCTGCGCCGCGCCCGTTCGGCCACGCACTCGCAGATCCCCGCCAAGACCGGCGCCGCTGCTGCGGTAGGCCTGGTGCTGCCGGAGCTCAACGGCAAGCTCGACGGTTTCGCCATCCGCGTGCCGACCATCAACGTGTCGGTGGTCGACCTGGTGTTTGACGCGGCGCGTCCGACCACCAAGGAAGAGATCGACCAGGTGATCAACGAAGCCGCCAACGGCGCGCTGAAGGGCATCCTGGCCGTCAACACCAAGCCGCTGGTGTCGATCGACTTCAACCACAACCCGGCTTCGTCCACCTATGACGCCACCCAGACGCGCGTCATGGAAGGCACGCTGGTCAAAGTGCTGTCGTGGTACGACAACGAGTGGGGCTTCTCCAACCGCATGCTCGACATGACGATTGCGATGATGGCTGCCAAGTAAGCCTGGCGCCACGTAGTGAATGCAAAAGCCGGGCTCTGCCCGGCTTTTGTTTTTTCCGGCCTCCGCGCGCGACACGCCGTCGCACTGCGCCGATTCGCGATGCCGGCCTGATCCAGGTCAAGGCGGTACGCCTGCGCCAGAGCAATCGTTCGGGTTTCCTTACCTACAGCCCGGAGATTCCCGATGATTCGCCAAGCCCTGTTGCTCGCCCTGCTCGGCCTGTCCGCTACGCCCCTGTGGGCCGCCGATTGCGCCGCCACCATCGAGGGCAACGACGCCATGCAGTACAACCAGAAAGACATCACGGTCCCCAAGGCCTGCAAGCAGTTCACGGTGACGCTCAAGCACACTGGCAAGCTGCCCAAGGCCGCCATGGGCCATAACTGGGCGCTAGGTACGCCTGCCGATGAGCAAGGCATCATCGCCGATGGCATGAAGGCCGGTGCCGCGGACAACTACATCAAGCCCGACGATGCACGCGTCATCGCGCATACCAAGCTGATTGGCGGCGGCGAGTCGGACAGCGCCACCTTCCTCGTGTCCAAGCTCAAGGCGGGCGCAACCTATGCTTACTTCTGCACGTTTCCGGGTCACGCTGCACTGATGAAGGGCACGCTCAACCTGCAGAAATAGGGCGAAAAAAAGGCCGGAAGATCTCCGGCCTTTTTCTCAGATGACTCGACGACTCAGGCCAGCGCGGCAAGCGCTGCGTCGTAATTCGGCTCATGGGCGATCTCGCCGACGAGTTCGCTATGCACGACTTTGTTCTGGGCATCGAGCACCACCACGGCGCGCGCAGCCAAACCGGCAAGAGGACCGGATGCGATCGATACGCCGTAGTTCTGCAGAAAATCATGACCGCGCAGCGTCGACAGCGTCACCACGTTGCTCAGGCCTTCCGCACCGCAGAAGCGCGCCTGCGCGAACGGCAGGTCGGCGGAAATGCACAGCACCACCGCGTTGTCGAGCTGGCTGGCATCCTGGTTGAAGTGACGCACCGACATGGCGCAGGTCGGCGTGTCGACACTGGGGAAAATGTTCAAGACCTTGCGCTTGCCCTCGAAGCTGGCGAGCGTGACGTCGGCCAGATCCTTGCCGACCAGCGAGAACGCGGGCGCAGCCTCGCCCTTCGCGGGGAAATGGCCGTCGACCTGGACCGGATTGCCTTTGAGCGTGACTTGGGACATGGGACACCTCGTTGGATGGGGCCTACAAGTAAACCATGCCGCCGTCCCAAAGAACGATAGCCGACGCTCAATGGCCGGCGAGCGTCTGCTCGATTGCGCGAACGAATGAGGGGTCCACGCGGCCGATCACATCGGTGCGAGCCACGATGCGCCCCTCGCCATCCAGCAGGATCAGCTCACTGGAGTGATTGAAGTCGCCATCCGGAAGCTGGCGATACTGGAGGCCAAGCACCGCAGCGAGCTGCCGCGCAGCACTCGGGCTGTCCGTCGTGGCGAGGGTCCATGACGGAGCCGGCAACTGACGCCGCTGCGAATACTCATGCAATACGGGCACCGTATCGCGCGCAGAATCGAAGCTCACCAGCATAAGATTCAACGGGACACGGCCAGGCGCATGCACTGCCTGCGCCGTGAGCTTCATGGTGTCGACGATCATCGGACAGACCATGCTGCACGAGGTGTAGAACATCGACACGACCTGCACGTGTCCACGCCTGTCCGCCCAGTGCCAGTCGTGCCCCGCCTGATCGATCAGGCGGACATCGAGCTGATACACCGAGGCACCCGGCAAGGGCGCTTCAGCCACCGCATGGCCTGCAACCAAGAGCAAAAGCATCCCCAATAGAAGTCGTTTCATAAGCTCTCTCAAAGTGAGCGGACGCAGCGAAAGCCCAGCGTTCGCGTGGTGTCTGGCGCCTTAAGCGCGGACTGCATCGCGACACGCATCAGCGTCGCGTAGTTTTCCTTCTGCTGCATGGTGACGGCGCCTGCGCCGCAGAACTTCATGGTGTCGGCGCCGTTCTGGTCGCGGCTGTCCGCGCTCACCAACAAAGCGTTGAAGTCATCGACCCATTCCCATACGAGGCCATTGAGATCCCGTATGCCATGGACATCGGCAGCACCGCCGACGTTGGCCAGCGCGGTGTTGGATGGCCGTCCATACCAGCTGAGCACGCGTTCGCGCCATTGTGGATCCGAGCGCGCGTCGGCACGCTGCGCGTCCGCGGCGGCGGCGTATTCCCATTCGCACCAAGTCGGCAAGCGTGCGCGCTCGCTTTCGCAATAGGCCGTCGCGGCGAACCAGCTCACCCGCGTCACCGGCTGCTCCGGCAACGCCTGATCACCCAGTGCCGATGCACTCTCCCACTGCGACAAATAGCCTTCGTCAGCCAGCACGGATGGCACGTTGCCCTTGCGCCATGCAGGGTGAGCTTGCACAAAGGCCAGGTAATCGCCGTTCGTCACGGGCTCGACGCGCATGGCGAACGGCGCGATGCGTGCCAGCGCGGCTTTTCCGTCCGCCGGCAACACACTGTTGAACACGGCTGTCGGCAGCGGGGCATACTCCGCGCCCGCGGCGGAGAAACTCGCAAGCAAACCGGCAAGCACGAGGAATGCGCGCATGATGCAGGCCTCAGTGGCTGTCCGCCGCTGTCGCCGGCTGCGCGCGGACCTTGCCCACCTCTTCCTTGCTCACCTGTCCGCCTGGATTACCCCAGCTGTTCAGCACATAGGTGAGGATGTTCGCCACTTCGTCGTCCGTGAGCTGCGACATCGGCGGCATCACGGAGTTGTACTCCTTGCCATTGACGGTGACCGCGCCGGACAGACCATGCAAGGGGATCGAGATAAGCTTTTCCTTGGCCATCTTCGCCAGATAGTCGGACTTGGCCAAAGGCGGAAACACGCCAGACATGCCTTCGCCATTGGCCTGATGGCAGACCGAGCAGGTGCCGGCGAACAACTGCTGCCCGGCCTTGATCTGATCATCCTTGCCGAGCGTGCCCGCCGCATTGGCCCTGGCCGCCACGGAAACCGCGTGCAGGTTGTCGCCGGCGCGGTCGCCCAGGTACACCGAATCCACTTCCTTGCCGGAATAGATCGACTTGTCTTGCGAACCATCGACCTTGAGCATGCCGAGCGCGCCCTTGTTGAACGCGCGGAAGATGGAGTGATCCACCAATACATAGGTACCCGGTACTTCCACCCGGAAGTCAGCCATCATCGCGCCGCCGGCAGGGATGAGCGTGGTCTGCACATTCTCCTGGGCGTGCGTGCCGCCTTCGTAGTACACCTTGTCGAAGATCTCGCCGATCACGTGGAAGCTCGACACCAGGTTCGGCCCGCCATTGCCCACAAACAGGCGCACCGTCTCGCCCACCTTGGCGGTCAGTGCCTGATCGCCGGTGAGCGAACCCTCGCGACCATTGAACAGGACATAGGTGGGATGCTCGGCAATCGCCGCATCCATGTCGAACGGCTGATGCCCCTTCTCGCGATACTTGCCGGTGGTGTAGAAGTCACCCTGCATCACGTAGTACTCGTGATCGACTTTGGGCAAACCCTCCGGCGGCTCGATCAGGATCAGCCCATACATGCCATTGGCTACATGCATGCCCACCGGCGCGGTGGCGCAGTGATAGACGTAGAGCCCGGCATTGAGCGCCTTGAAGGTGAACTGCGATTCATGGCCCGGTGCCGTGAAGCTCGATGCGGCGCCGCCGCCCGGACCGGTCACGCCGTGCAAGTCGATGTTGTGCGGCATCTTGTTGTCGGGGGCGTTCTTGAGATGGAATTCAACCGTGTCGCCCTGGCGCACGCGGATGAAGCTGCCAGGCACAGTGCCGCCAAAGGTCCAGTACGTGTAGGTCACGCCTTCGGAGATCGGCATGTCCTTCTCAATCACCTCCAGCTCGACGATCACCTTCGCGGGATGGTTGCGATGAAGCGGTGGCGGCACGTTCGGTGGAATACCAAGCACGGCGTGAATCGGCTCGCCCTGCGGCGGGCCCAGATAGCGCGAGGCCTGGGAAATCGCAGTGGCACCCGCGCCGGCGGCGACGCGCACCGACGCGCCCGGGCCATCGGCAGCCCAGAGCATGCCCGGCAACAAACTGGCGGCCAGCGCCAAGGTGGAAAACAAGCGTGACATGTGGCTCTCTCCCTGTAACGGCCACACCAGCCTAGAGAATGCCTGCGCCATCCCTTTGACCAACATCAATCGATTCGGCACGGATGGCCAAATGCGTTAACGTGCCACGCTCGCAACATCCATGGGCGAACGGCATCAGATCGTGCGCGAATAACGTGGCGCGTCGGAAGGCTGGTTGAGATAGGCGTCGAAACACATGGCGATATTGCGCAGCAGGAGGCGCCCTCGCGGCGTGACGCGGATGAGGTTGGCGTCCAATTCGACCAGCCCGTCATCTGCGCATGCCACCAGGCGATCGAGCTCGGGCGCGAACACCTCTTCGAATGGCAGACCGTGTTGGGCGCCGAAACGTGCCGTGTCGATTTCGCCGTGGCACATGAGTTCGCCAATGGCGGCGCGCCGCACCGTATCGTCGTGGGTCAGGCGAATACCCCGGACTACCGGCAACCGTTCGGCCGCCAGCGCAGCTTCGTAGCCCACGAGGTCGCGCGCGTTCTGACTATAGCTATCGCCGACGCGGCTGATCGAACTGACGCCGAGCCCGATGATGTCGCAGTCGCCATGGGTGGAATAGCCCTGGAAATTGCGTTGCAGCGTACCGGCCCGCTGCGCCCGCACCAACTCGTCGTCGGCGCGCGCGAAATGATCCATGCCGACATAGACGTAGCCCGCCTCGCACAACACGCGAAACGCTGTACCGAACAATGCAAGGCGCGTGGCTGCGCCTGGCAGCTCGGCCGCTTCGATCTGCTGCTGCGCCTTGAACAGATGCGGCAGGTGCGCGTAGCCATAGACCGCGATGCGATCGGGCGCCAGCGCGATCACCTGCGCAAGCGTGCGCTCGAAGCCCGCAAGCGTCTGGCGGGGAAGACCATAGATCAGGTCCACGCTCACCGAGCCATAGCGTGCATCGCGCGCGGCATCCATTACCTCGCGCGTCTGCGCCACGCTCTGGATACGATTGACCGCCTCCTGCACCACCGGATCGAAATCCTGGATGCCTACCGACAAGCGGTTGAAGCCCATCGTGGCCAGCTCGCGTACATACCGGCCATCGGCATAGCGCGGATCGATCTCGATGCCGT
Source organism: Dyella sp. 01L423 (assembly GCF_056399945.1). NCBI lineage: Bacteria > Pseudomonadati > Pseudomonadota > Gammaproteobacteria > Lysobacterales > Rhodanobacteraceae > Dyella > Dyella sp. 01L423. The sequence continues at coordinate 140,775 of NZ_JBFTSI010000001.1, read as the reverse complement.
ACTCGCGCGCGCCGTCGCGGCGATAGGAGAAGTTGGCTTCCAGCGCTTCCACCAAGAGGGCCATGCGTGCCGCATCAAGGAAGTTGGGCGTGCCGCCGCCGAGATGCAGCTGCAGGACCGGTCGATCGCGATCGAACAGCGCGCCGGTCAGTGCGATTTCTCGGCGCAGGCTATCGAGATAGTGATCGGCCCGGGTGACGTCGCGCGTGATGACGCGGGTGCAGCCACAGTAGAAGCAGGGGCTGAAGCAGAACGGCACGTGCACGTAGAGCGACAGCGGTCGGGAAGAGGCCCTCGCATTGGACCCACGAGCGACATCGCGAAACGCTGCCTCATCGAAGCCAGCGTGAAATTGGGGGGCCGTCGGATAGCTCGTATACCGCGGGCCCGGTACGTCGTACCGGGCAACCAGGGCAGGGTCGAATTCCGGAACGATGGTGTTCGTGCGCATGCGCGGCAGTATCCCCGCGCCGCCGAATCGCCGACCTGACGCCCGTCAGTAGCCTGCGACAATCTGCTCGATCCCGCAGGGCATCCACAAGGAAGCCCCACGGATCGACACTGCGCTTACTTCTTGAGCGGCGCGATGGTTTGCTCGATCGAGCCGAAGATCGACACCCCCTCGGCATCGGTCACATCGATGCGCAGCGTGTCGCCGAAGCTCAGGAACGGCGTGCTCGGCTTGCCGTCACGCAGCGTTTCCACGGTGCGCTGCTCGGCCAGGCACGAGGCGCCCTTGCCGGTGTCTTCGTTGGCGATGGTGCCGGAGCCGACGATGGTGCCCGCGGTGAGCGGACGCGTCTTGGCCGCGTGAGCCACCAGCTGCGCGAAATTGAACTGCATGTCGACGCCGCACTCGGCTTCGCCGAACCACTTGCCGTTGAGCCAGGTGCGCATCGGCAGGTGCAGCTTTTCGTCCTGCCAGGCATCGCCCAGTTCGTCCGGCGTCACCAATACCGGCGACAGAGCCGAGCGCGGCTTGGACTGGAGGAAGCCAAAACCCTTGGCGAGTTCGCCAGGAATCAGGCCGCGCAGCGACACATCGTTGACCAGGCCAATAAGTTGGATGTGGACTGCCGCCTGCGCAGGCGTCACCGCCATCGGCACATCGTCGGTAACCACGACCACTTCCGCTTCCAGGTCGATGCCGTAATCCTCACTAGGCACCACCACCGGATCGCGCGGCCCGAGGAACCCAGCGCTGGTGGCCTGATACATCAACGGATCGGTGTAGAACGACTCGGGCACCTCGGCGCCACGTGCGCGACGCACGCGCTCGACGTGGGGCAGATAGGCGCTACCGTCGACGAATTCATAGGCACGCGGCAGCGGCGAAGCGAGCACCTGCATGTCGAGTGCAAAGGCATCCTTCGCGCTGCCTGCATTCAATGCTTCGTACAGCGCATTCAGACGCGGCGCGGCGCTCGACCAGTCGTCCAGCGCAGCCTGCAGCGTCGGCGCGATGCCGGTGGCCTTGACCGCCTGGGTCAGCGCGCGATTGACGACGATCAGGGTGCCGTCGCGACCGCCTTCCTTCAATGAACCCAATTTCATGCTATCGCTCCAACGGGCAGCACTCAGCTGCACCCTTCCACGTAATCGATTTGCGGCGGTATGCCCACGCGCCACGCCTTTACCTTGCCGTCGGCGCCGATGTCGAAAATCAGCACGGCACCGCTCTCACCATCTACACGGAACACGCTGGCAGCCGGGTCGTACTTGTTCGCCGATGGCTTGACCTTGTCCGCATAGAGCGCCGTCACGTCCGCCTTTGCCATGCCGACCTTGCCACCGCCTGGCGCCGTCTCTTTGTCGCCACGCACATCGTAACGAACGAAGCGACCGTGCTCGAGCATGAAGGTGAGTTCGAAGGGCGGCTTCGCCCACACCGGAGCGTACATCGCGCAATCGGAGCCCACCTCCGCCCCACCCTTCAACTCGCCACTCCAAGCTTGGCGGAACGATGCCTCGTCCATGCCAAATCGCATGTCGCCGAAGCCCTGCCAGCGGGCCTGGCTCAGCGTGTCGCGATCAGCGGATGCCGTCGCGGTCGACGCAGGAGCGTGTGCCGGTGCCTCGTCGTGCGACTGGCACGACGCCAGCATCACGCATAGCCACAACAGACAGAACCGGCGCAGCGTCATCGCCTCAAGCTCCGCTGAAATGCTTTTGGATGCCCTGCCAGCATTCGTAGTAATTGCCCTGCAGTTCCGGCGATTCCAGCGCCTGCCTGGTCGGATGAATCACGCGGCGCGTCTCGAACATGAAGGCCATGGTCCCCGTGATGACATCGGCCTGCGACAGATCGCGCGTCGACGCCTTCTCGTAGGTGGCCGCATCGGGACCGTGCCCGCTCATGGAATTGTGCAGCGAGGCGCCGCCCGGCGAAAAGCCTTCGGCCTTGGCATCGTACTCGCCGGTGATCAAACCCATGAACTCGCTGGCGATATTGCGATGGAACCAGGGCGGGCGGAAGGTGTGCTGCGCCACCAGCCAGCGCGGCGGGAAGATCACGAAGTCCATATTGCTTACGCCTTCGCTGTCGCTGGCCGAATGCAGCACCAGGAAGATGCTCGGGTCAGGATGATCGAAGCTGATCGAGCCAATGGTGTTGAAGCGTCGCAGATCGTATTTGTACGGCGCGTAGTTGCCGTGCCAGGCCACCACGTCCAGCGGCGAATGATCGATCGCCGCGCTCCACAGCTTGCCCTGGAACTTGGCGACGAGTTCGAACTTGCCTTCCACATCTTCAAACGCCGCCATCGGCGTGAGGAAATCGCGCGGGTTGGCCAGGCCGTTGCTGCCGATCGGACCCAGATCGGGCAGGCGCAGCATCGCGCCGAAATTCTCGGCGATGTAGCCGCGCGCGGTGTCGTCCAGCAGTTCAACGCGGAAACGCACGCCGCGCGGAATGACGGCGATCTCCAGCGGCTCGAGTTCGATCACTCCCATCTCGGTCGCCAGTTTCAGGCGCCCTTGTTGCGGCACGATCAGCAGCTCGCCGTCGGCGTTGTAGAAATAGCGGCCCTGCATCGAACGATTGGCGGCATAGACGTGGATGCCCACGCCGGTCTGGTCCGCCGCGCCGCCGTTGCCGGCCACGGTGAACAGGCCGTCGAGGAAATCGGTGGGTTCGCTCGGCAACGGGAACGGACTCCAGCGCAGCTGGTTGGGGTTCGCCGGCACTTCGTTGAAGCGGTTGTGGAAGCGGCCATCGGGCATCGCCCCGAACGGGTGATGCATGGCCGCGGGGCGGATGCGATAGAGCCAGCTGCGGCGATTGCTATGGCGCGGAGCCGTGAAGGCCGTACCGGAAATCTGTTCCGCGTAAAGGCCATGGGGCGCGCTCTGCGGCGAGTTCTGCCCGTCGGGCAGTGCGCCGGGCAAGGCCTCGGTGGCGAATTCGTTGGCAAACCCTGATTGGTATTGCTGGTGGCTGGCTGACATGAAAGCTCCGCAATCTGCCGAGGCGAGAGGTCACAACACGACCCACGCGATCCTATTACTCTTGGCTTACGACTGTTGGCACCGCCTCGCGCTAGGGAAGAGGCGACGTTCATTCACTGCAATGACACTCAAGGAAACCGCATGTCCGACTCGTACTCCTCGCTGGGCCAAGCTACCGGGAATCCCTCGATCCAGGACCTCAGCCAACCGCTTGCTTCAGGCAAGGGGTGGATGAAGTTCGTCGGCATCGTGTTCATCATCCAGGGTGCTCTTACCGCCATCACGCTCGTCGGCATCATCATCGCCTGGCTGCCGATCTGGATCGGCGTGCTGGTGATGCAATCGGCCAGCGCCATCGAGCGCGCCCAGCTCAGCGGCGATGCCGTCGCCCTGAAAGAAGCACTTGCCAAGCTGCGTACCTACTTCGTGATCCAGGGCGTGCTGATACTCGTCGGCATCGCCCTGTGGGTACTTGGCTTGTTCTTCTACGGCGCCGTATTCCTCGCCATGCTGCACAACGGCGGCTCCTGGCGCTGAACCCGGCGCATCATGGCCGCCCTCCCTGGGCGGCCATGTCACCAAGGTTCACAGGAAGCCGCGCTTCATCTGGTCGCGCTCGATCGACTCGAACAGCGCCTGGAAGTTGCCTTCGCCGAAGCCCTCGTTGCCCTTGCGCTGGATGATCTCGAAAAAGATCGGGCCGATGTTGTTCTGCGTGAAGATCTGCAGCAGCTTGCGCTGCTTGGTCTCCACGTCGGCATCGATCAGGATCTTGTTCTTGGCCAGGCGCGGCACGTCTTCGCCATGGTTGGGGATGCGCATGTCGATCACGTCGAAATACGTGTCCGGCGTGTCGAGGAATTCCACGCCCGTCGCGCGCATCGCTTCCACCGTCTCGTAGATGTTGTCGGTAAACAGCGCGATGTGCTGGATACCCTCGCCGTGGTAGGCATCGAGGTACTCGTTGATCTGCGACTTGGGATCGCTCGACTCATTGAGCGGAATGCGCACGATGCCGTCCGGCGCCGTCATCGCCTTGGACACCAGGCCCGTCTTGGCACCCTTGATGTCGAAGTAGCGGATCTCGCGGAAGTTGAACAGGCGCTCGTAGTAATCGGACCACTTCTGCATGTTGCCGAAGTAGAGGTTGTGCGTGAGGTGATCGATGAAGGTGAGGCCAAAACCCTTCGGGTGCTGCTCGGCGCCGGCGATCGGCTCGTAGTCGCCGTCGTAGATGCTGCCCTTGTCGCCGTAACGGTCGATCAGATACAGCATGCAATCGCCAATGCCTTTCACGGCCGGCGCGTTGACGGCCTTGGTGGCTTCGGCTTTCTGGTTCACCGCTTCGCCGCCGTTGCCGAGCACGACGCCGAGCACGTCGTTAGACGGCTTCTGGAAGCGGATGGCGAAGCCGGCCGCGCACGGGCCATGGGCCTGGGCGAATTCGGCGGCATAGGATTCGGGGTCTTCGTTGACCAGCAGGTTCACGCCGCCCTGGCGGTAGACCGTGATCGGGCGCGACTTGTGCTTGAGCACGGCGCTGAAACCCATCTTCTTGAACAGGGTGTGCAGCTCGTGGCCGCGACCGGCTGGCGCGGCGAATTCGACGAATTCAAACCCATCGATGCCCATGGGGTTTTCGAAGGTGGTTACCTGCATGCCAAGATTGGGCTGCGCGCTCATGGGGCTCTCCGGGTGGATGGCTGCTCAATGGCCTACGTCCAAGCGTGCGACCATTCTCATAAGCCCTACGTTATAGTTACATATGAAACCATTTGCAAGGAGCGCCGCAGCAGTGCCCGACGAACATCACCCCGACCACGCACCGCTGGAGCTGGAAAATTTCCTGCCCTACCGGCTCTCCATCCTGTCCAACGCGGTCAGCCAGGCCATTGCCGACGACTATCAGCGCCGCTTCGACCTGAGCATGACGGAATGGCGCGTGATGGCGGTGCTGGCCCGTTTCGACGGCTTGTCCGCCCGCGAGGTGGCCGAACGCACCCTCATGGACAAGGTGGCCGTGAGCCGGGCCCTCTCAAAGCTGGTCGAGACAGGCTGGGTCACCCGCGCCATCCACGACGGCGACAAGCGGCGTTCCGTGCTGGGCCTGAGCGAGGCCGGCTGGGCCATCCACGAAGTGGTGGCGCCGATGGCCCGCGAACACGAGCGCAACCTGCTGTCCAAGCTGGACGACGAGGAACGCAGCTGGCTGGTGCGCATCCTGGACAAGCTGCAGGCGATCGAGCCGAAGTAAATCGGGCCGGAGCACATCAGAATTACCCAATTCTTTGCCCGTCATTCCCGCGAAAGCGGGAATCCAGTGCCTTGGCTCTTTCGCACGTTGAAAGACACTGGATTCCCGCTTTCGCGGGAATGACGAGCCAGGGTGATGCGCTTCCCTGCCCTCACTTCACCCCATGCATCAGCCGATTGATCAACGGCGCGATCACAAACAGCAGCACGCCCGCTCCAGCGAGCAGGTAGAAGCTGAAAGTGAAGCCGCTGAGCGCCGAGGCGACGGTCATGCCGCTTTCGCCGCTGATATGGCCGGCGAACAGACCCGAGAGGTTGTTGCCGATGGCGGTGGAGAGAAACCATCCCCCCATCGCCAGACCCACCAGGCGCGTCGGAGCCAGCTTGGTGGTCATCGACAGGCCGATCGGCGACAGGCATAGCTCGCCTGCGGTCTGCAGCACATAGCAAAGCGCCAGCGGCCAGAACGGAATCAAGCCGTCGCTGCTGACCAGCTCGTCCAGCGCATACATCAGCACCACGAAGCCCAGCGCGTTGCCGAGCAGGCCCAGGCCGAATTTGCGCGGAATCGAGGGCTCCATGCGCCGCTTATCGAGAAAGCCCCAGCCCAGCGACACGATCGGCGCCAGCACCACGATGGCCACCGGATTGACCGACTGGAACCAGCCCACCGGGAATTCCCAGCCGCCGAACATGTTGCGATCCACGATGTTCTGCGCGAGGAAGTTGAACGAGCTGCCGGCCTGTTCGAAGAACATCCAGAACAGCACGTTGAAGGCAAAGATGATGAGCATGGCGATCACGCGATGCACCTGCACTCGGCTGTTGCGCACCGCCTCGATCACCAGCATCACGCCCACGCCGACAAACAGCGCGGTGAGCAGCCACTGCAGCACCACGGCGCCGGCCTTGGCCATCAGCAGATAGAACACCGGGATCGCCACCAGCATGCCGAGCAGCACATAGACCACGCGCATGCGGTTGGCCTGATCGGGCGAGGGACGGCCTACGCCCTTCAATTGACGGCGACCGATCCAGAACCACAGCAGGCTGATCAGCATGCCCACGCCGGAGGCGCCGAACACCAGCTTGTAGTTCTGCTGCATCGGGGTATCGGTGAAATGACTGGCCAGCCAGCCCGTGAGCAACGGCGCGATCAGCGCACCGCCGTTGATGCCCATGTAGAACAGCGTGAAACCGCGGTCACGCCGCGAATCGCCCTGCGCGTAAAGCTGCCCGACCATCGAGGAAATGTTCGGCTTGAACAGGCCGTTGCCGACAATGATCGTGGCCAGGCCGAGCAGGAAGATCTGCTCGTTTGGCAGCATGATCATGAACAAGCCCACCGCCATGACGCTGGCCCCCAGCAGGATGGAACGCTGGTAGCCGATGATCTTGTCCGCCACGTAGCCGCCGAATACGGCGGTGGCATAGACCAGCGCCAGATAAGCGCCGTAGGTGCGGCTGGCGAACGCCTGGCCGGCAGCATCGCCGTTGAAGAACGCCGCCACGATGTACAGCGTGAGCGCCCAGCGGATCCCATAGAACGCGAAGCGCTCCCAGAACTCCGTCATGAACAGCATCCACAGCGGGCGTGGATGACCGAGGGTCTGGGGGTAGTTCGGCACCGTCGGTGCGGTCGTCGTAGTCGTACTCATGTCCTGCTCGTCGTCCGTCGTAACTTCTTGCGGCATCGACTTCTAACCGGGACACGTCATGTGCGTCAAATGCGCTGCACCATGCCTCAGGCTCGGGTCTCCCCCACCGTCATTCCGGCGAAAGCCGGAATCCAGTGCCTTTGGGTTTGAGAGCCTGAGGGGAAAAAGGTGCTGGATTCCGGCTTTCGCCGGAATGACGGTGAGAGAAATTGGAGCTCCAGACTAAACTTCGAGCCGCCCTTTTATCGCACTCCGTGCATCAGCCGATTAATCAGGGGCGAGATCAGCAAGAGGAATACGCCAGCGCCCGCCAGCAGCCAGAAGCTGAAGGTGAAGCCCGCCAGCGCGGACGCCGTCGTCATACCGCTTTCGCCGCTGATGCGCCCTGCCAGCAGGCCCGACAAGTTGCCGCCCACCGCCAGCGAGAGGAACCAGCCGCCCATGGCCAGGCCCACCAGGCGCGGCGGCGCCAGCTTGGTCACCATCGACAGGCCGATCGGCGACAGGCACAGCTCGCCGATGGTCTGCAGCACATAGCAGGCCGTCAGCGGCCAGAACGGGATCAGCCCATGGCTGTTGACCGAATAGGTCAGCGCGTACATCAGCGCGGTGAAGCCCAGGCCGTTGAACAGCAGGCCGAGGCCGAATTTGCGCGGAATCGACGGCTCCTTGTGGCGGCGCGCCAGCAACGACCACACCTGGGTCACCAGCGGCGCCAGCACGATGATGGCCAACGGACTCACCGACTGGAACCAGCCCACCGGGAATACCCAGCCGCCGAACATTTCGCGATCCACCATGTTGGCCGCGAGGAAGTTGAACGAAGAGCCCAGCTGGAAATAGAACATCCAGAACAAGATGTTGAACGCAAAGATGATCAGCATCGCGAATACGCGATGCAGCTGCACGCGGTCGTGGCGCAGCGCTTCCACGATCAACATCGCCGCCACGCCGATAAACAGCAGGCCCAGCAGCCATTGCAGGCCATTGGCGCCCACGAAGGCCAGCAGCAGGTAGACCAGCGGCACCGCCACCACGATGCCCAGAAGCACCCACACGACGCGCATGCGGCTGGCCGCTTCCGGCGCCGGACGCCCCACGCCATGCAGGCCGCGACGACCGAACCAGAACCAGAACAGGCTCAACAGCATGCCCACGCCGGCCGCGCCGAACACGATGCGGTAGTTCTCCTGCGTCGGCGTATCGGTGAAATAGCTCGCCAGCCAGCCGGTGAGCAACGGCGCCAGCAACGCGCCGCCGTTGATGCCCATGTAGAACAGGGTGAACCCGCGATCGCGGCGTTCGTCCTTGGGGCCATAGAGCTGGCCGACCATCGAGGAAATATTCGGCTTGAACAGGCCGTTGCCCACCACCACCATCGCCAGGCCGAACAGGAACAGCTCCTTGCTGGGCAGCATCACCACGAACAAACCAAGTGCCATCACCAACGCGCCGATCAGGATCGAGCGCTGGTAGCCAATGATCTTGTCCGCCACGTAGCCGCCGAAAATGCTCGAGGCGTAAATCAGCGCCGTATAAGCTCCGTAAATTTTGCTGGCCCACGCTTCGCCGGACGCATCGCCGTGATAAAAATGCGCCACGATGTACAAGGCCAGGGCCCAGCTGACGCTGTAAAACGCGAAGCGCTCCCAGAACTCCGTCATGAACAACATCCATAGCGGACGCGGATGCCCCAGCGTCTGCGGAAAATCAGGCGCCGACGCGTGCGCTGTCTCAGTGGTGTTGCTCATGCATGCCCCTTTGCAAGCGAAACGGCGCTGCGCGCGCCGTCAGTAGTTGTCGAATGATGAATTTCGAAAATGACACGCACGATCAAGTGCCCAGTTCGGTGCGCACGTCCAGCAGTTCCGGGAAAAACTCCAGGTCCAGCGCCTTTTTCAGGAAGGACACGCCGGAGGAACCACCGGTGCCACGCCGGTGTCCGATGATCCGCTCTACCGTTTTCATATGGCGGAAACGCCAAAGCTGGAAACTCTCCTCCACATCCACCAGCTGTTCGCACATGTGGTATTCGGGCCAGAACGTTGCACGGTTTTCATAAATGCGCTTGAGCACGGGCAGCAAGCCGTCATGCCGCTGATAAGGCTGGGACCAGTCGCGTTGCGTCAGCTCGCCCGGCACGTCGTGGCCGCGTCGCGCCAGATAGCCGAGGAATTCGTCGTACAGGCTGGGCGCTTCGAGCACGGCGCGCAGCGTGGCCTGCGCCGCAGGATCGTACGCAAAGACCTGCAGCATCTGCGCGTTCTTGTTGCCGAGCAGGAATTCGATCTGCCGGTATTGCAGCGACTGGAAACCCGAGGAAGGCCCGAGCACGCCACGAAATTCCAGGTATTCGGCGGGGGTAAGCGTTTCCAGCACACCCCATTGTTCGAACAGCTGGCGCTGCACCTGTTTCACGCGCGCCAGGATCTTCAGGCATGGATCGATCTCATCGCGGCGCAGATGCACCACGGCCGCCTTCAGCTCGTGGATGATCAGCTTCATCCACAGCTCGGCCACCTGGTGTTGCACGATGAACAGCATTTCGTCGTGGTGCGGCGGCTGGCTCAGCGGTTGCTGGGCCGACAGCAGCGTATCCAGCCGCAGGTAACCACCGTAGGTCAGTCGACCATTCAGGTCGAGTTCGATACCGGCCTCGAGGTCGCGCTGATTCTCGGTCATGGCCTTCCCAGTAGCGGAAAAGCGCCATGGTAACCGGTGTTCGGGCCCTCCCCGTACCACCCCGCATGCTGCACCGTGCCTTGCAGCGCAACATGCCCGCCTGTAATCATTTCGGTCTTGCTCAGGGCTTTACGTCCGCTGCTGGCCCCACTGGATGGGCCGCCGACGCCCAGCACCCCACTTTCTCATTACTCACTCCGGGAGCGAGTCGTGTCTATCGCCGCCAAGTTTGAAATCGAATACCTCCAGTATCTCGATGCTGAAGGCAAGCAGGTCCGTGACGATCTGCCTGAATTCGCCAAGGATCTCGACCATATGGTCGAGCTGTACAAGCTGATGCTGTCGACGCGCGTGTTCGACGCCAAGTCGGTCGCCCTGCAGCGCACCGGCAAGCTCGGCACCTACGCCAGCTGCCTGGGCCATGAAGCGGCGCACGTGGGCATTGGCAGCGCAATGAAGCCGGAAGACGTGCTCGCTCCCAGCTACCGCGAATACGGCGCGCAGCTGTACCGCGGCGTGCAGCCGCGCGAGGTGTACATGTACTGGGGCGGCGACGAGCGCGGCAACGACTACCAGAAAGAACCGGCGCGCCATGACTTCGCCTGGTCGGTGCCGATTGCCACGCAGTGCCTGCACGCCGCCGGTTCCGCGCTGGCGTTCAAGATCCGCAACGAAAAGCGCGTGGCCGTGTGCACCATCGGTGACGGTGGTTCGTCCAAGGGTGACTTCTACGGCGCCATCAATATCACCGGCGCGCAGAACCTGCCGATGGTGGCGGTGATCGTGAACAACCAGTGGGCCATTTCGGTGCCGCGCAAGATCCAGTCCGGCGCACCGACGCTGGCGCAGAAGGGCATCGCCGCGGGCCTGTTCTCCATCCAGGTGGACGGCAACGACATCATCGCGGTGCGCAAGGCGATGGAAGACGCGCTGGACCGTGCACGCAACGGCCAGGGCGGCAGCGTGATCGAGGCGGTGACCTATCGCCTGTCCGATCACACCACCGCCGACGATGCGCGCCGTTACCGCGGCGAGCAGGAAGTGAAGGACGCCTGGGCGAAGGAGCCGATGAAGCGCCTGCGCAACTGGCTGGTAGCCAAGGGCGTGTGGGACGACGCCAAGGAAGAAGCCTGGAAGGCGGAGTGCGACGACTGGATGGACAACGAGGTGAACGCTTACCTCGAGACCAAGACCCAGCCGGTCACGGCGATGTTCGACTACACCTTCGCCGAAGTCCCCGCCGATCTCGCCAAGCAGCGCGATCTCGCCATCCAGCTCGACAAGAAGGCCCATTAAGTCATGGCACAGATCACCCTTATCGAAGCCGTCACCCAGGCACTCGCCTATGAAATGGCCCACGACGAGAGCGTCATGGTGCTGGGCGAAGACGTTGGCGTGAACGGCGGCGTGTTCCGCGCCACCCAAGGCCTGCAGGAAAAATTCGGCGAGCTGCGCGTGCTCGACACGCCGCTCGACGAAACCACCATTGCCGGCGTCACCGTGGGCCTCGCCGCCCAGGGCATGAAGCCGGTGGCCGAAGCGCAGTTCGAAGGCTTCATCTACCCGATGATGGAGCAGATCGCCTGCCACGCCGCGCGCATGCGCAACCGTACGCGCGGCCGCATCACCGTGCCGGCCGTGTGGCGCGCCCCGTGGGGCGGCGGTATTCGCGCACCGGAGCATCACTCGGAAGCGAACGAGCACCTGTTCACCAATATCCCGGGCCTGCGCGTGGTGATGCCGTCGTCGCCGGCGCGTGCCTACGGCCTGCTGCTCGCTGCGATCCGCGATCCGGATCCGGTGATGTTCTTCGAGCCCAAGCGCATCTACCGCCAGTACAAGGAAGAAGTGCCCGATGACGGCGAGGCGCTGCCGCTGGACGTGTGCTTCGTGCTGCGCGACGGCACCGACGTCACCCTCGTCTCGTGGGGCGCGCAGGTGAAGGAAGCGCTGGAAGCGGCCGATGCTCTCGCCGAGGAAGGCATCAGCGCCGAAGTCATCGACGTGGCCACCCTGACCCCGCTCGACTTCGACACCATCGCCGAATCGGTGCAGAAGACCGGCCGCTGCGTCATCGTGCATGAAGCCCCCAAGACCGCGGGTTTCGGCGCCGAAATCGCCGCGCGCCTGGCCGAGGAATGCATGTACGACCTGCTCGCGCCGGTCGAACGCGTCAGCGGCTACGACACGCACATCCCGCTGTTCCGCCTGGAAATGAAGTACATGCCGAGTGCCGAACGCGTGGTGGAAGCCGCCAAGCGCGCCTTGGCTGCCAGCTAAAATCCTTCTGCGCTCGTCGTCCCAGCGAATGCTGGGACCCAGCGCCTAAAAGCAAAGACACTGGATCCCTGCCTTCGCAGGGATGACGACCAAACAAAATTCGCGAGAATCATCATGGCCGACATCAAGACTTTCTACCTGCCCGACCTCGGCGAAGGCCTGCCCGACGCCACCATCGTCGAGTGGCACGTGAAGGAAGGCGACACCATCAAGCTCGACGCGCCGTTGTGCTCGATGGAAACCGCAAAAGCCGTCGTCGACGTGCCTTCGCCGTATACCGGCAAGGTCACCAAGCTGCACGGCGCCGCGGGCGACATCATCGAGACCGGCTCCGCGCTGGCCGAGTTCGAGCCCGATCCGAACGCCAAGCAGCGCGCCGAAGCCGAATCCACCGGCCACCACCACGGCCCCAAGAAAGGCACCGGCAGCGCCACCGCCGACACGCACAAGGTCGTTGCCTCCGATGAAGGCGGCGAGATCGACAGCGGCAATGGCAAGTCTGAGCGTGAAGACGAAGGCACCGTGGTCGGCGCGATGGTCTCCGGCAGCCATGTGCATGTGGAACAGGCCAGCAGCGTCGGCGGCGTCAAGGCCGTGCCGGCGGTGCGTGCACTGGCCAAGAAGCTCAAGGTCGACCTCACCCGCGTGCAGCCCTCGGGCGCCGACGGCGTGGTGACCATGCAGGACGTGAAGAACGCAGCCGCCAACGGCAGCGCCGCGCTCGGCGCCGCACCGGCCCGCAGCAGCGTGCCCGCTTCCGCCGGCCGTCACCTCGCCCCGCAGCTGCCGGAACCGGACGCCCCGCGCACCGCTACCTCGCTCGCCGGCAAGCCCGTGCGCACGGCGCCGCCGAGCGTGCAGGCCAGCGGCCAGCCGGAACAGCTCAAGGGCGTGCGCCGCAATATGGCCCGCGTGATGTCCGAAGCCCACGCCAACGTGGTGCCCACCACGCTGGTCGACGACGCCGACCTGCACGCCTGGATCGGCAAGCAGGACATCACCGCCCGTCTGATCCGCTCCATCGTGGTGGCCTGCAAGACCGTGCCGGCGCTCAACGCCTGGTTCGACGGCAAGAACCTCACCCGCACGCTGCACCCGCACGTGGACATCGGCATCGCCGTGGACACCGACGACGGCCTGTTCGTGCCGGCCCTGCGCAATGCCGACGTGCTCGATGGCGCCGGTGTGCGCGCTGCGATCAAGCGTCTGCGTACCGCCGTGGAAGACCGCAGCATTCCGGCCTCGGAGCTGTCGGGCTACACCATCAGCCTGTCGAACTTCGGCATGTTCGCCGGTCGCTACGCCACGCCGGTCGTGGTGCCGCCGTGCGTCGCCATCATCGGCGCGGGCAAGCTGAGCCACGACGTGGTGGCCGTGATGGGCGGCATCGAAGTGCATCGCCGCATGCCGATCTCGATCACCTTCGATCACCGCGCCGCCACCGGCGGTGAAGCGGCGCGCTTCCTCAAGGCGTTGCTGGACGATTTGGCGCTGCCGAACTAAGGCACTTCAAGCGTACGAAGAGCCCCGGTCATGCCGGGGCTTTTTTTATGCGCGAATCGTTGACGGTCCCTGCACCCGGCCTCGCACTACGATCGATGGCCGCTCATCACGGGACTACCGCCATGCATCACAGCCGACTGTGCACGATCGTGATCGACTGCAAGACGGACAACCTCGCCGACGCCGCCACCTTCTGGAGCCACGCGCTGGGCAAATCCATCGTCACGCTGGACGAGGATGGCGATGGCAAGTACGCCCGCCTCGCGAGCGCCGATGACGAGCCCATCATCCTGTTGCAACGCGTTGCGCACGACAGCCGCGTGCATCTGGATATTGAAACGGACGATATCGAGGCCGAAGTGCAACGCATGGAAAAACTCGGCGCCACGCGCGTCCATCACGTGCCCGACCGATGGTGGGTGATGCAGGCGCCGAGCGGCCATCGATTCTGCGTGGTTCGCCCTCAGCGCGAGGAATTCGGGCCGCATCTCAATCGGTGGGGTTAGTGCGACCTAGAGCGCCATGCCACACCTGTGGAAGCGCACCCTGTGCGCGACCGCGGCGCCATGTCGTTACCGCTCCGTAGGCTTGTCGCGCACAGGGTGCGCTCCCACAGGAGATCAACTATGCCGCCTCAGTAATCGCGAATATCCAGCGCCACAAACCCGCGAACGCTGTAACCCTTCTCCGCCGCAGGCCACGACAGCGACGCCAACAGCCGATCACCGGCCGGCCACGCAGCATTGTCGAGCAAGGCTTCGGCAGTGACGGCGCCATCGTCGCCACGACGATAAAACAGCCGCACCCAATGCAGCTCCGGATTCAACGACTCGTTCTGCAGCGCCGTGCGCAGCTGGGCTACCAATCCGGCAGGCGGTTCAACACCATCCTGACTCGACAGCCATGGCGCGACGAAGACATCCCATGTGCGGATGCCAAAATCCCAGCTCTGCAGCTGCATGCGGCGAACGTCAGTGACATACCAGCATGCCGCCAGCAGTACATGGAACACGCCGTGTTCGAACGCGCGCAAGGCATCCAGGCAACCGGCTTCGCTACCGCCGACGCCGGCGAAACTCTCTTCGATATGGCGATCCTCGCTGATCACCACGTCGATATCGAGGCGACCGGGTTCGCCAGCGGCGCCTTCAAACCAGCTGGCGCGCACGGCGGGAAAATCGCCGTCCGTCATCAGCCACTCTTCGTCCGGTTCCAGTTCGACGTCATGACGTTCGAACAGGCGCAGGAGGTATCGCTGGAGATCGGCGTCTTGCATGGTCGTTTCCTGCTTCAGTGCGCGTGAGGGCGCCATACGAGCTGGCGCACGATCAGCGCCAGCACCAATACCACGACGCATGCGCCGTAACCGTAGAGCGCCGGCAGCACCTGCTGCCAGATGGCGCCGCTGGATGGCCCGTACTGGCCCACCGTGGGCACCGTGGCGGTGTCGAACGCCGTGCTTGCACACTCCACCGCGGCGAACGCAGCGAGCAGCAAGGCCGCCACGTCGAAGTAGCGGCGCAGGCGCGTGCGCGGCAGGCTCTTGGGATAGGACCAGAACGCCCAGCCCAAGATCAGCAACCAGGGCGCGAGCATAAGGATGGCCAGATAACGCATACGTCAGTTCTCTCCTTGAAAGCCGGGGGCGCGTTATTCCTGCGCAGCCAGTTGATCGAGCGCGCCGCGCAGGCGGCCGAGCGCTTCGTCGCGGGCCTGCTCGCCGTCGTAAGCCGGCGTGGCGCCGACCTCGTCGCCGTCGATCTCAAGCACCAAGGCCTGCGGCTGCACCTGCAGTACGGCCGATACGCTGCCCAGTTCCTTGATGCGCTTCTGCATGGCGCCGGCGGCCTTCGGATCGGCAAACGAACGCGACAGCAACAGCTCTTCGCCATCGGCGGAGAACAGGCGGAAACGGAAACTGCCATCGGCATCGCGGAAGCTGGCGAAACGCGCCGACTTGGCGCCCTTCGCGGCGGCGGCCTTGGCATCGCCCGAGCCCGACGCCACCGACGCGCCCGAACGCAGGCCAATCGCATCGCGAAGCTCGGCAATCTTGGGCGCGGCAATCGCGCGTGCCTTCTTGGCGCCTTCCTGCAGGATCTCCTCGATCACGGCGGGGCGCGCCATCAAGGCGTTGTAGCTTTCGCGCATCGGCGCGACATCCACTTCCAGGCGCTCGAACAACACCTGCTTGGCCTCGCCCCAACCCAGTCCGTCCACCAGCGCCTGGCGGAACGCAGTGGATTCGGCCTCGCTGGCGAACGCGCGGAAGATGGTGAACAGCGAGGAGCTGTCCGGATCCTTCGCTTCGCCCGGCAGGCGCGAATCGGTGACGATGCGCATGATGGAATCGCGCAGATGCTTCTGCCCACCCGCGAACAGCGGAATGGTGTTGTCGTAGCTCTTGGACATCTTGCGGCCATCGAGTCCAGGCAAGGTCGCCACCTGTTCCTCGATCACCACTTCGGGCAACGCAAAGAATTCGCGGCCGTAGATATGGTTGAAGCGCTGCGCGATATCGCGCGCCATCTCGATGTGCTGGATCTGATCGCGACCCACCGGCACTTTGTTCGCGTTGAACGCGAGAATGTCGGCGGCCATCAGCACCGGATACATGTACAGGCCCGCGGTGATACCGGCATCCGCGTCCTCGCCGGTTTCCGTGTTCTTGTCCACGGACGCCTTGTACGCATGCGCGCGATTGAGCAAGCCCTTCGCGGTGACACAGGTGAGGAACCAGGTCAGCTCGGGGATTTCCGGAATATCGGACTGGCGATAAAACGTGACCTTCTGCGGATCCAGGCCGGCGGCTAGCCACGTGGCGGCAATCTCCAGCCGCGAACGTTCGATGCGCGCGGGATCGTCGCTCTTGATCAGCGCGTGGTAGTCGGCCATGAAGTAGAACGCATCCACGTCGTCGCGCTTGCTCGCGGCGACGGCCGGGCGGATCGCGCCGACGTAATTGCCCAGGTGTGGCGTGCCGGTGGTGGTGATGCCGGTAAGTACGCGGGTCTTCATGTGCTGGTTTCTTCGTATTGTTTGGTGTTGGCGATCAGCGGATCAGGGTGGACTTGCCGAACAGCGATTCCACCAGGTCCACGGCCAGGCGCGCGGTCTGGTTCTTCTTGTCGAAGGCGGGATTGAGTTCGACGATGTCCAGAGAACTGACGCGGCCACTGTCCGCGATCATCTCCATGCACAGCTGTGCCTCGCGATAGTTCGGGCCGCCGCGCACGGTGGTGCCCACGCCCGGCGCGATGGTCGGGTCGAGGAAGTCCACGTCGAAGCTGACATGCAGATGTGTGTTCTCGTCCACGCCGGCGAGGGCTTCTTCCATGGTGCGCTTCATGCCCACTTCGTCGATGTGGCGCATGTCGAAGATGCTCACCTGCGACTCGCGCACGAGGCGCTTTTCGCCTTCATCCACCGAACGGATGCCGATCTGGCGGAACGCCGCCGGAGAAGTAGCCGGCACATGGCCGCCCATCTCGACCAATTCCTTCGGCCCATTGCCGCACAGGCACGCCACCGGCATGCCGTGGATATTGCCCGAGGGCGTGGCATCGGCCGTGTTGAAATCGGCGTGGGCGTCCAGCCACAGCACGCGCAGCGTCTTGCCCGTCTCGCGGCAATGGCGCGCGATGGCGCTGATCGAACCGATCGCCAGACAATGATCGCCACCCAGCATCACCGGCACGCGACCGGCGGTGAGTTCGGCATAGATCGCCTCATGCACGGCCTGGTTCCACGCCACCACTTCGGGCAGGTGGCGATAGCCGTTCACCGGCGGCTGCCACGGATTGAGCGGTCCCTGCAGGTTGCCGCGATCGACCACCTCCAGCCCGCGCTTGGCGAGCCGAGCGGCGAGGTTCGCTACGCGCAGTGCTTCCGGACCCATGGACGCGCCGCGATGTCCCGCGCCAATGTCCGTGGGAACGCCGATCAGGGAGAGTGCCTTGTTGACCATGAAAACCTGCAGTGTCAAAGCGGAATACGAGTCGTCCTAGTGTGCCAGAGGCAGACGACGGTGCCGCCATGTGTTCAAACTGCCATCCAACTGGCGCACATGGGTATAGCCCAGCGATGTAAGCGTTTCCTGCGCCCTGGCGGCGCGCTTTCCGGAGACGCAATACACCACGATCTCGCTGTCGCGGGGCACGCCGAGAACGCCGGCGCGGCTCGCCAGCTGGTCGACGGGGATATTGAGGGCGCCTGCAATGTGGCCGTCGAGGTATTCGTCGGACTCGCGCACATCAAGCAGCACGGGCGCCTGCCCGGCCTGCTGGCGCTGCAGCAGTTGCGAGGCGTCGTATGGCGCATCTGCCGCCGTGGCAGTACCCATGCCCGCCAGCATCAGCAATGCGGCCAGATGGGCCTTGAGCATGCGGGAAACCCTCGATCTGGTGCCGGCAGCAGGAGTCGAACCCGCGACCTACTGATTACAAATCAGTTGCTCTACCAACTGAGCTATGCCGGCGAAGTAGCGAAGTCTAACAGGCCCCCACGGTGCAACGCCAAAGGCCTCAGAAGCAGCCCGTGCTATGCGAACCCACGCCGCGCACACGGTTGCGCCAGTCGGTGTGGCCGTTGTCGGCGATCACCACGTCCAGCCAGTACTCGGCCACGCTTTCGGTGCGCTCGGTCATCTGGGCGGGGAAGCCGGCGGCGACCACCTGCTCGCGGCGGCGGCGCGCGTTGGCGGGATCCTTGAACAGGCCCAGCGAAATGGTGTTGGACTGATCGCCCGAGCTGACCACGAAGTATTCGCCGACATTGGCGGCGGCCAGACGACGGCCCAGCTCCAGCGCCTTGTCGCGGCTACCGCCACCCGGCAGGTAGACCCACCACCCGGTGGTCTGCGTGGTCTGCTCCTGGCGCTGACGCATGCGTGCGGCCTGACTGGTCAGGGCACTGCGCGCGTTGCGCATGTCGACTTGCGTGGCAAATGGACCCAGGGCCATGCAGGTATAGGTGTTGGGTCGCGACGGTGGCGGTGGCGGCACTGGCGCGGGAGCGACGGCCTGCGCCACCGGCGCTGCATTGGAGGCCGGGCCTGCTGCGGTAGCCGCCGCCGCTGCGCCGATGCTCGTCGCAGGCGAGGCCGGCGTGGGTACGCTCGAGGGGGCCGGAGGGCGCTCGCTCAGCAGGTGCAGTTCGGGTACGCCGGCATCGGTCGCGCTGCGGCCGTGCGCGTCGTCCTGGCCGAGCAGCAGCCACGCGCCTACCGCAATATTGAGCGCGATCAGCAGGACAAAGAGCAGGCGCAGGAACATCGGGGATCCGTCAGGCAAGCGGCGGGAGAGCGGGCATTTTAGGGAGCCTGCCCGGTGGGTGAATGTGCGTCGGACCACACGGACAATCCGCGCAGCACGCTGTCCTGGCTCAGTCGTGCCGGATGGGCGATCAACGGCGCCAGCGCCTCGGCATCGCCACCGCCCAGAATCAGCTGCGGCGAACCGCCCAGCGGTGCGGACATGTGCGCGACAAAGCGTTCCACCAGCGCCGCCGCCGCCTGCCAGCAACCCGATGCCACGGCATCTGGCGTGTTATCGGCCACGTCCAGCACCTCGCCGGGGCGGTCGACCAGCACGCGCGCGGTCGCGCCCAGCAGCGCCTGCTGCATCAACTGCGGTCCCGGTGCGATCAAGCCGCCAAGATGGCGGCCATGTGCGTCGAGCGCGTCGAGGGTGAGCGCGGTGCCCACGCCGGCCAGCACACAGGGGGACAGCCCTTCGGCGCGAGCTGCCACCATGCCGAGAAAACGATCCACGCCCAGACGGCCCGGTTCGGCATAGGCGTTGCGTACGCCACAGGCTTCCCCCGGTGTGCGCAGCCAGGTAGTGGTTCGCGCAAAACAGGTCGACACCACGGCGGCGATCTGCGCTTCGCGGGTGCCATCCACCACCGACGCACCAAACACATCGATGGGTATCGGCAGCTGCCGCCACGCTTCATGCAGCACCAGCGCAACGTCCTCGTTCCAAGCAACAGCGCCTTGCTCGCGCCACTGCGTGCCCTCGCGCAGCGCCCACTTCAGACGCGTGTTGCCGAGATCGAGCAGGAGTCTCATGCGCGACGCACCGTGACGTCGGCGCTGTCGATGCGATGCAGGCCATCCGCAGCCTGCAGCAGCAAGGCGCCGCGCGCATCCACGCCCGCGCCCACGCCTTCCAGCATGGCCTGTGGACCCTGCACGCGCAGCGGTTTGCCGCGCAGCAGGTCATAGCGTGCGTATTCATCGACGAAGGCCGCGAAGCCGTCGCGCTCGAACTGTTCGAGCCCTTCTGCCAAAGCCGCCATCAATGCAGCCGCCACGCGATTGCGATCGGGCGCCCGGCCCGCCAGCGTGGCGAGATCGTTCACCGGCTGGCCTGCCTGTTCGTGCAGGGCCGCGGTGAGACGGACGTTCAAACCCACGCCGATAATCGCTGCGCAAGGTCCCTGATATTCGCCGCCGAGTTCGACCAGGATGCCAGCGAGCTTGCCGCCGTCGCTCAGCACATCGTTGGGCCATTTCAAACCGGCACCCTCGATGCCCAAGGCAGCGAGCGTGCGCATCACGATCACACCGACGGCCAGCGACAGTCCCGACAGCGCGGCAAAGCCGCCATCGAAACGCTTGAGGCATGACAGGTACACATTGAGGCCCGGCGGCGACAGCCACGAACGGCCGCGACGGCCGCGCCCCGCGGTCTGGGTTTCCGCCAGCACCATGCTCAGGTCGGGCAGATCGCCCTGGCGGCGCTGGATCTCACTGGAAGTCGAGTCGATCTCCCAATGCAGCTCCAGCGTGCCCAGGCGTTTGCCGAGCGCGCCAGGCAGCAAGTCGCGCAGCGTGGGCAGGTGCAGCAACTGTACCGGCCAAGGCAGGCAGTAGCCGGCCGTGCCGCGCGATTCCACCGGTACGCCGCGAGCGCGCAGCGCCTCGACCTGCTTCCAGATGGCCGCACGGGTTACGCCCGCGCGTTCGGCCAGTTGGGCGCCCGACACCATGCCGCCATTTGCCAGCGCCACGAGCAAGTCTTGCGCCTGCATCAGGCGGCATTCCGCGCCGGTCGACCGCGTTGGCGGCGTCCGTGGCGAGCTGGGGACAGGATCAGAGAGCGTGACATTCAACGATTCTAGCCTGCCGAGGGAGTTCGAAGCCGGTCGCGGCGCCGTTCGAACTCCATGACTTCTGGGACTCGCAAGCCTTGCATGAGGGTTACGCAGGCACTGGTATCACCGCGGTTTTTCTGCCAGCATCGGGCTCTTCGATTG
Organism: Dyella sp. 01L423; assembly: GCF_056399945.1. Taxonomy (NCBI): domain Bacteria; kingdom Pseudomonadati; phylum Pseudomonadota; class Gammaproteobacteria; order Lysobacterales; family Rhodanobacteraceae; genus Dyella; species Dyella sp. 01L423. The sequence goes on along the minus strand of NZ_JBFTSI010000001.1, from coordinate 119,692 downwards.
CGGATCAAGGGGTTGAGCCGCCATGGGCGTCGGGAAGTTCTTACTTGGCTGTATTTTATGCGTCGGCAGCGTCAGCGCTGCATCGGCCATGGATGCGGACGGCCAGGATCTGAGCTCCATGCAGCGCACCGTGGACACGGGCTCCGGCAGCCACGACGGCGCCAGCGGCAGCGGGGGCGATGCCCTGGGTCTGTCGCGCGAGGCCAACACCGCCCCTGCCGCCTCTTCTTCGTCCAGCGACAACTGCCCCACCACGGCCCCGGCTCGCGCGCCGCGCAGCCGCCAGAACCATATCGGCTGGCAGTCCTTGTTGCCGGGCTCCATCCAGTAACGACACCAACCCGTGTCGGCTGCCTGGTGGCGGCGCTTACGCGCCTATGTCACGCCTCCCCCGCTTGCTGACGAACCCTGGCGCATTGCGCTGGATGGTTGTCCGCTGGCGCAACGTCTCGACCACTCCCGTCAGAACGAGCTGCGTCGGCTTGTAGGTGTGTTTCTGGCACGCAAGCGCTTCCATCCGCTGGGCGGCGTCGATCTGTCCAATGCCGACTGCGCCCTGATCGCCATGCAGGCTTGCCTGCCCGTGCTGCGCCAAGGCCCGCGCAACTTGCGCGGCTGGCGCGACATCCTGGTGTATCCCGGCGAGTTCCGGGTGAAACGCAGCCATCACGATGACCGCAGCGGCGTGGTGACTGAAAGCGAAGATGTGCTGATCGGTGAAGCGTGGGAACACGGCCCGCTGGTGTTGTCGCTTGCCGACGTGCAACTCGACCTTGCCCATCCGTGGGACGGCTACAACGTGGTCGTGCACGAGATCGCCCACAAACTCGACATGCTCGACGGGCCGCCTGATGGCGTGCCGCTGCTGCCGGCCAACATTCCTCGGCGCCAATGGATTGTCGCGTTCCAGCGCGCGTTTGATCTGTTGTCGAATGATGTGGCGCGTGGACGGGACACGTTGATCGATCCGTACGCTGCAGAGAGTCCCGACGAATTTTTTGCCGTGGTGAGTGAGCTGCATTGGTCGCAACCCTCAGTGCTGCGTCGCGCGGACGCTGCCGTCGCGGGATTGCTCGAGGCGTATTACGGACCGTCGCCTGCGCTGGTTTGATACTGCGTAAACGCGGCCATCCACAGCAGGCAACTGTGTGAGCGCACCCTGTGCGCGACAAGCCTACGGAGCGGTACATCGCAGCGCTGCGGTCGCGCACATGGTGCGCCCCTACAAGGGGACGCTCGCCGTGGATTGCGGATTGAAGATTGCGCGACGCTATTTGTGGGAGCGCACCCTGTGCGCGACAAACCTACGGAGCGGTACACCCAGGCGTGGCTGTCGCGCACAGGGTGCGCTCCCACAGACAAGCGCCGTCACGACAGAGGGGACTGGCTGAGGCCGATGCGCAGCGAGGCGTCGCTCTAAGTCCTCAGCGCCATGGCGCGTTCCGAAGCGCTTTGAACTACCCGCTATGTAGCGGCGGAGGTTGCCAAGCAACGACCTGCCTCAGGCGTTCGGGCTTATCCCAACGTAATGCTGCCAGCCCTTGAGGCCATTCTCTTTGGGTTACTTTTCTCTTGGGCCAGCAAGAGAAAAGTGACTCGAGCGGCGGCAGCCGTTCGAAACGCCCGCCGTGTAGGCGGCACGCTGGCGGTATCGCGACAACCGAGCGAACAGTCGCTGGGTTCCTGCCTTCGCAGGAATGACGATAAAAAAAAACCCGAACAGATCAAGACCAAACTCAACCCGGCGGAAACGTCACACTAAACCGCGCCCCATTGAACTCCGGCGAGCGATCCACCACCAACTCGCCGCCATAAGCGCGAATAATGTCCTGCACGATCGACAAACCGATCCCGTGCCCCTGCACGCGCTCATCACCGCGCACGCCACGCTGCAGCACCGCCTCGATCTTGTCGTCGTTGATGCCCGGACCATCGTCCTCGACGCTCAACCACAAGCCCGGACGCTGGCGGCCCGCGACGGGGCGCATCTTCACCACCAGCAGCACCTGGTGGCGCGCCCACTTGAAGGCGTTCTCCAGCAGGTTGCCCATCAGTTCGAGCAGATCGCCCTGCTCGCCGTAGAACGCCGCGTTGTCGTCGATATCGAATTCGCACAACACGTTCTTGGCGGCATAGACCTTCTCCAGACTCTGCACCAGATCTTCGGCGTGACCGGCGATGGGAATCGCAGTGGTCGCGAAAGTCTGGCGCCCGGAGGTAGCGGCCCGCGCAAGCTGGTAAGCCACCAGCTCATCCATGCGGCGCACTTGCTCGAGCACCGGATCACGCAGCGCCGATTGGGCGATGGCGCTTTCCAGACTGGAGCGGATCACCGCCAGCGGCGTCTTCAGGCTGTGCGCAAGATCGGCCAGCGTATTGCGCGTGCGCACTCGTTGTTCGCGTTCGCTGTCGATGAAGGCATTGATGCGTTCGGTCAAGCCGGTGAGTTCGAGCGGGTACTGATCGCCCAGGTGTTCGCGTTCGCCGCGCTCCACGCGCGACATTTCGTTGGCGACCTTGCGCAGCGGCGTGAGGCTCCAGCGCAGCAACAACATCTGTAGCAGGATCAGCATCACACCTAACGACGCCAGCCAGAATACGAGGCTGCGCCGGAATACTGCGCTGCTCCCTTCGAGCTGGTCCTCGGTCTGCGCCACCATGAAGGTGAGGTGCACCGATTTCTTCTCGGCGGTGTCGAGCGCCACGCCGTAGATGTAGTAGTACAAGCGCCCCATGCGCGTATCGACCGGGCCCACGAAGTGCTCTTCGCCGGGCGCGAGCGGATGCAGGAAGCCGAAGTCGCGGCCAATCGCCGACGGCGACTCCCACTTGAAGCCGTTGTCGCCGATGGCAACGGCGTAAAGGCCCGAGCCCGGCCGCGAGAAACTCGGATCGGGCGGCGTATCGGGCAGCAGCACCTTGCCGGAGCGACCGACTTCGGTGCCCGCGAGATAAGCCACGACAAAATTCTGCAGGCGATCCTGCAGCCCCTTCAGCGAGCTGTCGGCTGCCGTACGGGTGAGCGTAAGACCGACCACGCCCAGGAACGCAGCCAGCACAAAACCCGTCGCCAACGCCGCACGACCCGCCAGTGACAGCGGGCGGCGCGGCGGCGATGGATCATTCGTCTTCGCTTTCGCTGCGAGGGATGGCAAAGCGGTATCCGCGTCCACGTACCGTCTCGATGGGCTTGAGGTTGCCTTCCGGGTCCAGCTTCCTGCGCAGGCGGCCGATGAAGACCTCCAGCACGTTGGAGTCGCGATCGAAATCCTGCTGGTAGATGTGCTCGGTGAGGTCGGCCTTGGAGACCAGCTCGCCGGCGTGCAGCATCAGGTATTCGAGCACCTTGTATTCATAGCTGGTCAGGTCGACCGGTTTGCCTTCCACCGTCACAGTCTGCGCGGTGGTGTCCAGCTTGATCGGGCCGCAGGCCAGGATGGGCTTGGACCAGCCGCTGGCGCGGCGCACCAGCGCGTTGATGCGCGCCAGCAACTCTTCGACGTGGAACGGCTTGACCAGGTAGTCGTCGGCGCCATGCTTGAGGCCTTCGACCTTGTCCTGCCAGCCGCCACGGGCGGTGAGGATCAGGATGGGGTAACGCTGGCCGGCTTCACGCAGCGACTTGATCAGGTCCATGCCCGACATCTTGGGCAGGCCCAAGTCGATGATGGCCAGATCGAAGGGCACTTCGCGTCCGAGATACATGCCCTCTTCACCGTCCTGGGCCGCATCGACGGCAAAACCATCGCGCTTCAGGCGGGCGGCGAGGGTCTCGCGCAGGGGAGCCTCGTCCTCAACCAAAAGAATGCGCATCAGTGTTTCTCCTTGTTGCTTCCACCGTCACTGGACGGGTTCTTGGTCGAATCACTGGAAGCCGGCGCCTTGCTGGCCTCCGTGGTCACGGTCACCACGCGTACATGCCCGGTGGGCGTCAACACTTTCACGCGGTGTTCGAAGGAACTGCGGCCCCGCCGTACGGTACTGGCGGACAGTACTTTGCCGCCGGTTTCATGCTGCACCTGGGTTACCGCCTGCTCCAGCGACATGGATGGCTCGTTGGACTGTGCCGCCCAGGCAGCGGTGCCTGTCGACAGTGCCAGCAGCCATGCCAGGGGACGCAGGATTGTTTTCATTTTGTTAAACAAGCCCGGGGTAACGGCAGGGGGACGGTATCCATCGGCGTTCAGACTATGGAATCGCGGCTGAATATAGGCCGGACGAACCTGAACGGTCACGCGGCGATGCGCGGTTGTGCGATGGCCTGCTCCATTAGCGACCAATCGGCCCCCGGCAGATGGGCGCCTTCGCTGAGCCGGCGACGGAAGCCGCGAGCCCCGGGCTCGCCCTGGTACAGCCCCAGCAGATGGCGGCTGATGTGCTTGAGCGCCGTGCCACGGGCCAGCTCGGCCTCGACGTAGGGTCGCAGGCGCAGCAGCACGTCTTCCCGGGTCGGCATCGGCTCGTCGTAGAGCGCGGCCTCGACCTGGGCGAGCAGGTAGGGGTCGTGATACGCCGCGCGCCCCAGCATCACGCCATCGACCTGCTGCAGGTGCGCCTGCACCTGCTCCACCGAGGTGATACCGCCGTTGATGACCACCACGAGGCCGGGAAATTCACGCTTGAGGCGATACACGCGCTCGTAGTCCAGTGGCGGGATCTCGCGGTTTTCCTTGGGGCTCAGGCCTTGCAGCCAGGCCTTGCGCGCATGCACCACCAGCACTTCCACGCCGGCGGCGATCATCGTCTCGGTGAAGTGCTGCAGGTCGGCGTAGTCGTCCTGGTCGTCCACGCCAATGCGGCATTTGACCGTGACCGCGATATCGACCGCATCGCGCATGGCCTTCACGCAATCGCCCACCAGGGCCGGCTCGCGCATCAGGCAGGCGCCGAAGCGGCCCGATTGCACGCGGTCCGACGGGCAACCCACGTTGAGGTTGATCTCGTCGTAGCCCGCCTCCGCGCCATATCGCGCAGCGACGGCCAGCTCGGCCGGATCGCTGCCGCCCAGCTGCAGGGCCACGGGGTGTTCCTGCTGGCTGTGTTCGAGCAGGCGCAGCTGCTTGCCACGCACGAGCGCGGCGCTGGTCACCATTTCGGTATACAGGCGCGCATGCGGCGACAGCAGCCGGTGGAAATACCGGCAGTGGCGGTCCGTCCAGTCCATCATGGGCGCGACGGTGAGGCGCCAGTCGTCCTTCTGGATCGGCTGCCGCAAGGGGGAAATCAGGGCTGACATGGGGCCTATTGTACTTGCTTGGCCCGGTGGGTCGCGGGCGCCTGGTTTCCCCGCGGTCCCTTCGCTGCGGCAGGTTGACGCAATAAACCGGGTCTCACGACGTTCGGCGTCCTGGGCTGCGAAGCCTCCATGGCATAATGCGGGCTTCGCTGCACCCCCAGGGCAGCACTCGTCAGGCGCAGCGGGTTCCGCCTTCCCCATACGAGTCCGGTACCGGCCTGGCCGGTGCCCTGCCTGCAGCTTCCCCAAGATTTTTAGGACGGTACCGGCAATGGTGGCATTGGCGACGGAGCACGTGATCGACGTGCACCACTGGAACGACAGTCTCTTCAGCTTTCGCACCACGCGCGATCCGGGCTTCCGCTTCGACAGCGGACAGTTCGTGATGATCGGCCTGGAAGTGGATGGCCGTCCGTTGATGCGCGCGTATTCGATCGCCAGCGCCAACTACGAGGAACACCTGGAGTTCTTCAGCATCAAGGTGGCCAACGGCCCGCTGACCTCGCGCCTGCAGCACCTCAAGCCGGGCGACCCGCTGATCGTCAGCCGCAAGCCCACCGGCACGCTGGTGCTCAACGACCTCAAGCCGGGCAGGCATCTGTATCTGCTGGGCACGGGCACGGGGCTGGCGCCGTTCATGAGCCTGGTGCGCGATCCGGAGACCTATGATCGCTACGAGAAGATCGTGATCGCGCACGGCGTGCGCAACGTCAACGATCTTGCCTACCAGGACTATCTCGAAAACGAGCTGCCGCAGCACGAGTACCTCGGCGAGCTGGTGCGCGACAAATTGATCTATTACCCCACGGTGACGCGCGAAGCGTTCCGCAACCAGGGGCGCATCACTGACAACATCGTCGATGGCGCGATGAGCAACGCGATTGGCTTGCCGCCGCTCGACCCGGCCATTGACCGCGTAATGCTGTGCGGAAGCCCCTCGATGCTCGACGACACCTGTGCGCTGCTTGATACGCGCGGTTTTCAGGTGTCGCCGCGTACGCGTGAACCGGGTGATTATGTGATTGAGCGGGCGTTCGTCGAGAAATAAGCGCGTTTCCGAATTTTCGCGGAACCTCTTGTTGTGGGAGCGCACCCTGTGCGCGACGGACCTTGCGTCGAGGTACAACGCAGCGTCTGTCGCACACAGGGTGCGCTCCCACAGTTCTTTTCTCTCTGGGTGCCGCGCTTATTCCCAGATCTTGTAGACGCGGCCGGTCAACACACCTTCCACGCTGCGTCGATACACCTGGCCCACGCGCGCGCCAGGCACGGCTTCGAAACCCGGGAAATACGGCCCATAGGCCTCGAGCGCCTCGGTGAGCAAGGTGGCGCTCACCGCATTGATGCGCAGACCGCGCGGCAATTCCGTAGCCGCCGAACGCACGAAGCCTTCAATCGCTGCATTCACCGTGGTCGCATTCGTCCCCAACTTGATCGGCTCTTCCGCCGTGATGCCGCTGGTCAGCGTGAAAGAACCACCATCACGCAGGTGCGCGATGCCGGCGATCACGGCATTCACCTGCCCCATCAGCTTGTCCTGCAGCCCGGACATGAATTGCCCGGGCGTGGTGTTGACCAGCTCGCCAAAATGCACGCTGCCCGCGGCAGTGACCACGGCGTCGAGCTGACCTACTTCGGCGTACATGCGCTCGACGCTCGCCATGTCGGTGAGATCGACACGTGCATCGCCTGAGTGACGCCCGGCAAGAATGAGTTCGTGATGGGGCGCCAGCGCCCCCGCCACTGCCTGGCCGACGATGCCGCTGGCACCGACTAGAAGAATTCGCATCTGAAGCCTCGTGGATGCGCCCCGGCATGGGTCGCCAAGCCCTCAGTGTCCGCTGAGCGGCGGTAACAATAAACGTGCCATGATGCGAGGCATTCCAAACCATGGGTTTTCAATCATGGATACCTTGGCAAGCATGGCGATGTTCGTGCGGGTGGTGGATACCGGCAGTTTCGCGGCGGCCGCGGAAGCCAGCGGGGTGTCGCCGACCATGGCCGGCAAACATATCCGCGCGATCGAGCAACGGTTGGGCGCGCGCCTGCTCCATCGCACTACGCGCCGGCAACAGCTCACCGAGGTGGGCCGGCTCTATTACGAGCGCTGCAAACTGGTACTGGCCGATGTGGAACTGGCCGAGCGCAGCGCCCACGAATTGCAGGCCACGCCGCGCGGCCGGCTGCGCATCACCGCGCCGATGAGTTTCGGCAGCCGGCGACTCACACCGGCACTCACCGACTATCTGCAACGTTTTCCCGATGTCAGCGTGGAGCTGTCGCTGGACAATCGCGTGTTTGACCTGGTCAGCGAAGGCTACGAGCTGGGCATTCGCATTGGCGCCGTCGATGATCCCCAGCTGGTCGCGCGCCCGCTGCAGCCCTATCGCATGCTGCTGGCCGCGTCGCCCCATTACCTCGCCAAGCACGGAAATCCGTCGCGTCCCGAGGAGCTCTCCAAGCACACCTGCCTGGGCCTCACCAACTGGCGTCGCCGCGATCAGTGGCGTTTGCTTGGCCCCGACGGCGCGGAGTGCGACGTGCCGGTGCAGGGGCGGCTATCGGTCGATCATGGCGATGCCTTGCGTGTCGCGGCCTTGCACGGCGCCGGCATCGTGCTGCAGCCGGAGGTGTTGCTGGCGGAGGATCTGGCCGAAGGTCGCCTGATGGCGGTGCTGCCCGAGTGGGCGCCGCCGTCGACCCCGATGCATCTGCTGTATGCGCAGGATCGCCGGCCTACGGCGAAGTTGCGCAGCATGATTGAGTTTTTGTTGGAGCGATTTGGGGCCGACGCTACCTTGTAGGAGCGCACTTGTGCGCGACCGGCACGCAGTGCCGGCGCGATGCGCCGTTCGCGCACAGGGTGCGCTCCTACAAGGGGCGACGCACCATCACTGGCGCACGCGGCCCTGGCCTTCGTTGTCCCAGTAACCGAACACGCGTCGCGCGATCAGTTTGTAGAGGCGCTTGCCTGTGGCGCGCCATAGCAGCGCATGCGGGGCAGGTGTTTGCAGGATCAGCAGCTGCCGTGCGGTCAACGCTTGCGCGCAATACGTGCGCTTGTGCTTAAGCAGGTGACGCAGGTCTTCGCGCGCCAACGCGCGGAACAACGCCCCGCGCCTGCCGCGCGTCCACGCGAGCTGGAAATCCACCAGCGCAGGGCGCCCGTCCAGACCCACCAGCCAGTTCGGTTCCTTGGCGGCATCGTTGTGCACGATGCCTCGCCGGTGCAGGCGTGCCAGCAAGCGCAGTGCATCGCGGTAGTACGCGCGGTCGCAGGGTTGCGCCTGTTGCATCGGTGCGCCGGCGATATAGCTGCGCAGCAGTTCGCGCCCGTTCCAGCCCAGCAGCGCAGGCACCCCGTCCACGCCATCGAGCTTGCTCAGCGCACGTGCTTCGCGCGCGGCGGCGCGGCGCGCGAACGCGCGTGCCCACCAGCAGGCGGCGTCGACGTCGCGGCGGATCATGCGCACACCGTATCGCTCAGTCACTGCGATGCGACCCAGTTCATCGGACTTGAGCAGCGTGTCGCCTGGGGTATCCACAGATGCTCCGTGCGGTGGCCGTGCTTCATTGTCACCCAATCGCGCCATGCCGATATGCTGGCTCCCTCGGACACGGAGAACCTCATGCTGGAGATTGCACTGTATGTGCTGGCCGCCCTGCTGATGATCGGCGGCCTGGCCGGCAACATCCTGCCTGCCTTGCCCGGCATACCGATGATCTTCGGCGGCATCTGGCTGGCGGCGGCGGTGGACCAGTACCGGCACCTGGGCACGTGGTGGCTGGCGGTCATCGGCGTCCTGGGCGTCATCGGCGTCGCGCTGGACTTCGTCGCGGCCTCATTGGGCGCCAAGCGGGTGGGCGCCAGTCGGCGGGCGATCTGGGGCGCCGGCATCGGCACCGTGGTGGGCATGTTCTTCGGCCTCGCCGGCCTCATCGCCGGCCCCTTCCTGGGCGCCCTTCTGGGTGAGCTGACCTCGGGCACCAGCGTGCTGCGCTCGGCCCATGTGGGCGTGGCCACCTGGCTGGGCCTGTTGTTTGGCACCGTCGTGAAGCTGGTGCTTTCCTTCGTGATGATCGGCTTGTTCGCGTTTGCCCTGCTGTTCGGCTGAGCCCGGCGCCCGGGCTGGCCGTTCGGCTAGCGCGACCTTCGGCACATGGCGCAGCCTGGGCGCCGCCCTATAGGCTCGGGGGCACTCCACCATCAGGGAAGTGCTCATGTCCAAACGTCTCGCCTTGGCACTGGCGGTTTCGCTGGTCGCCGTCGGTTCCGCCCAAGCGGAAACCAAGTCGCCCGCCTGGATCGAACGCAGCAACACCGATGCCAAGGTGCTGCTCGATGTGATGGCGAAGTTCAACCCGGAATTTGCATCGCAGGTCGGCGTGCCCGGCTTCGACGACAAGGTCGTCGACATGAAGCCCGATGTCGACGCCCGCTCGCGCGCTGCTTTCGTCGACGCCAAGGCCAAGCTAGAAAAGATGCTGGCCAGCGAGAAGGACGAAAACGTCCGCCAGGATCTGCAGATCATGATCAAGGCGGTCGATCAGCAGATCGAAGGCATCGATCTCAATCACAAGTACATGCTGCCGTATCAGGACGTGGGCCAGCTGATCTTCCAGGGCGAGTTCGTCTTGCTGAAGGATGACGTGGCCGCCAACCGTCGCCCCGCCGCGCTCAAGCGTCTGGAATGCTACGTGGGCAAGACCGCAGGCTGCACGCCGCTGGTCGAGCTGGCCAAGGCGCAGACCACCGCGCGCCTGGGCGAGAAAGACCTGATCGGCCCGTACAAGAACGAAGTGGAGCAGAAGCTCAGCAATACGCCGCGCTACACCCAGGGCATCCGCCAGCTGTTCGCCAAGTACAAGCTCGATGACGCCCAGGGCAAGGCCGCGCTCGATGCGCTGGACAGCCAGCTCAAGGAATACGACGAGTGGGTGCGTACCACCATCGTGCCGCGCGAGCGCACCGATTTCCGCCTGCCCGAGCCGCTGTATGCGTACAACCTCAAGCAGGTCGGCATCGATATCCCGCCGGAACAACTGATCAAGGAAGCACAGTTCGAGTTCACCGAGCTGCGTTCGATGATGCAGATGATGGCGCCGGTGGTGGCGAAAGAAGAAGGCATCCAGGCCACCGACTATCGCGATGTGCTGAAGGCGCTGAAAAAACAGCAGCTGGGCAAGGATGACGTGGTGCCCTGGTACCACGAGATCATCGGCAAGATCGAAGACACCATCCGCCGCGAACACATCATCACCCTGCCCCAGCGCAAGATGCAGATGCGCCTGGCCTCGGAAGCGGAAACCGCGGCCGTGCCGGCACCGCACATGGACCCGCCGCCGTTCATCAACAACCACGGCGAACAGGGCACCTTCGTGCTGACCATGGGCAACCCCAGCGGCGGCAAGTCCGATTCGTATGACGACTTCACCTATAAGGCGGCCGCCTGGACGCTTACCGCGCACGAAGGCCGCCCGGGCCACGAGCTGCAGTTTGCGGCGATGGTGGAGCGCGGCGTGTCGCTGGCACGCAGCCTGTTCGCCTTCAACAGCGTCAACGTGGAAGGCTGGGCGCTGTATGCCGAGTCGGAAATGCTGCCGTACGAGCCGCCGTCGGGCCAGTTCGTGGCCTTGCAGGCGCGCCTGCAGCGCGCGGCGCGTGCCTATCTCGATCCGATGCTCAACCTCGGCCTGATCACCAAGGAACGGGCGCACGATGTGCTGCGTTACGACGTGGGCCTGTCCGAAGCGATGACGCAGCAGGAACTGGACCGCTACACCTTCAACAGCCCGGGCCAAGCCACTGCGTATTTCTACGGTTACATGCGCTTGCAGCAGACGCGCCTGAACACCGAACTGGCGCTGGGCAAGGACTTCAACCGCCAGGCCTTCAACGACTTCGTGATCGGCCAGGGCCTGTTGCCGCCCGAGCAGCTCGCCGAGGCGGTGCGCACGCAGTTCATTCCGTCGCAGAAGAAGCAGGCGAAGTAAAAGCGCCTGTTTAGTACTGACGAGGCCGCGCTTTCGGGCGCGGCCTTTTCTTTGCCGGCGCGGGCGCGTGACTGCTGCGTTCCAGCCACTGCGCAAAGCGTGCCGTGTCGCTGCGTAGCGCGGGAGGAACCAGGATGTAGTCGCGACTGGGCGGCTCGTCCGCTCGATGTCGAAAGCGATCCGCGCCCTCGTGAGCGAGCAAATCAGCTTGGTCGGCTTCAGCCAGGCGCAACGCCAGGCCTTGTGTCGACAACCACGCGCACGGCTTTTCATCGACCCAGGCCATCAGTCCGCCGAACATCGGCTTGAAGCGAAGATCGTGCGGACGTCCCAGATGGGTGGCGGCGTCTTCCAGTTCCCGACGAAGTAGCTCGATCTCGGGATTCACATCGGCGCGTCGGGCAACACGTAGAGCAGCACGGCGAGATAGTGCAGCACGCTGCCGGCCAGCACGAAGAAGTGCCATACCGAGTGGTGATAAGGGAGTTTGCGCCACAGGTAGAACGGCACGCCGAGCGTGTAAGCCACGCCGCCGGCGAGCAGCAACACCATGCCGCCCGTCTGCAGATGCGCCAGCAAGGGCTTGAACGCAATCACGCCCACCCAGCCCATGCCGATGTACATCAGCACCGCGAGTTTGCGGTACTTCTTCAGCAGGCCCAGTTCGAGCGCGCTGCCCATCAGCGCCAGCGTCCACACCGTGGCAAACAGGCTCCAGCCCCAGGCGCCCGGCAAGGCGATCAGGGTGAACGGCGTATAGGTGCCGGCGATCAGCAGGAAGATCGCGATGTGATCGAGCGTGCGCAGCACGCGCTTGGCCAGCGCGCCGGGAATGGAGTGATACAGCGTCGAGGCGGTGTAGCAGAGGATCAAGGTGGTGCCGAATACCGCACTGGCCACTACGGCCCGGGTGTCGCCATAGAGCGCTGCAAACGTCACCAGGGTCACCAGGCCGGCAATGCTCAGCAGGATGCCGATGCCGTGGATCACACTGCTGGCGAGTTCGTCGCCGAAGGCATAGCGGGGGAGAGCCGTGCCGGAGGTGGCGGACATGGGGATTCCTCAAACGGAACGTACTGGAGCGTACGGCCCCGCCACCTTAGGACGCCCGATCCGATTCAACAAGAGCGGAAGCGGGCAGCCAGCAGGCATACCCGCGACGCAAGACCGCACGGCGCAGGCGCGCCATGCCGGTTCGATCATTCGATGATGAAGGCGCCGAAGGCCACGCCCAGATCCCAGCCCTTGCCCGTACCGCTGAGCGCGAGCGAGACATTGCCCTTGGTCATCACCCGCGCACCAGCCGAGTTGGCCGCGCCGGCATGCACGCCTGCATCGGCGTAATGGCCCTTGATCTCGCCGATGCTGCCGACACCGGAGAACTTGCCCACGCCATTGGTGATCTGGCTCTTGCCGAAGGTGAGTCCGCCACCCTTGACGCGCAGATGCACCGACATGCTCTGGCCGTTGTTGCAATGGACGGTGCCGTTGCCGGTGGCGGTCTGATAGAACACCGACCAGCCCGCGAGGTTGAAACTCATCTTGCATTCGATATCGCCGGCATGCGCCGGCACCGATGCCGCCCAGCCGGCCACGGCCAGCACGGTGGCAGCCATCCACTTGGACATGCTCATTGCGGTTCTCCCTGGTTACGCGCCGCCAGTAGGCAGCAAGCGCGCGATTCTGGCAATCGCCTGTCCGCTGCGGCGTGAACAGGCCATTCACCCAGGATGTACGCCATAGCAAGCCGCAAGGGGAAACAATGCCATAACCGGGCATCCCCTCTCTCTCCCCCGATGCCCGGCCTTACCGCCCCGCCATCCTGTGCGGGGCTTTTTTTGTCCTGCGACTTCGCGCGCTACACGGCCACCGTTGGCAGGCTCTATGCTGATATCGGATTGGGAATCAGGAGAGCCGCCATGTCCGCGATCGACCTGCTGTTGCATCTGGACCATCTCGACCTCGGCGTTGCCGCTCCGCGCGCCGCCCTGGCCTTGGCGCAACGACTGGGCGCGCGGCTGGATGCGCTCTACGTGGCCGATCTACCGGCCACCGCCTTCAGCCTTCCCGAAGCCGTACCCGTGCAGTTGGAAGAAACGCAGCGCCGTGTGGCCGAAGCGCGGACCCATGACCACCAGTGGCAGCAGACATTGGCCGCCCGTGCGCTCAATGGCAGCTGGCGGGTCACCCAGGGCGACACCGTCCAGGCGGTGAGCCAGGCGGCCTCCGGTTACGACATGCTGGTGATGGAACGCAGCCAGAAACGCAGCGATGCACCCGTAGGTTTTGGATCGGTATCGCGCTGTGTGTTCGCCAGTGGACGACCGGTATTGGTGGTGCCCGATGTGGCACCCGTGCCCAGCGTCGGCGCCAATGTGCTGGTGGCATGGAACGGCAGCCGCGAATCCGCGCTCGCGCTTGCGGCGGCCGTGCCGCTGCTGCAGAAGGCCGACCTGGTGCGCGTGCTCGACGGCAGCGAAATGAACGCGGACATGCTGCCGGTGCTGCCGCCGCCGGGCCTGGCCGACTGGCTGCAGCGCCACGGCATCAACGCCCGCATCGATACACTCGATAGCGGCCCCAGTCACGCCGCGGGGCCTGCCGTGCTGGAGGCTGCGCATAGCCAGGGGGCCGACCTGATCGTGATGGGTGCCTGGAGCCGCTCGCGCCTCGCGCAAATGGTGCTCGGCGGCACCACCCGCCACCTGTTCATGCACGGCGATGTGCCGATGCTGGTGGCGCACTGAAAAACCCCGCTTTGGGCCGTCGGGCTTCCGCCCGCCAGAATAGCCTTCCATACGGCTACTTGCGCAAGTCTTTTTTTCAGGCTTAGGCTGCAAGCGCACCGACACGATCCCTCCGCGTCCCCGCGCGGCGTGCACGGGCCATCCGCCTGTTGCTACAGGCGTCAAAACTCACATCGATACGTCAGGAGGTCGCCTATGTCGTCCGCAAGCCTGGCTGCACCCCGTCATGCCCATCCCGACCATGTCCGCATCGCCGCGATGAGCGTGGCGATCACCCTCAACCTCGCTGCATTGCTTGCCCTCATGCGTCCGATGGCGCCGCAATTGGCCGAGCAGGTACAACGCATCGCCGCCACGCCGATCAGCTGGATCACCCCGGAGAAAGAGGTACCCCCGCCACCGCCGATCGACATCAAAAAGCTGGTGCAACCGAAGACCGCCCCACATCCGCAAGCGCTAACGCATCCCCTGCCGGTGGCTCCGCCGGTGGTGAACACCACCGACGAAGGCACGGTGGCCGCACCGATAGCCCCGCCAACCATCGCCCCTCCTGCGGACGTAACCAGCGCTCCCGTCGAAGCCACCCTCGCCTATCGCGCGACGCCGCTGAAATATCCCGCGCAGGCGCTGCATTCACGCCTGCAGGGGCAAGTGATCCTGAAGGTGCTGGTGGACGAGAACGGTGTTCCGCAAGAGGTCGCTGTCGAACAAAGCAGCGGCTACAGCCTGCTCGATCGCAGCGCACGCGAGCAGGTGTTGAAGGGTTGGAGGTTCGAACCGGCGATGGTGAATGGTCGGGCCGTGCGTGCGTGGGCACGCGTGCCGGTCACCTTCAATTTGAACGAGATTTGAGCGGCTACACCGCGCTTTAGAACGATCTGAAGCGGAAGGCCCGACCTGCATCCAGTGGCAGGCCGGGCCCTTCCACGGCAAGCGAAGTTCTAGTGCGCGTTGACGGGCGCCGCTGGCGTCGGTCCGCGCGCCAGGCGCACGATGGCCCACACCATGGCCACCAGCACAATCATTGGCAGGCACAAGGGCAGCAGAGCGAGCGCCACAATGGGTGCGGCGATCAACAAGGCGAGACCGCCGAACACCAGGCCGAGCACGGCGCCGACCAGGCTGAAAAGGCCGCCGATCAAGGCGAAGGCGAGCTTGAACACCAGGCCGATCAATGCGACCCCAAGCCAAACGCCAACTATCAACATCAAGAGCACGCTTATCGCAAACATGATGTAGCTCCTCCCGGCGTAACTGCCGGCGACCGTTGCGCATCGAGCAGTTGTGGCAATCGATACAAGTTTCAAGGCCTGCCTGGAAAGCATCGTGCGCTTTTGCGGCATGTCACGCATGTCGCGAAAGTCATGTCCCGCGCCATGCCGATCTCGCCCCGGTGTTACGGGACTTTAACGATACGCATGCTCCACTGCGCGCCGGTTTCCATGAGTGACTTCGCATGGCCAAACACATGCAACACCTCAAGGCGCTGCGTGAAATCGCATTTGATTATGGGGTGGGCGAGCACCCTGACCTTGCTTCGATGGCAAGGGAACTGAGCCGCACGGTCTATCAGAACAAACAGGCCTTGATCGGCGATCTGGCCGACCTGCGCGAGCGCAACCGCGGCTTTGAACGCTGGCTGGTGGCGCAGCGCAACAAGCCCGATATCAGCGTGCTGGTGATGGCATGGCCGGCCAACTACGCTACCCCGATCCACGATCACGATGGCCTGTGGGGCCTGGAGATGGCCTTGCATGGGGCGCTCGAGGTGGAATCCTGGGACCGCGATCCGAACGGAAAGAACCTGCGATTGACCGGCCGCGACTGGCTGGGCCCCGGCGACGTCACCTGGTTCGACGCCGACGACCGCCATGTCCACCGTTGCCGCAACCTCTCCCGGCACGACACCGCCTTGACGCTTCACGTGTACGGTGGCGATCTGGCACAGTACTTTACATACCAAGAAGCTGGCGAAGCTGGCCAGTGGACAGCAAGCCAGCAGCGCAGCGCCTTGGCCGGCCGCCTGTATGCTTGAAGCCACACACGTGAAGACGCTTTTTTTGAGGGAGTGGCATGTATCGACGGGTCGCCATCATCGGCGGCGGTGCTGCAGCGGCAGCGCTGCTGAGCGAGTTGCTGGAACGCCAGCTGCCGCAGCCGTTGCATCTGGACTGGTATACCGGCGGCGGTAACTCGCCGCGTGGTGTCGCGTATGGCACGCGGTCCGACAAGCATTTGTTGAACGTTCGTGCGGCCTCGATGAGCATGTTTGCTGCCCGGCCGCACGGGTTCCTGGAATACGCCCAGCGCGGCGACAGCACCATCGCCGGCACCGATTTCCTGCCGCGCCGCCTCTATGGCGATTATCTCGAAGCCCAGGTGGAGCGCGCGCTCGAACGCGCACGCGCGGCGGGCCACGATGTGCGCGTGCTGCCGTTCGAGGTGGATGCCATCGTGCCGGAGCACGACGGCGTCAATGTCATCCATGGCGAGGACAGCGCACGTGTCGATGCCGCTGTGCTCGCCATCGGTTCATTGCCGCCGCTGCCGTTGAATGGCGTCAGCGATGCCGCGCTCGACAGCGGCCAGTACGTGACCGAACCCTGGGGCTTTCTTGCGCAGGCCAAGCCGGACACACGTCCGCGCAAAGTGGTGCTGATCGGCCTGGGCCTCACCGCTGTCGACGTGCTGCTGGAGCTATCGGCGCTGTGGCCGAACGCCACCTTCGAAGCCATCTCGCGCCACGGCCTGTTGCCGGAGCCTCATCTGCAGCACGCCTCGGCGCCGGCGGACGACAGCGGCGAACTGATCGAGGCGATGCGCGACGAGCCCTATATCCGTACGTGGATACGACTGCTGCGCGAAGCCATGTCGCAAAGCGCCGACTGGCGCACCGTGGTCGACAGCCTGCGCCCGCATACGCCTTCGCTATGGGCGCTGCTGCCGGATGCCGAACGCTCGCGCTTCTTGCGTCACGCTCGCTGGGCCTGGGAACGCGTGCGCCATCGCATGCCGCCGCAGGTCATGACCGCCATGAAGGCGCTCGAGGATGGCGATCGCCTGCATCGTCGCCGCGGTCGCCTGCAGACGGTCGATGTGGTCGGCGACAAACTGCATCTGGAAATCCGCCGTCCGCACGGCAAGGGCATCGAAACGATGGATGCGGATCTGGTCATCCAGACGGTGGGACTCAATACGGATGTGCGGCGCACGCATCATCCGTTGATCCGCCAGCTGTCGACCAACGGCCATGTCGCCGCCGACCCGCTCGGCCTGGGCGTCACCGCCACCGCGGAAGGCCGCGTGGCGCACGGCAATCAGCCGTGGCCGCATTTCTACGCCATCGGCACCCTGCTGCGCGGCACGCTATGGGAATCCACGGCCATGCCTGAGATACGCCAGCAGGCGCGCAATCTCGCCGACCGGTTGTTGAAGGGCGGCTAAGAAAAAAGGAGCGCTTGGCGCTCCTTTTTTTGGCGTGCCAGCGATTACCAGCCGCTTAAAACCAGCTTGCCGATCGAGCTCGCGCTTTCCACTTGCTGATGTGCGCGGCGCAAATTCTCCGCATTGATCGCACCCAGATTTTCGCGCAGCGTCGTGCGCAATACACCGGCGTCGACCAGGTCAGCCACTTCGTTGAGCAGACGATGCTGCGCCTGCATGTCCTCGGTGTGGAACAGCGAGCGCGTGAACATGAGCTCCCAGTGCAGCGAGATGCTTTTCTGCTTGAGCAGGTTGATCTCCAGCGGCTTGGCCGGATCATCGATCAAGGCCAGCTTGCCTTGCGGCTTGAGCAGTTCCACCAGCTTGGCAAAGTGCTGCTCGGTATGCGTGAGGCTGAGCACGTCGTCCACGCCTTGCGGCGCCACGGCCTTCACCGCGGCGACCAGATCGCCATGGTGATCGACCACGTGATGCGCGCCCAGGGCCTTCACCCATGCCTGGCTGTCTTCGCGCGACGCCGTCGCGATCACGGTGGCATTGGTGAGCGTGCGCGCCAACTGGATTGCCATCGAACCCACGCCGCCCGCTCCACCCACCACCAGGATGACGCGAGGGCGCGCCGTGGCGCCGCGCGGCAGGTTGAGCCGATCGAACAGCAGTTCCCACGCAGTGATCGTGGTGAGCGGCATGGCCGCGGCCTGCGCGAAATCGAGTGTGCCTGGCTTGCGTCCCACGATGCGCTCATCCACCAACTGGAACTGCGCATTGCTGCCGGAACGATCGATCGCGCCGGCGTAGTACACCGCGTCACCGGGCTTGAACAGCGTAACGTCGGCACCCACCGCTACCACGGTGCCCGAGGCATCCCAGCCCAGCACCTTGTCGGCACCGTCGGGGTTGGCGCGCTGGCGCACCTTGGTATCTACCGGATTGACCGAGATGGCCTCGACCTGCACCAGCAGATCGCGCCCTTGCGGCGATGGCTTCGCCAACTCGACGTCGAGCAGGCTGTGCGGATCGGTGATGGGCAGGATCTGTCGGTATGCGACGGCTTTCATGCAGCTCTCCTTGCGAATACGAAAAGTCAGGGAATGATTTTGCGCCGGCGAAAGTCATCAAACAGTGGCGCGAAGCTTGGCTACCGACGATAGAACAGATGATGGCGGATCAGGCCCCCACGGCGCAGGCCGCCGCGATCGCGCCGCGGCGTCGTTCGAGCGCCGCACTGATCAAGGTCACCAGCAGGCCGAGCAAGGCGACCACCGCGCCGGCCACGCTCACCGAGGGCAGCCCCAGGCCCATGCCGATCATCGAACCGCCGATGAAGGCGCCGATGGCATTGCCTAGATTGAAGGCCGCGATGTTCAGCGTCGAAGCCAGATGCGGACCGTCGCTCGCCTGTTGCACCACGCGCATCTGCAGTGGCGGCACGGTGGCAAACGCAGCGATGCCCCACACGAACACAGTGACGATAGCCGCGACGGTGTTGTGCATGGTCCAGGCGAACGCCAGCATGATCAGCGACAGCGCGATCAACACGCCCACCAGCGACGGCATCAGGCGCCAGTCGGCAAGGCGACCGCCAAGCATGTTGCCGATGGTGGTGCCCACGCCAAACAGGATCAGCACCCAACCGGTGGCGCCCACACTCACATGCGCTACCTGTTGCAGGATCGGCGCGATATAGGTGAATACGGTGAACACGCCACCAAAGCCCAGCACCGTCATCAGCAAGGCCAGCAGCACCTGCGGCTGACGCAGTACGCCAAGCTCGCGCTTCATGTTCGGCGACGGCAGATCTGGCAAGGCCGGCACCAGGCGCCACACGGCGATCGCTG
Source organism: Dyella sp. 01L423 (assembly GCF_056399945.1). Classification (NCBI taxonomy): domain Bacteria; kingdom Pseudomonadati; phylum Pseudomonadota; class Gammaproteobacteria; order Lysobacterales; family Rhodanobacteraceae; genus Dyella; species Dyella sp. 01L423. The sequence goes on along the minus strand of NZ_JBFTSI010000001.1, from coordinate 100,433 downwards.
CGATCAGCCCCAGGCCGGTGACGGCCATGAAGGTCGAGCGCCAGCCCGCCCATTGGCCAAGGAAGGTGCCGAACGGCACGCCCAACACATTGGCCAAGGTCAGCCCGGTGAACATCAAGGCGATGGCGCGCGCGGCCTGGCCACGCGGCACCACGTGCGAGGCCACCACGGCACCGATGCCGAAGAACGAGCCATGACAGAACGCCGCCACCACGCGCGCCACCATCAGCACGCCGTAGTTGGGCGCCACCGCGCACAGCGCGTTGCCGAGGATAAATAGGCCCAGCAACAGCAGGAGGGCGTTGCGGCGCTCCATGCGGGCCGTGAGGGCGGCCAGCAGCGGTGCGCCGGCCGCCACGCCGAGCGCATAGCCAGACACCAGCAGTCCGGCGGAAGGGATGCTCACGTGCAGGTCCGTGGCCACTTCGGGCAGCAGGCCCATGATCACGAATTCGGTGGTGCCGATGGCGAATGCGGCGACCGACAAGGCCAGCAGGGCCAGCCGCGACGAACCGGCTGCGGCCGCCTCGGCCTTGTCGGAGGAACGTGGGGAGTTCATGGGAGGGGATCCCTGAAGGAAACGGCCGCCACTGTGCGCCTTGTAGATCTTTGCGGGAATTGAGCAAACTAGAGAGGCATCTTTTCCTGAAAGTTAAAGATGGCTCGTCCCCAGGCCGCACAAGCCTGCTCGCCAAGGTCTCTGGAACATGGTCGATTTCGAAGATATGCGCCTGTTCGTCCGCGCCGTGACCGAAGGCAGCCTGTCGGCGGCCGGTCGCGAACTGGGCTTGTCACCGGCCGCCGCCAGCAAGCGGCTGACCCGGCTGGAGACCGCGCTGGGCGTGCGGCTGCTCCAGCGCAGCTCGCGCCGGCTGGTGCTCACCGAGGAAGGCACACTCTATTTCGAGCGCTGCCAGGCGATCATCGCCGACGTGGACGACGCCAACTCGGCTGTCGGGCTGCGCCAGCTGGAGGTGCGCGGGCAGCTGCACATCTCCGCCTCGGTGGATATGGGGCGTCAGTACGTGGGCCCCATCGCGGCCGGTTTCGCCGAGCAGCATCCGCAGCTGCATCTGCGCATCACCAATTCCGACGCCATGCTCGACCTGTTCGAATACGGCGTGGACGTCGCCGTGCGGGGCGGCACCATGGCCGACTCCCGACTGGTGTCGCGCCTGCTGACCAATAACTTCCGCGTGCTGTGCGCCTCGCCGGACTATCTGGAGCGGCACGGCCATCCGCGCCATGCCGACGAACTGCAGCAGCACCGCTGCCTGATGCTCCACCGTCCAGGCCATGGCGTGCTGCCGTGGATCGTGCAGACGCCGGATGGCCCACGACCATTGCGCGTGGAAGCAGCGATGACCTGCGACAACGGCGACCTGATGCGCAGCCTGGCTGTCGCCGGCCACGGCATCGCGTTCAAGTCCGCCTGGGACATCGCCGACGATGTGCGCGCAGGTCGCCTGGTGCCACTGAAGAACGAAGTGTTCCTGCCCGACGCCCACACCTACGCCATCTACCCCAGTCGTGCCTACCTGCCGGCGCGCATTCGCCTGTTCGTGGACCATCTGCAGCAGGAACTGCAGGCACGCGAACGCGATGTGCTCGATACTGTGCGCGACGCCATGCGTTGATGCGGGGAACCCATGCTGGATAAGGATCGCCTCACTCATCTCGCCGGTGGCATGGCATGTTGACCACCATCGTCGGCAGCCTGCTGCTGGTGCTGCACATTGCCGGTGTGCTGGCCGCCATGCACGCCGTGATCAATACGCGCACGCCGCAAGGCGCGTTTGCGTGGGCGCTGGGCCTGGTCTTGCTGCCCTACGCCACGCTCATCCCGTATCTGTATCTGGGGCGCAGCCATTTTCACGGCTACGTGGACCTGCACCGCGCACGACGCGACCAGATGCAGGCGCTCGCGGATGCCCAACTGGCCAATGGATCGAGCGCACCCGAGGTCAACGAACGCTACGGTGAAATCGCGCACATGCTCGGCGCGCGTTTCCATCCCGGGCAACGGCTGCGACTGCTGATCAACGGCGACGCCACGTTCGAGGCGATTTTTGCCGCCATCAACGAGGCCAAGCGCTGCGTACTCGTGCAGTTCTTCATCTTCCATGACGACATGCTCGGCAAGCGCATGCAGCAGGCGCTGATCGATCGCGTGCGCGCCGGTGTAGATGTCTGTGTGCTCTACGACGGCATCGGCAGTCACGCGCTGCCGAACGAATATGTGGAGACGCTGCAGGAAGCGGGCGTGATCATCCATCCGTTCGCCACGCAGCGGCGCAGCAACCGCTTCCAGCTCAACTTCCGCAATCATCGAAAGATTGTGGTGGTCGACGGCGTGCGCGGTTATGTCGGCGGCCTCAACGTGGGCGATGAATATCTCGGCCTCAAGCCGCCGCTGGCGCCTTGGCGCGATACGCATCTGGAAATCGAAGGCCCTGCGGTAGCCGACCTGCAGCGCAGCTTCGCCGAAGATTGGCACTGGGTCACCGGTGAACTGCCGCCGCTGCTCAAACCGCAGCAAGGACTCGGCAGCGCGCATACGCTCATCGCCGCCACCGGACCGGCCGATCGACAGGAAACTTGTTCGCTGTTCTTTGTCTCGCTGATCCATGCCGCGCGTCACCGGCTATGGATCACCACGCCTTACTTCGTACCCGATCAGGCGGTGATGTCGGCGCTGCGGTTGGCGGTGTTCCGCGGTGTGGACGTGCGCGTGCTCATTCCCTGCCGCCCCGATCATCGCACCGTATTTCTCGCCACCAGCCTGTACGCCCACGAAGCCGTGCTCGCCGGTATCCGCGTGTTCCGCTATCAGCCGGGCTTTGTGCACGAGAAAGTGCTGCTGGTCGATGACGACACAGCGTCGGTGGGCAGCATGAATCTGGACAACCGTTCGTTCCGTCTCAACTTCGAGATCGGCGCCCTGAACGTGGATGCCGAATTCGCAGCCGAAGTGGAAGCCATGCTGTGCGATGACTTCGCGCACGCGCATGAAGTCACTGCCGCGGAATACGAAAAGGCGCCGTATCTGCGGCGACTGGCGATGCACGTGGCGCGATTGTTCGATCCGGTGCTTTGAGGCACGCCGAGACCTTGCGGTCGCGCACAAGTGCGCTCCTACAAGTGCGCCGGGGTCTTGCGGTCGCAATCAACCGGTCGCCTTGTTGCCGTGAAGCAGATAGAGGCAACCCGTGAGCACGGCTGCCGCCAGCGACAACATCGCGGCCACCACGAACATCGGCCCGTAGCGTCCACTGGAGGCGATCCAGCCACCCAATGGACCGGTCACGCCCAGCGCCACATCGATAAACACCGAATACGACGCCAGCGCCGCGCCACGATTGCTTCCGCTCACGCGCTCCACCGCCACCACGCCCAGCGCGGGAAAGATCAGCGAAAAACCGATACCGCTCAATGCAGCGCCGAGCATGGCCATCGCCGGATGGTTCGCCATGGCCAGCACGATCAGGCCCACGCATTCCACCAGCAACGAGACGAGCGCGGTGCGATAACCGCCGAAGTACGCGATGGTCCAGCCCAGCACCAGGCGCACACCCACGAAACAGACACCGAACACGCTCAACGTGGGCGCGGCGCCGGCCCAACCCTCTCGCGCGTAGTACAGCGTGATGAAGGTGGCGATCACGCCGAAGCCCACCGACGCCAGCGCCAGGCCCATGCCGTAAGGCGCCACCCGGCCGAATACGTGGTGCATCGGCAGGCGCTCGCCGGCCTCGACGTGCACGGCGGGGCGACGCCACGCCAGCAACAGGCCCAGCACCATCAACACCACGGCCGCGATGCCGATGCTGGCAAAGCCCGCGGCATGGGTCAGCACCACGCCCAGCGGCGCACCGACCGCCAGTGCGCCATAGGTGGCGATGCCATTCCAGGAAATGACTTTGGCGGTGTGTTCCGCACCGACCCGGCCGATGCCCCACATGATGCAGCCGGTGGCCACGCAGCTCTCGCCCATGCCCAAGGCCAGTCGCGCGACCAGCATCACGCCCACCGACGCCACCGGCCATGCGCGCAACAAGGCCGCCGCGATCATCAGCAAGCCGCTGATCGCGCACGCCACCAGACCGATCAGTGCCGCACGCTTGGGGCCGGCGGTGTCGGAAGTGCGTCCTGCAAAACCGCGACTGAGCAAGGTCGCCACGTATTGCGTGCTGATCACCAGGCCGGCCAGCACGGCGCCAAAGCCAAGCTCGGTGTGCACGAACGGCGGCAACACCGCCAACTGCATGCCGATCACCAGATAGGCCAGAAAAGTGAAAAGAACGATCTGGACGATCCGTCGGGTCAGCGGCAAGCCGTTGGCGCCCGCTTCAACGTGAGTATTCATGAGTACTGCTTTGAGGGAGAAAACAGCGGCGTCATCGGCGCAATGGGGGAATCGCCGAGTACGCGCGTTACACGGACGTGCGACGACGTGCGAACAACAGCCAGCCAATGAAAACACCGACGGCAACGCCGACGAACTCGAAGAACACGCGTGCGCCGAGATTATCCGGGTCGTGCACTTCGGCCAGTCGCACTTTCAGCAGCTGCAGCGACTGCACGCGGCCGTAGTTGAAATAGACGAGGTTCCACATATCGCTGCCACCGGCGAGGATCACGCCGATCACGCTCGCCCAGCCGACCTCGAGCCCGAGACTCCAGCCCTGGCTGCGGCCGAACAAATGCAAGCCAACGTAGACGAGCAGCCCGATGACCAAGGCAATCGCACCGGCCTCCAGCGCACCCACGATTCCGTAGCCCATCCACGACTGGTCGAAAAACATGCCTCTGGTTCCTATCGGTTGCCGTGGGCTCATTATGCCTGCGACGAAGGGCCGGCCGGGGCCATACCATCGTCTGGGGTGGCAGGTTCCCAGCCTGAACGCACCCTAGGGATGACAAATCACCCGTCGAACGCGTCACACCATGCTCCCCTCCGGCCCACTAGACTTTCCGGCGCAACCTTTTGCGAGACTCGACGCGACCATGAGCCCATCCCTATGAGCCCAGCCATCAGCCGGCGCGCCGCCCTGATCCTGGTCGACGTGCAACCGGACTTCATGCCCGGCGGCGCGCTCGCCTGCCACGAGGGGGACGCCATCGTTCCGGGCATCGACCAGCTGCTGAAGCGGGATGTCTTCGAGCATGTCGTCGCCACCCAGGACTGGCATCCCAAGGGCCACGTCTCGTTCGCCAGTTCGCATCCCGGGCGCGCGCCGTTCGACCGCATTCCGCTTTATGGCCATGCGCAGACGCTTTGGCCGCCGCACTGCGTGCAGGAAACGCCTGGCGCGGCGCTGCACCCGTCGATCGACTGGTCGCCGGTGGATACGGTGATCCGCAAGGGCGACGATCCGCGCGTGGATTCGTATAGCGGTTTTCGCGAAAACCATGGGCCGCACGGCAAGCGCCCTTCCACCGCATTGCATGGCTGGCTGCGCGAGCAAGGGGTGGACGAGGTGTATGTCTGCGGCCTGGCACGCGACGTGTGCGTGCTATGGACGGCGCAAGATGCCGTGGAGCTGGGCTATCGCACGCACGTGCTGTGGGATCTCACCCGACCGGTGTCGCCGGAGACGGATATCCCCACGCGCCTGCGTTTCGAGAACATGGGCGTGGATGTGATCGACTCGACCGCGCTGGCCTGAGCGCTTTAGCCTTCGTTTTCGGAGGCCACGCTGACATGCGGCTCGCCGTCGTCGTCAACGCTCACGCTGATGTTGATGGGACGGCAGCAGACCTGGCAGTCCTCGATGTAATGCTGGCTGTCGACGGAGCCATCGACAAGAATCTCGATGGCTTCGCCGCAGTAGGGGCAGTGGATGAAGACTTGATCGAGCATGGCGCCCTCCTCGACTCCCCTGTTCAAAGCATCGCTCAGCGCTTGGCCAGCGACAGCGACGAACCCCACTTGTTCACTTCCACCAGGGCAGTTTCGCCGGGGGCCAGGTTGGTGTCGACGTGCGCATTGTCGCCCGCCTTGTGACACGCGCCGGAGTTGCGCAGCGATACGGTGTGGGCGCCGCTGGGCAGATAGAAAGTGGCCTGCTCGCCGGTTTCCAGCTGCGCGGCAAACTTGTCGTCAACCATGATCTGGCTGGAACAGCCGCCGCCGAAGTAACCGTTGCTGCGCACGATCTGCAGCGTGGCATTGCCATCGCCTGGCGACTGGTAGATGAACTGGCGATTGGACACCACGTCCTTGATGACCTTGTCGTGGTCGTTGGTTACACCGCAGCCGGTCAGGGCCACCAGGCCCAAGGCCACCCACACTGCCGCTGCTGCGTTCTGCCTGATCTTCATCGCCGGACTCCATCTTGGATAGTTAGCATCGCGAACACGCGATCAATCGGTTGTGAAGCGTACGCTCAGGACGCAGGTGGTTCCCATGCCGAAGGACACAGAATGAGGAACCAGCCTTCGCGCGCTGTGCGCCGTGCAAGCTGGAGCACGGCCTTGTCCTTGCTGAGCAGCCACTGCGCACCGGCCGCCAGCGCCAGTTCGAGGAATTTCTGGTCATCCGGATCGGCGCAGCGGGGCAGCTTCACCTCCGGACGGGCCGTCATGGCGCCCGGCGACAGCAGCGACACCGTCTGATCAAACGCCGCCACGGCCTGCTCGCGCGCCGCCTCAGTGAGACCGAACTGCGGATAGGCCAGCACGGCCAGCCATTCCTCGCGGCAAGGCTCATCCACCACCGCGGCCACCAGACCTTGCTCCAGCGCGGCCCTGAGGCGCTCGCAGGCGGGATCGCGGAACACGAATAGATCGAGCGCGACATTGGTGTCGAGGACGAGTCGGGGCACGGATTTGGACATGGCGCGCATGGTGGCACAGCCACCCGGTTAAAATGAGCGTCCTACCTGGTGGAATACCGACATGACCGAACGCCTCTTCGACCACTACGCGGTCCACACCACGGCGGTTGCCGAGGGCTCGCGTTTCACCGCCTGCATCGTCGTCACGCCGCGCGAACGCAGCGGTTTTCCGGTGTATTTCGCCATCTGCGAGAACCGCAGTTTCCGTGAACAGGCGCTGGCAGAAGCGGCCGCCGACAAGGCGCTTGCCGCCATCGAATCGCTGGAAGAGGACGGCACGCCGGTGTTCCCGGAAGGCTACACCGGCTTCGACGACGAACCGCCCGCGGCATGACGGCGCTGAAGTACCTCGGCGGCTATCCGCCGGCACTGCTGGACAAAGTGCGCCAGCTGATCGACCGCGATGAGCTCGGCACGTATCTGGAGCAGCGCCATCCGGGCCGCCACGAGGTGCAGAGCGACAAGGCGCTGTATGCCTATACCAATGCCCTGCGCCAGGAACACCTGCGCAACGCGCCCGGCATCGACCGCGTGTGGTACGACAGCAAGCTGGATGTGATCAGCAAGGCACTGGGCATGCACACGGCGATTTCGCATGTGCACGGCAGCCGCATGAAGGCGCGCAAGGAAATCCGCATTGCCTCGCTGTTTCGCGACACGCCGCCGGAGTTCCTGAAAATGATCGTGGTGCACGAACTGGCGCACCTGAAGGAAACCGAGCACAACAAGGCGTTCTACCAGCTGTGCGAATACATGCAGCCGGACTATCACCAGCAGGAACTGGACCTGCGCCTGTTTCTGACCTGGCGCGATGCGCTCGATGCGCGCACGCCGCGATAGAATTGCCACGCCCCTCACCGCCAGGTATGGCCCCATGTTCGTTTGGTTTCGGCAATGGCTCAATCGTCCACGCACGATCCAGATCGGCGGACGGCCGTTCGTCAGTGAAGGTCTGACCCAGCGCATCTGGGACGACATCTACCATTTCGCCCTCAATATCCGCTGGCCCACGTTTTTCGCGCTGGCGGCAGCGGGATTCCTGGCGCTCAACACGGCGTTCGCCGCGCTGTACCAGCTGGGCGATCACGCCATCGCCAACCAGTTTCCGCGCAACTTCGCCGGCGCGTTCTTCTTCAGCGTGGAAACGCTGGCGACGGTGGGCTACGGCGACATGCATCCGCAAACGATGTATGCCCACATCGTGGCGACGGTGGAGATCTTTGCCGGCATGTTGAGCATCGCCTTGGTCACCGGTATCGTGTTTTCGCGCTTCTCGCGACCGCGCGCCAAGATGCTGTTCGCCGATCATCCGGTGATCCGCCAGGTGCATGGGCAGAGCACGTTGATGATACGTGCGGCAAACGCACGCCAAAACGTGATCGCCGAAGCCTCGGCGAAACTGCATCTGCTGCTGCGCGAAACCTCGCCCGAGGGCTTCCGCCTGCGCCGCATTCATGACCTCAAGCTCCTGCGCGACCGCCACCCGGTGTTCACGCTGAGCTGGAGCCTGATGCACGTGATCGACGAGAGCAGCCCGTTGTACGGCATGAGCCAGGAGGAACTGGCGACCACCGAAGCCACCCTGATGCTGTGCATCGAGGGCATCGACGAAACCACCGCGCAATCGATGCTTGCCCGCCACCAGTGGAGCTATCGCGAGTGGCGCTGGAATCATCGCTACATCGACCTGGTGCACGACGACGATCAAGGCATCAGCCACATCGACTACGGCGTGTTCCACCATGTGCTGCCGGTGGAAGAGAACGAGAACACCGATCGTTTTTGAGCCACCCTCAAAGCGTCAGCAGCACCTTGCCGATGGCGGCGCGGCTTTCCAGGAATTCATGCGCGCGGGCGCCGTCGCGTAGCGGGATGCGTGCGGCAATCTGCGGCCTCACGCTGCCCTGCCTGATCTGTTGAAACAGCGCCGCGGCGCGCTGGCGACGCTCAGCCGGGCCAGTCAGCACGTTCCAAAGGTCGCCGCCCGTCAGGGTGAGCGAGCGGTCCATCAACAGGCGCGGATCGACCGGATCCGGATCGCCCGCCGCCATGCCGTAGAACACCACGGTGCCACCGATGCGGGCCACTGCCATGCTGTCCGACAGCGTGCGGCCCACCGAATCGTAGACCACGTTGGCGCCGTGTCCGCCGGTGAGCGAACGGGTGGCATCCACCCAATCGTCGTAGCCCACGGCTACATCGGCGCCTGCACCGATCACGGCGTCGCGCTTGGACTCGCTGGACGCGATGCCCAGCACCACCGCGCCGAGCGCCTTGAGCATCTGCACCAGCAGCAGGCCAACGCCACCGGCGGCCGCGTGCACCACGGCCACATCGCCGGGGCGCACCACAAAGCTGTCCGTGACCAGGTATTGCGCGGTCAGTCCCTGCAGCAGCACGGCGGCGGCCGTATCGAAATCGATATCGTCCGGCAAAGGGATCAAGCGATCGCGATCCACCGCCACCAGCTCGGCGTTCGAGTGCGGCATGTCTGCAAAGCCCACCCGCGTGCCCGCGGCGAACTGGGTATCGCCCGGCATCGGGATTTCGACCACGCCCGCACCCTCGTATCCCAGCACCCAGGGCGCCGAGCCGCTGAGGTGGTAATTGCCGTTGCGGCGGTAAACGTCGGCGAAATTGAGGCCAACGCTGTGCATGCGGACCAGTACCTGATCGGGGCCTGGCGTGGGGTCCGGGCGCTCGGTCCAGCGCAAAACCTGGGCGGGGCCGAAGCGATCAAAAGTCAGTGCGTACATGGACGAGGTCCTGATCCAAAGCGGCCGTGGTTGGCAAGTTTGCCCTGCGACGGAGCTCTCCAACAGAGAAGAGTGAAAAAACAGTCGCTTTTTCCTTACGGGAAGCTGTATTTTTGGTCAACGCAATGAGAAATCACGCGTTATTCACCGTCATTGGCCGGCAGGTCACGGCCACTGTTCAGGGAGACAGCGCCATGCGGCGAACCTTTGTCGTGGGTTGCCCACGTTCCGGGACCACTATTGTCCAGGCTTTGCTGGCGCGCCACCCTGCGATCTATACGCTGCCGGAAACGGCGTTTTTCGAACAACTGCACGGTGACCTGGCCTGGCGCTGGGGCGATGCCCGCGTGCAGCCGCGTCGCCGCCGCTGGCGCCAATCGCTGGGCCTGACCCGCCGGCATATCCGCGAGACCTTTGTCGCCCTGCACGTCCAGCTGGCCGGCGCGCGCCCGGCGATACCCTCCGCCTACCACTGGCGCACTCTTTCCGGGCAGTTTCTTGCACTGCTCGATCGCTCGGCCGGGATGGCCGGGCGATCGATGTGGCTGGAAAAGACGCCCAATCACCTGCTTTACATCCCCGAGATCGAAACGCTGGCGCCGGACGCGCGCTTTGTCCACGTGGTACGCCGCGGCATGGACGTACTGGCCTCGCTGGCCGACGTCTATCTGCGCTTCGAAAACGACGACGCGTTCGGCGGCGGCACCGTGCACTGGGCGCGCCGCTGGAATCGGGCCATGGACATCCACAGCCAGCACGTCGGCCGGGCCAACCATCACTTCATCTTCCTCGAGGATCTGGTGCGTCAGCCGGATATCGAATGGGCGCGCCTGTGCGCCTTCCTCGACCTGCCGCCGGATGCTCCGCTGGACAACGCCTGCCAGCAATCCATCGCCAACCTCAACGACGAGCCGTGGAAGATCTCGGCCATCGAAGGCCAAGTGCGCGAAGCCGATCCCAAGGTGGACGGCCTGTTTGGCCCCAGGATGCAGCGCTGGCTGCAAGGCCGCCTCGCCTCTTACGAGGACCTGCGCGCGCAGTGCCAGGCGGTACGTGCGCGTCCCGCCGCACGCGTGCGCAAGGCGTACGACGCCCAGGCAGCCGGCGTCGGCTGAGCCCAGCCAAGCCGCGTCCTTTATCCCCCTGGTACGGCGACTTCGCTGGCGCGGTTGAAATCCCCGATGGTCTCGACCAGGTCGGTCACGGCCATGCGTTCGACCTCGGTGAGGTCGGGATTCCAGCTATCGAGGATCACCACCACGCGGGTGCTGTCGCTGCGATTCCACGCCTCGTGCTCGAAGGTGTCGTCAAAGGTGACGCAGCGGCCTTCCTTCCACTCGTGCAGTTCGCCCCCCACGTTGATCGCGCAGTCGCGCGGCACGATCAAGGGCAGATGCGTGACCAATCGCGTGTTGGTCACGCCACGGTGCGGCAGGATGTGCGTGCCCGGCCGCAGCACGGAGAACAGGGTCTCCGGCGCGTGATCGCGGATGCGCACCAGCGGAATATGCTCGAGCACGGCCGAGGTGCGCGGGCAGCGCGCATGGTTCTCGTCGAAGCGATCGCCGTGGCGATAGAAGAAGAAGGCATCCCATGCGGCGGGCTGCTCGCCCGATGAACGCAGGTGTCCCTTGAGTGATTCTTCGGTCTGCTCGCCGAGGAACGGCTCGAACGGACGGTTTTCAGCGAGCACGGACTGCAGTTCTTCGCGGATCACCCCGGTGGCGTCCTGCAGTTCGGCCTGCCAGGGGAAGCGTTCGGCAGCGTAGTAGGCCTGGCTGGGTACGCCGGGGAAATATAGGAATTTCGGTTTTTGCCGGGGGTCGGGAAGTTCCGCCCGACGCTCGCCCAGGTAGATCGCCAGGCAGGCCTCCACGCGGGACAGGGCGTCGCGGCCATAGCGCGCGCGCATCGGCTCGAGCACCGCGTCAAAGGTACGGCGGCGGCCCGCGTCGATGAAACGCATCGCGTGCTGCACGGCCTGGCGCAGCCCTGGCGCCGTGGAGGCGTCGCTCATCCAGCGCCCCTCGGCCTGGGCCGCATTGACCGCGCCGAAATAGGCCAGCAGTGCACGCTGCATCTCGCCCAACTGCTCCAGGGCAATGCCCAGGCGCAGGCGCGCCACGAACATATTGGGTGCGATGTCCACGCACCGGCGCAGACTTTCCGCAGCCCCTCGCAGGTCGCCCGCGACCGTCTGCACCACGCCAAACTGGTGCAGCAGATCCGGATGTTCCGGGTGCGCCTTCACGGCGGCCGCCAGCATGGCCAGCGCGCGACTGGCGTCTCCCCGCGCCAGATGCCGGCTGGCCACGAATTGCAACGCCTCGGCATCGTCGGGCGCCTGCTCCAGCAGGCGCGCGAAATACTGCTCGGCCAGCGCCGCATCGCCCTGCCGCAATCCGTTGAGCGCCATCTCTCGCAGCGCCGGCACTGCCACTCCCACTCCGCTATTCATCATTGCTCCCGCCGCTTGCGACATCACTAATGCAATTGAGCACCGCAGTCCCCACCCCGGTGCATATGGGCATAATAGACGCGTTTCGACGGGCCGCACGCGCTTTTTCGTGAGCAGAAAGCTGCGTCGCGGTAGTCCTTTCCTGGATTGGGCCACTGATGAATTTACGACTGCAAGGGCTGGGACCAACGGCCACCCAACAAGTGATGATCGCCGCCCAGGCGCTGGATGCCGGGCGACCCGACGAGGCCGACCGCCAGCTCGAACGCGTGCTCTCGGCCTATCCGGACCACCCCGAAGTACTCCGCATGAAGGCGGGCATCCACAGCCTGCGCGGCCAGCACAACGACGCGGTGAGTCTCATGCAACGCGCGCTGGCGCTGCGCCCCCACGACGCGCTCTACCACAACACCATGGGCTCCCTGTTCGGCGCCGCTGGCGATTATCAAGGTGCTATTCGCGCGCTGAAGCGAACGTGCGAACTCGAACCCGGTCTTGCCATTGCCTGGTACAACCTGGGCGTCATGCTGACCAAGTCTGTCCGCAACGAAGAGGCCGCCGACGCCCTGAAGCGCGCCGTGTCGCTAGCACCCGATCATGCAGGCGCCCGCGCCTTGCTGGCTGATTTGCTGCGCACCCGCGGGCAGGTCGACGAGGCAGCGGCCGAATACCGTCGCCTGCTCGCGGTACGTCCCACCTTTGGACTGGCGTGGTGGGGATTGGCCGATTTGCGCACCCAACGGTTCGACGCAAAAGACATTGCCCAAATGCAATCGGCGCTGCAACGGCCCGATGCAACGGAACAGGACCGCATCACGATAGGCTTCGCGCTCGCCAAGGCTTTCGACGACGAAGGACGTTACGCGGAATCACTCGACTCGCTGGCACGCGCCAATGCAACGGCACGTCGCCACCAGGCTTGGGATGCCGTTCGCTTTTCCTCTGGTGTCGCCGCCGTCGCCGATGCGTTTGTCCCGCCGCCCGCAGGCAGCCCTGACGCGCTGGGTGGCGAAGCCATCTTTATCGTGAGCCTGCCGCGCTCGGGCTCAACACTCGTCGAACAAATCCTCGCCTCGCATTCGATGGTAGAAGGCGCCGGCGAACTGCCGGATCTTTCGCAGGTGCTCGGTGAGGAAACCCAAAGGCTGGGCGGCAAACCGATCCCGCAGTGGGCGCGCGAGGCAACGCCCGCCGACTGGCGGCGCCTGGGACAGCGCTACCTCGACCGTACCTCGCGCTGGCGCGGCGAACGCCCTATGTTTACCGACAAGTTGCCGAGCAACTGGATATACATCGGCGCCATTCGCGCCATGCTTCCAAACGCGCGCATCGTGGTGGTGCGACGCGATCCCCTTGAGACGTGCTTCTCCTGCTATCGCCAGCCGTTGGCGGCCAACAGTGGCTACAGCCAGAGTTTCGAAGATCTGGCAACCTTCTGGCGCGATTTCGACCGCAACGTGTCTCGCAGTGCAGCCCTTCATCCAGGCCACATCCGCGAGCACAGCTACGAAGCCATGGTGGCCAACCCGGATGCACAGATCCGCGACTTGCTCGCCTTCTGCGGCTTGCCCTTTGAAGAGGCCTGCCTCAATTTCCACGAAAACCGGCGCGTGGTGCGTTCGCCGAGCGCGACGCAGGTGCGCCAGCCGATGCGCAGCGACACTGCGCGTGCGGAGCGATACGGCAGCCTTCTGAATCCGTTGCGTACTGCGCTGGGTTTGCCGGCGTACAGCGAACAAGCATCGCCATGACCTCCGCTGGAAGCGCGTCCGCCTTGCTCGCCGCGCTTGCCTCGCAACCGGAACATGCGTGGCTCGCACAAGGACGCGCGCTCGCGCTGCGCTCGGACATTTCCGCCGCGCTAGCCGTTTTCGAGGCCGCCGCATCGCGCTTTCCCGATTCGGCGGACGCCCTGCTCGGCCTGGCGGGGCTGCTCTGGCAAAACGGGCAATCCGAGCAGGCAGAACAGTTGCTCCATGCGTGGCTGGGCACCCATCCGGGCGATGTCGGTGCGTCCTTCCTGCTGTCATCCCTGCTGCGTGAGCAGGGGCGACTCACTGCCGTCGGCGACACACTGCTCTCGTTGTTCAAACATAACCGGCAAGATGTTGAAGCGGTCCTTCAAGCCGTCGAAATGCTCAACGATTATGGACGCCCTGCAGAGGCCTTTACGATCTGCGAAAACGCGATCGCTTCGGGCATCGACGATCCACGCCTGCATGCCTACGCCGGCATGCTTGGCATTCAGCTCGGGCACTTTGCGCAGACACGCGAGCATTACCGTCGGGCGCTGGAGCTGACGCCGGACGCAGTGAACTGGAATATCCCGCTGGGACTGGCAGGACTGCAGCGCTACGACAAGGCCGACCACCCCGATTTCGCTTTTTTCCGGGCCGTACTGCAGCGCCCTGACCTCATCAACGAGACGCGGCGGGGAATACTGTTCGCGCTTGGCAAGGCGCACGATGACCTAGGCGACGTCGCCGCAGCGGCGGACTATTTGGGCCGAGCCAACGCGATGGCCCATGCAGACAGCCGCTGGTCGCGCAAGCAGTGGAAGCGAGCGATCAAGGCACGCCTCGATGCCCCCGTCCCTTCGGTGACGCTATCCGCAGCGCAGGACTGGACGCCAGTCTTCATCGTGGGCGTCCCACGTTCGGGTACCACGTTGCTGGCGCAGCACCTGGCCCGCTATCCGGACGTCAGGAATCGTGGCGAACTTGGCTGGCTTGAGTTCTGGGAGCAGCGGTTTCTTTCCACGTCTCCTACTCGCGCACAGCTAGAGGAGGCCGCGGCGCAGTACTCGAAGCAGTTGCTTCAGGACGACGAGCCGGCGCGCTGGTATGTCGACAAGCAGCCGCTGAACCTGCTTCGCATTGACCTGGCGATGAGCTTGTGGCCGAACGCGCGCATCATTTATTGCGAGCGCGACCCACGCGATATCGCCTTGTCGCTATGGTCGCAATCGTTTCACGACCCCGCCCACGACTACGCCTACGACCTTGGCGACATCGCTACGGTCATCAGCGACTGCCAGCGGCTGGCCGCGCATTGGCGCAAACGGTACCCCGCCTCGTTCACCACCGTGAGCTACGAGGAGTTCGTCAGCTCTCCAGCAGACACGCTGGACACGATCGCGCAGTGGCTGGGCATGCCGGGCGATGCGGTGCCTGTCCTCCAAAGAACACACGACAGCATTGCCACCGCCAGCGTATGGCAGGCACGGCAGGCGATCTACACCAGCTCGACGGGACGTTGGCAGCGCTATCTACAGCACTTGCCGGATTTGGAGGCGATCGACCTGCATTGATCACCGCCATGTCCGGATCAGCGCTTCAGCCGGCAGCAACTCCATAGCCCCAATGGCTAAGCACCGGCTCGAGTATCGGCAGCAGTGGCTCGAATTGGTCGCGGTAGCGCTGCCAGCGCCCCAGCCCCTTGCGGTTGACCGGCTCGATCACCTGCGAATAGCTGGGCGTGCCGATAAACGTCTTGCCACGCGCGTGACGATCGAATTGCAGCATCGGCGATGCATCCTGCAGTTCAAGGAACTGCGCGATGCGTTCCACTTGCGGGGCGAAGTCGTCCACCAGGTCTTCGTAGCGAGACACCATCACGTCTGGCTTGAAGATGCTTACATCCTCCAGCCAGCGCTCCATGGTCTGCACATAGGCTCGCGCCAGGCGGTCCATGGTGCTGCACGCAGCCGCAAGACCGCTTGAGCGGAAACTCTGCATGTAGCAGCTGAGGATCACGTCGCAGGGATGGCGTACGGCGAGGATGAACTTTGCTTCCGGGAAAAGGCGCTGGATCACCGGCAGCCAAGTCATGTTCAGCGGGTTCTTGTCGACCAGCCGCGTGTCCCAGTTACGCTGGATGCGCTGGCCGACCATCGTGTGGTAACGCTTGCGCAATTCGTCGCAGTCGTACTGCCGCAAAACACTCAGGTCATCGAGAATGCGCCGATCATGATTGCCCAGCAAACCGGCAAGGCGATTGAAGAACGGATTCTCGTCCATGGACTGCAGGCCCGGATGGGCATCCAGCATCTGTTCGAGCAGCGTCGTTCCCGATCGCGGGAAACCCACCACGAAGATGGGAGAGTCGCGCATTTCCGGCGCGATCAGGCGCGGCCATCGTGCGTACTGCTCGGCGGATACGCGCGGCCCTGCCACAGGCATGGCTGGCGCGCCGGGCACGAAGTATTCGGGCGAGTCAATGCGGCGTTCGTTGGCCTCCAGCTCGTGCGCGACATGCAGCGCACTCATCGCAGCTTGGGTGTCGCCCAACTTGTCGCAGACCGAGCCCAGAAGAAAGTAGTGACCAAAGCTGTTGGGGGCTTCAGGTCCCGTCGATTCCAGCAGATCCCTCGCGGCTTGCAGATCCTGGCGGCGCGCCGCCAAAGTCGCCAACACATGGTTGGCCTCTTTGCGTTGAACTTCCGACACGTCCGCGCCCACCTGCATGACCGGCTGCAACACCGTCTCGGCGTCCGACAGCCTATTCAGGCGTTCATAAAGATTGGCCAGAAGAAGGCGCACATCAAAGTTGCGTGACTGGCGGGTCAGCAGATCCTCGAGCAATGCAGCTGCATCGGGGATATCGCCCTTTATCGTCAAGACTTGGGCCAGCTCAAGCTGAAGGTTATCGTCGTTGAGGGGAAGCCAACGCGGCCAGTGTCGCAGGAGATCCGATGCGCCTTCCTGGTCCTGGCTGAGGCAGCAGGCGCGCGCGGCATCAATGCGCAATTCGATGGCATCGGGCCGCAGCTCAACCGCATCCAGCAACACACTCCGCGCCGACAGATAGTCCTGCATCTGGATCAGCAGCAGTCCCAGCTGGCTCTTGGGCAGCACATTTTGCGCATCGCGTTCGATCGCCTGCGAATAGGCGGCGACAGCCTCTTTCTGGAATCCCAGCTCCACCAAGGCCGTCGCGTAATTGCTCCAGTTGCCACTGCTGCCCGGATTCAACTGGGTAAGGCGACCGTAGATCAGCAGCGCGTCCTGCGATCGATGCTGGAGTTGCAAGCTGATGGCCAGCAACAGCAACAGGTCCTCGTTGTCTGGAGACTGCGTCAGCGCTTCGCGGCACAACGCCTCTGCTCGAACCGACTCGCCGGCGCTGATAGCTGCGGCGATAAATGAAATGTCGTAAGTGGCCATGTCTTCACAAAAGAGAAGGGCCGCGTGAACGTTCACGCGGCCCTCAAGGTTAACGCTTATATCAACGACTTAGAACTTGACCGTGACGCGAGCCCACCAGTAGCGGCCCATCAGGTCGAAGTCGCTCGGATCGGTGTTGGCGTTGAGCGTGTTGTTCGCGTACAGCATGGGCGGCTGCTTGTCGAACAGGTTGTTCACGCCGAAGTCCAGACGGGTGTTGATCATGGCCAGGTTGTAGCCGATCGACACGTCGTTGTAGACCGTCGCACCGTACTTCAGGATCGTGCCCGACTCGCCGTTCGGGAAGCTGTCCTGCGGCGAACCCGTGGCAGCGCCGTTCTGGAAGCGACCGATGTAGCGCATGCGCCACTGGGCACTCCAGCCACCCGACTGCCAATCCACGAAGCCCTGTGCGCGCCAGCGCGGGAACAGGCAGACGCCCACGTTATCCGGGCAGGCTGCAGCAGCAGCCGAACCGAACGGCAGGAAGTGACCAGCGTTCTTGTAGGTCACGTTGCCTTCGGTACCCGGCGCCGTTTCCAGGTCGTAGTACTTCAGGTAGGTCGCGTTGACGCCAACGTTGATCTGACCGAACGAGAACTGCGGCAGCTTGTAGTTCGCCGACCAGTCGACACCGCTGGTGTTGATCGCGCCGAGGTTGCCCGTCGGCTCGACCGTGGAAGCGGCGATCTGACCTGCGTTGACGCCCGAGGCCACGCGATGGATGTACTGGCAATAGACCGTCGAACCGTTTGCGCACAGGTCGAGCAGGCTCTGCAAGCCAACCGAAGCGATCGTGTCCTTGAGGTTCACGCGCCAGAAGTCGACGGTGGTGGACAGGCCCGGCACATACGACGGGCTGTACACGAAGCCGAAGTCATACGACTTGCCGTGCTCCGGCTTGACCGGGAAGCCCGCCACGCGCGCACCCTGCAGCACGGTGGTTGCCTGCACGTTGTTCTTGACGTTCTCGTTGACGAACGAGCCATCGGTCGGCACGTTCGCGCAAGCGAGCGCCAGCGGGGAGCCAGCCGGCGCGCCGGTGTAGCCCGTGCAAGGATCGCTGTGGATGTTCGGCGCATCGGAGCCCGAGTTGTAGAGCTCGGCCAGCGACGGGGCGCGGAACACGTCTTCCATCGTGCCACGGAGCAGCAGGTCGTCGAACGGCTTGTATTCGAGCGCGAACTTGAAGTTGTTCGTGCTGCCGAAGGAACCGATGCGCGAGTAACGGTCGCCAATGGTCAGGTTCAGCGACTGGATGCCCGGCAGGCCGGCGAGGATCGGGATGAACGTTTCGGCGTACAGATCCTTGGTGGTGTAGCCACCCTGCACGGCGCTAAGGCACTGGCTGCCCAGGTCGCAGGTACCGGTGGTCGGATCGATCACCAGCTGCGGAGCCGGGATGGCGTGCTCGTAGTCCTTACGCCACTCGAAGCCACCTGCCAGCTGCACGGCGCCTGCCGGCAGGCTGAACAGCTCGCCGCTGAGGCCGGCGTGCCAGGTCTTCTCGAGGATGTACAGGTTCGACGGCGCCACCACGTTGGCCTGCTTGAGGGCCGCGATGGTACCGGGTGCGTTCATGTCGAACGGGTTGAACTGGCAAGCCGTGACGTTCGCGCAGTTCGGGCTGGTCGCCAGACCGTCCGGACCGATGGTCGAGTCGCCGGTGTAGAGCTTGGTCTGGTCAACCAGGCCGCCGGTCGTGGTGACGACGCTCTGGTGGCCGTAGTTGAAGCCGACGTCCCAGTTCCAGTTCTTGTCCAGAACGGTGAAGTCGCCCTTGAAGCCCGTGTTGATCTGCGCATCGGTACGACCCGAGGAAGCAGTACGGACACCGTTGGTGACCAGGCGCGAAGCGAACAGGTTGCCCGACGAGCTGAAGTTCACGCCGAACGGGTTGAACGCATTGCCCTTGGTGATCACAGCGCCAGTGGAGGCAGAGCCGTACACGGCCGGTGCCAACTGGAAGCTGGACGAGGTCTTCTGGTAGACCGCATCGACATAGGCCGTGACGTGGTCAGCCAGGTGGTACTCACCATTCAGGAAGCCGCCAGTGCGCTCCTGCGGGGTCATGTCAAGGTTGATGCCGGCGTAGTTGTAACGGTCCGACGTACCGAAGCAGTGGTAGTTGGCCGGGGTCACGACCTGGCTGTTGCCACCGGCGCTCAGCGCGACCTGGCCCGAGGCGCAGCCCGGGAAGTTGGCGGCAAGGCCCGGCGGCAGCTGGATGCGGCCCACGCCCGAGGACGGCGAACCGCCGACGAGAACCTGGTTGCCGACGAGGCTGAGCGCGTTCTTGGAGAAGTCGCGGTTGGCAGCCAGCACGCCATCCTGCTTGTTGTAGCTGATGCCGGCCATCAGGCTGCCCTTATCGGACGTCTGGCCGAACGTGAAGGTGTAGCCGCTCTGCTCACCGTCGTTACGATCGGACTGGCCGACGTTCGCGGTGAAGGTGGCACCCTGGTAGTTCTTGCGCGTGATGAAGTTCACCACGCCGCCGATCGCATCCGAACCGTAGGTGGCCGACGCACCGGTCGGCAGCACTTCGATGCGCTCGATGGCATCAACCGGAATGGCGTTCGGATCCTTGCTCAGCAGGCGCTGACCGTCGATCAGGATCAACGTACGGCGCGAACCCAGGCCGCGAAGGTTGATGGACGAAACGCCGGTACCGCCACCGTTATTGGTCTGCGGGTTGACGGCGCCACCGGTCATGGCCGGCAGCTGCTGCACCAGGTCGCCAAGCGTCTGCTTGCCGGTGGCCTGGATCTGAGCGCGATCGATGGTTACGACGGGACTGGCCGTCTCGACGTCTACGCGGCGAATCAGCGAACCGGTCACGGTGACCGTTTCGAGAGTCTTGCTCTTGGCCTGATCAGCGGCCGGCGCCGGCGTAGTGGACTGCGCGTCCTGCGCGAAAGCGGTAGTGCCGTAGGCGCTTGCTGCGAGCATGCCCAGCGACAAAGCCAGACGCACCGACGTGCACAGTTTATTTTCCCCGAACTTCATGAGAACACCCTCCCGTTATTTATATTGACTGGGTTTGACAGACTTTCCCCGCCTCAAACCCGCGCCCGATTACCCAAACAATTCAGGCGTAGACCGACAAAAGTGCGGTCTACAGCGCTCGGCATTTATCACGCTTTACTTACAGATAGTCAATAAAATCTATACGGCAAGAAAACAAAGTGCCGTGACAACTATCGCAATTTTTTGCGAATTCGGCATTAAATCCGCGCCGCCAACCGCCCTGCAACGGGTTGCTGCGCTGCGAGGAACATCGTTGCAACGGGGTGAAGCCACGGTGAAAAAAGCCTGGCAGGCCGCCATGGGCCTCGCCAGGCATCTGATTTGGCAGGGGTTCACTCCGTGCCGGTGTCGGCCTCGAAGCGCAGGTGTTTGACACTGCGTCCCTTGCGGCGCACCAGTTTCAAGGCTTCTATACCGATGCGTATGTGGCGTTCAACAAATTGCGTGGTCACGCTGCGGTCGCTTAATTCCGTCTTAACGCCCTCGGGGATCATGGGCTGGTCGGAGACCAGCAGAAGCGCTCCGCACGGAATCTTGTTGGCGAAGCCTGCCGCGAAGATGGTGGCGGTCTCCATATCGATGGCCATGCAGCGTGTGCGACGCAGGTAATCCTTGAAGGCGTCGTCGTGCTCCCAGACGCGGCGGTTGGTGGTGTACACCGTGCCGGTCCAGTAGTCGTAGCCAAGGTCGCGGATCATGGTGGAGACACCGCGTTGCAGCTGGAAGGCTGGCAGGGCCGGCACCTCCGGCAACAGATAGTCATTGGACGTGCCTTCGCCACGGATCGCCGCGATGGGTAGGACCAGGTCGCCGATGGCGTTCTTCTTCTTGAGGCCGCCGCACTTGCCCAGGAACAAAGCAGCCTTGGGATGGACGGCGCTGAGCAGATCCATCACGGTGGCGGCGTTGGGGCTGCCCATGCCGAAGTTGATCAGGGTGATGCCGTCGGCGGTGGCATTGGGCATGGGCCGGTCGCGCCCGCGTACTTCCACGCCGTGCCATTCGGCAAAGAGGTCTACGTAGTGGCCAAAATTGGTCAGCAGTATGTGCTGGCCAAACTCCTCCAAAGGCGTGCCGGTATAGCGCGGCAGCCAGTTGGAGACGATCTCCTGCTTGTCTTTCATTGAGACCCCTTGAGGTCGGCGCAACGTAGGTTCCGTTGCGCGTTACCGGCGACGCCACGCCGGCAAGATGCCAGATCAGTGCGTGCATCTTAGCGGGTGACGGCCGCCGCCGGGCGCTTTGTTGTCATTTCCTTGAACCGGCCCCGCCCACGATGGGCCCCATCCCAAGGAGAACACCATGCTGCTGATCGGTTGGATCGTCGCCCTCGCCGTGTTCCTCGGCTTTGCATTCGTGGGGCGTGGATGGCTGGCCTGGGTGCTGGCGCTGGCCGTGCTGTTCCTCACCTGGATTGTACGCGGCGTTCAATCGCCACTCCTTTTATATGGACTGCTATTTGCAGCCGTCATAGTTGCATTGGTAACCGGTTTCGCGCCGCTGCGCCGCATCCTGTTCGCCCGCAGCCTGCTGCCGATGCTCGGCAAGGTAATGCCGCGCCTGGGCGAGACCGAACGCATCGCGCTTGAAGCAGGCACGGTGTGGTGGGACGCGCAGATCTTCTCCGGCATGCCCGATTGGGATGCGCTGCTGCGTTTCCAGTGCAAGCCGCTGAGCGCACGCGAACAGGCGTTCATGGACGGCCCGGTCACCCAGCTATGCGCGATGCTCGACGACTGGCAGATCGAGCAGCAACGCGACCTGCCGCCCGAGGTATGGGACTTCATCAAGCGCGAGCGTTTCTTCGGCATGGTGTTGCCCGAGACCTATGGCGGTCTTGGCATGTCCGAAATCGGCCATTCCCGCGTGGTCACGCGCATCGCCACGCGCTCGGTCGCGGCGGCCGTGACGGTGATGGTGCCCAACTCGCTGGGCCCGGGCGAACTGCTGCTGCACTACGGCACCGAAGAACAGAAGCGCCACTACCTGCCCCGCCTCGCCGACGGCCGCGAAGTGCCCTGCTTTGCGCTCACCGGACCGGAGGCCGGTTCCGATGCGGCGGCCACGCAGTCCGAAGGCGTGGTGGAGCGGGGACAGTGGAATGGCGAAGAGGTCATCGGCCTGCGCCTTAACTGGAACAAGCGATACATCACGCTGGCTCCCGTCGCCACACTGATCGGCCTGGCGTTCCGCCTGAAAGATCCCGATGGCCTGCTGGGCGGCGCAGTGGATCGCGGCATCACCTGCGCACTGATCTCCCGCGACTTGCCCGGTGTGGAGATCGGGCAGCATCACGATCCGATGGGCGTGCCGTTCGCCAATGGCCCGATCGTCGGCCACGACGTATTCGTTCCGCTTGACGCCATCATTGGCGGCGTGGCGCAAGCCGGCCACGGTTGGCGCATGTTGATGGAAAGTCTGGCGGCGGGTCGTTCCATTTCGCTGCCTGCGCTTGCCGTCGGAGCCGCACAGATGGCGACGCGCATCTGCGGGGCCTATGCCACGGTGCGCGAGCAGTTCGACACGCCGATCGGCCGCTTCGAAGGCATCGAAGAACCGCTGGCGCGCATTGCCGGACTCACCTATCTGATGACGGCCACGCGCACACTCACTTGCGGCGCGCTCGATGCCGGCGAAAAACCGGCGGTGCTCGGTTCGATCGCCAAGGCCTATCTCACCGATGCGATGCGCGTCGTGGTGAGCGACGCCATGGATATCCGCGCGGGCGCCGCGATCCAGCGCGGCCCGCGCAATGCGCTCTCGCATATGTGGATGTCCGTGCCGATCGGCATCACCGTGGAAGGCGCCAACATTCTCACCCGCTCGATGATCATCTACGGCCAGGGCGCCATTCGTTGCCATCCCTGGGTGCAGAAGCTGATCGATGCGATTGCCGCCAAGGACCTCAAGGCGGTCGACAGCAGCGCCTTCGGCTACATCAATTTTGTGTTTACCCGCGGGGTGCGTGCCTTGTTGCTCGGCTTGAGCGGATCTCGTCTGGCCAAGGCGCCGGACAGCGAACTCGCTCGCCAGTACCAGCACCTCACGCGTTTCGCCTCGGCGTTCGCCTTGGTGTCGGACACTTGCATGGCCACGCTGGGCGGCACGCTCAAACGCCGCGAGAAGATTTCCGGACGCCTCGCCGACGCACTGGCCTGGCAATACCTCGCCGCCGCCACGCTCAAGCGCTACCACGACGGACCCAAGCTCGCCTCCCACTACGACCTGGCGCGATGGGGCGTGGCCTTGGCGCTGTATCGCACGCAGGAGGCATTGCGCGGCGTGCTGGACAACCTGCCCTCCGAGCTGGCGGCCAGCGTCGCCCGGCTGCTGGTGTTCCCACTGGGCGCGCGCTTCCAGCCGCCGTCCGATCGATTGGGCCAGCGCGCCGCGCGGGCCATCCTGGAAGATCGCGAAGCGCGCATCCACCTCACCGGCGACATTCACGTGCCGGGCCCACAGGAGCCCGGACTAGGGCAGCTGGAAGCCGCGCTGGACAAGGCCGTGCGCGCCCTGCCGGTGGAGACCAAACTGCGCGACGCGATTCGCGCTGGCACGCTGGACCGCGCCGCCGGCGACGAGCTCGCCCACCACGCGCTGGCCGCCGGCATCATCACGCAGGCGGAGTTCGACGCGCTCAGCGAGGCCGACGAGGCCCGCGACGCCGTCGTGCAAGTGGATGCCTTCGACCCCGAAACCTACCGGCAGCTGCGTTGACCATGCGGGCCGCGTTCGATCCAGCGAATGGGAAACGCCCGGGCCTATGTCCCAACGGTCAGGGTCGGCACATCCGAAGGTGCGTGCTATGTTGGCCGCGCTTGTCATAGGGGAGTCACATTATGCGGATGGGTATAGCGATCGATGCCGCCTGCGATCTGCCGCAGGCATTTCTGCAGAAGCACAACATCGCAGTGATGCCCATCACCATCCGCATCGACGATGAAATCTTCATGGATAACCGCAACCAGGTGGAGCTGCATCGCTTCCTGGATCGCAAGCTGGGCAGTCGCAGCCACTCGGCCGAGACCATTCCCTGCTCCGTCGAAGACGTGCAGCAGCTGTTCCTCGACAAGCTGGTGCTGGAGCGGGACTGCGTGTTCTGCCTCACCATCACCGCCACGCGCAGCGCCATCAACGATCACGTGATCAAGGCCAGCTTCGCGGTGCTCAAGCATTACCGCGAGGTGCGCGAGAAGAACGGCCTCACCGGTCCGTTCCTGATGCGCGTGATCGACACACGCACGCTGTTCGCCGGTTCGGGCCCCGCCATCGTCGAGGCTACGCGACTGATTGGCGCAGGCGAAGTACCCGCGGCAATTCGCGAACGCCTCACCTATATCGCGAACAACTCGTACGGCTACATGCTGCCGCGCGACCTGTACTACCTGCGGGCGCGCGCCAAGAAGAAGGGCGACCGCAGCGTGGGACTGGTCAGCGCCATGCTCGGCTCGGCATTGGACATCAAGCCGCTGCTGCGTGGTTACCGCGGCGAAACCAGTCCGGTCGGCAAGGTGCGCGGGTTCGAGCACGGCGCGGAAACCTTGTTCAATTACACGGCCAAGCGCATCCATGCCGGTCTGTTGGTGCCCGCAGTGTGCGTAAGCTATGGCGGCGATCTGTCCGAGTTGGGCAAGCTGCCCGGCTATGCCGCGCTGCGCACCGCCTGCGAGGAATGCGGCGTGGAACTGATGGAAGCACCGATGAGCATCACCGGCATGGTCAACGTCGGCGAAGGCGCGGTGACGCTCGGCTTCGCCGCCGAGGAACACGTCGCCGAATTCTGAGCGGCCACGCCTCAGGAGGTTTTGCGTGATCCGACTGTGCATCCTCGCTTCACTCCTGCTGCTTGGCCTGCCGGCCATGGCGGGCACGGCGTATCAATGCACCGACGCGAGCGGCAAGCTGACCTTCCAGGACAAGCCCTGCAGCGGCAATCAGCGCCAGCAAGTGCTGCAGTTGGACGACTCCCAGCCGGTCACGCCACCGCCGCCCGCAGCGACCGACACACCCACCTTCGAACCCGTGCCGCCGCCCCCGCCGCCGCCGCAGCCGATGGCGGCGCTTCCCCTCATGTACGGTTGCGTGCGCGCCACCGATGGCAAGCCCTACATGAGCGATCACGGCGATCCACAGCCCTATCAGGTGCCCTACGGCATCCTCGGTGCGGGGTCGTTGCCGCTGTCGCAGGTCTACGGCGGCCCCAACGCCGCCGGCGCCTCCGCCCCCGAACTCAATCGCGGACGCATCACACCCGGCCTGATCGCCAATCGCTACGTCTGGGTGCAGGACCAATGCCGCGAACTCACGCGCGCAGAAACCTGCCACGCCCTGCGAGATGCCTACGACGACAACGCCGACAAACTGCGCCGCGCCTTCAAGAGCGATCAACCACCGCTGGAACGGCGCGACCAGGAACTGCACGAGCAACTGCAGAACTGCTGAGTACGCTGGGCAGAATTTGCGCAATGTCATGCAAGTGCGCGCCACGCAACGCGCGTGGCGAGTTGTCCACAGGGTTGCTACCAGGGTTTCCCCAAGTGCTGTGGAAAACGCGGCGCGCGGCTGGTGAATGTTTGCGCAGGATGCTGAAACTTGTGTGGTGGCGGGAGCTTGGGTGATCTATCCACAGGGTTGTGGGGTGGTGATCCACATGGGCTGTGGATAGGGTTGGGGAGTGTTTCGCGGCGCGCGTTTGCGCGGGTGCGCAGCGTGACTTCTTTGCTCGTCATCCCGGCGCAGGCCGGGATCCAGGTGCGGTGCGCTGCGATTGTCGCGTCTCCGCCAGCGTGCCGCCTACGCGGCGGGCGTTTCGAACGGCTGCCGCCGCTCGAGTCACTTTTCTCTTGCTGGCCCAAGAGAAAAGTAACCCAAAGAGAATGGCCTGATAACGCCCGCAGCATTGTGCTGGGATAAGCCCGAACGTTCGAGGCGCGTTGTTGTGGGACAACCTCCGAGGGTACACAGCGGGTAGTTCAAAGCGCTGCGCAACGCGCCCGAATCGCTGAGGACTTAAAGCGGAGCCTCGCTGCGCTTCGGCTTCGGGCATCGCTCCGTCCTTTGCCGCGCCTGCCGCTTGTCTGTGGGAGCGCACCCTGTGCGCGACAGCCACGCTGGGGTGTACTGCTCCGTAGGTTTGTCGCGCACAGGGTGCGCTCCCACAGAAGAGCCGACCGGCAAGATTGATCCGCCATCCCATACCTGCGTCACCCCTTGTAGGAGCGCACCTTGTGCGCGAACGCGGCCTAACAGGCCGCCCTGGGGGCGGCGTTCGCGCACAGGGTGCGCTCCTACAAAGAGCGGCCCGGCGCGACGGGCTTTTGGCTCTTGATATGGCTCTTGCCCTTTGGGGTCCCCGTATGACGCGGCGGGCGGGTGGAGGAAAGCCCGAAGGGTGGACGCAGGGATGCGGCCAGTTTTTCGACAGGACAGGGATGTCCTGTCGAAAAACCCCGTAACCCGCACGCGCACCTGAAGGGCCGAAGGCCCGCAAGGCGCGTCATCCGGGGGGCCCTTTCTTTTGGTTACTTTTCTTTGGGCAAGCAAAGAAAAGTAACTCGGGCCGCGGCAGCGACACGAAAGCCCGCGGCAGGCGAACCAGGTCGCGATAAGGCGACAACCGGAGACCGGCGAAACTGGATGACTAGCCTTCGCCTGTTGAAGAGCGCTTCCCGCCTACGCCGGGATGACGAGCAAGAGGCATGGCGGGTCTAAGCGTGCAGCTCGCAAGCTCACCACACCGAATAGCTAAAACCCATAATTCAAAAACCCCCCATCCACCGCCAACACCTGCCCCGTGACATAACTGGCAGCCGGAAGGCACAGAAAGGCGATCGCCGCCGCCACCTCCTCCGGCTCCCCAATCCGCCGCAGCGGCGTGCGATCGAGCACCTCGTCCAGATACTCGTCATTCGCCAGTGCAGGCTCGGAGCGCTGCGTGCGGATATACCAGGGCGCCACCGCGTTGACGCGGATGCCATCGGCCGCCCATTCCGCCGCCAGATTGCGCGTAAGCTGATGCAGCGCCGCCTTCGACATGCCATAGGCCGAGCCAGTACGCACATGCGTTATGCCGGAAACAGAGCCCACGTTCACGATCGCTGCGTTCGC
Source organism: Dyella sp. 01L423 (assembly GCF_056399945.1). Classification (NCBI taxonomy): domain Bacteria; kingdom Pseudomonadati; phylum Pseudomonadota; class Gammaproteobacteria; order Lysobacterales; family Rhodanobacteraceae; genus Dyella; species Dyella sp. 01L423. The sequence continues at coordinate 73,078 of NZ_JBFTSI010000001.1, read as the reverse complement.
GTGCTGTACCAGTTGCGGATGGGCGAGACGGCACATCTCGAAGGCGGAGAACAGGTTCTGCTCAAAGATCGCGCGGTAGTCGTCCTCGCGATAGGCCAGGGTCGGCGCAGGCTGATTGCCACCAGCGTTGTTGACCAGCAGGGACAGCGGTGCGCCGAGATCAGCAATCCAGTCGAACACCGCGAGGCGCTCTTCCTGTTCGCCAAGATCGGCGCCAAAGGCCAGCACGTCGATGCCGGGGAAATCGTCCACCAGCTCCACGCGCACCTGCTCCAGGTAGTCGGCGTCGCGCGCCACCAGCAGCAGGTTGGCGCCCAGCGCGGCCAGTTCGCGGGCGGTGGCGTAGCCGATGCCCTTGCTGGCGCCGGTGATCAAGGCGGTGTGTCCCTGCAACTGCCAGGCGTCGATGCGTGCGTTCATGGGCCGAGCTTAGAACGCGACCACGTTTCCCGCCAAGCGCTGCCCGCTACCATGGGCGCGACACCGACCCCGACCATCTTCAAGGCTCCCGCATGAAACAGCTCGCTGCCCTGCTATGCCTGCTCTCCCTGGCCGCCTGCTCTGGCAAGCCGCCGGCACCGGTCTCCGCCCCAGCCGCCGCCAGCACCGCGCGCGTGGCCACGCCGTGGGACGACATGGAGAAGGCCAAGCAGCGCGCCGTGGATGTGCAGAAAACAGTCGACGAGCAAGCGAAGAAGCAGCAGCAACAACTGGATGCCGCCGAGCAATAAGCTGGCTGTCGCCGCCGGACTTGGCAATGGACGTCTGGACGTGCATGGTGTCCGGCATGAAAGCCCAACATGATGAAATCTCTGCCGAGCCGCTGCTGGAGATCAATGATGCCAGCGTGATGCGCGGCGAGCGGCTGATCCTCGATCGTTTCAGCTTGCGCATCGGTGCGGGCGAACACACCGCCATCCTCGGTGCGAACGGCGCAGGCAAGTCCACCCTGGTGCGCCTGATCACACGCGAGTTCTATCCGCTTGCACGCGGCGACGGCCAGGCTGCCATGCGCGTGTTCGGACGTGACCGCTGGCATGTCTCCGACCTGCGTGGACTGCTTGGCATCGTCTCGCCCTCGCTGCAGCACGACTGCACCAGCGATGCCACGCTGGAAGTGTCCGAGGCGGTGCTGTCGAGCTTCTTCGCCGCGCAACGATTGGGCCTGAATCATCGCGTCACGCCGTCCATGCGCGAACGCGCCGGCGAAGCACTGGAACAGGCCGGCGCCACGCATCTGCTCGGCCGCGCCATGGCCAGTCTTTCGACCGGCGAAGCACGGCGCGTATTGATAGCGCGTGCCTTGGTGCACCAGCCCAGGGCGCTGCTGCTCGACGAGCCCTGCGCGGGTTTGGACATGGCAAGCCGCCGGCGCTTCCTTGAGAACTTGCGCGGCCTCGCACGCAACGGCACAACGCTGTTGCTGGTGACGCATCACGTGGAGGAAATCCTTCCCGAGATCCAGCACGTGGTGCTGCTTCGCGACGGTTGCCTGCTCAAGCAGGGCACCAAGGCCGAAGTGCTCACCGACGCCCTGCTTTCGGACACCTTCGGCATGCCCGTATGCGTCGAACGCCACGGCGACTATTTCAGCGCCGCCATCGAGTAGACGTTTAGCCGTCCATCTACCAGGCGGGCATATCCAGGCCGCACTGCATTCTCGCCGCCAATAAAAAAGCCGCCACCGGAATCCGGTGGCGGCTCGACTATCAGAACGATTGACTCAGCGCGGTGTGCAGAAGCAATACGCGTACACGTTCGGCCGGCCGGACTGCGCCGTGCGCAACAGCTTGAGCTCCGGTGCGAACGCGTCGACATGCGCCACCCACGACGGCAGCTGCACGCCGTACGACTGCACCATCTGCACCATCGCGTTTTCATTGAGGCTGATCACGAACTGCTCGAAGCCTCCGAGCGGTTCCTCGACATAACGCACCGGCGCGCCCTTGCCGAGCTTGGCGCGTTGCTGTGCGTCGGCAACGGCATCGCCCAAGCCGCCGAGTTGATCGATCAGGCCGCGATCCAGCGCCTGCTGACCGGTCCACACGCGGCCCTGCGCAATCGTATCGATGGCGTCATACGGTTTGCCGCGCGCCTTGGCCACCTGGCCGACGAAATCGCGGTAGCCCTTTTCGATGGTGGCCTGGATCACCGTGCCCACTTTCGGATCCAGCGGACGGGTGATGTCGAATGCGCCGGCCAGCGGACTGGTGCCCACGCCGTCGCTCTTCACGCCCAGCTTGTCCAAGGTACCGGGCACGGTGAGCACCATGCCGAAGATGCCGATGGAGCCGGTGATGGTATTGGGCTCGGCGTAGATGCGATCGGCATTCATCGAGATCCAGTAGCCACCGCTGGCGGCCACGTTGCCCATCGACACCACGACCGGAATGCCGGCTTCGCGCGTCAACGCCACTTCGCGACGAATCTGCTCGGCGGCATAGACTTCGCCGCCTGGCGAGTTCACGCGCAACACCAGCGCCTTGGTGCGCTTGTCCTCGCGGGCGGCACGGATCAAGGCAGCGGTGGAGTCGCCGCCGACGGTGCCCTGCGGCTGCTTGCCGCCTGAAATCTCGCCTTCGGCCACCACCACCGACACGCCAGGCGTGGTCGAGCCGTCTTCGGAAATGGTGTCGGCGTAACGCTGCAGCGAGACCTGGCGGAAACCCTCGCCCTTCTTGCCGGCGGGTACGCCTTCCTTGCGCATCATGGCGATCACTTCGGCGGGCGTAGCCACGCCGTCGACCAGATGCTGATCGAGCGAGAGCTGGCCCAGGTCACCCTTGGCGCTGGCGATCTTCTCGGGCAGCGTGTCGATGTCCAGGCGCAACGTGGCCGGATCGAGCTTGCGCAGCTTGGCCACTTCGTTGATGTAGGTATCCCACAGACCGCCCATCCAGAAGCTGTCCGCTTCCTTCGATTCGGGCGACGCATGGTCGAGGATGTAAGGCTCTGCCGCGCTCTTGAACTGGCCGACGCGGAACAGGTGCACGTCCACGCCCAGCTTGTCGAGCAGGTCCTTGTAGAACAGCCGGTAGTTGGCCAGGCCCGTGATCATCACGCCACCTTGCGGATCGACCAGCACACGGTCGGCATGGGCGGCGAGGTAGTACTGGCCCTGGTCCAGGCTCGGCGACCACACGATCACCGGCTTGCCGGCCGCGCGGAATCGATCAAGCGCGGCGCCCACTTCGCGCAGCGCGGCAAAGCCGCCGCCCTGCAGCTCGCTCGGCTCAAGCAGGATGCGGGTGATGCGCGAGTCCTTGGCGGCAGCGTCGATCGAGCCGATCAGGTCGCGCAGCTGGATCTGCTTGGGCGGATTGCCCGACAGGCTGGCCAGCGCGCGCTGCATCGGCTCGATGCTGTACTGCTCGACCAGTTCGCCCTTGGGCTGGATGACCAGCACGCTGTCGTTCTGGATGAAGTGCTCGGTGCGCGCGCCGGCAAAGCCGACCAGCAGGATCAGCAGCACGATCAACAGCAGCGCAAAGAACACCAGGTTGAGGATGGTCAGCCTGACGATGTTGATGCCGCGCCCGAGGACGCAGAGAAAGGCCCAAAAACCGTTGGGGCGGCGCTCCGTCATTGCTTGGTTCCTCAGGATGACCATCACAGCGTAGCTGTTCGCGGGGCGCAGGTCATGTGGGGCAAACGGCACATGGCGGGCGCCGCAGGCGCGTCCCATCGAACGGCGGGACAACGCCCGCCGGAGAACTCAGGCGGGACGTTGCCAGCGATCGTGGAAGGCGCTGCGGCAGAGCCGGGTGAACAACAGGATGGCCGCCATGGTGAGCCCGGCGATCAGGCCGATCCACATGCCGCGCGCACCCATGCCATGACGGAACGCCAGCCACCAGCCCACCGGCATGCCCACGCCCCAGTAGGCGAACAAAGTGATCACCATCGGCACGCGGGTGTCCTTGAGTCCGCGCAGCGCGCCGTTGGAAGTGACCTGGATGCCATCGGAAAACTGGAACAAGCCGGCCAGCACCATCAGTTGCGCGGCCAGTGCGATGACACCGGCATCGTGCGTATACATGCGCGCAAGGAAGTGCGGCAGGCCCAGCATCAGCGACGAAGAGACGGTCTGCACCAACAACGCCAGCGCCACGCCGCTCAGCGCGGCATAGCGCACGCCCTTGGCATCGCCGCGTCCCACCGCATTGCCCACGCGCACGGTGATCGCCATCGACAGGCCCAGCGGCACCATGAAGGCGACGGTCGCCACGCTCAACGCCACCTGATGGCTGGCCACCACGGTTTCGCCCAGGGTTGCGATGGCCAGCGCCACGGCCACGAACAAGCCGCCTTCGGCCAGCAGCGTGACTGCCATCGGGCCGCCGATCTTGACCAGGTCGAGGATCATTTTCGGCTTCGGCCACGCCAGGCCGGCGCGCAGGTGCGCATCGGCATAGGCGGGGTGTTTGACCACGAACCACAGGAAGGCAAGCATCTCCAGCCACAGCACCGTGGCGGTGGCGATGCCGCTGCCCAATGAACCCAGCGCCGGCAGGCCGAACTTGCCGTACATCAGCACATAACCCAGCGGAGCCAGCACCAGCAGGCCGCCGAAACCGAAATACATCGACGGCCGCGTCATCGACAAGCCTTCGGACAGGCCTCGGATGGCGAAGTAGCTGGTCATCGCAGGCGCCGCCCAACTGATCGCATGCAGGAAGTGCATGACGTCGGCACGCAGCGTGGGCACCACGCCGATCCAGTCGAGCAAGGGCGTCGCATGGCGCACCAGGAACCACAGCACGATGCCCATCGCCCAGGCCAGCCACATGGCCTGCACGAACACCGCGCCCACTTCGTGGCGACGGCCGGCGCCATCGAGCTGAGCCACCGAGGGCGGCACCGCCATCATCATCCCCAAGCCGGTGACCAGGGCCAGCGCCCAGATGCTGACCGCCGTGGTGACGGCCGCCTGCACGTGCGCACTCAAATGCCCCGCAAGCACGGCATCGACGAAGTTCGGACCCACCGCGGCAAGCTGCGCGGCGATCAGGGGAAGGGCGAGACGCACCGTGGCGCCGACCTCGCGCGCCACCCTGGCGCGATCGGGGCGGAAAGACAGCATAAAGAGACTCCTTGGCCGCACATTCTAGCGCAGCCCCGCCGCGTGCCTTCCCGCAACGACAGTGGATAAGAGCCCACGGCAGCTGTCTGCGTTGCCTGCTTGTGCCAAGATCGCCCGCTGATTCATCCGGGGGAGGCGCATGAAGAAGGAAATCGTGTCGTTCGAGGGCGTGCATTGCGCCAATTGCAGTGCGCCGATGCAGGGGGAGTTCTGCCACGAATGCGGGCAGTCCATCCACACCGTGCTGCGCCCCATGCACCACATGGTGGAAGACACGCTGGACCTGGTGCTGCATGTGGATGGTCGCGTGATCCACACCCTGCCCCCGCTGTTCCTGCGCCCGGGATTCCTCACCCTGGAATATTTCTCCGGCCGCCGGCAGCGCTATGTGGCGCCGTTTCGCTTGATGTTCGTGCTGTCGCTGCTGGCGTTTTTCATGTGCCACCTGGTGGTGGGCAATATGGACATCCTGCAGGTGCACAGCGAAGCGAGCGAAGGCACCGGCCAATTTGCCCACGATCTCACGCCCACGGCGGTTCGCACGCACTACGCGCAAGTGCGCAAGGATCTCGAGGCGGCCGCCGGCCAGACCGACGAGAAAGACAGCAAAAACTACAATCGCCCGCTCGTCATCGAGCGCGACCATGCCAACCATCGCCTGACCCAGCTGGGCGCGTCGCCGTTGACGGATACGGGCGTAAAAGAAAGCAAGTTTGAATCGATTCCTCTGGAGTCCACGCCCATCCATATCCCCTGGCTGCCTGACGCGCTCAACCACAGTCTCGACCGCTCAGTGGCACGCGCCGGGGCCAACGTCCGCGACATCCAGGCCGGCGGCGAGCGCGCCGCGGAGGCGCAGGAACGCATCACCGCCGCGGTGTTCCACGTCTTGCCGCAGACCCTGTTCGTGCTGATGCCGCTGTTCGCCCTGCTGCTGAAGTTCACCTATATCTTCAAGCGGCGGCTCTATATGGAGCACTTGATCGTGGCCCTGCACAGCCACGCCTTCCTATTCCTGACCCTGATGCTGGGCATGGGCGTATACCTGCTCTATGCCTGGCTGGTGCCTCACGCCCACTGGCTGGGCACGCCTCTTGTTCTGGCAGCCTGGGGGCTCGGAGCGTGGGCGCTGGCCTATCTGTTGCTCATGCAAAAGCGGGTCTACCGGCAGGGCTGGTTCGTGACCATCCTAAAATACCTGTTCGTCGGCTGGTGCTACACCTTCATGGCCATTTTTGCGCTCACCTTTGCCGCGGTTCTGGGTATCGCCAACTAGGGCGCGGCTTCGCGAACTTTTGTGACACAAATCACACACAAATCGCGCAGCGGCGCGGTTTCGCGGCACCCCAAAAGCGCTTTCAAGCGGGGTTTTGCACAGCGTCACACGGCTGTCAAGGCAAGTCCCATGCCTGTGGCAGTTAGATGAACCCCAGCGTAGCGATAATTTTAAGTGACTGTTTTTTATTGGTTTTAGTTGCTGGCTAAAACTTGAACAGCGCGTACGGAAGGGCGTTTTCATGCGCCTTAGAGGCCTCCCTCAACGCACCATCCACAGAGTTATCCACAGACCTTGTGGATAAGCTCAAAAGACCCCTGCCAATAGTCACTTAGCTCTCTTTCCTAGATGACGGGGCAGCAAGAACCTGCAAGCTGCGGCCGGACCCTCAAACAGGTTTTGAATGGGTTTCATCCGGCTGATATCTCACGGGGTGAAACGGCCCGGTTACACTGTTGTGCCGAGAGGTATTCATGCCCGCCGTTCTCCGCGTCGCCCTGCCGGTACCCCTGCCCACCTTGTTCGACTACCTGCCGCCGGCCAGCGGTGAGGCGGTCGCGGGCAGCCGTGTGCTGGTGCCGTTCGGCAAGGGCAAATCGGTAGGTGTGGTGGTGGAGGCCAACGTGGAGTCGGCCGTGAGCCAGGGCCGGCTCAAGCGCGTGCTGCGCGTGCTCGACGACGCCCCGTTGCTCGACGCCGAATTGATGGCCACGCTCGCCCGCGCCGCCGACTACTGGCTGGGTGCGCCCGGCGAGGCCTATGCCAACGCCCTGCCCCTGGCCTTGCGCGAGGATCGCGCGCTCCCCGACCTGCATGACGAAGCCTGGGCTCTGACCGAGAGCGGACGCAGCGCGCTGGACGCGGGAAGCCGGCGCGGCGGCAGTCGCGCCTTGCTCGACGCCCTCTCACGCGGACCGCAGACCGCCGAGCTGCTGCACGAGATGCTGCCCGGCTGGCGCGACGCCGCGCGACGGCTCGAGCAGGCCGGCTTGATCGAACGCACCCAGTCCCACGCCGCCGAACCGCCGCGGCTCACCGAGGCGCCCTCGCTGAGCGACGAGCAAGAGCAGGCCGTGGAGACGATCGGCGAAGCACTTGGCCGCTTTCAGCCCTTTCTGCTCGACGGCGTCACCGGCAGCGGCAAGACCGAGGTGTATCTCGCCCTGATCGAAAACGTGATCGCGCAAGGCAAGCAGGCGTTGCTGCTTGTACCGGAGATCGGCCTCGCGCCGCAGACCGTGCGCCGCCTGCGCGATCGCCTGGGCGTCGCCGTGCAGGTGCTGCATTCCAATCTGGCCGAAGGCGATCGCGCACGCGCGTGGCTGCGCGCGCGATCGGGCGAGGCGAAGGTGATCCTGGGCACGCGTTCGGCGATCTTCACGCCGTTGCCGCATGCCGGTCTGATCGTGGTGGATGAAGAACACGACAGCGCCTATAAGCAGCAGGAAGGTTTTCGCTATCACGCACGCGATCTGGCGATATTGCGCGGGCGCGCGCTGAATATCCCGGTGGTGCTCGGCTCCGCCACGCCCTCGCTCGAATCGCTGGCCAATGTGCAGGCGGGCCGCTATCGCGCGCTGCATCTGCGCGCGCGACCAGGCGCCGTGCGCGCGCCGCAAGTGCAGATCGTGGACATGCGCGCGCAACGCCTCGACCACGGTCTTTCGCCCGCCCTGCTCATCGCGGTTCGCGATACCGTAGCGCGCGGCGAACAAGTGCTGGTGTTCCGCAATCGCCGCGGCTATGCGCCGGTGCTGCTGTGCTACAGCTGCGGCTGGCACGCGGAATGTCCGCGCTGCGAACATCCGATGACCTTCCACGCCGGGCGTCGCGCGCTTATCTGCCATCACTGCGATTACACCGCGCGACCGCCGGCGCAATGCCCTTCATGCGCGGCGCCTGATCTCAAGCCCCAGGGCCAGGGCACCGAACGCCTGGAAGAAGCGTTGACGGCGCAGTTCCCGGAGGTGCCCGTGCTGCGCATCGATCGCGAGACCACGCGTCGCCGCGATTCGTTCGAACAACTGCTGGAAGGCTTGCACGAAGACAAGCCCGCCATCCTGGTCGGCACGCAAATGCTGGCCAAGGGCCACGACCTGCCGAACCTCACCCTGGTCGCCATCGTCGGCGTGGACGAGGGCCTGCTCAGCGTGGACTTCCGCGCCAGCGAGCGTCTCGCACAACTCGTCGTGCAAGTGGCCGGTCGCGCGGGCCGCGCGAAAAAGCCGGGCCGCGTGCTGCTGCAAACCCATCACCCGGATCACCCGCTGCTGCGCCAGCTGCTCTCGCAAGGCTATGCCGCGTCGGCGCAGAGCCTGCTCGAGGAACGGCGCACTGTGCAGTTGCCACCGTACGGGCATCAGGTGCTGCTGCGTGCCGACGCGCACCAGCGCGAGCACGTGGATGCCTTCCTCGCCGAAGCAGCGCAGGCACTCGCCGGCCTGCCGCTCCAGCTCGCCGGCCCCATGCCCGCGCCGATGCCGCTGCGCGCCGGCCGCCATCGTGGCCAGCTGCTGATCGAAGCGGAGACGCGCGGCGCCCTGCATGGCGCGCTGCGCCCCTGGTATCCCGCATTGTCGACGCTGCCTACGGCGCGTCGCGTGCGTTGGTCGCTCGACGTGGACCCGATCGATCTCTATTGACCGGGCGACGACGGCGCGACCTTCACGATACTCACCTTGAAAGGAGCATCCGATGGAAGGCAACGCAGCGTCCGACCCTCGCCCCCATGTCGTCATCCTCGGCGGCGGTTTCGGCGGCCTCGCCGCCGCGCGCGAACTGGCCGATGCCAATGTTCGCGTCACTCTGATCGACCGCCGCAATCATCATCTCTTCCAGCCGCTGCTCTACCAGGTCGCCACGGCCGGCCTCTCCGCGCCGTCGATCGCCGCGCCGCTGCGGCAGATTCTTCAGAAGGACAAGCACGTGACGGTGCTGATGGACGAAGCGCTCGATGTCGACCTCGAACGCCGCATCGTGCATCTCGCGCAGGGCGAGCTTCCCTATGACGCCTTGATCGTCGCCACCGGCGCCACGCATGCCTATTTCGGGCATGACGAGTGGGAACGCTATGCACCGGGACTGAAGACGCTGGAAGACGCCTTCACCATCCGCCGTCGCGTACTGATCGCGTTCGAACGCGCCGAGCGCGAAGAGGATCCCGCGAAGCGACAGGCGTGGCTCAATTTCGTGGTGGTCGGCGGCGGAGCCACTGGTGTGGAACTGGCCGGCACGCTGGCGGAAATCGCACGCCATACCTTGCCGCGCGAATTTCGTCGCGCCGATCCGCGCATGGCAAACGTGCTGCTCGTTGAAGCCGGCCCAAAACTGTTGCCGGCCTTCGCCCCTGATCTCACTGAAAAAGCGCGGCGCCAGCTGGAAAAACTGGGCGTCGAAGTACGCTTGAACACGTCCGTCACCGCCATCGACGAGCACGGCGTGATGCTCGGCGAAGCGCCGTATCCCGCGCGCACGGTGCTGTGGGCGGCTGGCGTCGCCGCGTCGCCGCTGGGTGCCCGCCTGGGCGCGCCGGTGGATCGCGCGGGACGCGTGCTGGTGGAAGCAGATCTCAGCCTGCCAGGTCATCCGGAAGTCTTCGTGATCGGCGACCTGGCGAGCGTGACCCAGGCCGACGGCAAGCCCGTGCCGGGCGTGGCGCCGGCCGCCAAGCAGATGGGCCACCATGCCGCGGCCGCGCTCAAGGCCCGCTGGCGCGGCGAGACCGCCACCAAACCCTTCCGCTATCGCGACGACGGCTCGCTCGCCACCATCGGGCGCATGGCCGCCGTGGCCCAGTTTGGCCGCGTGAAACTATCCGGGCTGTTGGCCTGGTGGGTCTGGCTGATCGCCCACATCGCGTTCCTGATCGGTTTCCGCAACCGACTGGTGGTGATGCTGGACTGGGCCTGGGCGTATTGGACCTACCAGCGCCATGCCCGCATCGTCACCGGGATCGATGAGCGGACCACTTCAGAATCGACTTTGCCGCGCGACGCTTAGGGTGGACAATCAGCGTTTTCCAAGCCGGATATCGCCGTGTCTTCCCAACTCGAACAACTGCGCCAGTACACCACCGTGGTCGCCGACACCGGTGATATCGAAGCCATCGCCCGCTGGCGCCCGGTGGATGCCACCACCAACCCGTCGCTGCTGCTCAAGGCCATCGAGAACCCGAAGTTCGCACCGCTGATCGAAGAGTCGGTGGCATGGGCCAAGGGCCAGAGCAATTCGCGCGAACAGCAGCTGGTGGATGCGAGCGATCACCTCGCCGTGGCCGTGGGTCGCAAGATTGTCGATATCGTGCCGGGCCGCGTTTCCACCGAAGTGGACGCGCGCCTGTCGTTCGACGTGGATGCCTCCATCGCCAAGGCCGAGCGCCTGGTCGGCATGTACGCGGAGCACGGCGTGCAGCGCGACCGCATCCTGATCAAGCTGGCCTCCACCTGGGAAGGCATCCGCGCCGCGGAGCAGCTGGAAAAGCGCGGCATCAACTGCAACCTCACCCTGCTGTTCTCATTCGAACAGGCGGTGGCCTGCGCCGAAGCCGGCGTGTTCCTGATCTCGCCCTTCGTCGGCCGCATCATGGACTGGTACGTCGCCAACACCGCCACCAAGACCTACGCGCCGGAAGAAGACCCGGGCGTGCAATCGGTGCGCCGCATCTACGCCTGGTACAAGCAGCACGGCTTCAAGACCGTGGTGATGGGCGCCAGCTTCCGCAACATCGGCCAGATCCAGGCCCTCGCCGGCTGCGACCGCCTCACCATCAGCCCCGACCTGCTGGAAAAGCTCGACCAGGACAGCACGCCCCTGCAGCGCGCCCTCAACGACAACGGCGCGACCCAGGCGGCTCCCAAGCCGATCACCGAAGCGCAATTTCGCTGGGGCCACAACGAAGACGCCATGGCCACCGACAAGCTTGCCGACGGCATCCGCAAGTTTGCCGTGGACCAGCGCAAGCTGGAGAAGTTGTTGGCCGAGAAACTGGGCGGCTGATCGACGCGCTGCTTCGATAAGAAAAAGCCCCGGCGCAAACCGGGGCTTTTTTGTTCGATACCTTAGGTGGGAGCGCACCCTGTGCGCGACGCAATCTTGCCTCGTACGCCCCGATTGAGTCGCGCACAGGGTGCGCTCCCACAGTTATTTGATGCCCTGCGCCTTCGCATCCGCCGTCAGATGATCCGGCGCGATGTCATCACCCGTCCACCCACCACCCAACGCCCTCACCAACTGCACACTAGCCCGCAGCTGATTAGTCTGCAGCGACAGCAAACTCAAATGCGCATTGAGCGCATCCACCTGCGCCGTCACCACGTCGAGATAGCTGTTGGCTCCCTGCTTGTACAGCGCGGTGGAAAGCTTCAGCGTCTTGTCCGCAGCATTGGTGGCATCGTTCTGATCCACCAAGGCATTGCCAAAGTTATTGATCAGCGACTGGTTGTCTTCCACCTGCTGGAAGGCGGTGAGCACGGTGCCGCGATATTGCGCACTGGCTTCGTCGAAGGCCGCGTGCGCCTGCGCCACCTTGGCGCGACGGAGGCCACCATCGAACACGCTCATCAGCAGACTCGGGCCCAACGCCCACATCTGGCTTGGCGCATTGAGCAGATTGCCCCACGCGCCGCTGGACACGCCGCCCGCCGCGCTCAAAGTCAGCGACGGGAAGAACGCCGAGCGCGCCACGCCGATCTGCGAGTTCGCCTCCGCCGTACGGCGTTCGGCCGCGGCGATATCCGGACGACGCTGCAACAGCGTCGACGGTATGCCCACCGGAACCGTCGGCAGAGCCGGCAGATCGGTCTTCGCATCGATCGCAAACGTGGAAGCCGACTGCCCAACCAGCACGGCTATCGCATGCTGCAACACTTCGCGCTGCGCCTTGGCCTGCGAGAGCGCGGATTTGGTCGACGAGAGCTGCGTCTGCGCGCGGTCCACGTCCAACCCGGACACCGCGCCACCGGCATGCAGCGTGGTGGTGAGCTGCAGCGCGCGTTGATACGCGTCCACCGTACTCTGCAACAAGTCGATCTGGCGGTCAGCGCCCAACAGCTGCAGATAGGTATCAGCCAGCGTCGCTTCCAGGCTGAGGCGTGTCGAAGCGAGATCGGCTGCCGATGCCTGCACTTCCGCACGTCCGGCTGCCACGTTGTCGCGTACGCGGCCCCACAGGTCCACTTCGTACGAGGCCTGCAGCTGGGCCGAATACAGGTTGTAGTACTCAGGCGAAGTCGAACCATGCAGCGGCGAGTTCAGCGACTGGCGATTGCGGGTCGCGCCCGCGCCCGCCGAAATCTGCGGGAACAGGTCAGCGCGAACCTGGGCCAGCACGTCGCGCGACTGCCGATAGCTGGCAAGCGCGGCGGCGAGATCGGCGTTGTGCGCGATCAGCTGGTCCTCGAGCCCATTGAGGCGATCGTCGCCGTACAGCTTCCACCAGCCTTCGCGCGGCAACTGGTCGGCGGGCTGCGCCGGCGTCCAGGGTCCGCTTTGCTGCTGATACTGCTCGGCCACCGGTGCGTCCGGCGTCTTGTACGTCGGCGCCATCGAACAGGCGCCCAGCGCCAAGGTGGCCGCCACCGTCACGGCGAGTTTCGTGGCGACGAACTTACGCTTTGTCATGAGGCTTGCCCGCCTGCGGGTTCTTCGCAATGCGCACTTCGTCGCCATCGGCCAGGCCGTCCGGCGGGTTGATGATCACGCGATCATTCCCGACCAGGCCCGAACCCACTTCGATGGTCTTGCCGAAGTCGCGGCGGATCGTCACCTTCTTGAAGTGCACATGGTCGCTCGCATCCAGCGTGGCGACATGCAGACCCTTGTCGTCGAAGATCAGCGCCTCGGCCGGCACGCGCAGGCCCAGCGCGCCCGAACCGATCTTGAAGCTCACGCTCGCGTAGCTGCTCGGCAGCAGCTTGCCATCGGGATTGTCGACCAACAGCTGCACCAGGGTGGTGCCCGAGGTCGGCGTGATCGAGCGGGCGTCCGCTTCCACCTTGGCGGTGAACGACTTGCCCGGATACTCCGGCACGCTCAGCGTGGCTTCGTCGCCGCGATGAATGGCCGGCGCATACACCTGCGGCACGCGCACATACACGCGCAGCTTGCTGGTGTCGGAGACAGTGAACAGCGGTGTGCCGGTACCGCTGGTGTCGGCGGTGATCAGCGCGCCCACGTCGGTGTTGCGCGCGGTCACGCGGCCATCAAACGGAGCCACCAGCTTGGCGTACGACTTCAGCGCCTTCAGGCGATCGACATTGGCCTGCGCCGAATTGGCCAGTGCCTGCTTGGCGGCGAGATCGCCGTTGAACTGGTCGACCGACTGCTGCGAGACCGAATCGGGATCGGTCTGGCGCAGTACCTGCCAGCGTTTCGCCGTGGTGCCAGCGAGCGCGGCATTGGCCTTGGCGCTGGCCAGGTCGGCCAGACCCTGCAGCAGTTGCTGGTCAAGATCGGGCGTATCGATGACGCCGAGCACATCGCCCGCCTTCACCTGCGCGCCGATGTCCTTGTCCCACGACTTCAGGTAGCCGCTGGTGCGCGCGAAGATCGGTGCGTTGGTGAACGCATCCATCTGCGCCGGCAGTTCCAGCGGCGAGGAGCCGTTGGCGGATTCGGGTTCGGAGATGACGACCGTAGGAATGGCCTGTTCGTCAGTCCACTGGTGCAGGTTGCGCGCCTGCACGATGCGGGTGGTGACGCCGATCACCACGATCGAGCCGAAGACGACGGCAGCGATCACGGCGGCCAGTCGCAGACGACGCGGCGACAAGTGGACCTCAGGAAGCTGGGTATGTTCAGACATGGGCGGGTACTCCGGCATGGTCAGCCGAATCAGCGTCAGGCGCGTGCTTGTAACGCGCATGCACAATGGAGAAAACGACGGGAACGAAGATCAGCGTGGCGGTGGTGGCAAACAACAGGCCACCGATCACGGCGCGACCCAGCGGTGCGTTCTGCTCACCGCCGTCGCCCAGGCCCAGGGCCATCGGCACCATGCCGATGATCATGGCCAGCGCGGTCATCAGCACCGGACGGAAGCGTACGAAGCCTGCCTCGCGCGCCGCCAGCGTGGCGTCGCCGTGGATAGCCAGGCGCTCGCGGCAGAAACTCACCACCAGCACCGAGTTGGCGGTCGCCACACCCATGCACATGATGGCGCCCGTGAGTGCCGGCACCGACAGCGTGGTGTGCGTGACGAACAACATCCATAGGATGCCGGCGAGCGCTGCGGGCAGCGCGGTGATGATCACGAACGGATCGGTCCAGGACTGGAAGTTCACCACGATCAGCAGATACACCAGCACCGCCGAACCCAGCAGGCCGAACAGCAGGCCAAAGTAGGCATCGTGCATGGTCTGCACCTGGCCGAGCAGCGCCACGTTTGCGCCCTTGGGCAGGTCTTTCTTGGTGTCATCCAGCACCTTTTGGATGTCGCCGGCCACGGCGCCCAGATCACGTCCCTGGATGGCGGTGTAAATCTCCACCATCGACTGGATGTTGTACTGGCTCACGATGGTATTGCGATGCGTGCGCGTGATGTCGGCCAACGCGCCCAGCACCTGTGCATTGCCGCCGCTCTTGGCGGTGATCGGCAGATTGCTCAGCTGCGCCAGCGAGTCCAGCTGGTACTGCGGCACCTGCGCGGAGATCGGATAGGTGACGTTGTTGTCCGGGTTCAACCAATAGGTCGGTGCCACCTGGGCGGTACCGGAAAGGTCGGCGATCAGGCTGTTGGTCACGTCGCCTTCGGTCAGCCCCAGCAACTGCGCACGCGTGCGGTCCACGTCGATGCGGAAGGCCGGCTGCGCCTGCGACTGCTGCAAGCGTGCATCGACCACGCCGGGAATCTGGCGCAGCTTGTTGAGCAAGATGTTGGCGTACGCGAAGTCCTTCTCCAGGCTCCTGCCGCGGATCTGCAGATCGATCGGCGCGGGCGAACCGAAGTTCAGGATCTGGCTGACGATGTCTGCCGGCGGGAACGAGAACGTCGTGCCCGGGAACAGCCGCGGCAGCCTTTCGCGCAGGATCTTCACGTATTCCGCGCTCGGGTGATGACCTTCTTTCAGCGAGATCTGGATATCGCCGTCGGACTCGCCCACTTCGCCGGTGTTGTTGTAGATCGTGTTGATCGAGCTCGAATACTGGCCGATGTTGTCGATCATGGCATCGAGTTCGTCCGGCGGTATCACCTGACGGATGGACTTCTGGATGTCCGCAAACTCCGCCGCCGTGGTCTCCACGCGCGTGCCCACCGGGACGCGTGCGTGCACCAGGATCTGGCCGCCGTCGACATCAGGGAAGAAGTTGCTGCCAAGGCCCGGCAACAGCGCAAACGACAACACTACGAAGCTGAGGAAGCCGATCACGAACACCTTGCGGTTTTCCAGCGCCAGATGCAGCACGCCGCTATAGCCCGCGCGGAACGTCTCGAAGCGATTCACGAAGCCCTGCTGGAAGCGGCCCAGCATCGTCTTCGGCGCCGGCTGCTCGATATGCTGGCCGTGCTCGTCCACCGTCGCCGGATGCGCCTGCAACAGGTACTTCGCCATGGTCAGCACGAGCGTACGCGACAGGATGAAGGAGAAGATCATCGCAAAGATCACCGCCTCCGCCATCGGCACGAACAGGTAGCGCGCCACGCCGGGCAGGAAGAACATCGGCACGAACACGATGCAGATGCAGCACAGCGACACGAACGCCGGCACGATGATCTGCGCCGAGCCATCCACGATGGCCGTGATGACGTCCTTGCCCTGCTCCAGATGCCAGTTGATGTTCTCGATGGTCACCGTGGCTTCGTCCACCAGGATGCCCACCGCCAGCGCCAGGCCACCCAGCGTCATGATGTTGAGCGTCTGGCCGATGGCCGACAGCGTGAACACCGAGCCCAGCACCGCCAGCGGGATCGACGTGGTGATGATCAGCGTCGAGCGCCAGCTGCCCAGGAACAACAGGATCATCAGGCTGGTCAGCGCCGCGGCAATGATGCCTTCGCGGATCACGCCGTCGATGGAGGCGCGCACGAACACCGACTGGTCGCCGATCGGCTTGATGGTCAGGTTGTCCGGCAGCGAATCCTTCATCTCCACCAGCTTCTGGCGCGCGCCCGCCACGATGGCGAGGGTGGAGGTGGAGCCGTTCTTCAGGATCGACAGCATGGTCGAGCGCACGCCATCCACGTGCACGATATTGGTCTGCGGCGGTGCGCCGTCGCGCACGTGGGCGACATCGCGCACATAGATCGTCGTGCCGTTGACCATCTTGACCGGCAGGTCTTCCAGTTCGTCCACGTGGGTGGCAGCGTTGTTCAGCTCCATCACGTATTCGTACTTGCCGATCTTCTGCGTGCCGATCGGGCTGATCTGCTGCTGGTTGGCCAGCGCGTTCGCCACGTCCTGGGTGGACAGGCCGCGCGCCTGCAGCGCCGCCGGATCCACGTCCAGCTGCACCTGGCGCGTCTTGCCGCCGAACGGATAGGGGATGGCCGCGCCCGGCACCGTCACCAGCTGCGGACGCAACTGGTTGAGGCCAAGGTCACCCAGCTGCTGCTCGGAGAGGCCCTTGCCCGACAGCGCCACCTGCAGGATCGGCACGGTGGACGCGTTGTAGTTCACGATCAGCGGCGGCGTGGCGCCGGCCGGCATCTGCTTCAGGATCGTCTGCGCAATCGCGGTGACCTGCGCATTCGCCGTGGCGATGTTCACGCCCGGCTGGAAGAAGATCTTGGTGATGCCCATGCCATTGATCGACTCCGACTCGATGTGCTCGATATCGTTGACGGTCGTGGTGAGCACGCGTTCGAACGGCGTGTTCATGCGGCCGGACATCTGGTCGGGCGTCATGCCGGTGAACTGCCAGGACACGGCGATCACCGGAATATTGATTTCCGGAAAGATGTCGGTGGGCGTTCGTGCCGCTGACATCACACCAAAGATGAGAATGGTCAGGGCGAAAACGATGAATGTATAGGGCCGCGTAAGCGCGATCCGGACGATGCCAAGCATGCGGGGGATTTCCGTGCGCGAAATGATGCGTCGCGACAAATTTTCGCATGCGGCGAAAACTCTCCATAGGGCTTGGAGGATGAAGATAATTTCATGTTCTACGTGGCGCCTGCATTGCGCACGCAGATGAAACTATCTTCATCTTGCCGATCGGCCCTCAGACCGTCATCGGCGTGGCTTCCGGCACGGAGCGGGACAGGCAGGTGCCCAGTTTTTCATCCGGCGCGAGTGCGTAGCAATACAAGGTCAGCCGCGCGCCGTTGCTGCTGGCATCGCCGATGTCGAGCGCATAGCCGTGCAGGCGCACGATGGCGCTGACGATACTGAGCCCCAGGCCTGAGCCGCCGGTAGTGCGGCTGTTGTCGCCGCGGTAGAAGCGGCGCGTCACTGCGTCGCGCTCGTCGGCCGGAATACCCGGGCCGCTGTCGATCACATCCACGCGCGGGCCGCGCTTGTCCATGCTGGCGCGCAGGCTCACCTTGCCGCCCGTCGGCGTGAACTTGATGGCATTGCCCACCAGGTTCGCCAGCGCTTCGAACAGCAGATGCGCATCGGCGCGCACGGGCTGCAGCGACTGGATGTCGACGTCGAAGGTCTGGCCGCGATCTTCGGCGACGGGAGCGTAGAACTCGTGCACCTGGCGCAACACCTGCCCCACGTCCACTTCGTCGAAGCAGGCGGCGCGATGGCGATCTTCGAGTTCGGACACACGCAGCAGCGCGCGGAAACGCGTCAGCACTTCGTCGATGTCGACGATGCACGATTCCACCAGCGCCGATTCGGGCTCGCCATCGAGTTGCTGCTGCGTGCGATAAAGGCGTGCGCGCAAGCGCGTCAGCGGCGTACGCAGGTCGTGCGCGATGTTGTCGCACACGCCCTTCACTTCGTTCATCAGCCGCTCGATTTCGCCCAGCATGGTGTTGACGATGCCGGCCAGCTGATCGAGTTCGTCGCCGCGGCGACTGATCGGCAGGCGCTTGGATAGATCGCCTTGCCGGATGGGATCGGTCGCGTCCTGCAGCGCGCGAATGCGCTTCTCCGGACCGCGACGCAACAGGAATCCGCCGAGCAGACCAGGAATGATGGTAAGCGAGATGCCCCACAGCAGCGCGCGGCGGACGATCGCGCCGATGCCGTCGATGGTGCTGATGTCCTTGGCGATGACCAGGATGTCGCCATTGGGCAGCGTCGAGGCCAGGCCGCGTGCGCGCACACGCTCCGCATCGCGGTCGGAACGCGGCAAGCCATGCTTGAGCAGATGCACCTGCCCATCGCGCAGCAGCGACGTCGGCAGATGGTCGATATTGCCTGCTATCGGCTGGTGGTCCTTGTCGAACAGGCCCACCGACATGATGCCGTGCGGATCGATCGCGGCAGCCGCATCCACCGTGGTGGTGAGGCGCGAGGGATCGGTCGAGGCGATGTAATGCATGCGCTGCTGCAGCATCTGGTCGATGACGCTGTTGAGATAGCGCGTGGTTTCCCACTGGATTGCGCCGACCAGCACCGCGCCCCACACGACGAACAAAGCGCCGTAGATGAGGATCAACCTCGAGGTGGTCGAATGCCAGCTGTTCGGACGTGCTTTCATGACACCACCGGAGCAGTTTCATTGGCGGCGGCGAGCATATAGCCGGTGCCGCGCACAGTGTGGATCAACGCCGGTTGTCCGGCGCCGTCGATCTTGCGCCGCAAGCGCGCGATATGCACGTCGATCACATTGGTGCCGGGATCGAAATGGAAGCCCCACACCGTCTCGAAGATCATCGTGCGGGTCAGCACCTGCCCGGAATTGCGCATGAGGAACTCGAGCAGGCGATATTCGGTGGGCAGCAGGGTCAGCGGCTGGCCGGCGCGATACGCCACGTGGCTCACCAGATCCAGCTCCAGGTCGGCCACGCGCAGGCGCTGCACCGACTGCGGCTGGCGGCGGCGCAGCAGTACTTCCGCGCGCGCCGACATTTCATCCGGCGCGAAGGGCTTGGTGAGGTAGTCGTCGCCGCCGGCGCGCAGGCCGCGCACGCGCTCGTCGACGTCGCTCAACGCGCTGATCATCAGCACCGGCGCATCGCTGCCGGCGCGGCGCAATTCGGCCACCACGTCGATGCCGTCCATGCCGGGCAGCATGCGGTCCAGCGTGATCAGGTCGTAGCCGCCTTGAAGCGCATTCGCCAGGCCATCGCGGCCGTTGGCCACCCATTCCGCGAACATGCCGTGCGCACTCAACTCCGCGATGATTTCTCGCGCGGTAGTTTCGTCGTCTTCGATGACCAGCACTCGGGGCATGGGGGCACTACAAACTCAGATCCGGTGGTGGGAAAGCGAGTACAGCCGTGTGCTCGCAAAGCCAAACGGCCCCGCGAGGGGCCGTTGGTCATCTTACGCCTGCGGCCAGGATCAGGCAGCGAACAGGCCGCGCATCTTCTTCATGGCATTGGCCTCGACCTGGCGGATGCGTTCGGCAGACACGCCGTACTCGTCCGCAAGATCCTGCAGCGTGGCCTTGTCTTCGTTCAACCAGCGGCGCTGGATGATGTCGCGCGAGCGCTCGTCCAGGTTCTTCAACGCCGCCGACAAGGTGTCGAGCTGGTTGTCGGCCTGGTCGGCATCGGCCACGTTGTCGTACGGGTCGGCGCCATCGTCGATCAGGAACGCTTCCGGTGCCGGCTTGGCATCGTCCTCGGCATCCGCCGGGGCTTCGAAGCCAATGTCACGACCTGACAGACGCGATTCCATCTCGCGTACCGTCGCTTCGGGCACGCCCAGATCCTTGGCCACCGTGCGCACTTCTTCGGCGTTCATCCAGCCCAGGCGCTTCTTGCTCTTGCGCAGGTTGAAGAACAGCTTGCGCTGCGCCTTGGTCGTGGCGACCTTGACGATGCGCCAGTTGCGCAGGATGAACTCGTGCATTTCGGCACGGATCCAGTGCACGGCAAAGCTCACCAGGCGCACGCCCTGATCCGGGTCGAAGCGCTTGACGGCCTTCATCAGGCCGATATTGCCTTCCTGGATCAGGTCGGCGATCTGCAGACCATAGCCGCTGTAACCACGCGCCACGTGCACCACGAAACGCAGGTGCGACATCACCAGTTTGCGGGCGGACTCGAGGTCTTCCTGTTCGTTGTAACGGCGCGACAGCGCCTGTTCCTCGTCCTGGCTGAGTACCGGAATCCGATGGACCGCCGAGATATAGGCATCCAGGCTGCCGACGACACTCGGCACCGGCAGGTTGGCGGTCACCAAAGCTTGAGACATGGACGGAACCTCCTGTGAGGGAATCAGCTTAGCACTCGAGTAGTACGAGTGCTAAAGGCCCCGAAAGGTTCCGGGACCTTTGATGTACTCAATAGTACAGGAATTTGAGGCACCTGTCCAGCAGGCACCCCCGGGGAGGCTCCACTATGCGTATCGGGCGGTTCAGCAGCCGTGAAATGCCTGTTTCAGGCTAGTTCGGCCCGCATCGGCAAAGACCAGTCGATGGGCGGCTCGCCGCGGCTTTCCAGGTACTGGTTGGCCGCCGAGAAGTGCCCGCAGCCGATGAAACCGCGATGCGCCGATAAAGGAGATGGGTGCACCGAGCGCAAAATGCAATGACGGGTGCCGTCGATCAGCTGTCCCTTCTTCTGGGCATGCGAGCCCCACAGCATGAAGACCAGCCCTTCCCGCTCGCGGTTGAGCGCGTCGATCGCCGCGTCGGTAAAGCCTTCCCAGCCCTTGCCTTGGTGCGAGCCGGCGGTGGCCTGCTGCACGGTAAGCGTGGCATTGAGCAGCAGCACGCCGCGGTCGGCCCAGGGGGTGAGGCAGCCGTGGTCCGGCGCCCGCAGACCCAGGTCGCGCTGGATTTCCTTGAAGATGTTGAGCAGCGACGGCGGCGTGGCCACGCCCGGCCGCACCGAGAAGCACAGGCCATGCGCCTGGTTCGGACCGTGGTAGGGGTCCTGCCCCAGGATCACCACCCGCACGTTATCGAACGGGGTGTGGTCGAAGGCGGCGAAAATCTCCGGACCCGGCGGATAGATCACCTTGCCGGCCTGCTTTTCGGTGCGCAGGAAGTCGGACAGCGTGCGCATGTCCGGTCGCGCCAGATACTCGCCGATGCGGTCCTTCCAGGACGGCTCCAGCCTTACCGGGTGATCCGTCACGCCGCCTCGCCCCGCTCGCGCAGGTGCTGGGATACGCGCAGCTGGAACAACACCTTGGTCATCAGCAGTTTTTCCTCGATCGGCTTTTCGACCAGATCGTTGGCGCCGGCGCGCAGCAGCGCAGCCTGGTTGGCCGGATTCTCATCGCCGGTCATCACCAGCACGGGCAGCCTGCCCTTGCTGTAGAGGTACTCGCGGCGGATACGCTCGAGCAGGTCGCCGCCGGTGAGTTCGCCCTTGAGGCTGACGTCGGTGAGCACGATGTCCGCGCCGATCTTGTCCTGCGCCTTCGCCTTGTCGAGCAACACCAGGGCGTCTTCGACGCTGACCACGTGGTAGACGGTCAGGCCGTGTTTCTCGAGGATGCGGCGGGTCGCCAGCGCGACCACGCGGCTGTCTTCCACGTACAGCACCTCGCCTTCGGCCGAATCGACGGGCTTCACGTAGCCACGGATGAATTCAGCCAGCGCCTGGAAACCCAGCGACTTGTCGAAATAATCGGTGACGTGCTCGCCCAGCGTGCGGCTGTGCAGGCGGCCGTCGACGTCGCCTGAAACGACCACGATGGGCACATAAGCCTGGGCGGCGGATTCGCGCACGTGGCGGGCGAGTTCCAGCCCGTCCATGTCGGGCAGGCGCAACGCGATGGTGATGAAGTCGAAAGCACCGGCCTCCAGCAGCTCCTTGGCTTCGGCGCCGCTGCCGGCGCCCACCACGTCGCTGTCGGGCAGTTCGGTCTTGAGCACGCGGGAGATCAGCTGGCGCACCACCTTGGAGCCATCGACCACCAGCACCCTGGGCGCTGTTCCCACCACTCGACTGCTGAAACTTCCGCTCATCCCCAATCACCCACGTAGTAGCCAGCGTTGTCTGCCGGCGTCATACCGGTGCTTCCTCCGAGCACCCGGTCACCGAGCGGGCATGCTGCACCATCCTCACCAAGCTTGCATGACAACATTGCTGCGGGCGTGAGCCGGCGCACGCTTCATGCCGCCTTGCGCAATTGCCAGGCGCTGACCAGGCGGGCGCCCAGCCAGCCGAGTACGGCGGCGGCCACCGGTACGGCGCCCAGCAGCCACAGCGGCAGCACGTCGACCTGCAGCTTGCCGGCATACACCTGACCCAGGCGCTGCACCGGCTCGGCGAGCGCAAACTCCACCAGCACGGCGAAGCCCACCGCCAGCACGCCGGCGAACAGCCCGTACCAGATGCCCGCATACAAATACGGACGACGCACGAAGGCGCGGCTCGCGCCCACCAGCATCAGCACACCGATTTCCTCGTGCCGGCTGGCGATATCCACGCGCACCGTGTTGCCCACCACCAGCAGTACGGCCACCGCCAGCAGTCCGGCAAGTATCAGCACGATGCGTTCGCCAACGCCCAGCAGCGCTTCGAGGCGCTGCCGCCACGTGCCGCCGTCCTGCACCTGATCCACGCCCGACATGCCGCGCATGTCGGCAACGAGGTGATCCACGCTGTCTGCGCTCACGTCCGGTTTTGGCTGCACTTCCAGCACGAATGGCAGCGGATTGACGTCCAGCGCATGCAGCGCGCCGGAGAAGCCCTGCATCTTGGCCAACTCATCCATGCCCTGGTCGGGCGACTTCAGCTTCACGCCGGCGACTTCGCTGCGCTCGCGCAGCTTCTTCGCCATCATGTCAGCGGAAGACACGCTCTGCCCCGGCTGCAGGAACACGCTGATGGTCTGGTTCTGGCCCAGCGCATCGCCCATTTTCTGCAGGTTGCCCAGCAGCAAATAGAAAGTGAGCGGCAGCGCCAGCGCGATGGCCATCACCGCGACGGTGAGCAAGGTGCCAACCGGGCGCGACATCAGCCGACGCAAACTGGCCGCCGCGCTCCAGCCATGGTGTTCGCGCCAGCTCGCCACCGGCCGCGCCTTGGTGCGGATGCCGCGGCTCTGGTCGGAAAGCAGCGGGCTTTCCATCGGAAATTCGGACTGGTTGCTCATAGCACCTCCTGTGCGGCCACATCGGCCACCAGGCGACCGTGGTCGAGCACGACCACGCGCTTCTTCATGCGCTTGATCAGCGGCAGATCGTGGCTGGCGATCACGACGGTGGTGCCGACGTTCTGGAACTCGGCGAACAAGCCCATGATTTCCACCGCCAGGGTGGGATCGAGGTTGCCGGTGGGTTCGTCCGCGATCAGCAGGGTGGGCTTGGCGACGATGGCGCGGGCGATGCCGACGCGCTGCTGCTCGCCCGCCGAAAGCGTTGCCGGCAGCTGCCGCTCATAGGCGAGCAGGCCGACCTTTTCCAGGGCGGCGCGCACGCGCTTGCCGCGTTCGTGGGGCGCCATGCCGCCGATCATCAGCGGCAGCTCGACATTGGCGAAGACGGTGCGATCCATCAGCAGGCGATGGTCCTGGAACACCATGCCCAGGCGACGGCGCAATTTGGGAATGCCGGCGCGGCCGACCTTGGCCAGGTTCTGCCCGTCGAGGGTGACCACGCCGTGCGACGGCCGCTCGATCAGGCCGAGCAATTTGAGCAAGGTGCTTTTGCCGGCGCCGGAATGGCCGGTGATAAAGGCCATCTCGCCTGTCGCCACCTCGAAGGAGAGCTGCGACAAGGCCTCGTGGCCGCCTTCATAGCGTTTGCTGACTTGGTCGAAGCGGATCACCGCGTGTCCCCAATCCCGAATGCGGCAAGGATAAGGGATGCACGCGTGAAGGTCAGTGGCTTTGTGCGCCGATGCTGTCGCGGGTTCAGCCCGCGACAGCCCTCGGCAAGCGAACTGCTTAGTGACCGATGAAGAAGCGGCTCAGGCGGCGGAAGAAGCCCTGCTTCTTCGGCGCTTCCTGCGCATCACCCGTCTTGCTCGGCGTGATGGCCACGTGGCGCGACGGACGCGAGTGGTTGTTGTCGCCGTTGCTGCGCTCACGCGGCGGACGACGCTCGCCACGCGGTGCGCGCGAGCCTTCGGCGGCTGTGTTGGCGCCGCCCTCGACGGCCACCGCGTCACCTTCGCGACGACGGTTGCGGCCGCCACGACGGCGACGACGCTTGCGCTCGGCGGCTTCGCCCGTTTCCGCCTCGGCCGGGGCCGGCGCGGCTGGCTTGGTCACCACAACCTCGGCGCTTTCGCCGGCGGCGGCCTCGACGCGCGGCTTGCGCGGCTCACGCGGTTTGTCGCTGCGCGGGCGATCGCTACCGCGGCCACCGCCGCTGCGCGAACCCTTGCGGGGCGAACCGTCCTTCTCGCGCTGCTCAACCTTGTCGCCGAACGCGGCGCTGTCGGCAGCCACTTCCGCCATGTACTGCGCGTCCTGCTCGCGCGGCTTGGGCATCACCAGCAGCTCCGGCTCGATGTTCGCCACCGGGATGCGCTGGCCGATATAGGTTTCGATGTCCGGCAGGCTCATCGCGTAGAGATCGCAGGCGAAGCTGATCGCATCACCTTCGGCGCCCAGGCGCGCGGTACGGCCGATGCGGTGGACGTAGTCTTCGGCGTCCTGCGGCAGGTCGTAGTTGAAGACGTGGCTGACTGCCGGGATGTGCAGGCCGCGCGCGGCGACGTCGGTGCACACCAGGATGTCGAGCTGGCCTTCCTGGAAACGCTGCAGCAGCTTCTGGCGCTTGAGCTGGGGCACGTCGCCCGACAGCGCGCCGACGCGGTAGCCATAGCGCTTGAGACGATCGGTGATCTTCTCGGCAGCGGCCTTGGTGTTGACGAAGATGATGCTGCGCTCGGCCTTGGTGCGCTCGAGCAGGTTGAGCAGCAGCGGCATCTTCTCTTCCTTGGCGGGGAAGTAGACCAGCTGGCGCACGCGGTCGGCGGTGACGTTTTCCGTCTCCACTTCCAGCTTTTCGGCGTTGTGCATGTGCTCGTAGGCCAGCTCCAGCACGCGATGGCTGAGCGTGGCGGAGAACAACAGCACCTGGCGCTGCTCGCGCGCCGGCAGGCGGCGGAAGATGAAGCGCACGTCCTTGATGAAGCCCAGGTCGAACATGCGGTCGGCCTCGTCGATCACCATCACTTCGACGGCGTCGAGGCTGAACACGTGCTGCTTGAAGTAGTCCAGCAGACGGCCCGGCGTGGCGATGATGATGTCGCAGCCATCCTTGAGCTGCTGGCGCTGCTTGTCGTAATCCACGCCGCCGTAGATCAGCGCGGTGCGCAGGCCGGTGTAGCGGCCGATCGACTTGGCGTCCTTCTCGATCTGGATGGCCAGCTCGCGGGTCGGGGCGATCACCAGGGCGCGCGGGTCGCTGTCCTTGCGCTCGGCCACGGCCGGCGTGGTCAGCAGGCGATTCATCATCGCCACCAGGAATGCGCAGGTCTTGCCCGTGCCCGTCTGCGCCTGGCCGGCGACATCGCGACCCGTCAGCGCGACCGGGAGGGTCAGCGCCTGGATCGGCGTGCAGCGGGTGAAGCCCGCCTCGTCGAGGCCTTGCTGGAGCAGCGGATGGAGATCGAAATTAGTGAAAAAGGTATCGGTGAGTACAGTTTGAGACATCGTAAAGGGAGCTCGAGTGAGGCAGCGCCCGGGGGCAGCCGCCTGGATCCTTGCCGGTGAGACGCAACAAGGAAGGTGGATGGTCGGCGCGACCGGGACGTGGCGACAGGCGCGATCCGTTCGGATGGCGCGTGCCGGCGACACGTATCCCTGGCTGGACACCGTCGGGAGCGGTGGTATTCGACGGCTCCGCTGCCATAGGTCAGAGGGCTGAGCGGCTTAAACCACTGACAGCCATAGGAATCTCTCTCACCTATGTCAACGGAGCCATCCTTGCCCACCGCGAGGGGACAGCCCGTTCAGCATACCGAACAGGCCTACAGACTCCCTTGAATCGCTTGAATCGTGCCCCGAGTTACGTTGGAATGGAGGCCTGCCGCAACGGCACCAGACTTCCTTACGGTACGACCCCGCGCTTCATGGGCACCCCAGTGTAGCCGATGCTGGGCACGCGGTCGTGAAGCCCCTACCCGCAGCCTTCGGAGACCCCGGTGAGCGACCTGATTACCCATGTAAGCGATGATGCCTTCGAGCAGGAAGTGCTCAATTCCGATACCCCTGTCCTGCTCGACTTCTGGGCCGAATGGTGTGGTCCGTGCAAGGCGATCGCGCCGATCCTGGACGAGCTGGCCAAACAGTACGAAGGCAAGCTGCGCATCGCCAAGATCAACATCGATCACAACCAGAAGACGCCCCGCAACTACGGCGTCCGCGGCATCCCGACGCTGATGGTGTTCAAGAACGGCAAGGTCGAAGCCACCCAGATCGGCGCCGTCAGCAAGGGCGCGCTGACCCAGCTGATCGACAAGGCCATCGTGGCCCCGACTGCCAAGGCCGTCTAAAGCCTGCTTGTCCAAGGCCAATAAGGCCAACTCAGAAAACTTTTCTGAACTTTACCGGCCGCGGCGCTTTACGCCGCCGCGGACCGGGTGCTAGATTCGATCCACGTTCGTCGGGACTGTCCTGTCCCCCGCGCCATCCGCGCGACGCAACCCTCCCTCCTTTTTTCAACGGCGCCCCGCAGAGGTTTGCCCGTGTCCGATATCGAAAGCAAAGATTCCAACGACGCCAAGAGCGCCGACGCCAAGCCTGTGGCCGAACCTCGTCCGCGTGCACCGCGCAAGTCCGCTGCCGCTGCTGCTGCCCAAAAGGCGGAGAAGCAGGCCCAGCTGGACATGCCGCCGCTGCCGCCGATCGAGCGAGCCGCACCGCCAGCCGTCGAAGCCTATGCCCCGCCGGCTCCCGCACCCGCCGCCGATTCGGCGCCGAGCGACGGCAATGGCCAGCGCCAGCCGCAGGAAGCCCGCGAGGGCGGCCAGCAGCAAGGTGGTCAGCAGCAGGGTGGCAACCCGAATTTCAACAACCGCAATGACCGCAACGACCGTGACGGTCGTGGCCGTCGCCGCCGGCACGAGCGCAACCAACCGCGCGGCCCCGGCGGCCAGGGCGGTGGTGGTGGTGGTGGTGGTCAGCAGCATGCGCGCAACAACAATGGCCTGCCGGTGGACGACGAGTACGCCGATGCGGGCAGCAACGACCGCCTGATCAACCTGACCGAGCTCAAGCGCAAGAATGCGCTGCAGCTGCTGGAATTCGCCGAGTCGCTCGGCGTGCAGGAAGGCGTGGCGCGTGCTCGCAAGCAGGACGTGGTGTTCAACATCCTCAAGGCGCACGCCCGCTCCGGCGGCGGCATCTGGGCCGAGGGTGTGCTGGAAATCCTGCAGGACGGCTTCGGCTTCCTGCGCTCGGCCGACGAGTCCTACCTGGCCGGCCCGGACGACATCTATGTGTCGCCCAGCCAGATCCGCCGCTTCAACCTGCGCACCGGCGACTACATCACCGGTCGCGTGCGTCATCCGAAGGAAGGCGAGCGTTACTTCGCCATGCTCAAGGTCGACGACATCAACGGCGATCCGCCGGAGGCGTCGAAGAACAAGATGCTGTTCGAGAACCTCACCCCGCTGTTCCCGCGCAAGGCTTTCAAGCTTGAGCGCGGCAACGGTTCCAGTGAGGACATCACCGGCCGCATCCTGGACCTGGTCGCGCCGATCGGCCGCGGCCAGCGTGGCCTGATCGTCTCGCAGCCCAAGTCCGGTAAAACGATGATGCTGCAGAACATCGCGCAGGCCATCACGTACAACCATCCCGACGCGCACCTGATCATGCTGTTGATCGACGAGCGTCCGGAAGAAGTGACGGAAATCGCCCGCACTGTGCGTGCCGAAGTGATCTCCTCCACCTTCGACGAGCCGGCCGTGCGCCACGTGCAGGTGGCCGAAATGGTGATCGAGCGCGCCAAGCGCCTGGTCGAGCACAAGAAGGACGTGGTGATCCTGCTCGACTCGATCACGCGTCTCGCCCGTGCCTACAACACCGTGGTGCCCAGCTCCGGCAAGGTGCTCACCGGTGGTGTGGACGCCAACGCCCTGCAGCGTCCCAAGCGCTTCTTCGGCGCCGCGCGCAACGTGGAAGAAGGCGGCAGCCTGACCATCATCGCCACCGCGCTGACCGACACCGGCAGCAAGATGGACGAGGTGATCTACGAAGAGTTCAAGGGCACCGGCAACATGGAAGTGCACCTGAGCCGCCGCATCTCCGAGAAGCGCGTGTACCCGGCCATCGACATCAACCGCTCCGGCACCCGCCGCGAGGACCTGCTGATCGAACCGGACATGCTTTCCAAGATCTGGATCCTGCGCAAGCTGCTGCATCCGATGGACGAGCTGGCCGCGATGGAGTTCATGCTCGACAAGATGAAGAACACCAAGTCCAACGACGAGTTCTTCAATTCGATGAAGCGTTGATCGCTCGTCGATAGCTCTACGCAAAGGCCGCCTTCGGGCGGCCTTTGTCGTTTACGGGCGTGGAGAATGCACGCATACCGTATGGCGAACTTCGCCGCATCCAGCGCACGGCGCCGTCAACGCATCCACTGTTTGAATACACGCAGCATCAAGAGCAGGGCGACGGCCCCCAAGATGGCGGTCACCACCGACGCGATGTACCCATCGCCCACGCTGATGCCGGCGAGCCGGGCGAGCCAGCCGCCAAGGCATCCGCCCAGCACGCCGATCAGGATGTCGATGAACAAACCGTATCCATCGCCCTTCACCAGGACGCTCGCGAGACAGCCGGCCAACGCACCGAGGATGATCCACACCAGCAGACTGTATTCCGCCATAGACCGGCCTCTCCGATACATGAAACCAACGCAGCGATGGAAGCGCTACACCAGTGGGTGACGTTGCTGCGCGCCGAGGTTGCACAGCAACGAGGCTTGCGTCCGCTGGGGCAAGCCTCGTGCGGCGATCCACGAATAGATCCCGACAAACCGGCCAGGCGTGACGGTTTGTCGCCGGCGTACTCACCGACACATGTCATCCATGGCATGCGCAACGCCCTCACGCGATCGGCGCCGCGGTCGCGGCAAACCATTCGGGTAACCGCGGCCTAGGCTGTTTGACCTATTTTCGCGCCACGCAGACGCGCCAACATGAACCGGCCGCCCGGCGTTACCCAAGCAGATGCAACGTGATGTAGAGCCGGCTCCAGCCGCTGCACGCGATGCCCGAATCTGCTGGGCCACATTGCGGAGCCGGCCAACGATGTGTTCTTGCCCGACGTCAGCTGGAGCCTGCTCCAAGGCACGCGTGGCTCATCTCCTCCCCCGCGTCACTCCCCTTCCCCATGGATGTCCCGCGCGCGCATCGCCATGCCGCCATGACATGGCCGTGCCGTCTATCGATTGATCGTCCCAACACCCACCGGGGATTTCCCCACAGGAGCACGCGATGAAGCACACCACGCTCGGGCTGGCACTGACGCTGCTGTTTTCATGCACCACGGCCGCGCTCGCTGCCGACAACGCAAAAACCCTGGTCGTGCGCGACTACACCGACACGGTGGCGCCGGCTGATCAGGAAGCCTACGAGGCCGGCATCAAGGCCTTCAACCAGTGCCTCGGCCAGCACGGTTTCAAATACAACTGGGGCGCCTGGGTGCATGAAACAGGCGATACGTACTCCTACTCCTATGTCACCGACCCGCTGCCGTGGTCCGCGTTCGACGCGATGCGCACGGCGGGCAAGGCGTGCGACGGCGCCATCCGTACAGGCGTCAATCCGCATCTGAAGAGCGAGATCAGCGCCTTCATGGAGATACATCCGGAACTGAGTCACATGGCCAATGGGCAGACCATCAACCAGCCCTATATCGAAGTGATCAGCTTCAAGTTGAAGCAGGGACACGAGGCGCGCGAAGCCTTCCTCGACGTGGTGAAAAAGATCACCGCGGCGGCAGAGAAATCGAAGTGGCCGAACTACTATGCCATGGGCGAAATTCGCGACGCCGGCGGCGACGCTCCCGACTTCCAGGTGCTGATTCCCGCCAAGTCCTGGGAGGAAATCGGCAAGGAACCCGCGACGCCGCTGTGGGCCATGGTCGAGAGCGTCTACGGCAAGCCCGAGGCACAGGCCATGCGCAAGTCGTTCAACGATGCCTTGCAGGAACAGAACTCGCATGTCGACAGCTACAACACCGACTTGAGCTACAAAGCGCCCGGCAAATAAGCAGCCTGACGTCCAATCGGCAAAAACAAAGGCCGCTCAAGGGCGGCCTTTGTTGTGTTGGCGTGCGCGAAACGCACAGGCGCGTGGCTTAGCTGCTCCCCGTACCCGCCGTGCTTCCCGCATCCCCCGCGCTGCCTGCAAAGTCCGTCACCAACGACACGCGACGATTGGGCATGCCCTGGTCGCCTGTCGCGCCCTTCACCACCTGGCGGTTTTTCGCCTTGCCGTAGCTCACCGCACGCACCTGGTCGGCATTGAGACCGCCGGTCTGTACAAGGTAGTCGCGCACGGCTTGCGCGCGCTTGAGCGCCAGCTGCTGGTTGTAGCCGGCAGAACCAGCGGGGTCGGCGAAGCCTTCGGCGGTAATCACCGCGTTGGCGTGGTGATCGCGCATCACCTTCGCAAAGTCGTCGAGCCGTTGCTTGTCCTCGTCGCGCAACGTGCTCTGATTGGTATCGAAGTGCGCAATGGTATCCACGCTGATGCGGCCTGCCATGGCCGTGATCTGGGTGTCGTATTGCGCAAACTTGGTATGCATCTCCTGCGTGATCGCATCGATCTCCTGCTGTTGCTTCTGATCGTTGCTGCGCAGTTCTGCCACGGTGGCATCAAAGTCGGTTTTCTTGACATAGCCGGTGCAGCCGCAAAGCGCGACCACGAACAGTCCGACCAGGCCACGACCGATACGAGCGCTGGTACTTGCCATGGGGTTCTCCTCTCGTTAGCGGTGCGCAAACACTCGCCGCGTTGACGGCGAGCGCATTCGCCTAAGGAGTATGCACGGCAGGCGTCAAGCTGACGCCAATGCGCGAAATCACCGGTTTGGACGTCTATTCACAGAACCGGGGCGCGCTAAGACCGCAGCCAGGTCTTTCATGGCCGCAGTCCATCTCACCATGCGCCAAAAATCCAAAACACCGCGTGAATACGGGCGCCAGAATGGGCGCCCACGGGGCTCAGGACCGCCCTGCCGCCTTGCGGAAGCGGCGCTCCTGCACGATCCACATGCCCAGGCCGTAGCCGGCGCCCGCCAGCGCGCCCCACAGCAGGGCGGACTCCGCAACCGTCAAACGCGGGTGCGGGATCACGAACGTCATGATCAGAAACATGGGGAGGCCATAGGACAGCACCCCATTCAAGAGCACATAGCGCAGCCGTCCCTGCGCACGGATCCTGGCCCAACGATCGAATTCCCTGGTTTGCATGCGTGCCCCCGAAAGCCTCGCTCTGAAAGTAGAACGATGCTTGGAACGCGCGAGCGATCCATGGGTTGAATCCCTTGATCAGATCCGTTCAGAACTCGGTCCACCGCTGGTCGGCTGTGGCAAGGGCCGGCGCCGGGCTTGGGGACCGCGAAAGCGTCGTTGCCCCTGCCCCCGCTGACCCAGACAGGCGTGCCAACGGCTCCCGTGGGGCCCCACCTTGCAGCGTGAAGTAAGCCACCTGATGCATCAGCACCTGGGACAGGTCCAGCGTGTTGCGGCTGGCCGCGCTGGCCTCCTCCACCAGGGCGGCGTTCTGCTGGGTGACCTCGTCCAGAGCGAGCACGGCGTTGTTCACCTGCGCGATGCCGGCTGCCTGCTCTTCCGAAGCCGCGGCGATCACCTCGACGATCGTGCTCACCTCGCGCACGTCGCTCGCGATGTCATTCAGCGCGTTGCCTGTGTGCTGTACCAGCCGGGCGCCCTGGGCGACCTTGTCGGTGACATCCTGGATCAGCGACTTGATGTTCTTTGCCGCGGCACCGCTGCGCTGCGCGAGTGTACGTACTTCCGTGGCGACCACCGCGAAGCCACGCCCCTGCTCACCCGCGCGCGCCGCCTCTACCGCCGCGTTGAGCGCCAGCAGGTTGGTCTGGAATGCGATCTCGTCGATCAGCACCACGATTTCGCCCACTTGCTTGCTCACCTGCGTAATGGCGTTCATCGCATCCACGGCAGCACCTGCGATCTCGCGCCCCTCATTCGCACGCTGGCGCATGCGCGTGGCCATGTCGCGCGCATGCCTCGCACCTTCGGCGTTCTGCTTGACCGTGCTCGACAGTTCTTCCATGGAAGCGGCGGTTTCTTCCAGCGAGCTCGCCTGCTCCTGCGTACGCTGCGACAGATCGTCGTTGCCCTGCGACAGGTCGCGCGCGGCGGACGTCACCTGCTCGGCCACATCGCGCACTTGCGTGACGATGCTGGCGAGCTGGCGGTCCATCGCGTCGAGCGAGCGTAGCGTGTCGCTGAATTCATCGCCGCCCGCGATCACCGTGGCGTTATTGAGCTTGCCTTGCTCAATCGCACTGGCCAGCTTGCGAGCCTGCTCGAGTGGGCGTGTGACTGCGCGTATCAGCGCGATGGCCGCAGTAGCCAGCAAAGCCAGGGCGATCACCAGCACGGCCAGCGCCAGCTGCCAGGTCTTAGTGAAGCTTGCCGCAGCGGCCTGCTTGGAGCCAGCCGCCTGCTTCGCGTTGATGGTCCGCAGGCGATCAATGAGTGCCGTGGCGCGGCCCATGGCGTCGGCTACCTTGGCCAGATGCAGCTGGCGTGCCTCGTCGCTCTTGCCCGCGTCGAGCAACTCGGCCTCGCGACTGACCTCGGGACCGACTTGCGCCATCAAGCTGGCGAACTCCCTGGCTACCGTAGCCTCCTCGCCGCTCGAGACCATGGCTGGGTAATAGCTTTTCCAAGCACCCGCCAGGCGCTCGCGACCGAGCTTGATACGCGTGGCCGCGTCGCGACGCGCGGGACCGATCAGCGATTGGTTGAGCGCCTGGCGATCATCCACGATCGCCGCGCGCATGGCACTGACCGTGACGATCGCCAGCACGTTGTTCTGATACATGTCGTCAACCATGGCATGTGTCTTGCGCACACCAACCAGGCCAACCACGCCGACGACGATCGCGAGCACTAGAGCAAGGCCCATGGTCGCAATGATTCTCAAACGAATGGTGACACGCATGCTGCCGACTCCCCGATGGATGACTCACCCTGTAGGGGAGATCGGCGCAGCAAGCGCCATCCTTGATGGGAGCTTTGTTGCGCGGATGGGTAGGCATTTGCCGACTCAGCGCGCTGCGGATTTCAGGCTAGCGTCACGCCATGTGTTCGACACCGTCCGGCAGCGTGACCCACGGATGCATGCATTCCTCGAACACCGAGATGGTGGGCGCAGGAAATTCGGGATTGGAAAACGCGCCCACCGGTACGCCGACCAGGCCCTCGACGGAGTCCAGGCGGTAGTACACGGTGGCGCCGCATTGCGGGCAGAAGTAGAACGTGGCCGAACCGCCCGTTTCACCATGCCGCACATACGCTGTCGCGTTGCCGCGTATCACCACGGCGCTTTCACGAAAACGCGCCTGCACGCCGAACACGCTGCCGGTGCGCCGCTGGCAGGCGTTGCAGTGGCAGATCGAGACACGCAGGGGCTCTTCGGTGGCCCGGAGCAT
The DNA here is from genome assembly GCF_056399945.1 of Dyella sp. 01L423. Lineage (NCBI taxonomy): Bacteria > Pseudomonadati > Pseudomonadota > Gammaproteobacteria > Lysobacterales > Rhodanobacteraceae > Dyella > Dyella sp. 01L423. The sequence goes on along the minus strand of NZ_JBFTSI010000001.1, from coordinate 39,084 downwards.
CAGCTGGCGGCAACTGCAGGTGGCAACGCGCTGTAGCATGGCGGGCTCTTTGCGGGCGCAAGAATATCCAAATGGACGCGCGCACTATACGCGGACCGGTGAGTCCGGGCTGCCCTGCCAACGAAGGCTCATGCTACGGTCGGCACACTACCCGCGGAGCCCCTCCATGTCCCCGTCCCGTGCCTGGCTAGTTGCCACTTTCGCCATCCTGTCCACCATCGCCAGCCTGCCGCTCGCCGCGCAAAGCCTGCGCGTGATGAGCTTCAACGTGCGTGTACCGGTGGCGGCCGACGGCCCCAACCGATGGGAGGCGCGACGCGACCTGATGGTAAGCACCATCCGCGAGCAACACCCGGATGTGCTCGGCACGCAGGAATTGCATCAGGAACAGGGCGACTACATCGTTTCCAAACTGCCCGAATACACCTGGTTCGGCATCGACCGCCACGGCGGCCACAGCGACGAGCACATGGGTGTGTTCTATCGCAAGGACAGGCTCGTGCTGAAGGACTCGGGAAACTTCTGGTTATCGGATACGCCCGATGTACCCGGCAGCATCACCTGGGGACACCCATATCCGCGCATGGTGACGTGGGCTTTGTTCGAGGACAAAGCCACGCATCGCAACTTCTACTACTACAACACCCACCTGCCCTATCAGGAGCAGGATGAACCGGCACGCGTCAAAGGCGCCAAGGAAATCCTTGGCCGTCTGGCCGCGCTACCGGCGAATGCGCCCTTCATTCTGACCGGCGATCTCAACACCGACGCCAGCAGCCCTACGTATGCGTTGCTGACCAAGGCGTTGGTAGACACGCGCGCTGTCGCCGCCAAAGTCGAAGGGCCTGAGAAGACCTTTCATAACTTCACCGGCAATCCGACAGAACGTATCGATTTCATCCTTGCGCGGGGATTCAAGCCGACACGTTTTGCGACCCTGACCATGCAAAAGGATGGTCGCTATCCGTCGGATCATTTTCCGGTGGTGGCGGATTTGAGCTGGAAATAGCTTCGAGCCAGCCGGTGGCTCGCACCTTGTGGGAGGACACCCTGTGCCCGACTGCGGTGCGCCGCAGGTGGCTTGTCGCGCACAGGGTGCGCTCCCACACGGGGATCGTCAGGCCGATGGATGATTTCCTTCCGATCGTTTCCGGTGACCTGCGGCGGAGCTACTCCCAAGCCACCAGTCTGAGAAGTCCTTGTGGGAGGGCACCCTGTGCCCGACTGCGGTGCGCCATAGGTGGCTTGTCGCGCACAGGGTGCGCTCCCACAAGGGATCGTCCGGCCGATGGATGATTTCCTTCCGATCGTTTCCGGTGACCTGCGGCGAAACCACCCCCAAGCCACCCAGTCTGAGAAGTCCTTATGGGAGGGCACCCTGTGCCCGACTGCGGTGTGCCATAGGTGGCTTGTCGCGCACAGGGTGCGCTCCCACAAGGGGATCGTCCGGCCGATGGATGATTTCCTTCCGATCGTTTCCGGTGACCTGCGGCGGAAGCAGCCCCAAACACCCAGTCTGAGAAGTCCTTGTGGGAGGGCACCCTGTGCCCGACTGCGGTGCGCCGCAGGTGGCCTGTCGCGCACAGGGTGCGCTCCCACATAAGACCGGTGAACGCCGAGGCGATCCATCACCGCCCCAACCTCTCCCGCTTCGCCTTCATCACTTGCTTGGCCATCGCGCCAAACTGACGCCCCTGCTCGCGCTGCTCGCGCAAGGTCTGCTTGGCGCGCATCGCCTCGCGCTGCAGCTTGCGATAGTTGGCGACACGTCGCGGGTCCAGCGTGCCTTCGGCGATTGACGCTTCGATCGCACATCCCGCGTCGCCATCGTGATGGCAATCACCAAAGCGACACTGCGAGGCAAGCGCCGCGATGTCTTCGAACACCGCATCCAATTTCGGATGCGCGGTGGCAAGACGCAACTCGCGCATGCCGGGCGTATCGATGACCCAAGCAGCGGATGCGGTCGGGAACATTTCCCGCGCCGTAGTGGTATGACGGCCGCGGGCATCGTCTTCGCGTATGCCGGATGTGCGTTGCGATGCCTCGCCGATCACCCGGTTGGTGAGCGTAGATTTGCCCACGCCGGACGAACCAACAAACGCCACCGTCTTGCCCGACGCCAACCACGGTGCCAGTTGCGACACCGAGGCATCGTCCAGGGCATTCACCGCAACGACGGTCACACCAGGCATCAACTGCTCCGCTTCAGTCACGTAGCCAGCCACACCTTCGCCGATATCCGCCTTGGTCAGCACGATCACCGGCGTCACGCCCGCATTGAGCGCGAGCGTGAGATAGCGCTCCAGACGCGACGGGTTGAAGTCGTCATTGCACGAAGACACCACGAACAGCACATCGAGATTGGCAGCGATCGACTGGCGCTGGTGATCGCCACCGGCGGCGATACGCTCGATCAGCGACTGGCGATCCAGCACCCGCACCACGCGATCCACGTCTTGCGCGAGCCATACCCAATCACCTACCGCTACGCCGGCATCGCTTTCTGCGAGATGGTGCGGCAGCACCACGGACGCTTGCCCACGCGAAGACAACACCGTCAGCCCGCTGCGATGGACCGCCAGTACACGCGCGGGATAACCGGCCTCGAAATCGGCCAAGGTCAAGGATTGTGCGTACTCAGCACGCCAGCCGAGCTGGAGCAGCGAAAACGTCTGTAAAGACATGGAAACACCCTGGAGACAAGGAAAACGACGGCCACGCGAGAGGGGCCGAACGAAGTGCCGGGGTGCGAAACGAGGAATGAAGCGCATGCCAGCCGAGGGCTGGCGGAAACATCAGAAGCGCGTCGACCCGGCAGAGGCTGCAGCGACAACATTCATTGTTATTTCCTCCTAAGGCTGGGTTGACGGGAGGCGCAGAGTAGCCACGCTACGCATGGCTTGCAAGTATTTAATTCGTTAGGTGTTACACATCCGAAACGCAGCTAGTCTCCGAAAGCCGCCTTGTAGGCCGCCTTGTCGACGATCAACGCGTGGCGCGCACGCTCCTCGGTGAGGCGGCGCCATGTCCACGTGTACTCCATGGGTCCGCGACCGCTCTCACGCTCTCCCTGCACGATCGCCAGCAAGTAGGCATTGTGCGGACCGCGGCAAATCCAGGACGCGTTACAACCGTACTTCTCACGAATGGTGCGCGAGCGATAAAGCACGGTGAGCTTGCCGGCAGGCACTTTCTCCTCGTCGATGGGAATCATCTGTTCGGCAAAGGATGCTTCCATGCCATCGTCCAGTCCCCGCGAGGGCAGGTAGTAACCGGCCACGGGCATCGCGATTGCGAACAGCGCGAAAAAAAAGATGGCCCACGCGTCGCCCATATCCGCCAGCTCCCTGCCTGCATTGTCGGTCGTATCGGAGGGCAAGCAGCGCCTGCCCGCCCGTTCCGTCTTTACATCTGCTCCACCGGCAACACCCGGCGCCGCGAGCGCTCGCGCAGCGAACAGTCGCGCAGCGTATCGGCCATCGCTTCCAGATCCGGGATGCCATACAAGTACACGGACGTCATGCCCGCATCGGACGAATGCAGGTGCACCGTGCTATAGCCGAGCATGCGCTGCCCCAGCGGCTTGTGCAGGTCGATATGGTCCACGCGGAACAATTCCAGGTTGTCCTGCATCTTGGAAAACAACCCGCGCTCGATGCGAACGCGCTGGGTGGTGATGGTGAAGCGCGTGGAGAGACTGCGGATCCAGTACACCAGCAAGGCGATGCCGAGGGTGATGACGATCAGCACGTACTGCCCCGCCGAATACACCACGGCTGGATGCCCTTCGAAAAGCGTCCGCTCCGTCGTTGCCTCGCGCGCCGCCACATAGGCATCGATATCCGTACCGCAGAACCGGCACTTGTGCGCCGTGGCCATGATCATCTCGCCACAGGCCGGACACGGCTTACGCTGCTCGTCCATCTCACACCCCACTGGTTAGTCCCGTGGGGATTATGCGGCCTGCGGCTGCCAACTGGCTGAGCGAACGGACAACCCCCGTCCTGGCTTAGCCTGGCAGCGGCAGGCACTCCATGATTTCCACCGAATCGCCCGGGAAGATCGAAAAATGCGGGTGGCCCTCGAACAGCTTGGCTGCCGCCTCTTGCGATTCGGCTCGCACCACGGTGTATCCCGTCATCTGATTACGGATGCTTTCGGTGCCGGCCCTGGATACACGCAATGTTTTGCCGAGCGGCGCGCCGACGTCGACGATGGCGTCCTTATGCGCCTGCACCCAGCCGCCCCAGGCCTGGATGCCCTGCTGCGTCCGCGTTTGCCGCTCCGCTTCGTTGAGCTCGTCCCAGCCCGATGCCTTGTGTGCCGCTTCCGAGCCGATATAGACCGCGAGAAACTGTTTCATGGTTGCCTCCTGTGTGATGGACGGATGGTGCCAAGATCGCGTTTCAGTACTACGCCAATGCGCCTACTTTCTTCGCGGCTGAGACGGGCCACGGATCGGCCCAGGCTGGCAAGCGCATCAGGCCATCGAGCCAGCGCACCACGCTCGGATAATCACCGAGCGGCATTTGCGAATGCCGCCACTCGCAGGCCATCGAAGCGAGCTGGAAGTCGGCGATGGTGAGGCGATTGCAGGCGACAAATTCGCGGCCCTCCAGGTGCTGGTCCAACACGGCGGCGAACCTCTTCAGCTCGGGAATCACCGCCGCGATCTCCGTCTCGTCTGGCTCGCCGATATGGAACGTCGCCTTCACCACATGCTCGAAATAGAACGGCGCCACCGCACTCGCCCAATGCTGGTCGTTCCACGAGAGCCAGCGCAGCACCTCCACCTGTTCGGCGGGCTCGTGCGCCGGCCACATGTCCGAGCCATGCTTGATGCACAGATACGCCATGATCGCGGACGACTCCCACAACACCGTATCGCCATCGACCAGGGTGGGCACCTTGCGATTGGGATTGAGGGCCGTATAAGCCGGCGTCTTCAGCCCGCCGCCCATCAGGTCGAGCTCGATGCACTGCGCCTCGATGCCCAGATGCTTGATGAGCGCCAGCACGCGGCGTGGCGCCTGGGCCTTGATCCAGTAGATCTCCATGCCTTCCTCCGCTGCTTGGTTGCCTAACCGGCGCCCACCTTACCCCGCCGCAAAATATGTTAAAGAACACAATTTGAGCGCCTGCTATACCTGTCCCACGGAGGTTGCAGCCATGCCTTACAGTCCCGAACACAAGGTGCAGACGCGGGCACGCGTGGTCGAATCCGCGCGGCGCCTGTTCAATCGCCACGGCTTCGAACAGGTCACCATTGATCAGGTGATGGCCTCCGCCGGACTTACCCGCGGCGCTTTCTATCACCATTTCGAGAGCAAGGACGAACTCTACGCCGCCGCCGTCGCCAGCTTCACCACCTGCAATCCGTTCGCCGTGAAAACGGCGCAATCGGCGGAAGCTCTCGACGATCCGAAGCAGATGGCGCGGATGTTGATCGATCTCTATCTGAGCGACGAAGTGCTGGAAAACATCGACATGCACTGCCCGCTCTATGCGCTGCCTTCCGACGTGGCGCGCGCCGGACTGGAGCCGCAGCAGGCTTATACCGATCTGATCCGCGGCATGCGGCACATCTATCGCGTGGCGCTCAACGGCGTGCGCGATGCAGACCGGCGCGCCGACGCCATGGTCTCGCTTTGCGTAGGCGGCATGGTGTTGGCGCGCACTACCAATGATCCGCAGTTGCGCACGTCGCTGCGTGCATCGGCGCGGCATCAGGCGCTGGCGTTGCTCAAGACTGAGTAGCGTCGGCGCCGCTGTCCTTGGGCACGTTCGCGTCGATCCAGTGGATGATGAACTCATCGAGCGCTACCCGCTCAGGGACCTCGATACCTGCCTCGCGCACGAACGCGGCCGCCGCCTTGATCAGCGACTGGCGCGAAAGACTGCTGGCCTGGCGCGCAGCCGCCTGCTTCTGGCGCAATTGCACGATATGCGGCGAGGGTTTCCCCGGCTTGGCGTACTTCTGATAGCGGCGCAATTCGTCGGCGGCCAGCGTGGTATCGAATGCCGCCTGCAGCGTGGCCTTGCGACCCTGAAGGAGTGCAATCAGCGCGCCCGTGAGGTCATCAGCATCGCCTTGCTTCGGCAGCACGCGAGCGAGCGCGGCGGAGCCGCCGGCTCCCTGCAGGTCTGCAAGGAAAGCGGCGTACGGGAAAGGGGCGGACGGGGTCATGGGGATGGCCGGATGCAGATGGCCTCGCACGATACGCGCTTGCGGCGTGAACTGCGACGGAGGCGGGCGTACAGGGTGAGGCACGTCAGTCGCGCACAGGGTGCGCTCCCACAATATCTCATGTTGGGGCTGCCGATCCGTTGTGGGAGCGCACCCTGTGCGCGACGCTCTCCGTCACGACTCAACCACCCCACCAGGAATACCGCGCGAGCAAACCGCCCTCAACCGATCTCGTTACCGCGATGCAAGTGAATCCCCAACTCCGGCGCCAACTCCCGCATCGGCTCAATATCCCGACTCAACGACATCCACCCTGCCACGCTGTCATCGTCCGTATCGCGCACCCATAGCGTGTAACCATGCGGCGCGAGATTGTCGTAAGCGACGCCAAGCAGATCCGCAGTGTCGATATCGGCATGGAACTCGTCCTCATCCGTATCGCCATCCCAATCGATGGTCAGATTCCAGCGTGCGGCCAATTCTTCAATCGCCTGCACCAGCGCCCGCGTGTCGCCTTCATCCACATGGAACGTGGCCCGCCAATCCGCCACCTGCCCCACCACCTGCGCCACGTCGATCTCATCCTCCGCCAACTCAGCCACCGCTTCGCGATACCCCGCGAACTGCTGGAACGCCGCGTCGTCATCGCCGGGATTGATCAACAGGAGAAATTGCCAGACGCGCGCGTCGAGCGAGTCGTCGTCATCGTCGAAGGGCTGGGTGGTGTCGAAATCGTCGTCGGAGGAGTTCATGGCGGTGCCTTCCAAGGTCAGGAGGGCATCATCTCACTCAACCAGGCTGCCGAGAACTGGCAGACGTAAGCCTTTTGGTAGCTCCACGACATGCAGGACGTGGCATATGCTTCAGGGACCAGAGGGGGAGCTATGGATTCGGCGACGCTGACTTTTTCTGCTTTGAACGAGCGCATTGACGCGTTGCCTGGCCACGAGAGCCTGGCAACTGCTCCGAAAAAACGTGAACTTTGGGGTTACGTTATTGGATTCGGCGCCTGGTTCATTGGCCTAGTCGCCGCCAAGGTGCTTCCAAGTACCATGACGACGGTCGTCTTCACTGCGAGCATGCTGGTCGTCGAAGTCGTCGCACTGGCTATGGCGCTTCTCCCTCGACGACCTTGGCGATTTCCCACCTTCGCTTCGGAGCGGCGCGACTTTGCGGAGCAACTGGACTTTGACCAGGGCCACCATGAGGAGCTTGTTGAGTGGCTAGGCACGTTCCCCAAAGAGCGGCTAGAGGCCATGGCGAAGTACGCAGCACAGCGTCACGAGCGACTGAAGGACAAGTACCCGCTCATTGCTGGCGGACTTGAGAAGCTAGGCGCCCTTCCGGTCTTAGCAGCACTCTACCTGCAGTTCAAAGACCTCCAATGGCCACCTCACCCGACTTGGCTAGAACTCGTTCTCGGTTCTGCCCTGATCTCGCTCTACTGGGGCAGCTTGCTGCTCGCGAGTGTGCGCTTTCGTGCTCAATTGCTTAGCGTGTTGCTGACCCAAGCAGCAGAGGCCGCGAGCACAGCCAATCAACCTGATTCGGTGGCCGAATACTCATCGATGAGTGAGCTAGCTATCGTCTAGCGAAATCTCTTCCTACCTCCGCTGCGCGCCCAGAGCTCACCTTCCGAGAAACGCACTCCGTTTCTTGAGAATGACCCAGACAACTTTCGGCATGTCTTCTCGGCGGTGGACGCGCCTCAACGTACTTACAACTTAGGACCTATCGTTCCCCTCCAACACCGGGTGCTAGCGTTGCGCGCCACACCAGCGCACCGCATTCCCACTTGATTGGAGACGGGGCATGACGACCCTTTACGCTTGGGCCACGCCGGCTTTCTCGAGCGACTCGCCGGTCGACCACACGTTTGTCACTGATTACGACAACCGGATCGATCCGTACAAAAGCATCAAGGCTGTAGAAAAAGCCCAGGCGAACTATTGGTATTGCTGGGGCGATTTTCACAGCGAGGGCGAGAGCTCAGAGCAACCCCAGGGATATCTCGGCAGCGCCAGCGGCGACTTTGCGTTGGCGCAGTGCCTGTGCCTTCCCAACAAAGAGTCGGACAGCATCCCTCCGCATACCCGACCCAATGCCTGCGGCACGATTTACTACTACGGCCTGGACGGGGTCTGCCATCAGCTTGCCAATCAGGTGCTATGGGCCACGGGTGGCACGAGCACGACGCCGTTGACGGTGGCGTTGGCGCGGGGCTACCGTGCCAGCAGCTTTATCTATGGGACGTACGGCATCCTGCATCACGACTGGAACGCCAATATCTCGCGCTGCGCGGTTGTCCCACCTCCTCCCTCGTCTCCAAGCGCGGTCACCACCATGGACGCCAACGACGACTTCGCCATCCACGCCCAGCGGGCGCTGTCCGCGCTCAATGCGTCGGACAAGCTCGCGCCCCTGCTGGCGTTGCGCGACAGCGTGCGGGAGGAGCAGCTGGCCCAGCGGGATGCCGTTCTCAAAGGAGCGGTCATGCCGTCGGCGGAAGCCCTGAATGCGCGCAACCAGGCCTATTTCCAGCGCGCGGCAGCGTTGCTGACCAGCGCGGAGTTCGAGGCCGTATTCGGGTTCGCACCCAATCGGACGATCGATTTGGTCGATCCGACGATTGCGCGCCAGCCGGCGGGCAAGGCATAACGGGATAAGGGCTCGCGGAAGACATTCGAATGGTTTTGATGCGCGAAGAAACGTACCGTCGCGTACGTTTCAACTGCGCGGAGCCCTCGATTGCGCTGCGACCTACAGCGAATCTTCTGAAAGTGCACGCCGATCGATATTTCGTTCGATATGCGTCGTGTTTTTACGACTTACTAAGACTCTTCTGATGGTGGCGCAACAATCGGTCGCTTAATCTGGAACTGCTCCCGAGTTGGCAGGACAACCCGGCCAAGCATGCGACCGCCCTACTGGCGGAGCACCAACGGCCCGTCGAGCGACGGGACTGGCTGGACTGATGGGCGGTCGCGTTTGCGCCGCCCATTTCCTTTTTTGGTGCCGGCTCAAGCCCTGCGTTGCCAGCTTACCGGGCAATCAATCGTGAACCGCCTCAAAGCTCACGACCCGGCCGCCCACCACGGTGATGACGATCGTCCTTCCGTCTTGCGGGTACTGCCATTCCTCGCCGACCGCCAGCTGGTTGCCTGGCATGGCCCCTCCCTGCCATTGCTTGAATGCGCGCACCCGCGGCTCGCCCATCAACTCAAGCACCCGCGCAGCGCTGTCGCCGACGGACAGCACTTTGTTGCCGACGCGGAGTGATGTCCCGGCGTGAACGGCAGCACTCATAAGTAGCATCAGAAAAATCAGATAACGACGCATAAGATCCTCCGCGGAAGCGAACGGCACTCAGACCCCTAGTTTTATTTCTGCGACTTGAACGCCCTGGCGTCACGCACGGGCCAAACCACCTTGTCGGTCACTGCAGCCCCAGCTTCTCCAGCTCCTTGCGCAACGCCCGCTCGCCTTCGTCGCCGGGTCCCCACCCCACGAGCTTGCCCACCTGTCTCCCGTCCCTGAAGAAGTAGAAGGTCGGCGTTGACCACGTGTCGATGGTCGCCCAATCACTTTGCCGATAGATGTAGTTCATGCGGGCCACCGGATGCGTTGCGTTCCAGGACGCGACGCTGCGAGGTCGCATGCGACCGTCCTGGGGCATCAGCCAATGGGCGTGGCTGGCGAAAATGGCGCTCAGACGGGAATCGGCTTCGATAGCCGCCGCCGCATCGCGGGAGAAGTGGCACTGCGGGTGACCAATTGACGTAATCATCGTCTTCTCCCTGACGCTCTAGATCGGCCATGGACATCGGGTACCACTGGCAGCGCTGAAATCTCGCCCGAATATTCCCGGCCATTTGAGTCGGACCGCTAAAAGTAAAAAGGGCGGCATTGCTGCCGCCCTCTTCGTCTATTACGGCAATTAGCAGCCAAACTTTACTAACCGCACTTGCTATACCCACAATTCAAACAAGTCTGGCACCCATCCATCAGCACCAGCGCCTGCGTATTGCACTTGGCGCAAAGGGTGGCGCCCGGCGGGAAGCCGGTGGAGGATTCGGTGGCAGCCGTTTCAGTGGTGGCAGCGGCAGCCTTCTTGCCGTTCGTCACCGCCTCATAGGCGGCGCGCTTCTCGGCGACCAGCTTGCGGGTGGATTCGTCCATTTCCGGGTCGTGGATCAGGCCGATCATCTTCATGTGCTGCTCGATGACCGCGCCGATCTCGGCGACGATGGAGGGCATGTAGACGCCGCCGGCCTTGAAGTAGCCGCCGCGGGGGTCGAAGACGGCCTTCATTTCTTCGACCAGGAAGGTGACGTCGCCGCCTTTGCGGAACACGGCGGAGAGGATGCGGGTGAGCGCCACGATCCACTGGAAGTGGTCCATGTTCTTCGAGTTGATGAAGATCTCGAAGGGGCGGCGCTGTTCGTACGGGGTGCCGACGTTGAGCACGATGTCGTTGATGGTGACGTACAACGCGTGCTCGAACAGCGGCGATTTGATCTTGTAGGTGGAGCCGACCAGCGTCTCGGGACGCTCCAGGCTCTCGTGCATCTGGATGATTTCCGCCTTGGGCGTTTCCTTGGAAGCTGCCGGTGCAACGGCGGGCGCAGCGGCGGACGCGGCCTTGTCCTCGGGCTTTACGACGTTGTAGCCCTTGATCTTCTTTTCGATCTTGATCGCCATGGTGTGTTCTTCCGACGGTTTTGGCGGCGCGGCGGTTCGTGGTGCTACAGACCGGCGTCTTGGAGGTGGTCGCGTTTTTTCGCGCTGGAGGCGCTGGATTCCAGCTTTCGCTGGAATGACGAGCTAAAAAACAATGACGAGCTTTTTAGAACGATCCGGCCCGGCGTGTTCAACGCCGGGCCGGGTCGCGTTACGGCTTACTTACGGCGTGCGGCTTTCTTGGCGACCTTGCGGACGGCCTTCTTCACGCTCGCCTTCTTGCTGGCAGTGGACCTCTTGACCGCCTTGGCGGCCTTCTTACCGGCGACCTTGCGGACCGCCTTCTTAACGGCGGCCTTCTTGGCCGTCTTTTTGATGACCTTCTTGACGGCCTTCTTGGCAGCGGACTTGCGCACTGCCTTCTTCACGGCCTTCTTGGCGACCTTCTTGGCGGCTGCCTTCTTGACCGCCTTCTTGGCGACCTTCTTGGCAGCTGCCTTCTTCACAGCCTTCTTGGCGACCTTCTTGACGGCTGCCTTCTTGACGGCCTTCTTCACGGTCTTCTTGGCAGCTGCCTTTTTGACGGCCTTCTTGACTGCCTTCTTGGCGGTCTTCTTGCCGGCAGCCTTCTTCACAGCCTTCTTTGCAGCAGCCTTCTTGGCCGGAGCAGCCTTCTTGGCCGCGGCCACCTTCTTCTTGGCGCGAGCCTTCTTGGGCTTGGCTGCCGGGGTCACTTCGACCACGGGAACCTCGACCGGCGCGTCTACGACCTGGGCGGTTACTTCTTTCACATCAAACTCGGTATCGATGGACATGCGTGTTATCCCCTCCGACGTGGATTCTGGACTTTATGTTGAGCCTTGCCGCAAGGTATTTACGGTATTGCTCTTGGCAGTGGGCTGACACCCGAGATCAGGTATCGCGGATAGTTTAGAACTTTCCGTAATACCCTTCCTTCAAGGCATCGAACAGGTTGGCGGCGGTATGCATTTCGCCGTCGTATTCCACTTCTTCGTTGCCTTTCAGTTCGACAACACTACCGTCCTCCAATTCGAAGCGGTAGAGGGTGCTCTCAAGGTCGGCTTCTTTAACCAGCACACCCTGGAACGCCGCGGGGTTGAAACGGAACGTGGTGCATCCCTTCAAACCCTGCTTATACGCGTAAAAATAGATGTCTTTGAAATCTTCGTACGGGTAGTCGGTGGGGACGTTCGCCGTCTTGGAGATGGACGAATCCACCCACAGCTGCGCCGCCGCCTGGATGTCGACATGCTCCTTGGGCGAGATGTCGTCGGCCGAAACGAAGTACTCGGGCAGCTTGGACTTGGCGTCTTCCGAGTAGGGCAAGGCATCGGCGTTGATCAGCGCGCGGTAGGCCAGCAGCTCGTAGCTGAAGACTTCGACCTTCTCTTTGGTCTTGCGGCCTTCGCGGATCACGTTGCGCGAATAGTGGTGCGCAAAGCTCGGCTCGATGCCGTTGCTGGCGTTGTTGGCCAGCGACAGGGAGATGGTGCCGGTGGGCGCGATCGAGCTGTGGTGGGTGAAGCGCGCGCCGGTTTCGGCGAGCTCGGCCACCAGGTTGGGCGCCACGCTGGCGATGCGCTGCATGTAGCGGCTGTACTTGGCGTGCAGCACGCGACCCGGGATGGAGTCGCCGACCTTGTAGCCGTCGGTGGCCATTTCCGGACGCTTGCGCAGCATCTCGCCGGTGACGGTGTAGTCACGGGTGAGCACGGGCGCGGGGCCCTTTTCCTTGGCCAGGTCCAGTGCCACTTCCCAGCCGGCGACGGCCATCTCGCGGGAGACTTCTTCGGTGAAGGCCACCGACTCGGAGGTGCCGTAGCGCATCTTGAGCATGGTGAGCGTGGTGCCAAGGCCGAGGAAGCCCATGCCGTGGCGACGCTTGGAGAGGATCTCGTGGCGCTGCTGTTCCAGCGGCAGGCCGTTGATCTCCACCACGTTGTCGAGCATGCGGGTGAAGATCTTCACCACTTCGCGGTATTCGTCCCAGTCGAAGCGGGCCTTGGGGCCGAACGGGTCGCGCACGAAGGTGGTGAGGTTCACCGAGCCCAGCAGGCACGAGCCGTACGGCGGCAGCGGCTGCTCGCCGCAGGGGTTGGTGGCGCGGATGTGCTCGCACCACCAGTTGTTGTTCATCTCGTTGACCTTGTCGATCAGGATGAAACCCGGCTCGGCAAAGTCATAGGTGGACACCATGATCATGTCCCACAGGTGGCGCGCACGAATGTGCCCGTACACCTTGCAGGCCACCAGGCCATCGTCGCGGCCCACATAGTTCTCGTGGGTGGGCCACTCGCGCCACACGATCTTCTCGGCGTCGGTGAGGTCGACTTCGTCCTTTTCCTTGACGTGCACCGGGAAGACGAGCGGCCAGTCGTGATCGTGCTCCACCGCCTGCATGAAGCCGTCGGTGATCAGCAGCGAGAGGTTGAACTGGCGCAGGCGACCGTCTTCGCGCTTGGCGCGGATGAATTCCTTCACGTCCGGATGGCTGACGTCGAACGTGCCCATCTGCGCGCCACGACGGCCACCGGCCGAGGAGACGGTGAAGCACATCTTGTCGTAGATATCCATGAAGGACAGCGGGCCGGAGGTGTACGCACCGGCGCCCGACACGTACGCGCCGCGCGGACGCAGCGTGGAAAACTCGTAGCCGATGCCGCAGCCGGCCTTCAGCGTGAGACCGGCCTCGTGCACCTTCTCCAGGATGTCGTCCATGGAGTCGCGGATAGTGCCGGACACGGTGCAGTTGATGGTGGACGTGGCGGGCTTGTGTTCCAGCGCGCCGGCGTTGGAGGTGATGCGGCCGGCGGGGATCGCGCCACGGCGCAGCGCCCACAGGAAGCGCTCGAACCAGTGTTCGCGCAGCTCCGGGGTGGCTTCCACATCGGACAGGGCGCGGGCGACGCGCTGGTAGGTTTCGTCCACGCTGCCATCGACCGGCGCGCCGGACTTCGCCTTCAGGCGGTACTTCTTGTCCCAGATATCGTAGGACGCAGGCTGCAGCGGAATGACGGTATCGCGGGTTACGGCTGGTGCACGCGCGGTGCTCATCGGCTTCCTGACCTCTCGGTTTGGCCTCACGGCCCCGTATTGGTGTTGTTCTATTCGGCTAAGCCGCTCGTATCGAGTCGCGCCTGAAAAGCAAAAGCCGCGCTTGGCGCCCGATCCTTGCGTTCCCTGCCCGACCCTTCGGCAACTCCCCCCTGAGAGTGCCCTGTGACACCAGCTCTTGGGTTTAGGCCCGGCCTGGTCACACAAGATGTTGTGGTCGCGAACGAGGGAAAGTTACTGCTGCCCTTTCGCCTTGTAAAGTAAATTCGTCAATACCAAACGGTGGAACCGCCGACGCCGCGCCGAGTCGAATGACCAACGATTCGACCCACGCACAAGGAGTCCCCATGTTTCTTCGTTTCGTCCGCCGACTGGCCGCCGCGGTTTTGGTATTGATTGCCGCGACACCCTTCGCCAGTCACGCCGCGCTTCCCGTGTCGATCGATGGACAACCGCTGCCTTCGCTGGCGCCGATGCTGGAGAAGGTGACGCCGGCCGTAGTGAACATTTCCACCAAGACGCGGGTGCAGGTGCGCGATCCGTACTTCGACGATCCGCTGTTCCGGCAGTTCTTCGGCCTGCAGGGTTCGCCGCGTTCGCGGGTGGAGCAGAGCCTGGGTTCGGGCGTGATCGTGGATGCGGCCAAGGGCTACATCCTCACCAACAACCATGTGGTGGGCGGCGCCGACGACATCACGGTGACGCTGCAGGACGGCCGCGACTTCAAGGGCAAGCTGGTGGGCACCGATCCGGATACCGACGTGGCCGTGGTGCAGATCCAGGGCACGAATCTGCAGGCGCTGCCGATGGCCGATTCCGCGCAGCTGCGCGTGGGCGACTTCGTGGTGGCGGTGGGTGATCCGTTCGGGCTCGGGCAGACGGTGACCTCGGGCATCGTGTCGGCGCTGGGCCGTTCGGGCCTGGGCGGCACGGGCTATCAGAACTTCATCCAGACCGATGCCTCGATCAACCCAGGCAACTCCGGTGGCGCGCTGGTGAATCTGCGCGGCGAACTGGTCGGCATTAACACCATGATCTTCTCGCCGTCGGGCGGCAACGTGGGCATTGGCTTTGCCATTCCCACCAATCTCAGCACGGAGGTGATGAAGCAGCTGATTGCCCACGGTAAGGTCAATCGCGGCAATCTGGGCGTGGAGACGCAGGACATCACCCCGCGTATCGCCAAGGTGCTGGGGCTCAAGGACAGCAACGGCGCGGTGGTCACGCGCGTCAACTCGGGCTCGGCGGCAGACAGTGCGGATATCCAGGTGGGCGACGTCATCACAGCGCTCGACGGCAAGCCGCTGCGCAACGCGCAGGACCTGCGAAATGCCGAAGGCCTGCTGCCGCTGGGCAGCACGGTGACGCTGGCGGTGCAGCGCAATGGCGCCGCGCGCAACGTCAGCGCCAAGCTGGTTCCCGAGAAGCTCGCCACGGTGGATGGCGCCAAACTCGATGCGCGATTGGCCGGCGTGACCTTCAGCGAGCTTCCGCAGAACCTGCGCTCGCAGGGCTTGGGTGGTGTGGCCGTGAGCGGCGTGCGTGCAGGCAGTCGCGCGGCGCAGGCGGGTTTGCAGGCGAACGACATGGTGATCGGCATCGGCAACCTGCGCATTCCCGACCTGCGCACGTTGCAGCAGCTCGCCGGTGTGAATCCTCGCCAGCTGGTGCTGGTGGTGTCTGGCGACGATGGCGTGCGCTACGTGGATATCCGCTGATGTCATTCCCGCCGCGACAAGGCGGCTCATGTCGCAACCGAGCTGCGACAGGCCGCTTTGTCGTGACATGCGGGAACGGGGGATAAACGCGGCTTGCGATGCGTGTCCGTCGTCGCGTTTTTTCACGATGCAAGGGCATGAATTCGCTTGCGGTTTGCGTGCAGGCTGGCTGAAATAGCCGAGTTACACCTTTCTTGCACGCACGCCCAGCTAAGGCGGCCTGCGAACCATCATCATCATTCGAGGTTCCCCACCGCCATGTCATCACGCATTTCCCGCCTGCTCATCGTTGCGCTGCTTACCGCATGCGCAGCCACCGGCGCTCTCGCCGCTGGCAAAACCACCAAGTCGACCAAGAAGCCCACCACCCCGCCGCCGCCGGCACTCGTGTGGCGCGGCGACTACGCCACCGCCCGTGGCGTGGTGGAAGACGTGAGCAAGGCCTGGGAAAAGAGCGGCAAGGGCCGCATCGAGATCCAGCCGTTCAACACCGCCTCGGGCCTGGACGCCGTGGCGCACGGCCTGGCCGACATCGCCGGCAGCGCGCGCAACAGCGCCGGCGGCACCGAGACCGACCTGGTGTTCACGCCGGTCGCATTCGACGCGCTGGTGATGATCACGCATCCGTCCAACGGCACCGGCAACCTCACCGTCAAGCAGCTGCACGACATCTACTTCGGCAAGATCACCAACTGGAAGGACGTCGGCGGCAAGGACGCGCCGATCAACCTGTATGCCGTGGCCAGCCCGGGTGACGGCGTGGAATACAGCCTGCGTCGCCTGATCTTCGGTCGCGGCAACCAGCCGGTCGCCGCACCGCGTCTGTACGTCAACACGGCCAAGCTGGAAGAAGCGGTTACGCTCGATCCGAACGCGCTGGGCGTGACCACCCTGTCGGGCGTGGCCAGCAACAGCAAGGTGAAGATGGTCAGCGTGGACGGCGTGCGTCCTAGCGTGGCCACCGTCACCGATGGCAGCTACGTGCTGTACACCCCGCTGTACCTCGTCACCAACAAGGAAAGCCCGAAGGCCGCGCAGATCACCGCCTTCATGGAATTCCTGCACACCGACGAAGTGCGTTCGCTGGCCCGCGCCCATCAGCTAGTGCCGTACACCGATGCACCGCAGCTGGCCCAGAACGACAAGGCCCGCCGCGAGAAGCTGCTCGCCGAGAACGGCATCAAGATGGACGTGGTCGCCGATCCGATCCCGACGGCAACGCCGGTTTCCATGCCGACCGCACCGACGGCTGCTGCCGAAGCGACCCCGTCGGCTGAAAAGGCTGGCGCTGCTTCCGGCCAGACCTACACCGTGGCCAAGGGCGACACGCTCGGCGTCATCGCCAAGAAGTACTCGGTGTCGACGGCGCAGCTGAAGCAGTGGAACAACCTGTCCAGCGACAACGTGAAGATCGACCAGGTGCTGAAGGTCAGCGGCAACTGATCGCAACGCACGTGCGCATCCGCGCCCTGACGCTCGACCTGGACGACACCTTGTGGCCGGTACTGCCGGCCCTGGAGCGTGCCGACCGCGATCTGGATGCGTACCTGCGCCAGCACTATCCGAACGTCGCGCGCGCATGGCCCATCCCGGCCATGCGCGCGCTGCGTGCCGAGGTCGCTGCCGAGCGCACCGACCTGGCCCACGACTTCACCGCGCAACGCCATATCACCATGCAACGGGCCTTCACTGCCTGCGGCATCGACGAGGCGCCGCTGGAAACGTTGTGGGAGGTCTACTTCTCGGCGCGCAACAGCGTCGAGCTCTATCCCGACAGCCTGCCCGCCCTCCAGCGCCTCGCTGGACGCTGGCCGGTGGTCAGCCTCACCAACGGCAATGCCGACCTCGATCGCATCGGCATCCGCGAACACTTCGCGCACCACATCTGCGCCCGCGACACCGGCATCGCCAAACCCGATGCACGCATTTTTGTTGCCGCCGCCGAGCACCTCGGGCTGCGGCCTGAAGAAATCCTCCACGTTGGCGACGATCCGGAACTGGACGTCGTCGGCGCCCGCGATGCGGGCCTGCGCACCGCCTGGATCAATCGCCACGGGCACCCCTGGCCCGGCCTCCTCGGCACCGCCCCTGACCTCGACCTGCGCGATATGAGTGCGCTGGTGGATTGGTTGGAGGCACAGGGCTGATAGACCCCACTGTAGGAGCGCACTCTGTGCGCGACCAACCTACGGAGCGGTACACCCCAACCCCGCGGTCGTGCACAAGGTGCGCTCCTACAAGGGAACACGCAGACCCGCTTTTTCTGTGGGAGCGCACCCTGTGCGCGACAAACCTACGGAGCGGCACACCCCTGCGTGGCCGTCGCGCACAGGGTGCGCTCCCACAGAGGTCAGCGCCACGCGGGGAAACCAGGCTCCCACCCAAATACCGTCTCGCCCCCGCCTCCAAAAGCGCGCATCATTGAGCATCACCAAAAGCCCACCGCGCCCGCATAGCCGCCGCGCAAGGAATTCCATGTCCGTCCTGATCGAACGCAAAGCCGGCGAGCGCCAGAGCATCGCCCTCGAGACCACCGACACCCAGCACCTAGCCGCCACCAAACGCCGCCTCACCGCCGCGCAGCGCCGCTGGGTAGCCGACTCAGGGTTCGAGGCCGCGCCCGGCACGTTCGCGCTGATTGCGGATGAGAGCGGCAAACTGGTGCGCGTGCTGGTCGGCGTCGATGCCAGCGATGCACTGAGTGCGCTGGGCGCGCTGCCGCGCACGCTGCCGGAGGCCACCTATCACCTCGCCGACGAGGGCGTGTTGAAGGACAAGCTGCAGGCCGCGCTGGGCTGGGCGATGGGCGCCTACGAATTCACCCGCTACCGCAAGGCGCGCCGCGCGCCGGCCAAGCTCGCCATCGCCGCCGCGGACCTCGCGACGCTGCTGCCGCTCGCGGAGGCCACCACCCTGGTGCGCGACCTGGTCAACACACCGACCGAGGACATGGGCCCCAAGCACCTCGCCGACGCGGTCAAGCAGCTGGGCAAGACGCACAAGGCCAAGGTGCGCGAATGGGTGGGCGATGAACTGCTCTCCGCCAACTTCCCCACCATCCACGCCGTGGGCCGCGCCAGCCATCGCTCGCCGCGACTGATCGAACTGAACTGGGGCAAGAGCAGCGATCCGAAGATCGCCGTGGTCGGCAAGGGCGTGTGCTTCGATACCGGCGGCCTGGATCTGAAGCCCGCCGACGGCATGCGCTGGATGAAAAAGGACATGGGCGGCGCCGCCCACGCGATCGCGCTGGCCGGCCTGATCATGCAGGCCAAGCTGCCGGTGCGCCTGCAGCTGCTGATCCCCGCCGTGGAGAACGCGGTGTCGGGCGCGGCAATGCGCCCGGGAGAAGTCATCACCACGCGCGCCGGCATCACGGTGGAAGTGGACAACACCGACGCCGAAGGTCGCCTGGTGCTGTGCGACGCGCTCACCTATGCAGGCGAGCAGAAGCCGGACCTGATCATCGACTACGCCACTCTCACCGGCGCGGCGCGCATTGCGCTCGGCCCCGACGTGCCTGCGCTGTTCGCCAACAACGATGACGCGGCCGACGGCGTGATCGCCGCCGGCCGCGCGGTAAACGATCCGCTGTGGCGCCTGCCGCTGTGGCGCCCGTATCGCAAGATGCTGGAATCGTATCTGGCCGACATCGCCAACTCCGGTGCGTCGCGCCACGCCGGCGCCATCACCGCGGCACTTTATCTGGAGCGCTTCGTTCCCGAGACCACGCCCTGGCTGCATCTGGATACCTACGCGTGGAACGATGCCGACCGCCCCGGCCGGCCGCGTGGTGGTGAGGCGCTCGGACTGAGGGCGTTCTTTGCGTTCCTGCAGCAGCGTTACAAGCGCTGAGTCGTTACCGACATCGGCATGAAGAAGGCGACGCACTGCGTCGCCTTTTTTGTGCGCCCCTCTGGGATACCCCTGTAGCAAACCCCTGTGGGAGCGCACCCTGTGCGCGACGCGGCGCACCATCGGTCTCTCATGCCAGGATTTTTGCGGGGCGATGACCGACTGCACAGACAACATCACCGCCGCGTCGCGCACAGGGTGCGCTCCCACAGGGGGCTCCCGCAGGGTCTGCCACCTGCGTCCTGATGCAGCTCGGTGACAGCGCTTCGATCGACTGGCATCCTCCGCGTGTTCACCACAAGGCCTTCCCATGACGCGTCTGCGCCCACTCACACTCGCCCTTTGTCTCGCGCTTTGCGCCGCGACCCACGCTGAAGACGCCCAGCCATCCGCACAATCAGCACTGACCGAACAAACGCTCCGCTCCGGCGGCCAAATGCCCGCCGAACAGCAGCGCGTGAACTTCGATCACGCCGAGTTGCATTTCACTGTGGATATCGCGCAGCAAAGCATCGATGCCGACGCGCGCCTGAGCTTCAGCGCGCGCGAAGCAACCGACACCTTGCTGCTCGATCTCGATCCGAACCTCGCCATCTCGCAGCTCTCCATCAACGGCAAGACGCTGGCCAATGACAAGTGGAGCAATCCCGATGGCCGCCTGCGCATCGCACTGCCCAAGCCACTCGCCAAGGGCGAAAAGGTCCTCGTCGATATCCGCTATGGCGGCAAGCCGCATGTAGCCAAGAAGGCACCGTGGGATGGCGGCTTTGTATGGAGCCACACCGACGACGGCCAACCGTGGATCGCCACGGCGGTGGAAGGCGAAGGCTGCGATCTGTTCTGGCCGTGCATCGATCATCCGCAAGGCAAGCCCGATCTGGTCGATACCTATGTCACCGTACCCAAAACGCTGGCAGCGCCAGGCAATGGCGTGCTGGTCGACCTCAAGGAACATGGCGACACGCACACGTATCACTGGCGTGCGAAACACCCGACTACTTATGCCATCTCACTGAACATCGGTCCGTTCGACGTGTTGAAGGGCGACTACCGCAGCCGCTACGGCAACACCATCCTGATGCAGATGTGGTATTTGCGCGGCCACGAGGCACAGGCCAAGCAGCTGTTCGCCGAATTCCCGCGCATGCTCGACTTCTTCGAGCGCGAGATTGGTCCCTACCCGTTTGGCGACGAGAAGATGGGCGTGGTGGAAACACCGCACCTGGGCATGGAACACCAGACCATCAACGCCTATGGCAACGGTTATCCGCGCGGCGAATATGGCTTCGACTGGCTGCTGCAGCACGAGTTCTCGCACGAGTGGTTCGGCAACCAGCTGACCAACGCCGACTGGGACGACATGTGGCTGCACGAAGGCTTCGGCACCTATATGCAGCCGCTGTACGGCCAGTATCTCTACGGCGACATGCCGTATTTCTCGATGCTGCAGAACGAACGGAGCCTGGTGAAGAACGCCTATCCCATCGTGGCAGGGCACAGCCAGTACGAGGAAGACGTCTACGACGCCAAGCGTGGCCCCGGCAACGACATCTACAACAAGGGCTCGCTGATGCTGCATACGTTGCGGCAGATGATCGGCGACGAGGCCTTCTTCGAAAGTATCCGGCGCCTGGTGTATGGCCGCCCCGATCCCAAGCCCGGCAACTTCACGCCGCACTACGCGACCACGCACGACTACATCGAGATCGTGAACCAGGTGAGCGGCCGTGATCTCAACTGGTTCTTCGATGTGTATCTGCGCGAAGCCGCCCTGCCGAAACTGGAGACGCGCCAGGAAGGCAACCTGCTCACGCTGCACTGGCAGGTGCCGCACGACAAGCCTTTTCCGATGCCGGTGGAGGTGCAGGTGGGCGACAAGCTGCTGACCGTTCCCATGAATGGCGGCAACGCCAGCATCGCGGCGCCCGCCGGGGCGCTGGTGATCATTGATCCCCGCAGCAAGCTGCTGCGCGAGATGCCGCATTTTGCGGATTACCAGCAGTGGAAGAAAGAGCAGGCGGAGAAGAAGGCGAAGGCGGCGAAATAGGTCCCTGCGGAGCCCAACCCTGTGGGAGCGCACCCTGTGCGCGACGGCCACGCCGCGATGTTCCGCTCCGTAGGTTTGTCGCGCACAGGGTGCGCTCCCACAGAAAAGCGCGACTGAGGTTGCTGAAACTTCAAAAAGAAAAGGCGGCCATCGGCCGCCTTTTCTTCGTCAAACCCAACCCCGTCAGTGCGCCGCTGGACTCTGCGGCTGTGCCTTCTCAGGCGCCGCCGCGGCAGTGTTGGCGCTGATGTTCGAGTACTTGCCACCATACGGCAGCACTTCCGCCGCCAGCTTCGCATCGCCCTTGATCAGGCCGGCCGCGTCGAACAGGATGTGCGCGGTTTCGTCGAGCTGCGGATCGGCCGCCTTCTTGGCGTCCTTCTCCTGCTTCAGCTCGCTCTTGAGGCTGCGCTCGTTGGCGTTGAGGCCATCGTCCACGGCGAGGTTGTCATCGTCGTCCACTGCATTGCCGTCGATCGCCTTGTGGCGGGCGCGGAAATCAGCCTGGATGGCGTCCAGATCCTTGCGCTCGGTTTCGCGCTGGGCGAAGTTGAGCGAGATGGTGGTCTTGTCGCGCATCTTGCGGTACTGCGCCAGCTCGTCGAGCATCAGCTTCCAGCCCGGCGACTTCGCGGTGCGCGCGTCGTGCCTGGTCTGCAGCTGGTTCAAGTACGCCTTGAGGTCGGCCACCGGCTTGTAGTCAGCCGGCGCGATCTGCGTCCACGGCAGCGCGTTGTCGTACGTCGACTCGCCGAAGTCCTTCTCGTCGCCGTTCTTGGGGAACTGGATATCCGGCGTCACGCCCTTCAGCTGGGTGGAACCGCCATTGATGCGGAAGAATTCCTGGATGGTCATCTTCAGCTCGCCGTACTGCGGCTTCTCGCTGTTGTTGCGGGTGAAGCGGTCAAGGTCCACCAGGTTCTGCACGGTGCCCTTGCCGAAGGTCGGCTGGCCGATGATCAGACCACGGCCGTAGTCCTGGATCGCCGCGGCAAAAATCTCCGAGGCCGAAGCCGAACCACGATTGACCAGCACAGCCATCGGACCGCTCCAGGACATGCCCGGCTCGTCGTCGCCCTGCACCTGCACTTCGCCGCGCGCATCGCGCACCTGCACCACCGGGCCCTGGTCGATGAACAGACCGGTGAGCTCGTTGGCTTCGGCCAGCGAACCGCCGCCGTTGTTGCGCAGATCGATCACCACGCCTTCCACGTTCTCAGCCTTCAGCTCGCCGAGCAGCTTGGCCACGTCGCGGGTGGCGCTCTTGAAATCCTTGTCGCCTTCGCGGCGCGCGCCGAAATCGGAATAGAAGCTCGGCAGATCGATCACGCCGATCTTGCGCGTGACGCCAGCGTCCTTGATCTCGATGACCTTCTTTTTGGCGGCCTGCTCTTCGATGCTGACCTTCTGGCGCACCATGCTGACCAGCTCGTGCTTGCCGTCCACGCCCGCATCGGCCGGGAGGATTTCCAGGCGAACGGTGGTGTCCTTCTTGCCGCGGATGCGCTTGACCACGTCATCCACGCGCCAGCCGATCACGTCGACCATCGGGCCGCTGGTGCCTTCGCCGACGGCAACCACGCGGTCGCCCACGTGCACCTTGCCCGACTTGGCGGCCGGGCCGGCCGGCACGATTTCGCGGATCGCGGTGTACTCGTCGCGCGTCTGCAGCACCGCGCCGATGCCTTCCAGCGACAGCTTCATCGAGATGTCGAAGTTTTCCGCCGCACGGGGGCCGAGGTAATCGGTGTGCGGATCGGTGGACTCGGCATAGGAGTTCATGAAGGACTGGAACGCATCCTCGCCGTCGAGCTGCTTCACGCGGTCGATGTAGCCGGCGTAGCGCTTGTCCAGCGTCTTGCGGATGTCGTCATCGGTCTTGCCGGCGAGCTTCAGGCGCAGCCAGTCGTTCATGGTGCGCTCGCGCCACAAGGTGTCGAGCTCGGCCTGATCCTTGGGCCACTCGGCCTTCTTGCGGTCGTAGTTGTAGCTCTCGTTGGTGTTCAGATCGAAGCCCTGCTTGAGCAGGCTGCGCGCATAGGTCATGCGCTCGATCGCACGCGTGATGTACAGGTTGAACATCGAGAACGGACCGGTCAGGTCCTGGTTCCAGATGGCATCGTCCATCTGCGTCTTCAGCGGCGCGAACTTGGCCAGGTCGGCCTGCGTGAAGAACACCTTCTCGCCGTCGAGGCTGTCGACGTAGGCCTTGTAGATCTTCTGCGACATCGCATCGTCGAGCGGCTTCGCGTCGTAATGGAAGCGCGTGAGGAAGCGAGCGGAAAGCTGCGCCGCCTGTGCCTGCGTGACGGAGGGCTTGAGCGGCAGCGTGGAGAACTTGCGCGGTGCGTTGTCACCGGCGAGATCGGCAGCGGACTGCGCGTGGACACCGACGCCGGTGACGGCAAGGGCAAGCAACAGGGCAAGCGAGGGGCGCAGTTTCATAGGGTCTCGGGAAGCTCTCAGGCGTGCTCGGTGACACCTGCGGCGTGAGCCTGCAGGTCAGCGTGGTAGGACGAACGCACCAGCGGACCGGACGCGACGTGATGGAAACCCATCGCTTCGCCGGCTTCGCGCAGTTCGTTGAACTCGTCCGGCGTCCAGTAGCGGACCACCGGGTGGTGATGCGGCGTGGGCTGCAGATACTGGCCGATGGTAATCATGTCCACATCGTGCGCACGCAGATCGCGCATGGTCTCCAGCACCTGCTCCATCGTCTCGCCCAGGCCCAGCATGATGCCGGACTTGGTCGGCACGTCCGGATGCTGCGCCTTGAAGCGCTTGAGCAAGTCCAGCGACCACTGGTAATCGGCGCCCGGACGCACTTCGCGATAGAGGTGCGGCACGGTTTCCAGGTTGTGGTTGAACACGTCCGGCGGGAAGTCCTTCAACACTTCCAGCGCGCGCTCCATGCGGCCCTTGCCGCGGAAGTCGGGCGTGAGGATTTCGATCTTGATGTCCGGCGCGGCATGACGCGTGGCACGGATGCACGCAGCGAAATGCTCGGCGCCGCCGTCGCGCAGGTCGTCGCGATCCACCGAGGTGATCACCACGTACTTCAAGCGCATGTCGCGGATGGTCTCGGCCAGGCGCGCCGGTTCCAGCGGATCGGGCGCGGCCGGGCGGCCATGGGCCACGTCGCAGAACGAGCAACGGCGGGTGCAGACCTCGCCGAGGATCATGAAGGTGGCGGTGCCCTTGCTGAAGCACTCGTGGATGTTCGGGCACGAGGCTTCCTCGCACACCGTCACCAGCGAGTTCTCGCGCAGGCGCGATTTCAGCTGCTGCACGGCGTTGCCCTGCGGCAGGCGCACGCGGATCCAGCTCGGCTTGCGCAGCGTCGGCACGGTCGTGTCGAAGCCGGCTCGGTTGAGCCCGATCTTGTCGTTGCCCAATTGCTTCTCGACACCGGTGGTGCCGACGACGCTGATCGGGATGACTTTGGAAGTGGAGATTTCGCTCATGTAGGCCAGCTCAGACCGCTACGCGAGCGGGTAGTTCAGGGAGTATGGGGGGCGCCGCCTCGGCGACGAATCCGAACTGGTGGCAGAACTCCTCCACCAGGGCGTCCTCGACGTCCGAAAGGCGCGACGGACCACCCAAGTCTAGCACTTGCGTGACCGCCAAGTCCTTGTAACCGCACGGATTGATGCGGTGATACGGCTCGAGATCCATGTTTACGTTGAAGGCCAGGCCGTGGAAGCTGCAGCCCCGCCGCACGCGCAGGCCCAACGCCGCCACCTTGGCGCCCGCCACGTAGACGCCGGGGGCGCCCTCGATGCGCTCGGCGCCGATGTTCCAGTGGCCCATCGTGTCGATGATGGCCTGCTCGATCTTGTTGACCAGCTCGCGCACGCTGACTCCGACGCGACGCAAGTCGATCATCGGATAAGCCACGATCTGGCCCGGGCCGTGATAGGTCACCTGGCCGCCGCGATCGACATGGATGACCGGGATATCGCCCGGCGCCAGCACGTGTTCGGTCTTGCCGGCCTGGCCGAGCGTGAACACCGGATCGTGTTCCAGCAGCCACAGTTCGTCCGGGGTGTCAGGCCCCCGGTTATTGGTGAATTGGCTCATCGCCTCCCAGGTCGCCTCGTAGGGCTGGCGACCGAGACGACGAACTTTGAGCGGCAAGGACATGGGGAATGGCCTGGGGACGGAAGTGATTATCTGCGGTCGTGAGACCACCCTTGCAAGGGCTGGAAGTCACTGAAAGGCCGGCGGGCACGGTGGCCCGCCAGGCCTGGGCGTCTCGCCACCGGCGTTACAGCGTGTAGCGGATATCCGGGTCGGCCCGCAGCGAGGCATGCGCCTCGTCGTACTGCTCGCGCGACTCGGCGCGGAAGCTCACCGTCACCGAGATGAAGTTGCCTTCGCGCGAATGGCGGTGCTTGACCGTCTCATGCAGCACGTGCACGCCGATGCCTTCGAGGATCTGCGGCACGCGGGCCTGCAGATCCGCGCTGGCGTTGCCCATGGCGGTGATCTCGAATTCGCCGGGGAACTGGAAGCCCTGGCCCTCTTGGGCCTCGATGGAGTCGATATCGCGCATCAGTGCCACCTCCCTCACTTCTTTTCGTCAGGCTTCTTGTCGCTATGGAACCACAGCATGATGCTGTCCCACAGGCGGCCGAAGAAGCCGGCCTGCGGCGCATCGGCCAGCGCCACCAGCGGAACGTTCTGCACCGGCTGGCCGTCCAGCGTGACGCGCAGCGTGCCGACCTGCTGGCCCTTGGTGAACGGCGCCACCAGCGTTGCCGGGACGTCCAGCGTGGCCTGCAGCTTGTCGTAGTCGCCGCGTTTGACGGTGACCAGCACGTTGTCGCTCACGCCCAGCGGCAGCTGGTTGGACTGACCCTTCCACAGGCGCGGCGTGGCCAGCGGCTTGCCGCCGTCATACAGCTTGTGCGTCTCATAGAAACGGAAACCGTAGCTCAGCAGCGCCATGGCGGCGTCCGCACGCGTCTTCTCGTTGGTCGAGCCCATCACGATGGCGATCATGCGCGAATCGCCCTGCTTGGCCGAGGCAGCCAGGCAGAAACCCGCGGCGGCCGTGTGGCCGGTCTTGATGCCATCGACGGTGGGATCGCGCCACAGCAGCAAGTTGCGATTGTGCTGCTTGATGCCGTTCCACTCGAAATCCTTGATCGCCGAGATCGCATAGTCCTCGGGGAAATCGTGGATCAGCGCGCGCGACAGCAGCGCGATGTCGCGTGCGGTCGAGTAGTGATTGGCGATCGGATAACCCGACGAATTCTGGAAATTCGAATTGGTCATGCCCAGCTGCTTGGCATAACCGTTCATCAGGCCGGTGAAGGCCTGCTCCGAACCGGCGGTGTGCTCGGCCAGCGCAATGGCGGCGTCGTTGCCGGACTGGATGATCAGGCCGTACAGCAGATCCTTCAGCGGCACCTGGCTGTTGAGCTTGAGGAAGCTGGTGGAACCGTCGGTGCCGGCACCGCCGCCGCGCCACGCGTTCTCGCTGATGGTGACCGGGTCGGCCATGTGGATCTTGCCGTTGGCCACCTCGGCCGAGACCACGTAGTCGGTCATGATCTTGGTGAGCGAGGCCGGCTCCACGCGCATATCGGGTTCTTTCGACGCGAGCACCTGGCCGGTGGCGTAATCCATCAGCACCCAGCTCTTGCCGTCCACATCCGGCGGCGGCGGCACCGGGGCCTCGGGCGTCACCGGACGCGGCACCGGAACGGGCTTGGGCGGGGTCTGCTGGGCAACGGCCGTGCCGACGACCAGGGCGGCCACGGCAAGCGAGGAGAGGGTACGGCGGATCAGGTTCATCGTTCGATTCGGTCCAATGGCTATCGCGACGCCAAGGCGCCGCAAGAATTTCAATACATCAGTCTACCGCGACCTGCGGCCGGGGCAGCCCCATGCCTTCGATTCGCGTGGTCACATCGTCGGCCTGGTCGACGCTGGCGAGCGGGCCCACCCGCACGCGCCGGATACTGCGGCCGTTGATTTGCGCATCCACCACCTGTACCGGCGCAAAATTCGCCGATCGCAGTTGCTGCGCGACGCGCTCGGCGTTGACCGTGTCGGAGAATGCGCCCACCTGCAGAAAAATACCTGGCCCGGGACTGGCAGGTTTGGGCGGCGGCGGTGGCGGCGGCAGGGTCTGGGCAGTCAACGGCTGCGACGGATCGATCGCGCGCACTTCCACCAGCCCCGTACCCTTGGGCCATACGCCGATGCGCACGGCGGCGGCATAGGACAGATCGATCACGCGGTTCTCGTGGAACGGGCCGCGATCGTTGATGCGCACGATCACGCTCTTGCCGTTTTCCAGGTTGGTCACGCGCGCATAGCTGGGGATCGGCAGCGTCTTGTGCGCAGCGCTGAACTGGTACATGTCGTAGTCCTCGAGACTGGACGTCTTGTACCCGTGGAATTTATTGCCGTAGAACGAGGCAATGCCGCGTTCCACATAGCCGTTGGGCGAAGCCAGCACGTTGTAGCTCTGGCCCAGCACGGTGTAGGGCGACTTGTTGCCGTACAGCGCGCGCGGCTCGATTTTCGGCACCGGCTCGGGCAGCTTGGCGATGACTTCCGGCGGCGGGCCCACGGGCACGCTGTCGTTGTCGTCGCGATAACGGCTGCTCTGCGGGCGGCTGGTGTCGTCATTGACGCCGCCGCGCGAGGACGAGGACGAGCCGCCGCTGCTACCCGACGAGTAAGGCCCGCGCGACGAGCCACTGGCGTGACTTGAGGAGGGACGGGTCTTGCCGCCACTGCAACCGGCCAGCAGCGCCATCAACAAAAGTGGCAGCGCAAGCCGCCAGGTCATTGCGTGGTATCCATCCCGGTGTTCCCCTGGCCGTTGGCCCCTTGGGCAATCGCCTGCGCCAGCTGGTGCACCGCCAGCGCGTAGAGCGGACTGCGGTTGTACGTGGTGATCACGTAGAAATTCTGGAAGGTGTACCAGTACTCCATGCCATCGGCGCCCTGCAGCGACTGCAGGCTGGTGGGCTGCCCGGGATTGAGCGACTGCACGGGCGCGTAGCCCCACGCTTCGAGCTGCTCGAGCGGCCATTGCGGTTTGGAGTCCTTGACGGAAATGGGCTTGGCGGCGCTGTCGGCACGGGCAGGCGCGGCCACCAGGCCACCGGTCTGCCAGCCGTGCTTGGCAAAGTAATTGGCGACGCTGGCGAAGATATCGGGCAACGAGTTCTTCAGGTCGATGCGGCCATCGCCATCGGCGTCCACGCCAAAGTCGCGGATGCTTTCAGGCATGAATTGCCCCCAGCCCTGCGCGCCCGCGTACGAACCGGTAAGCGTGTCGACGGGACCGGCCAGATGGTTCTCCGGCAATTCCAGCAATACCTTCAGCTGCTGGCGGAAATAGGTGGCGCGCGGCGGGTAATACAGCCCCAGCGTCACCAGCGCATCGAGCACCTTGTACTTGCCGGTGATGCGGCCATAAGAGGTTTCCACGCCGACGATGGCCACGATGTACTCGGGCGGCACGCCGTACTGCTTGCCGATACTGTCCAGCAGGGCGCGATGCTCGCGATAGAACGCGATGCCGTCATTGATGCGCTGGGGGGTGAGGAAGATCGGCCGGTAATCTTTCCACGGCTTGGCCTCGGCCGGACGGCTGATCGCATCGAGGATGCTCTGCTGCTTCTTCGCGCCATCCAGCAAGGCATTGAGCGAGGCGCTGCTTTTGCCGGTATCGCGGGCCACTTCGCTGACCAGCTGATCCTGTCCGGGATGGGTTTGCGCGAAGACCGGCATGCATGCCGCGGCGACGAATAGGCCCAGCGCGGCGATAAGGCGACGAGTCGGGAGCGACGCGGGAATCGAGGGCATGAATGACTTCGCTGTCGTAAACGGCTACGGGCGAAGCCTAGCATGCGATGCGGAGAAAACAGGCGTTTTCGCGACAACCAGTCGCGCACAGGGTGCGCTCCCACAAAGGGGGCCGACACTGTGGGAGCGCACCCTGTGCGCGACTGGATGTGCCGCTACCTGTGAATCTTCCGATTCGCATAAATCGACATCAGCACGCCAAAGCCCGTCAGCAGCGACACCGCCGACGTACCGCCGTAACTGATCAGCGGCATCGGCACACCCACCACCGGCAACATGCCGGCCACCATGCCGCCGTTGACGAACACATACACGAAGAAGCTCATGCCGATGGCGCCGGCCAGCAGTCGCGAATAGGTATCGCGCGCTTCCATCGCAATCCACAGGCAGCGGCCGATGATGAAGGCATAGAGCAGCATCACGCCGATCACGCCAGCCAGGCCGAATTCTTCGGAGAACACGGCGAAAATGAAGTCGGTGGTGTGCTCGGGCAGGAAGTCCAGGCGCGACTGCGTGCCATGCTGCCAGCCCTTGCCGACCAGACCGCCCGAACCCACCGCAATCTGCGACTGAATGATGTGCCAGCCGTTGCCCAGCGGATCGGATTCGGGATCGAGCAGCGTGCGCACACGATTGCGCTGGTATTCGTGCAGGAAATGCCAGGCCACCGGAATCATGCCGCCGACCACGGCGAGCAGGCTGCCGATCTTCCACCAGCGCATGCCCGACAGGAACAGCGCGAACGCACCGGCGGCGGAGACCAGCAAGGCAGTGCCGAGATCGGGCTGTTCCGCAATCAATCCGGCCGGTATCGCGATCAGGATGCCGACCACCACGATGTCCTTCCAGCTCGGCGGCAGCTGCCGCGGATGCAGGTACCAGGCCACCATCATCGGCATGGTGAGCTTGAGCAGTTCCGATGGCTGGAACGACATCACGCCAAGGTTCAACCAGCGCTTGGATCCGCTGCGGACCTCGCCGATACCGGCGACCACCAGCAGCAGGAATACGCTCCCGGCGAACAGCCACGGCGTCCAGGTGCGCAAGGTCTGCGGCGGAATGCGCGAGATCAGCATCACCAGCACGCCACCCATCACAAAGCGCGCCGCCTGCCCACCGATCATCGCCATATTGCCGCCACTGGCGCTATACAGCGTGACCAGACCCACGCAGGCCAGCGTGATCAGGCCCAGGGCAAGCGGGATGTCCATGCGCGGCCGCTTCATCACACGGCGCACGAGGTTCACCAGGCGTACCTGCAATTCGTCGATCACGGGTTGCCTCCGTCGTCGGGTGCCGCTGAGCTGGCGCTTTCGGCGGGCATGGCGGACAAGTCGGCAGGCGTTGCCACCGGCGTGTCTTCAGGTAGTTCCGCAGCGCTCGACGGCGAGGCTGGGCCACCTTCTGGCGTATTCGACGGCGGCACCGGGCCACCGGTGGAGGCAAGCCATGCCTCCATCACCTTGCGCACGATGGGGCCAGCGTCTGCCGCGCCCCAGGCGCCGGATTCGAGCATCGCCACGACGGCGATTCGTGGCGCTTCCGTGGGTGTGTAGGCGATGAACCAAGCACGATGTCGCGTTGCCAGATAGGCCAAGTTCTTGTTGGTGTCGTACTCGTTGCTGCGACGGGAGAAGCGTTCCGCCGTACCGCTCTTGCCTGCCACCCTGAGCGGAAATCCCTTGAATACGCCGGCCTGTTGAGCCGTTCCGCCCTGGCCATACACGACGGCCTCCATGCCCTGGTTCACCACATCCCAGTCCTGGGGCTTGCGGATCAGCGAGGGTCCGGACGGCGGATTCGGCAAGGGGATCGGGTGCTCCTTCACAGCGGAGGTCGCCATGACCAGACGTGGCGCGTAAGGCGTGCCGTGTCCCGCAAACGTGGCCGTGGCATGCGCCAACTGCAGCGCAGTGACAGTCCAGTAGCCCTGGCCAATGCCCGCGATGATGGTTTCGCCTTGGAACCATGGAAATTTGCTGCGTGTCGCCTTCCATTCGCGCGACGGCAAAATACCTTCAGATTCACCAAGCAGATCGATGCCGGTCTTCTTGCCGAAACCCAAGCTACCCATCCAGCTCGCCAGTCGATCGATGCCCATGTCCAGGGCGAGTCGATAGAAATACGTGTTCGTCGACTTCTCGATGGCCCGCACCATATTCACCGTGCCATCGCCGCCACGCGTGTCATCGCGATAGCAGCGCTGCTGCCCTGGTATGCAGAACTCACCCGTCGACAGCACCGTATCTTCCGGACGGCGAACGCCAAGCTCCAATCCACCCAACGCCAGAAACGGCTTCACGGTCGAGCCCGGCGGATACGCACTCTTCAGCGCGCGATTGAGCAACGGTTTGTCTTCGGCGTTCATGTAGCCGGTGTAGTCGGCCTTGCTGATGCCGTTGACGAACAGGTTCGGATCGAAACTCGGCACGCTGGCCATGGCCAACACCTGGCCATTGCGCGGATCGATCGCCACGGCCGAGCCCGGCCGCCCCTGGAACGCATCGGTGGCCGCCTTCTGCACTCGCGCGTCGATGCTCAGGTAAAGATTTTTGCCCGGGATGGGCGCATGGGTTTCCAGCACACGCTGCACGCGACCGTCGGCGTTGACTTCGACCAGCTCGTAACCGGGCTCGCCATGCAGCATGTCTTCATACGAACGCTCCAGCCCGCTGCGTCCGACGTGGCTGGTGCCCTTGTAGCGATCGGCATCGAGCCGGTTCATGTCGTCGGTGTCGATGCGGCTCACGTAGCCCACCACATGGGCGAACAACGGACCGTACGGGTAGCGGCGAGTCAGGTACGGCACCACGTCGAGCCCCGGGAAACGCCAGCGATTGATGGCGAAACGGGCAATCTCATCTTCGGTGAGGTGCAATTTCAACGGCACGCTGTCGAAGCGGCGATTCTGCTTGAGCTGCTTCTTGAACGCGTCGATGTCGCCATCGTCCAGCGGCACGACCTCGCGCACGGCGGCCAGCATCGCTGGCAGGTCCTTCACTTGCTCGGGCACCACTTCCAGGCGGAATGCGGGCACGTTGTCGGCAAGCAGCACGCCGGAGCGGTCAAAGATCAGGCCACGCGCCGGCGGAATCGCGCGCGGCTTCACGCGGTTGTTTTCCGAACGCAGCGCAAATTCGTCGTGACGCTGCACCTGCAGGTACTGGTAGCGCGCCACCAGCGTGCCCAGGCCGATCAGAATCAGCGCAAAGCCGACCATGGCGCGCACGCGGAACAGCGCGGCTTCGCCACGCGTGTCCTTGATGGAGCGTCGCCGTATGGCCATGGCGTTACTGGATGCGCAGGCGCATGCGCAGGTCGTCCATGAGCAGGAACAGGAACGGCCACAACGCTGCGCCGACAAACGGCGAAATCCACCACGTCATCGGCGGCAATGCATCGCCGGCGAAGGTGCGCACGATCAGCAGCAAGATGCGGTCGTTCAGCAGCAAGGCCAGCACGGCCAGCGTCTGCTGCCACATGGGGAAGAAACGCAGGCGCGAACGGAAGCGCAGCGCAATGAACACCAGCGCGCACAGGCGCATGGCCTGCTCACCCAGTAGCACGCCGTCGAGCAGATCCGCGCACAGGCCGATGATGAAGGCCATGCCCAGCGTCACCCGGTCGCCCGATTCCAGCGCCCAGTACAGCAGGAACAAGGCCGGCCAATACGGCTTGAACGGCTGCAGCGGCGCCGGCAGCGGAATCAGCATGGAGAGCACGGCGAACACCAGGGTGCCCACGAACCACAGCAGACTGACGCGTGGTTTGCTCATGGCTGCACCGGCGGATTCGTCGTTGAAGGCTGAGTCTGCGCCGGCGTGACGCTGGCACGCGGCGGAGCTGCCGCACTGGCAGCGGGTGCCGGTGCTGGAGCCAGGTCAGCAGGCGGCCCGACCTCTGCCGCGGGCGCCGGCGGTCCGGCGGGCTCGGCAAGATCGTGCAGGATCAAAACGTTGTCGCTGCGATCCAGATCCGCCGCAGGACGGGCGCGACCTTCCAGGAACAGGCCCGATGCGGCCGGTTCCACGCTGCGGATTTCGCCGACCGGGAAGCCTGGCGGGAAGCGACCGCCCAAGCCGGACGAGAGCAGCTTGTCACCCGGATGCACGTCCGATGCCATCGAAATATTCGGCAGACTCAACAGGTCGCCGTCGCGCGTGCCGTAAGCCACGGTGCGCAGGCCGGTGCGTTCGATCACCACTGGAATGGCGCTATCGGGATCGGTCACCAGCATCACCAGCGAGGTGCGCGGCATCACTTCCACCACCTGCCCCATCACGCCGTGAGCGTCGATCACCACCTGGCCCGGCTTCACGTCGTCATGCGAACCCACGTTGACCAGCATGCGATGGCGGTAGGCGCCCAGGTCCACGTTGATCACGCGGGCCAGCTGCACGTTGAGGTCAAGGCTGTGCTGGGTATCGAGCAATTGCTTGAGGCGCTCGTTCTGCTCGGCCACGGCCGCCATGCGGTTGAGCTTGGCGTTTGCCAGCAGCAGGTCTTCGCGCAGACGCTGGTTCTGCTCGGTGAGCATCTTGCGGTCGGAAAAGGCCACGCTGAGCGTATGCATGCCGGACGCCGGCAGGCTGGCCAACCGGTACACCGGCTCGACCAACACCGAGGTGGCATAGCGCAGCCGCCAGATCCAGCCGTTGCGATGGTCGAGCACCATCAGCACCATGGCCAGCGCTAAATAGAGAATGAGCCTGAGGGTACCGGCAACGGTACCGGCAAACAGGGGCGAGGATTCCTCGCGCGCAAGCGCCATGGCCTAACCCGCCCCTGTCGTGTGGGTTACTCGGGAGCGAAGAAGTCGCTGCCGTGCTGATCGATCAGCTCCAGCGCCTTGCCACCGCCACGGGCCACACAGGTCAGCGGCTCATCGGCCACCTGCACGTGCAGGCCGGTTTCCTCGGAAATGAGGCGATCCAGGTCGCGCAGCAGTGCGCCACCGCCGGTGAGCACGATGCCGCGCTCGGCCACGTCGGAGCACAGTTCCGGCGGGGTCTGCTCGAGGGCCGACTTCACCGCCGCCACGATGCCAGACAGCGGCTCGTGCAGCGCTTCCAGCACCTCGTTGGAGTTGATGGTGAACATGCGCGGCACGCCCTCGGCCAGGTTACGGCCCGAGATCTCGATTTCCTTCACATGCGTCTGCGGGAACGCGCAGCCGATTTCCAGCTTGATGCGCTCGGCCGTGGACTCACCGATCAGCGTGCCGTGGTTGCGGCGCACGTAGTTGATGATGGCCTCGTCGAAACGGTCGCCGCCCACGCGCACGGACTGCGAGTAGACGATGCCGTTGAGCGAGATCACCGCCACTTCGGAGGTGCCGCCACCGATGTCCAGCACCATCGAGCCGCGCGCCTCATGCACCGGGATACCGGCGCCGATCGCCGCAGCCATGGGTTCTTCGATCAGGAACACGTCGCGCGCGCCGGCGCCTTCGGCCGATTCCTTGATCGCGCGGCGCTCCACCTGGGTGGAGCCGCAGGGTACGCAGACCAGCACGCGCGGGCTCGGACGGAGCATGCGCGACTTGTGCACCTGCTTGATGAAGTGCTGCAGCATGGCCTCGGTCATCGAGAAGTTGGCGATCACGCCATCCTTCATCGGACGCACCGTGGCGATGTTGCCTGGGGTTCGGCCCAGCATCTTCTTGGCGTCGCTGCCCACTGCGGCGACCGCGCGCGGACCACCCGGGCCACGGTCCTGACGGATCGCGACCACCGATGGTTCGTTCAGGACGATGCCCTGTCCCCTTACATAAATAAGGGTGTTGGCCGTGCCTAGGTCGATCGAAATATCGTTGGAGAAAAAGCCGCGAAACTTCTTGAACATGGGTCCGCCGTAGTCCGGCTGTGGCTAAAAAGTAAGCGGGCCAGTCTAGTCAGCATGCACCAGGACCGCAAGGACATTCTCGTTAAGAAAGCCTTTGTTTACGCTGTGATATGAGACTTTTACGTGTCTTTTGTCTGACTTTACGGAACCGGTCGAGCACGCCGTCAGGCGCAGGAACATCGCGGTTGAGTCAAGTTACCGGTATGATCGGGAACTTTGAGCCAGGCAGGCGCAAGCGCCGCCCGGACTGCCACTTCATCTGCCAGGGACCATCCTCGCATCATGTCAGCCGTCATTTGTGGATCGCTTGCCTACGACACCATCATGGTGTTCCAGGATCAGTTCAAGAATCACATCCTGCCCGATCAGGTTCACATCCTGAACGTGTCGTTCCTGGTGCCGCGCATGCGCCGCGAATTCGGCGGTTGTGCGGGCAACATCGCCTATAACCTGAAGCTGCTGGGCGCCGACCCGCTGCCGGTGGCCACGGTGGGCCAGGATTTCGGTCCGTACCAGGTCCATATGGAAAAGTGCGGCATCCGCATGGATTACGTGCGCGTGTTCGATGACCAGTTCACGCCGCAGTGCTTCATCACCACCGATCTGGACAACAACCAGATCACCGCCTTCCATCCAGGCGCCATGCTGAGCGCGCACACCAACCACGTGCGCGACATCCCTGACATCAGCTTCGCCATCGTGGCTCCTGACAGCCGCGACGCCATGCTGCAGCATGTGG
Source organism: Dyella sp. 01L423 (assembly GCF_056399945.1). NCBI lineage: Bacteria > Pseudomonadati > Pseudomonadota > Gammaproteobacteria > Lysobacterales > Rhodanobacteraceae > Dyella > Dyella sp. 01L423. The sequence continues at coordinate 3,103 of NZ_JBFTSI010000001.1, read as the reverse complement.
ACGAATTCTCCGCGCGCGGCGTGCCGTTCATCTTCGACCCGGGCCAGGCCATGCCGCTGTTCGACGGCGCCGAGTTCCGCGCGATGATCGAGAAAGCCACCTACGTGATCGTCAACGATTACGAATCGCAGCTGCTGCAGCAGCGCACCGGCTGGAGCGCGCAGGAGATCGCCTCGCGCGTGAAGGCCTATATCGTCACGCTCGGTCCGCGCGGCTCGCAGATCTATACCGACGGCACCATCCACGAGATCCCGCCGGCACGCGAACGCCAGGTAATCGATCCGACGGGCTGTGGCGACGCTTATCGCGCCGGCCTGATCTTCGGCATCATGAAGGGCAAGGACTGGCCGACAGTGGGCCGCATGGCTTCGCTAATGGGTGCGCTGAAGGTAGAGCATCCGGGCACGCAGAATCAGCACTTCGACTACGCGTCGTTCTCCAAGGAATTCGAAGAGCAGTTCGGCTACGCGATCGGCTGACCGCTCGTCGTTCCGATGCGAACCAACAGCGAGGCCTCCACCATGGAGGCCTCGTCTGTTTTCAGCCCACGCGAAATCCCATGGTGGCGTTCACGGCCTCCTGCCAGCCGCGATAGAGGCCGTCCCGTTCGGGTTCGCGCATCTGCGGTTCGAAGCGGCGATCCACCTGCCACAAGCTGGCGATCTCCTCGCAGCTCTGCCAGAAGCCGATGGCCAAGCCCGCCAGATACGCAGCGCCGAGCGCCGTGGTTTCCTGCACGCGCGGGCGCAGCACCGGCACGCCGAGCATGTCGCTCTGGAACTGCGCCATGAAATCGTTGGAGATGGCGCCGCCGTCGGCGCGCAGTTCCTTCAACAAGATGCCCGCATCCGCTTCCATCGCCGTGAGCACGTCACGCGACTGGTAGGCCATCGATTCCAGCGCGGCGCGCACAAAGTGCTCCTTGGTGGTGCCGCGGCTCAAGCCGAATACCGCTCCGCGCACGTCGCTGCGCCAATAGGGCGCGCCGAGGCCCACAAAGGCCGGCACCATGTAAACACCATCGCTTGAGGCTACGCGCTCCGCATAGGCCTGTGAGTCGGATGCCTTGCCCAGCATGCGCAGGCCGTCGCGCAGCCACTGGATCACCGAGCCGGCGACGAAGATGCTGCCTTCCAGCGCATAGTCCACCCGCTCGCCCAGCTGCCAGGCAATGGTGGTGAGCAGACCGTGCGTCGACGATACGGCTTGCTCACCCGTATTCATCAGCATGAAGCAGCCGGTGCCATAGGTGTTCTTGGCCATGCCGGGACTGAAGCAGGCTTGCCCGAACAGCGCCGCCTGCTGGTCACCCGCTACTCCGGCGATCGGTACGCTCGCACCGAAGAACTGGGCAGGCGCCGTATGGGCGTAGACCTCGCTGCTCGATCGCACCTCGGGCAACATTGCACGGGGGATATTGAGCATGGCGAGCAGGTCGTCGTCCCAGCAGCGACGATGGATGTCGTACAGCAGCGTGCGGGCGGCGTTGCTTACGTCGGTGACGTGCGTGGTACCACCACTGAGATTCCAGATCAGCCAGCTGTCGATGGTGCCAAACAGCAGCTCGCCGTTTTCCGCGTGCTGCTGCGCACCCTCCACGTGATCGAGGATCCAGCGGAGCTTGGTCGCCGAGAAATAGGCATCAATCAACAGGCCTGTGCGCTCGCGGACGAGTTCTTCGTGCCCGGCCTGTTGCAGCTGCTCGCAGATATCCAGGCTTTGGCGCGATTGCCAGACGATCGCGTTATGAATGGGCTGGCCGGTCGCCCGGTCCCACACCACAGTGGTTTCGCGCTGATTGGTGATGCCGATCGCGGCCACCTCGCCGAGATCCACCTGTGTATTCGCAAGCAGCTCCGTCACGGTGACCAAGACGCTGGTGAGGATCTCGCGTGGGTTGTGCTCGACCCAGCCCGGCTGCGGAAAGATCTGGGCGAATTCGCGCTGCGCGACGCCGACGACCGATCCCGAATGATCGAACAGGATCGCCCGCGAGCTCGTCGTTCCCTGATCAAGGGCAAGGATGTAGCGCTTTTCCACGTCTGCCGGCCCCTGCTGCGCTTGGCTGATAGGCCAAGCGTAGCAGTTCGATCCGCGACGACGTCAGTGCGCGGCGGCCTTGTCGCCCGGCTGCATGATGCGATCGATGAAGGCCAGGGCCAGCGCAGACACCACGAACGCCAGGTGCAACAGCACCTGCCACTTGATGGTCTCGGCATTGAGCGTATCGGCCTTGATGAAGGTCGCTAGCAAGTGGATCGACGAGATGCCGATGATGGCCATCGCCAACTTCACTTTCAGCACCGTCGCATTCACATGCGAAAGCCATTCCGGCTGATCGGGATGACCTTCCAGCTTCAGGCGCGACACGAAGGTCTCGTAGCCGCCGACGATCACCATCACCAGCAAGTTGGAAATCATCACCACATCAATCAGGCCGAGCACAGTCAGCATGATGGTCGTCTCGGCGCTCTCCGCACCGGCACCTTCGGCAACGTGACCGAGCAACGTGGTGTCGATGAGATGCCACAGCTCGCGTATGAACTGCACCACGTAGATCGCCTGGGCGGCAATCAAGCCCAGATACAGCGGCAACTGCAGCCAGCGGGAAGAGAAAATCAGATAGGAAAGCGGACCAAGGCGGCTCTGCTGGGGAGTCGTCATACGCGTCACATGATCGGTAGGGGATCTCTGATCATCGCAAATTCGTGCGCCAGGCGGCATCCCACTTCGCGTACTCATTCAGGCGCAGGCAAGACGATCGCGCCATGGCCGCGTGATCCACGCGCCAACTGCTGCCCAGCAGCGTTTGGACGTCCATTCGAACGCCCACCGGCAGGGAGCGGAATGCCGATGCCGGCCAAATCCTCTGCCAAGAAGCCGACTCGCCGGGCAAAAAACAGCTGTTTTTATGGGCTTTTCAGCACGAATTGTTTTCAAAACGCACAAAGACAAACGCCTTCCCGGATGGGAAGGCGTTTGAGGGATAAAGCCCCTGGCGGTGACCTACTCTTGCATGAGAATTCACACTACCATCGGCGCAGCTGCGTTTCACTTCCGAGTTCGGGATGGGATCGGGTGGGGCCACAGCGCGCCACAGCGC